>NZ_SDWV01000005.1 GCF_004137345.1 Nocardioides zhouii
CGACCACCTCAGCGCGACCACCTCAGCGCGACCACCTCAGCGCGACCACCTCAGCGCGACCACCTCAGCGCGACCACCTCAGCGCGACCACGTCCGGGCGACACGCTGGGCGAGGTCGGCGAGGGCCTCTGCGGGCGCGCCGAGCGCCCGCTCCTCCCCCACCATGTCCACGAGGGAGTACGCCGACTCGATCCCGAGGGCCCGCATCTCCCGCGAGCCGACCAGCACGCGCCCGGCCAGGGCGATGCACGGTCGCAGCGCCTCCGACGCGACGGCCGCGACGCCGTAGGGCACCTTGCCGGCGCGGCTGGAGAAGTCGAAGGAGCCCTCGCCCGTCACCACGAGGTCAGCGCGCCGGGCCCGCTCCGCGAGCGAGACCGCCGAGGTGACCAGGTCGATGCCCGGCTCGCGGGTGGCCCCGAGGACGAGGAGTGCGTAGCCGATGCCGCCCGCGGCGCCGGCGCCCTTCTCCAGCGACGTACGCCGGTCGGTGGCGACGGCGAAGGCCTCGAGCCAGCCGTCGACCTCGGCGATCCGCTCCTCGCCGATCCCCTTCTGCGGCCCGAAGGTCTTGGTGGCGCCGAAGAGGCCGGTCAGCGGGCTGTCGACGTCGCTCGCCGCGACCAGGGTGATGCCGGCCAGGCGCTCGCGCGCCGGTCCGAGGTCGACCGTGGTCACGGACGCCAGGGCGGACGGGCCGCCGTCGAGCACGCCGTCGGAGAGCGCCCCCAGCGCGGCCAGGACGCCGGCGCCACCGTCGTTGGTGCCCGTCCCGCCGAGCCCCACCACCACGGTCCGCGCGCCACCGTCCACGGCCGCGAGCAGCAGCTCACCGACGCCACGGCTCGATGCGGTCTCCGGGTCCCCGTCGACCAGGTGCAGGCCGGCGGCCTGCGCGCTCTCGACGTACGCCGTCTCGCCCACGCGCAGCACCACGGCGGGCACCGGCGCACCGTGCGGACCCGACACCGTCACCGCCGCGAGGTCGCCACCGAGCGCGGCGTGGAGCACGTCGACGAAGCCGGGGCCGCCGTCGGCCATGGGCGCGAGGTCGAGCTCGTCGTCGGGCGACCGGCGCCGCCAGCCAGCCGCGATGGCCTCGGCCGCCTCGACGGCCGTGAGGGTTCCCGCGAACTTGTCCGGAGCGATGAGAACGCGCATGTTGGCATCCTTGCAGTGACACCGTCGGGCATGCTGACTGCATGAGCCTTGACCCCATCGTCGCCGAGGTCACGGTGCCCGTGACCGTCACCGAGGCCTTCGTCGGCTTCACCGCCCAGATGGGCGAGTGGTGGGACCCCATGCTCACCCCGGACGCCGCCACCTTCAGCGGCATCGCGATCGATCCCAACGGGCCGGTGGCGATGGTGCACGAGGACGAGCAGTACGTCTGGGGCCGCGTGATGGAGTGGGACCCGATCGGCCGCTACACCCAGGAGTTCTGGCTCGGACACCCCGAGGACGAGGCGACCGTCCTCGACGTCCGCTTCACCGAGGCCGAGGCCGGCGGCACACTCGTCCGGCTGGTGCACAGCAACTGGGTGCCGGGCACCGAGGAGGTCCGCGAGAAGTACACCCACTGGGCCGACCTGCTCCGCCGGTACGCCGTCCACGTGTCGTGACCCTGCTCGTCCGGCCGATGCGGGTCGAGGACCTCGCGGCGTGCGAGGCCATCACGCGCGCCGCGTACTACGAGGTCGATCGCGCCACCTTCCAGCGGTCCTGGCCCGATCCGGCGCCGCGGTCCGAGGCCGGCCGCGCCGACTGGCTGGCCAAGTCGCGCCACAAGCTCACCACCGATCCCGGCGGGTGCTGGGTCGCGGAGGAGGACGGTGTCGTCGTCGGCCTCGCCACCTCGCTGCGGCGTGAGCTGATGTGGATCCTCTGCTCGTTCGCCGTAGCGCCGGAGGCGCAGGGCCGCGGGCTCGGGACCCTGCTCCTCGACGCGGCGACCCGCTACGGCGACGGCTGCCTCCGCGGCATGTTCATCGCCAGCCAGGACCAGGGGGCGCTGCACCGCTATCGCAGGGCCGGCTTCGACCTGCACCCGCAGATGGTGCTGTGGGGATCGGTCTCCCGGGCCGTGCTCCCGGCCGTGCCGTACGTCCGCGAGGGCACCGCGGCCGACCGCGACCTCTGCGACAGCCTCGACCGGCGTACGCGCGGCGCCGCCCACGGACCCGACCACGCGCTCCTCGCCGAGCAGTTCCGGCTCATCGTCATCGACCACCCGGCCGGCCAGGGATACGCGTACGTCTCGCGGACCGGCGGCGTGCAGTGCCTCGCGGCCGAGAGCAGGCGTACGGCGGCCTCGCTGCTGTGGGAGTCGCTGGCCGCCACCGACCCGGACACCCCGGTCGAGATCCCTCGTGTGAGCACGGCGAACCAGTGGGCGCTGGACGTCGCGACCGCCGCCCGGCTCGAGATCCACTCGCGCAACTTCCTCGCCACGCGGCACCTCAAGCCCCCGGCGCCGTACATCCCGCACAGCACGTTCCTCTAGGAGCACGAACTAGAGACTGGACCCCGGCTCCAGGCGCGCGCCCGCCGCGACCAGACCGGCGACCCGCGAGTCGCGGCCGACCAGCACGAGGTCGTCGTCGTGCGCCAGCCGCCGCGTCGGCTCCGCGCCCACCCGGGCACGGGACGCGACCTCGCAGCGCTCGTCCAGCACGGACGTCCGCACCACGGCACCCGCCCGGATGACGCAGTCCTCCATCACGACGCTGTCGTGCACCTCAGCGCCCTTCTCGACGACGACGCCCGGGCCGAGCACGCTGCCGACCACGAGCCCGGAGACGTCGGCCCCCGGGGACAGCATCGAGTCGCGGCACTCTCCAGCAGCGCGTACGCGGGCGGCGGGTCGGTCCGGCCAGTGCGAGATGACGGGGCGGCCGGGGTGGTCGAAGACGTCCACCTTGCCGACCAGGAGGTCGCGGTGCGACTGCAGGTAGAGGCCGGGCTGGCCGACGTCGCGCCAGTAGCCGGTGAGCGGCACGGCGGCGACCTTGCCGCCCTCGACCAGGCGCGGCAGGAGGTGCTCGCCGAAGTCGCCGATGCCGCTGTCGCCGTCGGCCGCGTCGTCCGGGTCATCCTGCTCCCCGGCCAGCTCGCGCCGCAGGTCGTGCAGCGCCGCGAGCAGGACCTCCGTGTCGTAGACGAAGATCTCGGTCGCCACCGTGCCGACGGACGGCCGCGACGGCTTGTGCTCGATGGCGGTGACCGTGCCGCCCTTGCCCGCGACCACCACGACGTTGTCGGAGGCGTCCTTCTTGCTCACCTCGCTGGTGAGCACGGTCGCCGCACGCCCGGAGGTGACGTGCTCCTCGACGACGGGGCCGAGGTCCATGTTGAAGACGTGGTCGGCGCTGCAGACCACGAGCGTGGGCGCGCCGAACGCCTCGATGTCGGCCGACATCCGCAGCAGCAGGTCGCCGTTGCCGAACGCGAACCCGCTCTCGGTCGCAGGACCGGTCCCGGTCTGCGGCACGATCCGGCGGAAGCCGCCTCGGTTGCGGTCCAGGCTCCACGGGCGGCCGCCGGAGAGGTAGTCGTCCAGGGACGTCACCTGGTACTCCAGCGACACCCACACATCCGCGAGATCGGCGTGCACCAGTCCGGAGAGCGCGAAGTCGATCAGGCGGTGCACCCCGCCGTAGGGCAGCGCGGGCTTCGCCTGCTCGCGGGTGAGGACGTCCATGCGGGAGCCCTGGCCGCCCGCCTGGACCAGGGCGAGCACCTCACCACGTCGTGACATGGCCACACACTCCCACGCGGCGCTCCGAGTCGGCGCCCCCTCCTAGGATGAGAGGTATGAGCCTCGTCGACCTGCCGCTCCTCCCCCTCGGCAAGGGCCGCGACCTCGACGCCGAACGTGGCGTCGAGTGCCCGGGCGACCTGCCGGCGGCGTCCGACCCCGACCTGGTCGAGCGCGCCCGTGCGGCGAAGGCCGCCCTCGGCGACCGGCTGTTCGTGCTGGGCCACCACTACCAGCGCGACGAGGTCATCCAGTTCGCCGACGTCACCGGCGACTCCTTCAAGCTCGCCCGCGACGCAGCTGGCCGCCCGGACGCCGAGTTCATCGTCTTCTGCGGCGTGCACTTCATGGCCGAGTCCGCCGACATCCTCACCGCGCCGTCCCAGCAGGTCGTGCTGCCCGACCTCGCGGCCGGCTGCTCGATGGCCGACATGGCCCGGTTGCGCCAGGTCGAGGACGCCTGGGACGCGATGGGCGACGCCGGCATCCAGGACAGCGTCGTGCCGGTGACGTACATGAACTCCAGCGCCGACATCAAGGCGTTCTGCGGACGCAACGGCGGCGTCGTGTGTACGTCCTCCAACGCCGACGTCGCGCTCGACTGGGCGTTCGCCCAGAAGCCCGCCGGCGAGGCCAAGATCCTCTTCCTCCCCGACCAGCACCTGGGGCGCAACACCGCAGTCCTGCAGATGGGCATCGGCCTCGACGAGTGCGTCGTGTGGGACCCCCACCTCCCGAGCGGCGGCCTCACGGCCGACGAGCTCGCGCACGCGCGGATGATCCTGTGGAAGGGGCACTGCTCGGTGCACGGCCGCTTCACCGAGGACGTCGTCGACGAGCTCCGGGCGAAGCACCCCGGCATCAACATCCTCGTCCACCCCGAGTGCCCGCACGAGGTCGTGCTCAAGGCCGACCTGGTCGGCTCGACCGAGTTCATCATCAAGACGATCGAGGCCGCCGAGCCCGGCACCGTCTGGGCCATCGGCACCGAGCTCAACCTGGTCAAGAGGCTCGCCGACAACCACCCCGACAAGACGATCGTCTTCCTCAACCGCAACGTCTGCTACTGCTCGACGATGAACCGGATCGACCTTCCGCACCTGGTGTGGGCGCTGGAGAACCTCGTCGCTGGGCAGGTGGTCAACCAGATCACCGTCGACCCGGAGACCGAGGCCGACGCACTCGTCGCGCTGCAGCGGATGCTCGACCTGCCCGGCAAGTCCCACCGCGACTGACCCGCGGCGATGACGGCACTGCGCAGGGTCAGCGACGCCGAGCGCCGTCGACGGATCGGCGTACGCCATGCGCTGGCGCCCGCCCACCGGCTCGGTGCCGTCGAGTCGGTGACGCGGGCGATGACCGTCCTGCACGCCACCGAGGCGGCCACCGTGCACCTCGCCGTCGCCGCGCGCGCCGAGGGACTCACGCCCGGCGACGTCGACACCGCGCTCTACGACTCACGCGAGGTGGTCAAGCAGCTCGCCATGCGGCGCACGCTGTTCGTCTTCCCTCGCGACCTGCTGCCTGCTGCCTGGGGCAGCGCGTCCGCGCGGGTCGCGACGGCGGAGCGCAAGCGGATCGCCAAGGCCATCGAGGGCGCCGGCATCGCCTCCGACGGCGAGGCCTGGCTCGACGCGGCTCGACAGGCGACGCTCGCCCGTCTCGCCGCCGGGCCGGCGACGACCGCCCAGCTCCGGGCCGAGGTGCCGGAGCTGGCCGGGATGATCGGCGGCACCACGGACAAGGCCTACGACCGGCCGACGCCAGTGGCACCGTGGGTGCTGACCCACCTCGGGCTCGAGGGCGCCGCGGTGCGCGGCCGCAACTCTGGACACTGGCGACTGAACAAGCCCACCTGGACCACGGCCGAGGACTGGTTGGGCGTCGTCGAGGAGCCTCTCGACGAGGCTGCAGGCTATGCCGAGCTCGTACGCCGCTGGCTGCTCACCTTCGGCCCCGGCACCGCCGCCGACCTGCAGTGGTGGCTCGGATCGACCAAGACGGCCGTCACCCGCGCCCTCGTGGACGTCGAGGCCGTCGAGGTGGAGCTCGACGACGGAGCCACTGCCTGGCTCCACCCGCAGGACACCGAGGAGACCGCACCCGTCGAGCCCTGGGCCGCGCTGCTCCCGACGCTCGACACCACGGTCATGGGCTGGAAGGGCCGCGACTTCTACCTCGACCCCGCCCACGTCCCCTGCCTGTTCGACACCAACGGCAACGCGGGCACGACGGCGTGGTGGGGCGGTCGCGTCGTGGGCTGCTGGGTGCAGGACAACGAGGGCGTCGTACGCCTCTCGCTGCTCGAGGACGTCGGTCGTGCCGGGCAGGAGTCGCTCGACGCCGAGGCAGCGCGGCTCACCGCATGGCTCGGCGGCACCGTGATCGGCAACGTCTACGCCTCGCGCCAGATGAAGCAGGCCCGGCTGCCGTAGCCGGCTATCCCAGCACGTCGTCGGCGACCGGCAGCTCGAACCAGAAGACCGAGCCGCCTCCGTCTCGCTCCTCGACGCCCATCGTCCCGCCGTGCGCCTCGACGATCCTCCGGCACGTGGCGAGCCCGATGCCCACGCCCTCGACCGTCTTGTCGAGGCGGGCCAGTGGCGCGAAGATCCGCTCGCGCCGGTCGGCCGGGACGCCGCGACCACGGTCGCGCACCTCGATCCGCTGCCGTCCGGCCACGACCCGCGAGCCCACCTCGATCTCGGGGTCCGCTCCGTCGTCGGTGAACTTCACCGCGTTGTCGACGAGGTTCATCAGCACCGAGCGCAGCTGGGCGGCGTCGCCGCGGACGACGGGCAGGTCACCGACGGCCACCGACCGGGTCGCGAGGCGCCCCGCCAGGTCGTCGAGCGCGGAACCGAGCTCGACGGCGAGGTCGACCGGGTCGTCGCCGGGAGCGACCCCCTGCGACGCGAAGGCCAGCAGGTCGCTGATCATGCCGTTCATCCGGTCCACCCCGCGACGGGCCCGGGCCACCGTGTCGAGGTGGTAGGGGTCGGTGACGTCGAGCTCGAGCGCCTCGAGGGAGAGCGACACCGACGTGAGGGGATTCTTGAGGTCGTGGCTGACCTGGCCCGCGAAGTGCTCGAGCCGGTCGTTGGCAGTGGTCAGCCGGACGTTGGCCTCGCCGAGGCGGCGCGAGGCCAGCTCCAGCTCGAGCACGTCGACCACCCGGTCGGCCAGCAGGGACAGGCCCCTCGCCGCCTCGGGGGTCACCCGGTGGGTGTCGTTGTCGAAGACGCAGAGCGTGCCGATGACGAGTCCGGCGGGTGTGCGCAGCGGGTGCGAGCCGTAGTACTTGACCTTGGCGATCTGCCCGGTCGTCCAGGGATTGTCGGCGAACCGGTCGTCGCGGGCGGCGTCCTCGACCATGATCGCCCGCTCGGAGTCGACCACCAGCCGGCACATCGAGTCCTCCAGCGGGGAGTCCTCGCCGTCGAAGCCGAACGTCGCGACCTGGTGCTGGAACCGCGAGCTGAACAGGTTGACCGCCGCGAAGGGCACGCCGGCCACCTGCGCAGCGAGGTCGACCAGTGCCCCCAGCTCGCGGCGCGGCGGCCCGGAGAGGACGCCGTACGTCGCCAGGACGAGCTCGCGCTGCCGGTCGTCCCGGTCGGTGGCGTTCACAGTCCCGGCGCCTTCCAGATCGCCAGCCAGCGCTGGAGATCGGGCTCCATCGGCAGCTCGGGCGCGAGGAGGTCGCGCACCGACAGCTCCAGCAGGTTGTCGCGGGACTGCTCGCCGGTGGGCGCGAACGCGTAGAAGGTGCCCTGCTTGTAGAGGTAGGTCAGGCCGAAGCGCTGGCCGGCGGCGTTGACGAACGGCACCATCGAGCAGAGCAACCCGCCTGCGAAGCCGTTGACCTCGAGCGTCGTGTTGACGGCGTGCAGGTCGGTGCAGAGACCTGACGGGTCGGCGGGATCGCCCGCGACCACGAGCCAGGTGAAGCCGAAGTCGTCCGTCGTGACGGTCACGTACGGCGAGTCGGCATCACCGTCGAGCAGGGCGAGCACGTCGGCCTGGGTCTGGGCGAACGCCGCCCCGGTCGCCGAGCGGTAGCAGACCGAGCCGGACCCGGTCGGCAGGAACCCCTGGGCCGTCTGCAGCGTGATCGCGGCGCTCGGCACGAGGAACAGGGCGTCGAGGTCGTTGCGCTTCGGTGTCGTCCGCGCGCGCATCGTCTCCCACAGTCCCATGTGCCCTCGCCCTCAGCCGGTCGGCCGGCTGAGCTCGGCCTGGATCCGGGCCAGCTGCTCGAGGCGCTGCTGCAGGGGCGGGTGGGTCGCCATCAGTCCGCTCACGCCTCCGCTCAGGGCGGGGACGATGCAGAGCGCGCTGGCGGCGCTGGCGGAGCGCAGGTCGCGCTGGGGGATCGCCGCGGCCTCACCGCTGATCTTCTGCAGCGCGGAGGCCAGGGCAGCCGGCTTGAGCGTCAGGTACGCCCCGGCCCGGTCGGCGCTGAGCTCGCGGTAGCGCGAGAGCAGGCGCAGCAGCAGGAAGCTGACGGCGTACACGACGAGGCTGGCGACGAGGGCGACGAGCACGGCCGGCAGGGCGCTGTTGTTGCGTGAGCGCCCCATCCCGCCGAACTGGGCGAACCTCATGAGCAGGCCCGCGGCGATGCCGGCCGACGAGGCGACCGTCATCACCAGCACGTCGCGGTGGGCGACGTGGCTCAGCTCGTGGGCCAGGACGGCCTCCAGCTCCTCGGCATCGAGGGTCTGCAGGATGCCGGTCGTCACGCACACCACGGCCCGGTCCGGCGAGCGCCCCGTCGCAAAGGCGTTGGGGAGGGACATGTCGGCGATGCCCACCCGGGGCTTGGGCATGTCGGCCAGCGCGCACAGCCGGTCGATCATGCCGTGCAGCTCGGGCGCCTCCTCCGGCGTCACCTCGCGGGCGCGCATCGCCCGCATGGCGACCTTGTCCGAGCTCCACCACTGCCAGAACGCGATGCCGATCGCGATGATCGCCACGACCGGGGCGGCGCTCCTGCCGACGAAGCCGATCACGACGACGACCAGGCCGACGAAGAGCGCGCCGAGCAGGAACATGGTGAGGGTCATCCGGGCGGTGAGCCCGGTGTCCTTGATGAAGCGGGAGGTGGCCATCAGGAGCCGGTCGGCCTCAACCCGGGATCAGACCGTCGTCGCCCAGGAGCTCGCGGACCTCGTCGATCGTCGCGTCGGGCGGCGGGAGGATCAGGTCGGACTCGTCGAGGGAGTCGAGGTCGTGGTGCGTGCCGCTGGTGCGGACCGCGGCCAGCAGGCCCTGGAGCGCGGTGCGGAACATCGCCTCGTCACCGGACTCGATGGCGCTCTCGATCTGGTTGTCCAGGCCGTTGAGGGCGTCGAGGGCGTGGTCGTCGAGGTCGTACTGCCCCTCGCCGAGGATCCGGACGATCATGCCGGGCCGCCCTCGCTGGTCTCGCGCCGGACCGCCTGCTCCTCGGGGGTCTCCTGCAGGATGTCGCCGTCCGAGGCCTCGATGGCCGCCGGCGGGGCGTTGCCGGCCTTGAGCCTGGCCAGCTCGGCCTCGACGTCGGAGCCGGAGCTGAGGGCGTCGAGCTCGCGCGTGATGTCGTCGCCGGCGTTCATCTGCGAGGCGTCGTCGAGGGCGCCCGAGGCGATCAGCTCGTCGATGGCCTGCCCGCGGGCCTGCATCTGCGCCGTCTTGTCCTCGGCGCGCTGGATCGCGAGACCGACGTCGCCCATCTCCTCGCCGATGCCCGACATTGCCTCTCCGATGCGCGTCTGCGCCTCGGCGGCGGTGTACGTCGCCTTGATGGTCTCCTTGCGGGTGCGGAAGGCCTCGACCTTCGCCTGCAGGCGCTGCTGGGCGAGGACCAGCTTCTCCTCCTCGCCCTGGAGGGTCGCCTGCTGCTCCTTGAGGCTGGTGATCTGCGAGCCGAGCCCGGACTTGCGGGTCAGGGCCTCGCGCGCCAGGTCCTCGCGGCCGGCGGCGATCGCCTTCTCGGCCTGGCCCTGGAGCTTGGCCGCCTGCTGCTCGATCTGGTTGACCTGGAGCTCGACGCGCTTGCGGCTGGTGGCCACGTCGGCCACTCCTCGGCGTACCTTCGAGAGCAGCTCGAGCTGTCGCTGGTAGCTGTAGTCCAGCGTCTCGCGGGGATCCTCCGCCTTGTCCAGGGCCTTGTTGGCCTTGGAGCGGAAGATCAGGCTGATGCGCTTCATGAGACTCATCGGGGTGGAAACCCTCTCTCGGTCATGGCTCGGTCGTCACTCTCACCCTAGATCCAAACCCAAGCCGGAGGTAGGGCATCCGCCGACGGCGGGACCCGGGGGCGGCGACGATAGGCTGGGCCGCAGCATCCGGCCCCCATGTCGATCCACCTGAAGGCAGCACGCGTGTTCCGTCGTTCCAGCTCCGAGCCAACCACCCCGACCGCCCCCGAGAAGGTCGGCGGCAAGGGTCGACCCACGCCCAGCCGCAAGGAGGCCGAGGCGGCCGCCCGGGCGCGCGCCAAGGTGCCCCGCACGCGCAAGGAGCAGGCGGCCGCCCAGCGCGCCGCACGCGGCGAGACCTCGCAGAAGATGCGGCAGGCCATGAAGACCGGCGACGAGCGCTACCTGCCGGCCCGCGACCGTGGCCCGGTCCGCCGCTTCATCCGCGACTACGTCGACTCGCGGTTCTCGTTCATCGAGCTGATGGTCCCGCTGCTGGTGCTCTCGATGGTCCTGGGCTACTCGGGCAGCGATCGCCTGATCCGGCTGGGCAACACGGTGCTCTTCAGCACGATCCTGGTGATCGCGGTCGACATCCTGATGCTCCGGTTCCGGCTGCGTCGCGAGGTGGCACGCCGCTTCCCGGGCGAGTCCACCAAGGGCATCACCTTCTACGCCGCCCTCCGCTCGCTGCAGATGAAGTTCCTCCGACTGCCCAAGCCCCAGGTCAAGATCGGCGAGAAGCTGCCCGAGACCTATCGATGAGCCACAGCCACGGTGGCCCGACCGCCGACGTCTCGGTCCGCATCGCCTGGGCCGACGACGCTGCCTCGATCGCCGGAGTCCAGGTCCGCGCCTGGCCCGCGCTCTACGCCGGGCTGCTGCCGGCCGAGCTGCTGCCCACTGACGTCGACGGTGTCGCGGCCCAGTGGCGCCAGGCGCTCGTCAAGCCCGCCGACGCCCGGCACCGGGTGCTCGTCGCCCTCGAGCGCAACCGCGTCGTGGGCTTCGCCCTGACCTCACCGGCAGTCGACCCCGACTGCGATCCCGTCGCCGACGGCGAGCTCGCCGAGGTCACCCTCGACCCCGACGAGCGGGCCAAGGGCCACGGCTCCCGGCTCCTGCAGGCGGCGGTCGACACCCTCGCCGCCGATCGGTTCACGCGCGCGGTGACGTGGGTCAACGCCGGCGACGACGCCCTGCGTACATTCCTCACCGACGCCGGGTGGGCGCCCGACACCGCGCACCGCGAGCTCGACCTCGACGGCACCGGCGCGACGACGGTGCGCCAGGTCCGGCTCCACACGGCCATCGGCTGACCGCGCCCGCACCCCGCCGGCCGCGACGCGCCAGTCCACCCCTGGGTGGCTTGTATTTCCTGTGACGCGCGTCACTATGGATGTTCCGGCTACCTCGCCGGCAACGCACGGGGGTTCGTCATGCTCGGTCCGCTTCCCACGCTCCACCGCTTCGTCCTCGTCCTCGCAGCACTCGTCGTCTGCGTCGGGATCGGGTTCTGGTTCGGCGTCATGCCGGAGATCCCGCTCAACCTCCGCGTGGGACTGCTGGCCGGCACCGCGGCCGGTGTGGCCGCGGCGTTCGTCCTCGTCCACGACTTCCACCAGCGGCAGACCCGCCCCTCCCGGGCGCGGAGGCGCATCCTCTAGCCTCGGCTCGTGACCGACGGTGTTCTCAGCCCTGCTGAGCGCTCCGGGATCATCCGCGACGGCATCGCCGTCGGCGTGGCCACGGGGGCGTACGGCATCGGGTTCGGCGCCGTCTCGGTCGCGTCGGGCCTCACCGTCGCCCAGACGTGCGTGCTGTCGCTACTGATGTTCACCGGCGCCAGCCAGTTCGCGCTGGTCGGTGTGGTGGCCGCCGGCGGAGCGCCGCTGTCGGGCGCAGCCACCGCGTTGCTGCTCGGCACGCGCAACGCCCTCTACGGGCTGCGGATGGCACCCCTGCTGCAGTGGCGCGGCTGGCGGCGGGCCGGTGCGGCCCACATCCTCATCGACGAGTCCACTGCCATGGGAGTCACGCGCGGCTCCACCGAGGCCGCCCGCCTCGGCTTCGCCACGACCGGGATCGCCGTCTTCGTGCTGTGGAACGCGGCGACCGCCATCGGAGCGTTCGCCGGCGAGGCCGTCGGCGACCCGCGGACGTACGGCCTCGATGCGGCCGTGGGCGCGGCCTTCCTGGCGCTGCTGTGGCCGCGGCTCCGGGACCGCCGCAACATCCTCGTCGGCGTGCTCGGGGCGGCGGTGGCGCTCTCGATGGTGCCCGTCACCGCACCCGGCGTACCCGTGCTCGCCGCCGGCGGCGTCGCCGTCCTGGTCGGGGTGCTCTCGAAGCGGGACGACCCGACCGAGATCCCCGGCGTCGACGACGTGGCAGGCGGTCACGCCTGATGTGGACCGCGATCCTGCTGGCGTGCGCCGGCTGCTACGTGCTCAAGCTGGCCGGTCTCTCCCTGCCTGAGCGGGTCCTCAGCCACCCGACGGTCGAGCGCGTGGCCGACCTGATCCCCGTGGCGCTGCTCGCGGCACTGGTCGCGGTGCAGGTGTTCTCCAACGGCGCAGCGCTCACCGTGGACGCGCGCGTCCTCGGGCTGGGCTTCGCCGTGGTCGCGCTGCTCCTGCGGGCACCGTTCCTGGTCGTGGTCGTGGGGGCGGCGGTCGTGGCGGCCCTCGCCCGTCTCGTCTGACGCGGGCGAAGTCGTACGCCGCCACCCCTGCCGTGCAGCAGGCGGGATGACGGCGTACGACGATCTGGCGGGGTCAGTTGACCGAGACCGCGCTCCAGGCGGCGGCGACGGTGTTCTGCTGCACCGAGCCGGCACCGTAGAGGTCACGCGCGGCGTTGAGGGTGGCAGTACGAGCACCGGCGTAGTTCGTGCTGGACGTCATGTAGACGGTCAGCGCGCGGTACCAGATCTTGCCCGCGGCGTCGCGGCCGATGCCGGTGACCGTCGAGGCGTTGCAGGTCGGCGAGTTGTGGGCCACCCCGCCGATCGTCTTCGCACCCGAGCCCTCGGCGAGCAGGTAGAAGAAGTGGTTGCCCACACCCGAGGAGTAGTGCACGTCGAGGTTCTTGGTGTTGGTGCTGTAGCAGTTCGGCGAGCTGCCGTCCGCGATCGGGTTGTCCATGCGACGGAACCCGACGTGGTTCTTGATGTCGAACTCCTCGCCGATCAGGTAGTCGGCCGGGTCGTTGGCGTTCGCCGCGTAGAACTCGACCATCGTGCCGAAGATGTCGCTCGTGGCCTCGTTGAGGCCACCGGACTCACCCGAGTACGTCAGGCCGGCGGAGTTCTCGGTGACACCGTGCGACATCTCGTGACCGGCCACGTCGAGCGACACGAGCGGGCCGAAGTTCACCCCGTCACCGTCGCCGTAGGTCATCTTCGAGCCGTCCCAGAACGCGTTGACGTAGTTCTTGCCGTAGTGGACCCGGTTGTACGAACCCGCACCGGTGTTGAAGATCCCGTTGCGGCCATGCGTGATCTGGAAGTAGTCCCACGTCGCGTTCGAGCCGTACTGCGCGTCGGCGCCGGCCGTGGCCCGGTTGCTGTTGAGACCGCTGCCGAACACGGTGGTCGCGCTGGTGATGAGAGTGGCGTTGCCGCCGGACTTGTTCTTCATGTCGGAGGTGTAGGTGTTGCCGCGGATCCCGTCGTTGCGCAGCTGGTAGGTCGTGCCCGACTTCGTCACGCTGAGCGGCACGGTGCCGCTGTAGAGGGTCTGGCCGGTGCCGTCGACGTTGACGATCTGCTGCTCGCTGCGGATCACCATGCCGGTGCGGGCGTCGACGTACGTCGCCAGCCGCGACGGCGTGCCGTCAGCCTGGGTGCCCTCCGTGACGACCTCCCACGCCAGGCGCGGCGTGGCGCCGGTCGCGTCCACGACGAGCTCGCTCGCGGAGGCGCGGTCGTCGCCGCGTACGGCTTGCGAGCGGGCGTTGCGCGCCAGGACGGTGCGCTGCGCCGCGGTCCTCGCGACGGCCGCGTCGGTGCCGAGCGTCAGCGGGGCATCGAGGGTATGGCTGACGCCGGCCCAGCCGTCGCCTCCGTCCTGGTGGACGACGAGGTCGCCGCCGAGCACCCGGAGGCCGTCGAGGGTGCGCTCGAAGCGCACGTGGCTGCTGCCGTCGGGGTCGACGACCGTCGTGCCGGGCACGAAGGACTGGCCCTCGGTCGAGCGGGCCGCTCCCGGGTGGCGCCGCAGCGCCACAAGAGCGCTGCCGGTGACGTCGGATGACGACGCACCTTGGGCGCTCGTGGCCGTGGTCAGCGGCAGTGCGGCCGCGGTGGCGGCTGCGACTGCGAGCACGGCGAGTCCTGCTGTTCTGCGCATGGTGGTGCCTTCCGGAGAGAGGTGCACCGCGCCCCCGAGTGGCGCGCGGCTGGAGTGACCCGAGCGATGCTCCCCCGGCCGGAAGTCATGGTTCCCGAGCGTCAGTCGAGGTCGAGCAGCGACTCTAGCCCCACGGTGACGCCTGGCCGAGTAAAGATTGTGCGGACCCCGACGAGCACGCCGGGGGTGAAGGACACGCGGTCCAGCGAGTCGTGCCGGATGGTCAGGGTCTCCCCCGCCGCGCCCAGGATGACCTCCTGGTGGGCCACCAGTCCGCGCACCCGCAGGCCGTGGACGCGTACGCCGTCGACGTCGGCGCCGCGCGCACCGTCGAGGCCCGACGAGGTGGCGTCGGGCATGGGTGCGCTGCCGGCCTCGCGGCGCGCGGCGGCGATCAGCTCGGCCGTACGGCGGGCCGTGCCGGAGGGGGCGTCGGCCTTGTCGGGGTGGTGCAGCTCGATGACCTCGACCGACTCGAAGAACGGTGCTGCCTGCGCCGCGAACCGCATCATCAGGATCGCGCCGATGGAGAAGTTGGGGGCGATGAGCACACCGACGCCGGGCGCACCGGTGAGCCACTCGTCGAGCTGGTCGAGCCGGGCCTGGTCGAAGCCCGTCGTGCCGACCACCGCGTGGATGCCGTGCTCGATGCAGAAGCGCAGGTTGTCCATCACCACGTCGGGATGGGTGAAGTCGACGACGACCTGGGCACCGGCCCGGGCCAGCTCCTCGATGTCGTCGCCCGCGTCGACCGATGCGACCAGCTCGGTGTCGGGTGCCGCCTCGACGGCACGGCAGACCTCGACCCCGACCTTGCCGCGGGCGCCCAGCACCCCGACCCTGATCGGTGCGTGGTCGGCGGTCTCCGGGGGTGTCGACTCAGGCGTGCTCACGCGGCCAATCTAGTGGTGCGGACGACCGACGGGTGGCGGTGGCTGACTCGCGCACGCGTGTCTGGCAGGCTGTGGACCATGCCGTCCTCGACCATCCCGCCGCGCATCAAGTGGGCCGTCGACCTCATGGAGGTCCAGCCCTCCGACCAGGTCCTCGAGATCGGCTGTGGCCCGGGCGCCGGAGCCGAGGCGATCTGCGGCTACCTGGAGACCGGGAAGCTGTTCGCGATCGACCGGTCCGAGTCGGGTGTGGACCGCACCAAGCGGCGCAACCAGAAGTACGTGGACGCCGGCCGGCTCGTCGTACGCCAGATCGACCTCGCCACGCTGCGGGTGCCGGTCAAGCGGCTCAACAAGGTCTTCGCGTTCAACGTGAACCTCTTCTGGGTGCGTCCCTGCGAGGACGAGATCGCCCTGCTCCACGAGCGGGTGGTGCCCGGTGGCGCGGTCTACCTCTTCTACGACGCCGCCCGCCCCGAGCTGGTGCCCAACATCGTGAAGAAGGCCTCCGAGAACCTCCTGCGCGGCGGCTTCCGGGTCAGCGTCGTGGAGCAGAAGGCTCCCCCGGTCATCGGGATCATCGCCAAGCGCTAGCTACTTGGCGGGGCCGACGACCGCGAGCATCTCGGGCTGGGTGAAGAGGTCGCGCGCGAGGGTGGCGACGTCGTCGAGGGTGACCGCCTCGATCCGGCCGACCACCTCGTCGATGGTGAGGAGCTCGTCGTAGACCAGCTCCGCCTTGCCGAGGCGCGACATGCGTGAGGCGGAGTCCTCGAGCCCGAGGAGCAGGCCGCCCTTGAGCTGGCCCTTGCCCCGCTGGAGCTCTTCCTCTGTGATGCCCTCCGCGGCCACCTTGGCGAGCTCGCCGCGCACCGTCTCCAGCACGGCGTCGTACTTGCCGGGCAGGCAGCCCACCGACACCCCGACCACGCCGGCGTCGGCGTGGTGGCTGGCGAAGGAGTACACGGAGTAGGCCAGGCCGCGGTGCTCGCGCACCTCCTGGAACATCCGCGACGAGGTGCCGCCGCCGAGGGCGGTGTTGAGCACGCCGAGGGCGTAGCGGCGGGGGTCGGTGCGGGTCATGCCCTTGACGCCGAGCACGAGGTTGACCTGCTCCTGCGGGCGCACCGTGCGCGCCTCACCGGGGTGCACCTTGCGGGCACGCTCGGACTGCGCGGGCGCGGTCGGCGTCGCCTCACCCGCGAGGAAGCCCTGGCGGCCGAAGGCCTGCTTGACCTGGCGCACGACGTCGGCGTGGTCGATGTTGCCGGCCACGGAGACGACCATGTTGCCGGGCGTGTAGTGGCGGCGGTAGAAGCGGTGGACCTGGGCGCGCGTCATCGCAGTGATGGAGGCGTCGGTGCCCGCGATCGGGCGGCCGAGCGGGCTGTCACCCCACGCCTGGTGGGCGAAGAGGTTGTGCACGACGTCGTCGGGGTCGTCGTCGTGCATCGCGATCTCGTCGAGGATCACGTCACGCTCGGCCTCGACGTCGGCCGCGGTGATGGTGGAGGCGGTCACCATGTCACCGAGCACGTCGACGGCCGTTCCGAGGTCCTCGTCGAGGACCCGGGCGTGGAAGACCGTGTACTCCTTGGTGGTGAAGGCGTTGAACTCGCCACCCACCGCGTCGAGCGCGACCGAGATCTCCATCGCGGTGCGCTCGGGGGTGCCCTTGAAGAGCAGGTGCTCGAGGAAGTGCGAGCAGCCGTGCAGCGCCGGGGTCTCGTCGCGGGACCCGACGTTGACCCACACACCGATGCTGGCCGAGCGGGTGCCCACCATCTGCTCGGTGACGACCCGCAGGCCGCTGGGCAGGACCGTACGCCGGACGCGCGAGGTCACCGACCCGTCGACGTCCTTGACGGTGTGGAGGGTGCGGGTGGTGCCGTTCTTCTGCACGGGGGTCCTTCCAGGTGATGCAAAGGGGGTGGAACAAGGGGTGGAACGCCACGACCGGCCGGCGGAGGCCGCCGGCCGGTCGTGGTGGTGGAACGGGTCAGGTCACTCGGACTCGGCGACCTCGGCGTCGGCCGACTCGTCGGAGTCACCCTCCGCCTCGTCGACGACGGGGACCAGCGAGAGCTTGCCGCGGTCGTCGATCTCGGCGATCGAGACCTGGACCTTCTGGCCCACCGACAGCACGTCCTCGACGGCCTCGACGCGCTTGCCGCCGGCGAGGGCACGCAGCTTGCTGATGTGCAGCAGGCCGTCCTTGCCGGGCATGAGCGAGACGAAGGCACCGAAGTTGGTGGTCTTCACGACGGTGCCGAGGTAGCGCTCGCCGACCTCGGGCATCGTCGGGTTGGCGATCGCGTTGACCGCGGCCTTGGCAGCCTCGGCCGCCTCGCCGTTGGTCGCACCGATGTAGACCGTGCCGTCGTCCTCGATGGACAGCGTCGCGCCCGTGTCGTCCTGGATCTGGTTGATGACCTTGCCCTTGGGCCCGATCACCTCGCCGATCTTGTCGACCGGCACGCGGACGGTGATGATGCGCGGCGCGTGGATCGACATCTCCTCAGGAGCATCGATCGCCTCGGCCATCACGTCGAGGATCGCCAGGCGCGCGTCGCGGGCCTGGGTCAGCGCGGCGGCCAGCACCTCGGCGGGGATGCCGTCGAGCTTGGTGTCGAGCTGGAGGGCGGTGACGAACTCGCGCGTGCCGGCGACCTTGAAGTCCATGTCGCCGAACGCGTCCTCGGCGCCGAGGATGTCGGTCAGCGCGACGTACTGCGTCTCGCCGTCGACCTCGTCGGAGATGAGTCCCATCGCGATGCCGGCGACGGAGGCCTTGAGGGGCACACCGGCCTGCAGCAGCGACAGGGTCGAGGCGCAGACCGAGCCCATCGAGGTGGAGCCGTTGGAGCCCATGGCCTCGGAGAGCTGGCGGATCGCGTAGGGGAACTCCTCACGCGACGGCAGCACCGGCAGGAGGGCGCGGCGCGCGAGCGCACCGTGGCCGACCTCGCGACGCTTGGGCGAGCCCACGCGGCCGGTCTCACCGGTGGAGAACGGCGGGAAGACGTACTTGTGCATGTAGCGGCGGTGCTTCTCCGGCGACAGCGTGTCGAGCTGCTGCTCCAGCTTGAGCATGTTGAGGGTGGTGACGCCCAGGATCTGGGTCTCGCCACGCTCGAACAGCGCCGAGCCGTGGACGCGCGGGATCACGTTGACCTCGGCGTGCAGCGGGCGGATGTCGGCCAGGCCGCGGCCGTCCATGCGGATCTTGTCGCGCAGCACGCGCTGGCGCATCACGGACTTGTTCAGCGAGCGGAACGCAGCGCCGATCTCCTTCTCGCGACCCTCGAACTGACCCGACAGCTTCTCGAGCAGCGCGGCCTTGATCTCGTCGACCTTGAGCTCGCGCTCCTGCTTGTCGGCGATCGTCAGCGCGGCGGCGGTGTCGTCCTTGGCGGCCGACTCGACGGCGGCGTACACGTCGTCCTCGTAGTCGAGGAAGACCGGGAAGTCCTGGACCGGCTTGGCGGACTCGGCAGCGAGCTGGGCCTGCGCCTCGACGAGCTGCTTGATGAAGGGCTTCGCGGCGTCGAGGCCACTGGCCACGACCTCCTCGGTGGGCGCCTGGGCACCGTTCTGCACGAGCGCGATGGTGTCCTCGGGGGCCTCGGCCTCGACCATCATGATGGCGACGTCACCGGACTCGGTGACGCGGCCGGCGACGACCATGTCGAACACGGCCGACTCGAGCTGCGAGTGGCTCGGGAACGCGACCCACTGGCCCTCGATGAGGGCCACGCGGACGCCACCGACGGGGCCGGAGAACGGCAGGCCGGAGAGCTGGGTGGACAGCGACGCGGCGTTGATCGCGAGCACGTCGTACGGCTGGTCGGGGTCGAGCGCCATGACGGTGATGACGACCTGGACCTCGTTGCGCAGACCCTTCTTGAAGGTCGGGCGCAGCGGCCGGTCGATGAGGCGGCAGGTGAGGATCGCGTCCTCGCCCGGGCGACCCTCGGAGCGGAAGAAGGAGCCGGGGATCTGGCCCACTGCGTACATCCGCTCCTCGACGTCGATCGTCAGGGGGAAGAAGTCGAAGTGGTCCTTGGGCGTCTTGCCCGCGGTCGTCGCCGAGAGCAGCATGGTCTCGTCGTCGAGGTACGCCGTGACCGAGCCGGCGGCCTGACGGGCCAGGAGGCCGGTCTCGAACTTGATCGTGCGCTTGCCGAACTTGCCGTTGTCGAGAACGGTCTCGACGGCGGAGATGATGGGTTCACTCATGGAAGCAGGATCCTGCTTTCTCTTCGCGGAGCGATCCGCGGCGCCACACTCTCCCGAGATGGTGAGGGGCTTCGAAGCCCCGCGGGGGCCGGTCTTCGATCGAGGCCCGCAGATCCGTTGATCTGAAGGCCACTACCGAGGACCGAGCCGGACGTGCGGGTCGCTCCTGTTGGTTGTGTGTTCAGTTGTGGTGGTGCCGGCTCGACACTAGCGCGGCGAGGCCGTGATGCGAGAGGAGCGGCTCCCCCAGAGGGGAACCGCTCCCAAGCGAGTCAGCGTCGGAGGCCGAGGCGCTCGACAATGGAGCGGTAACGCTCGATCTCGGTCTTGTTCAGGTAGTTGAGCAGCCGGCGGCGCTGGCCGACGAGCAGCAGCAGGCCACGACGGCTGTGGTGGTCGTGCTTGTGCGTCTTGAGGTGCTCCGTGAGGTGCGAGATGCGGTGGCTGAGCAGCGCGATCTGGACCTCGGGGGAACCGGTGTCACCCTCGACAACGGCGTACTCGGCGATGATCTTCTTCTTGGTCTCCGCGTCGGTACCAATCGACATGGGGGCTCCTTCGGTTCTCGTTGCGCGGCGCGCCCGGGCCTGTTCACCGGGGCACTCTGGATCCGCGGCCGTTGTCACGGCGTGTCGCCCTCGCGGGCAACCGCAGAAGCATATCGAGGCGCTGGACTCCGAACCCAATCCGCGCCGCGCAACGAGGCTCAGCCGAGCGTGCAGCCTCAGATGGCCGGCGGGGCCGGCGGGTCCGACTCGGTGGTGCGCTGCGTGCTGGCCTGGCGCCCCTCGGCGTCGGTCGTGACGGCGGTCGTGGTTGCCCGACGCTTGGTGTTCTGCTGGACGATCGTGAGCACCAGCCACAGTGCTCCGGCGAGGGCAAGGATGATGCCCAGCGTCCACATGTTGAGAGGCCCCACTTCTTGGTCGTTCAACGCGAACGCGAGGATCAGTCCTACGACAATGAGGCCGATCGGCCCTCCGAAACCCATGACGATCTCCATTCTGTGGGGGATGCTGCCTCGATCTCGTTCGGTCTGGACCGGGCGGGGCAGAGTCTGTCCTGCTGCGCCCTGCGCTGTCACCCCCCTCAGGGGGCAGGCATGCGACGATCTGGTGATGAGCGAGCGACGGATCGGGGTCTGCAACCTCTGCGAGGCGATCTGCGGGCTGGAGCTCACCATCGATGGCCGCGACGTCGTCGGGGTGCGGGGCAACCCGGCCGACCCGCTCTCCCGCGGCCACATCTGCCCCAAGGGCGTGGCGATCGCCGACGTGTACGCCGACCCGGACCGGCTGCGGCGACCCGTACGTCGTGTCGGCGACGGCGCGGACGCGCGCTGGGAGGAGATCGGCTGGGACGAGGCCTTCGACCTGGTGGCCGACAACCTCGCGCGGGCGGTCAACGAGCACGGCGACGACGCGCTCGGCGTCTACCTCGGCAACCCCAACGCGCACAGCCTCGGCTCGATGACGCACGGCACCGCGATGTTCAAGTCGTTCCGGACGAGGAACCGCTACTCCGCCACGTCGGTCGACCAGCTCCCCCACCAGCTCGTCGCGCACCTGATGTTCGGCCACCAGCTCTTCCTGCCGATCCCCGACATCGACCGCACGTCGTGGTTCCTGGTGATCGGCGCCAACCCGATGGCGTCCAACGGCTCGCTCATGACGGTGCCCGACTTCCCGAACCGCGCCCGCGAGCTGAAGGCCCGCGGCGGTCGGATGGTCGTCCTCGACCCGCGGCGCACCGAGACCGCGAAGATCGCCGACGAGCACCACTTCGTCCGCCCAGGCACCGACGCGTGGGTGCTGCTCGCGATGCTGCACGTCCTGACGACCGAGGCTCGGCCGGATGGTGGCCCGGCGGTGGCGTCGTACGTCGACGGGCTCGCGACGGTGGTCGACCTCGTGGCCGACTTCACCCCCGAACGGGCCGAGGCGATGAGCGGGCTGCCCGCCGACGAGGTCCGCCGCCTGGCCCGCGAACTGGTGGCTGCCGACGCGGGCGTGGTCTACAGCCGCATCGGGGTGTCGGCCGGCCCGTGGGGCACGGTGTGCCAGTGGGCGGTCAACTGCCTCAACATCCTCAGCGGCAACCTCGACCGCGCCGGCGGGGCGATGTTCACCTCCCCCGCCATCGACGCGGTCGGCACCGGCCTCATCGGGCGCGGGCACCACGACGCGTGGCGCTCGCGGGTGCGGGGCCTGCCGGAGACGGCGGGCGAGCTCCCTGTGTCGGCGCTCCGCGAGGAGATCGAGACACCGGGCGAGGGCCAGGTCCGGGCCGTGCTCACCGTCGCCGGCAACCCCGTCCTCTCGACACCGGACGGACCGCGGCTCGACGAGGCGCTGCGCGGGCTCGACTTCATGGCCGCCGTCGACATCTACGTCAACGAGACCACGCGCCACGCCGACGTGATCCTGCCGCCCACGACGGCGCTCGAGCGGGACCACTACGACCTGGTCTTCCACCTGCTCGCCGTACGCGACACCGCCCGCTTCACGCCCGCCGTCTTCGAGAAGGACGCCGACCAGCGCCACGACTGGCAGATCTTCCGCGAGATCACCCTGCGCACCACCGCCCGGCTCGAGCGCAAGGCCCCGCTGAAGAAGCGGCTGGTCCAGCGCGCGCGGCTCACCGCGAGCCCCACCTTCCTCATCACCCAGTTGCTGCGGCGCGGCTCGAGCGGCGTCACGATGAAGAAGCTGCGGGCCCGGCCGTCCGGGATCGACCTCGGCCCGCTCCGCGGCGGCCAGCTTCCGGAGCGCCTGCCCGCCACGAGCAAGCGGATCGACCTCGCTCCCGCGCTCGTCGTGCAGGACGTCGCCCGGCTGGCGGCGGTCGCGGCTCCCGAAGGCGACGAGCTGCTGCTCATCGGGCGGCGCCACAAGCAGGACTGCAACTCGTGGATGCACAACTCCGAGCGGCTCACCCGGGGTCGGCCGCGCCACCAGCTCCTGATGCACCCTGCCGACCTCGCCGACCGCGAGATCACCGACGGCACGCTGGTGAGGGTGACCTCACGTGTCGGGTCGGTCGAGGTCGAGGTGGTGGCCTCCGACGACCTGATGCCCGGCGTCGTCTCGCTCCCCCACGGCTACGGCCACGCCAAGGACGGCGTCCTCATGACCCGCAGCCGCGAGGTCCCGGGCGTCTCGATCAACGACCTCACCGACCCCGAACGGCTCGACGTGTCGGGCAACGCGGCGCTCAACGGCGTGCCCGTCGCGGTCACCGCTTGCTGACGTCGCCCTTCCGACCGTCCTTCTGATCGTCCTTCGTCCCCGCGGGCTCCTCCTCCGGCTCGACCTCGACCGGCTCCGGGAGGAGCGGGTTGGTCACCTCGGGCGTCGTCGCGCGGTCAGGGGTCGGGAAGGCCGCACCGCTGAGGTCGGCGCGGCGCACCGGGGTCCGCGCCGGTTGGTCGCGCACTCCCAGCGGGAAGACGTTCCAGCGCGTGACGTCGCCGAGCACCCACGGCACGGTCCGCCCGGCCTGGCCGTAGCACTGCACGTCGAGCGGGCGGCCGCGCTGGTCGAAGAGCTGCACGCCGACCAGCGGCTGGCCGGAGGCGTCGTACGCCGCGATGTTGCAGACCTGCTCCCCACGACTGACCAGCCCCTCGTCGTCGCTGCCCAGCTGGGCCTCGTTGTAGCCCTGGCTGTAGCGGCTCCACGACTGCTGGTCGAACTGGCCGTTGATGACGGGCAGCGCGACGATCGCCACGACGTTGAGCAGCATGAGCACGACCCGGCTCACCGACGACGAGCCCGGGGACCCGGGACCGGGCCACACCCGGCCGAGCCCGACGAGGGCGCTGCCGGCGACGCAGACCACGAGGATCGGCAGCGCCAGCACCGGGTGGACGCCCGGCAGCCAGATCAGCCCATAGTCGTACCAGCCCGGCACGAGCCTCGCGGCCAGCACCGCCGCGACGTAGCCGCGGATCACCCACCAGGCCGGGCGCAGCGCCACCAGCACCGACCACAGCGGTGCGATCCTCGGCCGGGCGACGGCGCCGTCCCAGAGGTGGCGCACGATGTCGAGCTGCTCGCCCAGGGACCGGCCCGTCGGGACGTGGAGCCGGCGTCGCGCGACCGGGTCGAACCCGGCTGCCGCCCGGAGCTCGCGGGCGTACGCGGCCGGGTCGCCGAGCACCGCCCCGCCGTGCTCGGCGACCTGGTCGGTGAGGTCGGCCTCCAGCCCCTCGGTCAGCTCGAGCCGGTCGTCGTCGGACAGGTCGGCGAGGGACTCGCGGACGCGGGCCACGAAGGCCGCGACGTCGGGCCGGACCGGAAGTGCAGTGGTGTTCATGCGCTGGCCCCCTGGGCGGTGTGGGCGGCGGGACCGTCGAGGAGCCCGTCGAGGATGGAGGAGAAGGCGTGCCAGTCGTCGCGCTGCCGCGCGAGCTGGTCACGGCCGATGGGCGTGATGCCGTAGTACTTGCGGTGCGGGCCGCTCTCGGAAGGCACGACGTACGACGTGAGCGCGCCGGCGGCGTACAGCCGGCGCAGCGTGCCGTAGACCGACGCGTCACCCACATCGGCCAACCCGCCGTCGCGCAGCCGCCGCACGATGTCGTAGCCGTAGCCGTCCTCGCCCCGGACCACGGCGAGCACCGCGAGGTCGAGCACTCCCTTGAGGAGCTGGGTCTGATCCATGGACCGCACACTACTACGCAGTCCGCAGTAGTGCGCGTCACGAACATGCGCGTCGGCGTGTCCCGCCCGGTAGGCGGTGCCTCGCGCCGTGGTCTCCCGAACCGCGCGTGGCGACCCTTGGGCGCCCCGCGATCATTGTCTAGCGTTTCAATAGACAATTTGACGACGAAGGGAACGCCATGACGCTCCAGCTCGAGCAGGACCACGCGATCGACCACTCCCCCGACTCGCCCGACGGGGTCGGGGTGCACCGGATCGGCGGGCGCATCGGTGCGCGCGTGGACGGCGTACGCCTCTCCGGCGACCTCGACGACGCCGTGGTGGCGCGCATCCGCAAGGCGATCCTGCGGAACAAGGTGGTGGTCTTCCGCGGCCAGGGCCACCTCGACGACGAGGCCCACATCGCGTTCGCCGAGCGCCTGGGCACCCTCACGACCGCGCACCCGACGGTCAACACGGGCAGCGAGCGGATCTACACGCTCACGGCCAACAAGGGGATGGCCGCCAACAGCTGGCACACCGACGTCACGTTCGTCGACCGGGTGCCGGCCTTCAGCATCCTGCGCGGCGTGACGATCCCGCCCTACGGCGGCAACACGGTGTGGGCCAACACGGTCGACGCGTACGACCGGCTGCCCGACTCCCTCAAGGCGCTGGTCGAGAACCTGTGGGCGGTCCACACCAACGCCTACGACTACGCCGACCGGGAGCAGGGCGCGCACGACGACGACGAGGTGGCCGTCGCCCGGCGCCAGGAGTTCCGCCGGACCACCTACGAGACCGCCCACCCGGTGGTGCGCGTGCACCCCGAGACCGGTGAGCGGGCGCTGCTGCTCGGCCACTTCGTGAAGCAGTTCGTCGGCCTCAACCAGCTGGAGTCGAGCACGCTCTTCAACCTCCTGCAGAACCGGGTGACCCGGCTCGAGAACACGATCCGCTGGACGTGGCAGCAGGGCGACGTGGCGATCTGGGACAACCGGGCCACCCAGCACTACGCCGTCGCCGACTTCGGCGAGGAGCCGCGCGAAGTGCGCCGGATCACGGTCGCCGGCGACGTCCCGCTGTCGGTGGACGGGCGGCGCAGCGAGGTGCTCGTCGGCGACGCGTCCGGCTTCGCCGACATCGACGCGCTGATCAGCTGAGGTGCGACAGAGCCCCCGCCGGTGTCCGGCGGGGCTCTGTGCGTGGAGCGGGGTGGCTCAGGTGCTGACGTCGCCGAGGACGGCGAGCACGTCGTCCGGGGTCTGGGCGGCGTCGAGCGCCGCGATGCTGTCGTCGTCGGTGAAGGCACCCGCCAGTGCCTGCAGCACCGTGAGGTGGTCGTCGCCGGCGCCGGCGATCCCGACGACGTACTTCGCCGGGCTGCCCTTCCAGTCGATGGGCTCGTCGTAGCGGATGAAGGAGATCGCCGTCTGACGGATCAGCGCCTTGGCCTCGTTGGTGCCGTGCGGGATGGCCAGGCCGTTGCCCATGAAGGTCGAGACCGAGGTCTCGCGCTCGTGCATCGCCGCGATGTACGCCTCATCGACGGCACCGCTGGCGACCAGCAGGCGGCCGGCCTCGGTGATGGCGGAGTCACGGTCGGTGGCCTGGCCGCCGAGGACGATGGACTCCCGGCTCAGTACGTCGTTCATCTGCAGCCTCTTCTCTCACTGATCTGTCGGTGGGGTCGGGCTCATCAGACCACAGGGTCCATGGGCCCACGCTGGTCGAAATGACCAGGCCCGGCCCTCCGCACCGCGGAGGGCCGGGCTCTCGGGGGGTGACTGGTCGTACGTCAGGTGGTGGTCGAACCGTTGTTCTGCTCGACCATCTCCACGATCTCGTCGTACCGGGGGCTGCCCATGAAGTTGTCGACCGACACGTGGACGGCGGACGGGGTCTTCTCACGGGCACGGTCGGTGAGGTCCTGGTGGGTGACCACCAGGTCGACGTCGTCGCGCAGGTCGGAGATGGCCTTGTTGACCACCGTGACCTCCGGGTGACCGGCGGCCTGGATCTTCTTGCGCAGCACCGAGGCGCCCATGGCCGACGAACCCATGCCGGCATCGCAGGCGAACACGATGTTGCGGATCTCGCGGGTCGCCGTCGCGGTGGCCGTGCCGACGCCTGCCAGGGTGCCGGCGACCGAGGACTTCTTGCCCTTCATCGACTCCATGCTCGCAGTGGCCCCGGCCAGGTCACCCTCGTCGTCCGCCTTGTCGGTCTTGAGGAGCACGGCCGCGACGGCGAAGGACGCTGCCGCACCGCCGATGACCGACAGGATGACGCCGACGAAGCTGCCTCCGGGTGTGTTGATCAGCACCGCGATGATCGAGCCCGGTGCCGCCGGTGCCTGGAGGCCCGAGTCGAAGAGGAGGTTGATCGAGATCTGCGTCATGCCGCCCGCGATCATCGCGAGGATGAGCTTGGGCTTCATCAGCACGTAGGGGAAGTAGATCTCGTGGATCCCGCCGACGAAGTGGATGAGCAGCGCGCCCGGGGCCGAGGCCTTGGCCGCACCCTTGCCGAACATCATGAACGCCAGCAGCAGGCCGGCGCCCGCGGCCGGGTTGGCCTCGAGCAGGAACAGGACGGACTTCCCGTTCTCGCTGGCCTCGGTCAGGCCCAGCGGGGTCAGGACGCCCTGGTTGATCGCGTTGTTGAGGAAGAGGACCTTGGCCGGCTCGATGAACAGCGAGGTCAGCGGGAGCAGGGAGTTCTCGACGAGGAAGTCGATGACCTCGCCCGCGCGGGCACTGAACCACTCCACGAACGGACCCGCCACCACGAAGCCGACGACGGCGAGGACCATGCCCCAGATGCCGGCCGAGTAGTTGTTGACCAGCATCTCGAACCCCGGCCGGATCTTGTGCGACCACAGCGCGTCGAGCTTCTTCATCGACCAGCCGCCGAGCGGGCCCATGACCATGGCGCCCAGGAACATCGGCACCCCGGCGCTCGCGATGGCACCCATGGTGGCGATGGCGCCGACGACGCCACCGCGGATGGTGTTGTCGTACGTCATCCGGCCACCCGTGTAGCCGATCAGCAGCGGCAGCAGGTAGGTGATCATCACACCGACGATGCCGCCGCTCTCCGAGTTGCCCCAGCCGCCGAACTCGGCGACCCAGCTGTCGGGGCTGAGCCATGCGTTGTCCCCGCCACCCAGGTTGAGCCAGCCGTTCTCGATGAACAGCGCGGTGATCAGGCCCCACGCGATGAACGCGGCGATGTTGGGCAGGACCATGTTGGAGAGGAACGTGCCGAACTTCTGCACGCGTACCCGGGCACCGGAACTGGCCGCGGGTGTTGAGGTTGTGGTCGCCATGCTGTGTCCTCCAGTTGAGCGTGGGGTGAGGTGACCCCGATCACATGATGTCTGGATCAAACCACGCGAACGGGCCTGTTGCCAAGCATTCGGGCACGATTCATGCCCGAATCTGTGGCTTTGCCCCCCACGGGCCCCTCTACCCGCCCAGCTGGCTGTTGAAGAACGCCTTCTCCGCCTCGTCGTTCCACGTGTCGCCGGGTCCCAGCTTCGCGGCGACCTCCGGCAGCGTCTCCTTGAGCTCGTCGAGCCCCATCAGGGGAAGGTCGTGGATCTGGGGGAAGATCAGGACCTTGCCGGAGTAGCTCCCGTCGACAAGGGCCTGGAGGCCGTCCTTGGCCGCCCGCATGCCGCCGACGGCACCCACGATGGATCCCGGGGAGAGCGCACCCTGGTTGGCCAGGTCCACGACCTGCTGCTGGTCGTGGATGGTCAGGCCCGACGTCCCGGTGTACTGGGCGTTGTCGAGGTAGACCGCGCTCAGGTTCAGCGGCGCCAGCGTCCCGTTGGGAACACCGGCGAAGAAGACCAGCATGCCGTCGGGGTTCATCAGGGTGTCGGCCTCGGCCATCACGGCCGAGATGGGGACGCTGACGACCACATCGTCGGCCCCGCGGCCGTCGGTGGTGCCCATGACGAAGTCGTGGAGGGACTCCTCAGCGGTCTGGGAGTTGAAGGTGATCAGCTCGCAGTCGTTGCTCTCCGCCAGGTGGGCCAGCCGGTCCTCGAGGCTCGTGAGTCGTTCGTCGCTCACCTCCGTGGCAATGATCGTGCGGGGGCCGTCGGGCTGCTGGATGGCCCTCTGGACGTGCATCAACCCCATCGGGCCGCCGGCACCCACGAAGACGGTGGTTCCCTGCGACCGCAGGTCGCAGCGGTTGCGCGCCTCGCCGTAGGACGCGGCGATGTCCGGACCCCGGCCGCCGAGGTAGGCGGTGTAGTCGTAGTGCAACCGGCCCACGTCGGTGTCCACCAGGCCGTCGAGGGCAGTCTCCCCCACCAGGTTGAGGGTCCCTCGCCGGGCGATGTGCGTGGCCACGGCACCGGCCGTCGCCGCGGAGCGCGGATCGAGCATGACGATGTCGTCGAAGCCGGCACCGTCGGTCAGCTCGTCCACCAGCGCCTGGTAGTCGTCCGTGCCGATGCCGTCGCGTATCGCGACGCGAGCGGCCGTGGTGCCCTCCACCAGCTGAGCCACCGAGGCGGGCACGTCGGTCAGCACGATGGTGGCCGGAGCGTCCAGCCCGGAGGAGAAGACGTACTCCCGCTCGTCCCCGGGGCGGCCGACGATCCACATGGTGCCGCCGGCCTTGGGCTCGAGGCGGCGACGCTGGGTGTAGGCGGCCATCACGCACCCCCAGGGCTCCAGCGTCGAGCCCTCGGCGTAGCCCATGGTGTCGGGGAGGGGCAGCAGGCACGCACCGTCGTCCGTCTCGAGCATCTCCGCGCCCATCAGGTGGTACTGGATCAGCCCGCCGGGGATGGTGTAGCCGTACGCCGTGCTCTTGCCGTCCTGGTAGATGTCCGGCTGCACGGCCAGCCGCTGGCCGGCGTGGTAGCGGTCCTTGAGGTGGTCGCCGACCTCGATGACGGTGAGGCTGACCTCGTGCCCCAGTCGGGTGGGCTCCTTCGACAGGTCGCGGTCGTAGAGCTTCGGGTGGCTGCCGCCCTGACGCATGATCTTCACGTCGGAGAAGCAGAGGCCCACGCTGTCGATGCGCACCAGCATGTGGTCGGCATCCGGTCTGGGGACGGGGGTCAGCTCGGGAGCGCCGTCCTTGCCCATGTTGTCCTCGCCGGCGCCGTGCAGGTACCAGGTCCAGGCGCCCTCCGGAAGCTCGGAATCTGCCGCGCGGTAGCGGTCGTACGCTGATGTCATGGTTCCTCCGGTGTGACGTTGGACGGATGTGGTGGTGCGGGCCTCAGTGGCCGAGCACCTCGCGCACCGCAGCACGGGCGGCCATCGGGTCGGGGGCGCCGAGGGCGGCCTCGGCGGCCGCCTCGCAGGTCTCGAGCGAGACGCGCGAGAGCTGGGCACCGACGGGGCGTACGGCGCGCGCGGCCATCGAGAGCGACGAGATGCCCATCCCGATCAGCGCCGTCGCCAGCAGCGGGTCGGCCGCGGCCTCGCCGCAGACCCCGACGGGCTTGCCCGCCTCCCTGCCCGCGTGGGCGGTGATCGCGATCAGCTGGAGCACGGCCGGCTGCCAGGGGTCGGTGAGGTGGGCCAGATCGGTGGCCATGCGGTCGGCAGCCATCGTGTACTGGGTCAGGTCGTTGGTGCCGATGGACAGGAAGTCGACGACCTCGAGCATCCGGTGCGCGAGCAGCGCGGCGCTCGGGATCTCGACCATCACGCCGGGCTTGAGCCCGCGGGCGCGGACCTTCTCGGCGAAGTCGGCTGCCTCGGCGACCGTGGCCACCATCGGCGCCATCACCCACGTCTCGGTGCCGGTGCGCTCCGCAGCCGCGGCGATGCCGTCGAGCTGGCGGTCCATCAGGCCGGGGTTGTCGAAGCTGAGGCGCAGGCCGCGGACGCCGAGCGCCGGGTTCTCCTCACCGGCGTGGGTCGCGAACGCGATCGGCTTGTCCGACCCGGCGTCGAGGGTGCGCACGACGACGTAGCGGCCGTCGGCGTACGGCGCGAGGACGGCGCTGTAGATGTCGGCCTGCTCGTCGACCGTCGGCTCCTCCTTCTGGTCGAGGAAGCACAGCTCGGTGCGGAACAGCCCGACCCCCTGCACCGGCTCGACGCCCGCGGACTCCGCGGACGCGCCGTCGGCGACGTTGGCGAGCAACTTGAGCGGCAGGCCGTCGAGGGTCGCCGCAGGCCCGGTCCAGGACGCGAGCTCCTCGCGGAGGCGACGGCTGGCCTCGACCCGCTCGCGCGCCTCGTCGGGATCGGCGCCCTGCTCGATCGTGCCGGTCTCGCCGTCGACGACGACGAAGGTGCCGGTGGGCAGCTCCATGATGCCGGCCGCGCCGACGATGCAGGGGATGCCCAGCTGGCGGGCGATGATCGCGGTGTGGCTGGTCGCGCCACCGCGCTCGGTCACCAGCGCCGTCACCAGCGCGGGGTCGAGCCCCGAGGTGTCGCTCGGCGCGAGGTCCTCGGCCACGAGGATCGACGGCTCGGTCGGCGTCGGCACGCCGGGCGCGGGCTCGCCGACGAGGTGGGCGACCACGCGCCGCTCGATGTCGCGCAGGTCGGTGACCCGCTCGGCCATCAGCCCGCCCATGGTGGTGAAGATCGTGACGAACTGGTCGACGGCGCCCTGGACCGCGGCGACGGGCCCATGGCCGGCCTGCAGGTTCTTGTTCACCGCGCCGCGCAGTCCCTTGTCACGGGCGAGCCCGGCGCTCGCGGTGAGCACCTCGGCCGCCGCGCCCTGGGCGGAGGCGGCCTTGGTGGTGAACGTCTCGGCGACCGCGGCCGCCGCGTCGTCGTACGCGGCCAGCGCGGACTCGGCATCGGCGAAGCCGCCGTCGCCGAACCGGGCGATCGCGGCGGGCGAGATCTCGCCGCGGACGTGGAGGACAGGACCGGCGGCAACACCCGGTACGACCGGGGTCCCGCTGAGGCTTCCGGTGGCGGGGTTCGCGGGTGTGGTCATGGACACACCGTAGAACACGGCGTGGTTGACAAGCAACACATTCGGGACTAAAACAACACATACACAGATCGCGCCGAGAGGAGGACCCATGTACGCCGAGGAGCGGCAGCAGGCGATGGCCCAGCTGATCAGCCGTCGCGGGCGACTGTCGGTGGTCCAGCTCGCCGGGGAGTTCGAGGTCACGACCGAGACCGTCCGCCGCGACCTGTCCACCCTCGACCGGATGGGCGTGGTGCGACGGGTCCACGGTGGCGCCGTGCCCGCTGGCTCCCTGACGGTCATCGAATCAGGGATCGTCGAGCGTGACCAGTCCAACACGCAGGCCAAGGAGGCGATCGCCAACGCCGCGGTCGCCCTGCTGCCGCCGCCCGACTCGGTGGTCGTCATCGATGCGGGCAGCACGACGGCGCGCTTCGCCGCGGCCCTCCCCCGCGACCACCGCCTCACCGTCATCACCCACGCGGTCCCGGTGGCCACCCGCCTCGCGGGCCTGCCCCAGATCCAGCTCTACCTGCTGCCCGGACGGGTGCGCCCGGCCACCCACGCAGCCGTCGGCGCCGAGACCGTGGCCGCGCTCGCGGAGCTGCGCGCCGACGTCGCGTTCGTCGCGACCAACGGCCTCACCGTCGGCCACGGCCTCACCACCCCCGACAGCGACGAGGCCGCGAGCAAGCGGTCGATCATCGCCTGCGCCCGCAAGACCGTGGTGCTCGCCGACTCCACGAAGCTCGGGGTCGAGACCGCGGTCCGGTTCGCCACCCTCGACAGCATCGACGTGCTGGTGACCGACAGCGGAATCGACCCCAAGGACCGACGCGCCCTGGAACAAGCCGGAATCGAGGTGGTGATCGCATGATCCTCACGCTGACGCCCAACCCCAGCATCGACCGTACGGTCGCCCTCGACGGCGAGCTGTCGCGCGGGCAGGTCCACCGGGTGGCCTCGGTGACGTCGCAGGGTGGCGGCAAGGGGGTCAACATCTCGCGCGCGGCCGTGGGTGCGGGCATCCCCAGCATCGCCGTCGTACCCGCCCAGAAGGACGACCCGTTCGTCCTCGAGCTGCTCACCGCCGGCATCGACTGCCGTCCCGTGCGCCCGGCCGGCGACGTACGCGTCAACCTCACGATCACCGAGCCCGACGGCACCACCACCAAGCTCAACTCGCCCGGCGCAGAGGTCCTCCCGCTGCACCTCGAGCTGATGGCCCAGGCCGTGCTGGTCCGCGCCTCCACCGCGAGCTGGACCGTGCTGGCGGGCTCGCTCCCGGCGGGCGCGCCCGCCGGGTTCTACGCCGAGCTCGTACGTCGGCTGCGCGAGGTGGGCGGCCGGGTCGCGGTCGACACCAGCGAGGCACCGCTCCAGGCCCTCGTCGACGGCCTCCCCGGGTCGGCTCCCGACCTGATGAAGCCCAACGGCGAGGAGCTCGCGTCCTTCACCGGCGGCGACCCCGAGACGCTCGAGTCCGACCCGGTCGCGACCGCTGCAGCCGCGCGTCAGCTCATCGACCGGGGCGTGGGCGCTGTGCTCGCCACCCTGGGCGGCAACGGGGCCGTGCTGGTCACCGCCGAGGGCGCCTGGCACGCCACGCCGCCCCCCACCACCGTCGTCAGCACCGTGGGTGCGGGCGACTCCTCCCTCTTCGGCTACCTGCTGGGTGACATCAGGGGTCTTGCGGCTCCCGACCGCCTGGCGTTGGCTGTTGCCTACGGCAGCGCCGCCGCAGGCCTGCCCGGCACCACCATCCCCCAGCCCTCACAGCTCCGTACGGAGCTGGTCGGCGTCACCGCACTCGGAGACACCTCATGACCGACCTCATCACCACGGACCTGGTGCGCCTCGGCGCATCCTGGGGCCAGGACAAGCACGACGTCATCCGTGCGCTCGCGGGCGTCGTCGACGACGCCGGGCGCGCGACCAACAGGGACCAGCTCGTCGAGGACGCGTTCGCCCGCGAGTCCACCTCGTCGACCGGCCTGCCCGGCGGCATCGCCATCCCGCACTGCCGCACCGCGGGTGTCGAGACCCCGACCCTCGCCTTCGCCCGCCTCGACCCTCCGGTCGACTTCGGCGCCAAGGACGGCCCCGCCGACCTCGCGTTCCTCATCGCTGCACCGGCAGGCGGCGACGCCGACCACCTCACCATCCTGACCAAGCTGGCCCGCGCGCTGGTGAAGCCCGCCTTCACCGACGCGCTCCGCTCGGCGAGCTCGGTCGAGGAGGTCGTCGACATCGTCAGCCACGAGCTCGGCGAGCCCGCGCCCGGCACCGCAACCGCCGCCACCCCGGCAGCACCCGCGGCAGCAGCAGCCGCCGCGGCTCCTGCAGCCGCCGCTGGCGGCCAGGCCTCGCTCGTCGCGGTCACCGCCTGCCCCACGGGCATCGCGCACACCTACATGGCCGCCGAGGCCCTCGAGGCCGCGGCCGCGCGCGCCGGCGTCGAGCTCCACGTCGAGACCCAGGGCTCGGCCGGCTCGACACCGCTCTCCCCCGACACGATCGCCGCCGCCGGTGCGGTGATCTTCGCCGTCGACGTGGGCGTGCGCGACCGGTCCCGCTTCGCCGGCAAGCCGATGGTGAGCTCGGGCGTGAAGCGACCGATCGACGACGCCGACGCGATGATCGCCGAGGCGCTGCGCTACGCCGCCGACCCGGCCAGCGCCCCGCGCGTGGAGGGCACCGCCAGCGAGGCCTCGCAGTCCGCGGGCGGCTCGCAGTCCTTCGGTGCCACGGCCCGCCGGGTCCTGATGACCGGCGTCTCGTACATGATCCCGTTCGTCGCCGCCGGCGGCCTGCTGATCGCCCTCGGCTTCCTCTTCGGTGGCTACGAGATCGTCACCGACGGCCAGGCGATCGCCGTGAACAACACGTTCTTCAACCTCCCCGACGTCAACGAGTTCGGCCTCGACCACGCCCTCGGCGGCAGCGCCTTCTTCGCCTACCTCGGCGCGCTGCTGTTCACGCTCGGGGCCGCGGCATTCGGGTTCCTGGTGCCTGCACTCGCCGGCTACATCGCGTACGCCATCGCCGACCGCCCCGGCATCGCGCCGGGCTTCGTGATGGGCGCCATCGCCGGCACCCTCAACTCGGGATTCCTCGGCGGCATCGTCGGCGGTGTCCTCGCCGGCATCGTGGCCCTCTGGATCACCCGCTGGAAGGTGCCCACCTGGATGCGCGGCCTGATGCCCGTGCTGGTGATCCCGCTGCTGGCGACGCTGATCTCCGGCTTCATCATGGTCGTCGTGCTCGGCAAGCCGCTGGGACGCCTCATGGAGGCGCTCAGCGACGGCCTCAACAGCCTGCAGGGCGGCTCGGCGATCATCCTGGGCGTCATCCTCGGCCTGATGATGGCCTTCGACATGGGTGGCCCGCTCAACAAGACCGCGTACGCCTTCGCCACCACCGGCCTCGGCGCCGCCGCGACCGCGACGGACGCACCGGAGCTCAAGGTGATGGCGGCTGTCATGCTCGCCGGCATGGTGCCGCCCCTCGCGCTCGCCCTGGCCACGGTCGTGCGACCCGGCCTGTTCACGGTGCCCGAGCGGGAGAACGGCAAGGCGGCCTGGGCCATGGGCGCCTCGTTCATCACCGAGGGTGCCATCCCGTTCGCCGCGGCCGACCCGCTGCGCGTGATCCCCTCGATCATGGCCGGCAGCGCCGTCACGGGAGCCCTCTCGATGGGCCTCGACGTCGGCCTCCGGGCACCGCACGGTGGGATCTTCGTCCTGTTCGCCGTGGACGGGAAGTTCGGCTTCCTCATCGCCCTGGTCGCCGGCGTCCTCGTCGCCACCGCGCTGGTCGTGCTCCTCAAGAGCACCAGCAAGGCCGACGCCGACGTCGCCACCGTCTGATCCACACCTCACACCACGCACGACCAACTCGAAGGAGCACCATGCCCAGCAAGTCCGTCGTCGTCGGCTCCGCCGTCGGCCTGCACGCCCGCCCCGCAGCGATCATCGCCGAGAAGGCCGGTGAGCTCGGCTCCGACGTCACCATCAACGGCGTCGACGCCAGCTCGTCGCTGATGATCATGACCCTCGGTGCCGGCAACGGCGACACGGTGGAGGTGGCCGGCGACGACCAGGCCGCCGTCGACACCATCGCCGCGCTCGTCGAGCAGGACCTCGACGCCTGAGCGCCCAGGTCCCGAGTCCGCCGCGTGGGCGGTGGGTGAGGGGGAATCCGAGCTGCCCGGATCCCCTTCACTCACCGCCCACGCGTGCGTCGTACGGCGAAGGGACCAGGGTCACGAACCGCGGAGGTAGCGGACCCGCACCCGCAGCGCCTGCTCGAGCTCGCCCAGCACCTCGGTGAAGAACTCGCGGCGGTAGTTCTCGTCGGTGACGGCGTACACCGCGAAGTAGAGGCCGCTGAAGGCCGCGAGGAACGTCGAGACCTGGAGCAGCTCCCGGCTGACCGGGATCTTCCCCGCATAGGTGAGGTCGGTCTCGATCCACGTCTCCAGCACCGTCTCGTCCATCGCCACCACGCCGAAGACGATGAAGAACGCGAAGACCGCCAGGGCGAGCAGCAGCACCTGGAAGGCCTGGGTGATGAGCAGCACCAGCACGAGGTTGGTCCGCTGCAGGCCCACGACGTCGGCGTCGTCACCGAGCTCGTCGCGGCCGACCTCGTCGTCGAGCCGGTCCACCTCCTCGGTGAGCCGGACGACGAGGAAGCCGGCCGCCAGCGCCGCGAAGAGCAGCACCGCACCCCAGAGGATCCCGCCGTCGAGCGCGGAGGCGATCATCCACACCTCGGTGTTGATGAAGAGGAACGTGACGAAGAGCAGCAGCATCGGCAGGGCCCGGGTGGCGAGCGGGAACAGCAGGCCCAGGCTGGACAAGGTCTGCCGCATCGCCCACACGCCGATCAGGTGGACTCGCAGCGCGCGACCGGCATAGACCGCCGCCACGACCAGCAGCACGGTGACTGCCGTGGAGATGCCCGTGGAGACGGCGCCGGACTCCTCGGCCCGGTCGACCAGCCACCAGGAGCCGATCCCGCTCGGGACGGCGAGCAGCAGTCCGCATCCGAGGACGAGCAGCAACCGACCGCGAGCCAGGCGTCGCCGCACCTGCTCCCGGATCGGGTCGACGAAGTAGGGCAGGCCGTGTGCGAGGAACCAGGCCTCGGCCTCCGCGCGGTTGGTCGGCTCGGGGTGCGTCACGCCAGGATCTCGCGCGCGCGGCGTACGTCGTCGTGCATGGTCTCGACCAGGGCCTCGATCCCGTCGAACTTCACCATGCCGCGCAACCGGTCGACGAAGGCCACCTCGACCCGTACGCCGTAGAGCTCGAGGTCGTCACGGTCGAGGACGTAGGACTCGACGCGGCGCTCGCGCTCGCCGTCGAAGGTCGGGTTGGTGCCCACGGAGATCGCCGCGGGGTAGCGCTCCCCCGTGTCGAGCCGGGTCAGCCAGCCGGCGTACACGCCGTCGGCGGGAGCGGCGTCCACCGGCGGGATGGGGACGTTGGCCGTCGGGTAACCGAGCTCGCGACCGCGCTTGTCGCCCTCGACAACCGTGCCGCGCACGACGAACGCACGGCCGAGGGCCTCGGCCGCGCCCGCGACGTCGCCGGTTGCCAGGCACTGGCGGACGTACGTCGAGCTCCAGACCTGCGGACCGCCGTCGAGTGCCACGCCCACGGTCTCGAAACCCCGCGTGGCGCCGGCCTCGACGAGGGTGGCCACCTCACCGGCGGCCTTGGCGCCGAAGCGGAAGTTGGCCCCGACGACCACCGCGTCCGCGTGCAACGCCTTGACGATGATCCGGTCGATGAACTCCTCGGGCGACCAGCGGGCGATCTCCCAGTCGAAGCCCAGCACCAGGATCGAGTCGACGCCGGCACCCTCGAGCAGCTCGGCACGGGTCTGGATCGAGGTGAGGGTCGGCGGCGCGTGCTCGGGCCGCAGCACCGCCATCGGGTGGGGGTCGAAGGTCACCGCCACGACCGTCTCGATGCCGAGGCGGTCAGCAGTCTGCCGGGCCTCCCGGAGGACGTGCGCGTGCCCGAGGTGTACGCCGTCGAAGTTGCCGATGCTGACCACGGTGCGGCCGAGGTCGGCCGGCACGTCGTCGACTCCACGCCAGATCTGCACGGAGGCAGCCTAGTGGTGGGTGTGCGACGTCCTGTGGTGGTGGGCGTGCTCCGGGTGCGTGCATCGCAAGGCGGAGGAGCGAAGGCGGGCCGCTAGGCCCGTCGAGGTCCGACAACGCAGCGAGGTGCGTGCCCGGAGTGCGCCCACCGTGCAGCGACGTCGTGCACGCACCACTGGCCACGCGGGGCTCGCGCCCCGCGTGGCCGGGTCTGCAGTCGTGCGCTACTTCAGCGTGATGCCGCGATACATGCCCATGAACGCGTGCGGCATGCCGCCCATGTTCGCGTCCGGCCAGAAGCACAGCAGGACGTAGTTGCCGCGCGAGAGCCGGTAGTTCATCGCTGCCGTGTGGCCGGGGCCGACCACGTTGCCGTCGAAGGACTCGCCGAAGTTGACCGGCGGCGGGCCGTTCTGGCCGTTCATCTGGGCCTCGGTCCAGGCGCCGAAGTCCTCGACGGTCTTGCCGGGCTTGAGCTTGATCAGTCCGACGAAGTGGTTCTGGCTGCTGAAGTTCTCAAAGGTCAGCGTGCCCTTCCGCGGGATGGACTTCGGGTTCTTCGCCCAGCTCGCGCTCTTGACCGCCCGGAGGGTCGGGCCGTCCGGCATCGTCGCGCCCGTGTCGGCGCCGGCGACGGTGAAGGCCGTGAACGCCGAGGGCCTGTTGCGTTCGATGTCGGCCGCGTAGTAGCTGCCGGGCGGCAGGCTGACGGTCAGCTTGCCGACCTTGCCCATCGCGACGTTGACGCCACCCAGGAGGGTCGTGTTGGCCTCGAAGCGCTTGAGCGCGGGGATCTTGCCCTTCTCGAGGCCGGCGTCGATGTCGGCGATGGCCGCGTCGAGGGTGTAGCCGGTGGCCAGCTGCACGAGCTGGAAGCCGGAGCTCTTGGCCTCCGTCGTCACTCGGAACTGGTTCACGCCGGGCTGGATCGTCGTCGGCATGACGACGTTGTGGGCCGCGGTGATGCTGACGGCCACCATGCCGCTGCTGGTGGAGTCGAGGGCGGCGTGCGCCGTCCCTCCGGTGAGCCCGCCGGCCAGCAGGACCAGGCCGCCGGCGAGGGCTGAGATGCGTGGGACGAACACTGATGCCTCCTCGGACCACAGCCGCCGGGTGCGGCCCCCCGGTCCGCACCCCAACATCCTCCTGCGGGTGCGGCGGCGCTACCGAGAAATGTGGGTGGACCAGACCGCGTCGTGTCAGACGAAGACCGCCACCGGCTTCGCCTTCGCACCGCTCTGCTCGTAGAGGGCGAGGAATTCCCCGTCGGGTGCGAACACCGCGTGCGGACCAGCGCCCGGAAGCTCGAGGTCGAGGGGGCGGCCGAACCGCACGTCCGCGGCCTGCTCGTCGGCCAGGTCGATGAACGGGAACGTCGATCGCGCAGCGTCTGCGATCGGCACCACCGCGAAGTCGTCGGCGAGCTCGTCGAGAGTCCGCGCGACGGACAGGTCGAAGGAGCCGACGGCCGTGCGCCGCAGTGCGCTGAGGTGGCCGCCCACGCCGAGCGCGGCGCCGAGGTCGCGCGCGATGGCGCGGATGTAGGTGCCCGACGAGCAGCGTACGGAGATCCTGACCTCCGGCAGGTCGACCTCGTGGACCACCAGCTCGTGGATCGTCACCGGCCGCGCCTTCAGCTCGACCTGCTCACCGGCCCGCACCCGGGCATAGGCACGCTGTCCGTCGACCTTGATCGCGGACACGGCGGTCGGCACCTGTTCGATGTCGCCGACGAACCGCGCCAGCTCCGTGCGTACGTCGTCCTCGCGCACGCCACCCACGTCGTGGGTCGAGACGACCTCGCCCTCGGCGTCATCGGTGGTCGTGACGGCACCGAGCCGGATGGTCGCGTCGTAGGCCTTCTCGGTGAGCATCAGGTGGCCCAGCAGCCGGGTGGCCCGGTCGACACCGAGCACGAGCACGCCGGTGGCCATCGGGTCGAGGGTGCCGGCGTGGCCGACCTTGCGGGTGCCGGCCAGCCGACGTACGCGGGCGACGACGTCGTGCGACGTCATGCCCGGCGACTTGTCGACGACCACGAGACCGGGGTCGACCATCAGGGGCGGTCGTCCTCGTCGGGCGTCTCGTCGAGCTCCTCGTCGAAGCCCAGGTCGGACCCGTCGTCGAGCACGTCGGCGGCCTCGTCGTCGTCCTCGATCACGCGGGGCTTCTTGTACGGGTCGGCCTCGCCGGCGTACGCCTCCACGCGACGTGCGGCGACCTCCTCGTCCAGCTGCCTGGCCCGCTCGAGCACCTCGTCGAGGGCGCGGGCGCTCTCGGGGAGGGCGTCGGGGATGAAGGTCAGGGTCGGCACGATGCGCATCCCGAGCTGCTTGGCGACCTCGGAGCGGATCACGCCCTTGGCCGACTCGAGCGCTGCCGCCGTGTTCGCGAGCTCCTCGTCGGCGCCGAGCACCGTGTAGAAGACCGAGGCCTGCTGCGAGTCACCCGTGACCCGGACGTCGGTGATGGTGACGAACCCGAGGCGCGGGTCCTTGATGCGCCGCTCGAGCATCTCGGCGACGATCACCTGGATCCGGTCGGCGATCTTGCGGACACGGGGGTTGGTCATGGTGCTCACTCTCTCAGAACCGGTGACCGGGCACTTCGTGCCCGTCACAGACGGTGACCGGGCGCTTCGTTCCCGTCAGTGGGAACGAAGCGCCCGGTCGATGACGCGGACGGGCACGAAGTGCCCGGTCGATCAGGCCCGCGGGATCTCGCGCATCTCGAACGACTCCACGACATCGCCGATCTTGATGTCCTGGAAGTTGCGGAGCACCAGACCACACTCGAAGCCCTCGCGGACCTCGGAGGCGTCGTCCTTCTCGCGGCGGAGCGAGGACAGGTCCAGGTTGTCGGCCACCACGGCGCTGTCGCGCAGGATGCGCACCTTGGCGTTGCGGCGGATGAGACCGGACGTGACCATGCAGCCCGCAATGTTGCCGGCCTTGGACGAGCGGAAGATCTCGCGGATCTCCGCCTGGCCGAGGGTCGACTCCTCGTAGATGGGCTTGAGCATGCCCTTGAGCGCTGCCTCGATCTCCTCGATCGCCTGGTAGATGACCGAGTAGTGCCGGATCTCGACACCCTCCTTGTCAGCCATCTGGCTCGCCTTGCCCTGCGGGCGGACGTTGAAGCCGATGATGATGGCGTCGGAGGCGGCGGCGAGGTCGACGTTGGTCTCGGTGATCGCACCGACACCGCGGTCGATGACGCGCAGCGAGACCTCGTCGCCGACATCGATGTTGGCCAGAGCGTCCTCGAGCGCCTCGACCGAACCGGACACGTCGCCCTTGAGGATGAGGTTGAGCTCCTGGCTCTCGCCCTTCTCCATGGAGGCCATGAAGTCCTCGAGGCTGCGGCGCACGCGACGCTTGGCCTGCATGGCCGCGCGCTCGCGCGCCTCCCGCTTCTCGGCGATCTGGCGAGCCATCCGGTCGTCTTCGACGACGATGAAGTTCTGGCCCGCACCCGGCACCGCCGAGAGACCCAGCACCATCGCGGGACGCGACGGGTCGGCCTCGGTGATCTCCTTGCCGTGCTCGTCGAGCATGGCGCGGACGCGGCCGTGGGCCGGACCGGCCACGATCGAGTCGCCGACGCGGAGCGTTCCGCGCTGGACGAGCACCGTGGCGATCGGACCGCGACCGCGGTCGAGGTGCGCCTCGACCACGAGGCCCTGGGCGTCCTGCGTCGGGTTGGCCCGCAGGTCGAGCGAGGCATCGGCGGTGAGGACGACGGCCTCGAGCAGCTTGTCGAGGTTGAGCCCCGCCTTGGCCGAGACGTCGACGAACATCGCGTCGCCGCCGTACTCCTCGGGGATCAGGCCGTACTCGGTGAGCTGGCCGCGGACCTTGGTCGAGTCGGCATCCGGCTTGTCGATCTTGTTGACCGCGACCACGATCGGCACGTTGGCTGCCCGGGCGTGGTTGAGCGCCTCGACCGTCTGCGGCATGACGCCGTCGTCGGCCGCGACGACCAGGATCGCGATGTCGGTGGCCTGGGCACCACGAGCACGCATGGCGGTGAACGCCTCGTGGCCCGGGGTGTCGATGAGGGTGATGCGACGGTCGGTGCCGTCGACCTCGGTGTGGACCTGGTAGGCACCGATGTGCTGGGTGATGCCACCGGCCTCCTTGTCCACGACGTTGGCGTCACGGAGCGCGTCGAGCAGCTTGGTCTTTCCGTGGTCGACGTGACCCATGACGGTGACGACCGGGGGACGGATGACCAGGTCGGACTCGTCGCCCTCATCGGCACCGAACTCGAGGTCGAAGGTCTCGAGCAGCTCGCGGTCCTCGTCCTCGGGCGAGACGATCACGACGACGTAGTTGAGCTCCTCTGCGAGCAGCTCGAACGTCTCGTCACCGACCGACTGGGTCGAGGTCACCATCTCGCCGAGCGAGAACAGCATCTGTACGAGAGCTGCCGCGTCGACGTTGATCCGCTCGGCGAAGTCGGTCAGCGAAGCGCCACGCGGGAGACGTACGGTCTCGCCGTTGCCCTTGCGGACGCGCACGCCACCGATCGTCGGGGCCTCCATGGCCTCGAACTCCATACGACGCGCGCGCTTGGACTTGCGTCCTCGACGCGACGGGCCGCCAGCGCGCCCGAAGGCACCCTGGGTCTGGCCACGCTGGCCGGGACGACCGCCACCGGGGCGACCGCCACCGGAGGGGCCGAAGCCGCCGGGACGACCGGGAGCACCACCAGGAGCGCCACCCGGAGCACCGGAGCGACCCGGAGCGCCACCGCGGGCGGGAGCCCCGGGACGGCCGGGACCGCCGGGGCCGCCACCGGGGCCACCGCGGGCGGGACGGCCACCGGGACCGCCACCGAAGGCGGCCGGGGACTTGGGCATCATCGCCGGGTTGGGGCGCGGCATGCCGGGACGGGCTTCGCCGCCACCAGCACCCGGCGGGCGCGGCGGACGGGCGTCGTCGCCACCGGTGCGCGGGGCCGGGCGCGAGCCCATGCCCTGGCTCGGCGCGAACGGGTTGTTGCCGGGACGCGGGGCGCCGGGGCGTGCGGCCGGGCGCGGCGCGGACGGCGCCTTGGCGGCCGGGGCCTCGGGTGCCTCGGGCTCTGCCGGCGGAGCCTCGGGCTCGGCGACGGGGGCCTTCGGGCCGGGCCGGGGGCCGGGCCGGGCGGCAGGAGCGGACTCCTCCACGACGGCCGGGGCGGGGGCCTCGGCGGGTGCCTCGGCCTCGACGGCGGCCGGCTTGGGGCCGGGCTTCGGGGCGGACTTCTTGGCGGCGGGCGCCTCGGTCGCGCTGTCGGCGGCGGGAGCGGAGGCCGCAGCGGCCTTCAGCTCGTCGCCGTACTGCTTCTTGAAGCGCATCTCGACGGGGGGCTCGACGGTCGACGATGCCGACTTGACGAACTCACCCATCTCCTTGAGCTTCTCGAGAACGAACTTGCTCTCGACTCCGAACTCCTTGGCGAGTTCGTGGACTCGGGTCTTGGCCACGGTGCGTTACTTCTCCTTGTGATCCGTGACCCCACAAGGAGAGGGGAAACGGAACAGCTAGTGGGTGAACAGACTCATTGCGAGTTACTCATCGAGTGCTCATGAGCTGCGTGCTCCAGTTTCTGGTCGGTGCTGAGGTGATGTGGACGGGTCGTGCTGGTCCTGCTGGTCGTGCCGGAGGGTGGCGAGGTAGTCGGCCACCGGTGCGTCGGCGAGCGTCACGCCCGAGCGGAGTGCCCGGGGAAAAGCTCGGCGTCGCACCGCGAGCTCCCAACACTGCGGCGTGGGGTGGAGGTGCGCCCCGCGACCGGGCGCCCGGTGGGCCGGATCGGGCACCAGGGCCGGTCGGCCCTCGGCGTCCGAGCCTGCGACCACCCGCAGCAGCTCGCTCGCAGCGGCCCTGGCCCGGCAACCCACACAGGTCCGGACGGGTCCGGGCGCAGGGGTGTCAGACGTGGTGGCCACTGCTCGTCACTCTACTGCGTCGGGCCGGTGCATGACGAACTGGTAGCCGAGCCACCCACGCGGGCGCGAGCGTCAGCGGGTCATTCGGGATCAGGGGCCTCATCGGAGCGGATGTCGATCCGCCACCCGGTGAGCCGCGCCGCGAGCCGGGCGTTCTGGCCCTCCTTGCCGATGGCGAGGGAGAGCTGGAAGTCGGGTACGACGACGCGGGCCGAGCGCGCGGCCAGGTCGACGATCTCCACCGAGGTCACCCGCGCCGGCGACAGGGCGTGGGCGACGAGCTCCGCCGGGTCCTCGGCCCAGTCGACGATGTCGATCTTCTCGCCGTGAAGCTCGCTCATCACGTTGCGGACCCGCTGGCCCATCGGGCCGATGCACGCGCCCTTCGCGTTGACGCCGGCGACCTGGGTCCAGACGGCGATCTTGGTGCGGTGTCCGGCCTCGCGGGCGATGCCCGCGATCTCCACGGTGCCGTCGGCGATCTCGGGCACCTCGAGCGCGAAGAGCTTCTTCACGAGCGTCGGGTGCGAGCGCGACAGGGTGATCTGGGGACCGCGCATGCCCTTGCGCACCGAGGTGACCAGGCACTTGATCCGCTCGCCGTGGACGTACTTCTCCCCCGGCACGCGCTCGCTGACAGGAAGGATCGCCTCGAGCTTGCCGAGGTCGACCATCACGTCGTCGGGGTTGCGACCCTGCTGGATCACCCCGGAGATGATGTCGCCCTCCTTGCCGGAGAACTCGCCGAAGCGGATCTCGTCCTCCGCGTCACGCAGCCGCTGGAGCATCACCTGCTTGGCGGTGGTCGCGGCGATCCGGCCGAAGCCCGCGGGAGTGTCGTCGTACTCCGGCCCGGCCGTGCCCTCCTCGTCGACCTCGCGCGCCCACACCGTCACGTGGCCGCTCTGGCGGTCGAGCTCGACGCGCGCGGGGTGCTGCGACTCGGTGGCCCGCTGGTAGGCCGTGAGCAGCGCCTGCTCGATGGCCTCGGCCAGGACCTCGAAGGAGATCTCCTTCTCGCGCTCCAGCATCCTCAGGATGCTCAGGTCGATGTCCATCAGTCGTCCTTCTCGTCGGTCGTGTCGCTCGTGCTGGGGTCGCTCGTGGTGCTCCTGCGGTTGAACTCGACCTGCACCAGGGCCTTGGCGACGTCGGCGTACGCCACCTCGTGCCGGCTGCCGTCCACGTCGAGCGTGGCCGAGTCGTCGGACGAGCCGACGATGCGCCCGGTCAGCTCGCTGCCGTCGGCGAGGGTCGCCTTGACGAGGCGGTCCTCGTTGCGGCGCCAGTGGCGGGCCAGGGTCAGCGGTCGGTCGACGCCGCGGGAGGTCACCTCGAGCGTGTAGGGCATCTCGCCCATCACGTCGGAGTCGTCGAGCACCCGGGACACCTCGCGGGTCGCGTCGGCGACGTCGTCGAGCGTCACGCCGCCGTCCTTGTCGACCGCGACGCGCAGCACCCGGCGCTTGCCGGCGGGGGTGACCTCGACGGCCTCGACGTCAAAGCCCATGACACTCAAGGGGTCGATCAGCTCCGCTTCGATGCGGTCCCGGGTGGCGTCCTGGCGGGGGGTGCTCATGGGGCTGCGACCTCCTGTGAAGTTGTCGAAAGGGTCACGATAGCGGCCGTGGCCACGGGCCGGTCATCCGCCGCCGACTGGTCCGGTCAGGTCCCCGCTGGCTTATGGTTCGGGCGTGCCCGGACGCCGCCTCTCACGTCGTACGACGCTGGGCTCGGCGCTCGCCGCACCCATCGTGCTGGCCGGCTGCGACATCGACCCGCCGCCGCGTGCGTCGGGTACCTCGTCGGCGACACCCGAACCGCCGGAGGATTTCGAGCTGGTGGCCACGGTCGTGGGTTCGCTGGTCCGCGCGCTCGCGGTGCTCGACGCGGCCTCGGCCGCGGTGCCCGCCCTCGGCCCACGGCTGGACCCGGTCGCGACCGCGCACGCAGCGCACCTCGACGTGCTGGTCGGGGCGGTGCCGGAGGCCGACGTGCCCATCGCCGATCCCCCGCGCATCGCTGCCCGCCCCGAGGCCGCCCTGGCGGCGGTCGGGCGGTCCGAGCAGCGGCTGCTCCGCGAGGTGCGCGCCGGCTGTCTCGGGGCCGCGAGCGGCGACCTGGCCCGCGTACTGGCGAGCGTCGCCGCCTCGACGTCGCAGCACGCCGCGTCTCTCGCGACCGGAGCCCCCCGATGACGGTCCTGGATGCCCTGCAGGTCACCCTCGGTGACGAGCACGCGGCCCTCTACACGTACGGCGTGCTGGGTGCCCGCACGTCGCAGTCCGCGACGCCGGAGCTCTACGCCGCGATCGCGTCCGCCTACCGACGCCACCGTTCGCGCCGCGACCAGCTGCGGGTGCTCGTGGAGGAGGCCGGCGGTGAGCCGGTGGCCGCAGCGGCGGCGTACGAGGTGGACGGCCCGCTGCTGCGTGCGCCCCAGGTGCAGGCGGCTGCGCTGGCCACCGAGGAGTCGAGCGTCGAGGTGCTGACCGCCCTGGTCGCCCAGTCGGTCGGAGCCGTACGCGAGTGGGCGCTCGTGGAGGCGACCTGGTCGGCCACGTGGCAACTCGAGCTGGGCGGCTCCGCGCAGACCTGGCCTGGCGCCCCCGAGCTCGACTGATCCTTGACGGGATCTCGACCGGTTCTCCCGCGTCAGCCCCGTACATGAGAAACGGCCCGCGGCCTCAGCCTTTGGGAAAGTCCCGAGATCTCTCCCAAAGGCCGAGGACGCGGACCGTCTTGATGGGGTTGGTCAGCATCACCCTGTGTGGCCCCTCCTGTGGGGGTGGCGGAACCACATGCACAATCATGCATTCGATCCGGAGAATTCGTAAGTACATCGGACTTGCATGTTCATGCAACGCACAAAGATGCAGGACCGCTCCCGCGTGACCCCGGTTCAGCCGGCCGACGCGCCGTCGTCCCAGGACCGGACGACGTCCGGGATCCGGGCGAGGGACGTGACGCTGGCGTCGGGATCGCCCTCGGTGTGGCCGACCTGCTCTGCCGGGATGCTGCTCAGCGGGACGTGGATCGCCCGGAGGCCGGCGTTGTGGGCACCCCAGACGTCGTCGAAGAGCCGGTCCCCCACGTAGACGCACGCAGCGGGGTCGCTCACGCCGACGGCGTCCATCGCGGCGCCGAAAGCGCGCGGCGAGGGCTTGGTCCACGGGATCTCGCTCGAGTACACGTCGCCATCGACGAGGTCGTAGACGCCGTCGCGCTCGAAGAAGCCGACGTGCCACTCACGCGGCCAGATGGTGTTCGAGAGCACGCCGACCTTGATCCCCCTCGACCTCAGCTCCTCCCACATCGGCCGGACCTCGGGATCGGTGAGCGTGTGCGGCTCCCAGAACTCGTAGTAGGCGCGGAGCAGGTCGGGGTCGTGGTCGAGCCCGGCCTCGGTGAAGAGGTCCGCGATGGTCGAGCTCTGCTGGTGGTCCCGGCTGCGCCCCCACACGATGTCGCCGGCGCGGTGGAGCCGCTCGGCGTGCGCGTGGTGGTCGTCGTCGGGCGACGGCGTGGTGCGTACGGCCTGCGCGAGCGCCACCGACTCGGCGTGGAAGTCCACGTCGTGCCACCGCGTGAGGGTGCCGCCCCAGTCGAAGATGACCGCCTCGATCGCACTCATACGGGCGAATCTATCCGCGGACGGCGACACCAACGTAGGCAGTTCGAGGTCCGACCCGGTCCCGCCACGCTCACGAGAGCGCGCTCAGCCTCGAACTGCCTGCATGGTGTCGGGTGGGCGGGCTCTGGAGGCAAGATCAGCCGCGGACAGCCGACACGATGTGTGCGGCGGCGTCGCCGACGGCGACCTCCTGGCGCTCGTCGGTGCGGCGGTCGCGGACCTCGATCGTGCCGTCGGCGAGGCCGCGGCCGACCGTGACGATCGTGGGGACGCCGATGAGCTCGGCGTCCTTGAACTTCACGCCGGGGCTGACCTTGCCGCGGCGGTCGTCGTAGAGGACCTCGATGCCCTGCTCGGACAGGTCGGCAACGAGCGACTCGGCGAACTCGAAGATCGCGTCGTCCTTGCCGGCCGCGACGACGTGGACGTCGGCGGGCGCGACGTTGCGCGGCCAGCAGAGCCCGATGTCGTCGAGGGTGCCCTCGGCGATGGCGGCGACCGCACGCGACGGGCCGATGCCGTACGAGCCCATCGTGACGGTCACGAGCTTGCCGTTCTCGTCGAGCACCTGGAGCCCGAGGGCCTGGGCGTAGCTGCGGCCGAGCTGGAAGATGTGGCCCATCTCGATGCCGCGGGCGGACTCGAGCGAGCCCTCGAGGCAGTTGGGGCAGGTGTCGCCGTCGCGGACGTCGGCGGCCTCGATGGTGCCGTCGGGCGTGAAGTCGCGCCCCACGACCATGTCGATGACGTGGGAGCCGTGGACGTTGGCACCGGTGACCCAGCGGGTGCCCTCGACGATGCGCGGGTCGACGAGGAAGCGGATGCCCGACGTCGACTCCTCCCCCAGCGCCCCGGGGCCGATGTAGCCCTTGACCAGCGCGGGGTGCTTCGCGAACTCGGCCTCGTCCATCGCCTCGACCTCGATGGGCTCGAGCTGGCCCTCGAGGCGCTTCTGGTCGACCTCGCGGTCGCCGGGCACGCCGATGGCGAGCGGCTCGCGGGTGCCGTCGGGATGCTTGAGCACGACCAGCACGTTCTTGAGGGTGTCGCCGGCCGCCCAGGGGCGGTCGTCGCGCGGGTAGGTCGCGTTGAGGTGGTCGACCAGGGTGTCGATGGTCGGGGTGCCGGGCGTGTCCTCCGCGTGCGCGGCGGGCGCGTCGTCGTACGCGATCGCCTCGGGCGCGCGCACGGTCACTGCCTCGACGTTGGCGGCGTAGTCGCAGTGGGTGCAGCGGACGTAGGTGTCCTCGCCGACCTCTGCCTTGGCGAGGAACTCCTCGCTGGCCGAGCCGCCCATCGCACCGGACGTCGCCTTGACGATGACGTACTCGAAGCCGAGCCGGTCGAAGATCCGGATGTACGCGTCGCGGTGCAGCTGGTACGACGCGGCCAGGCCGGCGTCGTCGATGTCGAAGGAGTAGGAGTCCTTCATCACGAACTCACGCCCGCGCAGCAGCCCGGCGCGCGGGCGGGCCTCGTCGCGGTACTTGTTCTGGATCTGGTAGATCGAGAGCGGCAGGTCCTTGTAGGAGGAGTAGAGGTCCTTCACCACGAGGGTGAACATCTCCTCATGCGTGGGGCCGAGGAGGTAGTCGCCACCCTTGCGGTCCTGGAGCCGGAAGATGTTGGGTCCGTAGTCGGTCCACCGGTTCGTCGCGTCGTAGGGCTCCTTGGGCAGCAGCGCGGGGAACGACAGCTCCTGGGCGCCCATGTCGTCCATCTCCTCGCGGATGATGGCCTCGATCTTGCGCAGCACCCGCAGCCCGAGCGGCAGCCAGCTGTAGATGCCGGGCGCGGCACGGCGGATGTAGCCGGCACGGACCAGCAAGCGGTGGCTCGGGACCTCGGCGTCGTTGGGGTCGTCGCGCAGGGTGCGCACGAACAGGGTCGACATGCGGAGGACTCGGGCCATGGGCGCAAGGATAGGTGCGGGCCGTCGGGCGCCGCGAACGGGTTGATCGCCAGCCGGAGGCAACCTCGTGGCGACGTACGACGTCTCCTCCACGACAGGCACCGCACCGGCCACCTCGGGAGCACCCACCATGCATCGCTCGACCACCACCGCCCTCTTCACGGCCCTCGCGGCAGCCGCCGCGCTCGCCGTGCCCGCCCAGGCAGCCGCGCCGACCGTGGAGCTCCAGCCGGACCGGCTCACCCGCGGGGCGGACATCGCCGTCCCCCACATCGAGGAAGGCGACTTCGTCGACGGCGAGCGCCGCGTCGAGCTCCCGGGAACGGTGGCGAGCGTCATCGGGGAGGTCGCCGACGGGTGGCTGGTCGGCACGAACAACGTGGACCGCAACCGCAACCGGCGCGTCGTACGGGTGGCAGCGGACGGCTCCGTCACCGACGTCCTGCGCAACCTCGACACGTCGACCGTGGTGCTGTCGGCCGACGGCAGCACGCTCGCCTGGCAGCAGTACGTCAGCGGCGGGCGCAAGACGATCACCTACGCCTACGACGTCGCCACAGCGACCGTGACCGGCGAGAAGGGACCCGGTCCCTACGTCACCCTGCTCGACGTCGCGGCCGACCGGGTGGTCCTCGGCGCCGGGCAGCGCGTGCTGCAGTGGCGGCCGAGCACGGGCAGGCAGCGGACCCTCGTGAAGAAGGCGGCCGGATCGGTCAGCATCGAGCACGACCTGCTCAGCATCTACACCAGGGATCCGTACGCCGGCGGCTGCACGAAGCTGGTGCGGCTCAGTGACCCGGGCCAGACGGTGTGGAAGTCCTGCCGGGACCGGATCGCGGCCTTCTCCCCCGACGGGACGCAGCTGCTGACCTTCCACATCCTCACCGACGGCGTCGGCCCCGGCGAGATCCACCTGCGCGAGGTCGACGGCACGAAGCTGGCGACTTGGACGACCAACTGGTTCAGCGGGTGGGAGTGGGAGTCGCCCGGCACGGTGCTGCTCGACGTCAACGGGGAGCGGAGGTCTGCGACCGTACGCTGCGTGCTCGCGCAGTGCGAGGACGCGACCGACCCCGTAAAGGTCCAGGCGCCCTAGCTGCCCAGCACGGTGAACGACGCCGCCGTGGCGGCCAGCACCGGGTCGCCGGCGGCCACCTGACGCGCGGCGAGCAGCGCCTCGCCGAGGCCAGCGCCCGCGCGCAGGCTCGCGTGCAGCGCGACCATCACCTCGACGGTCGCGGCGTCGTCCACCTCGGCGAGGCTCGAGACCACCCCAGCGGTGCCCATCGACAGCAGCGCCGCGGCCAGGCCGAGCAGCTCCTGGTCGCCGACCGGCGCCATCACACCCGACTCGCAGGCGGACAGCACGACCCGGTGCGGCGGTCGCCGGAGGCGCTGGAGGTCGTGCACCAGCAGCGGGCCGTCAGCGAGGGTGAGCGAGGAGAAGAGCGGGCTGTCGTCGCGGAAGTGACCGTGGGCAGCGACATGGGCCAGGGTGGCGCCGTCGAGCGCGGCCAGCGCGGCCGCGACCGTGGCGTCCTCCCCGGCGATGACCTGCGCGGCCGGGTCCTGGGCGGCCACCGCGGGCACCTCGGCGCCGCCGCTGCCGAGCCCCGGGCCGACGAGCAGGACGCGCCGGTCGCCCTCGGCCGTCGCGGCCCGCGAGCGCAGCCACAGTCGCGCGGACGGCGTACTGGTCACGGGGCGGTCCGCCAGCGCAGGCAACAACCCCCACGGCACCCCCTGGAGGGCGGTGGTGCCGGACACCACGACACGCGCCTCCCCCACGCCGTCGAGGGAGGCACCCATCAGGGACCGCTGGAGGCGCGCGCCGGCGACGTCCAGCTGCGTACGCCGCCCGCGCGCCGCCTGCCGCAGGGAGAACAGCGCGAAGTCCACTGCCGCGGCCGCCGCCGATGCCTCTCCCACGTGCAGGTGGCGGACCCGGCCCCGGCCCACGACGAGCGCGTGGAGGGCGCCGTCGATCTCGGTGAGCTCGACCAGCACCGTGTCGTCCTGCGCCAGGCCCTCGAGCAGCTCACCCACGTCGAGCGCCGACGCGCTCTCGCCGGAGCCGCGGGCGTGCAGCAGGCGTCGGCGGACCAACTGTTCGAGGCGGGTGACGCGCGCCTGCAGCTGATCGGGACTCTCTCCCTGGGCGCGTGCGCCGGCGAGGACGTGGTGCTGGGCGCGCAGGGCGGCGAGGTCGGCGGTCGTCTCCGGGTCGAGCGCGACAGCGGTCGACGGCACGACGAGCGCGTTGGCGCGCCAGCGCTCGGACCATTGGAGCAGGCGGCGGCTGTTGCCGGACGCCAGTGCCGTTCGGGTGCCGAGCTCGGCGAGTGCCGCTCCGTGGCCCGACATCACCGCGCGGAGCTCCTGGCTGCCGAGGGTCGCCCGGTGCTCGTCGAGCGCGCGGAGGCCGCGGCCGCACGCCCGCAGCACCCCGCCGGCGTCCCCGGCGGCGTCGCGGCGCTGCGCCAGCGCGAGCCAGCCCACCGCGCGGACGGCGTGGGTGCGGGCACGGCGGCTGGCCGACGCCTCCTCGAGCCACTCGTCGGCGAGGGCAGCTGCACGGGCTGAATGCACGTCCCTCGCCAGCCGCGCCCCCAGCAGCAGGGCCTGGGCGAGCTGCGGCATCGAGGCCTCGCGCATCCGGAGGACCAGCCGCTCGGCACGGCGCAGCAGCGGCCCGGAGGGCTGTCCCTGCTCGGTCCGCGCGGCGATCGCAAAGAGATCGGCCTCCAGACTGGGGGCGTGCCGCGACTGGGCGCGCATCAGCGCCGAGCCCTCGTCGGCCGCCGAAGCGGCACGAGGCCAGTCCCGGGCTGCCAGCGCCGACTCCGCCACCGAGACCAGGAGGTCGGCGCGTTCGCGGGCGAGCAAGGGCCGGGCAACCAGGGCCTGCTCGGCGACGGCGAGGGCGTCGTCGGCGAGGCCGCCCGCCAGGTAGGACGTGGCCTGGTCGAGGACCAGGTCGACGTCGGTGATGCCCAGCGCGTCGAACTGCGCTCCCGCGTCGGCGTACGCCTCGAGCGCCTGCGGCAGGTCACCGCGGAGGTAGGACACCCAGCCCTTGTTGTGGTGCGCGATCGCGACGTCCCGGTTGCTGCCCGCGCGGACCGACAGCTCTCCGAACAGCTCGAACGCCTCGGCCGCGGAGTCGAGCGAGCCGAGCTTCGCGTCGGCCAGCCCCTGGAGGTTGAGCGCGCGTGCCTCCCACACCTCGTCACCCGCGCCCGCGAAGAGCCGGCGCGCCTGGCGCAGGTCGGCGGCGCTCTCCTCGAAGCGGGCCATCAGGTGACCCGTCACCACGGCGCGGCGCACCAGGACCCGTCCCTTGGGCACGCCTTCGAGGGCGGCGGCGGCGCGGTCGAGGTGCCGGAGCCCCTCGCTCACCCGGCGGGTGAGGGCCAGCGACATCCCCAGGGTGGCCATCACGTCCGGCCACCGCTCGGCGTCGTCGGAGCGGCGCGCGAGTCGCAGCGCGGTCCTGAGCTCGGCCAACGCCCGGTCTGCGTGGCCGAGGTCGCGCAGCACGATGCCGACCACCTGGTGCCCGATCGAGGCGATGTAGGGATCGGGGTCGGGCACGAGCTCGACCTCGGCCGTCGCGCGCGCCGCCCCGGGGTCGGTGAACAAGGTGCGCAGCACCTCGTCCGCCTCGGCCCGGTCCACGCCGCCATCCTTGCGGATCGAGCTGTCCCGATGGGCCGAATCCACTCCGTGAGGCCTTCCGCGGCACTAGCGTCGGAGCATGAGCGACTGGAAGATCGGCAACGACTCGCGACGGCGTACGACGGACCAGCTCCGCGACTTCCGCGCAGCCAACGACGGGCAGGTGGCCTGGGACACCGAGGCGCCGGCCGACTTCACCTACCTCTTCGATCCCGACCTGCTGCTGGTGCGCTCGGCCGACGCTGCCGCCTTCGAGCGCGCCGTCGGTGCGCTCGACGACGGGGTGCTCAAGGGGGAGCCGCGGATCGACGTCGAGCTCCTCGACGGCGAGCTGCTCCGCTACGCGCTGCCGGAGCGCCCGCGCGGAGAATCAGTGCCGGAGCTGCTCGACCTGCTCGAAGCGGCCGGGCTGCCCCTGGGCGCGGCCTCGCCGGACCACTGGGTCCACGTCGCGCCCGGTGGCGGCGGCGGAGGGACGGCGTGCCCGGCGACCGAGCCGGAGGAGACCGGCCTGACCGAACCCTGGCCGCCGCAGGCACCGCAGAAGAAGAAATCCTGCGACGTCAGTGTCGTGGTCGTCGACACCGGCTGGAACCCGCCGTCGGGCAACGACCCGCGGACGCCTTGGCTGCACGGCGTCACGGGCGACGACGAGGACAACGGCCCGGACCTGCGACCGTACGCCGGGCACGGGACGTTCATCGCCGGGATCGTGCGCTGCGTGGCCCCCGCGACCACCGTCTTCGTGGAGGGCTTCGCCGTCGGCGGCATGGGCGGCGGCGGGATCCTGGAGTCTGACCTGATCAGCCAGCTCGAGGAGGCGCTCACCCACGACCCGCAGGTGATCAACCTGTCCGCCGGGTGCCGGACGCGGCTCGACCTGCCATCGATCGCGCTCGAGGTCTTCCACCGGACCCGGTTGCGCAAGCGCGACTGCGTGCTGGTCGCCGCCGCGGGCAACGACTCGTGGGCGGCGCCCTTCTGGCCCGCGGCCTTCGACTGGTGCGTCGGCGTCGGGTCGCTGGACCGCGACGGCCGCGTGTCGGACTTCTCCAACTTCGGCGTCTCCGCCGACGTCTACGCGCTCGGCCGCAACCACGTCAACGCGTTCCCCGACGGCACCTTCGTGTGCCACGAGAGTCCGGACAAGGGCGACGTACGGGTGTTCAGCACGGGCCTGGCCCGGTGGAGCGGTACGTCGTTCGCGGCGCCGGTCGTGGCCGGGCTCATCGCACGCCACATCTCCGAGACCGGTTCGTCGGCAGCTGAGGCGCGGGACGCGGTCCTCGCCAGTGCGGCGTACGACTCCGACCCGATCGTCGGTCCGCACCTCGAGCTGCGCCAGCCGTACCCGCACCACCACCCCTGATCGGGGCGGCGGCGCTCAGACGTCGAGCCAGCCGCTCGTCGCGACCTTGCGCCCGATGCGGACGGTGAAGCGCACGCCACCTGCGGCCGCGGCTCGCATCGAGAAGAAGCCGACCTCGTCGAGTTCGGTCGTCCAGGACGTGCCGTCCCGGGTCTCCAGGCCCACCACGACGGACCCCGGGTCACCGTCGAGATCGAGCAGCTGGCCGCGGACCTCGTCGCCGTCGATCTCGGCCTCGAGCGACCAGCCCGACTCGGCGTTGAAGTAGAGCACCCGCGAGCTGCTGAGACCGCGGACCTGCGCGACCGGACCGTCGGCGGAGTCGCTGACCAGGACAAGGAGCTCCCACTCGTCGTCGAGGTCGGCGGCCGCGACGGTGGCGACCATGGCGCTGGCCAGCGCGGGAGGCGGCGGGTCTGCCCGCCACCACATGTCCCGGAGGTCGTCGAGGAGCCGGGTGTCGTCGTCGGTCGTCATCGCTGGCCTCCTTCCGCGAGGGCGGTGCGCACCTTGGCCAGGCAGCGGGCCCGCGTGGGTCCGATGCTCCCGACGGGCATGTCGAGGTCCTGGCTCAAGCTCTGGTAGTCGGGTCGGTCCATGAAGGCGATGACGCGCAGCAGCTTGCGGCAGCGTTCGTCGACCTTCGCCACGGCTCCCCACAGCCGTGCCGCTTCGTCATCGAGCACTGCCACCGTCTCCGCCGACACGTCGTCGGGCAGCACGGCCGCCAGCACCTCGTCCTCCACCGGGTCCGCACGGCGTGCGGTCCTGGCATGGGCGGCAGCGCCGCGCCTGGCCGACGTGATCAGCCAGGACGCGACCGCCTGAGGGTCCTCGATGGTCTGGTGCAGTCTCACGAACCCCAACCACGTCGCCTGGATGACATCCCCAGCCGCCTCTCGGTCGTGTCCGTAGGCCCTGACCACATGCCAGAGCACCGGTGTCATCGTGGCGACCAGATCGTCCACGGCCGTGGCGTCCCCTGCACGCCACGCCGTGAACGCCCCACTGGCCTTGTCCCACGGCGACTCGTCGAGCTGCCCCTCAGCTCTGCGGTTCTCCGACATGGTGACCATTGTCCCCATGTCATGACAGGTGGGCGGCACCGCCATCCTGATACGTGCCTCCGGATTTCTTTTCCGGCGCGTCCGCGAGCCTCAGAACATCATCGTGGCGAAGGTCGCGGTCTGTTCGAAGCCGACCCGCGCGTAGGCCGCCCGGGCGGGCGCGTTCCACTCGTTGACGTAGAGCGAGACCACGGGAGCCATGCCGGATCCGATGACGTGGGCCACGACCGCAGCCATCCCGCTGACCGCGAGGCCCTCGCCGCGGCGGTCGGGCCGGACCCACACGCCCTGCACCTGGGCGGCGTACGGCGTCGCGCAGGCGACCTCGGCCTTGAAGACGACCCCGGCGTCGTCGAAGCTGGCCATCGACCACCCGCGCCCGATGAGCTGCTGGATCCGCGCGCGGTAGAGGTCGCCGCCGCCTGCGTCGCTCTCCGGCGACACGCCGACCTCCTCGGTGTACATCGCGACGCACGCCGGGTAGAGCACGGCGAGGTCCGCGGGGGTGGTGAGGCGTACGTCGGGGGCGCCAGCCGTCGTCGGCATCCGGTCCATCTGCAGGTGCGGCTGCTGCGCGCGGATCTCGCGCGGACGGGCCCAGCGCGGCTCGATCAGCTCCCAGAGCGAGGCCACGACGTCGCTCGGGCCGACGATCGTGCCGACGCTGTTGCGGCGGCGCAAGGCGGCGTCCGCGAACGCGCCGACGTCGTCGGGGGTGCACTGCACCGGTACGAGGTTGGCGCCGAGGTGGCAGCCGGCGACGAGCTCGTCGCCCTCGAAGCGGCCCCACACCTGGCCGCCGAGCCACCGCTCGTCGAGGTTGGTGAGCCGGGCGCGGTAGTCGGCGAAGACGTTGACGACCGGGTCCTGCTCCGCGAGCGCCACGAAGCCGTCCCGGTCGGCCGGGCCCAGTACGCGCACCTGCTCGCGGGTCCTCAGCACGCTGGGAGCCTAGGGCCGCGGACTGTGGGTCACCAGCAGGCGCTCAGCTGACGGAGACGGAGGCTGCCGAGCCGTCGACCGGTTCCATGCCCTCGGCGAGGCGCATGGCCTCCTCGATGAGGGTCTCCACGATCATCGACTCGGGGACGGTCTTGATGACCTCGCCCTTGACGAAGATCTGGCCCTTGCCGTTGCCGGAGGCGACGCCGAGGTCGGCCTCGCGGGCCTCGCCGGGGCCGTTGACGACGCAGCCCATGACGGCGACGCGCAGCGGCACCTCGAGCCCGTCGAGGCCGGCAGTGACCTCCTCGGCGAGCTTGTAGACGTCGACCTGGGCGCGCCCGCACGACGGGCACGACACGATCTCGAGGCGGCGCGGCTTGAGGTTGAGCGACTCCAGGATCTGGAGGCCGACCTTGACCTCCTCGACGGGAGGCGCGCTCAGCGACACGCGGATGGTGTCGCCGATGCCCTGGCTGAGCAGGTGGCCGAACGCCACGGAGGACTTGATGGTGCCCTGGAACGCCGGGCCGGCCTCGGTCACGCCGAGGTGCAGCGGCCAGTCGCCCGCCTCGGCGAGCAGCTCGTAGGCCCGCACCATGATGACGGGGTCGTTGTGCTTGACCGAGATCTTGAAGTCGTGGAAGTCGTGTTCCTCGAAGAGGCCGGCCTCCCAGACGGCGGACTCGACGAGCGCCTCGGGCGTCGCCTTGCCGTACTTGTCCATGATCCGCTTGTCGAGCGATCCGGCGTTGACGCCGATCCGGATCGAGGTGCCGCGGTCCTTGGCGGCCTTCGCGATCTCCTTGACCTGGTCGTCGAACTTGCGGATGTTGCCCGGGTTGACCCGGACGGCCGCGCAGCCCGCGTCGATGGCGGCGTAGACGTACTTCGGCTGGAAGTGGATGTCGGCGATGACCGGGATCTGCGAGTGCTGGGCGATCTCGGCGAGCGCGTCGGCGTCGTCCTGGCTGGGGCACGCGACGCGCACGATGTCGCACCCGGTCGCGGTGAGCTCGGCGATCTGCTGCAGGGTCGAGTTCACGTCGGAGGTCAGCGTGGTGGTCATCGACTGCACCGAGATCGGCGAGTCGCTGCCGACGCCGACGGAGCCGACCTTGATCTGGCGGGTCTTGCGGCGCGGCGACAGGACGGGGGGCGGGAGCGCGGGCATGCCCAGGCCGACGGTGGTCATGCCGCCAGTCTAGGAGGCCGGTCCCGGGCTGCCGAGTCGGCGCGGACCGCCTCAGCTCAGGTGCAGGGGCACGACGAGGTCGGCGACGATCAGGACCACGCCCATCACGAGCATCGCCAGCCCGACGACGTACGCCACCGGCAACAGCCTGGCGACGTCGACGTGACCGGGATCGGGACGGCCGCGCAGGCGGGCGACGCCGCGCTTGAGCCCCTCGTAGAGCGCACCGGCGATGTGGCCGCCGTCGAGCGGGAGCAGCGGCACGAAGTTGAACATGCCGATGAAGAAGTTGAAGCTCGCGATGAGGAAGAGCAGGGTGACGAGCTTCTCCGTCATCGGGAAGGCGTCGCTCGCCGCGGCCTCGCCCGCGAACCGGCCGCCGCCGACGATCGAGACGGGGCTCTCGGGGTCGCGCTCCTGGAGCCCGACGATGGCGCGGCCGACCTCGTAGACCTTGACCGGCAGCTGGCCGAGCGCCTTCGCGGTCTCGACCGTCATCGTCTCCATCTGGATGAGGGTGTAGATCGGGCCGCCCGTCGCGAGGTGCACCCGGGGCTGGACCCCGAGGAAGCCCACCTCGGTCATCGTCTCGTCCTCGATCGACGTCTGGCGCAGGGTGACGGTGGTGTTGGTGGTGAGGGTCAGCAGCTCGCCGTCGCGGCGGACCTCGATGACCGCGTCGCCGTCGGCGTTGTCGCGGATCTGCGCCTGGAAGCTGTCCCAGTCGCTGAACGGCGTGCCGTTGAAGCTGACGATCTCGTCACCGGGCTCGATGCCGGCCTGCGCCGCGGGGGTCGGCGGGTCGTCCGCCGTACAGGCCCGGCCGGCCTCCCCGACGGGGATGACGCAGGCAGGCACGGACTGCACCGTGGCCTCGACGACCTGGTCGCGCGGGTTGCCGTAGGTGGCGAACAGGATCGCGAACAGCGAGGTGGCGATGGCGAGGTTGACCAGCGGACCACCGGACATCACGATCACCTTCTTCCACCACACGAGGCGGTAGAAGAGCCGGTCGGTGTCGTGCTGCTTGACGTACTCCCACTCGGCCGCGCGGGCGTCGGAGATCAGCTGGGTGAACATGCCGGTGTTGGAGCGGCGCACCTTGTGCACCGCCTCGCCGTCCTCGTCGTACGTCGTCTCCTCGACGAGGTCCTGCGCGCCGGGCGGCAGCATGCCGACGATCTTCACGTAGCCGCCGAGCGGGATGGCCTTGATGCCGTACTCGGTGTCACCGATCTGCTTGCTCCACACCGTGGGGCCGAAGCCGATGAACCACTGCGGGACCTTGCACCCGAACTTCTTGGCCGGGACGAGGTGGCCGAACTCGTGGAGCCCGATGGAGACCAGGATCGCCACGACGAAGGCGACGACACCCAGGGTGTAGAGGATCGGGGTCACAGGGTTCCTTGCAGGGGGAGGTCAGGCAGGGCGGTGGGGGCTCAGGTCGAGATCGTGGCGGCGGCGCGTTCGCGTGCCCACGCGTCGGCCGCGAGGACGTCGTCCACCGTGAGGTGCTGCGTCGAGCGTACGTCGTGGGCGGCCACCACGTCCGCAACCGTCGGGATGATGTCCACGAAGCGGATGCGGCCGGCGCGGAATGCCTCGACGCACACCTCGTTGGCCGCGTTGTAGACCGCGGGCGCGGTGCCACCGCGCTCCCCCGCCGACCGGGCCAGCAAAACCGCGGGGAACGCCTCGTCGTCGAGGGGGAAGAACTCCCAGGTGCCGGGGGTGCTCCAGTCGAACGCGGGGGCCGCGTCGGGGACCCGGTCGGGCCAGGCGAGGCCGAGCGCCAGTGGGATCATCATCGTCGGCGGGCTGGCCTGGAGGACCGTCGAGCCGTCGACGAACTCGACCATCGAGTGGACGTCGCTCGTGGGGTGGACCACGACCTCGATCCGGTCGAAGGGGATGTCGAAGAGCAGGTGCGCCTCGATGACCTCGAGGCCCTTGTTGACCAGGGTGGCGGAGTTGATGGTGATGACCGGACCCATCGACCACGTGGGGTGCTGCAGTGCCTCCTCGACGGTCACGTCGGCGAGGTCCTCACGCGTACGCCCGCGGAACGGCCCGCCGGACGCGGTCAGCACCAGGCGGCGTACCTCACCGTGCGTGCCGGCTCGCAGGCACTGCGCGAGCGCGGAGTGCTCGGAGTCGACCGGCACGATCTGACCGGGCCGGGCGCGCTCGGTGACCAGCGATCCGCCCATGATCAGGGACTCCTTGTTGGCCAGGGCGAGGGTGGTGCCGGCATCGAGCGCGGCGAGCGTGGGGCGCAGCCCGACGGCGCCGGTGATGCCGTTGAGCACCACGTCGCACTCCCGGCCGGCGGCCTCGGTGGAGGCCTCCTCGCCGAGGCCGGAGAAGGCGGGGGCGAATTCGGCGACCTGCGCCTCGAAGAGCTCCGGGTTGGACCCACCGGCGGTGAGCCCGACCACGCGGAAGCGGTCGGGGTGGGCCCGCACGAGGTCGAGGGCCTGGGTGCCGATCGACCCGGTCGAGCCGAGGATCACGATGTCGCGGGCAGTCACGGCGCCAGTCTGTCAGGTGACTTGCGGCGCCCTCAGGGCGTGTCGAACGACCAGAACTGCACGCCGCCGACCTCGACGAGCGTGGCCCCGGCCGGTGCCGACGGGTTGTGGTCGTCCGACGCGCCGACGGCCTCGAGCACCGTCAGGACGTCGTCGCCATGACGAGCCATGACCGCGTCGCCGGGCACGTCGGCGCACCCCGCCGGGTCGGTCCGCCCGGCGCGCATCGCGACGTCCCAGTCCAGCTCGTCGTCATCGACCGCGAAGCCGGTGCCGTCGCCGATCGCGCCGATCCGCACCCGGCCCTCGGCCCCCGGCGTGTCGTCGTACGCCGCCAGGGCGCCGACGCGGGCGACCGCGAGCGGCACCACCACCCGGGCCTCCGGCGGCAGCTCGCCGACGACGACCCGGTCGCCGAGGCCGGTGCCGAAGGCGCGCAGCACCCCGGCGCAGGCGGCCACCTCGGTCAGCAGCCGGGCGAAGGACAGCTCACGCCCGTCGACCGTGGCCGCGACGTGGTCGGCCCGGCCGCGGATGACATGGATGTCGAGCGCCTCGTAGCAGACGTTGAGCGTGCCGGTGTCGCCGTCGGACGGCGGCCGGAACCAGTTCACGGGACGCATCGAGGTCGTCAGGAGAGCCCGTTGTCGGCGGTGCGGGCCGGCTTGGACGGGGTGTGCAGCCAGGCCGTGAAGAAGCTGCCGAGGTCCTCGCCGCTCACGCGGGTCGCCAGCTCCTCGAACTCCTCGGTCGCGCCGTTGCCACCGTCCTGCTCGCGGAGCCAGGTCCGGAGGATCCGCCAGAAGTCCCGATCGCCGACGCGGTTGCGGAGCGCCTGCAGCGTCATCGCACCGCGGCCGTAGACGGCGGAGTCGAAGACCTTGGCCGCACCGGGGTCGGCGACGTCGACGGTCCAGAAGTCTGACTCCGGACCGACGTTCTGGTAGTAGTCGGCGAGGATCCGCTCGCCCGAGCGACCGGCGTGCCGCTCCGACCAGCGCCACTCCATGAAGGTCGCGAAGCCCTCGTTGAGCCAGATGTCGCGCCACTGCTGCACGGCCACGTCGTCGCCGAACCACTGGTGGGCGAGCTCGTGGACCACGAGGCTGGTGTAGCTGCCGCCGACCGCGGGATAGGTCGGCCGGGTCTGGTTCTCGAGCGCGAAGCCGACGCCGAGCGAGGTGGTGAGTCCGCCCACGACCGAGAACGGGTAGTCGCCGAGGTCCTTCTCCAGGGCGGCGACGACCTTCGGGGTCTTCCTCATCAGCCGCATGCTGGCCGCTTCGTCGTCCGCGCTGAGCCCCTGGGAGACCGCGACGAGCCACGGCAGCCCTTGGTGTACGCCGCGGGCGATGGTGAAGTCGCCGGCCGCGAAGAACGCCAGGTAGGGGACCATCGGCTCGTCGGCGCGCCAGTGCCAGGTGGTCGACTTCTTGCCCACGGTGCGGCGCTTGAGCTCGCCGTTGGAGATCACCTCGCGACCGTGGGGCACGCGGATGCGTACGTCGACGATCGCCTTGTCCTGCGGGTGGTCGTTGCTCGGGAACCACCACGGCGCCATGTGCGGCTCGTTCATTGTGACCACCTCGCGCTTCGAGGCCAGCCAGTTGTTCTCGCCCGCGTAGGAGTACGACGCCGGGTGGTCGGCGTACGTCACGACGACGGTGTGGTCCGTGCCCGCGGCGAGCGGCTGCGCCGGGGTGATCCGCAGCTCGTGCCCGTCGGTGCGGACGTGGTCGGCGCGCACGCCGTCGACGGTCACCTTGGAGACGTCGAGCAGGAAGTCGAGGGAGAAGCTGCGGAGGTCACTGGTGGCGGTCAGCTCGACCGTCGTACGACCGCTCAGCCGCTTGTCCTCGAACGCGTAGCTGTTGCGGATGTCGTACGACGCCACGTCGATGCCGCCGTTGCCGTCGAGCGGCCAGTAGGGATCGCCGATGCCCGAGGCCCCGTCGACCGGAGCCGCGAGCGGACCCTCGGCAGTCGCCGTCGCGCTGGTCAGTCCGACGGTCATGACTGCGCAGATCGTGGCCGCGAGCAGGGGGCGGGACATGGGTCGTGTGGTCACCGCCCGAACCTAGCCCACGCCTAATTCGGGTGCGCGTGACTGCGCCGGTGCGTCACACTGGGGCTGAACTCCGGGCGTCGATCCGCGCTGCCCGTGACCGAAAGGAGCCGTGACATGTCCATGACTGTCCTCGGCCTGCCCGCCGACCACCTTTCGCACACACGGAGCACCCGCCTTGACGCACATGCACCCGCACTTCCCGGAGGACTTCCTCCGGCCTGACGACCGCTCGCCCGTCGAGGGCATCGACGAGTCGTTCGTCTTCAGCTTCAACACCTACGCCGACGAGCTCGGCGCCGGTCAGCGATGGTCCCGCTGGGAGGACCTCGAGGCCCTCATGCGCGGCCCCGAGCCACGACCCGACTGGGTCGTGACGTCCAGCGGCGCCATCGACACCGAGCTCGGCGTCCTCAAGACCGGCAAGGAGGCGGACGTCTTCCTCGTCGAGCGCGAGGACCCGCACCGCCCCGAGTCCGCCGTCATCCTCGCGGCGAAGCGCTACCGCGACACCGACCACCGCACGTTCCACCGCGCCGCGTCCTACACCGAGGGTCGCTCGATGAAGCGCTCGCGCGACGAGCGCGCCCTCAAGCGCAAGTCCACCTGGGGCAAGCAGGTCGCCGCAGGCGAGTGGGCGATCTCGGAGTGGAATGCGTTGCGACGCTGCTGGGAGCTCGGCCTCCCGGTCCCCTACCCGGTCCAGATCGACGAGACCGAGATCATGATGGAGTGGATCACCCACACCGTCGACGGTGTGGTCGACACCGCACCCCGGGTCGCCCAGGTGCGGCCCGATCGTGCCGTCGTCGAGGGCTACTACGACCAGCTGCGCGAGTCGCTCCTCACGCTCGTCCAGGCGGGCCTCGTGCACGGCGACCTGTCGCCGTACAACACCCTCGCCGCGGGCGAGCGGCTGGTGATCATCGATCTCCCGCAGATGGTCGACCTCGTCGGCAACCCCCGCGGCATGGACTTCCTGCTCCGCGACTGCGCCAACATGTGCGCCTGGTTCCGCTCGCGCGGGCTCGAGGTGGACGAGCAGGAGCTGTTCGGGGAGCTGATGGCGCACGCTTTTTGAGCTGGGATCCGGACGCACTGGGCCATGAGTCTCCCAGAAGCTCAAGGCCCAGCGGCCTAGGTTTGGGTGCGTGAAGCACTCCCGCGGACGGGTCCTCGACGTCACCTCACTCGCCGACCTCGACCGCCGGCTGGCCGGCGGCGCACACTCGTTGGCCGGGTGGCGCGTGATCGAGCTCGACCTCACCGATCGCGGCCCGGTCCTGCTCACGCGCGAGCTCGCGCAGTCGCTCTTCCTGGGCTGCACCTTCGCGAACGGCGAGGACGACGCCGTACGTCGCGCGGGCGGCACCGTGCTGCACGGGATCGACGGCATCCCGGTCGATCCCTACCGCGCGAGCCTCTACTCCCCCGGCGAGCTCTACGACACCTCGCCCTACGAGGCCACCCTGGACGCCCGGGCGTACGCCTGGTCCCGGGGCGGCACCGCCCCCGACGACACCCTCGCCCGGGCGTTGCACGACCACAGCATCGACGCGGCGCTGACCGAGTGGGTGTCCGGGCGCGACGTCGTCGGCGTGATGGGCGGGCACGCGCACGAGCGCGGCGGCCGGGCGTACGCCGACGCCGCCCGCCTCGGCCACGGCCTCGGCTCCCACCTGACCGTGGCGACCGGCGGCGGGCCGGGGGCGATGGAGGCGGCCAACCTCGGCGCGTTCGTGCCGGGCGACCTGGACGACGCGCTGGCCGAGGTCGCCCGCGTGCCGTCGTTCCGACCGGACGTGGGCGCCTGGGCGCGATCGGCCTTCGCGGTCGTGGAGTCGACCGCGGACGGCCGGGAGTCGCTCGGCATCCCGACGTGGCACTACGGCCACGAGCCGCCCAACCCGTTCGCGACGGCGATCGCCAAGTTCTTCCGCAACGCGCCCCGCGAGGCCCTGCTGCTCGAGGTCTGCAACGCCGGCATCGTCTTCCTGCCCGGTGCCGGCGGCACGGTGCAGGAGGTCTTCCAGGACGCGTGCGAGAACTACTACGCCGACGAGTCGGCCGTCGCGCCGATGGTGCTGGTCGGTCGGCGGCACTGGACCGAGGAGCTGCCGGTCTGGCCGCTGCTGCAGGCCCTGGCCCGCGGACGCGCGATGGAGGCGTACGTCCACCTGGTCGACAGCGTCAACGAGGCGATCGAGGTGGTCGGGGTCAACTGGCCCGGCGGCGACTGACGACAGGGGCACTGACGTCGCGGTAGTGGCTCACGAGGAGCTCGTTGACCGCCTGCCAGGTCCGCCCGCGCACGCTCTGCCGTGCAGCCAGCGCCATCCGCTGCCGGCGCACCGGCTGGGTGAGGAGGTGCGCGACGTGCGCGACGAGCTCGGCGGAGTCGCCGGGCTCGTAGAGGTAGCCCGCGACGGTGTCGTCGACCACGTCGATCGGCCCACCCGCACGGGGCGCGACGACGGGGACGCCGCTGGCCAGCGCCTCCTGCGCCGACTGGCAGTAGGTCTCGTGACGACCGGTGTGCACGAACACGTCGAGCGTGGCGTACGCCGCCGCGAGCTCCTCGCCGTGCAGCACGCCGAGGAAGGCGGCATCGGGCAGGAGGGAGCGGAGGCGGGACTCCTCGGGACCGCCGCCGACCAGCACCAGCCGTACGCCGGGCAGGCGGTCGACGTGCGCGAGCAGCTCGAGCTCCTTCTCGGGCGCCAACCGCCCGACGTACCCCACCAGGTGCTCACCGCGCGGCGCGAGCCGAGCACGTAGAGCGTCATCGCGCCGGCCGGGGTGGAACAGCGCCTGGTCCACGCCGCGCGGCCACCGCGACACGTTGCCGATGCCGAGCCGGGCGAGCTGGTCCATGCTCGCGGTCGACGGGGCGAGCGTGCGGTCGACGCCGTCGTGGATCCGGCGCGTGAGCGCCTCCATCGCACGAGCGCCGCCGGGTACGGCGTACCGGTCCGCGAACCCGACGAGGTCGGTCTGGTAGATCGCGACGGTCGGGATGCCGAGCGACCGCGCGGCCTTCGCGGCCTGGTAGCCGAGCGCGGCAGGCGAGGCGATGTGGACGACGTCCGGCCGGAACCGGAGCATGGTGGCCCGGAGCCGGCGCCGGGTCTCCAGGCCGATCCGGAACTCGGCGTAGAAGGGCAGATTCGCGCCGCGGGCGTGGATCACCGGGAAGCCGGCGTACGTCGGTGGGCCGGTCGGTGCGATCAGCTCGGCGTCGTGGCCCTCGGCCGCCAGGTGCTCCAGCACCCGTCGTACGGAGTTGGTGACGCCGTTGACCTGCGGGAGGAAGGATTCGGTGACGACCAGGACGCGGAGCCGGGGCGCGAGCAGGACCATGCCACAGACGCTAGGAACCGCGCCGCAACGGACGCCCGGATCCACGCAGACGACACGTGAACGGTCGCCGACGACCCGGCTCGACCCGAGCGGCTACTCCTTGGCAGCGAGCTGGCCGCAGGCGCCGTCGATCTCGCGGCCGCGGGTGTCGCGCACCGTGGTCGGGATGCCCTTGGCCTCGAGCCGGCGGACGAACTCACGCTCGTCGGCCGGGTCGGACGCGGTCCACTTCGAGCCCTCGATCGGGTTGAGCGGGATGAGGTTCACGTGCACCCAGCCCCACCGTGTCGAATCCTGGGGCCCGTACGAGTTGAGGACGTCGCCGAGCAGGTCGGCGCGGTGGGCCTGGTCGTTGATGCCACGCATCATGGCGTACTCGATCGACACGCGTCGCTTGGTGACGCGGGCGTAGTTCCACGCGGCCTCGACGGTCTCGGCGACCGAGAAGCGGGTGTTGATCGGGACGAGCTCGTTGCGCAGCTCGTCGTCGGGGGCGTGCAGGCTCAGCGCGAGGGTGACCGGGATGCCCTCCTCGGTCAGCTGGTTCATCCGCGGCACGAGACCCACGGTCGAGACGGTGATGCCACGGGCGCTCATGCCCAGGCCGGACGGCGACGGGTCGACGAGGCGGCGTACGGCGCCGATGACGGCCTTGTAGTTGGCGAGCGGCTCGCCCATGCCCATGAAGACCACGTTGGAGACGCGGCCCGGCCCGCCGGGGACCTCACCGCGCGCCATCGAGCGGGCACCCGCGACGACCTGCTCGACGATCTCGGCGGTCGACATGTTGCGCTGCAGCCCGCCCATGCCGGTCGCGCAGAACGGGCAGGCCATGCCGCAGCCGGCCTGGCTCGAGACGCAGACCGTGGCGCGCTCGGGGTAGCGCATCAGCACCGACTCGACGAGGGCGCCGTCGAAGAGCTTCCACAGCGTCTTGCGCGTGGTGCCCTTGTCGGCCTCCAGCGTGCGCAGCGGAGTCATCAGGTCGGGCAGCAGTGCGGCGACGAGCTCGTCGCGCTGCCCGGCCGGGAGGTCGGTCATCTCGGCCGGGTCGTCGACCAGGCGTCCGAAGTAGTGCGTGGAGAGCTGCTTGGCGCGGAAGCCGGGCAGACCCATCTCCTCGAGCAGGGCCTTGCGGCCGGCGTCGTCGAGGTCGGCAAGGTGCCGCGGGGGCTTCTTGCGGCCGCGGGGCTCGTCGAAGACGAGGGGCAGGGTCTTGATGGGCTCTACGGTCTCGGACATCGCTTCCGAGTGTCCCATCCCGGAGGGCACGGGAGCGAGTCAGCGGCTCAGCGGCTCAGCGACCCACGGGTTCAGCGGCTCAGGCGTCGACCATGAAGTAGAGCACCAGCGACGTGACGCCCAGCACCACCAGCGCCGTGACGAGCATGCCGACGAACATGAACTGGGCGAAGCGCCGGGTCTTGCGCTTGACGAGCATGAAGATCGGCAGCGCCAGCGCCAGCAGCACGAAGGGGAACAGTTGCTCGGCGGTGTCGTGGGAGAAGAGCAGTCGCAGGACGCCGACGAACGCGCCGGGCAGGGCGGTGACGAAGAGCATGCCGGCGAAGAAGCCCGTGATCCCCGCGAACGTGGGGTGGCTGTGGTGCCACCACTGGAACCGGGTGCGCTCCTGCGGGGGCGCCTCGACGTCGTGCACCTGTTGCGTCTCCACGCCTCCAATGTAGGCCGTCGAGTGCGCCCGGCGAGCATGGGCACGCGGTGCGAGGGAAAACCGTCGACTCAGTAGACGAGGTAGTAGAGCACCAGCCAGATCGGGGCGATCGTGGCGAGGAGCGAGTCGAGCCGGTCCATCAGGCCACCGTGGCCGGGGATGACCTGGCTCATGTCCTTGATGCCGAGGTCGCGCTTGATGACCGACTCGCACAGGTCACCCAGGGTCGCCATCACGGCCGCGATGACGCCGAGGATCACGCCGACCCACCAGTCGCCGCCGAGGAACGAGGTCACGAGCCAGACGCCGACCGCGATGGTCGCGACCATCGAGCCGGCGAAGCCCTCCCACGACTTCTTGGGCGAGATGACCGGGGCCATCGGGTGCTTCCCGAACAGCACCCCCGCGACGTAGCCGCCGGTGTCGGACGCGACGGTGATCGCGATGAACGTGATGACGCCGCGTACGCCCGGGTCGTCGACGTCGAACCCGACGGAGGGGTTCGTGCCGCCCTCGCCGAGCAGCAGCGCGACGAAGGAGGCGAGGAACGGGACGTAGACGAGCGTGAACACCGAGGCCGTGGCGTTCTTGACGTAGCCCGCCACGCCGCGCCGGAGCAGCCACAGCATGATCACGAGCGCCGTCACCGCGGTGGCGGTGACCAGCGCCGGTGCGCCCCAGACGTACGCGACGACCACCATGACCACGCCGCCGGCCATCAGCGGCTGCTCGGGGATGTCGATGTCCTTGGCGGCGAGCCCCTTGTGCAGCTCCCACACGGCGACCACGACGGCGATCGCGACGATGCCCATGAACGCTGTCTTCCACAGGAGCAGCGACACCAGGATCGCGCCCACCAGCGCGACGGCGGACCCGACGGCTGCGGGCAGGTCGCGGCCGGCCCGGCCGTGGTCCTTCTTGGGGGCCTCCGGCGCGGCCGGACTGTCAGAGGTCGTCATGGGTGGGTGCTCAGACTTCGAGCAGCTCGGATTCCTTGTGCTTGAGCAGGTCGTCGATCTTGTCGGTGTGGGTCTTGGTCGTCGCGTCGAGGCGCTTCTCGGCACCGGTGACGTCGTCCTTGCCGACGTCGCCGTCCTTCTCGAGCTTCTCCAGCGCCTGCTTGGCCGTACGACGGATGTTGCGCACCGAGACCCGGCCGTCCTCGGCCTTGCCGCGCGCGAGCTTGATGTACTCCTTGCGGCGCTCCTCGGTCAGCTCGGGGAAGACGCAGCGCAGCACCTTGCCGTCGTTGGAGGGGTTGACGCCGAGGTCGGAGTCGCGGATCGCCCGCTCGACGGCCGGCATCGCGCCCTGGTCGAAGACCTGGATCAGGATCGTGCGCGCGTCCTGCGAGGTGAAGCTCGCCAGCTGCTGCAGCGGCGTCTGGGTGCCGTAGTAGTCGGCGGTGATCTTGGCGAACATCGCCGGGTTGGCGCGGCCGGCGCGGATCGCGGCGAACTCCTCGCGGGTCGCCTCGACGGACTTGTCCATCCTGGCGTCGGCATCGTTCATGACGTCGTTGATCACAGCGGCACTCTCTCTCGTCGTACGTCTGGGTGCGGTGGTCGGCGGCCCGGTCAGGCCGAGCTGCTCACCAGCGTGCCGATCTTCTCACCTCGCACCGCGCGCACGATCGTGCCCGGAGTGGAGAGGTTGAAGAAGACCATGTCCATCTTGTTGTCTCGGGCCATGGCGATGCCCGTCGCGTCGGCGACCTTGAGGTCGCGCGCGAGGTACTCGTCGTAGGTCAGGTTGTCGAACTTCACCGCGTCGGGGTTCTTGTGCGGGTCGGAGTCGTACACCCCGTCCACGCCCTGCTTGCCCATCAGGATGACCTCGCAGCGGGTCTCGAGGGCGCGCTGCGCGGCCACCGTGTCGGTCGAGAAGAACGGCATGCCGGCGCCGGCGCCGAAGATCACGACGCGGCCCTTCTCCATGTGCCGCATCGCGCGTCGGGGGATGTAGGGCTCGGCGACCTGGCCCATCGTGATGGCGGTCTGCACCCGGGTCTCGACGCCGTGCTTCTCGATCAGGTCCTGGAGCGCGAGGCAGTTCATCACCGTGCCGAGCATGCCCATGTAGTCGGCCCTGGCCCGGTCCATGCCGCGCTGCTGGAGCTCGGCGCCGCGGAAGAAGTTGCCCCCGCCGACCACGATCGCGATCTGCACGCCGGACTTGGCGACCTCGGCCACCTCGCTCGCGAGAGCGTTGATGACGTCGAGGTCGAGTCCGACCTCTCCACCTCCGAACACTTCACCGGAGAGCTTGAGCAGGACTCGCTTGTACGCCGTCACTTGCATCCCTTCACACGCCACGTGGTCCCCAGAAACCTACCGGCCAGTGGGGTCGGTGGTCGAACCCGCACACCCCGACGGGGTGGCAGCGGGCGAAATGCGGTCGGGGCCCGTACGACGATGCGTACGGGCCCCGGCCGGTGCTCGGGTGGAGCGGAGGTCAGGCGCCGACCTCGAAGCGGGCGAACCGCTTGACGGTCGTGCCGGCGGCGTCGAGGACGGCCTTGACGCTCTTCTTGGACTCGGTGACCGACTCCTGCTCGAGCAGGACGATCTCCTTGTAGAACCCACCGAGGCGACCCTCGACGATCTTGGCGATCGCCTGCTCGGGCTTGCCCTCCTCGCGGGTCTTCTGCTCCGCGATGGAGCGCTCGGAGGCGACCACGTCGGCCGGGACCTCGTCGCGGGTGAGGTACTGGGCCTTCATCGCGGCGATCTGCATCGCGGCGGCGCGGGCGGCGGCCTCGTCACCCTCGAACTCCACGAGCACGCCGACGGCGGGCGGGAGGTCGGCGGCACGCTTGTGCATGTAGGTGACCGTGGTGCCCTCGAAGTAGGCGACCTCGCCCAGCTCGATCTTCTCGCCGATGGTGACGGCCAGGTCCTGGACGACCTCGCCGACGGTCTTGCCGTCGAGCTCGGCAGCCTTGAGGGCCTCGACGTCGGTCGCCTTGACCGCGTTGGCCACGTCGGCGATCTGCTGCGCCTTGGCGATGAAGTCCTCGTTCTTGGCGACGAAGTCGGTCTCGCTCTTGAGCTCGACCAGCGCGTTGCCGGAGGTGGCGACGAGTCCGGCGACGGCCTCGCGCTCGGCACCGCGGGCAGCGGCCTTGGCGGCACCCTTGACGCGGAGCAGCTCGACGGCCCTGTCGAAGTCGCCATCGGCCTCGGTGAGCGCCTTCTTGCAGTCCATCATCCCGGCCTGGGTCAGCTCACGGAGCTTCTTGACGTCGGCGGCGGTGAAGTCGGCCATGATCCTTCTTCCTCGAAAGTCGTGGTTCAGTTCTGGGGGTCGTGCGGGGGGACGAGCGAAGGCCGGCCGCGGGTCTCCCCGCGGCCGGCGTCCGTCATCAGTCCTTCTTCTGCTCCGCGTTCACGAAGCCGGCGGCCTCGGCGGCCTCCGCAGTGCGGAACCAGACCTCGGCCTTGGTGCGGTCGTACCAGGGGCTGGTCGGGGCGTGGAACTTCATCGAGTCCTTGTTGCCCTTGACCTCGAAGCCCTCGGGGGCGGAGCCGTCCTCGTTGGCGGGAGCGGAGTCCACGCCGAACTCGGCCTCGGCGGGAGCCTCGACCTCGGCGGCCAGCGGCTTGATCTCGGCGGGCGCCTCGGTCGCGGCCTCGGCGGGAGCCTCGGTCTCGGTCGCGGCGGGAGCCTCGGTCACGGCCTCGGCAGCGGCCTCGGCCTGCGGGGCCTCGGCAGCGGCACCGGTCGCCTCGGAGGCGGGGGCCTCGGTCGCGGCGTCGCCACCGGTCGCGGCGACTGCGGTCTTCTCGGCGTCACCCTGCAGGAGCTCGCGCTCCCACTCGGCGAGGGGCTCCTCGGCGCCGACGGACTCGGCACCGTCGGTGGCCTTGGCGCCCGAGCGGGCGACGAGGCCCTCGGCCACGGCGTCAGCGACCACGCGGGTCAGCAGGCCCACCGCGCGGATGGCGTCGTCGTTGCCCGGGATCGGGAAGTCGACGAGGTCGGGGTCGCAGTTGGAGTCCAGGATGCCGATGATCGGGATCCGGAGCTTGCGGGCCTCCTCGACGGCGAGGTGCTCCTTGTTGGTGTCGACGATCCACACCGCGGAGGGAACCTTGGTCATCTCACGGATGCCGCCGAGGGTCTTCTCGAGCTTGGTGTGCTCCCGCTTCATCTGCAGGAGCTCCTTCTTCGTACGACCCGAGCCGGCCACCGTGTCGAAGTCGACGTCGTCGAGCTCCTTGAGGCGGTTGATGCGCTGGTGCACGGTCTGGAAGTTGGTGAGCATGCCACCGAGCCAGCGCTGGTTGACGTAGGGCATCCCGACGCGCGTCGCCTGCTCGGCGATGGCCTCCTGGGCCTGCTTCTTCGTGCCGACGAACATCACGACACCGCCCTTGGCGACGGTCTCCTTGACGAAGGCGTACGAGCGGTCGATGTAGGCCAGCGACTGCTGCAGGTCGATGATGTAGATGCCGTTGCGCTCGGTCATGATGAAGCGCTTCATCTTGGGGTTCCACCGACGGGTCTGGTGACCGAAGTGGACGCCGCTCTCGAGCAGCTGGCGCATGGTGACGACTGCCATGGGTTCTCCTGTTGTGGCGGAGGCGCTCACCGTTGTGCCCGACCTTGAAGCAGGTGCGAGCCGGGAGCGTGACTCCTGTTGTTTTCAGTTCGTTGCGCCCGACGGGTGCCGGGGGCCCTGACGCTCACACGCCGGTCCGATCCGCGCCCACTCCGATGGACCTTGAGCTGGTGCGGAACTGAGGGCCGACGTCCACGGGTGGCTCGGAACCAGGGATGCATTCCGACGCGGGCTGCGAACGTGCGAAGTCAGTCCATGAGGACTGCTCCGCACATGGTATGCCAGCGCCCCGCCGAGGGCGAATCGGCCGAGCGTGGCGCGAGCGTGCCCGGAGGTGGGCCGCGCGGCGTCCACAGGACCGCCGCCGGAGTCTGCATCCACAGGCACGGCGGACGTACGTCGCCCGCTGGCGCCCCGGCGGCCGACGATGACCGGGTGCGACTGCTGATGGGTGTCCTGCTGGTGTCCCTCCTGATGGGTCTCCCCCGGCCCGCGACGGCGGCGCCCGAGCCGCTCGGCGCGTGGCCGCTCGACCCCGCGCCCGAGATCGTGCGCGGCTTCGAGCCGCCGCCGTCTCCCTACGCCTCCGGACATCGTGGAGTCGACCTCGCCGGAGCGCCCGGGCAGGTGGTGCTGGCCGCTCTGCCGGGCACCGTCGGCTTCGCCGGGTCGATCGGCGGCAAGCCCGTCGTGACCGTGCTGCACGGCGCTCGTCGTACGACCTACGAGCCGGTCGTGGCGTCGGTCGAGCCCGGCCAGCAGGTCGCGGCAGGCGACGTGCTCGGCCGGCTCGTGCTGACCGACAGCCACTGCTTCCCGGGCGCCTGCCTGCACTGGGGACTGATCGAGGACAGCGGGGACGGCGAGGTGTACGTCGACCCCCTGACGCTCGTCGGCGGCGGACCCGTCCGGCTGCTGCCCCTGTGGCGCGACGAGCCGGTCACGCAGCGGCTGCCATGGACCCCGCTGCTGGAGCGGTGGCGGCCACTGACGGACTTCCTCGTCTGACCAGCTAAGCGCGCGGGTGGGCCTGCTGGTAGGCCTTGCGCAGGCGGTCGGTCGTCACGTGCGTGTAGAGCTGCGTCGTCGCGAGCGAGGCGTGTCCGAGCAGCTCCTGCACCGAGCGGAGGTCGGCGCCGCCCTCGAGCAGGTGGGTGGCGGCGGTGTGCCGCAGGCCGTGCGGGCCGATGTCAGGCGCGCCCGGGACCTCGGCGATGCGCTTGTGCACGAGCTCGCGGACGGCCCGCTGGTCGATGCGGCGACCTCGCGCGCCGAGGAACAGCGCCGCGTCCGAGCCCTCGACCCGCAACGTCGGACGCCCTGACCTGAGCCAGCGGTCGACGGCCCGGCCCGCCGGGGTGCCGTAGGGCACGGCGCGCTCCTTGCGGCCCTTGCCGAAGACCCGGACGACCCGGCGCTCGTCGTCGACGTCGTCGAGGTCGAGCCCCACGAGCTCCCCGACGCGGATGCCGGTCGCGTAGAGCAGCTCGAGCATCGCCACGTCGCGGATCCCGACCGGGGTGTCGTCGTCGGCCAGGTCGGCCGCCGCCCGGATCAGCGCCTCGGCCTCGTCGGCACGCAGCACCGGCGGCAGGGTCTTGTGCTTCTTCGGCGAGCCCAGCGCCGCGCCGGGGTCGGTCGGCAGCCGCCCGGTGCGGTGCAACCAGGCGGTGAAGACCCGGGCCGCGGTCGCGCGCCGCGCGATCGTCGTACGGCTCCGGCCCGAGGTCTGCAGCCTGGCCAACCAGCTGCGGAGCGTACGGAGGTCGAGGCCGGTGACGTCGGCGATGCCGAGCCGGCCGCAGTGGTCGAGCAGGCTCGAGATGTCGCCGAGGTAGGCGCGGACCGTGTGGGGCGTGAGGTCACGCTCGGAGACGAGGTGGCGCTCGTAGTCGCCCAGCAGGCGTACGAAGGGCTCGGGCAGGCCCTCTTCCTCCGCATCCCGCGCCTCCTCCGCCTCGCCACGACCCTCGCTCATCCTCGGATCGTAGGCGCGGAGGGCCCGTCGGGCCGGGACGCTTCATCGGCTGCCCGCGAGTCGCCAGCCGTCGTCGCCCCGCACGACGAAGCCCTTCAGCTCCAGCCGGCTCAGCGCGCCGACCGTGTCGCGCACGTGGAGGAGGCTGAGTCGGGCGATGCGGTCGACGCCCAGCGGGACGATCGACGGCACCTGCTCCAGCACCGTCCGTTCGACCGGGCTCAGCCGGTCGCGCGGTCGTTCGGGGCCTCGGGGCTCCTCGACCAGACGTGCCCCGATCCCACCGACCGCCTCCAGCACCTCGGAGCCGTGGGTGACCAGGGTCGCGCCACCGCTGCGCAGGTGGTGGTGCACGCCCATCGAGGTGTAGCTGGTGACCGGGCCGGGCACGCACATGACGGGTCGGCTCATCTGCTCCGCCCAGCGGACGGTGTTGAGCGCGCCGCTGCGCAGTGCCGCCTCGACGAGCACCGTGCCACGGGTCAGGGCCGCGATCAGCCGGTTGCGGGCCAGGAACCTCAGCTGGGTGGGCCCCGACCCGGGCGGCTGCTCCGAGACCAGCGCGAACTCGGAGGCGAGATGGGCCAGCAGGGCGCGGTTCTTCTCCGGGTAGACCCGGTCCACCCCGCACGCGAGCACCGCGACGGTCGCCCCGCCCGTGTGCAGGGCGGCGTCGTGGGCGACGAAGTCGATGCCGAGGGCACCCCCCGACACCACGGGCACCGACGCCAGCGCGAGGTGCCCGGCGATCGCTCGGGTCATCTCGGTGCCGTAGACCGACGCCGCGCGCGAGCCGACCACCGCGACGGATGCGCCGAGCTCGGTCAACGGCATGGGACCGCGGACCCAGATGCCGGGCGGGGTGCCGCCGAAGCTCAGCGCGGCTGAGTCGGTGGTCGGGTCCCGGTGGTCGAGCTGGTCGACGTGGTCGAGGTCGTCGAGACCCGTCGGCCACTCGGGGTCCCCCGGCACGAGGAAGCGGATCCCCTTGCGGGCGGCCCACTCGAGCTCACGCGCGGGATCGACCTCGGCAAGGCGCTCGGCCAGGCCGCTCCCGGGCTTGGGCGCGAGCTGCGACTCCAGCGCCCGACAGGGCCCGAGCTCGCTCACCAGCCGGGAAGTCGTCATGTCGCCCGGCTCGACGGCGCAGCTCAGCGCGACCCGGGCCAACCGGTCGGCCTCCGGCACCCCGCTGCCGCCCGTCACGACGCCGCCGCCGCGACCACCCGAGCCGGGAGGCTGCGGGCCGGATCGCTGGAGCGCAGGGCGAGGGCGACGCGTGCCGCGTCGAGCCCGGGACGCTCCGCGCCGGCGCAGTCGGCGACCGTCCACGCCAGCCGCTGGACACGTGTGAGGCCGCGCCGGGTGAGGCGGCCGTCGGCGAGCTCCTGGTCGATCTCGCGCTGGGCGTCCGGGTCGAGCGGCCAGCACTCGTCGAGGACAACGCCGGGCACGGCCGAGTTGAGCGACCACGGGCGGTCACGGAAACGGCGCGCCTGCCGGGCTCGCGCGTCAGCCACGCGCGCCCGGACGTCCTCGGACGACTCCACCGGGCTCGCCCACGCACCGACCGTCCGCCGCGCCTGGGGGCGTACCTCCATCCAGATGTCCACCCGGTCGACGATCGGTCCGCTGAGCCTGCGCAGGTAGTGGGCGCGCTGCACCTCGCTGCAGTCGCAGGCGCCGCCCGACATCCCGTGGAACTTGCCGCACGGGCAGCTGTTGGCGGCCAGCACGACCAGGGAGCGCGCGGGATAGGTGGCGGACTCCCCACCGCGGGCGATGGTCACCTCCCCCGCCTCCAGCGGCTCGCGCATCGCCTCGATCACGTCGGAGCGGAAGTGGGGGAACTCGTCGAGGAAGAGCACGCCGTGGTGGGCCAGGCTGACCTGTCCGGGGCGTACGCGTCCGGTGCCGCCACCGAGCACGCTCGCGCCACTGGCGGTGTGGTGGGGCGCGAACCACGGCGGGCGGCGCAGGAGCCCCGCCCCGTCGGTGAGCGTGCCGGCGACCGAGTGGAGCGCGGTCACCTCCAGCGACTGCTCGACCGTGAGGTCGGGGAGGATCGAGGGAATCCGCTCGGCGAGGGACGTCTTCCCCGTGCCGCGCGGGCCGACCAGCATCAGCGGGTGCCCGCCGGCGGCGGCGACCTCGACGGCGTAGCGGACGTCCTCGAGACCGTCGAGGTCGGCCAGGTCGACGTCGGCCAGCCGGTCGTCGCCCCGCCAGGTCGCGAGCGGGGTGGAGGACCCGGCGACCACCGGTGGCGCCTCCGGGACCTCCGCGCCGCGCAGCACGGCGGAGACCTGGGCTAGGGAGCGCACCCCGAACACGGTCATGCCCGGCACGAGCCCCGCCTCCGCCGCCTGCGGCTCGGGCACGAACACCTTGGTGATCCCGTGGGCCGCGGCGGCGATGACCATCGGCAGGACGCCCGGCACCGGCCGCAGCCCGCCCGAGACGGACAGCTCGCCGACGAAGGCCCACCCGTCGAGGAGGTCGGGCGTGAGCTCCTCGTGCTTGTTGTCCGCGGCCATCACCGCGACGGCGATGGCGACGTCGTAGTGGGTGCCGCTCTTCGGGAGGTCCGCCGGCGACAGCAGGATCGTCACCCGCTTGGTCGCCGGCCAGCGACCACAGTCGTTGTTGATCGCCATCCGCACCCGGTCGCGGGCCTCGGAGAGGCTCTTGTCGACGCGTCCGACGATCGTGGTGTTGACCAGGCCCGGCGAGACGTCGACCTGGACGTCGATCACATGGCCGTCGGCGCCCTTGAGGGCCAGCGAGCGAGCCGTCGCGAAGGCCATCAGCCGACCCCCTCGACGTGCTCGACCTCGACCGGCCGACCCGGCGGCGTGAGGACGCCGACCAGGTCGACGCGGATGTCGTCGGGATGGCAGTCGTGCACGCGCAACCAGCGGGCACCGAGCCGTCGCAGCCGGTCGGCCTTGCGCCGGTCCACCGCCTCCAGCGGGTCGCCGTAGTCGGTCGAGGTGCGGGTCTTGACCTCGCAGATCACCAGGACGTGGCCGTCGCGCAGGACCAGGTCGATCTCGCCGGCGTCGCAGCGCCAGTTGCGGTCAAGGAGGACCATCCCGCGCTGGGTGAGGTGTCGGGCCGCGATCGTCTCGCCGCGCTCCCCGAGCAGGCGGTTGTGCTCAGCGAGCGGGTCGCGGGTGAACGGTGTGGCGGCGGGTCGAGCCATCGTGGGTGCCTTCCGAGGTGGTCCGGTTCGAGGGGAACCAGCACACCGCGGCGTACCGACGGTGATGACCTGGGCAGGGCACGGCCTGTGGAGGACGGCCGATCCGGGGTGCCTGTGGACGGTGGGTGGCCCGGAAGTGCGGCCGTCAGTCCTTGAGCGGGTCGATCTCCCGGGGAGCGAGCTCCTCGACGTTGACGTCCTTGAAGGTCAGCACCTTGACGTTCTTGGCGAAGCGGGCGGGCCGGTACATGTCCCAGACCCAGGCATCCGTCATCGACACCTCGAAGAAGACGTCACCACTCTCCGAGCGCGCCTTCACGTCGACCTGGTTGCACAGGTAGAAGCGGCGGTCGGTCTCGACGACGTACTTGAAGATGCCGACCACGTCGCGGTACTCGCGATAGAGGGTGAGCTCCATCTCGGTCTCGTACTTCTCGAGATCCTCCGCGCTCATGCGCCCTCCTCCGTCGTCGCAGGCGTGGTGTCCGCCCGCTCCCCCGCACCGTCTGCGCCGACACTAGTGGCCGCGTCCTCGGCCAGCGGCTCGAGACCCGCGGCGCGTCGAACGTTGACGAAACGCATCCGGTGCTCGGGGCACGGACCGTACGCCGTCAGGGCCGCATCGTGCTCGGAGGTGCAGTAGCCCTTGTGGGTGCGGAAGTCGTACTGCGGCCACGAGTCGTGCAGCTCGACCATCAACCGGTCACGGGTGACCTTGGCGATCACGGAGGCCGCGGCGATGCACGCGGCGACGCGGTCGCCCTTCCACACCGCGAGCCCCGGAACGCCGAGGCCGTCGACGGGGAACCCGTCGGTGAGGACGTACGACGGGCGCGTGCCGAGCCGGGCCACCGCGCGTCGCAGCGCCTCGAGGTTGGCGACGTGCATCCCGAGCTTGTCGCACTCGTCGGACTCGATCACCACGACCGACCAGGAAAGCGCGCGCCGGACGACCTGGGCGTAGACGCGCTCGCGCGCCGCCTCGGTGAGCAGCTTGCTGTCGGCCAGGCCGGGCACGATGCCGGCCTTGCCGGGCGGGAGCACGACGGCGCCCGCGACGAGCGGCCCGGCGCACGCTCCGCGGCCGGCCTCGTCGACGCCCGCGACGGGGTCGAGACCCGCGCGGCGCAGGGCGCGCTCGTAGCCGTAGAGCCCGGCGTCACGGCGTACGGTCACGCCGCCCTGCACAGGGGCCGGCAGAGGCGAGGGGGCGGTCATCGCCCCGCTCACGAGGACGGGTCCGGCACGTCCTCGAACGTGGCCGGACGGGTGTTCCAGCGGAAGCGGTCGGCGGGCCAGAGCAGCACGAAGACCTTGCCGACGACGAGGTCGGCCGGGACGAACTCGTCGCCCGGCACACACTCGGTCGCGTTGTCCGGGCACATCTTCGCCGAGGAGTCGGCCGAGCGTGAGCGGTTGTCGCCCATCACGAAGATGTGGCCCTCGGGGATCGGCCCGGTCCGCCAGTCACACGAGCCGTTGTTGGGCATCGGGCCGTCGCACTTGCCGTCACCGCGCCGGACGAACGCGGCCTCGCCGATCGGCTTGCCGTTGATGATGAGCCGGCCCTTGTCGTCGCAGCACTCGATGGTGTCGCCGGCGACGCCGATGACGCGCTTCACGAGGTGGCCACCGGTCGGGTAGAGCCCGATCTTGGCCATCACCTGCGCAATGGGGTTGGTGGGGCCGGCGCTCTCGGAGGGCGGCAGCCAGCCGCCCGGGTCCTTGAAGACCACGACGTCGCCGCGCTCGGGCTCGTCGTCGCCCCAGTAGGAGATCTTCTGGATGAGGATCCGGTCGTTGAGGATCAGCCCCGGCTCCATGGACTCCGACGGGATGTAGAACGCCTGGACGAAGAACGTCTTGATGACGATGGCCAGGATCAGCGCCACGCCCAGCAGCAGGATCGTCTCCTGCCACAGCGGGAGCTGCTTGCGCTTGGTGCGGCCCGACCGACCCTTCACGTCCTCCGAACGCGATGACCGCGGTCCCTCGTCCGTGGAGATGGACGAGGAACCGCGGTCATCGGAAGTCACGCGCAGAGACTAGCCAGTCCCTGGTCGAACCCGCGCCTCGCGGCGCGAGTCGCTGAGGATCACGCCTCGCGGCGCTCCTTGATCTTGGCGGCCTTGCCGCGCAGGTTGCGCAGGTAGTAGAGCTTGGCGCGGCGGACGTCACCGCGGGTCACGATCTCGATGGTCTCGAAGATCGGGGAGTTCAGCGGGAACGTGCGCTCGACACCGACGCCGAAGGAGACCTTGCGGACGGTGAAGGTGCGGCCGATGCCCGAGCCGTGGATGCGGATCACGACGCCCTGGAAGACCTGGACGCGCGAGCGGCTGCCCTCGATCACCTTGACGTGGACCTTGATGGTGTCGCCGGCGCGGAAGGCCGGGACGTCGTCGCGCTTGAGGGCGTTGCCGAGGTCGGCGATGACATTGGTCATGACGTGCTCCTTTGCGAGTGCCACAGGTCAACCGCGCGGTATCAAGAGAGGTGGGGTGTGGTGATGGATTCGACTGGTGCTCGGTGCGGCCGGCCGGCGCGCCCCCTGTGGCAGGTGCGGTACGGCGGACCCCGGGGTGGTGCACCACATGGATGCGTCCGGGCGACCCTGGCCTCGAGCAGACCTTGCGGAGAAGTCTGCCAGAGCGTGGCGTCAGCGGGAAATCCGCTGGGCGGCCCTCTTGGTCATCACGACGGCCCCCGGCGGCGCCGTCCGGTCGGGGCGCAGTCGGAACCCGGCCTTCTTGTACATCCGCTGGTTGTCGGCCGACCCCGCGCCGGTGAAGAGGACGTACGTCGTCACGTCGGCCGGCGCGAGCTCCTCGACCAGCTCCAGGAGAGCCCGGCCGAGGCCGCGCCCCTGCAGGTCCGGGGCGACCATGACGCGACCGATGTCCCACTCGCCGTGCGAGTCGACCCGGCCGCGTACGGCACCGACGAGCCGGCCCGACGACGGCTGGCGGACGACCCGTACGGTCCAGTCCCCCAGCCCGCGGCGTACGTCGTCGAGCGACTCGCGCAGGGCCGGGATCGCCACGCCCGGGTTGGCCTCCATCTCCTGCAGCCAGCAGGCGCGCTGGAGGGTGTAGAGCTCGCCGGCGTCGGCGGGGACGGCGGGGCGTACGTCGAGGTCGGCGAGGCCCGAGATGACGCCGGTCGCCGCCAGCAGGTCGGGCCGCCGCTCGGCCGTACGGCGCTGGGCCTCGGCGCGGCGCCAGGCGGCGATCCGGCCGTGGTCGCCGGAGAGGAGCACGTCGGGGACGTCGCGGCCCTCCCAGGAGGCGGGCTTGGTGTAGACGGGGTACTCCAGCAGCCCGTCGACGTGCGACTCCTCGGCGAGCGACTCCGCGTTGCCCATGAACCCCGGCAGCAGGCGTACGACGGCCTCGGTGATCGCCAGCGCGGCGACCTCGCCGCCGTTGAGGACGTAGTCGCCGAGCGAGATCTCTCGCACCGTGCCGAGCGTCGCGGCGTGCTCGACGACCCGCTGGTCGATGCCCTCGTAGCGCCCGCACGCGAAGACGAGGTGCTCGTGGCCGCTGAGCTCCTGGGCGAGGGCCTGGGTGAACGGCTCGCCGCTCGGGGTGGTGAAGACGATCGTCGCGCCGCGGGCGACCTCGTCGAGCGCCCGGCCCCACGGCTCGGGCTTCATCACCATGCCGGCGCCGCCGCCGTACGGGGTGTCGTCGACGGTGTGGTGGCGGTCGGTGGTCCAGCCGCGCAGGTCGTGGACGGCGAGGTCGAGCAGGCCCTTGTCGCGCGCCTTGCCCGGCAGGCTGAGGGCGAGCGGGGCGAGGTAGTCGGGGAAGATCGTGACGACGTCGATCCTCACGCCGGATCCTCTGCCACGTCCTCGGGGAAGGGCGTGACCAGGCCCGGGCGGTCGGCGACCACGATCCGTCCCGCGGCCAGGTCGACCTCCGGCACGAGCGCGGCGACGAAGGGCACCAGCGTGTCGCGGCCGTCGGGCGTGCGGACGGTCAGCAGGTCCTGCGCCGAGCCGTGCACCACCGCCTTCACCTCACCCAGCGGCGCGCCGTCGAGGTCGACCACGGCCAGCCCGATGAGCTGGTGGTCGTAGAACTCCTCAGGGTCCTCGGGCACCTCGTCGCGACCGAGGGTCGCGTACAGGACCGTGCCGCGCACGGCCTCGGCGGCGTTGCGGTCCTCGATCTCCTCGAAGTGGACCAGCAGCGTGCTCTGGTGCCAGCGGGCCTGGGCGACGGTGAGCGCCGACGGGCGCCGGTCGGCCCCCGCGGGCGCCTCGGCCCGCAGCGTCGTTCCGACAGCGAAGCGACGCTCCGGCTCGTCGGTGCGTACGTCGAGGGTGACCTCGCCACGGATGCCGTGGGGCTTGCCGACCCGGCCGACCACGACCTCGATGTCCTCGCTCACGCGGCCAGCGTAGAGGCTGGAAATGCGCGACGGGCGCCACCCCGGTGGGGTGACGCCCGTCGATGCAGGCTGTGCGCTGGTTCAGCGGCGCCGGTCGGTGTCCACGAAGTCCACCCGCGCCCCGCCGCGGCCCGCGAGGGCCGAGACGACGGTGCGGAAGGCGGTCGCGGTGCGGCCGTTGCGGCCGATCACCTTGCCGAGGTCGTCGGGGTGCACCCGGACCTCGAGGATCGAGCCACGGCGCAGCTGCTTGTCGCGGACCACGACGTCGTCGGGGTGGTCGACGACGCCGCGCACCAGGTGCTCGAGAGCCTCGGCCAGCACGTCGCTCACGCCTCGCTCTTGCCGGCGTCCTCGGCGGTCACCGTCTCGGTGGCCTCCGCGGCGTCGGCAGCGCCCTCAGGAGTCTCGGACGCGGGAACCGGGGCCGGGGCCTCGGTCGCGGCCGGCGCCTCGGCGGCGGGCTCCTCGGTCTTCTCGACCTTCTCGGTCTTCTCGGCCTTCTTCTTGGTGGTCGTCGCGGCACCCTTGGGCTCCGCGGCGGCCTCCTTGAGGGCCTCGTTGAAGATGTCGAGCTTGGAGCGCTTGGGCTCCTTCACCTTGAGCGTGCCCTCGGTGCCGGGGAGACCCTTGTGCTTCTGCCAGTCACCGGTGATCTTGAGGATCGCCTCGACGGCCTCGGACGGCTGTGCGCCGACGCCGAGCCAGTACTGCGCCCGGTCGGAGACGACGTCGATGAGCGACGGCTCCTCCTTGGGGTGGTACTTGCCGATCTCCTCGAGCACCTTGCCGTCGCGCTTCTTGCGCGAGTCGACGACGACGATGCGGTACTGCGGCACCCGGATCTTGCCCAGGCGCTTCAAACGAATCTTGACGGCCACGTTTGTGGTGTCTCCTCAGGAATTGTCGTGGTTGAGCGACCCTCGCCAGGTGGGGCACCGGGTCTGGTCACTCGATGGGCGCTGTGTCGCCCGGATGAGAGGGTCCAGGCGCACAGGACACAAGGAGAGATTCTGCCAGACGCGGACGGCGGGTCACCAATCGCGTACGCCGCGACGTCGGATCGGCGGCTCAGGCGGCGTCGAAGCCGATGAACGCGCGCACCGCGGCGGCGCCCGTCACGTCGATCGGCACGTCGCCGCGGACGAGGTCCTCGGGGGCGAGGACCAGGCCCTGCTGGAGCGCCAGCCGGTCCTGGCGCTTGATCCGGTTGACCGCGGTCGGCCGGTAACCGACCTTGCGGGAGACGCCGAGCGAGGCGGGGTTGTCGAGGAACGCCGCCGAGGTGATCTCCTCGAAGCCGAGGTGGTCGAAGAGCAGCTCGCAGAACGCCCTGCGCATCTCGGTGCCGAGGCCCCGGCCCTGGAACTCACGGCCCAGCCACGACCCGGTCTCCCCCGTCCGCGTCACCGGGAAGTTCTTGGCAGCGACGCCCTGGGCACCGATCACCCTGCCGTCGAGCAGCACCGCGAGGTCGAGGCAGAAGTCGTCGGGCGAGAAGGTCGAGCGCTTGCCCCAGTGGTAGGCCGCGGTGTTGCGGCCGAGCTCGCCGACGGGCGCGGTCGACCACGGGAAGTAGAAGGGCATCGTGCCGGGGTCGTGGATGCCCGCCTCGGCCACGTCGCACAGCTCCACGAGCAGGTCGTCGGTGAGGCCACGCAGCTCGAGCGGTCCCGCGACCACGTGCAGGCCGAACGGGGGGTAGCGGTCCACGGCGGTGCTCATGAGCCCATCCCATCGCGCCGCGGGTCGCACCACAAATCGGTTTCGCGCAACCAGAACGCCCCCGGCAACGTCTCCCAGTCATGACGACCGTCCACGGGCTGGAGCCGCTCGAGCTGCCCGCCCGGCTCACCGCTCCCCCGCGGCTGACGCAGCGCCACCCGTGGCTGCTGCCCGCCGCGATGGCTGCGCACCGCGCGAGACGGCGTACGCAGTGGGTGCGGGACGCGTGGTCCGGCCGGGTCGCGTGGGCGAAGCGGCACGAGGACCGCGACCTCCCCGTCCGGCTCAAGCAGCACGGCTCGCTGCTGCTGCGCGAGCTCGACCCCGACCAGATGCACCTCCAGCACAACAAGGTGACGAACCTCCGGCTCGCGGCCTCGCGGATGGACGGCCTGGTGATCGCTCCCGGCGAGACGTTCTCCTTCAACCGCGTCGTCGGCAACTGCACCCGGCGCAAGGGCTACGTCGACGGGATGAAGCTCTCCAACGGCGAGGCCGAGGCCGGCGTCGGTGGCGGCATCTGCCAGCTCGCCAACCTCGTCCACTGGATGGTGCTCCACTCCCCGCTGACGGTCGTCGAGCGCTCGGAGCACTCGTTCGACCCGTTCCCCGACACGGGCCGCGTGCTGCCGTGGGGCGTGGGCTGCTCCATCGTCTACAACTACGTCGACCTCGTGGTGCGCAACGACACCGACCACCCCTTCCAGCTCCGCACCTGGCTGGGCGAGCGTTACCTGCACGGCCAGATGCGCACCGACGTACGCCCCGAGCACTCGTGGCGGGTCGAGGCGCGGGGCGAGCAGTTCCTGCGGCGCGAGGGCCAGGTCTACCGGCGCAACCAGATCTGGCGGCGCGTCGTCGACCGCCGCACCGGCGACCAGGTGGGCGATGAGCTGGTGAAGAGCAACTGCGCCCTGGTGGTCTACGAGCCCGGCCCGGACGTCGAGGTCATCGACCTCGACTGACGCCCCGCGCCACTCCGCGCAGCACGATCGCCGTCGGCGTACGGAGGACGGACAGGTCATCGACCGGGTTGCGGTCGTAGACGACGAAGTCGGCCGAGGCGCCCTCGTCGAGGCCGTCGACGCCGAGCCACTCACGCGCCCGCCAGCTCGCGGCCCCGAGGGCGTCGTGGGCCGGCATGCCGATCCGCACCAAGGCCTCGATCTCGCCGGCGATGTTGCCGTGGCGGCTGATCCCGCCGCCGTCCGAGCCGGCGTAGATCGGCACGCCGGCGTCGTACGCCGCCATGATCGTGGCCGGCATCCGGGCGTAGAGGTCGGTCATCGTCGAGGCGTAGTCCGGAAACTTCGCGCCGCCCGCGGCCGCGTGCTCGGGGAACTTGTCGAGCTGCATGACCGTGGGAACGAGGCGGGTGCCATGCGCGACCATCGCGTCGATGAGGTCCTCGGTGAGCCCGGTGCCGTGCTCGATGCAGTCGATGCCGGCCTCGATCAGCCCGGGCAGCACGCCGTGGCCGAAGCAGTGTGCGGTGACCTTGGCGCCGTTGGCGTGCGCGGCGGCGATCGCGTCGGCGAACGCCTCGACGGGGAAGGACGGCGCCAGGTCGCCCTCGTCGCGCGAGATCCAGTCGCCGACCAGCTTGATCCAGCCGTCGCCGTTGCGTGCCTCCTGGGCGGCGTACGTCGCCAGGTCGGCGGGCTCGACCTCGTGGGCGTAGCCGCGGATGTAGCGCTTGGTGGCCGCGATGTGGCGCCCGCAGCGGACCAGCCGCGGCAGGTCGTCGCGGTCGTGGATCCAGCGGGTGTCGGCGGCCGACCCGGCGTCGCGGATCAGCAGCGCGCCTCCGTCACGGTCGGCGATCGCCTGCTGCTCGGTGTCGGCGTCGTCGGTGGCGCCGAAGTCGTCGAGGCCCAGGTGGCAGTGGGCATCGACCAGTCCGGGGACGATCCAGCCCTCGGCGACGGTGTCGGCTCCGGCCTGGGGCTCGTAGGTGATGCGGCCGTCGACGACGTAGAGGTCGCGGGCCTCGCCGTCGGGCAGGATCGGGCCACGAAAGCGCTGCGCAGGCACGGAGGGCATGGCCGGGACGTTACAGCCGGTCGAGCAACCACGACGGGCTCAGCACCCGCGCCGGTGAGACCTGGGCCGCGAGCATCCGGTCGGCCGTCACCACCGTCACCGCGCTTCCCGCCCCGACCGCCCGTGAGGCCTGCTCGCGGATCTCGGAGTCGCCGTCCTTCGACGCGTGCACCGTCGTGACGTGCCCGTCGCGCCCGGCGCGTACGCCGCCCTTGGCCTGGCCCTCCAGCACCAGCACGATCTCGTCGTACGACGTGTCGCCGACGAGCAGCCGCTCGTGGAGCCGGCGGGCCGCACCCGGGCGGTCCTTCCACCAGCCGTCGGGCACGGAGCCGACGACGTTGGCGCCGTCGACGACGAGGACCGTGCCCACCGGGCGGTCAGTCCTTCAGGACGAACTCGTCGCCGCGGGTCACCGCGACCACCGAGCCGTCGGCGTGGATGCCGTCGATCTGCACCTCGGGGCTGCCGATCACGATGTCGACGTGGGTGTCGGACTGGTTCAGTCCTTCGGCCACGCGCTGCTCAGCGCTGAGCTCGAGGGAGCCGTCCATGCCGCTGGTGTAGCCCATGCCCCACGCCACGTGGGAGCCGACGTTCTCGTCGTAGAGCATGTCCTTGTAGACCAGGCCCGTCTTCGCGACCGCCGAGTCGGAGTCCACGATGGCGACCTCACCGAGGTGCCGCGAGCGCGGGATCAGCTCGAACTGCGCCTGTACGGCCTCCTCGCCGCGCGATGCCGTGGCGCCGGTGATGGTGCCGTCCTTGATCTCGAGCGCCAGGTCCTCGACGAGGGTGCCCATCGTGGAGAGGAAGAACGGTGCGGACGTCCGTACGAAGCCGTCGGCGCGGCGCCAGTCCGGCGAGACGAAGACCTCCTCGGTCGGCATGTTGGGGACGAACTCGATGCCGTCGTCATTGGTGACGGAGCCGCCGATCCAGCGCGAGCGGGGCGAGAGCCCGAGGGTCAGGTCGGTGCCGGGGCCGCGGTAGCGCACGCGGTCGAAGGCGTGCCCGTTCAGGATCGCCGCCCGCGCCTTGAGCTTGTCGACGTGGGCGCGCCACGCGGCGACCGGGTCGGCCTGGTCGAGCCGCATCGAGACGGCGACGGCGTCCCAGAGCCGGGTGACGTCCGCGACCCCGATGCTCTCGGCCCAGCCCTTCGTCGGCGCGCCGACGACCGTCCACGCGAGCTTGTTGGTGGTGATGAGGCCCATGACCTGCTGGATGAGGTCGATCGGCGCCGACCTGGCCAGGCGCGTCGGGTCGAGTCCCTCCATGAGCGTCGGGAACGGGTTGCCGGAGAGGCTGACGAGCGCCGGCCTGCTCTCGTCCCAGGCGCGCACCTGGGCCAGCGTGTGCTCCGGGGTCTTCCCGAGCAGGTCGTCGGGCGCGTGCTCGACCGCGGCCCGCTGCAGGAACGGGTCGTCGTAGGTGATGCTCACCCGCGACGCCCCGACCCGGTAGGCCTCCGCTGCGACGGCGCGCGCCGCGTCCGCCTGCTCCGGCAGGGCGTTGATGACGACTTCCTGGCCGGGCTGGACGTTGACGCCCACGCGCACGACGAGGGCGGCGTACTTCTCGAGCAGCAGGTCGTAGGGCTCGGTCATGCCGGGCACTCAACCAGCAGGGCGTCCTTGACAGCCAGACCGCCGCGCATCATTTCAGAAACTGCGAGAAGTCCTTGGGGAGGTTGAGCTGCTCGGCGGCCTTCTCGTAGTCGACCTCGGCGCCGTCGGGGTTTCCGAACGGGTTGCCGGCCTTCTCGGCCGCCGCGGCCTGCTCGGCCGCCGCCTTCTGCTGGGCGGCCTTGGCGGGGTTGCCGGAGCCACGCTTGGACTTGCCCTTCTTCGCCTGCTGCTTGGCCCCGGCACGCTTGCCGCCGGCGCCCGGCAGGCCGGGCATCCCCGGCATCCCGGGTACGCCGCCGCCGCGCGCCATCTGCTCCATCATCTTGCGCGCCTCGAAGAAGCGGTCGACGAGCTGGTTGACGTCGGAGACCTGGCGACCGGAGCCCTTCGCGATGCGGGCGCGGCGCGAGCCGTCGATGATCTTCGGGTTGTCGCGCTCGGCGGGCGTCATCGACTGGATGATCGCCTGGATGCGGTCGATCTCGCGCTCGTCGAAGTTCTCGAGTTGGTCGCGGAACTGACCCATGCCGGGCAGCATCCCCATGATTTTGGTCATCGAGCCGAGCTTGCGGATCTGCATCATCTGCTGGAGGAAGTCCTCCAGGGTGAAGCCGCCCTTGGTGGCGAGCTTCTCCGCGGCCTTCAGCGACTGCTCGGAGTCGAAGGCCTTCTCGGCCTGCTCGATCAGGGTGAGCATGTCGCCCATGTCGAGGATGCGCGAGGCCATCCGGTCGGGGTGGAAGAGGTCGAAGTCGGTCATCTTCTCGCCGCTGGAGGCGAACATGACCGGCTTGCCGGTGAGCGAGCGGATCGAGAGGGCGGCACCACCGCGGGCGTCACCGTCGAGCTTGGTGAGCACCACGCCGTCGTAGCCGACGCCGTCGAGGAAGGCCCGCGCGGTCGTGACCGCGTCCTGGCCGATCATCGCGTCGACGACGAAGAGCACCTCGTCGGGCTGCACGGCGTCGCGGATGTCGGCGGCCTGCTGCATCAGGGTCTCGTCGACGCCGAGGCGACCGGCCGTGTCGATGATGACGACGTCGTGGAGCTTGCGCCTGGCCTCCTCGATCGATCTCCGCGCCACATCGACCGGGTCGCCACCGTGCTCGATTCCTTGGGCGTTGCCGGGTTCGGGGGCGAAGACGGGCACGCCGACGCGCTCACCGTTGACCTGCAGCTGCTGCACCGCGTTGGGCCGCTGGAGGTCGGCCGCGACGAGCATCGGGGTCTTGTCCTGCTCCTTGAGCCAGAGCGCGAGCTTGGCGGCCAGGGTCGTCTTGCCGGCACCCTGGAGGCCGGCAAGCATGATGACGGTCGGCCCCGACTTGGCGTACCGCAGCCGCCTGGTCTCGCCACCCAGGATCGTCACGAGCTCCTCGTGGACGATCTTGATGATCTGCTGCGCGGGGTTCAGCGCGCCGCTGACCTCCTCGGAGCGGGCCCGCTCCTTGACCGCTCCCACGAACTCCTTGACGACGGGCAGCGCGACATCGGCCTCGAGCAGCGCGATCCGGATCTCACGCGCGGTGGCGTCGATGTCGGCCTCGGAGAGCCGGCCCTTGCCCCTCAGGTTCTTGAAGGTGTCGGCAAGGCGGTCGGAGAGTGTGGCGAACACGGTGTGGGTCAGTCCCTCGCATCGATGGCTGAAGTCAGGGGTGAAGCGACGGCCAGCGTATCCGGCCGGGGCACGGTTTGAGCGATTCGGTGCACGGCTCCGGCGACCGGACCAGGTGCTCGATCTGGACGCTGGACGCACGCCATGGCGTGCGTCGAGCGGACATGGGTCCGCTCGAGTCGCCGCGTGGACGGGGCGTCGGCCGTGAGCCCTCAGCCGCCGAGCGCGGTGCGTACGGCGTGGGCGGCCGCCGCGGCCCGCAGCTCGGTCGGGCGTACGCCGCCGTCCTCCTGGACGTAGAACACGTCGACCGCCTGCGGGCCGAGCGTGGACACGTGCGCGGAGGCGACGGTGAGCCCGAGGCCGGCGAGCGTGGTGAGGACGCGGTGCACGACCCCCGGCCGGTCCGACGTACGGATCTCCAGCACGAGCGAGGTGCGGGAGGCGTCGGGGCGCACCTCGACGATCGGCGGGAGCTCGCCGTCGGGGCGTTCGGGCAGGTCGGGCAGCCGCTGGGTGCCGTCGACGACCCGCCGGATGCGCTCGCGCACCACCGTGGCGTCGAGGTAGGCGTCCGGGACCTCCCACGAGCTCACGCCCCACTCCCCCTCGCCGTCGACCTGGGCCCACGCGCGGGCCGCCTTGACCGGCACCCGCAGCGCGGCGAGGCCGCCGGCGACGTCGGCCAGCAGGCCGACCCGGTCGGCCGCGATCACCGTGACCGTGGCGCCCACGTCGTGGGCCTCGACCGTCACCGACACCGCACCCGGCTCACGGCGTACGACGTCGGGGACGGGGACCGCCTCGACCGGGGGCACCGGGCTCGCCTCGGCGCCCAGCGCGGTGCCAGCGCGCAGCACCAGCCGGTCGACGAGGGAGGCCCGCCAGCTCGTCCAGGCGGCGGTCGACGTGGCCCGGGCGTCGGCCTCGGTGAGCGAGCGGAGCAGCTCGAGGCTCGCCGCGTCGGGCACGTGGGTGAGCAGCTCGGCGGTCGTGGCCGGGTCGTCGGGGTCGCGGGTGGTGGCCAGGTCGGCGAGCAGCAGGTGCCAGCGCACCAGCGAGGCCACGACGTCGGCGTCGAGCTCCGTGAAGCCCATCCGCGCCACGATCGCGCGGGCCACGGGTTCGCCGGCGACCGAGTGGTCGTGCGCCGACGACTTGCCGATGTCATGCAGCAGCGCGGCGACCAGCAGGAGGTCGGGGCGCCGGACGTGCCGGATCAGGCCACCGGCCTCGGCGCAGGTCTCGATGAGGTGCCGGTCGACGGTGAAGCGGTGGATCGCCGACGCGTGCGGCAGGAGCCGGATCTGCTCCCACTCCGGCAGGAACGTCTCGATCCCGTCGATCTCGTCGAGGGTCTCCCAGACGGGCAGCAGCCCGGGCCCGCTGGCGAGGAGCCGGACGAGCCCGTCGCGCGCGGCCGCCGGCCACGGCGTGGGGAGCGGTGCGCCCTCGCGGACGAGGCGGGCGGCGGTGGTCGGGGCGAGGACCGCGTCGCGCTCGGCCGCCTCCGCTGCGGCGCGAAGGAGCAGGGAGGGGTCGTCGCCCGGCTTGGTGCCGGCGTCCAGCACGATCTCGCCGCGGGAGAGCGCGATGCCGGGCGCGACGCGCTCGAGGGCGGGCGTACGGCGCCCCTTCTCCCCGGTCGAGCGCGTGGTCACCGAGTCCGTACGCCGCCACGCGAGGCGCGAGAGGTGAGCGATCCGTCGGCCGAGCGAGCGCACGTGGCGCTGCGCCGCCTCGGCGTCGGGGAGGTCGAGGCGCTCGGCCAGCGGCCCCCACATCTCGGGCGCGATCCGGTCGCTCGGGCGTCCAGCCAGCTCGTGCACCTCGTCGCGGACGTCGAGCAGCATCAGACGGGCGGCCTCCAGCGCGGGCGTCGAGGCGTCGACCAGCCAGCTCGCCTCGATCACCTTGAGCACGCCCGCGTCGCGCAGGCCGCCCTCGGCCTCCTTGACGTCCGGCACGGAGGCGTGGGCGAGCTCGCCGGTCACCTCGTGCCGCTTGCGGGTGAGCGCCTTGAGCTCCGGCAGCCGGGTCCGGGCCTGCCGGCGCCAGTCGGCCAGCATCGTGGTGCGCAGGCGCAGGGTCAGTCCGGGGTCGCCCGCGAGGTGGCGGACGTCCAGGAGGCCGAGCGCGACGCGCAGGTCCTTGGCCGCGTCGACCATCTCGCCCATGGAGCGGACGGCGTGGTCGAGGCGCCGACCGGAGTCCCACAGCGGGTACCACAGCGTGCTGCCGAGGTCACCGAGGTCGACCCCGTCGTCGTGGACCAGGACCACGTCGAGGTCCGAGTGGGGCGCGAGCTCGCCGCGCCCGTATCCCCCGACCGCGACCAGGGCCACCCCGGTGGCGGGCCCTGCACAGGCGGCGTACGCCTGTCGGCAGAGCTCGTCGGCCGAGGTGGCCCTGGTCCGGCGCTGTTCAGATGTCACGTAGCAGCCCCGAGGCGTGCCATCAGAGCGCGGACGCGTCCTGCTCGCCGGTGCGGACCCGGACGACGGTGTCGACGGGGCTGACCCAGACCTTTCCGTCGCCGATGCGACCGGTCTGCGCGGTCTTCACGATGATCCCGACCACATCCTCGGAGTCGGCGTCGTCGACGACGATCTCGATGCGGATCTTGGGCACGAGCGCGATGTCGTACTCCGCGCCGCGGTAGACCTCGGTGTGGCCCTTCTGGCGGCCGTAGCCGCTGACCTCGGAGACCGTCATGCCGGCGACCCCGAAGGTCTCGAGCGCCTCGCGGACGTCCTCCCACTTGTGCGGCTTGATGACCGCGGTCACGAGCTTCATGCGTTGGCTCCTTCCGAGCTGGACGTGGACTTGGCGACAGGTGCGGTGGCCAGGACGCTGGACGAGCCGCCGCTGGTGCCGCTGTGGAGGTCGTACGCCGACTCGCCGTGGGCGGCGAGGTCGATCCCGTTGACCTCGTCCTCCTCGTCGAGTCGCAGGCCGATCGTGTACTTGATGGCCAGACCGATGACCAGGGTCAGCACACCCGAGTAGAGGATCGCCACGATCACACCGAGGATCTGGTCGCCGAGCGAGCCGAAGCCGCCGCCGTAGATCAGTCCGTCGATCCCGCCGGCGCCCTCGGCCGTGGAGAACACGCCGATCAGCACGGTGCCGATGATGCCACCGACCAGGTGCACGCCGACCACGTCGAGCGAGTCGTCGTAGCCGAGCTTGTACTTCAGGCCGACGGCCCAGGCGCAGACAGCACCGGCGATGGCGCCGATCGCGACCGCACCGGACAGGTTGACCGCACCCGTGGCGGGGGTGATCGCTACGAGTCCCGCGACGATGCCGGAGGCGGCACCGAGCGAGGTGGCCTTCTTGTGGATCAGGCGCTCGACTGCCAGCCAGCCGAGGATCGCGGCCATCGTGGCGAGCGTGGTGGTGGCGAAGGTGCGACCCATCTCGGAGGGGACGTCCTGGTCGACGATCACGATCGAGCCGACGTTGAAGCCGTACCAGCCCATCCAGAGCAGACCGGCGCCGAGCATGGTGAGGGTCAGGTTGTGCGGGCGCATCTGCTCGCGGGGCCAGCCGATGCGCTTACCGAGCAGCACGACCAGCACGAGCGCCGCGACACCGGCGTTGATGTGCACCGCGGTGCCACCGGCGTAGTCCTGCGCGCCGATGCGGCCGCAGATGAGCGAGTCCTCGGTGCAGCTGAAGACCATGTGGGCCATCGGGAAGTAGACGATGACTGCCCAGAGCGGCACGAAGACCACCCAGGCCGAAAACTTCAGCCGGTCGGCGACCGCGCCGCTGATGAGGGCGGCGGTGATGATCGCGAAGGTCATCTGGAACATCACGAAGATGTAGTCAGCGGTTGCGACACCGTCGAGCCAGAGCAGCTCGAACGGGTTGGCGAAGAGCGTGCCGTCACCGCCGAAGCCCATCGACCAGCCGACAGCGACGTAGAGAATGCCGACGATGGCGGCCGCGACGTACGACATCATCATCATGTTGAGCACGGACTTGGATCGCGACATTCCGCCGTAGAACAGCGCCAGGGCAGGCACCGTCATCATCAGGACGAAAGCGGTCGCGATCAGCATGAACGCGTAGTAGCCGTCCACAGAACCTCCAGGGATCTCGCAGGATCGAGCATGATCGAGCAGGGGTGCGGGCCGCCGGGGGCATGACGACGGTGGCATGGCGGGGCCTCGCGTGATGACCCGAAGCCTGTGGGCAGGACGTTTCACCGGCGCGCGACGGATGTTGCGAGCAGGCAACGGATCAAGGCCCCGTGTTACGGGAGTGTGAACTGGGCTGCGCGGGAGCCCTCCTTGTTAGGGTTCGGCCGTGTCCAGACTGGCCGTGATGGCGCACTTCGATGTCGCCGGAGAGCTGCGACCGCACGTGCGCGGCCAGGTCGAGGCGCTGGCTGCGTCGGTCGACACGCTGCTCGTCTGCACCACGGCCCAGCTGCAGGACTCGGCGCGCGCCTGGCTGTCCGAGCGGGCCGTCCTCGTGGAGCGCGCCAACTACGGCTACGACTTCTTCAGCTACAAGGTCGGCCTCGATGCGGCCGGCGACCTGACGGCGTACGACGAGGTGGTGGTCTGCAACGACACCTACGTCTTCGCCCTCGACTCCTACGAGCCCGTCTTCGCGGAGATGGCGTCCCGCCCGTGCGACTTCTGGGGGCTCACCGGCGCCGAGCGCGTCGCCCCGCACATCCAGTCGTTCTTCATCGCCTTCCGCCCGTGGGTGGTCGCCTCGCGCGCCTTCACGACGTTCTGGGAGGAGATGGAGCCGATCTCCAAGCGCCGCCAGGTCATCCGGCGCTACGAGGTCGGGATGTCGCGCCGGCTCTACGAGGCGGGCTTCACCTCCGACACCTACTTCGTGGAGACCGCGGAGGACCAGAGGATCGCGCGCGAGCGGATGCGCTGGTGGGCGGCCCACCGCTCCCACTTCCCGCGCAACCGCGCCGAGGTCCGCGAGTGGCGCGAGCGCGCCAACGAGCCGTGGAACCCCGCCCGGAGCCTGGCCGACCGCGTGCTCGACAACGCGCGCCTGCCCTACGTCAAGATCGACACCCTGCGCTACGACCCCTACAACCTCGATGCCAAGCGCCTGCTCGAGCTGTGCGAGCGCCGGTTCCCGCAGCGCTTCGACGGTGTCCGCGAGTTCCTCGAGGAGACCGCGCAGTACTACCCGCTCCGCGACACCGAGCGACTGCTCCCGACCCCGCTCGCGCTCGAGCCCCTCTTCCCGCGCGTGAGGTACTCCGATGCGCGGTGAGCGTCGCCGGCCGACCCAGGTGAGGCTCGACGACGCCGAGACCGTCCTGGTCGACTCCGGCCTGATCGACACCGACTACGTCGGAGCACAGCTCGGCACGCACTTCGACTCGGTGCACGAGGCGGCGCGCGCGGCGTTCCTCGCCGGCGACGTCTCGCCGCACCCGCTCTTCGAGGCCCAGTGGATCGGGCGCCGGCGCTCGTGGCAGCGGCTCGGCCAGCACCCCGTCCTCTGGTACGTCTCGGAGCGACGGCGACGCAACCGGATCGCGCCCCACCCGCTCGTCGACCCGCGGATCATCTTCGCGGCCCACCCCGAGGCGCGGCACCACCCGTACGGCGCCCTGTCCTACTGGCTGTCCGTGTCCGGGCCCGGCACGGCCCTGCCCACGCGGATCCTGCCCAGGAAGGTGTCCTGGGGCACCTACCGCGCGGCCGCGATCGAGGCGGCCACCACCTGGCGTCGAGAGGTCGTGCTGGAGCGACCGGAGCTGGTCGGGCCGACGCCCGCGCTCCCGGCCCGGCTGAGCACGTCACCCGCCGTCACGGTCGTGATGGCCACCCAGGACGCCGGTGCGCTCGTCCGCGAGACCGTCGGCTCCCTGCAGGCGCAGTCCTTCGCCGACTGGCACCTCGTGGCCGTCGACCGCGGCTCCCTCGACGACACGGCCGCTGTGCTGCAGGGCATGGCGGCCTTCGACGACCGCATCACCGTGGTGCGCGAGTCGCGCTGCAGTCACGCCCGTGCGCTCAACGTCGCGCTCGAGCACGGCACCGCCGAGCACGTCGCGTTCCTCCCCCTCGGCCGCCAGTGGCTGCCCGACATGCTGGGCTCGCTCGTCGCGCACGCGCACCACTCCGGCGCGTCCGCCGTGCTGGCCGGCGCCGGCGCGGTCGGTCGCGACCGGGCCGAGCTGCTCGGCGGTCGGCCCGTCGACCTGGCGACCGCGCTCCTGCGGCGCGCAGCGATCAAGGACATCGGCGGCTTCGACGAGGGCCTCGGCGGCTCGGTCGAGCGCGACCTCATGCTCCGGCTCTCGCGCGACCACGACCCGCTCCCCGTCGACGTACCCGTCCTCAAGCGGCCGGACCCGGGCCCCCACGACCTCGGCGACGACTGGGACTCCGTCGTCCTCGAGCGCCAGCTCGTCGACTGGGACGCCCCGCGCGACACCTCCGAGGACCTGGTCACCCACGTGATGCCGCTGGGTCCCGAGCCCCGCCGCACCGTCGAGTGGCTCGGCTCCGTGCCCCGCGAGGGCTCCGAGCTGATCCTCGTCGGCGTACGCCTGCGGCGGGCGCACCACGTGCTGGCGGCGTCGATCGCGGCGATCATCTCCGGCGCCCGCTTCGTGTCGGTGCCCGCGTCGGTCACGATGTCGGCCGCCACCAACATCGGGATCTCCGAGGCAGCCGGGAGCACGGTGCTGCTCGTCCGTCCCGAGGCGATGCCGCCGCGCCAGCCGATCGCCGCCCGCCTGGCGGAGGTCGTACGCGGTGCGGGCGTCGCCGTGGCCCAGCCACTGGTCGTCGACCTCGACGGCGTCGTCCTGAGCGCGGGCGCCCGCTTCAACGGCGTGAACCCGCACCCCGGGCTCTTCCTCGCCGGCCTGCCGACCAGCGACGCCGTCCGCATCGGCCAGAGCACCGTTGCCGCACCGGCCGCGCCGCTCGTCGCGCTGCGCACCGAGGACGCGGTGGCCCTCCGGGGGCTCGACGCGCGGTTCCGCTCGGTGCTCGCCGAGGCCGACCTCGGGCTGCGCGCCCGGCAGGCGGGCCTGGGCGACAGCGTCGTCGTGCCCGACACGGTGATCACCTCGCGTACTCCCTATGCGGACGTCGACGAGCTGATCGGGGCGATGTCGTCCCTCAGCCGCACCCCGATGCCCTCGACGGAGGACCTCGCTCCCGACCTGCTGCGTCGAGCGGGGCTGGAGGTCACCGACGAGCGCAACCGCCGGATCTCCGTCGACCCCGAGGACCCCGCTGCCTCGTCGGCGCTCGTGCCCGAGCTCGTCGTGCGGCCGGTGCAGGGGATCCACGAGTCGCCGCCGCGGCTCCGGTGGGCGATCGACATCGCCGCGCCCGCCGCGCAGCGCGGCGACCGGTGGGGCGACACCTACTTCGCCCGGTCGCTCTCCGACGCGCTCGAGAGCCGCGGGCAGCACGTCGCCATCGACCGCCGCGACGCGCGCGAGCGCGACTCACGCGACCACGACGACGTGCTCCTCGTCCTGCGCGGGCTCGACCGCGTGGCGCCGCGACCCGGCCTGCTCAACGTCGAGTGGATCATCAGCCACCCCGACATGATCTCGCCCGAGGAGGTCGCCGGGTTCGACCACGTGTACGCCGCCAGCACGAGCTGGGCGGAGCGGATGACCCGCGAGTGGGGCACCCTCATCGAGCCGCTGCTGCAGTGCACCGACACCCGGTGGTTCCACCCCGACCGGGCCGAACCCGACACCGGCCCGGACCTGCTCTTCGTCGGCAACTCCCGCGGCGTCTACCGCTACGCGGTCCGCAGCGCGCTCGCCATCGGCGCCGACCTCACGCTCCACGGCAACGACTGGACCGAGTTCGTCGAGCGCGAGCAGATCGCCTCCAGCGGCGTCGACAACCGCGAGGTCGGCGTCCTCTACGCCTCCGCCGGCATCGTGCTCAACGACCACCACCTCGACATGCGGCGCGACAGCTTCGCCTCCAACCGGCTCTTCGACGCGGCCGCCTGCGGGGCGCGCATCCTCAGCGACCGCATCGACGGCCTCGAGGAGACCTTCTCCGGCCTCGTGCTGCCCTTCGACAACGAGCACGAGCTCGCCCGTCTGGTGCAGGCGCCGTACGACTCCTTCCCCGACAACGCCGCCCGCCGCGAGATCGCGACCCGGATCATCGCCGAGCACAGCTTCGACAAGCGCGCCGAGACGCTCGTCGACGACGCCGTACGCCGCCTCCTCGCCCGCCGCTGACCGGGCACTTCGTGCCCGTCCCGCAAGGTGACCGGGCACTTCGTGCCCGTCCGCGCGAACCCACACGGGCACGAAGTGCCCGGTCGGCACCCCAGACGGGCACGAAGTGCCCGGTCGGCGTGTGTCAGCCGAGGAGGGCGTCGACGAAGGCGGCGGCGTCGAAGGGCGCCATGTCGTCGGGGCCCTCGCCGAGGCCGACGAGCTTGACGGGTACGCCGAGCTCGCGCTGCACCTGGACGACGATGCCGCCCTTGGCGGAGCCGTCGAGCTTGGTGAGGACGATCCCGGTGACGTCGACGATCTCGCTGAAGACGCGGGCCTGGACGAGGCCGTTCTGGCCGGTGGTCGCGTCGAGGACGAGGAGCACCTCGGTGACCGGGGCCTGCTTCTCGATGACCCGCTTGATCTTGCCGAGCTCGTCCATCAGGCCGGCCTTGTTCTGCAGGCGGCCCGCGGTGTCGATGAGGACGGTGTCGATCCCGTCGTCGATGCCGCGCTTGACCGCCTCGAACGCCACGCTGGCGGGGTCGCCACCCTCGGGTCCGCGGATGACCTCGACGCCGACGCGCTCGCCCCACGTGGCGAGCTGGTCGACGGCGGCGGCGCGGAACGTGTCGGCCGCACCGAGGGTGACCGAGAGGTCCTCGGCGACCAGGATGCGCGCGATCTTGCCGACGGTCGTGGTCTTGCCGGCGCCATTGACGCCGACGACAAGGACCACGCCCGGCTTGCCGTCCGCGCCGGTGACCTGCACGCGGCGGTCCATGTCGGTGCCGACGAGCTCGATCAGCTCCTCGCGCAGCACCGTGCGCGGGTCGGGCGCCTGGCCGCCCTCGACCCGGAGGCGCGTACGCAGCCGGTCGACGAGCGCCTGGGTCGGGGCGACGCCCACGTCGGCGGTGAGGAGGGTGTCCTCGATCGCCTCCCAGGTGTCCTCGTCGAGCTTGTCGCGGCTCAGCAGCGCGAGCAGGCCCTGGCCGAGGCCGCCCTGCGAGCGCGAGAGCCGCTGGCGCAGCCGCACCAGCCGCGACGCCGTACCCTCCGGCGTCTCGACCGCCGGCGCCGTCGCGACGGCCGGCTCCGGCGGCGCGTCCGTGGCAGTGTCCGTCTCGGTCGGCGGCGGGACGATGACGTCCGTGCCTCCGGCGGGAGGGGCGGCCTTGCGGCGTCGCCCGGAGGTCAGCAGTCCGACGAGCGTGAGGACGCCGACGACAGCGATGCCGATGATCAGATAGAGCCAGTCACCCATGGCTCAATCCAATCAGAGGTGCGCGGCGCGACGCAGGCGGGTGAGCACCGCCGACCCCTGGGCGGGGTGTACGGCGGCCAGGCGCGCCCGCAGTGCGTCACGCTGCGCGACGAGCCGGTCGCTCCGGGCGCGGGCCCGGCCCAGCATCGTCCGGGTGCGCGCCAAGTCGGCCAGCACGGCATCGAAGGCGGCCGTGAGCCCCGAGCCGGCGGCGCCGGCGAGCATCGGCGAGGCCATCGCCTGGCCACCGTGGGCCACCCACACCACCTCGTGGGCCATCAGCCGGAACCAGTCGACCGCCGCCTCACCCACCAGCGCAGGAGGCGTGACGCGCACCGAGGCCAGGCCGGCCGCGGAGAGACGGGAGTCGAAGTCGTCGCCGTACCACCGGACGTGGTCGGCCTGGCCGAAGCGGCGGACCCGGTCCTCCGGCGGGCACTCGAGGTCCTCCTCGGTCGCCACGCCCATCCTGATGGGCACCTCGACGAGGGCGATGCCGCGCGGGCTGAGCACCCGCGCGATCTCCCGCATCGCGGCGCCGTCGTCGAGCACGTGCTCGAGGACGTGGTAGCAGACGAGGAGGTCGACCGAGCCGTCCCGCAGCGGCAGCCGGGTGAGGCAGGCGAGGGCGTCGACGTCGCGACCGTCGCAGCCGAGGTCAAGGCCGATGCGGCGACGCGCGCCGAGTCGGTCGAGCAGGGCCGTGGACTGCCGCGACGGAGCGATCTCCACGACGGTGTCGAGGTCGCGCAGCTGCGGCGCAAGGGTGCCGAGCAGCAGCGAGAGGAAGCGGTGCCGCTCGAGGCTGCCGCACCTGGGGCAGGTCGCCTCGGGCCGGCCGTCCGGGCCGCTGCGGAAGGCGCGGGACACCATCGAGCCGCAGGCCGCGCAGTAGGCCCTCTGGAGCTCCACTGTTGTGCCGGTCACGTCCAGCACGTTAACCCGCCGCGGCCCCTCGTGGGGCTGCCACGCCGGGCAGATCAGCGCGTCAGGTCAGACGCGGGACTCGGAGTCCTCGAGCGTGGGGAGCGAGTCGACGCCCTTGCGCATCGCGTCGCCGAGCTGCGGCACGACGGGCATCTCCTCGCCGCGGTGCGGATAGGCGACGTAGACCGCCACGACGCAGGCGACGAGCACGCCGAGGGTCATCATCAGGATGATCGCGAGCATGTGGGGGTTTCCTCCCGAGTAGCCGTTCGGTGTCCCTCCAACATGGCACACCGGCGGCGCCGCGAACGCATCGCCACGGGCGTACGGCGCGTCGGTGTAGCGAGCCTCACCCCTGGGGCGGGACGAGGCGTACGACGGCCTGCCGGACCACGTCGGGGATCGGCGTGACGGGCCTCGAGCCCGCGCCGTGGGTGTTGTCGACGTAGACGTGGACGAAGCGCCCCTCGGCCGCCGCGTCCTCGGACGCGCCCTGGAACAGGCCGATGCGGTAGACGATCGAGCTCGTGCCGACCTTGTCGACGACGAGTCCCATCTCGATCGGCTCCGGGAAGCCGATCTCGCGGAAGTAGCGGCACCCGGTCTCGGCGACGACCCCGATCTGCGGCAGCGCGCGTACGTCGACGCCGGTCGCGTCGTAGAGGTAGGCGTTGACCGCGGTGTCGAACAGCTCGTAGTAGGTCGCGTTGTTGAGGTGGCCGTAGGCGTCGTCGTCGCGCCAGCGCGTGGTGGCGGTGCGCCACGCGATGTAGTCGGCCTTCGTGGGGACGTCCTGCGGCACTACGCGGACTCCGCGTCGCGGAGGCGCTGGCTGATCACGGCCGAGACGCCGTCGCCGCGCATCGTGACGCCGTAGAGCGCGTCGCCGACCTCCATCGTGCGCTTCTGGTGGGTGATGACGAGGAGCTGGGAGTTCTCGCGCAACTCCTCGTAGATCTCCAGCAGACGGCCGAGGTTGGTGTCGTCGAGCGCGGCCTCGACCTCGTCGAGGATGTAGAACGGCGACGGCCGGGCCTTGAAGAGCGCGACTAGGAAGCAGACCGCGACCAGCGACCGCTCGCCACCGGAGAGCAGCGAGAGTCGCTTGACCTTCTTGCCGGCCGGTCGCGCCTCGACCTCGATGCCGGTGTTGAGCATGTCTCCCGGATCGGTCAGCACGAGGCGGCCCTCACCGCCGGGGAAGAGCCGCGCGAAGGTCTGGTCGAAGGCCTTCTCCACATCGGCGTACGCCTCGGTGAAGACCTGCTCGACGCGGGCGTCGACCTCACGGACGATGTCGAGGAGGTCCTTGCGGGTGCGGCGGAGGTCCTCGAGCTGCTCGGTGAGGAACTTGTGCCGCTCCTCCATCGCGGAGAACTCCTCGAGGGCGAGCGGGTTGACCCGGCCCAGCATCGAGAGGGACCGCTCGGCGCTGCGGAGGCGCTTGACCTGCTCCTCGCGCACGAACGCCGCGGGCTCGGGGGCCTCCTCGCCCTCGGGCACCTCGCCGCTGAACGGGATGAGCGTGGTCGGGCCGTAGTCGTTGACGAGCCCGTCGGGGTCGAGCCCGAGCTCCTCGAGCGCCCGCTCCTGGAGCTGGTCGATGCGCATCTTCTGCTGGGTGCGGGCCATCTCGTCGCGGTGCACCGAGCTGACCAGCTCGTCGTGCTCGCGGCCGAGGTCGCGCAGCGACGTGCGCACTGCCATCAGCTCCTGCTCGCTCCCCTGGCGGGACTCCTCGACTGCGGCCCGCTCGTCGGCCGCGAGCATCACGGAGCGCTCGAGCTCGTGGAGGACGACTCGGACGGCAACGGAGACGGCCTGTGCCGCCCGGCCCTCGCGGACCAGTCGCTCGCGTCGCTCGGCGGCGCGGGCGCGCGAGTCGCGTTCGGCCTGCGCGGCGCGCAGCAGCGAGTCGGCGCGACCGTGCAGGGCGCGGGCCCGCTCCTCGGCCGTACGCAGCGCCAGCCGCGCATCCATCTCGTGCTGTCGGGCCTCGCGGGCCGCCTCGGCGAGCCGCTCGCGCTCGGAGGTGTCGGGCTCCTCGTCGGTGACGTCCTGGGCCGCGGCAAGGCGCGCCTCGAGGTCGGCGAGCCCGGCGAGGGCGGCCTCGCGGGCCTCCTGGGCCGTGGTGATCGCGCGCTCGAGGCGGTCGGCCTCACCCTTGGCGGCGCGGGCCTGCGAGCCGTACTGCCCGAGCTCCTCGGCCACCGCGGCCAGCGTCGCGTCGGACTCGTGGAGCTTGGCGAGCGCGACGTCGACCCGCTTGAGGGTGTCGTGGCGCGTCGCCTCCAGCCCGGAGATCTCGAACCCGAGCCGTTCGGTCCTCGCGGTCGCCTCGGTCAGCTGGGTCGACGCCTCGTCGACGGCGGCCTGGATCTCGATGAGGCTGGGCTGGCTGCTGGAGCCGCCGGCCGCGAAGTGCGAGCCGAGCAGGTCGCCCTCGCGGGTCACCGCGACGACGTCGGACAGGTCGGCGACCAGGCGCCGGGCCGCCGGGAGGTCCTCGACGACGGCAACCTGGTGCAGGAGCCGCTCCAGCGCGGGTCGTACGTCGTCGGGCGCGGACACCACGTCGGCGGCGTACGTCGCTCCGTCCGGCAGCTGCGGCCAGTCGCGGGGGCTGGACGGGGCGCCGCCGAGCAGGAGCCCGGCGCGGCCGAGGTCGTCGTCCTTGAGGTGGCGGATCGCCTCGATCGCGGCGCCGGAGTCGGTGACGACCACGGCATCGGCGGCGGTGCCGAGTGCGGCGGCGACGGCGGTCTCGTAGCCCTGCTCGACATCGAGGAGGGCGGCGACCGACCCGAGCAGCCCGCCGACCGTGTCGGTGGCCGCGAGCAGCGCGCCCGCGCCGTCCTTGCGGTTGAGGCCGATCTCCAGGGCATCGCGGCGGGCCACGAGCCCGGCCCGCTCGCGGTCGGCCTGCTGGGCGTCGTCGCGGGCCCTGGCCAGCTGCTCCTCGACCTCGTCGAGGGCGGCGACGGCCTCCTCGTGCTCGGAGTCGAGGCCCTCCTCGCCGGCGTCGAGGCCGGCGACCCGGGTCTCGAGGGCGGTGAAGTCGCGCTGGGCGCGGTCGGCGCGGGTGGCGGCGTCCTCGCGGGCATCGGTGAGGCGCTGGATCTCGGCGTCGGCGGCCTCGGCGCGCGACGTCAGCGCGTTGACCTGTCCGGTGAGGCGGGCCAGGCCCTCGCGCCGGTCGGCGGCGGCGCGCTGGAGTCCGGCGATCCGCTTCTCCTCCTGGGCCGAGGCCTCCTCGGCCGCGCGCTTGGCGACCACGGTGGCGTCGAGGGTCCTGCGCTGCTCCTCGACCTGGGCCGCGATCTCGGCCTCCTGCTGGCGGACGCGCTCGGCCTGGGCCTCGAGGTCGTCGGGGTCGCGACCGGAGTCGACCGTGTCGCCCTCGGCGGCCCCGGCGGCGTTGCGGATGCGCTCGTCGGCCAGCGACGCGGTACCGCGCAGCCGCTCCTTGAGCCCGGACAGCGCGAACCACGTCTCCTGCGCCGCGGCCAGGCGCGGCAGGTCGTTCCTCAGCGCGGCCTCGAGGCGGGACTCCTTCTCGCGACCGGCCGTGGTCGCGGCCTCGACCTCCTGGCGGCGCTCGAGCAGGACGGTCTCGTCGGCGAGCTCCGACTCGAGCGCGGTGCGCGCGGTGACGAGGTCGTCGGCGAGCAGCCGGGCGCGGGCGTCGCGCACGTCGGCCTGCACGGTCTGCGCCTGCCGGGCGACCTCGGCCTGCCGGCCGAGCGGCTTGAGCTGGCGCCGGATCTCGGAGAGCAGGTCGGCCAGCCGGGTCAGGTTGCCGTCGGTGGCGTCGAGCTTGCGGAGCGCCTTCTCCTTGCGCTTGCGGTGCTTGAGGACACCGGCCGCCTCCTCGATGAAGCCGCGTCGGTCCTCCGGGGTCGCGTGCAGGATCGAGTCGAGCTGGCCCTGCCCGACGATGACGTGCATCTCGCGGCCGATGCCGGAGTCACTGAGCAGCTCCTGGACGTCGAGCAGCCGGCAGGACTGGGAGTTGATGGCGTACTCCGAGCCGCCGTTGCGGAACATCGTGCGGCTGATCGTGACCTCGGCGTAGTCGATCGGCAGCGCACCGTCGGAGTTGTCGATCGTCAGCTGCACCTCGGCGCGACCGAGGGGCGGGCGGCCGGACGTACCGGCGAAGATGACGTCCTCCATCTTGCCGCCGCGCAGGCTCTTCGCGCCCTGCTCGCCCATCACCCAGGCGAGGGCGTCGACGACGTTGGACTTGCCGGAGCCGTTGGGCCCGACGATGCAGGTGATGCCCGGCTCGAGCTGCAAGGTCGTCGAGGACGCGAAGGACTTGAACCCCTTGAGGGTCAGGCTCTTCAGGTACAACGCGGGCTCCTCGACGGATCAGGACATGGACACTGAAGACTGGGGAAGCTCAGCGCCGCTCACCCTACGACACCGGCAGCCGCTGGGGTCGCTCCCGTCACGCCGGGCCGGGCCGGCGGGTCGAACGGCTGGCCCGACCGCCGTCAGGCGCGCCGACGGCGGCGGTGCAGCAGCAGCGCGACGACGGCGCTGCCACCGACGACCACGCCGGAGGCGACGGCCGGACTCGTGCCGACCGCCACCGACGGGACCGTGCCGAGGCCGTCGCCGGGCACGTCGACGACGTACACGTCCAGGCCGCGCACTAGGTCGACCGAGTAGACGATGTTGGTCCGTTTCGCGGTCGCGATGCCCTTGCTGTTGTAGACCGGCGCCCACATCGAGTCCCAGACCTCAGAGGCGCCCCACGACGCGTAGCCGTGGCTCACCGGCGCGGTCGGGTCGGTGACGTCGATGAGCTGGGTGCCGCCGCCGTAGAAGCCGACCGCCACGATGCCGCTGGGGTGGTAGTCGAACCAGTGCGAGGAGCAGAACGTCCCGACCGGGATCGGGTGGGTGCCGAGGTCGGCGAGCTCGACCTTCGCGAGCGGGACGATCGAGCCGTCCGAGCCGTCGAGGCGCTTCACGTGCCAGGTCTGGAACGACCCGGCGGTCGAGCAGTCGGGGTCCTCGTAGTCCTCCTCGGTGACGAGCAGGATGTTGCCGTTCGCGAGTGACGGGGGCGCGTCGGCGCGAAACGCTTTCGCGTTGGGGCGGTAGCTGTTGTGGTGGATGAAGTCGTTGTAGTGGTTGACCGAACCCTCACGCGCCGAGTCGCCCGCTGCGCCGGTGTTGGCGACCTCGCGCGGGTGCAGCGGGTCGCTCACGTCGTAGATGTACGACCCGCCCGCACCCGTGTGCGTGGCGTAGCCGGCCTCGTCGACGTTCCACTTGTGGCCGCCCCAGCCCACGGCGTCGGAGCGGAACGGCTGGGTGCCGGACGTGGCCGGGTCGCTGTCGACCTCGACCGGGTGGTCGAGGTCGGTGAGGTCGAAGACGGAGAAGCTGCCCTGTCCGGGGACCTCCGAGTCGTCCCCTGCGGAGTAGGCGTAGCGGCAGTCGGTGCCGTCGATGCAGGTCACCGTGTGGGTGCTGGTGGTCGCCGCCACGCGGGAGCGTACGTGCGGCGAGGTCGGGTCGCTGACGTCGACGATCACCAGCTCGTAGTCGCCGGTCGCGGGGGTGTTGACGTGCTCCAGGTCGTCGGGCGACGCCTGGTAGAGGTCGACGCCGATCATCGCGAAACGGTCGGTGCGGGTGCGCGACACGTTGCGCTCACCGCAGTTCATCGCCTCGTTCTCGAACTGCGCGCTCGGCATCGAGCCGACCTTGCGGGGCGACACCGGGTTGCTGACGTCGTAGACGGTGACGTCGCTGAGCCCCGACATCACGAAGTACGGCGCCGAGTGCAGGAAGCAGCCCGAGACCCCGGCGCTGCCCGGCCGGGCGGCGGCGAGCCGGACGTTGGGCGAGGCGACGAACGGCACCGTCAACCCGGCGTCGTACATCTGGGAGAGCCGCTCGGCCCGGTCACGGTCGCCATGCGCGTGGGCGGCGCCACCGAGGGTGACGGGGGCCAGGGCCAGGATGCCCACGGTGAGGATCCGGGCGGGGGTGGCGAGTCGCATGCATGGCTCAACGAGCCGGTGCGACGACGGTTACAGCTCGCGCTTCATCTGCTGCGCGGTGACGGTGTAGCCGGACGTCTCGTAGAGCCGGATCGCGGTGGGGTTGTCGCCGAAGACGTTGAGCGTCATCGATGACGCACCCAGCTCGCGAGCGGAGTCGTGCAGGGCGTCCAGCAGGCCACGCCCGAGCCCCTCTCCTCGACGACCGGAGTCGACCCGGATGTCGAAGATCCAGGCCGAGACGCCCGACGCGCGCTGCCGCAGCTCGAACCAGCCGATGCCGACGGCGTCGTCGCCCACCTCGCCGGTGAACAGGTGCATGCCGTTGCTGGCGAGCCCGTCGGGCAGGAGCTCCGCGAACTCCCCGGCGGACTGCGCGGTGGCGGACGCGGCGTCCAGGTCGCGCGATGTCGCGATCTCCGTGGCGTACTCACGCTCGGACCGCTCGCGCCAGACGACGTACTCCTCCTCGGTCATCGGGCGTAGCCGCACCACCTCAGGCACGACCGAGGACGTCCTTCAGCGCGGCGAGGACGAGCAGCACGGCGTCGGGGCGGGCGTTGCGGCCCATCAGCCCGATGCGCCAGACCGTGGCGGCGTACGCCTCGGCGCCGGCACCGATCTCGATGTCGTACGACTCCAGCAGCTCCTTGCGGACAGCGGCCGAGTCGACGCCGTCCGGCACCTTGACGGTCGTCAGCTCCGGGAGCCTGCTCCCCTCGGCCGCGAAGAGCTCGAGGCCCAGGTCCTCCAGGCCCGCCTGCAGCGCGTCGCCGGCGGCCTGGTGGCGCGCCCAGACGGCGTCCAGTCCCTCGTCGAGCACCCGGGTCAGGCCGGCGTGGAGGCTGGCGACCATCGCGGTGGGAGCGGTGTGGTGGTAGGTCCGCTGGCCGCCGGTGACGCCGGCCTCGCCGACGTAGCCGCCGAGCATCCCGAGGTCGAGGTACCACGACCGCGGCTTCTCGACGCGGCGCTCGAAGGCGCGGTCGTTGATGGTGAAGGGAGCGAGCCCGGGCGCGACGCCGAGGCACTTCTGGGTGCCGGCATAGCCGATGTCGACGCCCCAGTCGTCGGCGCGCAGCTCAATCCCGGCGATCGAGGTGACGGCGTCGGTGAGCAGCAGGGCGTCGCCCTTGCCGGCACCGAGCGCGGCGATGTCGGAGCGGACGCCCGTCGAGGTCTCGGCGTGCACCGCGGCGATGATGGCCGGCGAGTCGTGGGCGGCCAGGACGCGGTCGACGTCGACCGGCTGCCCCCACTCGTGCTCGACCGCGACCACCTCGGCGCCGCAGCGCGCGGCGACGTCGGTCATCCGCTGGCCGAAGAGGCCGTTGACCGCCACGACCACGACGTCGCCGGGGTGCACAGTGTTGACGAAGGCCGCCTCCATGCCCGCCGACCCGGTCGCGCTCAGCGGGAGGGTGCGGGTGTTGGTCGTGCCCCACACCGTGCGGAGCATCTCGCAGGTCTCGTCCATGATCCGCAGGAACTCGGGATCGAGGTGGCCGAGGAGCGGCTCCGCGAGGGCGCGGGTGGCCTCGGGATAGGGGTTGGACGGACCGGGACCGAAGAGGTGGCGCTCGCGGATCATGACGTCGAACCTAACGAACCGGGGCCGGTCACAGCACCGCCCCCGGGTTGAGGATCCCGTCCGGGTCGAGCGCGTCCTTGATCTTCCGGGTCAGCACCATCACGTCCGCGCCGAGCTGGTCGGGCAATGCGGCCTTCTTCGTGCGACCGACCCCGTGCTCCCCCGTGATGGTGCCGCCGAGACGGATCGCGGCCTGCAGGATGTCGTCGAAGGCTGCCCGCGCGCGACGCTCGGAGTCCGCGTCACCGGGCGTGTAGACGATGATCGGGTGGGTGTTGCCGTCTCCTGCGTGGGCCACGGTGGGGATCTCCACGTCGTGCCGCTCGGCGATCTCCGCGACCGCGGCCAGCAGGTCGGGCAGCAGCGGCACGGCCGCCCCGACGTCCTCCAGCAGCAGCGCGCCGCGTGCCTCGACCGCCGGGAACGCCGCCCGTCGCGCGGCGACGAACAGCTCGCCCTCCTCCGGGTCGTCGGTCACCACGATCTCGGTGGCGCCGGCCGCCTCGCACGCCGCCTCGACCGTCGCGATCTCCGCGGTCCGCGCGTCGCCGGGTGCGTCGGACTGCACGACCAGGAGCGCGCCGGCGGACCGGTCGAGGCCGCGCGGTGCGAAGTCCTCGACGGCGTTGATGGTGGCCCGGTCCATCAGCTCCATCATCGACGGTCGCAGCGTGCGGCGTACGGCGACGACGGCCTCGGCCGCGGCCACGACCGAGGCGAACGACGCCACGAGCGTCGCCGCTGGGAGCGGCATCGGGACGAGCCGGAGGATCGCCCGCGTGACGATCCCCAGCGTCCCCTCCGACCCGACGAACAGCTTGACCAGCGAGAGCCCGGCGACGTCCTTGATCCGCTTGCCGCCGAGGGTGACGAGCGTGCCGTCGGCGAGCACCACGTCGAGGCCGAGGACGTAGTCGGTGGTCACGCCGTACTTCACGCAGCACAGCCCGCCGGCGTTGGTGGCGACGTTGCCGCCGATCGAGCAGATCTCGTACGACGACGGGTCGGGCGGGTACCAGAGGCCGTGCTCGCGTGAGGCGACCTTGACCTCGGCGTTGAAGGCGCCCGGCTCGACCACGGCCACCTGGCAGTCGGCGTCGATCTCGATCGCCCGCATCCGCTCGAGGCTCAGCACGATCCCGCCGTCGACCGCGCTCGCCCCGCCGGAGAGGCCGGACCCGGCTCCGCGCGGCACGACCGGCACGCCGTACGACGCCGCCCACCGCACCGCCGTCTGCACCTGGCCGGCGTCCTCGGCGCGCACGACGGCGACCGGGGTGCCGGCGCCGGTGTCGCGCGACCAGTCGTAGCGGTAGTTCTCCAGCGTCGCCGGATCGGTCACGACCACGCCGTCGGGCAGGGACTCCACGAGCTCGGTGAGGGCTTCCATCCGCCCATCGAACCACCTGCGCGGTGGCGACTCAGGCAGCCGCGGTCGCCGCCTCGTCGGCATGGGCGATGTGGGCCAGGGAGCGCCACACGAGCGCGAGCGTGAGCCCGGAGCCGACGAACGCGAACCACCACGGGGCCGTGAGGCCCCAGGTGCTCGCGATCAGGCCGCCGAGGAGCGAGCCGATGAGCATGCCGCCCATCACGCAGATCATGTAGACCGAGCCCACCCGTCCCTGCAGCTCGCTGGGGACTGCTCGTTGCCGGACGGCCTGCGAGAGCGTGCCCCACACGAAGGCGTACGCGCCGAAGAAGAACATGAGCGGGTACGCTGCCCACGGCGAGGTCGTCAGCGCCATCGCGAGGTGGAACAGCACCTCGCACAACAGGACCGTGCGCATGAGCCGGGCGAGTGGCACGCGCCGCTCGAGCCGGCCGTAGGCGAACGTCGCGAGCAGCCCGCCGAGGGCGGACGCGGTGGTCAGCAGGCCGAAGCCGGCCTCGTTGATGCCGACGCGCTCCAGCGCCCAGAGCACCAGGACTGCCCACGGCGCCGCCCAGGTCACGTTGAAGACCACGATGATGATCGCCAGCGTGCGGACGGGCGGGTTGCCCATCAGCCACCGGACGCCGTCGGCGATGTCCTGGCGGACGTGGGTGTCGACGTGCTCGCGGACGGCACCCGGCGGCGTACCGATCCGGGACACCAGCAGCACGCCAACCGCGATGCACACGACGGTCACGGAGAACGGGAAGACCATCCCGAGCGTGAAGAGCAGGGCGCCGATCGCCGGGCCGACCAGCTGGTTGCCCGCGATCATCCCGACCATCAGGCGGGAGTTCGCGATGCCGAGGTCGCGCTTCTCGACCAGCATCGGCGTGAGCGTGCCCGCGGTTGCGTCGACGAAGACCTCCGCCGTGCCCAGGGCGACGAACGTTCCCAGGACGATGGCGATGTTGACGTGCCCGCTGGCGATCACGGCACACAGGACCGCGAGGACGAGCCCGCGTACGACGTTGGCGACCATGATCACGCGACGCCGATCGAGCCGGTCGGCCAGCGCCCCGGCGACGAGCCCGAACACCAGCCAGGGCACCTGCAGCGCGAACATGGCCGACGACACCAGCAGCGGGTTGCGCGTCTGCGAGGCGACGAGCAGCGGGGCCGCCGCGATGAGCATCCCGTCGCCGAGGTTGGTCACCCACGACGAGCCGACGAGCCAGCGGAAGCCGGTGCCGAGGCGCGCCGGGAAGACGGTCTCGACGAGGTGGGTCACAAGCAGGTGAGCCTAGGTGGGGCGAGCAGTGCGTGCAGCCGAATATCAGGCCGGCTGGAGGTTCTCGGCGGTCCGGACGGCCTCGCGACTGGTCTCGCGCGCTGCCGCGGCGAGCCGGTCGTTGTCGGCCTGTAGTCGCAGGGTCAGCGCCTCGAGGTCCTCGACCCGGCGACGGAGCCGGCGGTTCTCGACGGCGAGGACGGCGGTGGTGCGCACGTCGCTGTTCACATGACCCAACAGCGCCTTGGCCATGGGGAGCCTTTCGCAGACAGTGAAGACGATCAGCCGACGATCCGGCCGTCTCCAAGAGTCCCACCGCGGCGGCGGCGGGTCAACGGCTCCGCGGCGGCCGCTGGCAGCGCGGGCAGAAGTTCCACCACCAGCTCACAGATGCCGGGTCGGATCCATGCGCTGGTGCAGGATCCGCATCACATCGACCCCGTCGTCGCTCTCGATGTAGAAGAGCAGGTGGCTGCCGATGCTGTACCGACGGTAGCCGTCGCGGATCTCGTCGCACGTGCGACCGCGACGAGGATCGTCGGCAATGCGCTCGATCGCTGCTCTGATCTCGGTCACATATGTCTCGGCCTGCTGGACGTCCCATCGCTGCTCGGTGAAATCCCAGATCGAGGAGAGGTCGCGCTGCGCGGCCGGGGTGAGGCGATACGTCGTCACGCCTTCTTCGCTGCGATGAAGGCGTCAAAGTCGAAGGCCTCCGGTTCGCCGCTCTCCTCCCCGGCGACAAGCGCGGCGCGGAGCGCTGCCAACTGCGTCTCCTGATCCTCCAGGAGGCGAAGGCCGGCACGGACGACCTCACTGGCGGATCGATAACGACCCGAGGAGACTTCTCTCGAGAGGAACTCGGTGAAGTGATCGTCCAGACTGACCGAGGTGTTCTGAGCCATGCTCCCAGAATACCAAAGATTGGTAGTTGTGGGCGTGACGTCAGCACCGATCGATCGTCAGCCACTGCACGACCGACCTGATGCCTGAGACCTTCAGCGCGACCGGGGTGGCCGCTGGCAGCGCGGGCAGAAGAACGACGAGCGGTTCATGAAGGACACCCGCCGGATCGGGGTGCCGCACCGCCGACACGGCTGACCCTCCTGGCCGTACGCGTCGAGCGAACGGTCGAAGTAGCCGGACTCGCCGTTGACGTTGACGTAGAGCGCGTCGAACGACGTCCCGCCCTGCGCCAGCGCCTCGCCCATCACGGCCCGGACGTGGCCGAGCAGGCCACGCAGCACCGGCCCGGTGAGCCGGTCGCCGGGACGCTCGCCGTGCAGCTTCGCCCGCCACAGCGCCTCGTCGGCGTAGATGTTGCCGACGCCGGAGATCAGGCCCTGGTCGAGGATCAGTCGCTTGATCGCGGACGTACGCCGACGGGCGCGGCGGACGAACTCGTCGTCGTCGAACTCCGGGTCGATCGGGTCGCGGGCGATGTGCACGATCTCGGACGGGAGCTCGGCGCCGCCCGCCGAGACGGCGAGACCGCCGAACATCCGCTGGTCGACGAAGCGCATCTCGAGCCGTCGACCGTCGGGGGTGAGCAGCCCGAACCGCACGCGGAGATGCCGCTCGTCGGCCGCGCCGGGCTCGTGGAGGAGCATCTGCCCGCTCATGCCGAGGTGGCCGAGGAGCGCGTCGCCGCTCTGCTGGTCGGAAAGCGGGGCCAGGGCAAGCCAGAAGTACTTGCCGCGCCGGCGTACGGCCTCGATGCGGCGACCCACCAGCGTGGCGGCGAAGCCGGCCGGGCCGCGGTGGTCACGGCGTACGGGCCGGGGATGCAGCACCTCGACGGACTCGATGGTGCTGCCGAGGACGTGGCGCTCGAGACCGGCGCGGACGACCTCGACCTCGGGGAGCTCGGGCACGGATCAGTTGTCGGCGGCGGCGTCGAGCACGGGGTGGGAGGCCCGGATCTCGCTGTACGCCGTCTCCGCGGCGCCCTGCTCGGCCTCCTTCTTGGAGCGGCCGTTGCCGTTGCCGAGGACGAGCTCGCCGACGCGGACGCGGGCGACGAAGGTCTTCATGTGGTCGGGGCCATCGTCCTCGATGAGGTACTCCGGCACGCCGAGGCCGAGGCTGGCCGAGAGCTCCTGGAGGGAGGTCTTCCAGTCGAGGCCGGCGCCCATCGACGCCGCGGCCTCCATCACCGGGTCGAAGAGCCGGTGGATCACCTTCGCGGCCTCGTCCATCCCGCCACTGAGGTGGATGGCACCGATCACGGCCTCGACGGTGTCGGACAGGATCGAGGCCTTGTTGCGGCCGCCGGTCGTCTCCTCGCCGCGGCCGAGCATGATGTGCTGGCCGAGCTCGATCTCGCGGGCCACGTCGGCCAGCGCGCGGGCATTGACGACCGCCGCGCGCAGCTTGGCCAGTTGCCCCTCGGTGAAGTCCGGGTGGGCGAGGTAGAGCGTCTCGGTCACCACGATCCCGAGCACCGAGTCGCCGAGGAACTCGAGGCGCTCGTTGGTCGGGATCTGCCCGTTCTCGTAGGCGAACGATCGGTGCGTCAGAGCACGCTGCAGCAGCTCGGGATCCAGGACCGGATCACCGAGCGCTGCGCGGAGCTCGTCGGTGGTCAGAGGACCTGGCGACGGTCGGCCTTGGCGCCGTACTGGCCGCACTGGCCGCACGCACGGTGCGGGAGGTGCTTGGCACCGCAGGCGGGGTTGGCACACGTCGCGAGGGACGGCGCGACGGCCTTCCACTGCGAACGGCGGTGACGCGTGTTGCTCCGCGACATCTTCCGCTTCGGAACAGCCATGGTGGTCTCCTGTGAATCAGTTGGCGTGCATCGTCCGGGGATCCCCGGGCGAGTGGTCAGTCTGGTGTCAGTCTCGGTGCTGCTGAGGGTCCTGCGTGAGCTGCTCGAGCCCTGCCCAGCGCGGGTCGATCGGCGCGTCGTGTGCGTGGTCCGGGTCGTCCGCGAGTCGCGCACCACAGTCGATGCACAGCCCGGGACAGTCGTCTCGGCACAGCGGCTGGAACGGCAGTGCGAGCACCACCGCGTCCCGCAGCAAGGGCTCGAGGTCGATCAGGTCGTCCTCGAGCAGGCTGGTCTCGTCGTCGAGGTCACGGTCGTCGTGCTCCGTGGCCTTGGTGTGCTGCTCGGGATAGACGTAGAGCTCCTGCAGCCGCGCGAGGATCTCGTCCTCGATCGGCTCCAGGCACCGTACGCACTCCCCCGCGAGCATGGCCGTGGCCGTACCCGTGAGCAGTACTCCCTCCATGACCGCCTCCAGGCGCAGGTCGAGCTCGACCGGCGCACCTTCGGGGACAGCGAGGACTTCGATGCCAAGCTGCGCCGGCGCCGGAACTGTGAGCTCGACTTCACGCTGGGACCCCGGGCGGCGGCCGAGCTCGCGGGTGTCAAGCACGAGCGGCGCCCTCGGGTCCAGGCTGGTCAAGACGAACTCCCACTACTGGACACAGACACAACCGGAGAATCGTATCCGCCACCGTGTGGCGGGGCAAAACGAGTGACGCGTGGGGCGGGGCGCGTGGGTCGGATGGCGGCTCAGGACGTGCGCTCGGCCAGGCGCTGCACGAGCTGGGCGTGCACGGCATCCGGGACGAGACCGCGTACGTCGCCGCCGAGCGCCGCGACCTCCTTGATCAGGCTGGAGGAGACGAACGCGTTGCCGACGGCGCCGGGGAGGAACACGGTCTCGACGTCGGTGAGGTGCGAGTTCATCTGGGCCATCGGCAGCTCGTACTCGTAGTCGCCGGCACCGCGCAGGCCCTTGACGATCGCGACCGCGTCGATCTGGCGGCAGAAGTCGACGATGAGTCCCTCGAAGCCCGACACCCGCACGTTGGCGATGCCGCCCGTGGCGTCCTCGAGCATCGCGATGCGCTCGTCAGGGGTGAACAGGCGGCTCTTGGACATGTTGACGCCGACGGCGACGACGACCTCGTCGAAGAGCCTGGCGGCCCGGGTGACGATGTCGAGGTGGCCGTTGGTCACCGGGTCGAAGGACCCGGGGCACACTGCGCGACGCACGGGCTCTCCTTCATGACTCGGGGGAGGCTGCGGGGGTGGCGTGACCGTACCAAAGCATGGTCTCGCCGTAGCGCTTCGTACGGTCCTCGACGATGCCTTCGGGCCAGGTGACCCGGCTGCGCTTGGCGGCCCGCTCCACGACGACGAGGGCGCCCGGGACGAGCCAGCCCTGGGCGACGAGCGCCAGGAGGTCGCCATCGACGTCCTCGTCGGGCGTCGGGTAGGGCGGGTCGGAGAACACCAGGTCGTACGGCGCGGCCGGTGGCGACTGCAGCACCGTCGAGACGGGGGCGGCGACCACGCGGGCCCGCGAGAAGCCGAGCGCGCCGGCGTTGCGGGTGATGAGCGCGGCCGTACGCCGGTCCTGCTCGACCATCGTCACGACCCCGGCTCCCCGGGAGCGGGCCTCGAGCCCGACGGCGCCGGACCCGGCGTACAGGTCGAGGAAGCGGAGGCCGTCGAGCGAGCCGGTGCGCGCTTCGATGGCGGAGAAGAGGGCCTCGCGCACCCGGTCGCTGGTGGGTCGGGTCGACTGGCCGCGCGGCGTCTCCAGACGCCGCCCGCCCGCCGTTCCCCCGATGATGCGAGTCATTCCCCGTGGTCAGCCCTTCTCCATGAACCCCGAGGCGGCCGAGCGTTCGACCTCGGCCACTGCGGCGGCCAGGTCGGGCGCCCGGGTGAGCCCGGGGTCAACGGAGAGTAACGCCTCAGCGGCCTCGCGGGCACGCACGATCGTCTTCTCGTCGCGCAGCACGCGCAGCGACACCAGGCTCGACCTGCCGCCGGACTGGCTCGCCCCCAGGACGTCGCCCTCGCGCCTCTGCTCGAGGTCGACGCGGCTCAGCTCGAACCCGTCGGTGGTCGAGGCCACCGCGCCGAGGCGGTCGCGGGCGGGAGTGCCGAGCTCGGCGTGCGAGACCAGCAGGCACAGGCCCGGCAGGCCCCCTCGACCGACGCGGCCGCGGAGCTGGTGGAGCTGGGAGACGCCGAAGCGGTCGGCGTCCAGGAGCACCATCATCGTGGCGTTGTGGACGTCGACGCCCACCTCGATGACGGTCGTGGAGACGAGCACGTCGATGGCGCCGGCCGCGAAGGCCCGCATGGTGGCGTCCTTCTGGTCGGCCGCGAGGCGGCCGTGGAGGACCGCCGTACGCAGCCCGTGGAGCGGTCCGGTCGCGAGCCCCTCGTGGACGTCCTCGACGGCGGCCAGCGCCCGCTTGGGAGCGACCTCGTTGCCGTCGTCGTCGAGGTCGAGCTGGTCGGTCGCGCCGTCCTCGCTCGCGTCGCCGGAGATGCGGGGGCACACGACGTAGACCTGGTGGCCCTTCTCCACCTCCTCGCGCACGCGCTGCCACGCCCGGTCGAGCCAGGTCGGCTGCTCGGCGAGCGGGACGACGTTGGTCTGGATCGGGGCGCGGCCGGCGGGCAGCTCGGCGAGGGTCGAGGTCTCGAGGTCGCCGAAGACCGTCATCGCCACGGTGCGCGGGATCGGTGTCGCCGTCATGACCAGCACGTGGGGCGGGGTGCCGGACTTGTCGGTGAGCGCCGCGCGCTGCTCCACGCCGAAGCGGTGCTGCTCGTCGACGACGACCAGGCCGAGGTCGGCGAACTCGACCCGGTCCTCGAGGAGGGCGTGGGTGCCGATCACGATCCCGGCCTCGCCCGTGACGGTCCGCAGCATCGCCTCCTGGCGTGCCGCCCTGCCCATCGAGCCCGTGAGGAGCACCACGCTCGTGGCGTCGGCGGCGCCGCCGAGCATGCCGCCCTGGGCGAGGTCGCCCAGCAGCGCGGAGATCGAGCGGTGGTGCTGCTGGGCCAGCACCTCGGTGGGGGCCAGCAGCGCCGCCTGTCCCCCGCTGTCGACGACCTGGAGCATCGCGCGCAGCGCGACGAGGGTCTTGCCGGAGCCCACCTCGCCCTGGAGGAGCCGGTTCATCGGGTGGTCGCGGCCGAGCTCCTCGGCGACGAGGTCGCCGATCTCGCGCTGGCCACCGGTGAGCTCGAAGGGCAGGCGTGCGTCGAAGGCGGCGAGGATCGCGCCGTCGCGTCCAGGTCGCGACTGGGCACCCTGGGCCCGGTGCACCGCCCGCCTCCGGGCGAGCACCAGCTGGAGCACCAGCGCCTCCTCGAAGCGGAACCGCTTCTGCGCCGCCCCGAGCTGGCCCCACTCGTCGGGCCCGTGGATCCAGCGCAGCGCCTGCATGATGCCCAGCAGCTCGTACTGCTCGCGCAGCTCGGGGGTGAACACGTCCGGCACCCCGGTGACCAGGTCGAGCGCCGCAGCAATGACCTTCTGGAGGTCCCAGGTGTAGAGCTTGGCGGTCAGCGGGTACACCGGGATCAGCTTGCTCAGCACCGCGCCGCCCTCGCCGTCGAGGGCGAAGCCGTGGGCCTGCTCGAGCTGCCAGCTGCCGCGGAACTGCTTGGCCTTGCCGGTGAAGAGCGCCCTGCTGCCTGCGCCGAACTCGGCCTCGTGCCGGTCGGCCAGGTTCTTGTAGGGGCTGAACAGGGTGACGGAGAAGTCGGGGCCGTCGGTGCGGAGGCGGATCGTCGTACGCCACTGGCGGCGGTTGCCGGCCGTGAACGGGGCGCTCTCGCAGGACCGCACCTCGCCGAGGATCGTCAGCTGCTCGCCGACCACCGGGGTGGCGACCTCGGACAGCTCGGTGGCGGCGACGTAGCGGCGGGGGAAGTGGCGCAGCAGGTCGCCGACGGTGGCGAGGCCGAGGCCCTCCTCGGCGAGCTTGCGCTTCTTGTGGGAGCTGCCGAAGACGACCCCGATCGGGCTGTCCGGCGTGATGGAGACCATGCGGGACTACCGGGTCACTCGACGCTGACGAGCAGCGGGTAGCGCGGCTGGCCTCCGTCGTGGACCGCGACGTCCACGTGGGGATGGCGTTCCTCGACGTGTGCTGCCAGTCGCGCGGCGAGCTCGACGCCGTCCTCGCCGGACACGATCGTGACCAGCTCGCCGCCTCCCGCGAGGAGGCGCTCGAGGACGTCGGTGGCGACCGTGTCGAGGTCGGAGCCGACCACCGCGAAGTCGCCGGCGATGACGCCGAGGGCGTCACCGGGCTCGCAGGGACCGGCCATGGTGATCGCCTGGCGGGCCGCCACCGTCACCGCACCGTGGCGGGCGTGGCGCGCGGTGGCGGTCATCTCGCGTACGTCGGCGTCGAACGCGCGACCCGGCTCGTGCACCGAGATCGCGGCCAGCCCCTGCACCTGGGCTTGGGTCGGGATCACCTCGACCGAGACGGCGTGCTCGGCTTCTGCAGTGCGCGCGGCGATCTCGGCGGCACGCACGGTGTCGGCGTCGTTGGGGAGCACGACCACCTCGGCCGCGCCGCACCCGACGATCGCCTCGAGCAGCTGACCGGTCGACGGGCGCTGGCCGGGACCTCCCACCACCACGACCGCCCCGGCGGACTCGAAGAGCTCGGTGAGCCCGGGCCCGGCGGCGACGGCGACCACCTTGCGACCCGTGCGGGTGGAGAGCTTCTGCCGGTGCTCGGCGACCTGCTCGGCGAAGTGGGTGACGCGGATCCGGTAGGGCCGGCCTGCGGTGATGCCGGCCTCGATCGCCGCACCCACGTCGTCGACGTGGACATGGACGTTCCAGAGGCCGTCGCCGCCGACGACCACGAGGCTGTCGCCGAGCCCGGACAGCGTCTGGCGCAGGGTGCCGATCGCGGCGTCCTCCTGGGCGGCGACGACGTCGAGGAGGTACATCACCTCGTAGCCCGGACCGTCCTCAGTGAGGTCGTCGCTCGGCACGGCGGTCGACACCCGGATGTGGTGGGTGCCGATCGGAGCGGCGTACGGCATCGGGCGGCGACCGGTCGCGGTGGTCTCCACCGCGTCGAGCACGACCGTGAGCCCGCGCCCGCCGGCGTCGACCACACCTGCCTGGGCGAGCACGTCGAGCTGCTCCGGCGTACGCGAGAGGGCGACGCGGGCGGCAGCGGCGGCAGCAGTGAACACGTCGCGGGCCCGGGCGTTCTCCTTCTCAGCCGTCGCGAGAGCCGCGTCGGACGCGGCGCGGGCGACGGAGAGGATCGTGCCCTCGACGGGCGTGCCGACGGCCGCATAGCTGGCGTCGGTGGCCGACGACATCGCCGCCGCGATGGTGCGGGCGCGCGGCTCGTCCCCGTCCGCCGCGGCGAGGTGGGTGACGTACGCCCGGAGCATCTGGCTGAGGATCACGCCCGAGTTGCCGCGGGCGCCCATCAGGGCGGCGCGGGCCAGCAGCGCCATCCCTGCCTCCAGCCCCAGGTCGGGGTCCGCGGCGCGGGCCGCACGCAGCTCGTCGCGGGCGGCCGAGACCGTGAGGAACATGTTGGTGCCGGTGTCACCGTCGGGCACGGGGTAGACGTTGAGCGCGTCGATCTCCTCGCGCGCGACGGACAACGCGTCGGTCGCGATGTCGACGAACCGGGCAACCGCGTCCAGCGTGATGCCGTGGGTGACTGGCTCCATCGACTCGCTGTGCTCCTGGGGTGTGGTCCGGGCGGTGTCTGTGGCGGGCGTCGACACGGGCACTGTGTCGCGCGCCACAGGGTAATGGTTAGGTCCGACCGTGCTGCGATTTCCTCCCTCCGCAGGTCCTCGGCTACTCTTCTGCGGTTGCCTGTTGCCGCCCGTTGGTGGTGTGCAGGCGCTCGAATCTCTATCAACCTCGAACGGATCGGAGTGCACGGTGGCTGCCGTCTGCGACATCTGCGCCAAGAAGCCGGGCTTCGGAAACAACCGTCCCTGGTCGCGCAAGATCACCAAGCGTCGTTTCAACCCCAACATCCAGCGCGTCCGGGCGACCGTGAACGGCACGCCCAAGCGCCTCAACGTCTGCACCGGCTGCCTCAAGGCCGGCAAGGTCTCCCGCTGACCTGACGTCTTCGTACAGGACCCCCGTCGCTCTGCGGCGGGGGTCCTGTCATTTCGTCGGCCTCGTCGTCGGAGTCACCGCTTCAGCGGTGACTCCTTCGCGGGTGGGCCGTTGCAATGGCCCATCCGCGCCAAGCTCCGCACACCCGTGTGTCGGGCGAGGCTGGAGGTGCCGGCGTGAGGGCTGGCTGGGAGTTGAGTCTCCAGGAGACTCAACCGCGAGGACGCGTACGGCGTGACCTCAGAAGTGCGTCCATCCGGTGGGGCCGTCGTACGCCGCACCGTCGACGGTGACACCGGAGCCCTCGAGGACCTCGCCGACGACCTGCCAGCCGGCGGGCACGGACGCGACATCGGGGAAGGTCGCGAGGAGGGCGTGGTCGTCGCCGCCCCCGAGGATGAACTGCAGAGGGTCCGCGCCGAGCGCGGCGCCGACGGCCTGGAGCGGCTCGGGGACTTCGAAGGCGTCTCGGCGTACGTCGATCGCGACGCCGCTCGCCTCGGCGAGGTGGCCGGCCTCGGCGAGGAGGCCGTCGGAGATGTCGATGAGCGAGGTCGCGCCTGCTTCGGCCGCCTGCCGGCCGGCGGCGTACGGCGGCTCGGGGCGGCGGTACGCCTCGACGAGCACCCGCGGCGAGCGGAAGCCGCGGCCGAGGACGGCCAGCCCACCGGCGGCCCAGCCCTGCCGACCCGTCAACGCGAGGACGTCGCCGGGCTCCGCGCCCGAGCGCAGCACCGGCGCCTGCGTGCACTGGCCGAGGACGGTCACGGCGATGACCACCTCGGCGGCGCGGGTGATGTCACCGCCGACCACGGTCGCGCCGACGCTCGCGCACTCCTCGGCGAAGCCGCGGGCGAAGTCGAGTGCCCACGCGACCGGGAGGTCGGCCGGTGCGGCGAGGCCGATGGTCAGGTGCCGGGCGGTGCCGCCCATCGCGTTGATGTCGGACAGGTTCTGCGCGGCGGCGCGGTGCCCCACGTCGGAGGCGCTCGCCCAGTCGCGGCGGAAGTGGCGGCCCTCGACCATCAGGTCGGTCGACACGACCACGTGACCGTGCTTGATCCGCAGCACCGCCGCGTCGTCGCCGGGTCCGACGAGGACGCTCTCGTCGCCCTCGAAGATCTTCACGAGCTCGGCGATCAGGCCGAACTCGCCCGCCTCGCCGAGGGTGGTGTCCTGGGTCCCGTCGGTGTTGGCCGCCATGCCCCCATCCCACCAGACCCGGACCGTGAGCACAGTCACCCATCCCCTGTCGGCCCGCCCGCGTCGCGCGGTAGGTTGTGCCGGTCACACCCGATGAACGAGACCGAGGAGTCCACGATGGTCGTCCAGGCCTACATCCTGATCCAGACCGACGTCGGCAAGGCCGCCGAGGTGGCCAAGGCCATCGCCCAGGTCAGTGGCGTCACGCTTGCCGAGGACGTCACCGGTCCCTACGACGTGATCGTCCGCGCGGAGGCCAAGAACGTCGACGAGCTGGGCAAGCTCGTGGTGTCGAAGGTGCAGAACCTCGACGGCATCACCCGCACGCTGACCTGCCCGGTCGTCCACATCTGACGCGCTCTCCCTGTCAGTGCACCATCGTCGACGCCTCGGCCCCGTGAGGGGCCGGGGCGTCGTCGCGTCTGCGGCCGCCCTGCTCCTGCTCCCGGCGCTCGCGGCGTGCAGTCCGGGCACCATCGAGATCGAGGACCACGACCTCTCCGACGCCGACCGCGCCGCCTGCGAAGCCGTCGTCGACGACTTGCCGAAGACGCTCGGCGGTGAGCTGCGGCGTCCTGTCGACCCGGAGGGCGCGCTGGGCGCGGCGTGGGGCGATCCGGCGTACGTCCTCACGTGCGGGGTGCCCGCGCCGTCCGACTACGAGGCCACGGCGGAGTGCAGCGACATCAAGGGCGTCGGGTGGTACGTCACCGACGACCAGGCCAGCGACCTGGGGGTCGACGTCACCCCGATCGCCCTCTCGCGGTCGCCGTACGTCGAGCTCGTGGTGCCTTCGCGCTATCGCACCGACGGCATCGACCAGGCCCTCGCCGAGCTGGCGCCGGTGCTGAAGGAGCACCTGGCCGACGGACTGTCCTGTCTCTGACCCGTCAGCGCAGGCCGGTGTCGCGGCGCAGCGCGAGCTGCACGAGCCGGTCGACCAGCTCGGGGTAGGTGAGGCCGGAGGCCGCCCAGAGCTGGGGATACATCGAGGTCGGGGTGAAGCCGGGCATCGTGTTGAGCTCGTTGATGACGAGCGAGCCGTCGGGCATCACGAAGAAGTCGACACGGGCCAGGCCCTCGCACGACAACGCCGTGAAGGCACGGACCGCCATCGCGCGGAGCGACTGCTCGACCTCGGCATCGAGGTCGGCGGGGATGTCGATCTCGGTGTGCTGGTCGGCGAGGTACTTGGCCTCGAAGTCGTAGAACTCGTGGTCGCCGCCGGTGCGGACCTCGCCGGGGCGTGACGTCTCGGGCGGACCCTCGAAGGTGCCGAGCACCCCGCACTCCACCTCGCGCCCACCCTCCATCGACTGCTCGACGAGCACCTTCGGGTCGTGGCGGAAGGCCTCCTCCAGCGCCTCCTCGACCTCGCTCGCGTCGTGGACCTTGCTGATGCCCATGCTCGACCCGGCGCGGGCCGGCTTGGCGAACGAGGGGAAGCCGAGGTCCTCGATCCGCGTACGTACGCCGATCGGGTCCTGCTCCCACTCGGAGCGGGTGACGGTGATGCCGGGCGTCACCGGGAGGCCAGCCGCCTGCAGCACGACCTTCATGTAGGCCTTGTCCATCCCGATCGCCGACGCCAGAACTCCGGAGCCGACGTAGCGGACGCCGGCCATCTCGAGCATCCCCTGCAGCGTGCCGTCCTCGCCCCACGGACCGTGCAGGAGCGGGAAGACCACGTCGACCTCGCCGATGACGGACGGCACGCTGGTCGGATCGGTGACGACGAGCTCGGTGCCCGTCGTCGCGCCCATCAGCGCGACCGGCGACCTGGCCGCGTCGACCTGCGGCAGGTCGCTGCCGTGGATGGCGAGCCGGGTCGGCTCGTCGACCTCCAGCACCCACCGTCCGTCGGTCGCGATCCCCACCGGCACGACGTCGTACGCGTCGCGGTCGATGGCCGCCAGCACGCTGCCCGCGGTCACGCAGGAGATGCCGTGCTCGGAGGAACGGCCGCCGAAGACGACGGCGACGCGGGGCTTGCGAGTCTTGTCCGGAGAGGTGTCGTTCATCGGCTCGACCCTATCCACCTACGCTGGCACGCATGGCTGCAGACACGACTCCCGAGCCCGGTTCCGGCTCACCGCGCAGGCTCGGCACGCTGGCCCTCGGAACACTGGCCGTCACGGCCGGTCGACCCGACCGGACGCCGGACGCCCCGCTCAACACGCCGATCACGATGGCCGCGACGTACGTGGCCGGCGGCGAGGTCGAGTACGGCCGCTACGGCAACCCGACCTGGACCGCGCTCGAGGACGCGCTCGGCGCGCTCGAGGGCGGACGCTGCCTGACCTTCGCGTCCGGCCTGGCCGCGGTGGCGACGGTGCTCGACCTGGTCGGCACCGATGGCACGGTCGTCGCGCCGAAGCACGCGTACACCGGCACGATCATGCAGCTTGCCGACCTCGAGTCGCGCGGCCGGATGAAGGCCCACCTCGTCGACATCACCGACACCGACGCCGTCGTGGCGGCCTGCGCCGACGCCTCGCTGGTCTGGCTGGAGTCGCCGACCAACCCCGCCCTCGAGATCGCGGACATCCCGACGATCACCGCGGCCGCGCACGAGGCCGGCGCGTACGTCGTGGTCGACAACACCTTCGCCACTCCCCTGCTCCAGCGCCCGCTGGAGGACGGCGTCGACCTGGTCGTGCACTCCGCGACGAAGTACCTCGCCGGTCACTCCGACGTGCAGATGGGCGCGATCCTCACGCGCGACGACGACCTCTACGCCGTCCTCAAGGGCCGCCGCGACCTCGTGGGCGCGATCCCCGGTCCGTTCGAGGCGTGGCTGACGCTGCGCGGCCTGCGGACCCTCCACCTGCGGGTCGAGCGCGCCCAGTCCAACGCGCAGGAGCTCGTACGACGTCTCGGCGAGCACCCGGCCCTGTCGGAGGTCCGCTACCCGGGGTTCGGCGGCATCGTCAGCATCGTCCTCGCCCAGGGCGAGATGGCCGCCGACCTGCTGTCGCGCAAGACGAAGATCTGGGTGCACGCCACCTCGCTCGGCGGCGTCGAGTCGACCCTCGAGCGGCGCCGGCGCTGGAAGGCCGAGGCCGCGACGATCCCCGACGGGCTCGTCCGCCTGTCGGTCGGCGTCGAGGACATCGAGGACCTCTGGGACGACCTCCGCGACGCGCTGGACGGGTGTGTGGGGTGATCCGCCCCCGATACCTGAGGACGTGGTGAACGTGATTCCACCGCTGGAACGTTCACCGCGTCCTCAGATATCCGGTCGCCACGTGTAACGCTCCGTCACGGTGCGACGAAGAACGGGTATGGACTCCCCACCCGACGTCCCTGCCATTGGCCGGGACCCGGACGCCTTCGAGGCGTTCTACCGCGAGCACCTGCCGTGGGTACGACGCTTCGTCGCCCGCCGCGTGGACGACCCGCACACCGCCGCCGACCTGACGGCCGACATCTTCCTGGCCGTCGTCGACAGCGCGTCCGGGTACCGATCGTCCGTGGGGACGCCCGCCGCCTGGTTGGCTGGCATCGCCCGTAACGTCGTCGCAGACCACGTGCGACGTCGGGTTCGCGAAGTCCGGGCGCACCACCGACTGTCCGGACGCGCGCTCCTCGACGACCAATCGATGGAGCGCCTCTCCGACCGCATCGACGGCGAGCGGATGACCCGCGAGCTGTACCGCTCGTTGGCCGACCTCCCCGTCAGCCAACGCACCGTGGTCGAGCTCGTCGCCGTCGACGGCCTCAGCCTGACCGAAGCAGCGCTTGCCCTCAGCATCAGCCCCGGCAACGCCCGAGTGCGCTACCACCGGGCTCGGGCCCGGCTTCAGCACGTTCTCCCCAACCCGTTCGAGGTGACCACATGACCACGCAGCTCGACCCCTTCGAGACCCGCCTCCTCTCTGAGCTCCGTCAGGAGGTCGTCGCGTCGACCGCGTCCGCTCCCCGTCGTACGCGGCGCTCCCTCGCCGTCGCGGCAGGAGTTGCTGCCACTGCCCTGGTCGGCGCCCTCCTCGTCCCCGGGCTCGGGAGCACGCCTGCGTACTCCGTGCAGGAGGGCAATGCCGGCGAGATCGAGGTGGAGATCCACCGACCCGAAGATGCGGCCGGACTCGAGCGCGCGCTCGCCGAGCACGGCATCACCGCCAACGTGACGTACCTGCCCGGCCGCTCGACGTGCGCCGACGGCCGCTACCAGCCGGTCGATCGCAGGGTCGACCTACGCCTCTCGATTGGCCAGGAGCTGGTCAGGGTCACGCTGCCACCTGGGTCCGTGGGCGATGGGGAGACCTTCGTGATGGCCTGGTCCGTCGATGCGCTCACCTCCGCGGATCTCGACGAGATGCCCACCGAAGACCGAGTCACGAACCTGGGCGGCTTCGCCTCATCGGTCGTCGCCGACGTGACGACGGGCCCGATCGCGGCGTGCGAGGTGATTCCAGCCGTCGGCTGAGCGGCTGCTGTCGGATCCTCGCCGGGGACGTCATGGTGAGTGGTCGTGCGCGCGACCACTTGCCATGACGTTCCAGTCGATCAGCCCATCTCCGCCTTGGTGTCGCGCGCGATGAAGGAGTTCATCATGTCGAGCGCGGTCATCTTGCCGTCGACGACGGCGTCGACGGCTGCGGCGATGGGGGCGTCGACGCCGGTGCGCTCGGCGAGGGCAAGCAGCGACTTGCAGGACTTGGCGCCCTCGGCGACCTGGCGCGTCGAGGCGTAGATCTCCTCGGTCGTCATGCCCTGGCCGAGGCGCTCGCCGAACGTACGGTTGCGCGAGAGCGGCGACGAGCAGGTGGCGACGAGGTCGCCGAGCCCGGCGAGGCCCATCAGGGTCAGCGGGTTGGCGCCCTGGGCGGTCGCGAGGCGCGCGGTCTCGGCGAGGCCCCGGGTGATGACCGAGGCGGTCGTGTTGTCGCCGAAGCCGAGCCCGACGGCCATGCCGACCGCCAGGCCGACGACGTTCTTGTACGCCCCGCCGATCTCGCAGCCGAGCACGTCGACGGACGTGTACGGCCGGAAGGACGGGCCGTGGGTGATCGCCTGCAGCTCCTTGGCGCGGTCCTCGTCGAGGCACGCGACGACCGAGGCCGCGGGCTCGCGGCGAGCGATCTCGCGGGCCAGGTTGGGCCCGCTGATCACAGCGATCCGCTGGGCCGAGGCGTCGGTGACCTCCTGGATCACCTCGCTCATCCGCATCAGCGTGCCGAGCTCCACGCCCTTCATCAGCGAGACCAGGGTGGCCTTCTCCGGGATGATCGGCGCCCACGCGGTGAGGTTCTCGCGCAGGCTCTGCGACGGCACCGTCAGCACGACGACGTCGGCGTCGGCTGCGACCTGCTCGGGGTCGGTGGACGCACTCACCGACGGCGGGAGCTCGATGCCGGGGAGGTAGTCGGTGTTCTCGCGGCGCTCGTTGATCGCCTCGACGACCTCCTCGCGGCGCGCCCACAGGGTCACGTCGTTGCCGGCGTCGGCCAGGACCAGCGAGAACGCCGTCCCCCACGACCCGGCGCTGAACACGGCGACCTTCTTCCTCGACTCGGTCATCGGCTTCGCCTCTTCCTGGAACGTGGGCTGGAACGGGGGTGGGAACGGTGCGGGTCCTCGACGGGGTTGCCGATCTCGCGTACGCCGGTGGCGCGCGGGTCGTACCTCTCCGCGGGTGGCGTGCCCCCGCGCAGGTCGGCCACGATCGCGGTGATCGCAGTCATGATGCGGTCCGTGGCCTCGGCGATGGTCTCCGGGCTCGTCGGCTGGGACGCGAGGTCGTCGAGCCGCACCGGGTCGCCGGCCTTCATGACGATGTTCTTGCGCGGCAGCAGGTGCGGCGTCTTCGTGTACGGCGGCAGGACCTCCTGCGCACCCCACTGGCCGACGGGGATCACCGGGCAGCCGGTCGCCAGGGCGATGCGGGCAGCACCGGTCTTGCCCTTCATCGGCCAGAGGTCGGGGTCGCGGGTCAGCGTGCCCTCGGGGTAGATCACGATGCACTCGCCGTCGTCGATCGCCCGGACTGCCGCGTCGTACGCGCCGACGGCGTTGCGGCTCAGCCGCTCGACGGGGATCTGCCCGGCCGAGGAGAGGAAGCCGCCGAGCGCCTTGTTGCGGAAGAGCCCCGACTTCGCGAGGTAGCGCGGCACGCGACCGTGGTCGTACACGAAGTGCGCCGACAGCAGCGGGTCGACGTGGGAGATGTGGTTGATCGCGACGATGCAGCCGCCGGTGGCGGGGATCTTCTCGCCGTCGATCCAGGTGCGGGAGGTGGCGGCGAGCAGCGTGGGCTTGAGGATGGACGCCGCGACGGTGATGGCCCAGCCGCGATCCTGCTCCAGCTTCCTGACGCGCACCGTCACCTCCCCTGCCTTCGCCCTGCCTCTGCCCTGCCCTCGCACTGCTCAGGACCCGGTCGACGCTCGCTGCGTCGCGAGCAGGCTACTCGGTCGGACGGGCGGTGGGACGCGTCCGCCGCGCTGTCGTCGGATGGGAGGATCTGCGGTGATGTGCACCCCCACTTCTCCCCCTGTCCCGGCTCCCGACACCACCGCTCGGTGCGTGGTCGTCGTACCCGTGAAGCCCCCTGCGCTCGGCAAGTCGCGGCTGGTCGGGCTCTCCGACGAGCAGCGCCGCGAGCTGGCCGAGGCGTTCGCGCTCGACACCGTGCAGGCTGCCTCCCGGACCCGCGGAGTGGCGGCCGTGCTGGTCGTCACCGACGACTTCCGCCTCGCCGCGGCGATGCGCGACCTGGACACCGGGGTCGGCGTCGAGGTGATGCCCGACGGGGCGAGCGAGGACCTCAACGCAACGCTCGTACAGGCCGCTGCAGAGGTCGTACGCCGCTGGCCGGACGCCGTGCCGGTGGCACTGTGTGCCGACCTCCCGGGGCTCCGGTCCGACGAGCTCGCCGACGTGCTGGCCGACTCGGTCGCGGAGGTGTCGGCCGGACGCGCCGCCTTCGTGCGCGACCGCGCCGGTGTGGGCACGACGTTGTACGCCGCTCCCCACGACCGGTTCGCTCCGGGTTTCGGGCCGGGCTCCGCGCAACGGCACCACGGGGCCGGTGCCGTCGAGGTGGGCGCAGCCGCGACCAGCGTGCGCACCGATGTCGACGACCTGGCCGACCTGGGCGCCGTCCTCGTCGCCGGCGTCGGCCCGCACACGTCGCGGGCAAGCGGAAGGCGGGCCACCCCACTGGGGTGACCCGCCCTCGGTGCTGGTCGAGCTCAGGACTTCTTGGCGGCCGTCTTCTTGGCCGTCGTCTTCTTCGCAGGTGCCTTCTTGGCCGGGGCCTTCTTGGCGGTGGTGGTCTTCGCCGCCGCCGTCTTGGCCGGAGCCGCCTTCTTGGCGGGGGCCTTCTTGGCGGTCGACGCGGTGGCCGTCTTCTTGGCGGGTGCCGCCTTCTTGGCAGCTGCCTTGGCCGGTGCCTTCTTGGCGACCGTCTTCTTCGCCGGTGCCGCCTTCTTGGCCGGAGCCTTCTTGGCGGGCGCAGCCTTCTTGGCGGCGGTCGTCTTGGCCGGAGCCGCCTTGGCCGGAGCCTTCTTGGCAGGCGCCGCCTTCTTGGTCGCGGCACCGGTCACGGCAGCAGCTGCTGCGCGCACACTGGCGGGCGGCCTCGGCATCGTGGCGGCCGTCAGCTTCGGCAGCTTCTTCGCACCCGAGATGACGTCCTTGAGCTCCTTGCCGGCGGAGAACTTCGGCACGGACTTCTTCTTGGACTTGATCCGCTCGCCCGTCTGCGGGTTGCGGACCCAGCGCGCGTTGCGCACTGCCTTCTCGAATGAGCCGAAGCCGGTGATCGCGACCTTCTCGCCCTTGGCGACCTCACGGGTGATGGTGTCGAGCACCGACTCCAGTGCGTGCGCCGCCTGCTTGCGGTTCCCCTCGTAGCGCGCAGCAAGCGCGTCGATGAGCTCTGTCTTGTTCACTAGCTTCCCTTCCAATGAACCCGGATGCCGAGCTCGTGCTCGACCTACTCCGTCGCACGCTAGGCACATGGAGGGGTGAGGACAATCACCATCGGCCCTCTTTGCCCGCTTTTTTCAAGCAGTGACGGGCTTCCAGCTCGGTCGGGACTCCTCGAAGGACGTGACGACGGCCTCGTGGCCGAGGGTGATCCCGATGTCGTCGAGGCCCTCGAGCAAGCGCCAGCGGGTGTAGTCGTCGATGTCGAAGGAGTCCTCGACCGCGTCCTCACCGGCGCCCGCGCGCACCGTACGGCTCTCCAGGTCGACGGTGATCTCGCCGCCGGGGTGGTCGGCGAGCCAGTCCCACAGGCGCTGCACGACCTTCTCGTCGACCTGCGCGGCGAGCAGTCCGGCCTTGCCGGAGTTGCCGCGGAAGATGTCGGCGAAGCGGGACGAGATGACGACCTTGAAGCCGTAGTTCTGCAAGGCCCACACGGCGTGCTCGCGTGAGCTGCCGGTGCCGAAGTCGGGACCGGCGACCAGCACCGAGCCGCCGTCGTACGTCGCGTCGTTGAGCACGAAGTCGGGATCGTTGCGCCAGGCCGCGAAGAGCCCGTCCTCGAAGCCCGTGCGCGTGACGCGCTTGAGGTAGACCGCGGGGATGATCTGGTCGGTGTCGACGTTGCTGCGGCGCAGCGGCACGCCGATCCCGGTGTGGGTGGTGAATGCGTCCATGGCTCAGGCTCCGATCGGCGCGAGGTCGGCGGGACTGGAGAGGGTGCCGCGTACGGCGGTGGCGGCCGCGACCGGAACGGACACGAGGTGCGTACGTCCGCCCTTGCCCTGCCGGCCCTCGAAGTTGCGGTTCGACGTCGACGCGCTGCGCTCGCCGGGTGCGAGCTGGTCGGGGTTCATCCCCAGGCACATGGAGCAGCCGGCGCCGCGCCACTCGGCGCCCGCAGCGAGGAAGACCTTGTCGAGGCCCTCGGCCTCGGCCTGGAGGCGTACGCGCACCGAGCCGGGCACGACGAGCAACCGCGTGTCGGGGTCGACCGTGCGGCCCTCGAGGATCGACGCGGCGAGGCGCAGGTCCTCGATGCGGCCGTTGGTGCACGACCCGACGAAGACGGTGTCGACCTTGACCTCGCGCAGCGGGGTGCCGGCCTGGAGGCCCATGTAGTGCAGGGCCTTCTCCGTGGCGACCTTGTCGTTGGGTTCGTCGAAGTCGTCAGGACCCGGGATGTTGGCGCCGAGCGGGGCGCCCTGGCCGGGGTTGGTGCCCCAGGTGACGAACGGCGTCATGGTCGACGCGTCGAGCTCGATCTCCTCGTCGAAGACGGCGTCGTCGTCGGTGCGCAGGGTCTTCCAGTGCGCGACGGCGGCGTCCCAGTCAGCGCCCTTGGGCGCCTCGGGCTTGTCGGCGAGGTAGTCGAAGGTGGTCTGGTCGGGGGCGATGAGGCCGGCCTTCGCGCCCCACTCGATCGACATGTTGCAGACCGTCATCCGGCCCTCCATCGAGAGCTCCTCGATGGCCGGGCCGCGGTACTCCACGATGTAGCCCTGGCCGCCGCCGGTGCCGGTGTGCGTGATGAGGGTGAGGACCAGGTCCTTGGCGGTGACGCCGTCGGGCAGGCTGCCGGTGATGGTGACCGCCATCGTCTTCGGCCGGGCCTGGGTCAGGGTCTGGGTGGCGAGCACGTGCTCGACCTCGGAGGTGCCGATGCCGAAGGCGATGGCGCCGAACGCGCCGTGGGTCGAGGTGTGCGAGTCGCCGCACACGATCGTCATGCCGGGCTGGGTCAGGCCGAGCTGGGGGCCGACGACGTGGACGATGCCCTGCTCGACGTCGCCGAGCGGGTGGAGGCGTACGCCGAAGTCGGCACAGTTCTTGCGCAACGTCTCGACCTGCGTACGCGACACCGGGTCGGCGATCGGCTTGTCCCAGTCGATCGTCGGGACGTTGTGGTCCTCGGTGGCGAGGGTCAGGTCGGGGCGACGTACGGCGCGGTCGGCGAGCCGGAGACCGTCGAAGGCCTGCGGCGAGGTGACCTCATGGAGGAGGTGGAGGTCGATGTAGAGGAGGTCGGGCTCCCCCGGCGCGCTGCGGACGACGTGCTCGTCCCAGACCTTCTCGGACAGGGTCTTGCCCATGACACAGATCTCCTTCTTGTCGTGCGGTGCATCGACGCTACATCTTGCATCCCACTCCCTGAGATGACAATATCGGCATATGGACAACGGATCTGGCGTCGGCGTGCTCGACAAGGCCGCCCTCGTGCTCGCCGCCCTCGAGGCCGGACCGGCCACCCTCGCCGGCCTGGTCGCCGGCACCGGACTGGCCCGGCCGACTGCCCACCGCCTCGCGGTGGCGCTCGAGCACCACCGCCTGGTGGCGCGCGACATGCAGGGTCGGTTCGTGCTCGGTCCCCGGTTGTCCGAGCTGTCCGCGGCCGCCGGCGAGGACCGCCTCCTGGCCTCGGCCGGGCCCGTGCTGGCACGGCTGCGCGACATCACCGGCGAGTCCGCCCAGCTGTGGCGGCGCCAGGGCGAGCACCGCGTCTGCGTGGCCGCCGCCGAACGTCCGTCGGGGCTGCGCGACACCATCCCGGTCGGCTCGCAGCTGACGATGAACGCCGGCTCCGCCGCCCAGATCCTGCTCGCCTGGGAGGACCCGGAGCGGATGCACCGCGGCCTCCAGAACGCCGCCTTCTCCGCGACCGCACTCTCCGGCATCCGACGCCGCGGCTGGGCCCAGTCGGTCGGCGAGCGGGAGCAGGGCGTCGCCTCCGTCTCTGCCCCGGTGCGCTCCCCCGGCGGCAAGGTGATCGCCGCAGTCTCGGTCTCCGGCCCCCTCGAGCGACTCTCCCGCCAGCCCGGACGCATGCACGCACCGGCCGTGCTCGCCGCCGCCGACCGCCTCTCGGAGTCGCTGCGGCGCGCTGCCGCTGAGTGACCGGGCACTTCATGCCCGTCCTGAAGCCTGACCGGGCACTTCATGCCCGTCTTGCAGCCTGACCGGACGCTTCGTGCCCGTCCGGGCCGTGCCTACGGGCACGAAGTGCCCGGTCACCGGGGCCTACGGGCACGAAGTGCCCGGTCACTGGCTAGAAGAGCGCGTCCTGCTCCAGCTCGAGCAGCTGCTGCTTGCGCTCGAGCCCACCCGCGTACCCGGTCAGCGTGCCGTTGGCGCCGATGACGCGGTGGCACGGCACCACGATCGGGATCGGGTTGCGACCGTTGGCCAGGCCGACGGCACGCGACGCGGCGTTCGTCATGCCGAGCCGGCCGGCGACCTCGCCGTAGGACGCGGTCTCGCCGTGGGGGATCTTCTCGAGCTGCTCCCACACCCGCCGCTGGAAGTCGGTCCCGACGGGCGCGAGGGGCAGGTCGAACTCGGTGAGCTCGCGGTCGAAGTACGCCGTCAGCTGGCGCACCGCCTCGGCGAGCACGGGCTCGTCGTCCGACCGGACACCGAGGGGGCGCCCGTCGGCGTGCTGCTTGAACGGTGAGAACTCGATCGCGACGATCGAGCCGTCCCGCTCGACGATGCGCAGGTCGCCGATCGGCGAGGGCATCACGGTCCACATGTCAGTTCTCCTTCGCCGCAGGGGCAGGCGTGTCGGGCATCAGGGTGTTCCAGAGGTGCATCAGGGCGTACGACCGCCACGGCCGCCAGCGCTCGGGATCGGGCTCCGGGCCGGAGCCTGACAGGTCCGCGAGGACGCGGCGGATCGCGAGGTCGGTGGGGAGGAAGACGTCGGGGTGGCCGAGGGCACGCATCGCGACGTAGTCGGCCGTCCAGGGCCCGATGCCGGGCAGCGCGAGAAGCGCACGGCGCACGTCGTCGCGGTCGGGGCCGCGATCGAGCACAACGCTCCCCACGGCGAGAGCCGTGGCCAGGCCGACGAGCGCCCGCCCCCGGGCGCGCGGCATCGGCAGCGACGCGGGGTCGAGCACGGCGAGCGTGGCCGGGGCGGGAAACAGGTGGGTCAGGCCCGGCACGGGTGAGTCGACGGGGCGGCCGTGGTCGGCGACGAGACGTCCGGCGACCGTGCGCGCCCCGGCCACGCTGACCTGCTGGCCGATCACGGTGCGTACGGCGGTCTCGGCGCCGTCCACCTGGCCGGGCACGCGCAGGCCCGGCGTGGCGCGTACGAGCGGGCCCAGCAGCGGGTCGGCGCCGAGCTGTGCGTCGACCGCCGTCGGATCGCAGTCCGCGTCGAGCAGGCGGCGTACGCGCTCGCTGGCGGCGGCGGTGTCGCGCAGGTCGTCGAGCCAGAAGTCGGCGACGACGAAGCCGGTGCCGCCGCCAACAGGAAGGTCGGCGAGGTGCAGCCGGACGGTGCCCGGCCCGTGCGGGAGGTCGAGGGTGCGGGCATAGCGGCCGGGCTCGGCGACCTCGACGCCCGGCACGACGTGGAAGGCGAGGAAGTCGAGGAGCCGACGGCCGGCGAAGGGCGTGCGTACGGCCAGCCGCATCGTCACCGCGCCGGGGGTGCGCGCCGCTGCGGGAGCGCGCGACCGGCCGCGACCCCGCAGCTCGCTCGGCGAGGCGTCGTAGACCTCGCGGACGGTCTCGTTGAACTGCCGGACGCTGGCGAAGCCGGCCGCGAAGGCCACGTCGGTGATCGGCAGGTCGGTGGTCTCGACGAGCACCCGCGCGGTCTGTGCCCGGCGGGCGCGGGCGAGGGCGAGCGGCGCCGCGCCGAGCTCCTGGCTCAGCAGCCGGCCGAGGTGGCGCGGGGTGTAGCCGACGCGCTGCGCGAGGCCCCCGACACCCTCCCGGTCGACGAGCCCGTCGGCGATCAGTCGCATCGCGCGGCCCGCGACGTCGGCCGCCACGTCCCACTCCGGACTGCCGGGCGTCGCGTCGGGCAGGCACCGCTTGCACGCGCGGTAGCCGGCCGACTGCGCGCTCGCCGCGGTCGGGTGGAAGCTCACGTTGGCCGACGCCGGCGTACGGGCCGGGCAGGACGGCCGGCAGTAGATGCCGGTGGTGCGTACGGCCGTGTAGAAGACGCCGTCGAACCGGCGGTCGCGGCTCTTCACGGCGCGGTAGCACGCCTCCGTGTCGAGGTGCCCGGTCGGTGTCATGCCCCCATCCTCGCCGCTGGACCGTCGCAGGACCAGCGGAAAACGGACACCGCGGGCCGGGCGGCTACACGCCTGCCGTGGACTCCTGCACGGCGATCTCGGTCGACTTGCGGGTGCGCGGCTGGCGCGCCGGTCCCTCGAGCAGGAACCTCACCCGGACGTCGAGGTCGGGGAACGCCTCGACCACCTCACGCTCCACCTGGGCCGTCGCGTCGAGGATCGCTGCGACGTCGGCCTCGAGCTCGACGTGGCCGGACAGCACGACGAGGTCGGGAGCGTCCGGGGACGTCCGGCCACGGGTGCCGGTGACGGGCGCCAGGGCGCCCCACCGCTCGGCCAGCATCCTGGCCAGGGAGGCGTGGTCGGCCTCGACCCGGCCGGTGGCGTCGCTGGCCGACAGCCGCGTGCTTCCTCGCGTCGGACGCGGCAGGTGGGCGAGCAACCAGAGCAGTCCGAGGACGCCGAGGATGAGGCCGACGGCTGCGGCGGCCCAGGGCCACCACTCGCTGTCGACGACAGCCGCGACCCCGGCGACCTCGTCGTCGGGGTCCAGCAGTCCGGTGAGGTCCAGTCGCCACTCCCAGACGACGGCGCCCAGGGCGAGCAGCACCAGTCCCAGGATGATCGTGGCGGCGCGGTCGGTGCCGCGCGTGCGACGGGTCGTCATGTCACTCCTCCTCTGCGGTGCGGACGTCGATGCGGCGTGCACCCAGTGCCCTGCCGGCGGTGGTGGCGACCTCGCGAGCAGTGGCCATGGTGGCGCCGTCGTCGCCGCGGGTGGCGACGTCGATCGTCACGCGCCTGCGGCCGGCCCGGGTCGTACGCGCGCTCAGGACACCCGGTGCCCGGTCGGCTGCCGCGCGCGACACGGCGGCGAGCGCGGCGGGGCTCGACCAGAGCTGCTCGGACTCCCTGGCCCGCACGTGCCGTCGCGGAGACGGGAGCAGACCGACGACGAGGAGGACGAGGCCGATCGCGGCGGCCACCGTCGCGACGACGAGGAGGCCGGTGGTCGGGGTGGTGCCGTCGAGGCCCCGGAGCACGTCGGGCAGCCACGGCTGTCCGGCGCTCCAGCCCCGGTCGACGACAAGGTCGCGGACGGTGACGACCGCCAGTGCGACGAGCGCGACGGCCCCGAGGATGCCGACCGGCACGAAACGGTGCAGGCCGACCGGAGGACGCGACAGTGCGCGCTGCACACGGGACGTGCTCACGAGGCTCTCCTCTCGTCGATGCCGGACACGGAGACGGTGACGTCCACCGAGGTGATGCGTACGCCGCTGAGCTCGGACGCCCGGTCCAGTACGCGCGAGCGCACCTGGGCCGCGACGTCGGACACGGGCGCCGGCCAGGCAACGGAGACGTCGAGCGACACGCGCGCGGTCGTGCCGCGCACGTGCACGTGCGCTCGCGGGGTGCCCGAGCGCACGCCCGCGAGCGCGCCCTCGGTCCGCCGGACCTGCGGGACCTCGAGGGCCACGGTCTCGACGATGTGCTGGAGGGCGTGGGCGCGGACACTCAGGTGCCCGCGCCCTTCCGGCTCCGGCCCCTGGCTCGCTCCCTCGTCCGCTCCACGGGCAGGCCGGTCGGTCGTGCGGACCGCGGTCGCGTCATTCACGTCGACCACGCCCCATGGCGCGTACGTCGATCTCGCCGTCGACCTGGCCGCCCACGAGGTAGCCGACGGTTCCGAGGACGACGGCGAGCAGGAGTCCGAGGAGCCCGCCCGTGGTGATGGCGATGGTCAGCAGCAGGCCGGCGATCAGGCCGAGGGTGGACGTGGTCATGCTCTCTCCTCCAACAGGTGGGCAGGCAGGTGTGCGTAGCGGGTGCCGGACAGGGTCCGGAGCCGGCGCCCGGTCCGGTGGACCCGGCGAGCGGTGCGGGACCGCATGGTGGTGGTGACGACGGGTCGGGCGCCCTGAGCACCCGGACCCGCCGTCGCGGCAGCGCTCGTCCCAGGAGTCACCCCCGTGCCTCCTCTGGGGACCTCGGCTCGCTCGAACGCGCGCATCACCTCGATGAACGCGTCGGCGTCACCCCCCAGGTCGGGATGGACGGCCCGGAGCGCGGCGCGCCTGGAGACACGGCGCTCTCGGTCGACGTCACGGACGCTGCCGGTCTGGTGGGTCGTCACGGGGTGACGACCGGTTGGCCGGGGGCGGCGATGTCCTCGACCGCCACGTGCACGGTGCCGGGGACGATCGCCGCGACGGCGGTGCGTACGGCGTCGGTCGTCGTGGACACCGCGGCGCCCCACGCGAGCACGAGGTGCACCTGGGTGTCGCCGTCGCGCAGCCGTACGCCGGTCACCCGGCGCCCGGGCAGGTAGGTCGCGACCTCACCGAGCACGCCCCCGTGCAGGTCGTGCACGCCGGGGACGGCGAGAACGGCCTGGGCGACGCGGTCGGCGAGCACGCCGGGGCTCACGTCACTGGACACGCGTGGTGGCCGGCTCCTCGTCCGGAGCGTCGCTCTCGAGGAACACGTCGTGGACGGTGATGTTGACCTCGGTGACCTCGAGGCCCGTCATCCGCTCGACCGTGTCGACCACGTTGCGCCGGATGGCGGCGGCGAGGTCGGCGATCGCGACGCCGTACTCGGCGACGATGTCGAGGTCGACGGCGGCCTGGTGCTCGCCCACCTCGACGGCCACGCCCTGGCTCAGGTTGGTGCGCGAGCCCGGGATGCGCTCGCGGAGCGCACCGACGGCGCGCGCGGTGCCGCCGCCGAGGTCGTGCACACCGCTGATCTCGCGGGCGGCGATGCCGGCGATCTTGGAGACCACGGTGTCGGCGATCGAGGTCTTCCCCTGCTCGGACACCAGCGCTCCCGTGGCGGGGGTGGTGGTCGCGGGGGTGGTGGACTTCTGGCTCTCGGTCATGGTCTCTCCGATCGTGGTGTGCTCAGGGCCCTGGGTGGGCCGGAACACTGGTTGGTCGTGACGAGTTCGGGGATCGTCACGGAAAAGATGGTGTGACCCCGGTCACCGGCGATCGAGTCGCGTCTTGGGCGGCTCCTGCACACTTCCCGCGTGCCTGCCGACGGCCTCGAGCCCGCCTCCGACGCGGCGCTCGTCCGCGCCGCCCGGCTGGGCGACGACGCCGCGTTCGGCGAGCTGGTGGACCGCTACGGCCCCGGCATGCTGCGCCATGCTCGCCGGCTGGTCGGCGGCAGCGAGGCCGACGCGAGCGAGGTCGTGCAGGAGGCCTTCATCTCCGCATGGAAGGGCCTCGACGGGTTCCGGGGCGACTCGTCGTTGCGTACGTGGCTCTTCCGGCTGGTGCACCGGCGCGCGGTGGACCTGATCCGTCACCGCCGGCCCACCCCCATCGACGACTACTTGCTGTCCCACGTCGTACGGGTCGCCGACGACAACCCACTGCAGGACGTGATGGACTCCGAGCTGCTCGAGGCCTTGCAGGAGGCGCTGGACGAACTACCGTGGAACCAGCGCGCCGCGTGGCTGCTGCGCGAGGTGGAGGGTCTCGGCTACGACGAGATCGCCCACGCCATGGGCACTACGGTCGGAAGCGTCCGCGGGCACCTGCATCGCGGTCGTCGGCAGCTGGCAGAGAGGATGGCACGATGGCGTTGAGCCCTACGGACCCCCTCGAGCGGGCCGTCGTCGCCGCCCAGGCGGAGGCACCCGACGACTGGGACTCGGTCTCCCAGGCCGTGAAGCGACGCATCCGCGCGACCGTGGCGCCGTCGCGACCGATCGTCGTGGTCGCGGCAGACGGATCGACCGACCAGGATGCGCACGGCTCGCGCACGTACGTCGCCTCTCGCGTCGTGCGCGCGGCACTGCGCGACGCGCTGCGGACCCGACCCGACCTCACGGCCGAGCGGATCGACCTGACCATCGACGACGAGCGCCTGACCCGGGTCGAGGTCGACCTCGTCTGCGCGTACGGCACCGTGATGCCCGCCGCGAGCGACGTGGCCCGGGCCACCGTCGCGTCCGTGGTCGCGGACCTGCTCGGCCCCGGCACCCAGCCCCAGGTCGACGTCACCGTTACCGACGTCGTGGTGGGCGACCCCCGACTGGCCTGACGCACGAGGCAACGGCGAGACGGTGCATGCCGAAGGGCCCGGTCCTGGGACCGGGCCCTTCGGTTCTGCCGTGGTACCCCCGACCGGATTTGAACCGGCGTTACCGCCGTGAGAGGGCGACGTCCTAGGCCGCTAGACGACGGGGGCCTTGCAAGTGCCGCACGTTCGCGGCGGAGGGAACTCTATCGAAAGATCGAGCGCCGCTCCAAATCCGGATCCGAGGACCCGGACTCGCTGGGGTACTAGGACTCGAACCTAGAACAACTGGACCAGAACCAGCCGTGTTGCCAATTACACCATACCCCATGGGGGTATCAGTCAGACCGGGCTGCGATCGACTGACCACCACGTGGTCCCTTGCGGAACCGATCCCGAACGTTACACGCGCGGGCGCGGGCCCTCCAAAACGGGCCCCTTCGCACCGGGCGCGGCGACCGGAGGCGGCAGCGATCCCCCGACTGGTGGCCCCAGGGAGACGACGCCCATCGCCCGGGCGACCCAGCTCGCGAGGCCGAGATAGACCAGCGACTGGGTCAGCGTGGAGAGGATCGTCCACCAGCTCGCCTCCCCCGTCGCGTTGAGCGCCGTGGTGAGGTCACCGAAGGCGAGGGCGAGGCCGAAGGCGAGGAAGTTGTTGAGGACGTGCATCGCGATGGCCGCCTCGAGCCCGCCGGTGCGGATCACCAGGATGCCGGCCACGACCCCGAAGGCGAACCGGTCGAAGAAGATCGGCGGCTCCTGCGAGAACCCGTGGAACAGCGCGAAGATCAGCGCCGGCCCCAGCACCGCGAGCGCCTGGGACACCCGCTTCGCCACCCGCAGCGACCCGAAGGCCTGCGTGAGGTAGCCGCGGAACAGGTACTCCTCGCCGGCGGCCTGCAGGGGCGTGAGCAGCAGGATCACGAGGAGGAAGTCGCGCGTCTGGTTGGTGAACTCGTTGACCTGGCCGGCGGGCTGCTCGCCCGGCGCCAGCGGCAGCAGGAGCCCGACCCCGAGCGACGCGACGAGCGCGACGACGGCCAGCGGGAGGCAGACCAGCAGGTAGCCCCAGCGCAGCCGCGGCCTGACCGACGACACCCATCGCGGCTTGAGCCGGTGGAGCCACCACGTGACCGCGAAGGTGAGCGGGATGGCCGCAGCGATGACGATGTTGAGGAGCGCGAGGCCGGCCGGCGTGGCCTCGGCGGTCACGTCGAGGATCTTGCCTGCCTCGTCGACGCTGTGGCCGGCGAGCATGAGACCCGCGAAGAACACGGCGCCGGCGATGAGCGGCACGACGGCGAAGACGAGGAGCAGGAGCAGCAGCGCACCCACGAGCGAGCGCCACACGCCGGGACGCCCGACGCGGTGCAGCTCGTGGTACTGCGGCCGGAAGTCGGGCGCCAGCGGGGTCGTCATGACGGTCGCAACCGCACTCAGACCAGCGCGGACTGGAGTCGCGCCAGGCTCCGGTCGCGACCCAGCAGCTCCATCGACTCGAACAGCGGCGGGCTGATCCGCTTGCCGGTCACGGCGACCCGCACCGGCCCGAACGCCACGCGGGGCTTGAGCTCCATGCGCTCGATCAGCGCCACGCGCAGCGCCTCCTCGATGGCCGCGGTCGACCACGCGTGCAGACCCGCGAGCGCGTCGTACGACGCCTGGACGACGCCGCGGCCGGTCGCGTCGAGCAGCTTGGCGACATCGTCGGCGTCGCGCTCGAAGTCGGCCTCGTCGACGAAGAGGAAGCCGAGCATCGGCGCGGCCTCGGTGAGCTTGTTGATCCGCTCGGCGACCAGCGGCATCGCGAGCTCCAGCAGCTGCGCGTCGGCGTCGGTGACCGGGTCGGCGACGACGCCGGCCTCCTTGAGGAACGGCAGGGCGCGGTGGGTGATGTCCTCGACCGAGAGCAGCCGCATGTGCGAGGCGTTGATCGCCTCGGCCTTCTTGAGGTCGAAGCGCGCGGGGTTGGGGTTGACGTCCTTGATGTCGAACACCTCGACCATCTCCGCGACGGTGAAGATGTCGCGGTCGGCGGCGATCGCCCAGCCGAGCAGCGCGAGGTAGTTCATCAGGCCCTCGGGCAGGAACCCCTGCTCGCGGTAGGCCAGCGCGTGGGCCTCGGGGTCGCGCTTGGAGAGCTTCTTGTTGCCCTGGCCCATGACGTAGGGCAGGTGTCCGTAGGCGGGCACCTCCTTGGCCACACCGAGGGCGACGAGCGCCTCGAACAGCGCCAGCTGGCGCGGGGTGCTGGAGAGCAGGTCCTCGCCGCGCAGCACGTGGCTGATCTCCATGTGGGCGTCGTCGATCGGGTTGACGAGGGTGTAGAGCGGGTCGCCGTTGGCGCGCGAGAGCGCGAAGTCGGGGACGTTCTCGGACTCGAAGGTGATGTCGCCGCGGACCAGGTCGTTCCACGTGATCGACCCGTCGGGCATCCGGAAGCGTACGACCGGCTTGCGGCCCTCGCCCTCGAAGGCGGAGCGCTGCTCGTCGGAAAGCTCGCGGCAGAAGCCGTCGTAGCCCTGCATCTTCGAGCCGGACGCCGCGCGGCGAGCAGTCACCTCGTCGTTCGTGCAGAAGCAGTCATAGGTGTACGACGACTCGCGGAGGCGGGCGAGCACGTCGCGGTAGATGTCGCCGCGCTCGCTCTGCTTGTAGGGACCGTGCGGTCCGCCGACCTCGATCCCCTCGTCCCAGTCGAGCCCGAGCCAGCGCCACAGGTCCAGGATGGAGTCGTACGACTCCTGGGTGCTGCGCTCGCGGTCGGTGTCCTCCATCCGGAAGACGATCTGGCCGCCGTGGTGGCGCGCGAAGGCCCAGTTGAACAGGGCCGTACGGACCAGGCCGACGTGCGGCGAGCCGGTGGGCGAGGGGCAGAAACGGACGCGGACGGGCGACGACATCAGTGGGGCTCAGCTTCCGGGGTCAGGTGTTCAGGTGGCGCGCAGTGCGATGGGATTGGTGAGGGCGCCGATGCCGGCGATCGAGATCTCGACCTCGTCGCCGACCTGCATCGGGCCGACACCGTCGGGGGTGCCGGTGAGGATGAGGTCGCCGGGCAGCAGCGTCATCACCGAGGAGACGTAGGCGACCAGCGTCGGGACGTCGAAGACCATGTCGGCGGTCGACCCGTCCTGCTTCACGTCGCCGTTGAGGTAGGTCTGCACCGCGCGCCCGTCGGCGAAGTCGTGCGGGTCGAGGTCGGTCTCGATCCACGGGCCGAGGGGGCAGAACGAGTCGAAGCCCTTGGCGCGGGTGAACTGCACGTCGGACTTCTGCAGGTCGCGCGCGGTGACGTCGTTGGCGATCGTGTAGCCGAAGATCACGTCGGTGGCCTGCTCGACCGGCACGTCGCGGCAGATGCGGCCGATCACGACCGCGAGCTCGCCCTCGAAGTGCAGGTTGGAGGTCTGCGGCGGGTAGTAGATCGGGTCGCCGGGTCCGATGACCGTCGTGTTGGGCTTGAGGAAGATCAGCGGCTCGCTCGGCAGGTCGTTGCCCATCTCGGCGGCGTGGGCCGCGTAGTTGCGGCCGATCCCGACCACCTTGCTGCGCGGGATGACCGGCGCGAGGAGGCGTACGTCGCTGAGCTTGTGCTCCTCGTCCATGAGCTTGATGCCGACGTAGAGGGGGTCGCCGGCGAGGGGCACCACCACGGAGTCGTCGGAGGGTTGGCCGAACTCGTCGACCTCGCCGGTGACGACGCCGAAGCGCGGCTCCTCGCCCGTGGTGAACCTGCAGATACGCATGGACCGAGCCTATCGAGCGGCGGCACGCCCCAGCGCATCGAGACTGGCCTCCACGTCGGCCGCGGTCGTCGACCAGTTGCTGACGCTCACCCGGAGCACCGCGCGGCCGCGCCACCGCGACCCGGTCGTCCAGGCCGTGCCGTCGGCCAGCATCGCGGCGACGACCGCGCGGGTGGCGTCATCGTCGCCGAAGGCCGCGCACACCTGGGTGAACTCGACGTCGTTGAGCACCTCAGCGCCCTCGATGGCGGCGATGCCGTCGGCGAAGGTGTGGGCATGCCGGCAGTAGCCGTCGACCAGCTCGGCCACGCCGTCGCGGCCGAGGGACCGCAGCACCGCCCAGACCGGGAACGCGCGGCCGCGGCGACTGATCTCGGGGACCTTGTCCATCGGCTCCCCCGCCGCGTCAAAGATCAGGTAGTCGCCGTGCATGCCCATCGCCGCGCGCAGAGCCGCCCGGTCCTTGACGATCGCGAGGCCGCAGTCGTACGGGACGTTGAGGGTCTTGTGCGCGTCGGTCGCCCACGAGTCCGCGGCGGCGTAGCCCTCCGTGAGGTGCCGGCGGTCGGGCGACGCGGCGGCGAACAGCCCGAACGCCCCGTCGATGTGCACCCACGCCCCCGCGTCGTGCGCCGCGGCGATGGTCTCGACGAAGGGGTCGAACGCACCGGAGTGCACGTTGCCGGCCTGCAGGCACACGATCGTGGGCCGGCCGTCGCCCGCCTCGAGCGCGGCAGTGAGGGCGGCGGCCTCGATCCGCCCCTGGTCGTCGGCGGCCACGGGCTCCGGCGCGCCCAGCCCGAGGTAGCGCAGCGCGAGGTCGATGGTGTCGTGCCGCTCGGCACCGACCAGGACGCGTACGCCGGGCGAGCCGACCAGTCCCTGGGCGGCGACGTCCCAGCCCTGGCGACGCAGCACCTCGTCGCGGGCGGCGGCCAGGCAGGTGAAGTTGGCCATCGTCCCGCCGGTCACGAAGCCCACCGCGCCGTCGTCGGGGAGGCCCAGGAGGTCGAGCAGCCACGCCTCGGCCAGGTCCTCGATCGCCGAGTGGGCGGGCGTGATGAGGCGCAGGCCGGTGTTCTGGTCCCACGCACTGACCAGCCAGTCGACCGCCAGCGCGGCGGGATGCGTGCCGCCGATCACGAAGCCGAAGAAGCGGCCACCCGGCATCGCGGTCAACCCGGGGTCGCACGCCGCGGCGAGCTCGTCGACGACGGCCTCCGGCTCCGTCGGGCCCTGCGGGAGGTCGCGTACCAGCCGGCCGGCGACCCCGTCGGTGTCCAGCCGGGGCGGCACGGGGCGGTCGGCGAGGGAGGCGAGCCACTCGAGGGCAAGGGCATGGGCCCGGTCGAGGCCGGCGCTGCGGTCGATCATCTCGCCAGTGTCCGCCCGCGCGCGTCCACGCACTAGCCTCGGAGCAGTGAAGGTTCTTCCCGCGGTCGAGTGGCGTCCCCTGGCCGACGCCCACACCGCCCGCGTCGACGCCTTCGTCGAGCCGCACCTCGCGCGCCGGTCCGAGCAGGTGTCCCACCCGGTGCACGACTTCCTTTTCACGTACTACTCCCACCGCCCCGCCCAGCTGCGCCGCTGGCACCCCGGCTTCGGCGTCGGGCTGGAGGACGCTCCCGACCACGCCGCGCTGAAGGGCTACGAGCAGGTCGAGTGCGCTCGCGGCACTGCTGGCCACGGGGCTGCGCACTCGACCCGGGTCGCGGAGTCGTACGTCTCCGCGCAGCGGCCGCTGCTCCGCCAGCTGCACACGCTGCTGACCGCGACGGCGGGCCGCGCCCCCCAGCTCGGCTGCTTCGGGCTGCGCGAGTGGGCGATGGTGCACCGGTCCGCCGAGCACGGGACCCGACACGACTACCCGCTCCGGCTCGGCCAGGACGGCACCGACGCGGTGGTCGAGTCGCACAGGATCGGCTGCTCGCACTTCGACGCCTTCCGGTTCTTCACCCCGACCGCACGCCCGCTCAACACCCTGCAGCCGACCCGTGACGACCGGCCAGTCTTCGAGCAGCCGGGCTGCCTCCACGCGGGGATGGACCTCTACAAGCACGCGTTCCGGCTCAGCCCGATGGTGCCGAGCGACCTGGTTGCCGACTGCTTCGAGCTGGCGCGCGACATCCGGGTGCTCGACATGCGGGCGGCGCCGTACGACCTCACCGACCTCGGCTTCGAGCCGGTCGCGATCGAGACGACCGCGGGCAAGGCGGCGTACGTCGAGGCGCAGCGCGGGTTCGCCGAGCGCGGCGCGCCCCTGCGGGCGAGGCTGATCGAGGAGTGCGAGCGGTTGCTGGCCGCTCAGAACTCGTAGCCGAAGGCCTCGATCGTGTCGGCGAAGACGTCGGCCACCCGTTGCTTGGAGGCCGGGGTGTAGAGCTCGCGGTAGTGGCCGGCCGGCCGCGCGTTGCCCTTGGCGCGCGGCAGTTCCGGTGTACCGGGCAGGCCGAGCTGCTCCCACACCTCGCCCAGCTCGGTGTCGAGGGCCTCGTAGCGCAGCACGCGGTCGAGCACCATCTGGCCGCGGATCCGGTAGAGGCGACGGTTGTTGGCGAGCTGCTCGATCCAGATCTCCTGGACGTAGGCCTCGAAGTCGGGCAGCTCGTCGCGGTCCTTGTACTTCCAGAAGTAGAGCGAGACGACCGCGTCCCACGGGTTCCGCTCGATCGCGAAGGTGAAGTAGTCGGCGAACGTCTCCGCCCCGACCAGGTCGCGTACGGCCTTGGCGCCCATGTGGTTGTACGCCTTGCGCGCCAGCGGCGGCGACTCGAAGTTCTGCGGCGCGACGCCGCCGGCGGCCCGGCGCAGCGCCTCGTCCTCGGGGCTGATCTCGGTGATGATGTCGTCGGGTCCGCACACCTTGGACAACGCGATCTCGACGCTCGTGCCCGCGGTCTTGCGGGTCTTGAGGAAGATGAAGCGGTGCTGGTGGGACGCGATCACGGGCACGACCCTATCGGCCGGACCGTCCGGCACGTCACGGATACGGTGGCTGCCGTGACCGAGCCCCAGACAGCCGACGGCGAGCACTTCCGCGGTGAGGACTGGTACGGCGACGACCTCGGCGCCGCCCGCTTCACCGACTGCACCTTCACCGACGTCGACCTCACCGAGGCCACCACGACGGGCGCGACGTTCGAGCGGTGCACCTTCCACGGCGGGCGGTTCAACGCGTCCGTGCACACCGCAAGCGCCTTCGTCGCCTGCGACTTCCGGCGTACGTCCTTCTTCGACGCGACGCTGGACGGGTGCAAGCTGGTCGGCACCGTCTTCACCGAGTGCACGCTGCGGCCTCTCACCGTGACGGGCGGGTCGTGGCTCGGCGTGACGATCCGCGGGGCCAACCTCTCGCGGCTCGACCTCACCGGCGTCGACCTTCGCGAGGCCGACCTGTCGATGTCCGACCTGACCCTCACGACACTGGCGCGGGCCCGCCTCGACCGCGCCACCCTGCGCGACACCGTCCTCGACCGCGCCGACCTGCGGGGAGCCAGCCTCGACGGGGTGGACCTCTCGGCCGCGACGCTGAAGAAGACGAAGCTCGACCTCGCCGGCGCCGTGCTGCTCGCCGAGCTGCACGGGGCGGACGTCGACACGGCGAGCTAGGCGAGTCGCGCCCGCAGCCCGTCGATCACCAGGTCGAGCCCGAGGTCGAAGTCGGGGAGCGACTCCAGGGACCGCTCGACCGCGCCGAGGCGTACGGCCTGGCGGGCGGTCTGCTCCTCGAAGGCATGCCCGAAGACGTAGTGGACGAGGGTCCGAGAGGCGACGGGGACGAGCTCCTCGGGGACCTCCGCGTCGGCCAGGACCTTCTCCATCTCGACGACCGGCGCGGCTGCCCCAAGACCGAAGGCCCAGACCGTCGCGACCACGTCGGCGCCGTCGGTGCAGGCCAGCATCGCGTGGCGCAGCTCGGAGCAGACCTCGCGCAGCTGGTCGGGCCACTCGTCAGCCTCGCGAGGGCGGGCGCCGCGCGCGAGGATCTCGTCGGCGACAGCCGCGAGCAGCGCCTGCTTGTTGGCGAAGTGGTGGTAGATCGCACTCGGCTGCACGTCGAGCTCGGCACCGAGTCGTCGCATCGTCAGCGCGGCCAGGCCGTGGGTGTCGAGGAGCGCGACGGCGTGGGCGATCACGTCGCTGCGGTGATGAGCCACACACCCTCCCGATCCTCGGACTGCGTTGACGAGGTGATCGCGACCAGCCTAACCTGAACACCGTTCAGGTCGTCCCGTCGCGCACAGCAAGGAACCCCCGATGACTGCCACCGCCGCCAATCACCCTGCGGACACCCACACGGACGCCTCGGGCTCCTCGTCCCCCACCCGCGACATCGCGCTCGTCGCCGCCTTTGCCGCCCTCATCAGCGCCAGCGCGTACGTCGGCGCGATCCCCGTCGGCAGCGCAGGCGTGCCGATCACGCTCCAGACCCTGACCGTCATGCTCGCCGGCTGCGTCCTCGGCCCGGTCCGCGGCTTCTCGGCCGTCGCCCTCTACCTCGCCCTCGGGGCCGTCGGCCTCCCCGTCTTCGCCGAGCACTCCTCGGGCGTGGGTGTCTTCTCGGGACCGAGCGGCGGCTACCTGATCTCGTTCCCGCTGGCCGCCGCCCTCGCCGGCTTCCTCGTCAAGTACGTCGCGCGCGACCGGCGTACGCGCGCCCTCGTGGTCTTCGCCTGCTCGATCACCGCCAGCATCCTGGTCATCCACGTGCTGGGCGTCCTCGGGATGAAGCTCTACTTCGACGTCTCGCTCCGCGAGGCCATCACCTACGACATGCCCTTCTGGATCGGCGACGTCGTCAAGACATCGCTGGTCGCGATGATCGCCGCCGAGGTCCACCGCGCCTTCCCGCAGCTGCTGCAGCGCGACTAGCTGCGTGGATTGACTTGACCTCAATTCAATTCGCGGAGGCCACCGTCCGGGTCCCCCTTCCCGGCCGCGGCGCGCGCGAGATCCTCGCACCCACCACGCTCACGCTGACCGAGCGTCGGGTCGCGGTGATCGGCGCCAACGGATCGGGCAAGTCGACCCTCGCCCGGCTCGTCAACGGCCTGGTCCGACCGTCGTCGGGGCGGGTCACTGTCGACGGGCACGACGTCGTACGCGAGGGCGCGGCCGTACGACGGATGGTGGGGTTCTGCTTCACGGACCCGGCCGCGCAGCTGGTGATGCCGACGTGCGTCGAGGACATCGAGCTCTCGCTGCGCCGCACCGTCAAGGGCGCAGCGGCGCGCCGCGAGCGTGCGCTGTCGGTGCTGGCCGCCCATGGCCTCGCCGACCACGCGCACGACTCCGTCCACTCGCTCTCCGGTGGCCAGCGCCAGCTGGTCGCCCTCGCAGGCGTGCTCGCACTCGAGCCCACGATCGTGGTCGCCGACGAGCCGACCACGCTGCTCGACCGCGCCAACACCCGCCGCATCGGCGACCTGCTGTTCGCCCTCGACCAGCAGCTCGTGCTAGTGACCCACGACCTCGACCTCGCGGCGCGGTGCGACCGGGTGCTCGTCGTCGACGACGCACGTGTCGTCGCCGACGGGTCACCCGCTGAATCGATCGGCCACTACACCGCCCTCGTCGACGCATGAGCGACCTCATGGCCGGCCTGCACCAGCCCGGCAACACCGTCCTCCACCGGCTGCCCGTGGGCGCCAAGGTGCTCGGCCTGGCCATGCTGAGCCTGGCGATCGTGGTCGTCCGCGACGTACGGTCCGCACCGGTCTTCCTGCTGATCACCCTCCTGCTCGCGGCCCTCGCCCGGGTGCCGGTGCGCTCGGTCTGGCGCGCGGCCCGCGGCGTGCTCCTGATCGCCGTGGTCGCGGGCGCCCTGCAGTGGTGGTGGTACGGCGGCGCGAAGGCCGCGGAGACCTTCCTCGACCTGCTGAGCCTCGGGCTCGCCGCACTGGCCCTGACGGCCACCACGTCGGTCAACGAGATGGTGGACGCCCTCTCCCGGTGGGCACGGCCACTGCGGTTCGTGGGCATCGACCCGGACCGGGTGGCGCTCACGGTCGCCCTCACGATCGGCGCGCTGCCGGGCACGATCGCGATCGCGCGCGAGACCCGCGACGCGGCCCGCGCGCGCGGCCTCGACCGCAACCCGCGGGCGTACCTCTCCCCCTTCGTGATCCGCGTCGTCGCGCGCGCCCACGAGTCCGGCGACGCGCTCCACGCGCGCGGGATCGGCGACGACTGATCAGTCGAGGCGCTGGTTGAGGAACCACCGGTGCCCGAAGGGATCGCGGAACACCGCGACCCGGCCGACCGGCGGGTTGTCCTCGGGCCCGCGGTCGAGGGTGGTCCCGTCGGCCGTCACCCGCGCGCAGACGGCGTCGACGTCGTCGACCTCGAGGTGCAGCGAGACGGCGGCACCGCGCGACGGGTCGGGCGCGGCGATGCCGACGGACTCGAACACGTCCGACATCATCCAGCGCCCGCCGCCGACCGCCAGCTCGACGTGACCGATGCGGCCGTCGTCGTCCATGACGATCGGCTCCACCACGACCTCGGCGCCGAGCACGCCGACGTACCAGTCGATCGCGCGGCGCGCGTCGGCGACACAGATGTACGGCGTGAGCTCACCCATCACGCCCACCGACCGGGCGGACGCCTGTCCACCCATGGCACGGCGCTCTCCACCTGCGCGGCGAGCGAGAGCAGCAGCTCCTCCTCGGCGGGCCGGGCGGCGAGCATGACGCCGACCGGCAGGCCGTCATCGGTCCAGTGGAGCGGCAGCGAGATCGCCGGCATGCCGGTGACGTTCCAGGCGCTCGTCCAGGGCGTGAAGGCCTTCTGGTTCGCGAAGTCGCGCGCCGGATCGGCGTCGTCGCGGAGCTCCCCGACCAGCGCCGGCGGTCGGGCGAGGGTGGGCGTGAGGACGACGTCGTACGCCGCCAGCGCGGCGAGGGCGCGCCCGGCGTGCTGGCGCAGGCTCCCGATGGCGAGGCCGAACTCGGGTCCGCTGACGGCGTGCCCGCGCGCGCTGAGCCATCGAGTCAGCGGTCGGAGTCGGTCCTCACGGCCGGGCGGCGCAGGCGACAGCGCGGTGAGGACGGCCCAGCAGGTCTCGAAGTCGGCGACCGCCTCCGGCGGGATCGGCACCGGCACGTCCTCGACGTCGTGGCCGAGCTGCTCGAGCAGCCGCGAGGCGTTCTCCCAGGCCGTCACGCTGGACGGGTGGACGTCGACGTCCGCGATCACGGGCGCGATGAACCGGGCGACCCGCAGCCGCCCCGGCTCGCGGTCGCAGGCGTCGAGGAACGGCGCGGTCGGCGGGGGCGCCCAGAACGGGTCGCCGACGCGGCGCCCGGCCAGGACGTCGAGCAGCGCAGCCGCGTCGCGGACCGTACGGGCGAGGGTGCCGGGGGTCGCGAGCCCCACCGGGTCGCCGTACCTCGGGGCGCCGCTGATCCGGCCGCGGGACGGCTTGAGGCCGACGAGGCCGCAGCACGAGGCAGGGATCCGGATCGAGCCGCCGCCGTCGGACCCGGGCGCGACGGGCAGCAGCCCTGCGGCGACGGCAGCAGCAGCACCGCCGGAGGAGCCGCCTGCGGTGCGGCTGATGTCCCACGGCGTCACGGCGGGCGGGGCGACGTCGGGCTCGGTGTAGCAGGGCGAGCCGAACTCCGGTGTGCTCGTCTTGCCCAGGCTGGGCATGCCGGCGGCCTCGACCGTGAGGACGAGGCCGTCGGACTCCTCCGGCACGAAGTCGTCGTACGCCGCGGAGCCGAAGGTGGTGCGCACCCCCGCCGTCGGGTGGAGGTCCTTGATGCCGGTCGGGACGCCCCAGAGCGGACCTGCGTCCGTGGGGCGTCCCGCCTCGGTCAGCGTGCGCGCGTGCTCGCGCGCCAGGTCGTGGGTGGTCGTGATGAACGCACCCACCTCGTCGGCGCGGGCGGCGTAGTGCTCGACCAGCTCGAGCGGCGACACGTCACCGTTGCGTACGGCGTCGCCCTGCTCGAGCGCGGTCAGGTCGTGGAGCACGTGCTGACCGTATCGAGACTCAGGCCGCGACATCGACCTCGTGCGCGACGAGCGCGTCGAGCGCACCGAGGAAGCGCTGGACGGCAGCCTCGTTCTGCAGCGGGTCACCCTCGGCGGCGGACTCGTCGACGACGATGCCGTCCACGACGACCGCGCCGGCGATGGTGGCGGAGTGGCGGGCGTGCTCGTGCGACCACTTGCCGCCGTACGGCGTCGGGGTGGCGCCGATGGCCGCGAAGGGCTTGCCCACGATGGCGCCCTGGCCGTACGGCCGCGACAGCCAGTCGATGGCGTTGTTGAGCACGGCCGGCATGGTGCCGTTGTACTCGGGGGTGACGGCGAGGACGACGTCGGAGGCAGCGACCGAGTCGCGCAGGGCGGTGGCGCTGGCGGGGGCGGTCTCGCCGTCGCGCTCCTCGTTGTAGAACGGGACGTCGTCGAGGCCCTCGAGGACGTCGACGGTCACACCGGCGGGGGCGTTGTCGCGGAGGTGCTCGGCGATCCGGCGGTTCAGGCTGCCGGCGCGGGTGGAGCCGAGGAGGACTGCGACGCGGGTCTGCTTGTCAGTGGTCATGACGGCTAAAACGGACCGCGGTCCGTTTGTATTCCCGCTGACCGGAAACTTCTCGCGACCTAGGCTGGCGCCGTGAACCGACTGCTCCCGCTGGCCGACGAGCCCGCTCCGGAGCGGGCCGACGCGGCACGCAACCGCGAAGCGATCCTCGCAGCCGCCCTGCGGCTGGTGGAGAGCCGGGGTGTCGACTGCGTGACGATGGAGACGGTCGCGGCCGAGGCCGGCGTCGGCAAGGGCACGCTCTTCCGGCGGTTCAACAGCCGCGAGGGGCTGATGGCCGCGGTGCTCAACGAGTCGGAGACCGTGTGGCAGGCCTCGGTCATCAGCGGTCCCCCGCCGCTCGGGCCCGGCGCCCCGCCGATGGAGCGCTTGCTGGCCTTCGGGCACTCCCGGCTGCGCGCCAACCTCGTGGGCGCCTCCCTCATCGATGCCGCCGGCCGGGCCGGACAGCGATCGGTGGCGGCGATGTCGTTCGCCAACTTGCACGTGCGCTACCTGCTCCGCGAGCTCGGCGTCGACGGCGACCTGCCGCTCCTCGCCACCGCAATCCTAGCTCCCCTCGAGCTGGTCGTGCTGGAGCAGCAGGTCGAGCGCGAACGGATCCCCGTCGAGCGGCTGGAGGCCGGCTGGGACGACCTGGTGCGACGGGTCGTCGGAGGCTGACCCTCACCCGACGCCCGAGACGGCGATGAAGCCGCCGAGTGCCCACAGGGCGGCGCCGAGCACCAGCGCGGCGACCGGGACCCACCACGTACGCCGACGGCGTACCCACTGCACGATGACGAAGCCCAGCGCCACCAGGTAGACGATCCACGGCGACGCGGCCGAGACGGCGATGCCCACGGTGATCTGCTCGCTGCTGCAGCGGGCATTGCCGATGCACCCGTCGGAGGCCATGCCGAAGAAGAGGCCGAAGAACGACGCCAGCGGCACGAGCACCGCCAGGCCGATCATGAGGAGCACGGTGACGGCTCGCTCGACCGTCGACGTCTGGGGCGGGAGGTCGTCATGGATCGCCGTCACGACGCGGCTCCGGCCGGCTCCCAGCGGACGCAGAGGGCGTCGTGGACGAGGGGTACGCCCGGTGTGCCGTCGCGCCGGCAGGCCTCAGCGACCAGTCGCTCGGTCTCGTCGAGCGTCGCCTCGCGCTCGGCGTCGGGCAGCAGCGCAACGTGCGAGACCGTCGAGATGAAGCCGCGCCACTGCTCAGGGGTGAGCTGCCAGCTCCAGCGGAACCGGCGCTCCTCTGCAGACCCCGACATCAGGCCCAGTCGCTCCAGCGGGTCGGTCTCGTCGGGGAGCGCAAGGGTCGGGTCGAGGCCGAGCGCGCGCCACTGCCAGTCGTGATCGAGGACCGGAACGTTCCAGACGCAGCCGAGCCAACCTCCCGGACGGAGCACGCGCGCCACCTCGGCCGCGGACTCCTCCTTCGGGAACCAGTGCCAGGCGTCGGCCACCACGACGGCGTCGACCGAGGCGTCGGCCAGCGGGAGCGCGTCGGCGCCGGCCTCGTGGAGGCGTACGCCCGGGTGCCGCCGCGCGACGAGGTCGAGCATGCGGCCGTCGGGCTCGACCACGTCGAGGTCGTCGACCCGCGCGACCAGCGCATCGGTGAGCTTGCCGGTGCCGGCGCCGATCTCGGCCACCTGTCGCGCGTCGGGCGGGAGCAGCCATGCGACGGCCTCGTCGGGGTAGTCGGGACGCCAGCGGTCGTACTCGTCGGCCCAGGCCCCGAAGCTGGTCGCACGCGCGATCGTCATCCGCAGAACCTAGCGGTGGTGGCGCCTCAGACCGAAGGTCAACCCGTCGACCAGCGCACCCCAGGAAGCCTCGATCACGTTGGCGCCGACGCCGACGGTGACCCACGTCGACTCGCCGTCCGTCGTCTCGATGAGCACCCGCGTGATCGCGTCCGTGCCGTGGCCCTGGTCGAGGATGCGCACCTTGTAGTCGATGAGCTCGAAGCCCGCGACCTCCGGGAAGGCCTGGCCGATCGCCTCGCGCAGTGCGGCGTCGAGGGCGTTGACCGGCCCGTTGCCCTCGCCCGTGACGACGTAGCGGACGCCCTCCGCCCGCAGCTTCACCGTGGCCTCGGAGATGGCGTCACCCTCGGTCCGGGTCTCGGTGATGACGCGCCACGACTCGACGTCGAAGTACGACGGCCGCGCGCCCTCGACCTCCTCGGCGAGCAGCAGCTCGAAGGACGCGTCGGCGGCCTCGAAGGTGTAGCCGCCCTGCTCCATCTTCTTCACGCGGTCGGTGACCCGCGTGACCAGGTCCCTGTCGTCGGAGAGGTCGTAGCCGAGCTCCTTGCCCTTGAGCTCGATCGACGCGCGGCCGGCCATGTCGGAGACGAGCAGGCGCATGTCGTTGCCGACCACGAGCGGGTCGAGGTGCTGGTAGAGGTTCGGGTCGACCTTGATCGCGCTGGCGTGCAGCCCGGCCTTGTGCGCGAACGCCGACGTGCCGACGTACGGCTGGCGCGACGCCGGCGGCACGTTGGTCACTTCGGCGACGGCGTGAGCGATCCGCGTCGCCTCGCGCAGCAGGCCCTGGGGCAGGACGGCGCGGTCCAGTTTGAGCTCGAGGTTGGCGACGACGGTGACGAGGTCGGCGTTGCCGGTGCGCTCGCCGTAGCCGTTGATGCAGCCCTGTACGTGGGTCGCGCCCGCCGCGACCGCGGCGAGCGAGTTGGCGACTGCGCAGCCGCTGTCGTTGTGGGCGTGGATGCCGACGCGGGCACCCGTCGTCTCGATGACGTCGAGCACGACGTCGGAGACCCAGTCGGGGAGCATGCCGCCATTGGTGTCGCACAGCGCGACCACCTCGGCGCCGGCCTCGGCTGCGGTGCGGAGGACCTCGAGGGCGTACGCCCGGTTGGCGCGGTAGCCGTCGAAGAAGTGCTCGGCATCCAGGAACACCGTCTGCCCCTCCTCGCGCAGGTGGGTGACGGTGTCGCGCACCATCGCGAGGTTCTCCTCCAGCGTGGTGCGCAGCGCGAGCTCGACGTGACGGTCGTGCGACTTCGCGACGAGGGTGACCACCCCGGCGCCGCTATCCCGCAGCGCGGCCACCAGCGGGTCATCGGCTGCCTTGGCACCCGCGCGCCTCGTGGCGCCGAAGGCCGCGAGCTTCGCATGCCGCAGGTCGAGCTCCTCGCTTGCGCGGCGGAAGAACTCCGTGTCCTTGGGGTTCGACCCCGGCCAGCCGCCCTCGATGTAGCCCACTCCCAGGCCGTCGAGTTGCCGGGCGATGCTCAGCTTGTCGGCGACCGAGAGGTTGAGCCCCTCCTGCTGGGCGCCGTCGCGCAGCGTGGTGTCGTAGACGTGGAACGAGCCGTGCAGGTCCATCGGTCTTCTCTCTGGCTGTCCGTGCTGGGGCAACAAAAAACCTCCTGGGGTGCAGGAGGTCGGCGCGGCGGGAGTCCCGTCGCGCTAGGAAATGATGATGCTGCTGGTGATCACGGGTTCATCGTGCCACTGATCGCAGCACGGTGAGACGGACATCTCGCGATCCGGGCGCTAACCCCGCGATGTACTGAGCGCTATGTCCATAGTGAGAGAAGCATGAGCACGCGTACAGTCGGTGGGAGCCGCTGCTTGTCATCTCGGGGTTGGGTTGTCGAGAGGTGCGGTCTCAACAAATGCCCCGGGACAATGCGCCCTGCGGTCCGAATCCCGATACTCGCTCGCCTGCCGCGATGCGCACCGGGAGCGAGCCAGTGGCAACAGAGCTAAATCCTTCCCAGTAGGTGTCAGCGCGCTCCGCATAGGCGGTGGAAGCGCGCAACAGACGAAGAGAGAAGGCGGGCTCGAAGTCAGGAAGAAGTGGCGGGGAGGATTCAAAGAGACCGTCGTCGCCAACGACATACCACGAACCAGACGGCGCCTGGACGACAACCTGCGCTTCGGACCTGTCAGGTGAACCAGTGAAGAAGCGATCGTCATCCACGCCTGCCGATGTTTGCACGTTTGCCAACAATACATCTCGATTCACCTCAAGTGACGCGCAAGCAGGCACGCCTTCAAGGAGGCCCTCGAACTCCTGTAAGTGCCCTTGCTGCGCGAACGACTCTTTGAACCAGAGAGCCGCCTCACGAAGGGGTTGTCTGTTCGTATTGGCGATCGTCAGGCCGTCGATTCCAGCCTGAAGGTTGATTCCCGCGACGAACTCGGCATCCGCAATCCGCGACTGGGCAAGTTGCGCTTCGACACTTAGCGCAAGCTGCTTCGAAGTCGCGTCGGCTTGATCCTGAACACTAGTTGTTTGCCAGTACAGGATTGCAGCATTGACAATGGAGAGAAGGATGGTGGAGATCGCCAGGGCAAATGCGGGGGCCGACGATCGGCCCGCCGGTTGATTCTTTGCCAACGAGTTCGCCACCTGTTTCGCCGCTTCCGACTGAGACTTTTGGTGCTCATCGATGGCGTGGCTGATGGAGTTCAACGCTACCGAGAGTTGGATGTCATCAGTCTTGTGCTTCCACATGGGTCAAGCCTTTCAGACGTTCCTCCGAGGCGTGACCTGGGTGCACTTCATGCAAAGTCGTTTCAACGCAACCCCAGCCCGATCTGCAACTGGTTGACCACCGTTAGAACGAGTCAGAGCCAGCCCGGGAGGCGTACGTCCGCGAACGGCGCGTCGTCGTACGGCGTCCAGGTGGTGCCCTGGTCCGACGCGGCGGCGCCAAGGCCGGAGCCGAGGGCGGCCACGAGGAGCGTGACCAGCAGCCACGGGACGCCGCGGCGGGCGAGGGGGTCGACGGCGCGGTGGATCGGCGAGCGCACGCGCTCGGACCCGGGACCCCACCAGAGGCCGATGGCGAACGAGACGCCGATGATGCCGAGCGACGTGAGTATCGAGGCCGAGGCGGCGAAGCAGAGCAGGGCCACAGCGGCGGCGATGCCGATGCTCCAGAGGAAGAGCAGCAGCGACCCGCCGAGGCCGGCCACCACGTGCCAAGGCGCGGCGAGCAGCAGCTGGACCCCGTCGTACCACTTGATCCCGCGCCGGTTGCGGCGGTTGCCGGCTGAGGCGGCGGCGAGCGAGCCGCTGCGCAGCAGCCAGACGGCGATGAAGAGGACGGTGAGGGCGAGGTACGGCGCGAAGGTGATGCCGCCGATCACCACGCCGCCAAGAGCGAGCAGCGAGCCCGCACGCCGGAACCGCTCGCCCGGGGGCACGCGCTCGCTAGCGGGCGGGCCGTAGTCGCCGACGTACTCGACCGAGCCGTCGGGCAGCACGCGCGTCTGGCGGTGAGGCAGGGTGCCGGCCTCGCCCCAGCCCTGGGTCCGGCCCGCGTCGTAGAGATCGGGCGGCGACCGCCAGTCGTCCGACCAGTGCACCGGCTCGGCGAGCGCAGGCGGGACGACACCGGTGCCGACAGCCGTCGGCGCCTCGAGGTCCTGCCGCACCCCGGCGACGTACGGCAGTGTGACGGGGCTCGGCGGCGCCAACGGCTCGCGCGGCTCGCCGCCGGCGAGGTCGTCGAGCCAGTCGCGCACCTCGTCGAGCGACGGCCGGTCCTCGGCATCGGGAGCCAGCGCTTCCTCGACGAGCTCGAGGATCACCGGGTCGAGGCCCGACAGCTCGTGCTCGCCGCGACGGACGCGATCCATGATCGCCACCGACGGCCCACGGCCGAACGGCGCGCGGCCGGTGCCGGCGTACGCCACGGTGGCGGCCCACGCGTGCACGTCGGACGCGGCGGTCGCGTCGTCGCCGTAGAGGATCTCCGGCGCGAGGTAGCCCGGGGTCCCCAGCAACCAGCCGGTCATCGTGATGCGCGAGTCGTCGGCGACGCGAGCCAGGCCGAAGTCGATGAGGATCGGCGTACGGCCCTCCATGATCACGTTGGACGGCTTGATGTCGCGGTGCAGCACGCCGACCGCGTGGACCGCCTCGAGCGCTTCGGCCAGGCAGTCGGCGAACCACAGCAGGTCGTCGCCCTCCAGCGGCCCTTCCTCCTGCACGTGGTCGTGCAGCGAGAGCCCGGGGACGTAGCGCGTGGCGACGTACGGGATCTCGCCCCACGGATCGGCGTCGACGATCTCGGCGATGCGGCGGCTGCGGACTCGGGTCAGCGAGCTGACCTCGCGAGCGAGCCGGCGTCGCGCCTCGTCGTCACCGACGACGTGCGGGCGCAGGACCTTGATGGCGACCGGCCGCTCCCCCGGCTTCTGCCCGAGGTGCACCACGCCCATGCCGCCCTCGCCGAGCCGGGCGCGCAGCGCGTAGCCGCCGACGGTCAGCCCCGGCGGCGGCGCCTTCGGGGACGTCGTCACGCCATGAGGATACGGGCGGTGAACGGCGTTCCCTGTCATCCGCCGCACTGTCGGAGGGGTGCGCCACGATGGCGTGATGGAGGACGTACGCCGGCGGCTGGCCGCGGAGCATGAGCAGACGCTCGCGCGCCTCGCCGACCTCACGGCCGATCACGACTCCGTGGTGGCGGCCTCCCTCGACACCAATGCCGACGACGAGCACGACCCCGAGGGCACGACGATCGCCTTCGAGCGCTCGCAGATCGGGGCGCTCGTCCGGCACGTACGCCACCACCTGGCGGAGGTAGACGCCGCTCTCGGCCGGGTCGAGGCCGGCTCGTACGGCGTGTGCGAGGGCTGCGGGTCGCCCATCGGCGACGCGCGGCTCGAGGCGCTCCCCGCCGCCCGGCTGTGCATCGGATGCGCCGCGCTCGTCAGCAGGTAGCCTCCGCCGCGTGTCCCGGGCCGTCTCCTCGAATCCAGTCTTCGACCGTCTCTTCAGCCAGGCGGTGCCGGCGCTCGTCGATGGGAGCCACCGCCAGGACGAGCCGCCCGTCGACGGCGGACGCTGGCCCGTGAGCGTGGTCTGCGTCCCTGACGCGCCGACCCGTACGGTCCTCGCGGACGTGATGGCCGAGGCGCTGGTGCACGCCGGGCCGGGGCACTTCGAGACCGGTAGGCCGGACGCGAGCCACATCACTGTGCGCGCGTTGGAGCCCTACCGGGACGCCGCCAGCCCCGCCGATCAGCTCAGTGCGGACTGGGCCGTGGCGCTTGACGAGGTTGGCCGCGAGTCCCCGCCGATCCGGTTGCGCCTCACCGGAGTGACGCTGACCGCCAGCGCGGTCATGGTCCAGGCCGAGCCGGTCGACGACGAGCCGTGGGAGCTGATGCGGCGCCTGCGCGCTGCTCTGGGGCCGCTGGCCTGGTACGAGGAGCAGTGGCAGGAACGAGACATCTGGTACGCCAGTGTCCTGCACTTCGCCGCGCCGGTCCTCGACGCGCCGGGGCTCGTCGAGTGGGCCGCATCGCATCGGGAGTCCCTCGCGCATGACGTCGTGCTCGACATGCTGACGCTGACCCGATTCCGCTACCGCGAGGACGGCGTACGGCGGCACATGGCGATGGAGCCCTGGCGCACCGTCGCGCTCGCCGGCTCCTGAGTCGCCCCGGGCTGGGTCACGCGGTCGAGAGTGCGTCCCAGCGCCGTCGCGCGTCGCTCAGCCCCTTCTCGTTCTCGGCGTGGTCGATGCCGCCGGTGAGGTCGTGGCTGGCGAGGCGTCCGGCGAAGTAGGCACCCTGCACCGCCTCGCGGAACCGGCTGAAGGCGTCGAGGCGGGCCAGCTCGTCTTCGACCAGGGGTCCGTCGGACTCGTACGCGGCAAGGAAGGTGGACGCGTGCTCGCGACCCCCGAGGTACATCACCGTCGATGCGACGTCGTACAGCACCGGGCCGCGCCGGGCTCCGGCCCAGTCGATCAACCCCGTCACGCCCGTGCGGTCGTCGTGGATGAACGCACCCGGCAGTGGATCGGTGTGCAGCAGCGACCACGTGAGCACCAGTCCATCGGTCTCCTCGCGCACGGCGGCGATCGCGTCGCCGAGCCAGGGATGGTCACGCACGCCGGGCTGGTCGGACGACAGCCACTCGACTCCGAACGTGCTCGTGCTCGGCCCGCTGTCGGGTTCCCCGGCCCGGTGCACGCCCGCCAACGTCCGGGCGATCCATCGCTGCTCGTCGACTGACTCGCCGTCCAGCTCGCGACCCGGCACGTGCTCGAGCAGGGCCAGCCCCGTGGCGTGCTCGACGATGTTCCCGTCGGCCGTCGGGACCGGGCGACCGGTGACGAAGCCGGCCTCGGCAAGGGCGGTCGCCGCCTCGGCGCCCGCCACCAGGTCGGCGATCCCGTCGCTCGACACCGACTTGGCGACGTACGTCGAACCACCGTGCTCGACCAGCCACGTCTCGGAGTTCATGCCTCCGCCCAGCGGCGTCACGGCCGCGGACTCCATCGCCCAGTGGGTCGCCAAGGCAGCTCGTACGTCCAGCACTCGCGCACCCTCTCACGCAGCGGCGGTGACGCCCACGCTCCAGGTGACGCCGAAACGGTCGGTGAGCATGCCGAATCCGGCACTCCACGCAGACGCGGCGAGCGGTTCGACCACGGTGGAGCCGCCGTCGGCGAGCTTGTCCCAGTAGCCCTGCGCCTCGTCGAGCGAGTCGGCGTTGACGGAGACGAACGACGCCTGGTCGGTCACGGTCGTGCCGTTCTCACGGCGGGTCGACGTGCCGCCCACGATCGTGCCGCCGGGCTCTCCGGGGACGTCGTAGCCCATGACCCGGAACCCGTTGTCCGAGGCGACGAGGCCGAACACGACGTGGTCGGCGCCCGGGAGCTCCTTCGGCATGCCGAAGTCAGCGTACGTGTTGATGACGGTGTGCCCACCGAAGACTGACTGGTAGAAGTCGAGTGCTGCCCGCGCGTCGCCGCGGAAGTTGAGGTGGGTGGTCGTCTGGATGGTCATGGCTGCTCCTGGGGATGGACGTGGCCGGGGTTGGCCTCGTGGGTACGACTCTTCCGCGCGAGTAGGTCAGTTCCTGTCCTGCACTCGACGTAATCTTCAGCAGGTGACGACGACCTCGCGACTGCTGAACCTGCTCTCGCTCCTGCAGACCGGACGCGAGTGGCCGGGTTCGCTCCTCGCGCAGCGCCTGCAGATCAGCGACCGCACGGTCCGGCGGGACATCGAACGGCTTCGCGAGATGGGCTACACCATCCACGCGACCATGGGGCCCGATGGCGGCTACCGCTTGGGAGCGGGAAGCGAGCTCCCTCCGCTGCTGTTCGACGACGACCAGACCGTTGCGGTGGCGGTCGCACTGCAGACCGCACCGGCAGCCGGAGTCGGGATCGAGGAGGGGGCTCTCCGTGCGCTCGCGACGATCCGGCAGGTCATGCCCTCACGCCTGCGCCACCGGCTCGACGCGCTCGACGTCACTGCCATCACCGCCCGCGCCGGCAGCGGGACCCCCGCGAGGGTGTCCGCCGACGTGCTCGTCTCGCTCGCCACCACCGTCCGCGCCCGCGAGGTGCTGCGCTTCGACTACGCCACCCGCACCGCTTCACCGGACGAGGAGCCGACTCCCCCGCCGCGACGCGCGGAGCCGCACCACATCGTCACCTCCCACGGACGGTGGTACCTCCTCGCCTGGGACCTCGACCGCGAGGACTGGCGCCTCTTCAGCGTCGACCGCATCACGCCGCGTACGCCCACCGGTCCACGCTTCGCACCGCGAGCCGTGCCGGGCGGTGACGTGCACGAGTTCGTCTCCGCCCGCTTCAAGGGTCGAGACGTCAACGAGTGGCCGTGCCGCGGCACCGTCGTCCTCCAGCTGCCCGCTCGCCAGGTCCTGCCGTTCGGGGCGAGGGAACGGTTCGCGCCATCGACGAGCAGCGGTGCAGCCTCGAGATCGGCTCGTGGTCATGGGGCTCACTCGCGGCCTCCTTCGGACGATTCGAGGTCGGCATGGAGGTCGTGGGACCACCGGAGCTCACCGCCGCCTTCGCGGAGCTGGCGCAGCGGTACCAGGCGGCAGGCGTGCGCCGGCCCACGGACCTCGAGGACTCGTCCGATCCGGTTGAGGCTTGATGGATTCTTGATCGAACATGTGTTTGTTAACAGTCGCTGACGGCGTAAGGTGGATGCACGTCAAAGAGCCTCCGGGCCACCAGCTCAGATGGTGCGCCTTCCCGGTTGTGACGGGACGAGTTGCGAGGGTAAGTAATAGCCCCAAGGGCCTCCAGGAGCGACGACCGTTGAGTGTCACGCGTGTGCGTGACAGTGCGCCGTCGTCGAGAGGAGGTCTCAGGTGTCGCACCCGATCCTGGCAGCGGCCTCCGTCATCGACGAGGCCCTCAAGGCCGTCGCCGACACCAACCCCGCCTTCATGCCGACCCCCGACAAGGCCGCGGCCCTGGTCGAGCTCACGCGCATCGAGTCGCGGGTGGCCGAGCTGCGGATGCGGATCCTGGTCGACGCGAGCGACGTCGCCGAGAGCACCGGCGCTCGCAGCGCGGCGGACTGGCTGGCAGACGCCACGCACGGTCGCTTCGAGGACGCGCGTGCAGACCTGTTCCTCGCCACCGCCCTCGACCGACGATGGATCGCCCTGGGCGCGGCAGTCCGCGAGGGGCGCGTGACCACCGTGCAGGCGCGGGCTGTGGTCCGTGCCCTCGACGACCTGCCCGCCGAGGTGCCGACCGACGTGCTGGATCGTGCGGAGGCCGCGCTCATCGAGCACGCCGCCCGTTTCGCGCCGAAGCAGCTCGCCCGGATCGGTCGGCACATCCTCACCATGGTCGCCCCCGCCCTGGCGGACGAGGCCGAGGGCAGGCGGTTGGCCGCGCAGGAGGCGGAAGCGCGGCGTCGGACCCGGTTCTCCATGCGCCGCCAGGGTGACGGCAACACCCGCCTCTCCGCCCTGCTCCCTGACTCCATTGCGACACGGCTCGCGATCTACCTCGAGGCGTACGCCAACCCGCGGCGGGACGAGTCGCCGGCCAGCGCTCCCGTCGACGGCTTCACCGGCCCCACTGCCCACGGCAGCGCCGGCGACGCAGCGGACACACCGACGGCGCACGACCCGGTCGCGCGGCTCTCCTACCCCCGACGGCTGGGCGAGGCGTTCTGCCAGCTGACCGAGTCCCTCGACCCGAAGCGACTGCCGATGCACGGCGGCGACGCCACGACCGTGGTCGTCACGATTCCTCTCGAGACGCTCATGGCCGAGCTCGGCGCGGCGGACCTGCTCGGATCGGGCACGATCCCGAGCGACCCGCACACCGACCCGTGCGCCGGCGAGGTGATCAGCGCCGGGCAGGCGAGACGGCTGGCGTGCAACGCACACCTCATCCCCGCGGTGCTCGGCGGCGACTCCGAGGTCCTCGACCTGGGGAGTGCCCAGCGCTTCTTCAACACCCCTCAGCGGCGCGCGCTGCTCCTGCGAGACCGCACCTGCCGCGCCGAGGGGTGCGACATCCCCGGCACCTGGGCCGAGGCCCACCACTGGATCGCCTGGCAGTTCGGCGGCGACACAGATCTCGACAACGGCGTGCTGCTCTGCTCGCACCACCACCACCGGGCCCACGACCCCGCCTACCTCGTCGAGCGGATGAGCGACGGGGACGTGAGGTTCAGTCGGCTGACGTAGGCCGACCCGCCGACTGACTCCTCCGCACCAGCCACTCCGCGACCGCGAGGTTGAGGACCCAGGCGAACCCCATTCCGGCCGCTTTGAGGTTGCCGCCCGGCTGGTCGATGCCCTGCTGGTTGAGCACCACGATCATCGGCCCGAGGACCAGCGCCTGCGTGCCGGCGCCCTGGGCGATGGCGTACGCCCGCGCCATCCACCGCTGGTGGGTGCGGATGTCGCCACCCAGCACCGCGCGCACCCCGAGCACGAGTCCAGCGACCATCAACGAGCCGAAGAAGAGCCGCAGCCAGACGAGAGTGGTGTTGTCGTAGACCGGGAGGTCGGAGAACACCGCCATCCACATGCCGCTGAGCCCCGCCGCGATGCCAGCGGGCACGAGGACGCGGCCGGCCATCCGGTGCCACCGCGGGCGCCTGCGACGCAGGGACGGCATGAACTGGAACGCCCCCAGCACGCAGTACGTGGTCGCGCCGACGATGTGCACGATGATCGGGAGCGGCAGGTCGAAGAACCGGGCGTTCTCCTCGGTCCGACCGCCGGACAGGTCGACGAGTCGGACGGCTCCGGCCAGTGCGGGGACGAAGGTCAGGGCGAGCAGGCTCGCCGGGATCCACCACTCACGGCGCGAGCGGGTGGGGGCTGCCGGTCGGGAGGCAAGCATCGTCATGGGACGAGCCTCGCCGCGGACGGCGTACGCCGCATCGGTCTCCGGGCCGGAGCTGCCTCAGCCGATCGGCCGATGACGCCCGGGACGGCATACGTCCCTGGCGCCTCTCCCGTCACACGGCTGGGCGGAGTCTGGCGCTGTCAGGCCGTTGCAACGGCCGAACCGCGAGGGAGTCACCGCCTCAGCGGTGACTCCTGCAGAGCCGACTCAGCAGACGTTGTGCATCCAGCCGAAGGTGTCCTCGCTGCGCCCGAACTGCATCCCGACGAGCGCGTCGCGGATCTGCATGGTCAGCTCGGTGCTGGCGGGAGCCGCGGTGACCGACGAGGGCGAGCGGAGCTCACCGACCGGGGTCACGACGGCGGCCGTGCCGCAGGCGAAGATCTCGGTGATCTCGCCCGACGCGACGCCGTCGCGCCACTCGTCGAGGGAGAACTTCCGCTCCTCGACCGCGTGGCCGAGCTTGCCGGCGAGCTCGATGATCGAGGCGCGGGTGATGCCCTCGAGGATCGTGCCGGTCTCGGGAGTGACGATGCTGCCGTCCTTGTGGACGAAGAAGAGGTTCATCCCACCGAGCTCTTCGATGTAGGTGAACTCCTGGTCGTCGAGGAAGACGACCTGGTCGCAGCCCTTCTCGATCGCCTCGCGCTGGGCGGCGAGCGACGCGGCGTAGTTGCCGCCGGTCTTGGCCGCGCCCATGCCGCCGCGGCCGGCGCGGGTGAAGGTCTCGGAGAGCCAGAGGTTGACCGGCTTGATGCCGCCCTTGAAGTACGCCCCGGCAGGCGACGCGATGACCATGAAGGTGACGTGCTGGGCGGGACGGACGCCGAGGAAGGTCTCGGAGGCGAACATGAACGGACGCAGGTAGAGCGACTTCTCACCGCCGCCGGAGGAGTTGTCGGGCACCCACCGCTGGTCGGCCGTGACCAGCGCGTCGACCAGCTCGACGAAGTCGTCGACCGGCAGCTCGGGGAAGGCGAGCCGCTGAGACGAGCGCACCATGCGCGCCGCGTTCTGCTCGGGACGGAAGGTCCACACCGAACCGTCCGCGTGGCGGTACGCCTTCATCCCCTCGAAGGTCTCCTGCGCGTAGTGCAGCACCGCGGTCGCCGGGTCGAGCGTCAGCGGGCCGTACGGCTCGATGCGCGCGGCGTGCCAGCTGGCGTCGGGCGTCCACTCGACCGTGAGCATGTGGTCGGTGAAGTGCTGGCCGAAGCCCGGGTTCGCGTGGATCTCGGCGAGCCTCGCGTCGTCGACGGGCGTGGGGTTCGTGGTGGTGCTGATCTGCATGGGGTCAACCTAATCCAAGGGTCTGGGTCTCGATACGGCCCTCGTTCCTCGGGCCTACTCGACCACCGAGAACTAGAGGCGGGAGGCGATCGCGTCCCCGACCTCGCTCGTACGCCGGGTCGCGCCGGGTGCGCGCTCGGACAGGTCGGCCAGCACGGCCGCCTCGATCGCGGCGGCCGCGTCGGGGTGGCCGAGGTGGTCGAGGAGCAGCGCGCCGGAGAGGATCGCAGCGGTCGGGTCGGCCTTCTGTTGGCCGGCGATGTCGGGGGCGGAGCCGTGGACGGGCTCGAACATGGAGGGCGCGGTCCGGTCGGGGTTCACGTTGCCGGAGGCGGCCAGCCCGATGCCACCGGTGATGGCGGCGGCGAGGTCGGTGACGATGTCGCCGAAGAGGTTGTCGGTGACGATCACGTCGAAGCGGGCGGGGTCGGTGGCCATGAAGATCATGGCCGCGTCGATGTGGATGTAGTCGGTCGTCACGTCGGGGAACTCCGTGCCGACGGACTCGAAGAGGCGCCACCACAGCGAGCCGGCGTTGGTCAGCACGTTGGTCTTGTGGACCAGGGTCAGCTTCTTGCGCTCCCGCTTCTGGGCACGGGCATAGGCGTCGCGGATCACCCGCTCGACGCCGTACGCCGTGTTGACCGAGACCTCGGTGGCGATCTCGGCCGGGGTGCCGACGCGGAGGGCACCGCCGTTGCCCGTGTACGGGCCTTCGGTGCCCTCGCGGACCACCACGAAGTCGATGTCGCCGCGCTCCAGGACGTGGTCCGCCAGGGGTGAGACGGAGCCCGGGAGGAGGCGCGACGGGCGGAGGTTGACGTAGTGGTCGAGCTCGAAGCGCAGCCGCAGCAGCAGCCCGCGCTCGAGGATGCCCGGCGGCAGGTTCGGGTCGTTGGGCTTGCCACCCACGGCACCCAGCAGGATCGCGTCGTGCCCGCGGATCTCCGCGAGCACCGAGTCGGGCAGCACCTCGCCGGTCGCGAGGTAGCGCTCGGCGCCGAGGTCGTAGCGCGTCGACTCGAACTTCACCGGCGAGGCGACCTCGAGGACCTTGAGGGCCTCCGCGGTCACCTCCGGACCGATGCCGTCGCCGGGGATGACGGCGAGGGCCTGGGTGCCGGTGGGTGCTGTCTGCTGCGTGTCGGACATGCGGCGAACGTTAGTTGTCGTCCGGCCGCAGGGCGCCGTTGTCTCGCAGGTCAAGCGCGGTCTGCAGCGCCGTCGCGGTGTTCTCCGCGCTGTGGGGGTTCTCGGGGTCGTGGGCCGCCGGGCCCCAGGCGTCGGGATAGAAGTCGTACATGGATCTCACTCCTACAAGTGATGTGGGGTGAGTTCGAAGCTGCCGACACCGCGGCGGGTGACGGAGCGGGAGTGCGGGGATCGCCCACGGCCCGGCTGCCGACCGACAGGGCTGCGGATCACGCGTGAGTGGCGGACCCGCCGCAGAGGCGGCAGCGTCGAACTCGACTGAGTTCAGAAGGCCGGCGGCGGAACCTCGTCAACGCCGAACACCGCGACGAGGTGGCCTTCTGTCAGGCCCCGCCGCGGCGAACGATAAGTACGAGGACGTTCCGCATGGTGAAGAAACTGTACGACCGCTGGGCGGACGCGCGCATCCAGATTCCGAAACGTGTCAGATCGTGAGACTGCGGCCCGCGACCTGAGACCACGCCCGGGAGATGACACACTCGGCGGTCTCATGTCTGCTCCCCCCGATCTCCCCGACGTCGTCCAGCGCGCCTTCGACGTGTGCCGCTCGGCCGGCTACGTGTCCTTCTGCCGCAACGAGACCGGCCGGCTGCTCGCGACCCTCGCGGCGACCCGCGGCGGCACGATGGCCGAGTTCGGCACCGGGTGCGGCGTGGGCACGGCGTGGCTGCGCAGCGGCGTACGCAACGGGGCGCACATCCTGACCGCCGAGCTCGACGAGTCGCTGGCCGGCGCGGCCGCGAAGATCTTCGACGACGACGCCAAGGTCGAGGTGCTCGCCGCCGACTGGAACGTGCTGCGCGACCGCGGGCCGTTCTCCCTGCTCTTCCTCGACTCCGGCACGCCCTCGGAGGTCGGTGTCGACCAGGTCGTCGACCTCGTCGAGCCGGGCGGCATCGTCGTGCTCGACGACTTCGCGCCCTGCGAGTCGTGGCCGCCGATCACGTACGGCCGGGTCGACAGCCTGCGCGAGCAGTGGCTCACCGACGAGCGCTTCACCGCGGTCGAGGTCATGGTCGCCGCCGACGCCTCCGCCGTCATCGCCACCCGCCGCTGAACCGGCCATGACCGCGCTCGCCGTCGCCGCGCCCAACCAGGCCGCGGCGGATGCCGCCGAGGACGTCGCCCGCGCCGGTGGGACGGCGGTGGACGCCGCGATCGCCGCGGCCCTGGTCGCGATGGTCAACGAGGTCGGCCTCGTCTCGCTGAGCTCGGGCGGCTTCGTGACCGTGCAGCCCGCGGCAGGCCCGGCGTACGCCGTCGACGGCTGGGTCGACCGACCCGGTCTGGCTCGCCGCGACGACGCTCCCGCGCCGAAGACGTGGGACGTCGCGACCGCGTACGGCGGCGGCGTCACGATCACGATCGGTCCGGGCTCGGTCGCCACCCACGGCTCGCTCGCGGCCTTCGGCGAGGCCCACGCCCGCGACGGCCGGCTGCCGTGGCGCGAGCTGGTGGCGCCGGCGATCGATGTGGCCCGCGGCGGGTTCCGGTTGGGCTCGGCGTCGACCTACTACCTGCGCTACGTCCACGAGACCGTCTTCGGGTGGGACGCCGAGAGCCACCGGGCGCTCCACGACGCGGACGGACGACTGACCGAGGAGCGGGTGGTCGTCGCCGACCTCGCCGCCACCCTCGGGGTGATCGCCGCCGAGGGTCCTCGGGCGCTGCACCAGGGGGACCTCGCCGACCGGCTGGCGCGCGACGTGCAGGAACGCGGCGGGCTGCTCGGCGCGGCCGACCTGGCGGCGTACGCCCCCGTGGTGCGCGCGCCGCTCACCACCCGCGTCGGCGCGTGGAGCCTGGCCACCACACCTCCCCCGTCGGTCGGCGGCGTCGTGGTCGCCTCGATGCTGCGGCTGCTCGACGACCGCCCGCGCGGGAGCTGGGACGCCGACGACGTCGCACACCTGGTGCGGGTGCAGCGCGCGGTCCTTGGCCACAGGCGTGACGTGCTCGAGTGCGCGGACGACCTCGACGCGGCCTCCCGGGCCTGGCTCGACCGGGTCGACGCCGACCATCGCGCCGTCCTCGAGTCGGGATCCACCGCCCAGGTCTCGGTGACCGACGCCGACGGCGCGGCCTGCTCGATCACCGTGTCGTCGGGCTACGGCGCGGGCATGATCGCGGCGGGCACCGGCATCTGGCTCAACAACTGCCTCGGCGAGCAGGAGCTCAACCCGCCGGACCGCCGCGTCGCACGCGGGAGCCGGCTGCTCTCCAACATGGCGCCCACCGTCGGCCGCCACGACGACGGCTCGACCTTGGCGATCGGCTCGCCCGGGGCGGACCGCATCACGACCGCGATCGTGTCGTCGCTGGCGGGTTTCGTCAGCGGCGGCCTCGGCCTGGCCGACGCCGTCGCTCACCCCCGCGTCCACGTGCACCGCGCGGGGCTGCCTGACGAGGACGTACGGGTCGAGGACGAGCTGTCGATGTACTTCGGTGGGGTGGGCGCCGCTCTCACCTCTCCCGACGGACGCCTCGAGGCGGTCGCGGACCCGCGCCGGGACGGCGTCGCCCGGATGGTCAGCTCCCCGGACGGATGAGCCCGGCCTCGTAGCAGAAGATCACTGCCTGGACGCGGTCGCGGAGACGCAGCTTGCCCAGCACGCTGCTCACGTGGGTCTTCACGGTGGCCTCGCTCACCAACAGCTCTGCAGCGATCTCGCTGTTGGACCGGCCGGCCCCCAGGAGCCGCAGGACGTCCAGCTCCCGGCTGCTCACTCGTGCGAGCTCGACCGGCACCGTCGTGACCGGCGTCGAGGCGAACAGCTCGATCACCCGTCGGGTAACCCCCGGAGCCAGCAGGGCGTCCCCGCGGGCCAGGGTCCGGATGGCATCGACCAGGTCCTCGGCGGGCGCATCCTTGAGCAGGAAACCACTCGCACCCGCGCGCAGGGCGTCGAAGACGTAGTCGTCGAGGTCGAAGGTGGTGAGCACGAGCACGCGCGTCCCGGGGAGGTCCTGCAACAGCAGCCGGGTCGCTTCGATCCCGTCGAGCTCGGGCATCCGGATGTCCATGAGCACCACGTCGGGCGTGGTGCGGCGGGCCACGGCGATCGCGTCGAGTCCGTCGACCGCTTCGCCGACCACGCTGATCTCGTCGTGCTGCTCGAGGAGTGATCGCAGGCCGGAGCGGATCATGCCCTGGTCATCGGCGATGACGACCGTGATCACGACAGGCTCGGTTCGGCACTCATCGGGAGCCTGGCCGTGACGGCAAAGCCGCCGCTGGCCGGTTCCTCGGCGGTCAGCGTGCCGCCGTACATCGCCACCCGCTCCTGCATGCCGACCAGGCCATGCCCAGGACCGCTGTCCGACCGTCGACCGTGCCCGTCGTCGTGGACGCGGATCTCCACGTGCGTGGCGGCGTAGCGCACCAGCACGTGGGCGGTGGCCGGCCCGGCGTGCTTGAGCGTGTTGGTCAGGGCCTCCTGGACGATGCGGTACGCGGTCAGGTCGAGGCCGGGCGGAAGGTCGATCGGGTCCCCCTCGATCACGACCTCGACGGGGAGACCCGCCGACCGGGTCCGTTCCACCAGCCGGGACAGCTGGTCGAGACCCGGTTGCGGCGCCAGCGGGGGCCGGTCGCCGGGCGAACGGAGGACGCCGAAGAGTCGGCGCAGCTCGGCCAAGGACTGGCGGGCGGTGGCCTCGACGGCCTTCAGGTCCTCGATGTCGCGGTGCAGCTCGGGTGGCAGACGACGGCGTACGGCCTGGGTCTGCACCGTGATCACGCTGATCGAGTGGGAGATGACATCGTGCAGCTCGCGGGCGATGCGGACCCTCTCCTCCGCGACCGCCTGCGCCCGCCGTTCGGCATCGCCCTTCTGGATCGCGGCCACTTCGACGGCGTAGTCGTCCGCGCGGCGGGTCTGCTCGCGGACGAGGCTGCCGACCACCCACGCACCGCCGTAGAGTACTGCGACGGCGGCCAGGTCGGCCGGCTCAGAGCCCTCGAGAAGCAGGCCGAGAAAGGCCGGACCGACCGCGAGCAGGAGCCCGACGAGGGCTCGGCGGCCCCGGGTGACGAGCCCGACGGTGTAGGACGCCACGACCATGGCGGCGAACAGGACGAACGGCGTGTCCGGACGACCGCCGATGAGGATTCCTCCCAGCGCCAGTGTGACCGCGAGCAGGGGAAGCTGCCGACGCCACGCCAGCCCCATCATGACGACCGCGGTGACCACCACATGGATCCAGGGCTGCACGTCTGTCGGGCCCGTCGCCGCCTCGACGAAACCGCCAGTGGCCAGGGCGGACGCCAACCCCAGGTCGAACCACGAGGGTCGGACAGGTCGGGGGAACACCCGCCCACCGTAGAGCCGCGGGATCGTTGTCGCCTCGGCTTTGCGGCTGATTGCGACGTCTCGATGTTCGGCCGCGAGGAGGATGGCCGCGGCCCGTCCCGGCCGATGTCCTCGAGCCGGACTGCCCGTGATGGTGGAGCCATGACGACCTCACACAGCTCCATCCGGACCGACGCCCACACCGATTCCCACCACTCCCCCCATGCCTGGGCGTGGTGGGGGGTGCCGGCCGGTCTCACCGGACTGACCGGCAACTTCGTCGCCAGCCACGGCAACCTCAGCGAGGTCGACGCCGCCGAGGCCGTCGCCTCGGTCACCCGCACGTCGTACCACCTGGGCACCGTGCTCGGCATGGTGTCGTTCGTCTGCCTGCTGCTGTGCGCGGCGGGCTGGCGACGCTGGGGCGCGACCCGCGGACTCGCGCAGCAGGCTGTCGGAGCGGGCCTCACCGTCACCGCGACCCTCGTCCTCCTCGGAACCGGACTGCGAGGAGCCCTGGCGGAGTACGCCCCTGGCGGCATCAACGACAACAACTTCGACGACGCGGGGCTCTACTCGCTCTTCGTCCTCCACGACACCGCGCCGTGGTTCGCCTGGTGGGGCGTCCTGATGATGGCTGCCGTGGTGGCCTTCACGTCCCTTGCGGGACAGGACTTCCCGCGCTGGCTGGGTGTGCTCAGCATCGCCGCCCTGGCAATGCCGATCGTCGTGATGGCCGGTTCGGGAGCCGTGGCCGCGGCGGGGTTCATCGGCCCGATCTGGCTCACGGTCTTCTCCCTCGTCGTGGCGCTCCGCGGGAGCGGCACCGGCCGGGACTGACGCCTCGGCTTAGATGTGGCGCATGGACGACGCGCTGCTCACGGTCCGCGGCATCACCCGCCGCTTCGGCGACCGGACGATCCTGTCGGGCGTCGACCTCGACGTCGCCGCCGGCGAGGCGGTCGGCGTCGTCGGACCCAACGGCAGCGGCAAGTCGACGCTGCTGCGGTGCATCGTCGGAGCGGACGAGGCCGACAGCGGCGAGGCGACCCTGGCCGGGCGGGTGTTCGACGAGCGGCTGCCGGAGATCCGCCGCGACCTGGCCGTCGTCATGGATGACATCGACTTCTTCCCCGACCTGTCGGTCGTCGAGCACCTCGACCTGATGGCCCGTGCCCACGGGCAGCCGGACGCCGAGGAGATCGTCAACGGCGTGCTCGCCGAGGTCGGGCTGATGGAGGTCTCCGGGCAGCTGCCGTCGACCCTCTCCTCCGGCCAGCGGCGTCGGCTGGCCCTGGCCAGCGCGTTCGTCCGGCCCCGGCTGCTGCTGGTGCTCGACGAGCCGGAGGCCCGCCTCGACGTCGACGGCGTGCAGTGGCTCGGCACCAAGCTCCTCGCCGAGAAGGCCGCCGGTCGCGGTGTGCTGCTCGTGAGCCACGACCCGGTCCTGGTCGACCGCGTGTGCGACCGCGTCGTACGCCTCGGGCCGGACGCGGCAGATGGCTGAGGCACCTGCGGTCGAGGTGCCGACCGCCCGCGAGGTGCGCGCCGAGATCCGCGACTGGCGCCGCGGCCGGGCCGAGCTGCGGTGGGGGGAGGTCCTCTCCGACGGCTACATCGCCCTCTTCTGCGTGGCGATGATCGGCGCGATGGGCGGCAACGTGGTCCTCACGCTGCGCCGCCTCGCCGACGACACCTGCGTCGGCGCGTGCAGCGACGTCCGTACGGCCGTCCCGTGGCTGGTCGCCCTCGCGGTGGCGTTGCTGGCGCTGGGCCTGGCGCGACTGCTCGGACCGGTCTTCAGCCCGCCCGCCGCGAACGCCTGGCTCCTCAGCAGCCCCGTCGACCGTGGAGCCCTGCTGCGACCGGGATGGTGGCGCACCGCCGGTCTCACCGTCACGCTGGCGGGGCTGGTGCTGCTGGCGCCGGCGGTGCTCGGTGGCTTCTCGCTCACGGAGGGAGCGGTGTTCCTGCTGGCGGGCGCCGCGACCGCGCTCGCCTGCGTCAGCATCGCCGCGCTGTCCCAGGTCCACGAGGACCGGCGGTCCCGCTGGCTCACCTGGGCGATCACGGCCGCGCTCTGGTTGGCCTTGAGTCTCTCAGCGACTCGAGGTGCAGGAGCGGTGCCGGGCGTGCCGATCGGCGCCGGACTCGCGGTCACCGGACTGGCCGTCCTCGCCGCCTGCGCCATGTTCTGGCGTTCGCGGCTCGAGCTGGCCCGCGTCCCGCGCCGCGTGCTGGGCTACACCGAGCACCTCTCCCCCAGCCTCTCCGGCGCCCTGTCGTCGGTCGACCTCGGACTGATGTACGACGTCCTGCTGGCGCGCCGCTGGGGTCGCGGGGCACATGTCCGGAGCCGCACCGGCGGGCCGCTGGGGTGGTGGGCGCTCGTGCACCGCGACCTCCTCCGAGCGGTGCGCACACCGCAGCCGTTCGTGCTGCTCGCCGGGCTGGTGCTGGTGCCGTACGCCGCGGCCGGCGCCGGCGCGGGCCGGGCGGTCGTGCTCGTGACGACGCTCCTCGGGCTGCTCGGCGGGCCCGCGATGTGTGCGGGCCTGCGCGTCGTCGTACGCACCCAGAGCCTGGCGCGGATGCTGCCGCTGCGGCGGCAGTCGCTGCTCCTCGCCCACCTGGTCGTGCCGGGAACGGCGCTCCTGCTCTTCGCGCTCGCGACCACGTCGACGCTGCTGCCGACGCACCTCGCCGGGGAGGCGGTCAACGTGTCGGTCGCGTGCTGGCTGTCCTCGCTGGCCGCGACGGTGCGGTGGGTGACCGGGAAGCCGCCGAACTACGCCGCGCCGATGGTGAGCACGCCGGCCGGTGGGGTGCCGACCGGGGTGTTCGGCAGCCTGGCGCGCGGCTTCGACGTCTGGGCGTTCACCGCGTTGCCGCTGATGTTCGGCACGGGCGGGGTGCTCGTGTCGACCGCGATCAGCGTCGGCGTGATCGCCTACCTGGTCCGCGACTCCGCCGACTGAGGCGCCATCACGTCGACGGTCAGCCACGGCAGCATCAGCTGCGTCAACGGCCCGATCGCGAGGGCGTACACGACCGTGCCGACGCCGAGCTTGCCGCCGAGCAGCAGGCCGATGACGACGACCGCGACCTCCAGCCCGGTGCGCACCAGCCGCAGCGACAGGCCGGTCTTGCGGGAGAGCCCCGTCATCAGGCCGTCGCGCGGTCCGCGACCGAGCTGGGCGCCGATGTAGAGCGCGCTCGCCAGGCCGCACAGCGCGACGCCGCCGACCATCAACGCGATCCGGGCCGCGAACGCGTCGGGCTGGGTGAGCACCGCGAGCGTGGCGTCGGCGGAGAACCCGACGACGAGCGCGTTGCTGATCGTGCCGAGGCCCGGCATCTCCCGCAGCGGGATCCACAGCACCAGCACCACGAAGCTGAACAGCACGACCGCCTGGCCGAGGGTCATCGGCACGTGGCGGATGAAGCCCGAGTGCAGCACGTCCCACGGCGCGAGGCCCAGGGCGCCGCGCACCATCATGGCGAGCGAGACGCCGTAGAGGAACAGCCCGACGTAGAGCTGCGGCAGGCGCCGGGCGAGCCGGCCGGCCCGCAGCTGCTGCAGCGGGCCGAGGTCGGTGAGGACGCCGCGCGGTGCGGTGGAGTCCAGGTTGGCGTCCAGACCGGAGTTCAGGGGGGTGCTGCTGCTCATGGCTCCATCATGCCGCTGAGTGGCCTTGTCCGACATAGCCAATCGTGGAACAGTGGCCTGCATGAGCCGCCTCGTCAGTGCCCAGCGCGTATCCACTCTGGTCGGCGACTTCCCGCGCTCCCCCGCCTACGTCGGCCTCGCCGACAGCCTGCGGGTGCTGATCGGCGACGGGCGCATCGGCATCGGCGTACGCCTGCCGAGCGAGCGCGAGCTGACCGGCGCCCTCGACGTGAGCAGGACGACGGTGACGCGGGCGTACGAGGTGCTGCGCGAGTCGGGGTACGCCGAGGCGCGGCGCGGCTCGGGCACGTTCACCACCGTGCCCGGAGGTCAGCGCCGCGCACACGACCGCGCGCTCATGCCCGGCATGGGCGGCGACGACGTCATCGACCTCAACAGCGCGGCGCACTCGGCCCCGCCCGGCCTGGTCGAGGCCTACCAGCGCGCGACCGAGGAGCTTCCGGCCTACCTCAGCGGTCCCGGCTACTTCCCGCTCGGCGTGCCCGCGCTCCAGGCGCGGATCGCGGCGGCGTACGACGCCCGCGGCGTCCCGACGGTGCCCGAGCAGGTGATGGTCACCGCCGGCGCGCTCGCGGCGGCCTCGGTCGTCGCGCAGGCCTTCACCGCGCCGGGCGACCGGGTGGTGGTCGAGTCACCGACCTACCCGAACGCGACGCAGGCGGTGCGCCACGCCGGCGCGCGGCTGGTGCCGGCGACCGTCGACCCCGACGGCTGGGACCTCGACGCGCTCGGCGCCACACTGCGCCAGACCTCGCCGCGGCTGGCCTACCTGATCCCCGACTTCCAGAACCCGACCGGGCACCTGATGTCCGACGCCCAGCGCGAGGAGCTCGCGGGCATCCTGGCCCGCACCCGGACCGTCGTTGTCGCCGACGAGGCCCACCAGGCGCTCGCGCTGCGACCCGGGCTCGCCGCCTCGATGCCGCGCCCGCTGGCGGCGTACGCCGACGACGCGATCACGATCGGCAGCGCGAGCAAGTCCTACTGGGGCGGGCTGCGACTGGGCTGGGTCCGCGCTCCCCTGGCGCAGATGGACCGGCTGATCCACGCGCGCATCGGGCTCGACCTGGGTGCGCCGGTCTTCGAGCAGCTGGTGCTCGCCGACCTGATGGACCGCGCCGACGAGATCCTGCCCGTGCACCGCGAGCGGCTCGTGGCCGGGCGCGACGTGCTGGTGGCCGCGGTCCTCGAGCACCTGCCGGAGTGGACGTTCCGGGTGCCCGACGGCGGGCTGGCGCTGTGGTGCGAGCTGCCCGAGGCGCTCGGCACCGCCACCACGGTCGAGGCGGAGCGGCGCGGCGTGGTGGTCGCACCCGGGCCGCTCTTCGCGGTCGAGGGCGGGCTGGACCGCTTCGTCCGGATCCCGTGGACCGCCTCGGCCGAGGACCTCACCGAGGCCGTACGCCGCCTCGCCGCGGCGTGGGACCACGTGTCGTCCCACTCCGGTCGGAACGCAGACCGACCGGCGACGCCCGGTGCTGGTCTGCAACGGGGGGCCGCCGGCCGGGTGATGGTGGCCTGAGGGCCGCGTCGGGGTGCGTCAGGACAGGTCGACGGCGCGCACCGAGACCGCCTGCATGGCGGTCTCGATCTGGGCCAGCGTGTCGGCCGGGATGGCCGAGTCGACGCTGAGCGCGACCAGCGCGGCGCCGCCCCGGTCCTGCCGCGAGACCTGCATGCCGGCGATGTTGACGTTGGCGTCGCCGAGGATCCCGCCGATCGTGCCGACCATTCCGGGGCGGTCCTCGTAGGTGAAGAACGCCAGGTGCGTGGTGGGCTCGATGTCGACGTCGAAGCCGTTGACCTCGACCAGCCGCTCCTTCTGCGCGAGCCCGACCAGCGTGCCGCTGACCGAGACCTGGGTGCCATCGGCGAGCGTGCCGCGGAGGGTGATCAGGTTGCGGTGGTCGGGGCTCTCGGAGTCGGTCACCAGGCGCACCTCGGTGCCGCGCTCGGCCGCGAGGAGCGGCGCGTTGACGTAGGAGACCTGCTCCTCCACCACGTCGGCGAAGACACCCTTGAGGGCCGCCAGCTCGAGCACCTTGACGTCGTACTCCGTGATCTCGCCACGGACCTCGACGTCGAGCTGCTGGGCAACCTCGCCGGCGAGCGCGGTGAACACGCGGCCGAGCTTCTCGGTGAGCGGGATCCCGGGACGTACGTCCTCGGCGATGACGCCGCCCTGCACGTTGACCGCGTCGGGGACGAGCTCGCCGCTGAGCGCGAGGCGCACCGACCGGGCCACCGAGACGCCGGCCTTCTCCTGGGCCTCGTCGGTCGAGGCGCCGAGGTGGGGCGTCGCGACGACGTTGTCGAGCTCGAAGAGCGGGCTGTCGGTGCAGGGCTCGCTGGCGAAGACGTCGAGGCCGGCGGCCGCGATCTGCCCGGTCTTGAGCGCGTCGAAGAGGGCGGCCTCGTCGACGATGCCACCGCGGGCGGCGTTGACGAGCACGAGGCTCGGCTTGGCCGCCGCGAGCTGGTCGGCGCCGATCAGGCCCACCGTCTCGGGGGTCTTGGGCAGGTGGACGCTCATGAAGTCGGACTCGGCGAGCAGGGTGTCGAGGTCGACGAGGCGGACGCCCATCTGCGCGGCGCGGCCGGCCTGCACGTAGGGGTCGTACGCGATGACCTTCATCCCGAAGGCGCTGAGTCGCTGCGCGACCAGCACGCCGATGCGGCCGAGGCCGACGATGCCGACGGTCTTCTCGTAGAGCTCGATGCCGGTGTACTTCGAGCGCTTCCACTCGCCGTTGCGCAGCGCAGCGTGGGCCGGGCTGATGTGGCGGGCGGCGGCGAGCATCAGGGCGACGGCGAGCTCCGCGGCGCTGACGATGTTGGAGGTCGGGGCGTTGACGACCATGACGCCGGCCTGGGTGGCGGCCTTCACGTCGACGTTGTCGAGGCCGACACCGGCGCGCGCGACGACCTTGAGGCGGGTCGCGGCGGCGAGCGCCTCGGCGTCGACCTTGGTGGCCGAGCGGACCAGGATCGCGTCGACGTCGACGATCGCCGTCAGCAGCTCGGCTCGGTCGGCGCCGTTGCAGCTGCGGACCTCGAAGTCGGGTCCGAGCGCCTCGATCGTGGCGGGGCTCAGCTCTTCGGCGATCAGTACGACGGGCTTGGCGTGGTTCACAGCGTGTTTCCTCGAAGAGATCGAAGGGGGTGGGGACCGCACGACGCTGTGCGGCAACCACTCTACCTGCGACGTCCGGACCAGAGCCGGGTGTCCCACCTTTCGGCGACGAGGTCGACGTCTCTGGGTTCTCAGATGGTGGACACAGGGGTACGTCCGTGTCATCGGCGGTCGGTCTCCTCCTTAGACAACCCCCTCGACTCCAGGGAGAACCATGAAGATCACCACTGCTCACAAGGCGGCCGCCAGCAGCTTGGCCGCCATCGTGATCGCCGGATTCGGCCTCGCGTCTGCCAACGGCCTCGACGGTGACTCACCCACTCCGGCCGAGGACGCCTCCACCGGCACGACCGGGACGGACGACGCGGACGACGAGGCCGAGGACGCTGACGCGGACGACGAGGCCGAGGACGCTGACCCTGACGACGAGGCTGACGACGACACCGTGCCCGACAAGGGAGACAAGGGAGACAAGGGAGACAAGGCCCACGACGAGGGCCAGGACGAGTCGGCTGACGAGGCCGAGGTCGAGCCCGCCGACGACGCCGACGACCAGGGCGAGGCCGACGACGACCAGGACGAGGCCGACGACCAGGACGAGGCCGACGACCAGGACGAGGCCGACGACCAGGACGAGGCCGACGATGACCAGGGCGAGGACGACGACCAGGACGAGGCCGACGATGACCAGGGCGAGGACGACGACGGTCACGAGGACGAGTCCGACGACTGAGACCTCCGACGTCGTGGGGCCGGCTCCGGACGGTACCGGCCCTACGATGCCGCTGATGGGCGAGCTCGTGATGGAGGACCTCGAGTCGATGACCGCGTCGGCCGCGCGCGGTGACACGACCGCGCTCCGAGGGATCTACGAAGCGCTCTCGCCCCGCATCTGTGGCTACCTCCGGATGCGCGGGTCGGAGGATCCGGAGGGCCTCACCAACGACGTCTTCGTGAAGGTGCTCCCCCGGGTCGCTGAGGTCGCCGGCGGCTACCGGGGTCTGCGGGCACTGACGTTCACCGTGGCTCACGGCCTCCTGGTCGACGAGCTGCGTCGCCGCGACCGACGGCCCGCGATGCAGTCCTACGATCCGACCGTGGACACCCGCGTCCAGCCTTCCGCGGAGCAACAGGCACTCGACCAGCTGGGCGAGGGCACGGCGCTCACGCTGCTCGACCTGCTGCCCGAGGACCAGCGATCGGTGATCCTGCTGCGTGTGCTCGGTGACCTCACGGTCGACGAGACGGCCACAGCCATCGGCCGCAGCCAGGCAGCGGTCATGAAGACGCAGGCCAGGGCACTGACCACGTTGCGCAGGCTGCTGGACAGCGACAGGCGACGACCCAGAACCAGCCGCGATGAGGTGAGCCATGAGCACGGACATGCATGAGGACACGATGGGCGAAGCGCTGGATGATCCCGCGTTCGCGGGACTCGTCACGAAGCTGCGCGACGTCGCCGAGCAGCCGGCACCGCCGGTGGGGCCGGAGCTCATGGCGGTCCTCGCCGGAGACTTCCCCGACGGCGTCGCACCGCTCGCGGCCGCCCGCGCTCGTCGCCGGCGTTCGGCATCCGCCGTGTTGATCAGCGTCGTCTCGACCGGAGTGCTTGCCGGCGGCATCAGTGCCGCGGCCGCCGACGAGCTGCCCGCGCCGATGCAGCGGGTGGTCGCGAGGGTGGTCAACACGATCACGCCGTTCGAGATCCCCGACCGTGGCCTGCGCGAGCATCGGGACCGCGATTCCGACGAGCGCTCGGTGCCTCCGGACCCCGCCGAGCCCGAGGTGCACGTGACGGTCCCCCGCGAGGTGGCACCGCCGGCGCCCACTCCACCGACAGCTCCGGACACCACGCCGACCGACGCGACGTCCGGCACGCAGGAGGACTCACGCGGGGACGAGGACTCCGCCGAGCAGGCTGAGGAGGAGACCAACGGGGCCGGGGAGGAGATCGAGGAGCCCCGAGAGGGATCCGGCGAGGCGACCGAGGAGCCACGCGAGGAGTCCGGCGAGGGGGACGGCGACGACGACGACCGCTCCGGCGAGGACGGGGACGGCGGCGAGGACCGGGACGGCAGGGATCGCAGTGAGGACTGACGATCGTCACTCGTGAGGTCGAGTGCGAAGCCCCCGTGGTGACCACTACCGCGAGCGCACTCGACTCGGCAGGCTGAGGCCATGGGCGCGATGGAGGATGCCAAACGGCTCGAGCCGGCCGCGGTCGAGGAGTGGACCACCTGGCTCCGCGAGCACCACACGCAGACCACCGGCGTGTGGCTGGTGAGCCCCCGCAAGGCGGCCGAGCGGGCCTTCTCCTACGAAGCGGCGGTGCTCGAGGCGCTTCGCTGGGGCTGGGTCGACTCGACGGTGAAGCCCGTCGACGAGGTCCGCTCGATGCAGTGGTTCGCCCCTCGTCGGCCCGGCAGCATGTGGACCCGGATCAACAAGGGTCGCATCGCGCGCTTGGAGGCGGCCGGCCTCATGGAGCCCGCCGGCGCCGCCGCCATCACCGTCGCCAAGGAGACGGGCATGTGGACGCTGATGGACGACGTCGAGGACCTCGTGGTCCCGCCGGACCTGGCGTCCGCGTTCGAGCGCCACCCGGGCTCGCACGAGCACTGGGAGTCGTGGTCGGCGTCGGCACGGAAGATGATCCTCACCTGGATCGTGCTGGCCAAGCGGCCGGAGACCCGCGCCACCCGCGTCGAGACGACCGCCGAGAAGGCCGCGCGCGGGGAGAAGTCGCAGCCCTAGCGACTCAGACGGCGCAGCCGTCGGGGCCGCACGCGTCACCGCCGCCGACCATCTCAACGATCGGGTGGGAGTCGGCCCACGCCTTCTCCAGCACCTGGGTGAAGACCTCGGTCGGCTGGGCGCCCGAGACGCCGTACTTCTGGTCGATCACGAAGAACGGAACCCCGGTGGCGCCGTACGCCTGCGCCTGCTCGACGTCGGCACGCACGTCGGCCTCGAACTCGCGGGAGGCCAGGACCTCGTCGACGCGTACGCCGTCGAGACCGGCGGACACGGCGACCTCACGCAGCACGGCGTGGTCGGCGACGTTGCGAGCCTCGGTGAAGTAGGCCTCGAGCAGCGCCTCCTTGACCCGGCCCTGCAGGTCGGCGCCGCCCTGGTCGTGGGCGAGGTGGATCACCCGGTGGGCGTCGACGGTGTTGAGGTGGAGCGTCTGGGACAGGCGGTAGATCAGCCCCTCCTCGCCGGCGACGGCCTCGACCCGGTCCTGCATCTGCTTGGCACCCTCGGGCGACTGGCCGTACTTCTTCGCCAGCATCACCGAGGTGCTCTCGGTCGGCTCGGTCGGCGCACCCGGGTCGAGCTCGTACGAGCGCCAGTGCACCTCCACCTCGTCGGCGTGGCCGAACTCGGCCAGGGCGTTCTCGATGCGGCGCTTGCCGATGTAGCACCACGGGCAGACGACGTCGGACCAGATCTCGATCTTCACGACGGCCCCAACAGCGGGCCCGGCCCCCGTGTTCCCTCAGGCCTCCTGGTGGGCGACCGTACGACGCCGCAGCAGGTAGCCGCCGACGAGGCCGATCACGAGCGCGACGAGCACGCCGACGTTGGCGAACGCCCAGGTGCCGTCCTTGCCGCCGAGCCCCAGCGGACCGAGGAGGTAGCCCTGCCAGTTGTTCCACGAGGCGTCGTCTGCGAAGAGGTTGACCACGAGCCCCCAGCCGACGACCGACGCGACGGCCATGGTACCGATCGCGGCCCGGTCGAAGGCGCCGTAGCGACCGGACGCGTCGAAGAGGGCGTCCTCGTCGTAGTCGCGCTTGCGCAGCGCGAGGTCGGCGATCATGATCCCGGCCCACGCCGCCAGCGGGACGCCGAGCGTGATCAGGAAGCTCTGGAACGGATTGATGAAGTTGTCGGCGAAGAAGACCACGTAGATCGTGCCGATCGTGAGCAGCACCCCGTCGACGGCGGCCGCCTGCGGGCGCTTGAGCTTCACGCCGAGCGAGAGCAGCGTCAGACCTGAGGAGTAGATGCCGAGCACCGCTCCGCTGACCAGTGACAGGATCGCGGCGAGGAGGAACGGGACGAGGAACCAGGTCGGCAGGAGGGTCGCCAGGGTGCCGATCGGGTCGCCCGCGACTCCGTCGAGGATCTCGGTCGACGACCCCGCGAGCGCCAGGCCGAACAGCACCAGCACGACGGGCGCGAGGGCACCGCCGAGGGTGTTCCACACAACGATCGAGGGACCGGAGGCGGTGCGCTTCTGGTAGCGCGACCAGTCGGCGGCGATGTTGATCCAGCCGAGACCGAAGCCGGTCATCACCATGACGAGGGCGCCGATCACGGCCTGCGTGGATCCGGACGGGATGTCCATGACCGCGGAGAAGTCGATCTCGTCGAGGGTCAGCACCATGTAGAGCACCGTGACGATTCCGGTGATCCAGGTCAGCACCGACTGCATCCGCATGATGATGTGGTAGCCGGCGACGCTCGCCGAGACGACGAGGGCCGCGACCACGACGGCGGCAACGACCTTGGTGCCCGTGCCCCCGCCCCAGCCGAGGCGGGTGAAGATCGTCGACGTGGCGAGCACCGCGAGGATCGCGAGGAACGTCTCCCAGCCGATCGAGGTCAACCACGAGATCACGCCCGGCACCTTCTGGCCGTTCACGCCGAACGCCGCACGGCTGAGGATCATCGTCGGCGCCGAGCCGCGCTTCCCGGCGATCGCGATCACGCCGCAGAGCAGGAACGACACCACGATGCCGATCACCGAGACGACGACGCTCTGCCAGAAGGAGATGCCGAAGTAGAGGACGAACGAGGCATAGCTCAGGCCGAAGACCGACACGTTGGCCGCGAACCACGGCCAGAACAGGTCCTGGGGCCGGGCAGTGCGCTCGGACTCCTCGATGATCTCGATGCCCGTCGTCTCGACGCCGAGCCGGCGGGTCTGCTCGAGGCCCGAGCCCGTGGTTGCTGTGTCGCTCATGGCTCAATCGTCGCGCACCGGCGGGCCGGGGACCAGCACCCGTGGGGTGGTGGACTCAGCCGCGGCGCTCGACGAGGCCGGTGACCGTGCCGAGGGCGCCCTCGACCGGGCCGCGGCGCCACGGCTCGCGGCGTACGACGAGGCGCCACGCGGCGGTCACGACGAGCGACCCGACCAGCAGGACGGCGAGGTTGGTCCACGAGTCATCGGCGGCGCCCGGGTGCAGGACTCGGACGTCGTACGCCAGCCAGAGGATCGGGAGCGCGTACAGCGTCAGGGTCATCGCACCGACAGCGGCCAGCCCGCCCACGACCCGTGCGGCGCCAGTGCGGTCGAGCGCTCGCGCGGCGGCAAGACCGACGAGGCACACGCCCGTCGCGACGAGCGCGTCGAGCCCTGTCTCCTGCAGGGTCCCCGAGTAGGGCACCAGGTCGACCAGCCCCTTCTGCTCCGCTGCGAGCGCCGCCGCCGCGAGGACAAGCATCGCGGCGCCGAGGACGCCGGGCGCCACGACTGACCGGGCGCCCCGACCCGTCACGAGGTGGCGGGCGACGAGGATGCCCAGGGCGGCGTACGCCACCATCGGCAGCAGCCGGTAGGGACCGCCCCACGCGAAGCGGGCGAGGTCGGAGGTCCAGCCCTGGCCCAGCATCACGTCGGTCGAGGTGTGCTGCACGAGCAACGTTCCGACGACCGGCGCGGCGAGGCCGACGCCCGCGAGCACGAGGTCGGGCAGTCGGGCGAGGAGGGAGGCCACGACCACCAGCACGCCGAGGTGAACCAGGACGATGACGACCTGCGCCTCCGCCCGTTCGAGCGCCAGGCCGAGGCCGACCAGGGCGAGCCCACGCACCACGACTGCGGCCCAGTGGCCAGTGCCGGTGCGGCTCGAGCCCAGCTGCGCGCCGACGCCGATGAGGAGTGCGAAGAGCGGCATCGTGAGGTACTCGCTCAGCTCCAGCACGTGCGCCGGTCCGGGCACTGGGGCGACGTGGGCGACGTACATCGAGGCCAGCGCGAGGAAGCGCACGACGTCGACGTCCGCGCGGCGCTCGCTCATGCGGGTCATCCTGCCCGTGACGTGCCGGTCAGGCGAACAGCGACTGGCCGACGTGCTCCCCCGGACCCGCACCCGGCGGAACGGCGAAGAGCGCGGAGCCGGTGACCTTGAGGTACTCCGTGAGGGCGTCGTTCTTCGACATGGCGAGCTGCACCGGGACGAAGTGGGTGCCGGGGTCGCGGACGTAGGCGATGAAGAAGAGGCCGGCGTCGAGGCCGCCCAGTGCGTTGGAGCCGTCGACGAAGTTGTAGCCGCGGCGCAGCATCCGTACGCCGCCGTGCGCGTCGGGGTGGACGATGCGGACGTGGGCGTCGGTCGGGATCACCGGCTGGTCGTTGCTGCCGGGCATGTCGAAGTCGGGCTCGGTCATCTCCTCGCCGCCGGACAGCGGGGCGCCGGTGCCCTTGGTGCGGCCGACGAAGGACTCCTGGTCGCCGAGCGGCTGGCGGTCCCAGACCTCGATGGTCATCGTGATCCGTCGCGCGACCAGGTAGGAGCCGCCGGCCAACCAGCCGGCACCCGCGTCGTCGCCGACCCAGACGTGCTCGTTGAGCGCCGCGCCCTCCTCGGCCTTGACGTTGGCGGTGCCGTCCTTGAAGCCGAACAGGTTGCGGGGCGTCGACTGCGATGTGGAGGTCGTGGACGTACGCCCGAAGCCGAGCTGGGACCACCGCACCGAGACCGTGCCGAAGCCGATGCGGGCCAGGTTGCGCACCGCGTGGACGGCGACCTGCGGGTCGTCGGCGCAAGCCTGGATGCAGAGGTCGCCGCCGGAGCGGGCCGGGTCGAGGATGTCGCCCGGGAAGTGCGGCAGCTCACGCAGCGCGTCGGGCTGCCGGTCGGCGATGCCGAAGCGGTCCGTCCCTTCGCCGTCGCGGAACAGCGACGGGCCGAACCCGAACGTGATGCTGAGGCCGCTCGCGGGCAGGTCGAGCGCCTCGCCCGTGTCGTCGGGCGGCAGGCGTACGTCGCCGTCGACCGCGCCGGTGCCTGCGGGTTGTCCCGCCGTCATCTGCTCGGCGGCGAGCGTCCACCGCTCGAGCAGGTCGACCAGCTCCGCCCGGTCGTCGGCGAGCACGTCGAACGCCGCGAAGTGGAGCCGGTCCTGCGCAGGGGTGACGATCCCGGCCTGGTGCGCGCCGCGGAAGGCGTACGTCGCCGAGCGCGCGTCGTCGCCGGCCGCTGCCGGGACCTCCGCGTGGGCCGTCGTCCGGCCCGCGGCAAACGCGCCCGCCGCCCCGGCGACGGCGACTCCCCCGCCCAGCAGGCCCCTCCTGCTGACCTGCCCGGTCAGGAGAGCACCGCCGCGGTGAGGCGCGAGAGGGGCTCGGAGAGCGCGTTGACGGCATCGGACAGGTCCTTGACCTGCTCGGGCGTCAGGTCGTCGTACGACACGAAGCCGTCGCCCTCGCGCTGCTCGTCGAGCAGCGCCTGGAGCTCGTCGAAGCGCGAGGACAGCTGGTCGGCGAGGTCGGCGTCCTTGGCCTCCACGATCGGCTGCACGCCCTCCCACGCGACCTTCGCCCCGTCGACGTTGGCCTGGAAGTCCCACAGGTCGGTGCGCGACCAGTACTCCTCCTCGCCGGTCACCTTGCCGGTCGCGACCTCCTCCAGCAGGCCGCGCGACCCGTTGGCGATCGCGTCGACCGTGTAGGTGAGCTCCTGCACGCGGGAGTCGAGCTCCACGGTGTTGGCGAGCAGGTTGTCGGCGTACGTCGCGCGCTGCCGGTCGGTGAGCGCGGTGTAGTCCTCGGCACGCTGCGGCCAGAGGTCCTTCTCGATGAGGTGCCAGCCGGTCCACTTCTGGCCGGGCTCGAGGTCGGCCTCGCGGGCGTCCATCATCGGGTCGAGGTCACCGAACGACTCCGCCACGGTCTCGATGCGCTCCCAGTGGGTGCGGGCCACCGGGTAGAGCGCCCGGGCCGCGTCGTCGTCACCGGTCTTGTAGAGCTCGACGAACTCCTGCGTCTTCTCCAGCAGCTGGGCCGACTGGTCCTCGACGTACGCCGCGTAGTTGGCCTCGGCCTGGTCGACGAGCTCCTGCTCGTCGGCGTTGACCGCCACCGCCTCGTCGGACTCGGTGACCGTGAACTCGCCGCGGATGCCCTCGCCGGTCATGCCGGGCTTGCAGGCCGTCACGTACGTCCCAGCCGGCGCGTTGACGGTCAGCGCGCGGCTGATGCTCGGGCCGATGTTCTCGACCTCGGCGACGATGCGGAGGCCGTCCTCGCCGAGCAGGTAGAACTCGGTGACCTGGTCGCCGGAGTTGGTCACGTCGAAGGTGAGCGTGCCCGCGGGTGCCTCGGTCGACGACAGGGCGCAGGCGTCGGCGGACGAGTCGACCACCAGCGCGCGCGGGTCGGCCTCGTCGCCGGACCCGGCGCTCGAGCCGGTGTCGGCATTCTGCGTGCAGGCCGCGAGGAGGGGCAGGGCGACGAGTGCGGTCGCCACGAGGGACATGCGCATGAGCGGGGCTTCTCTCTCAGACTGCGGCGCGCGACGGCGCTGCCGGGGTGGTCGGGGTGGTCGTGCGCCGGCGGGCACCGACGAGGAAGAGCGCCATCACCGGGATGGCGTACAGCAGCCAGGCAGCGGCCTCGAGCTGGGTGGTGGCCGGCGAGAAGTTGAAGATCCCCTTGAGGAGGGCGCCGTACCAGGTGTTCATGTCGACGGTGTCGGACACGTCGAAGGCGAGGTCGTTGAGACCCGGCAGGAAGCGGGCCTCCTGGAGATCGTGCACGCCGTAGGCGAGGACGCCGGCGGCCACGAGGATGAGGAACCCGCCCGTCCAGGTGAAGAAGCGCGACAGGTTGATCGAGACGGCGCCGCGATAGATCAGGTAGCCGAGCGCGACCGCAGTGACGATGCCGAGCCCGGCGCCGAGCAGCGGCTCCCACGTGGGCCTGGGGGCGCCAACAGCGTCGCGGGTGCCGGCCTGGGTCGCGGCCCAGAGGAACAGCGCGGTCTCGAGTCCCTCGCGGCCCACCGCGAGGACCGCGACGACCACGAGCGACCAGCGACTGCCGTCCGCCGCATCGTCGATCCGGCCGCGCAGCTCACCGCTGAGGCTGCGCGCGGCCCGGGCCATCCAGAAGATCATCCAGGTCACGAAGCCGACCGCGACGATCGAGAGGCCGCCCCCGATGAGCTCCTGGGCCTCGAACGTCAGCCCGCGCGGGCCGTACGTCAGGGCGGCGCCGAACGCGAGGCTCACGCCGACCGCGAGGGCGACCCCCGCCCAGATCCGGGGCAGCAGGTGGCGGCGGTCGGTCTTGACCAGGTAGGCGACCAGGATGCTCACGACGAGGGCCGCTTCCAGCCCCTCGCGCAGCCCGATCAAGTAGTTCGCCAGCACGAGACATCACGCTACACCTTAGGTAAGGCACGCCTAACAATGACGTCGTCTCCGAGACGGTCAGGCCCGGACCAGCACCTCTCCGTGGAGCACGGAGAACCAGCCATCCGGGTCCGCCGCCCAGGCCCGCCAGGCGCCGGCCACGTCGTCCAGCTCCTCCGGCGACGCGCTGCCCTCGTCGACCAGCTGCCGAGCCAGCGCGGTCGAGGTGACCCGGTCGGCCCACAGGCTCCCCCACCACGCGCGGTCGTCCGCGTCGGCGAAGCACCACGTCGAGGAGCTCGCCACGACGTCGTTCGCACCGGCGGCGTGCGCCCACGCGAGGAGCATCCGCCCGGCGTGCGGCTCGCCGCCGTTGGCCCGCGCGGCCGCGTCGTACAGCTCGAGCCAGCGGTCCAGGCCCGCCGAGGCGGGGTGCCACGAGAAGTGGCCGTAGTCGCTGTCGCGCGCGGCGACGAGCCCGCCCGGACGGGCCACGCGCATCATCTCGCGGAGCGACGCGACGGGGTCGGCGACGTGCTGCAGCACCTGGTGGGCGTGCACGACGTCGAAGTCGCCGTCCGCCAGGTCGAGGGCGAGCACGTCGCCGACGATGACCGTGGCGTTGGTGATGCCCTGCCGCTCGAGCTCGGCGCGGGTGAGGTCGGCGGCCTCGTCGTTGATCTCGAGCGCCACCACCTCGCCGACGAGGCGGGCGAGGTCGGCAGTGATGGTGCCGGGACCCGACCCGACGTCGAGCAGTCGCTGGTCGGGGCGCAGGTGCGGGAGGAGGTACGCCGCCGAGTTGGCCACGGTGCGCCACCGGTGCGAGCGCAGGACGGCCTCGGCGTGCCCGTGGGTGTAGGAGCTCACGGGCACGCCGGTCATGGATCTGCCGCCACCCGTCAGCGGGCGGCGGTGCCCTCGACGTAGTCGGTGTCGTGCGACTTCACCCAGGCCATCAGCTTGCGGAGCTCGCGGCCGGTCTGCTCGATCGGGTGCGACTCCCCCTTCTTGCGGAACTCGGTGAACTCGGGCGAGCCGTTGTCCATGTCGGTGATGAAGCGCTCGGCGAACGCGCCGTTCTTGATGTCGGCGAGCACGTCCTCCATGTTCTTCTTCACGTCGGGCGTGATCACGCGCGGGCCGGAGACGTAGTCACCGAACTCGGCGGTGTCGGAGACCGACCAGCGCTGCTTGGCGATGCCGCCCTCGTACATGAGGTCGACGATCAGCTTGAGCTCGTGGAGGCACTCGAAGTAGGCCACCTCGGGCTGGTAGCCCGCCTCGGTCAGGACCTCGAAGCCGTACTGCACGAGCTGCGAGGCGCCACCGCAGAGGACGGCCTGCTCGCCGAACAGGTCGGTCTCGGTCTCCTCGGTGAAGGTCGTCCGGATGCCACCGGCACGGAGGCCGCCGATCGCCTTGGCGTACGACAGCGCGAGGTCCCAGGTCGTGCCGGACTCGTCCTTCTCGACGGCGACGAGCACCGGCACGCCGCGCCCGTCGACGTACTCACGACGTACGAGGTGGCCGGGCCCCTTGGGCGCGACCATGAAGACGTCGACGCCCTCGGGCGGCGTGATGTAGCCGAAGCGGATGTTGAAGCCGTGGCCGAAGACCAGGGTGTCGCCGGGGGTGAGCGCGGGCTCGATCTCCTCGGCATAGAGCTTCCGCTGGTGCTGGTCGGGAGCGAGGATCACGATCAGGTCGGACTCCTCGGCCGCCTCGCGCGGGGTGAGGACGCGCAGGCCCTCGGCCTCGGCCTTGTCACGACTCTTCGAGCCGGGCTGCAGCCCGATCCGGACGTCGACGCCGGAGTCGCGCAGCGACAGCGCGTGGGCGTGGCCCTGGCTGCCGTAGCCGATCACCGCGACGTTCTTGCCCTGGATCAGGCTCAGGTCGGCGTCGTCGTCGTAGAACATCTCAGCCACGGGGGGCTCTCCTTCGGGTTGGGTGAATCTCGGTGATCGAGTAGCCGCGAGGAGCGGCGTGTCGAGATCTGGGGTCAGTGGGCGATTGCTGAAACGGGAGCAGGTACGGCGACCGGGCGCTGCGGCCGCTCGCTGATCGAGCGCGAGCCGCGACCGATCGCGACCATGCCCGACTGCACCAGCTCGCGGATGCCGAACGGCTCGAGCACGCGGAGAAGGTCGGCGAGCTTGTCGGAATTGCCGACGGCCTGGACGGTGACCGCCTCGGGCGAGACGTCGACGACCTTGGCCCGGAAGAGCTGGACCGCGTCGAGGACCGCGCCGCGGGTGGACGCGTCGGCACGGACCTTGACCAGCAGCAGCTCGCGGTTGACCGAGCCGGGGCCGTCGAGCTCGACGATCTTGATGACTTCGACGAGCTTGTTGAGCTGCTTGGTCACCTGCTCGAGGGGTGACTCCTCGACGTTGACCACGATGGTCATCCGGGAGACCTCCGCGTGCTCGGTCGGGCCGACGGCGAGGCTGTCGATGTTGAAGCCGCGGCGGGAGAACAGGCCGGCGATGCGGGCCAGGACGCCGGGCTTGTTCTCGACCAGGACGCTCAGGGTGTGACGGGTCATCAGATGTCGTCCTCGTCGAACTGGGGCGCGAGGTCGCGCGCGTACTTGATCTCGTCGTTGCTGGTGCCGGCGGCCACCATCGGCCACACCATCGCGTCGCGGTGCACCCGGAAGTCCACCACGACCGGCTGGTCGTCGATCGCCATCGCCTTCTCGATCGTCGCGTCGACCTGGTCGGGCGACTCGCACGACAGGCCCACGCAGCCGTAGGCGTCGGCGAGCTTGACGAAGTCGGGGATCCTCCCGTGAGTTTCGCGCCGTGAGTGCAGGTCGGTGTTGGAGTAGCGCTCGTTGTAGAACAGCGTCTGCCACTGCCGGACCATGCCGAGCGACTCGTTGTTGATGATCGCGACCTTGATCGGGATGTCGTTGATCGCGCAGGTGGCGAGCTCCTGGTTGGTCATCTGGAAGCAGCCGTCGCCGTCCACCGCCCAGACGGTCGTGTCGGGCATGCCGACCTTGGCGCCCATGGCGGCCGGCACGGCGTAGCCCATGGTGCCCAGACCACCGGAGTTGATCCAGGTGTTCGGCTTCTCGTAGCCGATGAACTGCGCGGCCCACATCTGGTGCTGGCCGACGCCGGCGACGTAGATGGAGTCGGGTCCGGCGATGTCGCTGAGCCGCTCCATGACGTACTGCGGGGCGAGCGAGCCGTCCGTCGGCGCGTCGTAGCCGAGGGCGTACTGCTTCTTGACCCCGGCCAGGAAGGCGATCCAGGCCTCGTAGTCACCGTCGGCGCCCTCGGCGGTCAGCAGCGCCACCAGCTGGGCGATGACCTCCTTGCAGTCCCCGACGATCGGCACGTCGGCGTGGCGGTTCTTGCCGATCTCGGCCGGGTCGATGTCGGCATGGATCACCAGGGCCTGGGGGGCGAACGAGTCGAGGTTGCCCGTGACGCGGTCGTCGAAGCGCGCGCCGAGGCTGATGATCAGGTCGCTCTTCTGCAGTCCGGCGACGGCAGCAACCGTGCCGTGCATGCCCGGCATGCCGAGGTGCTGCGGGTTGCTGTCGGGGAAGGCTCCGCGGGCCATCAGCGTGGTGACCACGGGGATGCCGGTGAGCGCCGCCAGCTTGGCCAGCTCGGCCGAGGCGCGGGCGCGGATCACGCCGCCGCCGACGTAGAGGACCGGGCGACGGGCGTCCTTGATGAGGCGCACCGCCTCCTTGATCTGCTTGGCGTGCGGGGTGTTCACGGGCCGGTAGCCCGGGAGGTGGAGCTCGGTGGGCCAGGCGAAGGTGGTCTGCGACTGGAGCGCGGACTTCGCGATGTCGACGAGCACCGGGCCGGGACGGCCGGTGGAGGCGATGTGGAAGGCCTCGGCGATCCGGCCCGGGATGTCGGCGGGGTCGGTGACGAGGAAGTTGTGCTTGGTGACCGGCATCGTGATGCCGCGGATGTCGGCCTCCTGGAAGGCGTCCGTGCCGATCATCGCGGCGCTGACCTGGCCGGTGATCGCCACCAGCGGCACCGAGTCCATGTGGGCGTCGGCGAGCGGGGTGACGAGGTTCGTCGCACCCGGGCCCGAGGTCGCCATGCAGACGCCCGTACGACCGGTCGCGGCGGCGTACCCCTGGGCGGCGTGGCCGGCCCCCTGCTCGTGGCGCACCAGGATGTGGCGGATCCGCTGCGAGTCCATCAGCGGGTCGTACGCCGGGAGGATCGCGCCGCCCGGGATGCCGAAGATGTCGGTGACGCCGGCTGCCTCGAGGGACGTGACGAGACTCTGCGCGCCGGAGACCTGTCCGCTCTGCTCGCTCATGGATCTTCTTCCTGTTTCGTCAACTGTGAGCCCATAAAAAAGCCCCTCGGCCCGGTGGGCGACGAGGGGTGACGCGTGTGCGCTCGGTCCGGGGACCTCAGCTCACGCGTCGCGTGCGTACAAGAATGTCGGTGCGCATGCGACAACCGTCGTCGCCGGGGCGGGCCGGCGTCAAGCAAGTGTCCCACTCGTCCCAACATGTGGAACACCGGTCTCGGAATATGGCATTGCGGGCGTGGCGGTGACCACGCCGTCAATCGCGCCCGAGCCCCGTGGTGACGCACACCTTGTTGCCCTGCGCGTCGGCGAGCACGACGAACATCGGGGCGCGCTCGTCGCTCACGAGCGTGCCGCCGGCCGCCAGGGCCGCCTCGATGCGCGGCCCGGCCACCTCCGGTGGGACCCGGACGTCAAGGTGGAAGCGCTGGCGGGGCTCGTCGTGCGGATCGGTCTGCTGGAACCACAGCGCGGGCCCGATCCCCTGGAGGTCGCGTACCTCCCCGTCATGGAGCGGGTGGTCGTCGTAGCCGAGGACCGCGCGCCAGAACGGCTTGATCGCGGCGCGGTCCGGCGTGTCGAGCGCGAGCTCGACGATCTCCACCGCGCCGGGGTCGGCACCCACACCGAGGTCCGCGGCCACCGCCGAGATCCGGCGGGCCAGCGCGAGGTCGCGGCCCGTCACACCGAACACGTCACGGCTGATCAGCCGGACGTGGAGCGTGGCGAACCGCAGGTCGAGCTCGGGATGGTGGTCGAGCTCGTCGGCGACCGCACCGATGCGGGACGTCAGCTCCAGGCCGGTCGCGAAGCTCCCGGTGGCGTACCTCGTCTCCAGCGTCTGGAACATCATCCGCCAGTCGGCCAGCCCCTCCTCGGCCTGGACGGAGGTGAAGGTCAGCGCCGTGGCGTCGTCCTGCTCGTCGGGCATGGCTAGCGGCCCAGCGGCGTGCAGATGCAGGAACGGTTGCCGTCGGCGTCCTCGATGACCCAGTAGGCGGGCGCCTCCGCGTCGCTGACCAGCCGACCGCCGGCGTCGAGGACCGCCCGGAGGCGGCGCTCCCCCTCGTCATGCGGGACCCACACGTCGAAGTGCCACCGCTGCTCGGGGTCCTGCGCGGGCAGCTCGGGACCGGTCTCGTCCGGGCTGGTCGGCGGCTCCTGGAACCAGAGGCCCGGCACCTGGCCGCTCGGGTCGACGGGACCACCGTTCTGGATCTCGGCCCCGAGGAGTGCGGCGTAGAACGGCGCCAGCCGCGACCCGTCGGCCGTGTCGACCGCGGGCTCGATCTCGGTCAGCCCGGAGACGTCGGCCGCGGCGCCGAGCTCGGCCGCGAAGCCGCTGATCGTGCGGGCCAGGTCGATGTCCCGGCTGGTGATGCCGCCGACGTCGTGGCTGCTGAGCGTGACGATGACCTCGGGATAGGTCAGCGAGACGTCGGGGTGGTGGTTGGCCGCGTCGGCGGCGGCGCCGATCCGGTCGACAAGGGCCACGCCGGTGGCGAAGTCACCCGTGCGGAAGCGCGCCCGGAGCCGGTTGAGCACCTTGCGCCAGTCGTCGAGACCGGTGGCGAGGATGTCGTCGTGGCTCAGGCGTGCCTGGGGGTCCGAGGTCTGGTCGCTCATGCCTCGACCCTGCCACCGACCACCGACATCAGGCGAGCGTCTGGGTGATCTCGCGGCGATCGCCGTCGACCACGACCCGGCCCAACGCGCCGTTGACCAGCGGCAGGTGGGGTGGGACGTACCCGATCTCGAGGTCCATCACGATCGGCAGGTCCAGCCTCCCGAGGGCGTCGGCGACGGCCTCGCGCTGGGTGAGGTCAGGGTGGTCGGGCGCGTACGTCTTGCCGACGAGCACCGCGGCCGCGCGGTCGAACCAGCCGGCCAGCCGGAGGGCGTGGAGGTAGCGACAGATGTTCACCGCGTTCTCCTCGCACGCCTCGACGTAGACGAGGGTGGGCTCGTCCAGCGTCTCGGCCCACGCCCGCACGTCGCCGTACGGCGTCCCGGCGAGGTTGGCGATCGTCTCGGTGCAGCCGCCGATCAACCGCCCGGAGACGTCGAGGGTTCCGCCGCCGAGGACCTCCCAGGCGCGCGTGCCGACGTGGGTCCACTCGGTGGCGGTCGGGTCGGTCTCGAACCGCACCCAGTCGGTGACGAGGCCCGAGTCCCGTTGCACGAACGGTCCGGGACCGCCGGCGAGGTCGAGCCAGTGGAGGAGCCCGTCGGGCACGGCGTACGGGGTGTCGGCGAGGTTGTCGCCGTGGATCGTCGCCCAGCCCAGGCGCGTCGTGATCGGCACGAGGACCGTGGAGAGGTCGGAGTAGCCGACCAGCCACGTGGGGTCGGCCGCGACGAGGACGTCCCAGTCGAGCAGGTCGACCAGGTCGATCGCCGTCTCCCCGCCCCACGGCGGCACCACGCAGGCGATGTCGGGATCCGCCAGCATCCGGGTGAGCTCCGCCGCCCGCTCCCCGGCGGGGGCCGAGGTCAGGCCGGTGCCGTCCATGCACTCCCCCACCACGACGTCGTACCCGCGACCGCGCAGCCACTCGACGCTGAACCCGACCCGCTCGGCGGCGGCGCCGGACGCACCGGCGGACGGGGAGGTCACGCCGATCCGGTCACCGGGGCGGAGCGGGCGCGGGAAGCGCAGCGGTGGCGTCATCGCCCGATTCTGACAGGGTGTGTCCATGGGTTTCGGAGACGTCGTCCAGCGAGCCATCCACAAGGCCACGGTCGTGCCGCGGCTGTCGGCGGCCGCGACGAGGGCCGGGCTCGGACCCGCGGGAACCGTCGAGGTGCTGCGGATCTCCCAGACCGCACTGCAGGCCGCCGCGACCCACGGGTCGGGCGTGCCGGGCCGGAGCAACGCGCTGCGTCACTTCATGTGGCAGGCCGTGCTCACGGCACGGTTCGGGGTCGAGGCGGCGCAGTCGATCGCCGTCGCCCAGGAGGCGGGGTCGCCGACCCGCAAGGACTCCGGCGTCGACCAGCACAACAACGCGGCCGGACAGGCGTACGGCGCCGCACACGTCGGCGAGCTGACGGCCGGGTCCCCCGCCGACGCGATGGCGGTGCTCGTGCCCGTCGCCCTCGAGATGTGGGAGTCCGACGAGCTGGTGTGGGTCAGGCCGCACTGACTACCAGGTGGTGAGCCCTGCTCGGTCGTGCTCGCCCTCGGGCCAGACCGCGCGGACGACGCCCGCGGCGGCCAGCGCCTTGCGGCAACCGGGGCACGGCGGGTCGGTGATGTAGGCGGTCGCACCCTTGGTGTCACGCGTGGCGAACAACAGCGCATTGACCTCGGCGTGGATGGCGATGCAGAACCCGGCCGTCCCCGGCCGGTCGTAGTCGCCGAGCCCCGGCACGTCGTCGTACGACAGCTGGCCGCGCGGGCAGGCGCCCATCAGGCAGTCGTCCTCGCCCGGCGCCGCGCCGTTGTAGCCGGTGGCGATGATCCGGTGGTCGATGGTGAGCACGGCCCCGACCCGGCGGCGCGTGCACTTGGCGCGCGCCGAGACCGCGCTCGCGATGCCCAGGAAGTAGTCGTCCCAGCCCGGGACGGCGGTCGATGCGTCGGTGTCGGTGCTCACGGGAGCACAGACTGCCCGATCTCCTGCGGGTTGTAGGCGACTTCCCAGCGGAAACCGTCGGGGTCCGCGAAGTAGCCGCTGTAGCCGCCCCACTCGCGCTGCACGCCCGCGCCGACCCGGGTGGCGCCGGCGATGCGCGCCTGCTCGAGGACGGTGTCGACGCCCTGCGTGGTGGCGAGGTTGTGGGAGAGCGTGATCGGGGGTACGCCGCCGCGGGCCGGCGCGTGGCCGACCTCCTCGACGAAGCCGGACTCGACCCACATGCTCAGCACGACCTTCTCCGCCACCCGGAACATCAGCACCTCGCCGGGCATGTCGAGCTCGGGCTCCCAGCCGAGTCCGCCGACGTAGAACTTCCGGGTGGCGTCGAGGTCGCTCACGACGAGGGTGATGAAGCTGACGCGCTGGTCCATGCTCAGTCCTTCTCGGGAGGTCGGGCGGCGAGGCGTACGCGCTGGCTGCCCCTGTCGTCGAAGTTGCTGTCGTCGAGCCAGGCGTCGAGCTCCTGGCTGACGCGGGGCCACTCGAGGTCGGTGATCGAGAACCAGTCGGTGTCGCGGTTGCGGCCCTTGTAGACGAGGGCGTTGCGGAACCGGCCCTCCCAGATGAAGCCGAGCCGGATCGCTGCGCGGCGCGAGGGGGCGTTGAGGCTGTCGCACTTCCACTCGTAGCGGCGGTAGCCCAGCTCGTCGAAGGCGTGGCGCATCAGCAGCGCCATCGCCTCTGTCGCGGCCCGGCTGCGCTGCAGCTGGCGGCCGAAGGCGATCCCGCCCACCTCGATGGAGCCCATCGTCGGGTCGATGCGCATGAGGGAGCAGAAGCCGACCGCGCGACCGGTCTCGACGGCGACGATCGCGTACATCACCTGGCCGGGGTCGGCCTCGCCGTGCTGGACGATCCGGGCCAGCTCGTCGCGGTCGCGCGGGCGGTCCCAGAAGAGGTACGTCCAGAGCGGGTCGTCGTCCTTGCCGCAGGTCGCGGCGTACAGGTCGTCGACGTGCTGGTGCCCGATCGGCTCGAGGCGTACGCCGGCTCCCGCGAGCACCACGTCGCTCGCGGGGGCGGTGGCCGGGGTCCAGTCGACGGGGCGACCGAGCAGCTGGCCGTGCTCGTTGGTGGCCCTGGTCCGCGTCGCCGAGAGCTGCACGCCCACCGGTCCGCTCATCCCAGCGCCTCCGCTACGGCCGCGAGGCCACGCTCCACCTCGTCGAACGACGTGCTCAGCGGCGAGAGCCCGATGCGCAGGCCGCCGGGGTCGCGGTAGTCCGGGATGACGTCGCGCGCCCAGAGCCGGGCGGTCACCTCGCGCATCCGGCCGTGGTGGAGGGTCACGTGGCCGCCGCGCAGCGCGGAGTCGCGGGGTGAGGCGAGGGTGACCTCGGGCAGCGTCGCGTCCGCGAGCTCGATGGCGTACGACGTCAGCGCGACGGACTTGGCGCGCACCGCCTCGATGCCGGCCTGCTCCAGGAGCTCGAGCATGCTCTGCATCGCGACCATCCCGAGGATCGGCGGCGTGCCGGAGATGAACCGGCGGATGCCCGCCGCGGGGGTGTAGCCCGGTCCCATCAGGAACGGGTCGGCGTGGCCCATCCAGCCCTGGATCGGCTGGGTGAGGTCGCCCTGGAGGCGGGCGTTGACGTAGCCGAAGGCCGGCGAGCCCGGGCCGCCGTTGAGGTACTTGTAGGAGCAGCCCACGGCGAGGTCCACGTCCCACTCGTCGAGCGCCACCGGGACCGCTCCGGCGGAGTGGCACAGGTCCCAGAGGACCAGCGCACCCGCGTCGTGGGCGATCCGGGTGAGCGCGGGGGCGTCGGCCAGCCAGGCCGAGCGGTAGGCGACGTGGTTGAGCACGACCAGCGCCGTACGCTCACCGACGACGTCGCGGAGCTGGTCGGCCGTCACGCCCTCGGAGGTGTCGACCTCGATCCAGCGCAGCGTGAGGCCGCGCTCGGCGGCGATGCCCTCGGCGACGTAGCGGTCCGTCGGGAAGTTGTCAGTGTCGATGACGATCTCGGTGCGCGCGGGATCCGTACGGACGGCGTGGTCGACGGCGGCGCGCATCAGCTTGTAGAGCCACACCGTCGTCGAGTCGCCGATCGCGGTCTGGCCGGGCGCGGCGCCCAGGCAGATCCGCGCGAGGTCGTCACCGAGGGTGGTCGGCAGGTCCATCCAGCGCTCGTCCCAGCCACGGATGAGGCGGCCGCCCCACTCATCGTGGACGAAGGCGGCGAGCCGCTCGGCCACCGCGGCGACGGGCCGGCCGAGCGAGTTGCCGTCGAAGTAGACGAGGTCGGTGTCTGCGCCGGCGAAGCGGCCTCGGAACGCGGCCAGGGGGTCGGCGGCGTCGAGGTCTGCAGCGCTCGACTGGATCGGGATGGTCACCACGGCAACCTACCGAGTCAGTAGCAGACGGCTCCGTCGGCCGCCGAGTGGACGACCTTGCGGTACTTGCCGAGCACGCCGCGGGTGTACTTCGGCGGCAGCGGCTCCCAGCCCTCGGCGCGCTGCGCGAGCTCGGCCTCCTCGACGTGGAGGTCGAGAGTCATGTTCGCGACGTCGAGCGTGATCGAGTCGCCGTCGCGGACGTGGGCGATCGGGCCGCCGTCGCTCGCCTCGGGGGCGATGTGGCCGACGCAGAGCCCGGTCGTGCCGCCCGAGAAGCGGCCGTCGGTGACGAGGAGGACGTCCTTGCCGAGCCCGGCGCCCTTGATCGCGCCCGTGATGGCGAGCATCTCGCGCATCCCCGGGCCGCCCTTCGGGCCCTCGTAGCGGATGACGACCACGTCGCCCGCCTCGATCTTCCCCTCCGTGAGCGCGTCGAGCGCCTTGCGCTCGCCGTCGAAGACGCGGGCGGTGCCGGTGAAGGTCGAGTCGTCGAAGCCGGCGCTCTTGACCACGGCGCCCTCCGGGGCGAGCGATCCCTTGAGGATCGTGAGGCCCCCGGTGGCGTGGATCGGCCGGTCGAGCTGGCGCAGGATCTCGCCGTCGAGCGGCTTGGGGTCGAGCTCGGCGAGGTTCTCGGCCATCGTCTTGCCGGTGCAGGTGAGCACGTCGCCGTGCAGGTGCCCCGCGTCCAGCAGCGCGCGGAGCAGGACGGGGATGCCGCCGACGCGGTCGAAGTCGGTCCACACGAAGCGGCCGAAGGGCTTCATGTCGGCGAGGTGCGGGACGTTCCGGCCGATGCGGGTGAAGTCGTCGAGGGTCAGGTCGACCTCGGCCTCGCGGGCGATCGCGAGCAGGTGGAGCACGGCGTTGGTGGAGCCGCCGAGGGCCATTGCCATCGCGATCGCGTTCTCGAAGGCGGGCCGGGTCATGATCTGGCGCGCGGTGATGCCCTGGCGGAGCATCTCGACGACGGCCTCGCCGGACTTGTGGGCGAACCCGTCGCGGCGGCGGTCGACGGCCGGCGGGCTCGAGCTGCCGGGCAGGGACATCCCGATGGCCTCGGCGACACTGGCCATCGTGTTGGCGGTGTACGCCCCGCCGCAGGCGCCCTCGCCCGGGCAGATCGCCCGCTCGATCTCGTCGACCTTCTCGCGTGTCATCTTGCCCGCGAGGCAGGCGCCGACGGCCTCGAAGGCGTCGATGATCGTCACGTCCTTGCCGTCGACCTGGCCAGGCATGATCGTGCCGGCGTAGAGGAAGACGCTCGCGAGGTCGAGGCGTGCAGCGGCCATCAGCATGCCGGGCAGGGACTTGTCGCAGCCGGCGAGCAGGACGGAACCGTCGAGCCGCTCGGCCATCATCACCGTCTCCACCGAGTCGGCGATGACCTCGCGGCTCACGAGGGAGTAGTGCATGCCCTCGTGGCCCATCGAGATGCCGTCGGAGACCGAGATCGTGCCGAACTCCAGCGGGTACCCGCCCGCGGCGTGCACGCCGTTCTTCACGGCCTTGGCCAGGCGGTCGAGCGAGAGGTTGCAGGGAGTGATCTCGTTCCAGCTCGACGCGACGCCGATCTGCGGCTTGTGCCAGTCGTCGTCACCCATGCCGACTGCGCGGAGCATCCCCCGCGCAGCGGTCGCCTCGAGGCCATCGGTGACCGCTCGGCTCCGGGGCTTCATGTCGGGTGCGTCGGCAGCGTGGCTCATGGCGTCAGGCTAGTCGGCACGCTCGGGCAGCCCCTGCCGTGTCTCATCGGTCTCCTACGCGGCGCGGCCCTGCCTCGCGCGGTTCCGGTCCTCCCGACGCTCGTCGATGTATCTCATCTCGGCAACGAACTGGTGCAGCGCCGGGTGGTCGTCGGGCGTGCCGTAGAGCTCCCGCTCCAACTGCTTCCAGAACGGCGATCGTCGGTATCGCATCGCCGGATCGCCCACCCGCATGGATCGGTCCCACCACCTGAAGGCCTCGATGGACGTCATGTTGCGCAGCCGGCGCGGCACCCACCACCCTGCGACTCTCAGGTCTGCGTGCGCCGGGTAGCGGCTTCCCGCGTGCGTGGTCGCGCCGTCCGCACGCATCGGCCCGACCGGCTCTCCGGTCTCCTCGTCGTGGAAGGTCATGCCCACGCGCGCCATCCGCAGCAGCCGCTGAACGACGCTCATCCGTGGGCTCGTCCGCCCGGTCTCCCACCGCGCCACCACCGACTGCGAGACGTCCAGCAGGGCGGCCAGCCCACGCTGGGACACGTCCAGGATCCGCCTGATCCGACGGACCATCCCAGGAATCCCGCCGTCGAAGGGACCCATGAACCAGTAGTCCCGCTCCTCCTGCGTCCAGTTCACCATCGAGTCCCATGGCGACACCTCGCTCGCGGTCGCCTCCCGCGCCACCTGCTCGTCCGTCTCGTGATCCATCGCCGCACCTCTCGCCGTACGCCTGTGCGCCCACCGGCCGGGCGCCTCGTACGAGCAAGCACACCCGTCAGGACCGACAAGCGCTCGGGTCCATCCACAGCCCCGGGGCGAGGCACGGAGACCGCCGCACCTGTGGACGCCTGGTGGCTAGGGATGCGCGCGCGAGGCGACGCCGCCTGCCCTGCCCGGACCCGCCCCCGCCCGTCCCTTGCCTGTGAGTCCCCCAGAGACTCACAGGCAAGGGACCGAAGGGCGAGCGGGCGGCGGCGGCCACCACCAGTGAGTCCCTCAGAGACTCACAGGCAAGGGCGGACGGTCAGGGCCGCTCGGCCTCCCGCTTGAGGGAAGCGAGGCCCTTGTCGAAGTCCTTCGCGATGGCCTTGTCGAAGAACAGCTTGCCCAGGACGGCCATGGCCGGATTGCGGACTCCGGTCATCGTCCACGTGACGTCGGTGCCTCGGGCGGCGGGCGCCAGGTCGAAGGTGGTGACGTTGGTGGCCTTGAACGGCTTGAGGAACTCGAGGTCCACGGCCACTCGGGAGACGGTGGACGCCGTCATCCGCATCTCGCCCTCGCCGGCCTTCTTGTTGCCTGACCAGCGGTACGTCGAGCCGACGCCCGCTGCGGGGCCGGAGTAGTCCCGCTCCATGGCGGGGTCGAGGCCCTCCCACGGCGACCACCGCTGCCACTGGTGGAAGTCGTCCAGGAGTGCATGTACGCGGGTGGGCGGCGCGTCGATCCGGGTGCTGCGGGACAGGGTGAAGTCGGCCATGGCGGCGAGGGTAGACCTCAGCCGACCTGGGCGGCGCGGACAACGAGGACGTCGGGGAGGTCCTTGTGGATCTCCTGCCAGGTGCTGCCCTCGTCGGGCGAGGCCCACACTCCACCGTTGCGACCGCCGAAGTAGAGACCGACCTGGTCGTGGTCGTCGGCACACATCGCGTCGCGCATCACGGCGGTGAAGTAGCCGTCGGGAAGGGCGCCACCACCGAGGGGCTCCCACGATGCGCCGGCGTCGGTCGTCCGGTAGACGCGGGCGCAGCCCTCGACGGGCCAGCGCGCCTCGGCGCCGGTGATCGGGAAGTTGTACGCCGTGTCTGCCCGGTGCGGGTGCGCCACCATCGCGAAGCCGAACTCGGTCGGCAGGCCCGGGGCGATGTCCTGCCAGGAGGCGCCGCCGTCGTCGGAGCGGTAGACCCCACCGTGGTTCTGCAGGTAGAGCCGCTCGGGGTCGACCGCGTCGCGCGCGACCTTGTGGACGCACTGCCCGAACTCGGGGTAGTTGCGCTCTCCCGGGAAGAACTCGGCCTTGATCCCGGTGTTGGACGGGTCCCACGTCTCGCCGCCGTCGGAGGTGACGTACACCCCGCCCGTCGAGAGGGCGACCAGCACGCGTTGCGGGTCGGACGGGTGGGGCAGGATCGTGTGGAAGGCCTGGCCGCCGAAGCCCTCGTTCCACTCCGCGCGGTGCGGGTGGTCCCAGAGCCCGCGCACCAGCGAAAAGGTCTCGCCGCGGTCGGTCGAGCGGAAGACCGCCCCGGGCTCCGTGCCGGCCCACACCACGCCGTCGCCGCCGTCGGCCGAGAGACCCGGCTGCAGCTGCCACACCCGGGCCAGCGTGGCGCCGGTGTCCTCGGGGAAGCGGGCGGCGCCGTTGGGCGTCTCGCCCCACGTCGCGCCGAGGTCGTCCGAGCGCCAGACCTGCGGACCGAGCCAGCTCGACGAGGCGCCCGCCAGCAGCCGTGGGGTGTCGCCGCGGGTGTCGACCATGACGGAGTAGACCTCCTCCATCGGGAAGTGCGGCCCCGTCCACTCCCACGAGGTCCGGGCCTCGTCGGAGGTGCCGAGCCACAGGCCCTTGCGGGTCCCGACCATCAACAGGGTGCGTGACATGGAAGCTCCTTCGTGACTATTCCGATTAGGAACACTACTCTGCACGAGAGATGCGTCAAGACCTCCCGGCGACTGCCTACGCGATCCTCGGCCTCCTCACGTTCGGCGACGAGCTGACGGGGTACGAGATCAAGCGGCGCGCCGACATGACCCTCCGCTTCTACTGGGTCTCGCCCGCGACGAGCCAGATCTACACCGAGCTGCGTCGCCTCGCCGATCACGGCCTGGTCCGCGCCGACGCCCAGCCCGAGGGCGGACGCGATGGTGGCCGCGAGGTGACGTCGTACGCGATCACGGACGCGGGGCAGGCGGCGCTGCGTGCGTGGATGGACGAGACCCCGGCGGGCTTCCCGGTCCTCAAGCACCCCGTGCTGCTCCGCCTGCTGGTCGGCCACGCGAGCGACCCGGAGCGGAACCGCCAGATGTTGCACAACTACCTCGCGGACCTCGACCGGGCCCTCGCCGACCTCGGCGACGTACGCGAGTCGCTGCGCGGGGCCGATCGGGACGGCGAGCCGTTCCGGTTCCCGGCGCTGGTGGCGGACTGGGGCCTGGACTACTTCGCCGCCGAGACCCGGCACGCCCAGCGGGCACTGGCGAGCCTCGACGACCCGACTGCATAGGCTGCGCGGGTGACCCCGCGACCGAGCCGAGCCGCGCTCGGGCCGGTGGGCCTGGTGGTGATCGGCATCCTGTCCGTGCAGATCGGTGCGGCGATCGCCAAGGGCCTGTTCGGCGAGATCTCGCCGACCGCGATGGTGTGGCTGCGGCTCGTCACGAGCGCCCTCGTGCTCGCGGCCCTCGCCCGACCGCGGCTCACCGGCCGGACCCGGCACGACTGGCTGGTCGTGCTCGGCTTCGGGGCCAGCCTGGCCACGATGAACTGGGCGATCTACCAGTCCTTCTCCCGCATCCCGCTCGGGATCGCGGTCACCATCGAGTTCATCGGCCCGCTCACGCTGGCCGTCCTGGGGTCGCGGCACCTCCGCGACGTGGTCTGGGTACTACTGGCCGGGGTCGGAGTGGTGCTGTTCGGGTTCCAGCGCACGGGTCTCGACGTGCTCGGGGTGGCGTACGCCCTGCTCGCCGGCGCCGCGTGGGCGGCGTACATCCTGCTCAGCGCCAGCACCGGGCGGCGGTGGGCCGGGTTCGACGGCCTGGCCGTGGCGAGCGTCGTCGCGGCCACGGCGATGACGCTGCCGGCGCTGCTGACGGCCGGCACGAGCCTGTGGGACGGACGGGTGCTGCTGATCGGCGCGCTGGTCGGGCTGCTGAGCTCGGTCATCCCCTACAGCTGCGAGCTCGTCGCGCTCCGGAGCCTGCGCCCGGCGGTCTTCGGGATCCTGATGAGCCTGGAGCCGGCCGCCGCCGCCCTCGCCGCGATCGTGGTCCTGCAGGAGCACCTGACCGTCCTGCAGTGGCTGGCCATCGCCTGTGTCGTGGCCGCCTCGATCGGCGCCACGCGTTCGACGGCACCCGGCACACTGGCGACATGACACGGGGCCACATGACGGTGACACGGAAGGGGCGGCTTGTCCTCACCTCCCTCGTCCTCACGCTGGGCGCGGCGACCGGGTGCGCCGACAACACACCCGCTCCCATCCCGCGGACGACGCAACCGACCGACGCGACGAGTGAGCCGACCCCCAGCGAACCGGCCAGTGAAGCGCAGGGCGGCGACGGTGGCCCCGAGGCCGTCGGCACGCTCGTCGACCGGCTCGAGGTGCCGTGGGGCGTCGACTTCCTGCCCGACGGCGCGGCGGTCGTGACCGAGCGGATGACCGGCCGGGTCTTGCAGGTCACGCCCGACGGCACGCTGAGCCGGCTCGGCGCCATCACGGCGACCGTCCCGCAGGGCGAGGCGGGTCTGCTGGGCGTCGCCGTCTCGCCGGACTTCGCCAGCGACCGCACGCTCTTCTTCTACGTCACCAGCAGCACGGACAACCGGGTCGTCAAGGCCGAGCTCGGCGGCTCCGAACAGAGTGGTTTCGAGCTGGGCGAGCCGACGGTGGTCCTCGACGGCATTCCGGCCGGCTTCATCCACGATGGCGGCCGGATCGCCTTCGGTCCCGACGGCTACCTCTACGTGACCACCGGCGAGACCGGCAACCCCGAGCTCGCCCAGGACCCCGACAGCCTCGCCGGCAAGATCCTGCGGATCACCGCCGACGGCGCGCCCGCGCCGGGCAACCCCGAACCCGACTCCCCCGTCTGGTCGCTCGGGCACCGCAACGTCCAGGGCCTGGCGTGGGACGACGCGGGGCGGCTGTGGGCCTCGGAGTTCGGCGACTCGACGTGGGACGAGCTCAACCTCGTCGAGAAGGGTGGCAACTACGGCTGGCCCGAGGTCGAGGGCACCGGTGGCGGGCCGGAGTACGTCGACCCCGCACTGGTGTGGCCGGTCGAAGAGGCGTCGCCGAGCGGGTTGGCGTACGCCGACGGGCACCTCTGGATGGCCGGGCTGCGCGGCCAGCGGCTGTGGCGGATCCGGGTGTCGGACGGCGGCAGGGCGTCGCGGCCGACGGCGTTCTTCACCGAGGACTACGGCCGGCTGCGGACCGTCGTCGCCTCGCCGGACGGCGACCTGTGGCTCACCACGTCGAACCAGGACGGCCGGGGCGAGCCGACGACCGCCGACGACCGGATCATCGTCATCCGGCCCTGACGTTGTCGGGGTAGGTCTCAGCCGGGCCTGATCACGGCCCGCCGCGCGGCGCGGCGCAGCGTGGTGAGGATCGCCGGCCCGAGCACGACGATCGCCAGCGCGGTCGTGAGGGCGCGGCCGGTGTCCCAGCCGCCCGTCGAGGTCAGCAACGTGTACACGCCGAAGCGGTGCATGTTCTCGAGCGGCGGCGCCCCGGCGACGTACGACAGGGAGCCCTCGTGCCCGGGCACGGCGATGCCGAGGGTGAACGGCCAGGAGCTCAGGTTCATCAGGATGCCGTAGAGGTACGACGCGACGATCGCGTAGCCGACCAGCATCGCGATCTCGGCCCGCCCGCCGACCCGGCGGGGCAGGAACCCGGCACCCATCCCGACCCACGCCGCGCAGATCATCTGGAACGGCAGCCACGGCCCGACCCCGGCCGTGAGCAGGGCCGAGGCGAAGAGCGACGTACAGCCGAGGGCGAAGCCGAAGGCCGCACCGAAGACCCGGCCGCCGAGGACGAGCAGGAAGAACACCATCTCGATGCCGGCGGTGCCGGCGCCGAACCCGCGCAGCACGGCGTTGACCGCGGACAGGACGCCCAGCACGGCGAGGACGCGCGCGTCCATGCCGCCCTCCCCCATCTCGGCGAGGACCACGACGATCACCAGCGGCAGCAGGGCCAGGAAGATGAAGGGCGGCTCGATCCGCTGCCCCGGCTCGGCGTCGAGCAGCAGTGGCCAGCAGAGCATCATCAAGCCGGCCAGCGACGCGAGCGTCAGGACCGTCGCGGTGCGTGGGCCGATCGGGAGGGCGACGCCGGGCACCGAGCGGGCGGTGGGTCGTTCGACCGTGCTCATGCGCCGGCCCCGTTCGCCGCGAGGGCGGCGGCGACTTCCTCGACCACGAGCCAAGGGGCGCCCAGCACCTTGGTGACCTGCGGCGCGAACGACGGGGACTCCGCGAGCACGCGCTGCGGCGACCCGCTGGAGACGACCTCGCCCTCGGCCAGCACGACCACCTCGTCGGCGACGTGCGCGGCGAACTCGACGTCGTGCGTGGCGAGGAGCACGGCGCGACCGTCCGCGGCGAGCTCGGAGACGATGCGGGCGAGCTCGGCCTTGCCGGCGTAGTCGAGGCCGCGCGTCGGCTCGTCGAGCAGCAGGACCGGCGGACGGGCGGTGAGCACGATCGCGAGCGCGAGGGCGAGCCGCTGGCCCTCGGACAGGTCGCGCGGGTGGTGGGCAGCATCGATGCCGGGAGCGAGGCGGTCGAGCAGGCTGCGGCACGTGCCGGCCTGCGCGTCGGCACCGCCGTCGGCGGCGGCGCACTCGTCGGCGACCGTCTCGAGGTAAAGCAGGTCGGCGGCGGTCTGCGGCACGAGCCCGACGTGCGTACGCCGCTGGGCGGCCGTGAGCGTGGCGGGGTCGTCGCCGTCGACGTCCAACGTCCCGGAGCGCCGCTTGCCGGTGCCCTGGAGCGCCCAGATCAGGCTCGACTTGCCCGAGCCGTTGCGGCCCATGAGGACGGTGACCCGCCCGGTCGACAGGGTGAGGTCGACGTCCCGTACGGCGACGTGGGTGCCGTGGACGACGGTGACGCCGCGGGCGGAGAGCAGCGGCGTGGTCTCGGGTACGACGGCCGGCTCGGGCGCGCGCAGGTCGGGCAGAGAGCGGGCGTGGCGGCGGGCGTCGCGCACGGTGAGGGGCAGGGGCTCCCACTGGGCGAGGCGGCCGAGGTCGACCAGCGGCGGCGCGACCGGGGAGTCGGCGAGGACCGCGCGGGGCTCGTCGACCCGGAGGCCACCCTCGCCCGTGACGAGCGCGATCCGGTCGGCGAAGGGCACGACGCGCTCGAGCCGGTGCTCGGCGAGGAGCACGGTCAGGCCGAGGTCGTGGACGAGCCGGGTGATCGTGGCGAGGACATCCTCGGCGGCGGTCGGGTCGAGGGCGGACGTCGGCTCGTCGAGGACCAGCACGCGCGGGTGCGTGGTGAGCACGGAGCCGATGGCGACGCGCTGCTGCTGGCCGCCCGACAGGCTGCGCAGGTCGCGGGCGCGGAGGTCCGCGATGCCGAGCAGGTCGAGCGTCTCCTCGACCCGGCGGCGCATCGTCTCGGGAGCGGTGCCGAGCTGCTCCATGCCGTAGGCGAGCTCCTCCTCGACCGTGTCGGTGACGAACCCGGCGAGCGGATCCTGGCCGACGTAGCCGACGAGGTGCGCCCGCTCGCGCGGCGGCTGCTCGACGATGCTTGCGCCGTCGAGCAGGACGTCGCCGGAGAGCACGCCGCCGGTGAAGCGCGGGACGAGCCCGGTGAGCACGCCGAGCAGGGTGGACTTCCCGACGCCCGTACGGCCCGCAACGAGGACCAGCTCGCCCTCGTCGAGGGTGAGGTCGACGTGCCGGAGCACCTCGTGCTCGTCGTAGCGGAAGCCGATGTCCCGCAGCTCGATCACCGACCTCATGCGGTCGCCTCCCGCGGGGCGAGGGCGCTGGCCGGGACCGGGGTCGTGAAGGCGGGCACGGTGCCGATGATGCCCACGACCAGCGCCAGGGGCGAGAGGTACGGCATCACGTCGACGCCCGGGTAGGCGACAGGGACCTGCGTGTGGCCGACGTACCAGCCGAGCACGGCGACCACGATCCCGACGCCGACCGTGGCGAGCTCCGGCGTACGCCAGGGGTCGGGGCGGTAGCGGGTGCGCTGGACGCGGCGCCCCGCGCTGACCAGGCCGAGGACCGCGACGACCACGCCGGCGCCCAGCATCGGCAGCGCGAGCACGCGCGGGGCCGTCGGGTCGAGCCAGGCGTACGTCCCGACGCAGATGCCGGTCAGGGCCAGGAGCAGCAGCGAGCCCGTCACCCAGCGCTCGCGCGGGGAGGCGCCGCCGGAGCGGCCGTAGCCCCGGGTGTCCATGCCGGCCGCGAGGGCGAGGGAGCGCTCGAGCGCGTCCTCGAGGACCGGGACCAGGAACCGGCGGAGCCTGCCGACGCCCGAGGTCGCGCCGCCGCGGAGTGCCTGCGCCGCGTGCACCCGCCGGGCGCTGTCGGCCAACTGGGGAAAGATCGTGACCGCGACGACGAGTGCCGTGCCGATCTCGTAGAGCGCCGGCGGGACGCTGGCGAGCAGACGCTTGGGGTTGGCCAGCGAGTTCGCGGCCCCGACGCAGAGGATGATCGTGGCGAGGCGGAGGCCGTCGTACAGGCCGGCCAGCAACGCCTCGCTCGTGATCGGTCCGAGCAGCCGGACGCCGGCCGCCCAGTCCGGCAGCGGCACCTCGGGGAGGTCGAGCAGCACGTTCCCGATCTCCTGGCCGCCGAAGAGGATGCGGAAGACCACCCGGAGGACCACGGTCACCACGGCCAGCAGGACGTAGAGCCGGAACGAGCGGCCGAAGGGGTGACCGGATCGGCGAGCCATGACCACCACCGTCGCCGAGCCCATGAGGAGCAGCAGCAGCAACGGGTTGGTGGTGAGGGACGCTGCGGTGGCCAGCCCGATCGCCCAGGACCACCAGGCGATCGGGTGCAGGTCACGCGGCAGCGCCCTCGTTGACGGGGCCGATCCGGTCACGGCGCGTCAGACCCCCCGTCTACGACGCGCCACGACGGCGCTGCCCGCGATCGCGATCGCGAGCAGGCCGAAGATGCTCCAGGTGAGGGCCGCGGGGATCCGACCGGGCTCGTCGGCGGTCGGCTGACCGGCCTCCGGGTCGGCACTCGCCGTTGAGTCGCTGGGAGACTCAGAGCCCGCATCAGTCGCCTCGGCGTCCTCACTCGCGGTTGAGTCTCCAGGAGACTCATCGTCGAGCGTGGTGTCGTCGGACCCCTTCCCCGAGCCGTCCCCTGAGCCGCCACTTGCCTGTGAGTCTCCAGGAGACTCAGAGGCAAGGGGAGACTCGGAGGGGGCCGACGGCGAGCCGGACGGGCTCGCCCCCGGCGACGAGGAGCCGCCCGAGCCGCTGCTGCCGCCACCGGCACCCAGGGAGGGGCTGGACGACTGCGACCCGCCACCGCTGGACGGCGTGGCGGTGGGCGACGAGCCCGTCGGGGACGAGCTGGGTGGCGACGTCGGTGACGACGAGGTGGGTGATGACGTGGGAGACGAGGTCGGCGACGCCGTGGGAGTAGGCGTGGGCGTCGGTGAGGACGCGGCCACCGGTGGAGCCACGCCCGGCGGCACCGCGCCGCTGTTCTCCCGGCCCTGCTGCCACGACCAGCCGACCGAACCGCCGGCGGGGACGCTCAGGCCACCGACGCCGGAGGACGAGTACGTCCACGAGGACGCCGAGCCGTCGGCCCACCACAGGCCCCAGTAGGCGTTGGACGGCGACGCGTTGACGCACGGGTCGCTCGTGGGGACGCCGTTGACCCGGCACACGAATCCCGGCTGGCGGGTCGCGTAGCTGAGCGAGACGCCCACCGAGGCGAAGATCGACGCGGCGCTCTTGCCGCCGCCGTCCGCCGCGCAGGCCGTGACGATGGACCCACCGAGCTCGCGGTAGTCGACGACCACGCTGACCCCGCCCCCCGACGCGCACGTGGCCGCGCTCGCCGCGGTGGACGAGCCGAGGACGAGCCCCGGACCGGCCACCAGTGCGACGAGCAGCGTCGCCAGGACCCGGAGGAGGCCCTGCCGAGAGCGACGCGCGGACACGGTGACCATCACGGAGCGATGGTCGTGGCGCCCGAACGCAGTGCCGGGAACTGGCCCACGGCCCGCAGCCGCACCTTGTCCTGACCGTCCGGCAGCTCGATCCGCGCCACGAAGCGGCCGGCGTCGTTGGCGCGCCCACGTGCCAGGGTCTCCCCCGCAACGACGAGCCGTACCTTCTCGCCCGGGGCCAGGCGACGGACGAGGACCCGCGTACGCGGACCGTCCGCATTCAGCGCCGAGACCTTCAGCGAGGTCCGGCCCAGGACGCGCGTGTCGTCGGCCACCTGGCCATCGGCGCCGAACAGCACGTAGGACGCGGTGGTGGTGGCCTCCGGAAGCGTCACCGTGCGGCTCAGGGTGCCGTCGGCGGCCACGACGAGCGTGTCATCGCTGACGCCGGGACCGCGCAGGAGGTACCGTGCGCCCGGGCGGGCGCCCAGGACCTCGAGCGCCACCGGGCGGCCGGCCCGCTGGAACCCCACGGGACCGACGAGGCGCACGCCGGTGACCGAGCCGCGCAACGGAGCCGGAGCTGTGGCCGGCGGGGTCGTCGGGGTCGCCGTCGGGGTCGTCGTCGGGGTCGTCGGAGCCGGGACCGTCGTGGTGGAGGTCTGCGAACCGGTCAGCGTCGTCACGGCGAAGACGTACGCGCCGGCGCCCGCGGGCAGCTGGAAGTCCGTGGTCACGACACCGCCGGTGCCCTTGATCGAGCGCGCCGTCGTGCCCAGGGTGACGCAGCCGTACTCGCCGGCGGCCAGGCCGGTGACGGTCGCTGTCACGGTGCCCGCGTCGGACGCGGTGGCAGGCGTCGAGATGCCGAGGGGCGCGCTGGCGGCCGGTGCCCAGTTGAGTGCCGGCGCCGCCTGGGATGCCGCGATCCGCCAGGTGGACCGCTTGGAGGCGATGCCAGCGGTGCGCCCGGCGGCGAGGTCAGCGGCGTTGTAGGCGATCGCACCCGTCGGGGCCAGGGTGGCGCAGGCGCCCGCGTCGGAGACCTGGAGCCCACGGACCCAGCTGCCGGCCTTCGCTGCGGACTGCGTACGCCCGGCCGCGCCGAGCGCCCAGCCGGCCAGGCCGGTGCCGTTGGTGTTGGCGCCTGCGGCGCCGCCGGGGAAGGAGCCGTCGGCGAGCTGGATGGACTCCAGCCACACGGCGGCGTCGGCGATCGCCGTCGTGACCTCCGCAGTGGTGAGGCCGGACTCGACGAGCGAGGTGACCACGAGAGCGGTCACGTCGGGGCTCGTCTCGGTGGCGGGGCACGTTCCGTCGACACCCAGCGGGAAGAAGCCCGCAGGGCACTGCTGTGCGAGGAGCGCCTCGGTGGCGGCCGCGGTCTCGGAGGAGCCCGCAGCTGCCAGTGCCTCGACCGCGAAGCCCTGACCGATCGTGTTGGCGTAGTTGCCGAACGTGCTGACGTCCGCCATCCGACCCGTGGTGTCGTTCGTCAGCTCCTCGAGCTGGGCGACGAGGTCGATGTCGGCGTACTCCGTGCTGGCGTCGCGGCCGATCCGCTCGGTGAATGCGGCCGCCTTGGCGGTGGCGTTGGCGTACTTGGCCACCCCGAGGTTGGCGTGGGTGTCGAAGTCGTACTCGGTCGCCTTGGCGTAGCCGTAGTCGTACTCGTCGGTGGACACGAGGAGCGGGGCGAGGTCGTCGGACACGTCGCCTGCGTCGTCGGCGTGGTTCGTGGCCTGGAGCGCCAGCCCGGCGTCGATGAGCTGGCCGGGGTAGTAGGTGAAGTCGCCCGCAGCGAGCGCGACGGGGACCTCGCCCGCGAGCCAGTCGCCGGCCGAGAACGCGGCCTGCGCAGGGGTGGCGGCGTTGGCGGGGACGAGCAGGGGTTGAGCGATCGTGGTGGCGGCGAGCGCGACGGCTGCCAGCCCGGAGAAGAGCTTCATGGTTCCTTCCTCGCCGCGACAGCGAGGGAGAACGGCATGCGCCGGTCAGCCTCGCTGCATTCCTCGACAGCGATGGTGTTCAAGACGCAACGAGGCAGGTGTTCCGGCTCGCACGGGATTGCTCCCGTGCCCACGGTTGCGGGTCAGCGCCGGTTTCGGACCGGCTTTCCCCACCTCGGGCGTGTGTGGTGCCGACCCAAGCGGGTGCGGCGAGCGCAGCCTAACCCCGCCCGGAGCCTCGACGCACCTCGGCCCGGCGCCACGAGATCAACTCCGTGGACGCCGGGCCGAGGGTGCTGGTGCCGGGTGGTGCTGGTGGGTCAGTTGCGCACGCGCAGCGACGTCCGAGCCTCGTCGTCCGACGTCTTCACGAGCGCGACGCGACGCTGGTTGCCCGCGGGCAGCTCCAGCTTGCGCACGATCTTGTCGCCGGACTTCTTGCCCTTGACGCGCACGAAGTCGCCCTTCACCTGCAGGCAGGCGCTCTCGCTGGGGGCAAGGCCGAAGACGCTGAACTGGACGCTGTCACCCGCGCGGGCCTCGCGCTTCGCGGCCACGATCTGGAGCCGGTCCTTGCTCGCCGGGGCGAACTGGAGGCCGAGGATCGCCTGCGAGGTGGCACGGCGCCACTCGTCGCGCGCGTCGGCCGGGATGCCGGTGGTCTTGGCGTCCGTGGCGCGGTCCTTGCGGTAGGCCACGGCTCCGGTGTCCTTGGTCAGCGCGGTGCGGCACTTGTACTTGTCGACCGGCTGGTTCTTGCGGACCCAGAGCGCGGCCTTGAGCGCGGCGTCGCGGTTCTTGAGCAGGCCCAGGGCGTAGCCGCCGAGGGCGGTGGTGTTGGTGTTGATCGAGGCACCCTCCCCGGCGCTGCGGATCGCGCCGCTGCCCCGCTGGCGCGCGACCAGCCAGCCGCCGGCCTTGGCCAGTGCGGCCTGGACGGCCGGCGTCTTGTCGCCGGACTCGACCAGGTTGATCACCGCGAGGGCGGTGGCGTCGGGGGCGGCCTCGCTGCCCGCGACACCTTCGGTGCACGACTGGCTGACCGAGGCCGCCTTGTCGAAGTCCAGCCGGAAGTAGCCCGACGTGCACTGCTGCTTGAGCAGGAAGTCGCGCGCCGCGCCCGCCTCGGCCGAGTTGGCCAGCGCGAGCGCGCGGACCGCGTACGACTGGCCGACCACGTTGGCGAAGTCGCCGAACTCGGACGTGTCGGAGATCCGGCCCGCCAACGGGTTGGGCGTCGACACGGGCGGCGTACCGGTCGTGGTCGTGGCGTCGGCGGTGCGTGCCTCGAGCTCGGCGATCAGGTTGCGGCCGCCGTAGCTGGTGGGATTCTTCTTGGCCGTACGCGCGAACGCGGCGGCCTTCGCGGTCGCGCCGGCGTACGCCTCCTTCTTCCCGTCACCGATGTACTCGGCGATGCGGGGCTCGAGAGCGTCGTTGATCGCGGTGACGGTGGCGCCCTGGTCGGCGACCGTGGAGAGCGCCATGCCGGTGTCGATCGTCAGACCGAGGTCGGCACCGAACTTCCCGACGAGCAGGCCGTTGGTGAGCTCCCCGGCGATCCACTGGGCAGCGATCGTCGAGGGCGTGCTGTCGGTGGCGGGCGCTGCTGCCTTGGCAGCCCGGAGGGCGGGTGTCGGGTCCGCGGACGCCGGCGGAGCGGCGAGCACTCCCGCGCCCAGCGCGACGGTGGACAGCGCTACCGCTGCCGATCGGATGGGTCGAATGCGATGGTGCATGACTTCCTTCCCGCTCGCGGGAGGACCCCACGACGGCATGCAGCCGCCTGTCCCCCGAGTGATGCGAGCGTTGGTTGGTGATGTGACCAATGTGACGCGAGATCACCCTAACAAGTTGTCTAGACCAGACAAGTCGTCAGGCGAGCTTCTCCAGGATCAGCTCGCGCACCCGGCCGGCGTCGGCCTGCCCGCGCATCTCCTTCATCACCACGCCGATGAGCGCACCTGCCGCGGCGTGCTTGCCGTCGCGGATCTTGTCGGCGACGCCGGGGTTCGCTGCGATGGCGTTGTCTACGGCTGCGCCCAGGGCGCCGTCGTCGGAGACCACCGCGAGGCCGCGACCGGCGACGACCTCGTCGGGCGTCCCCTCCCCGGCCAGCACGCCCTCGAAGACCTGGCGGGCCAGCTTGTCGTTGACCGTCTTGTCGTCGACCAGTGCCTGGATGCGGGCCACGTCGGCGGGCGTGATGGGCAGGTCGACGAGGTCGACGCCGTCCTCGTTGCTGCGCCGGGCGAGCTCACCGAGCCACCACTTGCGCGCCGCCTGCGGTGCTGCGCCCTCGGCGATGGTCTCCTCGACCAGACCGAGCGCGCCGGCACCGATGGTGTCGCGCATCTCCATGTCGGTGAAGCCCCAGTCGGCCTGCAGCCGCGCGCGTCGTACGGTCGGGTTCTCCGGCAGCGTGCCTCGCAGTTCCTCGACCCACTCGCGGCTCGGCGCCACCGGCACCAGGTCCGGCTCGGGGAAGTAGCGGTAGTCCTCGGCGTCGGACTTCTCACGACCGCTCGTGGTGATGCCGGTGTCCTCGTGCCAGTGTCGGGTCTCCTGGAGGATCGAGCCACCGTCACGCAGGATCACGGCGTGGCGCTGCATCTCGTAGCGCACGGCCCGCTCGACCGAGCGGAACGAGTTGACGTTCTTGGTCTCGGTGCGCGTGCCGAGCCCGCCGCTGCCCTTCGGCGCTAGCGAGAGGTTGACGTCGGCGCGCAGGTTGCCCTGGTCCATCCGCGCCTCGGAGACGCCGAGGGCCACGATCAGCTCGCGGAGCTGGGAGACGTACGCCTTGGCGACCTCGGGTGCCCTCTCGCCGGCTCCCATGATCGGGCGGGTGACGATCTCGATGAGCGGGATGCCGGCGCGGTTGTAGTCGACGAGCGAGTAGTCGGCGCCGTGGATGCGACCGGTGGCACCGCCGACGTGCAGCGACTTGCCGGTGTCCTCCTCCATGTGGGCGCGCTCGATCTCGACCCTGAACGTCTCGGTCTCACCGGCGTCGTTCTGGATGTCGACGTCCATGTAGCCGTCGAAGCAGATGGGCTCGTCGTACTGGGACGTCTGGAAGTTCTTCGGCATGTCCGGGTAGAAGTAGTTCTTCCGCGCGAAGCGGCACCACTCGGCGATGTCGCAGTTGAGGGCCAGGCCGATGCGGATCGCGGACTCGACGGCCTTGCCGTTGACCACGGGCATCGCGCCGGGCAGGCCCAGGCACGTCGGGCAGGTGCCGGCGTTGGGCTCGCCGCCGAAGGTGGCCGGGCAGCCGCAGAACATCTTCGAGGCCGTGTTGAGCTCGACGTGGACCTCGAGTCCCAGGGCGGGATCGAAGGCGGCCAGCACGTCGTCGTACGGCATCAGGGCGTCAGGCATGTCAGTTTCCCTCGGTCAGTCCGGTTGCACGGTCGAGCAGCGGACCGCCCCACTCCTGCACGTGCAGGGCCTCCAGCGCGGCACCCACGCGGTAGACGCGGTCGTCGGCCAGCGCCGGTGCGAGCACCTGGAAGCCGGTCGGCAACGAGTCCTCGTCGGCCAGGCCGTTGGGGATCGAGATCCCCGGCACGCCCGACAGGTTGGCGGGGATGGTGGCGAGGTCGTTGAGGTACATCGCCATCGGGTCGTCGAGCTTCTCGCCCAGCTTGAACGCCGTGGTGGGCGCCGTCGGCGAGACGAGCACGTCGACCCGCTCGAAGGCGGCGTCGAAGTCGCGGGTGATCAGCGTGCGGATCTTCTGCGCCTGGCCGTAGTAGGCGTCGTAGTAGCCGCTGGACAGGGCGTACGTGCCCAGGATGATCCGGCGCTTCACCTCGTCGCCGAAGCCCGCGTCGCGGCTGGCGCGCATGACGTCCTCGGCCGAGGGGCTGCCGTCGGGCGTGACCCGGAGGCCGAAGCGCATCGCGTCGAACTTCGCGAGGTTGCTGGACGCCTCGGCCGGGAGGATCAGGTAGTAGGCGGCGAGCGCGTGCACGAACGACGGGCACGACACCTCGACGACCTCGGCCCCGGCCTTCACCATCAGCTCGACGGACTCGTTGAAGCGGTTCATCACGCCGGGCTGCCAGCCGTCGCCCGACATCTCGGTGACGATGCCGACCTTGACGCCCGTCAGGTCCCCGGCGGCGCCCTCGCGGGCCGCCTCGGTGAACGAGGGCCACTCCCGCTTGATCGAGGTGGAGTCGCGCAGGTCGTGGCCGCCGATGATGTCGTGCAGCATCGCGGCGTCGAGGACGTTGCGGGTGACCGGGCCGGCCTGGTCGAGGCTGTTGGCCAGGGCCACCAGTCCGTAGCGCGACACCCCGCCGTACGTCGGCTTCACGCCGACGGTGCCGGTGACCGCGCCGGGCTGGCGGATCGAGCCGCCCGTGTCGGTGCCGATCGCGAGCGGAGCCTCGTACGACGCGACCGCCGCGGCCGAACCGCCGCCGGAGCCGCCCGGGATCCGGTCGAGGTCCCACGGGTTGTGGGTCGGGCCGTAGGCCGAGTGCTCGGTGGACGAGCCCATGGCGAACTCGTCCATGTTGGTCTTGCCGAGGATCGGCAGGCCCGCCACGCGCAGGCGCTCGACGACGGTGGCGTCGTAGGGCGGGACCCAGCCCTCGAGGATCTTCGAGCCGCAGGTCGTCGGCAGCCCGCGGGTGGCGAGCACGTCCTTCACCGCGATCGGTACGCCGTCGAGCGGCCCGCGTGCCTCGCCGCGGGCGCGGCGGGCGTCGGACTCGGCCGCCTGGAGCAGCGCGCCCTCGGCGTCGACGTGGAGGAAGGCGTGGACCCGGTCGTCGACCTCGGCGATGCGGTCGAGGTGGCGCTGGGTGACCTCGACGGAGGTGACCTCGCCGGCTGCCAGCTGGTCGGCGAGGGAGGCGGCGGTCGTACGCGAGTCGCTCATCAGGCCTCCTCGTCCAGGATCCGCGGGACGGAGAAGCGGTTGCCCTCCGCGGCCGGGGCGCCGGACAGCGCCTCCTCGGCGCTGAGCCCGGGGACGACGACGTCCTCGCGGAACACGTTGGTGAGCGGGATCGCGTGGGAGGTCGGCGGCACGTCGTCCCCCGCCACCCCGGTGATCGAGGCGACCGACTCGAGGATCACGCTCAGCTGGGGAGCGAGGTGGTCGAGCTCGGCGTCGGAGAGGTCGATGCGGGCGAGGGTGGCCAGGTGGGCCACCTCCTCGCGGGTGATCTCGGGCATGGGGTGATCCTAGGAGAGCCGTGCCGCGGCCGGAGATTCGGGCGAGGTCGCGGACGGACTAGGTGGCGCGTACGTCGCGACGTCCCGGCCAGCGGTTGACGGCGAAGACACCCGCACAGACGAGCACGGTGCCGGCGACCAGCGGCCAGCCCAGCTGCTCGTCGAGCAGCAGCCAGCCGAGGACGACGGCAACGACGGGCACCAGGAAGATGCTGACCGCCACGCGACCCACCTCCCCCGTCGTCACGAGGTGCATCCAGAGCAGCCACGCGAGCGCGGTGCCCACGAGGGTCGTCCAGGCGATCGCGCCGCCGACGCGCGGCGTGAGGTCGAGGCCGTCCGTGCCACCAGTCACGGCCGCCGCCGCGGCAAGCACGACGCCACCGCCGAGGAGCGGGAGCGCCACCGCCCACAGCGGCTCGACGCGCGACGCCGTCCGCTGGACCGCGATCGTCCCCAGCGACCAGCTGAGCGCGGTCGCCACCGCGAGCACGATGCCGTACGTCGACACCTCGCCCTCGTGGCGCAGGGAGACCACCGCGACCCCGGCGAAGGCGGTCAGCGCACCCAGCACGCGGACCGGCCCCAGGGGATCACCCAGGAGCGGCCGCGCGAGCAGCACGGTGATCACCGGCTGGAGGTAGAGCAGCAGCGACGCGTAGCCCGAGTCGAGGTGGTCGATCGCCAGCACCTGGAGGCCGAAGAAGCCGACGACGTTGAGCAGCGCCAGCACGGCGTACGGCCCGAGGTTCCCCCGGAGGCCCGGTCGCCGCCCGGCCGCGAGCGCGACGAGGACGAGCAGCGCACCGCCGATGAGGCAGCGCGTCGCGGCCAGCACCAGTGGCGGACAGCCCTCCAGCGCGATCTTGATCGAGGTGAAGGTCGAGCCCCACGCCAGGATCAGCAGCGCCGTGACGATCAGCCGGGTCCGCACCGGCACAGGATGGCAGGTGCCCCGCCCGACCTCAGCAGCTCGAGCGCTTCTCCGCGGCCTTGCACGTGTCGTTGCCGCCGCGACCGCGGGCGATGTCGAAGCCGCCCCCGCCGTCGAGGCGGTCGGGCTCGTCGGAGCCGGTCATCACGTCCGCGCCACCGCGGCCGTAGATCATCACGCGGTAGTCGGGATCGGCGGTGACGATCTCGGAGTCGTTGCTGCCCTTGAAGATCGACAGCGCACGGGCCGGGAGGATCACGTCGCTGAAGCCGGTGATCTTCCCCTCGAGCGTGAACGGCTGGAGGTCGCGGATGGTGGTCTTCCTGAGCTGGTCGATCCGCAGGGTCGGCTTCAGGGCAGGGTTGGAGTTGGCGACGATGCGGAGCTTGTCCTGCCCGCCGTAGCCCTTCGCCACGAAGCCGGACTCCACCGGGATCGGGAAGGTGATCGTGTCGACGCCGCTGCCCCCGCGGATGACCTGGTGGCTCTCCGAGGTCGACGAGAGGATGTCGCTGCCGCTGCCGCCGACGAACGTGTCGACGCCGATCGAGCCGAAGACCTGGTCGTCGCCCGCATCGCCGTAGATCCGGTCGTTGCCGATCGTGCCGGGCGCGTCGGCCGACACGGCGTCGTCGCCCCCGCGGCCGAAGATCGTGTCGTCACCGCCGCGCGCGGCGATCACGTCGCGCGAGTTGGTGCCCTTGATCGTGTCGCCGAGCGGCGAGCCGATCACCCGGATCCCGCCGTCGTAGCCGGTCACGGTGTCGCTGCCTTCGGCGGCGATCGGGACGGTGCGGCTGGAGCGGAAGTCCACGACGACCGGCGCCGGTGCGGCGAAGTAGGACACGCCGTCGAGCTCGACCGCGGTGCCGTCCGTTGCCGGGCGCGGGTCGTAGCCGAGGTCGATGACGTCGTTGCCCACGCCTCCGGAGATCGTGTCCCCCCTCTTCAGGATCCGGCCGTAGACGTCGATCCTGAGCAGGTCGCTCTCGCCGTAGAGGCGGTCGTCGCCCTCACCGCCGACGATGGTGTCGGCGCCCTCTCCGCCGCAGAGCACGTCGTTGCCTGCCAACCCGCGAATCGTGTCGGTGCCGCCGCGGGCCGCGATCACGTCGCGCTTCGGCGTACCGGTGATCGTGTTGCCCTTGTCGTTGCCGACGATGGTGGCCTTCAGGCCGCCGCAGGTGACGGCTGCGGCCTGCGCGGTCGGCGCCAGCGCGAGCGGAGCGGCGAGCCCGGCCGCGGCGATGAGCACCGGGACGAGTGAACGGGTGAGGCGCATGCTGACTCCCAAGGAATTAGTCGTTCCGCATCTTCTGCCCCATCCTGCGCCTCCCACACCCGATCAGGACAGGGCGTCGGGACCTCGCTCCAGCAGCAGCGTGAACTGCTCCTCGTCGAGCACGCGCACACCCAGCTGCTCGGCCTTGTCGGCCTTGGAGCCGGCGTTCTCACCCACCACGACGTAGTCGGTCTTCTTCGACACCGAACCCGACGCCTTGCCGCCGCGGCTGATGATCGCCTCCTTGACCGAGTCACGGGTGTACGCCTGCAGGCCGCCCGTGACGACGACCGTCAGGCCCTCGAGCGTCCGGGTGATCGACGCGTCCCGCTCGTCGGCCATCGCCACACCGGCCGCGGCCCAGGCGTCGACGATCGCGGTGTGCCACGCCGACTCGGGCCCGTCGAACCACTCCCGTACGGAGGCGGCGATCGTGGGACCGACGCCCTCGGTGCCGGCCAGCGACTCCTCGGACGCCTCCCGCACCGCGGTCATCGACCCGAACTCGGTCGCCAGCGCGCGGGCCGCCGTCGGCCCGACGTGGCGGATCGAGAGGGCGACCAGCACCCGCCAGAGCGGCACCGCGGCCTTGCGCTCGTGGAGGTTGGCCAGCAGTCGCACGCCGTTCGCCGATAGTTGTTGGGTGGGTGGTTCCCCCTTCTTGGGCGCGCGGGTGAACAGCGGTGCCCTGACCAGGGCCGCCTCGTCGAGGTCGAACAGGGCGCCCTCGTTGGCCACTCCCCTTCCGTTGTCCAGCACGTCCGCGTCGAGGAGCGCGACGGCCGCCTCGTAGCCGAGCCCCTCGATGTCGAAGGCACCGCGACCGGCGACGTGGAACACGCGCTCGCGCACCTGGGCCGGGCAGCGCTCGTGGTTGGGGCAGCGGAGGTCCTTGTCGCCCTCCTTCTGCTGGGCGAGCGGGGTCGCGCAGGCGGGGCACTTCGTCGGCATCTTCCACGGCTTGAGCCCCTTCGGCCGCAGGGCCAGCACGGGCCCGAGGATCTCGGGGATCACGTCGCCGGCCTTGCGCAGGATGACCGTGTCGCCCGGGCGGACGTCCTTGCGCTTCACCTCGTGGGCGTTGTGCAGGGTGGCGTTCTCGACGGTCGAGCCCGCGACCTTCGTCGGCTCCATCACGCCGTACGGCGTCACCCGGCCGGTGCGGCCGACGTTGACCTCGATCGACCGCAGGAGGGTGTTGACCTCCTCGGGCGGGTACTTGAACGCGATCGCCCAGCGCGGCGCCCGGCTCGTGGAGCCCAGTCGTCGCTGGAGCGACACGTCGTCGACCTTGACGACCAGGCCGTCGATCTCGTAGCCGACGATCGTGTGGCGGTGCTCGCCGACGTGCGCGATCCGCTCCTCGACCGCCGCGAGGCTCGGCACCACCCGGACCTGCTCGGAGACCGGCAGCCCCCACGCGGCCAGGGCGTCGTACGCCCCGCTCTGCGTGGTCGGCTCGAACCCCTCGCGGGCGCCGATGCCGTGGCAGACCATCCCGAGGTCGCGCGTGGCGGTCACCTTCGGGTCCTTCTGCCGGAGCGAGCCGGCAGCCGCGTTGCGCGGGTTGGCGAACATCGCCTTGCCGGCGTCGACCATCGACGCGTTGAGCCGCTCGAAGGCCGCGGCGGGCAGGAAGACCTCCCCGCGCACCTCGACGAGGGCGGGCACCGGGAACTCGTCGGTGCCGGACAGCCGGTGGGGCACCGACGCGATCGTCTTGACGTTGGGCGTGACGTCCTCGCCCGTGCGCCCGTCGCCGCGGGTCAGCGCCCGGACCAGGCGACCCTGCTCGTAGAGGAGGTTGATCGCGAGGCCGTCGACCTTGAGCTCGCACAGGAGGGCAGGCGCGTCGATGCCCTCGCGCAGGATCCGGGCGTGCCAGGCGGCGAGCTCGTCGGTGGTGAAGGCGTTGTCGAGCGACTCCATCCGCTGGAGGTGGTCGACGGCGGTGAAGTCGGTGGAGACGGCCCCACCGACCTTCTGGGTGGGCGAGTCGGGCGTACGGAGCTCCGGGTAGGCCTCCTCCAGTGCCTCGAGCTCACGCAACCGGACGTCGAAGTCGGCGTCGGACAGCGTCGGGTCGTCGAGCACGTAGTAGCGCCAGCGGGCGTCGTCGACCTCCTCGCTGAGCGCCGCGTGGCGCTCCCGGGCGGTCGCCAGATCGGGCGTCGTCATGCGCACAGTCTGCCGGTCGCCTCCGACACCCGTCGCACCCTCGTACGCGTGGCGGTCTGGACCGGATGAAACTGATTTGTTCCATCGGAATAGATCTGCCTACGCTCCAGTTGTGGAAACGAAACCGTTTCGTTTCATCGTGACGACCGTCACTCCGCACCACCCGCGACCGGAGACCCTGTGACCCCGACCGAGACCGGCACCCGCCCCCGCGTGGAGGGCGAGCGCGAGCTGGAGATCTTCGAGGCGACCCTGCAGGTCCTCGACGAGGTCGGCTACGACCTGCTCACGATGGACGCCGTCGCCAGCCGTGCGAAGGCGTCCAAGGCCACGCTCTACCGCCGGTGGAAGGGCAAGCCCGAGCTCGTCGTGGCCGCGATCATGGCCCACAAGGGCGAGTCCGTCGTGCCCGACACCGGAACGCTCCGCGGCGACCTCCTCGAGGCCTACTGCGGCGGCAACGGAGGGCTCAACGACCCGCTGGCGCAGTCGGTGCTGTCCGCCGTCGTCACCGCCATGGGCCGCGACCCGGAGTTCGCCGAGGTCTACCGGCGCGACTTCATCGGCCCCAAGGTCGCCTCCTCCCGCGCGATCTACGAGCGGGCCCGCGAGCGTGGCGAGGTCCACCCCGACATCGACCTCTCGGTCCTGGCGCCCGCACTGGCCGGGATCGTCCTGCACCGCGCGTTCCTCCTCGGCGACACCGTGACCCCCGAGCTCGTCGGGCGCGTGCTCGACGAGGTCATCCTCCCCGCCGCCCTCCACGGCCCCTGTTCCTGACCACCCTCACCGCCACTCACAGCCATGGCCCGACCCACTGTCGGACCCCTCTGATCCACTCGTGCTCGTCCGCTCCCGAAGGAATCCCATGACCGACACCACCAGCACCACCTCGTCGTCCGGGGCGGTGTCGCCGCCCCAGCGCGAGCTCAACCTGACCTGGGCGCTCGTCCTGATCTCGATCGCACAGCTGATGGTCGTGCTCGACGCGACCATCGCCAACATCGCGCTCCCCTACATCCAGATCGACCTGGAGATCAGCAACGCCAACCTCCCCTGGATCGTCACGGGCTACGCGCTCGCCTTCGGCAGCCTGCTGCTGCTCGGTGGCCGCCTCGGTGACCTCTACGGCCGCCGCAAGGTGTTCATGGCCGGCCTCGCGATCTTCGCCATCGCCTCCCTCCTGGGCGGCTTCGCTACCAATGAGCCGCTCCTGCTCGCCGCCCGTGGCCTGCAGGGCCTCGGTGCCGCGCTCGCCTCCCCGGCAGCGCTCGCGCTCATCACCACGACGTTCCCCGCAGGTCCCGCCCGCAACCGGGCGTTCGCGGTGTACGCCGCCATGTCGGGCGCCGGCGCAGCCGTCGGCCTGATCCTCGGTGGCTGGCTCACCGGCACCTCGCCGGAGATCTTCGGCATCGTGGTCGACGGCTGGCGCTTCACCTTCCTGATCAACGTCCCGATCGGTCTCGCCGCCGCGTTCCTGGCCCCGCGCTTCCTCAACGAGTCGGAGTCCCACCCGGGCGAGCTGGACCTGCCCGGCGCCGTCACCGGCACCCTCGGCCTGCTCGGCGTCGTGTACGGCCTGTCCCGGGCCGGCACCGAGGGCTGGGGCGACACCTACACGGTCGCGAGCCTCGTCGCCGGCGTGGCACTGCTGGTCGTCTTCGGCTTCATCGAGAGCCGCGTCGAGCACCCGCTCCTGCCGTTCCGCATCTTCACCAACCGCACTCGCGCATCGAGCTTCGTGGCGATGTTCCTCGCCCCGGCCGCGATGTTCGCGATGTTCTACTTCCTCAGCCAGTACATCCAGAACGTCATGGGCTACAGCCCGCTCAAGGCCGGCGTCGCGTTCCTGCCGTTCACCGTCGGCATCGTCGTCGGAGCCGGGCTGGCGTCCAACCTGGTCAACCGGATCGACCCGCGCTACATCTCCGGCGTGGGCACCCTGATCGCGGCCGGCGCCCTGTTCGGCTTCTCGCGGCTGCCCTACGACACGTCGTTCCCCCCGAGCGACCTGACCGGGACCTACGTCACCGACATCATGCCGTTCATCATCATGATGGCCTTCGGCATGGGCCTCACCTTCGTGCCGGTGACCCTGACGGCGGTCCACCACCTGCGCTCGGAGGAGTCCGGCATCGGGTCGGGCGTGCTCAACACGGCGCAGCAGGTCGGCGGCGCGCTCGGCCTCGCCGTGCTGGCGACCGTCGCGACGCAGACCTTCACCGACCGGGGCAAGGAGTTCGCCGCAGCCGCGGCGAACGGTCCTCAGCCGTCGGCCGAGCAGGCCAAGGCGTTTGCCGAGATCGCACAGCAGCAGATCTTCACGGAGGGCTCGACCAACGCCTTCCTGGTCGGCTCGATCCTGATGCTCGCGGCCTCCGTGGTGATCTGGATCTTCCTCGACGTCAAGCACGAGGAGCTCGCGACCGACGGGCCCGAGGGCGTCGTCGCGCACTGATCGATCGCACCACCACGGGCGAGGGAGGATCTCCGGCGACGGAGGTCCTCCCTCGTCCCGCTCCGGCCCATCCGCTCCGCCCATCCGCCCACCGGCCCCACTCCGAAGGAGAGTCGTGACCGAACCGCACCTGACGACGTACGACGCCCCGGGCCGCCCGCGGGCGATGGTCCTCGTGCTCCACGGCGGCAAGCCCCGGTCGGCGCAGTCCGTCGACGGGCGCAGCGCCTCGTGGCGCCGTGCCCTGTGGCTGCAGCGCGAGATCGCGCAGCGGGCGCACGAGGTCGGCATCGGTGTGTGGCTGGTCCGCTACCGCGAGCGCGGCTGGAACGGCGGCACCGACCGGGTGGCCGACGCCCGGTGGGCGCTCGACCGGTTGCGCGAGGTCCACGGTGACGTCCCCCTGGTGCTGCTCGGACACTCGATGGGTGCCCGCGTCGCCGTGCACGTCGCCGACGACCCCTCGGTCGTCGGCGTGGTCGGACTGGCCCCGTGGTGGTCGGCCGACGACCCGGTGCGCACCCTCGCGGGCCGGACGCTGCGCGCGGCCCACGGGCGTCGCGACCGCATCACCTCGTTCCGCGAGACGACCCGCTACGTCGCCCGCGCCGCGGCCGTGGCGGACAGCGCCGAGCTGCAGGACATGGGCGCACTCGGCCACTACATGCTCACCGGTGCCGCGCGCTGGCACACGGTCGCGATCGAGTCCGTGCTCGAGGTGCTGGGCGCGCACGTGCCGTCCCGCGAGGGCTGAGCGGCCAGCTGTCAGAGGTTGCGCGCGACCGTCGCCGAGAGGCGTACAGCGCGCGCCGCCCACGCCGGGGTCGCGCCGGCCAGCCCACAGGTCGGGGTGACCACGAGGTGCTCCCCCGCCGTCTCCGGGTCCAGGCCGAGCATGTCGAACCAGCGCTGTACGCGCTCGGTGAGGCGCGCGTCGGAGGGCGGGGTGGCCGGGTCGGCGGAGGGGACCACGCCAAGGGCCGCGGTCCGGCCTGCCTCCAGCGCCTCGGCGAAGACGTCGAGGTCACCGGGGCCGAGCATGTCGAGGTCGGCGGACAGGCCGGCCACTCCGGTGCCGGCGACCAGCCCCCACGGGATCTGCGGCGCGCACGAGTGCACCCACGCCTCGGCTCCCGAGTCGGCGATCGCGGCGACCATCCACTCCAGGTGGGCCGACAGCTCCGGCGCGTCGACACGGCGGTGCCGGCCGAAGCCGCTGGCCGTCGGCACCTGCGCGTTCGCGACGGCAGCGAGGGCCGGCTCGTCGATCTGCACGATCCACCGCTCGACGCCGCTGACCCGTCGGCGCAGGTCGGCCAGGTGGATCCGGACGCCCTCGGCCAGCGCCTGCGCGAGCTCGCGGCGGGCGCCGTGGTCGCTCAGCAGCTTGTCGCCACGAGGCTTCTCGACCGTGGCCGCGAGCGTCCACGGCCCGGTGACCTGGGTCTTGAAGGCACCCACGACGCCCTGGGCCAGCTCCTCGACGGTGTCGAGGTCCTGGGCCAGCAGCGAGACCGCACGCCGGTGGTCGACCCCGCTCGCACCGGTCAACCGCCACCCGGCGGGCTGCAGGTCGGCGGCGAGGCCGTCGGCCAGCGCGAGACCGCGGCCCGTCATCGCGGCGATCACGCCGCGACCGGGCAGCTCCGGAACGTGCGGGAGGTCGGGGAGCTCGCCGAGGACGAGGCGTACGGCCTCGGCGTAGGCGGCGTTGGTGGTGCCGGGCATCGATCCGACGCCCGTGGCGAGGCTCATCGCGCGGCGACCGGGCGGGTGGACTCGATGGTGGCGGACCCCACGACGCGAGTGCCGTCGTAGATCACGGCCGCCTGGCCCGGGGCGATGCCCTCGGCCGGGTCGAGCAGGTCGATCGAGACCCGGTCGCCCGCGACCACGACCGACGCGCGGTGCTCGGCGCCGTGGGCGCGCAGCTGCACGGTGCCGTCCACCCGCTCGGGGACGGTGCCGCACCAGCGGGGCCGGATGCCGGCGATCCGGTCGACCGCGAGCCGCTCGCGCGGGCCGACGGTGACCGTCCCGCTGACGGGCTCGATGTCGAGCACGAAGCGGGGCTTGCCGTCCGGGGCCGGGGTGCCGAGGCGCAGCCCGCGCCGCTGCCCGATGGTGAAGCCGTACGTGCCGGTGTGGCTGCCGACCGTCTCGCCGGTGGTCGCGTCGACGATGTCGCCGCCGTGGTTGGGGGCGCGGTCGCCGAGCTTCTCGCGCAGCCACCCGGCGTTGTCGCCGTCGGCGACGAAGCAGATGTCGTGGGAGTCGGGCTTGTCGGCGACCAGCAGGCCGCGGGCCTCGGCCTCTCGACGTACGGCCGGCTTGTCGGTGTCGCCCAGCGGGAACATCGAGTGCCGCAGCTGCTGCTGGTCGAGGACGCCGAGGACGTAGGACTGGTCCTTGCCGTGGTCGGTCGCGCGGTGCATCTCGATCAGCCCGTCGGGACCGCTGCGCAGCTGCGCGTAGTGGCCGGTCGCGACCGCGTCGAAGCCCAGCGCCAGCGCCCGGTCGAGCACCGCCGCGAACTTGATCTTCTCGTTGCAGCGCAGGCAGGGGTTGGGCGTACGTCCGGCTGCGTACTCGTCCATGAAGTCCTCCACGACGTCCTCGTGGAAGCGCTCGGACAGGTCCCAGACGTAGAACGGGATCCCGATGATGTCGGCGGCCCGGCGCGCATCGTTGCTGTCCTCGATGGTGCAGCAGCCGCGGGCGCCGGAGCGGTACGACGCCGGGTTGCGGCTCAGCGCGAGGTGCACGCCCGTGACCTCGTGGCCGGCCTCGGCGGCTCGGGCCGCGGCCACGGCGGAGTCCACCCCGCCGGACATGGCGGCGACGACCTTCATCCCACTCCTCAGCGCGCCCTGGCGGCCCGGGCGCGCTCGACGACGGGGCCGATGGCCGCGACGAGGGCGTCGATGTCGGCCGGCGTGGTGGTGTGGCCGAGCGAGAAGCGCAACGAGTGGCGGGCCTGCTGGTCGTCGCAGCCCATCGCGAGCAGGACGTGGGAGGGCTGGGGCACGCCGGCGGAGCACGCGGACCCGGTGGAGCACTCGATGCCGCGGGCGTCGAGCAGCATCAGGAGCGAGTCGCCCTCGCAGCCCGGGAAGCCGAGGTGCGCGTTGCCGGGGAGTCGTCCGGGGCCCTGCGGCGCTCCGTGGAGGTGGGCATCGGGCACGACCTCGGTGACTCTTCGCACCAGGTCGTCACGCAGCTCGGCGATCCGGACGGCGTGCTCGTGCTGGGCCTTGACCGACGCCTCGACGGCCGCGGCCAGTCCGGCGATCGCGGGCACGTCGAGGGTGCCGCTGCGGATGTCCCGCTCCTGGCCGCCGCCGTGCACCAGGGCGCTCACGGGCAGGTCGCGGCGTACGACGAGCGCGCCGACGCCGTAGGGGCCGCCGACCTTGTGGCCGGTGAAGGTCAGTGCGTCGACACCTGAGTCCGCGAAGTCCACCGGCACCTGGCCGAGCGCCTGCACGGCGTCGGTGTGCACCGGGATCCGGTGCTCGCGGGCGAGGGCGACGACCTCGTCGAGCGGCTGCAGCGAGCCGACCTCGTTGTTGGCCCACATCACCGACACCAGGCCCACCGAGGCCGGGTCGCGAGAGATCGACTCGCGCAGCGCCTCGACGTCCAGGACACCCTGGGCCGTCACCGGGAGCAGCTCCACGTCGGCGTGGTCGTAGGTCCGCAGCCAGTCGAGCGGGTCGAGCACGGCGTGGTGCTCGATGGAGGTCGAGAGGATGCGCGTGCGGCGCCGGTCCTCGTCGCGGCGGGCCCAGAAGATGCCCTTGACCGCGAGATTGTCGGACTCGGTGCCCCCGGAGGTGAAGACGACGTCGCCGGGCAGCGCGCCGATCGCACCGGCGATCGTCTCGCGCGACTCCTCCACGATGCGTCGCGCACCGCGGCCCGACGCGTGCAACGAGCTCGCGTTGCCCACCCCGGCGAGCTGCCGGGTCATCGCCTCGACGGCGACCGGCAGCATGGGCGTGGTCGCGGCGTGGTCGAGGTAGACGAGCTGCTGGGTCATGACCTGCCAAGCGTACGGGGCGTCCCCCGCGAACTCACTCCGCGTGACCACGAACACGCTTAGGCTCCGCCGCATGCGTGCATCCCGGGCCTGGCTCCCCTGCCTCGCCCTGGTGCTACTGCTCCCGCTCACCGGCTGCGAGGGCGACGCCGCGACCGACCAGGAATCGTCACCCGTCACGCTCCGCCAACGCCCGGCACCTGCCGCGGGCACGGACGAGTCACTCCGCGAAGCGGCGCTCGACCTCGTCGACGCCCGCGAGCGGGCGCTCCAGGACGGCGATCGCGATGCCTTCCTGTCGACGGTCGATGCCGACGACCTGGGCTTCTCCGCCACCCAGGCACGATGGTTCGACAACCTGGCCCTTCTTCCCGTCACGGACGTGTCCTTCGAGCTCGGCGACGAGGACGTCATGTCCGAGGTCGTCAGGGACGGCGACCTCCAGCTGCCGATCGACTTCACCATGCGTCTCAGCGGCTTCGACGCCCGGCCGGTGACGCAAGTGATGGTGTGGACGTTCGTCCGTCGCGACGGCGAGGTGGCGCTCGCCAACGACCACAGCGCCGAGGTCGACGCGATGACCCGCTGGATCCCGGCTCCCTGGGACGTCGCGCACATCGAGGTCCGGAGGACCGAGCAGATCCTGGGGATCTTCGACGAGGACACGGTCGACCATGCCGACTACGTGATGCGCGACCTCGCCGCTGCCGCGACGGTCGTACGCGAGCACCTCCCGCAGTGGACGGGGAGCTTCGTCGTGTACGGCGGGTCGGACGTCACGGCGATGTCGCGGATGACGGAGATGACCGTGGACGAGACCGCCGGGGTCGCGTTCCCGGTGCTGTCACGAGTGGGCGGGCGGGTGGCTGCCTACCGGTTCATCGTGAACCCGACGGTCGTGGGCGACGTCCTCTCGCGCAGCGTCGTCTTCCGCCACGAGCTGGTGCACGTCGCCCTGGGTTCGTCCGACGCCTGGTCACCGGTCTGGTTGGTCGAGGGGGTCGCGCAGTACGTCGCCCTGTCGCCGTACCCCGTCGACCAGCGCCGTCTCATGGCGGCCCAGCGGCTCGTGGGCGTGGCTCCGAGGGCCCTGGAGGACTCGCGGGCCTTCTACGAGCGCAACCAGGGAGTGAACTACGCGCTGGCGGCACTGGTCTGCGACTACGTCGCGTCGACCCGCGGCGAGGACGCGATCTGGGACCTCGTGCGCACCTTCGCGAGCGGCGCGGGTGGCGCCGAGGAGGTCGTACGCCGAGAGCTCGGTGTGTCGACCTCCGAGCTCAGCCGCCAGGCCCTCGCCTGGGCGCGCTCGGCCTGACTCAGGTCATCCGGTCCAGCCACGCGTGGCCCGGGTAGAGCCGCGTCACCGCCTCGCGCAGCCAGTCGCGCGCACCCGCGTCGAGCAGCGGCCACGTGACGGCCAGGTCGCGGTCGTCCTTGGGCCGGTGCAGCACCGCCTTGTAGAGCAGCGTGATCTCCGGGCGCAGGTAGCGGATCCCGTCGTCCGCGACCCAGGTCACGTCCGCGAGCGGCGCAACGTGGTCGGGATCGCGCTTGCTGGTCCAGAGGCCGTCCCGGTCGGGCGTGATGGGCAGGTCGATGACCCACGGGTCCGTCGCGCTCCGCCTGATCCACACCTGGCTGCTCACGTCGAGCACCTCGGGGAACCGGTCGCTGAAGGGGCGCAGCGTGCCGCCGTGGTTGCTCCAGAGGTGCCACGCGTCGCCCACGTGCGCCCGGAAGGCGTCGAGGTCGCAGGCCAGCAGCGTGAGGTCGACGTCCTCGTGCTCGCGCAGCACACCCGTGTACGCCTCGATCGACCACCCGCCGACGATCCACCACGGTCGGGTGAAGCCGGCCATGAAGTCGGCCAGCGCCGGTGGGTCCATCGGCTCCCACGGTCCGTAGCGCCCGAAGAACTCCTCGTCCTCCGCGACCTCCTCGGGCGTGCGGTGCAGCGGCTCCCGCTCCTCGGTCATGGGGCGACGCTAGCGCCGGTGGCAGGGTGGGGCCGTGCACACCCACGAGCCCGCCGGGTACGACTGCCCGTTCTGCCGCCTGCAGCGGGGCATCCACAACGAGCACAACCAGCCCGGCGACGTCGTGGGCGTCACCGACCTCGCCTATGCCCGGGTCGCACCCAAGTGGTGGCCGGCGAACCCGGGCGCCGTGCTGGTCATCCCCCGGGCCCATCACGAGAACCTCTACGACATCCCGGCGGACGCCGGCCACGCCGTCTGGGACCTGACGCAACGGGTCGCGGTGGCGATGCGCTCCGCCTACGACTGCGCGGGCATCTCCACTCGCCAGCACAACGAGCCGGCGGGCAACCAGGACGTGTGGCACCTCCACGTGCACGTCTTCCCCCGCCGCGTCGACGACCGGCTCTACGAGCGCCACCGGGAGACCCGCTGGGCACCGCCGGAGGAGCGCGCGCCGTACGCCGACCGGCTCGCCGCCGCGCTGGAACTGCCGCGGTCGTTCGACTGAGCCTCTTCGGGCAGGCTGGGCAGATGGGGCAGGCTGGGCGCATGGAGTTCGAGCAGATGCAGGAACGGGCCCGCGAGATCAGGACGCGCTACGCCGAGGTCGAGGCCTCGACCTACGGACGGTCGTGGACGACCGAGGAGATCATGCTCGGCTTCCTCGGCGACGTCGGCGACCTCGCCAAGCTGGTGCAGGGCAAGGCCGGCGTACGCCCGCGCGACGACCTCGACGAGGCGCTCGCCCACGAGCTCGCCGACTGCCTCTGGAGCGTGCTGACCCTCGCGAACGCCTACGACGTCGACCTGGTCGGCGCCTTCACCAGCACGATGGACGAGCTCGACGAGGCCTTGTCGGAGGGCTGAGCAACCTGCGGGGCGTTCCGGGCATCTCACCGGTATGGGAGCAGCCGTACGTCTCGCCGCGCTGGCGGCACTGGCACTGGTCAGCGCGTGCGCGACCGACGGTGCCGGGACCACGCCCGCGCCCGACCGGACGACATTCACCACTGCGGGCAGCACCCCGACTGCCACCCCGACGCGACGGCCCGCCGCAGGCCCACCGACGGCCATCGGCGACGACATCGGGCTGCCCCACCAGTGGACCTGGCGCGACAGTGACGACGCGTCGAGGCAGCCGCTGTTCGACTTCTGCCTCGAGACGGGCGCGCGGCTCCGCCCACCCGCAACGACCGACTTCCGCGGGCGCATCGAGACGAAGCGCCGCGCGAGTCGCAGCGAGTCACTCGGCATCTACGCCGACCGGCACCGCGCCGCGCGGGCGATCCGCGCGTGGCGACGCCAGGCGGCCACCTGCGCGAACGGCGACTCCCTCGGGCACACCGGTGAGCACTACGAGTGGTCCATCGTCGAGGTCACGGTGCCCGGTGCAGACGAGGCCTGGCTGGGCCGCGAGATCGGCAGCAACCTGCGCCTCCGCGACGGTCGGATCATGGTCTCGACGACGGTCGTGGCCCGCGTGGGGACCGCCGTCTACTCCAAGGACACGCGACGCGCCGTGAGGCGTGGGGCCACGGCCATGTCGGCGCGTACGGCGGCCGAGATCGCGTCGTTGGCGGCGTACGTCCCGACGCTCCGGGTCTTCAGGAGCTAGAGGAGCACCAGGTCGTCGCGGTGGATGACCTCGCGCTCGTACGCCGCCCCGAGGGCGACCTTGAGCTCGCTGGTCGAGCGCCCGAGGAGGGCCGGGAGCTCGTCGGCGTCGAAGTTCACGAGTCCGCGGGCGACGAGCTGGCCCGACGGGTCGAGCACGTCGACCGCGTCGCCGGCCACGAAGCTGCCGGCCACGCCCGTGATCCCGGCCGCGAGGAGTGAGGCCCGCCGCTCGACCACGGCGCGCACGGCACCCGCGTCGAGGGTCAGCGTGCCCAGGCCCGACGTCGCGTGGGCCAGCCACAGCAGGCGGGTCGGGCGACGCTTGCCGGTGGCCTCGAAGAGCGTGCCGACCTCCTCGCCCGCGAGCGCGGCGGCGGCCTGGTCGGCCGAGGTGAGCACGACGTCGATCCCGGCGCCGGTGGCGATCCGTGCGGCATCCACCTTGGTGGTCATCCCGCCGGTGCCGACCCCGGACGACCCGCCCGAGCCGATGGTCAGCGCAGCGAGGTCCGCCTCCGAGCGCACGACCGGCACCAGGCGCGCGCCGTCGCGGCTCGGCGGTCCGTCATAGAGACCGTCGACGTCGGAGAGCAGCACCAGCAGGTCGGCGTGGACGAGGTGGGCCACCAGCGCGGCCAGCCGGTCGTTGTCGCCGAAGCGGATCTCGGAGGTGGCGACGGTGTCGTTCTCGTTGACGATGGGCACGACCCCGAGCTCGAGCAGCTTGGCGAAGGTCTGGTGGGCATTGCGGTAGTGGGCGCGACGCGTCACGTCGTCGACGGTGAGCAGCACCTGCCCCGTCACGATGTCGTGGCGGGCGAACTCCTCCTGGTAGCGGTGGGCCAGCAGGCCCTGCCCGACCGAGGCCGCCGCCTGCTGCGTCGCCAGCGAGCTGGGGCGCTTGCTCAGGCCGAGCGGCGCCAGCCCGGCGGCGATGGCACCGGACGAGACCAGGACGACCTCCGCGCCGGCGCTGCGGGAGGTGGCGAGCACCTCGACGAGACGGCGTACGCGCGCCGGGTCGATGCCGCCGGCGGCGGTGGTCAGCGAGGACGAGCCGACCTTGACGACGATGCGACGCGCGCGACCCACGAGGGCCGAGCGGTCAGTCGTCGTCACTGCCGTCCCAGTCGGGGTCGTCCTTGCTGCCGATCTCGTAGGACATCGGGCCGACGCCCGAGCTGCCCGAGCTCTTGTTGGGGCCCTTCTTCGGGCGCTCCTCGTCGAGGCGGCGGGCCACGTCGGCGCGGGCCTCCTCCTCGGCCTTGGTCTCCATCGCCTCGGCGATGTCGCGACGGCGGTCGCGGGCCGGACGGTCCTCGCGGAGCCGCTCGTCCTCGCCGCGGCGGCCGAGCATCTCGGCACCGGCCTCGATGCTGGGCTTGAAGTCGAACACCACGGAGTTGTCCTCCGACCCGATGAGGACGGTGTCGCCCTCCTGGGCACCCATCTTGGCGAGCTTGAGCTCGACGCCCATGCGGTTGAGGCGGTCGGCGAGGAAGCCGACGGCCTCCTCGTTGCTGAAGTCGGTCTGGCGCACCCAGCGCTCGGGCTTGGCGCCGCGCACCCGCCATCCGTCGTCGGTCGCGACGACCTCGAAGTCCCCACGGTGGTCGACGGCCTGGGGCCGCAGCACGATCCGCTGGGGCTCGACGACGGCCGCATCCTTGCGGGACTCGATCACGATCTCGGCCATCGCGAACGTCAGCTCGCGCAGGCCCGCACCGGACGCGGCACTGACCTCGAAGACCCGCAGGCCACGACCGCGCAGCTCCTCGACCACCATGTCGGCGATGTCCTGGCCGTCGGGCACGTCGATCTTGTTGAGCGCGACCAGCCGCGGCCGGTCCTCCAGCCCGCCGTAGCGGGCGAGCTCGCCCTCGATCACGTCGAGGTCGTCGAGCGGGTTGCGGCCCGGCTCGATCGACGCGGTGTCGACGACGTGGACCAGCGCGGAGCAGCGCTCGATGTGGCGCAGGAAGTCGTGGCCGAGACCCCGGCCCTCCGCAGCCCCCTCGATGAGGCCGGGCACGTCGGCGACCACGAAGGTGGTCTCGCCGGCGGTGACGACGCCGAGGTTGGGGATGAGGGTGGTGAAGGGGTAGTCGGCGATCTTGGGCCGGGCCCGCGAGATCGCCGCGATCACCGAGGACTTGCCGGCGCTCGGGAAGCCGACCAGGCCGATGTCGGCGACGACCTTGAGCTCGAGGCGTACGTCGAGCTCGTCGCCGGGCTCCCCCAGCAGGGCGAACCCGGGGGCCTTGCGCTTCGACGAGGCGAGGGCGGCGTTGCCGAGGCCACCGCGCCCACCGGCGGCGATCACGAGCGTCGTGCCCTGGCCGATGAGGTCGGCCAGCACGTTGCCCTGCACATCGGTGACGATGGTGCCGTCGGGGACGACCAGCGTCAGGTCCTTGCCGTTGCCGCCGTTCTTGTGGTCACCGGCGCCCTGGCCACCGTTGTCGGCCCTGCGCGACGGGCTGTGGTGGTAGTCGACGAGCGTCGTGACGCTCGTGTCGACCTCGAGGATGATCGACCCACCCTGGCCGCCGTTGCCACCGTCGGGGCCACCGAGCGGCTTGAACTTCTCGCGCTTGACCGAGGCCACACCGTTGCCACCTCGTCCGGCTGCGAGGTGCAGCGTGACCTGGTCGACGAACGTGGGGATGGCCATCAGATTCCTTCGGGGTGCTGCTCAGGGGTGCTACGCGTGGGGGAAAGCACGAAGGGCGCCCCAGACAGGGACGCCCTTCGCAGAAGTTGTTCAGTATCGCGGGGACGTCACTCGCCCGGGACGATGTTGACGACCTTGCGACCGCGGCGGGTGCCGAACTCCACGGCTCCGGCCTGCAGGGCGAAGAGGGTGTCGTCGCCACCGCGGCCCACGCCGGTGCCCGGGTGGAAGTGCGTGCCGCGCTGGCGGACGATGATCTCGCCGGCGAGGACGACCTGACCGCCGAACCGCTTCACGCCGAGGCGCTGCGAGTTGGAGTCGCGACCGTTCTTGGTGCTCGCGGCACCCTTCTTGTGAGCCATTGTTCAGTCCTTCGCGAGTGAATGCGGTGAGCGTCGACCTCGGGTGGAAACCCGGGGAGGTGTGCTCAGAGGGAGATGTCGGTGACCTTGACCTGGGTGTACTTCTGGCGGTGACCCTGGCGCTTCTTGTAGCCGGTCTTGTTCTTGTACTTCTGGATGATGATCTTCGGGCCCTTGGTGCGGCCGGTGACCTCGACGGTCACGCTGGCCTTGTCCAGGCCGGTCGCGGTGACGGTGTCACCGTCGACGACCATCACCACGGGCAGGGTGAGGGTGTCACCGGCGGCGGCCATCGCGTCGATCTCGATGACGTCGCCCACGGCAACCTTCTGCTGCTTGCTGCCACTGCGCACGATCGCGTACACGGCGAGTCACTCTCCTCGATCAGGACTACTGGTGAAATCTTCGGGCCTGCGCACGCCCTCACCACATGACATGGCGCCAAGAACTTCGGCGAGGTACGGCCGCGGGGCGGGCGCGCAGGGATCGGTGTGTCTCACACCGAGAGTCAAGACTACGGGATCGGGTGGGGACCCCGCAAAACGACGCCTCAGCGTTTGCGCGAGCCCTTCTTCTTGATCGGCACGTGCTCCACCGTCGGCGCCTCGGACGAGGCCACGTCGCCGGGCTCACCGGGCTCGACACCGACGGTGCCGGGCTCGACCACGCCGGTCTCGGGCACGGTGCCGGCGGCACCGGTCGTCGACGTTGCGGGCAGGGCCGGCGGGCCGGCGGGGCGGCTGGCCGACCGACGACGCGTACGCGTCACGACGCGCGGCTTCTCGTCCTCGGCGGGTGCCGCCTCGGGCTCGACGACCGGCTCGATGACCGGCTCGGGCTCGACGATCGGCTCGGGCTCGACGACGACCTCGGCGGGTGCGTCGGTCGGAGCGTCGGCAGGAACGTGGGGGTGGGCCTCGGTCACCGGGTCGTCGGAGCCGGCGTCAAGGTCGACCTCTGCCTCGGCCTCGGCGGCCCTCTCGTGGCGGGCCATGGCCGCGACGTCCTTCGGCGACGGGGCGTGGCCACCATTGCCGTTCGAGGTACCGTTCGAGGTGCCGTTGTCGTCGCTGGCACCGCGCTTGCCGCGGCGGCGACCCGTGCGACGGCTCTCACCCTCGTCGGGCGTGGCGTCGGGGTCGACGGGCTGGTCCTGGATGACCACGCCGCGACCCTGGCAGTGCTCGCAGTTCTCGCTGAAGGACTCCAGCAGGCCGGTGCCGATCCGCTTGCGCGTCATCTGCACCAGGCCGAGCGAGGTGACCTCGGCGACCTGGTGGCGGGTGCGGTCGCGGCCGAGGCACTCGACGAGCCGGCGTACGACGAGGTCGCGGTTGGACTCCAGCACCATGTCGATGAAGTCGACGACGATGATGCCGCCGATGTCGCGCAGCCGGAGCTGGCGCACGATCTCCTCGGCCGCCTCCAGGTTGTTCTTGGTGACGGTCTCCTCGAGGTTGCCCCCGGAGCCGGTGAACTTGCCGGTGTTGACGTCGACGACGGTCATCGCCTCGGTGCGGTCGATGACGAGCGAGCCGCCCGAGGGCAGCCAGACCTTGCGGTCCAGGCCCTTGTGGATCTGCTCGTCGATCCGGTAGGTCGAGAACACGTCGCCGCCGGTCTCGCGGCGCTCGAAGCGCTGGACCCGCTCGGTCAGGTCCGGGGCCACCGACTCGACGTAGTCGCGCACGGTGTTCCAGGCGTCCTCGCCCTCGATGACGAGCTTGGCGAAGTCCTCGGTGAAGAGGTCGCGGACCACCTTGAGCGTGAGGTCGGGCTCCCCGTAGAGGAGCTGCGGGCCTGAGCCCTTGTTGCCGGCCTTCTTCTCGATGTCCTCCCAGCGCGACTTGAGGCGCTCGACGTCGCGCGTCAGCTCCTCCTCGCTGGCACCCTCGGCCGCGGTGCGCACGATGACGCCGGCGGTGTCGGGGACGATCTCCTTGAGGAGCGTCTTGAGGCGGTTGCGCTCGGTGTCGGGCAGCTTGCGCGAGATCCCCGAGGTGGTGCCGTCGGGCACGTAGACGAGGAAGCGACCGGCCAGGCTGACCTGGCTGGTGAGCCGGGCCCCCTTCTGGCCGATCGGGTCCTTGGTGACCTGCACCAGGATCATCTGGCCGCTGGACAGCACGGACTCGACCTTGCGGGCCTGGCCCTCCTTGTGGCCGAGTGCCGCCCAGTTGACCTCGCCGGCGTAGAGGACCGCGTTGCGACCCTTGCCGATGTCGATGAAGGCGGCCTCCATCGACGGCAGCACGTTCTGGACGCGACCGAGGTAGACGTTGCCGATCAGCGAGGTCTGCGACTCACGGGCGACGTAGTGCTCGACGAGCACCTTGTCCTCGAGGACCGCGATCTGGGTGAGGTCCTTACGCTGGCGGATCACCATGACCCGCTCGACCGACTCGCGGCGGGCAAGGAACTCGGCCTCGCTGACGATCGGAGCGCGGCGGCGACCGGCCTCACGACCCTCGCGGCGGCGCTGCTTCTTGGCCTCGAGGCGGGTGGAGCCCGCGACGGCGGTGATCTGGTCCTCGGCGGACCGGGTCTTGCGGACCCGGGTGACGGTGTTGGGCGCGTCGTCGTCCGACCCGCCGTCGTCCCCGGAGCGACGGCGGCGGCGACGGCGGCGCGAGGTGCCCTCCCCCGAGTCCGAGTCCGAGTCTGCGGATCCGTCACTGGAGCCGGAGTCGTCGCCGGCCGAGCCGGACTCGGCCGACGCGTCGTCGGAGGAGTCCGCGTCGGAGCCCTGCTCGTCGCCGTCGCCCTCGCCGGACGCGTCACCGCTGCCGTCGGAGCCCTTGCGCCGGCGGCGTCCGCCGCGGCGGCGGCGCCGGCGAGCGGCGGTGCCGCCCTCGTCGTCACCGGACTCGTCGTCGCCCTGGCCGTCGCGGGTCTGGGTCGAGGTGTCCTCGTCGGCGTCGTCCTCGGTGGTCTCGGCAGGCGTCTCGGCGGAGATCTCGGCGGCCTCGTCGTCCGACGGGGCGGCTGCCTTCCTGGTGCGGGACCTCGAGCCGGCGGCCTTCTTCGCACGCGACCGGGTCGGGCGCTCGGCGGCGGCCTCGTCCTCGGTGACCTCGGTCTCGGCGACCTCGTCCTCGGCCTCGGTGGCCTCCTCGTCGGCGACCTCCTCGACGGGGGCGGGCGCGGCCGTCCTGCGCGTACGACGCGTGGTCGTGGCGACGGGAGCCTGGAACAGGACGGCGTGGCCGCCCGCCTCGGGGGCCGCGTCCGTGTCGGTGTCGGTCTCGGCAGCGGAGTCGGCGGCGGGGGCGCGCTTCGCGGCGGTCTTCCTCGCCGGCGCCTTGGCGGCCGACCTGCGCCGGGTCGTCGTCTTCGCCGCGGGAGCGTCCTCGGCCGGGGCCGACTCCGCGGACGGCTCAGCGGCCTCGGTGGCCTCGGTGGCCTTCTTGGCCGGCGCGCGCTTGGCGGCGGCCTTCTTGGCGGGGGCCTTGCGGGCGGCGGCCTTCTTGGACGGCGCCTCGGGTGCGACCGCGTCAGCGACCGCGTCAGGAGTCGCGTCGGGCGCCGGGGCGGCCTTCTTCGCGGGGGACTTGCGGGTGCGTCGGGTCACGACGGGCGGTGCGGAGGCGGTGCCTGCGTCGGACCCTGCATCAGGGGCGGAACCGGTGCCGGCTTCGGTGCGCTCGGGCTGGTCATCGAGCATGTGGTGCTCCTCGGGCACCAATCGCGGTGCCGATACGGGCGCCCAGCGGGATGACGATCCCGGGGACGCAAAGCTTCAGTGGCGGCGACATCCTCCGCGTGCGCGTCTCCGGATGCTGTCTGTCACCTGCCGCGGTCGCCGGGCCACCGTGGGAATCGCTCTCACCGATTCCTGTGGCCGCGTCGCGGTCCGGTGACGTCCACCCTTCCGGGGTGCCGACCCAGCCCCAGGTTCAGGGTGTGGCCGGCGAGAACGTCGTCGGCTCGACGGATCCCGACCTTTCGCCGGGGTGTCGAACGCTGCGAGTATCGCACACGCCCCGACCCCGGGCCCTATGTACGAGGTGCCAGCGGGTCGCCGACCTCGCCGGACGCGAGGAGCGGCCCCTGCTCGAGCCGGGTCATCAGCGGCGCCTCGCCCGCGTCGAGCCCGGCCACCGTGGCCAGGCCCCGGAGGACGTCGTCGGGTCGTACGGCCGGCGTGCCGTGTCGCAGCACGACGTCGAGCGTCGTACGCCCCTCGTCGCCCTCGACCGGCGCGACGAGCGCGAGGGCGACCACGGCTCCCCGGGCGTCGAACTCGCGCATGCCCTTCTTCGTCATCCGCTCGACCAGCGCCTCGTCGGCGGCGAGGAAGCGCGCGACGGCGTCCTCGGCGACCTCGCGGCCGACGGCCAGGACGATGCGCCAGCGGCTGCCCTCGAGCAGGTCGGAGAGCGAGCCGCCGGGCGACTCCACCACGTCGAGGACGTCCAGGCCGGGGGGCAGCGCCTCGTCGAGCATCGCGTGGACGTCGGCGGGCACGACGACCTGGGCCAGGGCCAGCTCGAGGTACTCCGCCTCGCTCGCCGAGCCCGTCGGTGCCGCGCCGGCGTACGAGATGCGCGGGTGCGGGTTGAAGCCCGAGGAGTACGCCATGGGGACCCGCGCACGGAAGACGGCGCGCTCGAAGGCCCGGCTGAAGTCGCGGTGGCTGGTGAAGCGGAGCCGTCCGCGCTTGGCGTAGCGCACGCGGAGGCGCTGCACCGGTGGGGCCTGCTGCTCGGGTTGGTCACGCACGGCCAGAGCCTAGGCGTTCCGCCCGGATAGGCCGCACGCCCGCGTGGCGGTATATTCCCGCGGGTGAGAGACGTCGCTTTCGTTGTGCCTGTGTACAACGAAGCAGAGGTCATCGGATCGGTCATCGCGGGCATCCTCGAGAGCTGCCCTCACGTGGTGTGCGTGAACGACGGCAGCTCGGACCTGTCGGCCGACGCGATCCTCGACGCGGGCGCCTACCTGGTCAACCACCCGATCAACATGGGTCAGGGCGCTGCCCTCCAGACCGGCATCGAGTTCGCCCGCCTGCTGCCCGGGGTCACCCGCTTCGTGACGTTCGATGCCGACGGCCAGCACCGGGTCGAGGACGCCGTCCGGATGCTCCGGGTCCTCGAGACCACCGACGTCGACATCGTGCTCGGCTCGCGCTTCCTCGGCGAGGCGATCGGTGCCAGCCGGTTCAAGCGCGTGCTGCTCAAGGCCGCCGTCCGCTTCAGCAACCTCACGTCGGGCGTCCGGTTGACCGACGCCCACAACGGCCTCCGGGTGTTCAACCGCCACGTCGCCGACACGCTGCGGATCACCGCGCCCGACATGACCCACGCCAGCGAGATCATCGAGCTCATCGCGCGCAACAAGTACCGCTTCGTCGAGGTGGCCGTGACCATCGACTACTCCGACTACTCGGTCGCGAAGGGCCAGCCCGCGGTCAACGCGGTCAACATCGCGGTCGACACCCTCCTGCGGAAGGTGAGCCGATGATCCTCATCCAGATCATCCTCATCGCCGCGTTCGCGGTGATCTTCCTCGTCGCCCTGCGCAGCCGCAGCGCCCACAGCGTCAACGCCTGGAAGAAGATCGCGTTCGCCGGGCTGATGGTCCTCGTCGTGATCGCGGTCCTGGCGCCCGACCTGGTGAGCATCGTCGCCCAGGCGATCGGCGTGGGCCGTGGCACCGACCTCGTCCTCTACGTGGTGTCGGTGACGTTCGGCTTCTACGTCGTCAACCAGTACCTCCGCGCCCAGGAGTCGCGCCACCAGCTGCACCAGCTGGCCCGGCGGATCGCGATCCTCGAGGCCCAGGAGCGCTACGGCATGGAGCGCCTCACCGTGCGCAGCTCGGTCGGGACGACCGTCGCGCCGGACGCCCAGGTCGCGCAGCCGACGGAGATCCTCCCGCCGCATGCCTGAGATCTTCATCCCGTTCTGGGGCGAGCCGGCGCTCCTGTTCGAGGCGGTCGAGAGCGTCCGCGCGCAGACCGACCCCGACTGGCGCCTGACGGTCGTCGACGACTGCTACCCCGACGACAGTGTCGGGGCGTGGTTCGAGGCGCTCGCCGACGAGCGCGTCACCTACCTCCGCAACGAAACCAACCTCGGCATCACCGACAACTACCGCCGTTGCCTCGAGCTCGCGAGCGACGAGTGGCTGGTCTTCCTCGGCTGCGACGACGTGCTGCGGCCGGCGTACGTCGCCACGGTGCGCGCCGCGATCGCCTCCGCCCCGGCCGGCGTCGACATCGTCCAGCCCGGCGTCGAGGTGATCGACGAGACCTCGACGCGGGTGGACCCGCTGGTCGACCGGGTCAAGCGCCGGCTGTTCGCCCCGCGGCTCACCGGGCCGCGCGTGCTCGCCGGTGAGGAGCTCGCGGTGTCGCTGCTGCGCGGCAACTGGACCTACTGGCCGTCCCTCGCCTTCCGCACCGAGGCGGTGCGTCGCCACGACTTCCTCGACGGCATGCCGCTGGTGCAGGACCTGGCGCTGATGGTCGACATGGCGCTGGGCGGCTCGCGGATGCTCGTGCTCCCCGACGTCGTCTTCGCCTACCGCCGACACTCGGCGAGCGCCTCATCGGCCACCGTCGACGACGGCGGCCGCTTCGAGGGCGAGCGGGCGTACTTCAGGATCGCCGCGGAGCGGTGCGCCGCGCACGGCTGGGCGCGGGCCGCCCGCGCCGCCCGGGTGCACGCCGCCTCCCGGCTCTACGCCGCCAGCCGGCTGCCGCAGGCCGTCACCGGTCGCTCGTGGGGCGCCACCCGCACCCTGGGCCGCCACGCCTTCGGGCGCTGACCCGCTCCGGTCCGCTCAGCGCGCGGCCAGGGTCGACCGGAACACGTCGAGCGTGTCCTCGGCGACCCGGCGCCAGCTGAACTTCGCAGCCTGCGCGACGCCTTCCCGGGCCAGCCGCTCGGCGACCTCGGGCTGCGTGGCGAGCGTCGTCATCGCGGCGGCGATGGACGCGTCGTCGTGCGGGTCGAACCACATCGCCGCGTCGCCACCGACCTCGCGCAGCACCGGCAGGTCCGAGGCCAGGACCGGCAGGCCGATCGACATCGCCTCGAGCACCGGCAGGCCGAAGCCCTCGGCGAGCGTCGGGTAGGCCATCGCGCGGGCCCGGCGCCGGAGGTCCGCCAGCTCGTCGCTGCCGATCCACCCCTTCAGCTCCACCCACTCGCCCATGCCGGTGCGACGTACGACGTCCGCGACGGGGTCCTCCCCCGGACCGGCGCCGGTGATGACCAGGCGCGGGCGTACGGACTCCTCGACCAGGGCGAGGGCGCGCACGAGCGCGTCCCAGTTCTTGTACGGGCGGCGCTGGCCGCTGGCCAGGATCAGGTTCTCGCCGATCCCGTCGCGCCCGACGTCGGTCGCGCCGTGCGCCGCGAGCGGCACCACGTGGAGGCGGTCGGACGGGAAGCCGAGGTACTTGTGGATCTCCTCGGCCGAGACCCTGCTGTCGGTGATGATGCGCGCGGCGTTGGCCGCGGCCCGCTGCTCCATCCACATCACGGGGCGCGTGTAGAGCGGCGTCACCATGAACTCGGGATGGCTCCAGTAGAGCATGTCGTGCACCGTCAGGACGGTCGGCATCGAGGTGCGCGCCGGGCCCAGGGTGGCCGGGCAGTGCACCAGGTCGGCGCGCCGGCGCCGGGCGTGGAGGCTGGAGGCGACGAGCTCGCCTGCGGCCCAGATGAAGCGGTTCTCGCCGCTGATCCGCGAGCGGATCACCTCGCCGGGGAACCAGGACAGGTCCAAGCGACCGCCCTCGGCGCTGGCGAGGGCGACGAAGTCGAAGCCGCTGTCCAGCGTCCCGATCTCGCGGTAGAGCTCGCGGGTGTAGGTCTCCATCCCACCCTTGGTGCCGGTGTAGGACAGCATGTCGACGAACACGAGTGGGCGTTTCGGCACGGGCGAGACCCTAACCGACCCTGCGGTGCCCTCCGAGGAGGTGCACGACCACCCCGACCGCGGGCCCGACCAGGAGCGATGTGACGACCCGCTGTTCCAGCCCTCCTGGCAGCAGCAGCGTGGCGACCGTGGCCACCGTCGCGGCGATCCAGCCGGCGAGGTAGACGGTGTGGTGGTCGAGCGCGACGGCCGCTGCACCGGTGACGGTCAGCACGGCGACGAGCCCAGCCCCCAGCACGAGCCCGGCGAACACGGGACCGTCGACGTGGAAGTCCGGGTTCACGATGCGGAGCGCCCAGGGACCGACCGGCCACGCGGCGAGCGCCCCGACGAGCGTCAGGCCGACGATCCCGGCCAGCACCGGTCCCAGGGCGCGTACGCCCTGCACGGCGACGCGCGCGACCACGACGTTCTGGTAGGCGCCGAGCGGGACGAGCAGTGGCGCGCGGCACAGCGAGACGGCGAGCATGATCGGCGCCGCGCCCGCGAACACGTCGTCGGGCGTCGTGACCTTCACCAGCAGGGGGAAGCCCACGAGGAGGACGGCTGAGACGCCGGCCGCGGTGCACGAGGTGACGAGCCGGCGCACCAGGCCGGACACCTCCACGTCGACGCGCTGCGTCCACAGGTGGCGGTAGCGCGTCGAGGCGAGCGTGGCGGCGATCCAGAACCCGGACGCGACCGCGCTGGCGAAGGCGAAGCCCGCCACCCCGGCGAAGAGGGCCGCCACGACGACGAAGAGTGCCAGCCGGCCGGCGGTCTCGCCGGCCACGAGCAGGCTGTAGCCCGACCACGCGCCGCGGCCCGTGGCGACGCCGGCGACCACCACGTGCACGCTGAAGAGCGTCGTGCCGAGGACGGTCGCGCCGAGCAGCGGACCCCAGTGCGGGCCGTACACCGGAGGAGCCCACAGGAAGCCGCTGATGCCGACGACCGCGACGAGGGCCAGGCCGAAGCCGACCGCGACGGGCATCAGGCGTGTGCCGGCGCCGCTCGTGTCGCCGGTCGTGCTGACCGCGCGCGTCACCTCCGTGGTCACGCCGTTGAGGGTGCCGTACATCGCGAAGACGACGCCCCAGAAGACGAGGAAGTGGGCGCTGTCGGCGGGAGTCAGGGTGCGCGCGGCGAGGATCAGCGCGACGTAGCCGGACACGCCGCTGACCAGCGCGGCGCCGAGGACGAGGGCCGTCGGCGAGGCCACCAGCTGCGATCGTCTCGACACGGTCGCCCATGCTAGGGCCGTGAGCGTCCCGACCGGTCACCTGTAGTGTCCGAGCCGATCCGTGAGGCGAGCGAACCGGGGGCGTGGGAGATGTTGCGAGAGCGATTGGTGGCGCGGACGCCGCGGGTGGCGCAGGCGCTGCAGCAGGTACGCCGGCAGACGCCGGGGTCGCTGACCCGGGAGATCGAGCTCAACCGGGTCCTGCTCGGCACGATGATGACGCGCCAGCTCCCCGCCTCCGTCGACTCCCTGCGCGACGTGGAGTTCCGGGTCTTCTCGCAGTTCGGCGACGACGGGATCATCCAGTTCCTGCTCCAGCACGTCGAGGCGCCCGAGAGCTTCATCGAGTTCGGCGTGGAGACCTACCGCGAGTCCAACACGCGCTTCCTGCTGGTCAAGGACAACTGGCGCGGGCTGGTGATCGACGGCAGCGAGGCCAACGTGGCCAGCATCCGGTCCCTCGCCGAGTCCTGGCGCCACGACCTGACGTCGGTGGCGAGCTTCATCACCCGCGACAACATCAACGACCTGTTCGCCGGCGCCGGTTTCACCGGCGAGGTCGGCCTGCTCAGCATCGACATCGACGGCAACGACTACTGGGTCTGGGAGGCGATCGAGGCCGTCTCGCCGGTCATCGTGGTCTGCGAGTACAACAGCGTCTTCGGGCCGGACGCCCAGGTCACGGTGCCCTACGCCGCCGACTTCACCCGTCGTGCCGCCCACCACTCCAACCTCTTCTTCGGCGCCTCCCTCGCCGCGCTGTGCGACCTGGGCCAGCGCAAGGGCTACGCGTTCGTCGGCAGCAACAGCAACGGCAACAACGCCTACTTCGTCCGCACCGACCGGCTGGGCGACCTCCCCACCACGGACGCGGCCGAGGGCTACGTCGAGTCGCGCTTCCGCGAGTCGCGCGACGAGGCCGGCAACCTGACCCACCTCACCGGGCGCGCCCGCCTGGACGAGATCTCGCACCTCGTGGTGCACGACCTGGCCACGGGCACCGAGCGCCCGCTCCACGAAGTCGTCGGCGGCTGACCTCAGCCGTAGACTGCACGCCGCCCGTCGGACCATCGCCCCTGGGGGACCCTCCTCGTCATGCCAGCACGCCCACGCCTTGCCGTCCTCCCGCTCCTGGCAGTGATCGCTGTGGGCCTGTTCCTCTCCGTGGTGCAGGTGTTCAACTACCCGCGCCTGAGCCCGGTCGACGAGCTGTCGCACCTCGACTACATGTTCCGCTCCCCCACGGTGCTCGAGCAGGGCGACAAGGTCGAGCAGCAGGCGATGCGTACGCAGGCCTGCCGCGGCGTCGACGTGGAGGGGTTCGACCCCATCCCGTGCCCGCCCGGCATCGTCTACGACCCCGACATCTACCAGGAGAAGGGCTACAACACCGCGGCGACGAACACGCCGATCTACTACACCGCGGACCGTGCCCTCGCCGAGGTGATCCGGATCGCGACGCCCGTCGACAACCTCTTCATCGCCGGGCGCCTCGCCGGTGCGGTGTGGCTGGCCCTCGGCATCGTCCTGACGTGGCTCGCCGGGCGACGCCTGGGCATCGGCCGACTGCCGCTCGGCGCCGTGCTGGGCCTCCTGGTCGCCTCCCCCGCCGTGACCTACCCCAGCGCGACGGTCACGCCCGACGCGCTCGGGCTGGCCGGCGGTGCAGCCGTCCTGCTGACAGCCCTGCGTTGGGAACAGCGCCCGACCAGGGGCCGTGCGGCAGCGCTGATCGCGACCGCCGTCGTGGTGTCGTTGATCAAGCTGACCTTCTTCGCCGTGGTCCCGGCCGTGGCGCTCTACCTGCTGCTCCACCGGTCCCGGTCGTGGGAGTCCTCCGGCGTGACCGCGTTCGCCGAGCCGGGTGAGCCGGGGACCGCCTCGGTGAGCGCCAGCGGCCGCGCGCGTACCGTCGTGGCGCTCGCCACCGGCGCCGCCGCGCTCGTTGCCGCCTTCGGATGGACGCTCGTCAGCAACGCCCGCAGCCACCAGGACCCGAACGACCTGCCGAGCATGGCGACCCAGTTCGCCGTCGACGCCTTCCCGTGGCGCGGCCTCATCGACAGCGCGTTCTCGCTCGCCCAGCCGCTGCTGTCGCCCTGGGTGGGCGTCGGCGACCCGACGCTGATGTTCTTCAGCACCAACGTGGTCACGATGGTGTTCACCGCCGGTCTCCTGGCCGCCGCGCTCTTCGTCACGCACGGCGAGCGCGAGGCACTCCTCGCCCGCTGCCTGCTGCTGGCGGCCGTGGTGTTCTCGCTCGGCCTGGTCGTGCTGGGCTACGTCTCGTCGCACATCTACTTCGCGCTGCCCAACCGCTACGGCATCACCCTGGTGGCGCCCATCGCGGTCGTGACGGCGTCGCTGCTGCGCTCGCGGACGTCGGTCGCGATCGTGATCGGCCTGGCGGTGCTCGCGTCGTTGATGTCGGCCCTCCGCCTGCTCGGCCTGACCGGGATCCCCCCGACGTGAGCCACGTCGCGGCCACCGCGACGGTCGGCGACGGCGGCGAGGCACCCGGCGTACGCCCCGACCACACCGCGCACCCGACGCACCACCGCCCCGACATCCAGGCCCTCCGGGCCCTGGCCGTCACGCTGGTCGTGACGTACCACTTCTGGCCGGGCCGGGTCCCGGGCGGCTTCATCGGCGTCGACGTCTTCTTCGTCATCTCCGGCTTCCTCATCACCAGCGCGCTGCTGCGCCGGCCGCCCGAGGGGCTGCGCGACCTCGGCGCCTTCTGGGCCCGGCGGGTCCTGCGGCTCATCCCGGCCGCCGCACTGACCATCACGGTCACCCTTGCCGTCGTGTGGCTCCTCCGGCCGACGGCGGAGTGGGCGCCTGCCGCCCGGCACGGGCTGACCTCGATGTTCTACGTCGAGAACTGGCGACTCGTCTCCGACGCCACCGACTACCTGCGCGCCCACGCCACACCCTCGCCGTTCCAGCACTTCTGGTCGCTGTCGATCGAGGAGCAGTTCTACGTCGTGTGGCCGGTGCTGGTCGGCCTCGGCGCGCTCGTCGACCGCCGGCTGCGACGCAACGGCCTCGCCGTCGTGGGGCTCCTCGCGGCCGTCACGGTGCTGAGCCTCGCCGCGAGCCTGTCGCTCTCGTGGAGCTCGCCCGCCGAGGCCTACTTCGCCACCCCGGCGCGGATGTGGCAGCTCGGCACCGGTGGCCTGCTGGCCTGGCTCGTGCTGCGCCGTCGCGACCGCGCGCCGGCGACGACCCGTGGGATCGTCGCCCTCGCGGGCCTGCTGGCGGTCCTCGGGAGCGCCCTCCTCATCACCGGCGACACGGTCTACCCCGGGTGGGCGGCCCTGCTGCCGACCCTCGGCGCGGCCCTGCTCATCCACGCCGACGACCCCGACGGTCCGTTGTCGCTGCGGCGCATCACGCACTCCCGGCCGGTGCAGCTCGTCGGCGACTGCTCGTACGCGATCTACCTCTGGCACTGGCCGCTCGTCGTGCTGGCGCCCGCGGTGCTCGGCGTACGCCGCGGGCTCGCGCTCTCGCTCGCCCTCATCGCACTCACCCTCGTCGTGTCGTGGCTCTCGACCCGGTTCGTCGAGAACGCCCTGCGGCCGCGGCCCGGCACGACGTACGTCGGTCGCCGCGCGCTGGTCGTGCTGACCGTCTGCTCGGTCGTGGTGGTCGGCCTCGCGTGGGCGATGCTGCGCTCGTCGGAGTCGGCGGTCCAGGCCTCCGAGTCTCGCGTCCAGGACGCGCTCCCGACCAGCCTCGAACCCACCTGCACCGGCGCCGGGGCCCTCGATCCCGCGCTCGACTGCGAGGAGCCCGACGAGCTGGTCACCACGCCCGAGTTCAGCCGCGGCGACCTCCCGCTGTCGGTGATCGTCGGGCAGTGCATCAGCTGGCCGCCGTTCGACGAGCTCGTCACCTGCTCGGTCGGCGACACGACGAAGCCCGAGCGCAGGATCGCCCTCTTCGGCAACTCGCACGCCGGCCACTGGGAGCCCGCGATGAACGCGATCGCCGCCGAGCACCACTGGCAGGTCGACACCTACGTGATCGGCGTCTGCCAGCCGACGACCGACAACGCCGCGGCGCCGTCGGTGGACCCGCTGCAGATCGAGGCCTGCGACGAGCTGGTCGACGGGGCGATCGACCGGGCCATCGCCGACCACGACCTCGTGGTGATGTCGACGCTCGACCGCGACGGGACCTCGCCGGAGGTGTACGAGGCGACGCTGCGGCGGCTGACCGACGCGGGCGTCCCGGTGCTGGTCATCCGCGACACCCCGGCGCCGCTCGACCCCGACTACGACACCGTCACCTGCGTCAGCGAGCACCTGGACGACACCGCCGCGTGCGACGGCACCCGCCAGGACTACCTCGGCCCCGACCCGCTGACCGAGGCGGCCGACGCACTCGACTCCGACCTGATCACCACCGTCGACCTCGCGGACCACGTCTGCCGCGACGACGTGTGCCCCGCCGTGGTGGGCGGCGTGATCGTGTACGCCGACTACAACCACCTGTCCGCGACCTACTCCGCCACCCTCGCGCCCTACCTCGAGCCGGCCGTGCTCGAGGCCATGCGGAGCGGGGACGCAGCCCCCTGAGCGACTATGCTCGCGCCGCACGTGAAGCCACGGAAGGGCAGGCCTTGAGCGAGACGACGAAGACCGACGCAGACCTGCTGCGGGAGTCGGAGCTCTTCGACGCCGACTTCTACCTCCGGAAGAACCCCGAGGTCCGCAAGGCCGGCATCGACCCGGTCCTCCACTACCTGCGCCACGGCGCGCGCGACGGCCGCGACCCGTCCAAGGCCTTCTCGACCAACGCCTACCTGCGCCGCAACGAGGACGTCGGGTCGATGAACCCCCTCGTCCACTACCTCCGCGTCGGCCAGCCGGCCGGCCGGGCGCTCAACCCGATGGAGGAGGACGCGCGCATCCTGCGCGAGTCCGGCTTCTTCGACGAGGACTACTACCGCCACTTCCGCCCGGACCTGCCCGCGGACCGCGACGTCATACGCCACTACATCCGCTTCGGTCGCCGCGAGGGCCTCGACCCGAGCGAGAAGTTCTCGACCGCGGGCTACCTGCGGCAGAACCCCGACGTCGCGAAGACCCACTGGAACCCGCTCGTGCACTACCTGCGCCACGGCCGCGCCGAGGGCCGCATCGCCCCGCGCGGTGCGCTGCGCGAGCCGTACGTCGACGCGTTGTACGACGAGCGCTGGCAGGCCATCCTGCCGATGCCCGTCACGAAGCTGGCCGCCGGCGAGCGCCGGATCAGCATCGTCACCGACAGCGTCGCTCCCCACAGCCTCTTCGGCGGGGTCGGCACCGCAATCATCCTCGGCGTGCAGCTCGCCAACCGGCTGGGCAACGGCACCCTGCGCCTGGTCACCCGCACCGACCTGCCCGACGGCCAGGTGATCTCGCTGCTGGAGGAGGCCACCGGGATCCACCTCGACGGCATCCTCGAGCTGGAGCAGGTCTCCACCGACGGCAGCCAGCGCCTGCAGTACACCGACCGCGACATCGTGATGACCACGTCGTGGTGGACCACCCGCGCGGTGCTCGACAGCGACATCCCCCGCGAGCAGGTGCTCTACCTGCTGCAGGAGGACGAGCGGATGTTCTACGCCTTCGGCGACGAGCGGCTGCTGTGCCAGGAGACGCTGGCCGAGCCCGACCTCGCGGTCGTCGTCAACACCTCTCGGCTGCTCGAGCACCTCTCCGGACCGGGCGGCCTTCCCCACCTCCGCGACAGCGCGATCGCGCTCGAGCCGGCCTTCCCGACGCGGGACGCCTCCGTCGTGCCCGCCGGGTCGGGCGGTGCGAAGCGCAACCTGTTCTTCTACTCACGCCCGCTCAACGCCCGCAACCTGTTCTGGCGCGGTGCCCAGGTGCTCGCCCGGGCGGTGGAGCAGCGGATCCTCGACCCCGACGAGTGGGAGTTCCACTTCGTCGGCCGTGGCACGCCCGACCTCACGCTGCCGCGCGACGTGCACGTCAACGTCATCGAGGGCCTCGGCTGGACCGACTACCAGGACCTCGTCGCGTCGATGGACGCCGCGCTCGTGCTGATGGACACGCCGCACCCGTCCTACCCGCCGTACGACCTCGCGTCGGTCGGGGCGGCCGTGCTCACCAACTCCCACGGCATCAAGACCGACCTGTCCGACATCTCCGACAACATCGTGGTGGCGCCGTCGACAGTCGACGGCCTGCTCGAGGGGCTGCGCGAGATGGTCGAGCTCGCGCGCGACCCGGAGCGCCGCGCGGCCAACGTGGCCGCCGACCACATCAACCGCGACTGGGCCGAGACCCTGGTCCCGGTCGTGGACTGGGTGGTCGAGCGGTTCCCGCATGTTCACTGACCTCCCCGCGGCCCCCGACGAGGTCCGCGACCTCTGGGACAGCTCGATGGCCGAGCGCGTCGGGTCGATGCTCGACCGCCCCCACCGGGTCGCGTTCGTCTACCGCACGCCCGACACGAGCACGTTCCGCTACCGCGTCGCCAACACCGTCGACGCGCTCAACCACGCACCCGGCGACATCGGTGCGGCCTGGTTCTGCGACGACGAGCTGCGCGCGCTGACCAGGATCGTGCCGGAGCTCGACGCGATCGTGGTCGCCCGCTACCCCTGGAACGCTGCTCTGCGCGAGCTCGTGCAGAGCGCAGACCGGCATGGCGTCCCCCTGGTGTTCGACTGCGACGACCTCGTCTTCGACGTCGGCTTCGCCGAGCTGGTGATGAGCTCGCTCGGCAAGGACGTCGACGTCAACGCCGAGTGGGACGTCTGGTTCGCGTACATGGGTCGGCTGCGAGCGTCGCTGGACGCCTGTCGGGGCGCAACGACCACCAACTCCGTGCTCGCCCGCCAGCTGGCGGCGCACGTCGAGGACCCGCCGGCGATCGTGCCCAACGTGATGAACCGGACGCAGCAGGCCTACTCCCGCGAGCTGCTCGACGCCAAGGTCGCGAACGGGTGGCGGCGCAGCGGGCCGGTCACCGTCGGCTACTTCAGCGGCACGCCCTCGCACGTGCGCGACTTCGCGATCGCGAGCCCGGCGCTCGCCCGGCTGCTCGACGAGGACGACGACGTGTCGGTCCGCATCGTCGGCTACCTCGACGACCTCGGCGCCCTCGAGCCGCACCGCGAGCGCGTGGAGTTCCAGAAGTTCATGCACTACGTCGAGCTGCAGCGCTCGATCGCGGAGGTCGAGGTCAACCTCGCGCCGCTCTCCCACACGGCGTTCAACATCTGCAAGAGCGACCTCAAGTTCTTCGAGGCCGCCGCCGTCGGCACCTGGACCGTCGCCTCGCACACCCCGTCGCTCGACGACGCGATCGACGACGGGGTGACCGGCCGGCTCGCGAAGGCCCACGAGTGGGACGGCGCGCTCCGCGAGGCGGTCGCGCTCGCGCGCGATCCCCGGGCGTACGCCGAGCGCGCGACAGCGGCGGCCGAGGTCGCCCACCGGCGCTGGGCCTGGGACTCGGTCGCCGAGCCGCTCACCCGGGCTCTCGAGCCCTACCTGGGTCGTCGTACGGGCTGAGACTCGTGGTGCCACGTCTCGCTGTTGGAGGCCGCACGGATCGCGACATGAGCGGATGCTCTGGAGAAGCGATCGTCCGTGTTCCATCGAGGTCGCTGCGCGGTCAGATGCGCTTCTCGCATCCCCGCATCGTCTCGCCCTGGCACACGTCGCGCCCTTTGTTGCCCCACACGCTGTCGTTGCCAGGGCCGCCGATAAGGCGGTCATCGCCGTACATCCCGGTGAGGGAGTCGCTGCCAGGGCCGCCATAAATCGTGGCCTCGTAGTCGGAGCACCGAGGCGGGGTCAAAGAGTCTGCGCCATAGATTTTGAGCTTGTAGTCAACGTACAGTTCGTCCCCGCCCTTCATTCCCTTGAGCGTCGTCCGGCACGCGGCGACCCTGATAACGTCGATGCGGTCGGTGCCGACGACGACGGCACGCTTCGCGGCCACGATGAGGCCATAGAAGCCGCGGACGCGGACCGACTCCTCGACGCCCGCCTTGGTGGCCGTCACCCGGGAACGGCTCAGGTCGGCGCGCACCCGGTCGTGGCTCTTGAGGTCGAGCAGCAGGGTGTTGCGCCCGCCGTCGCCCTTGATCCGCGTCGCCTTTCCGCCCAGGCTGTTCGACTCGTAGTAGTCGTAGCCGCCGCCGAGCGCGATGTCGCGGTCATACGTCCTCGGCGCGTCGACCTTGACGCGCTCAATGTGGTCGGTTCCGCGGAACGTGAACCGTCCGTACTCGGCCGACGTAGTGAAACCGAGCCGGGCGAACCGGCCCGTCCAGGTGAGCGCCGTGTCGACCCCCGTCACGGTGCCGCTGGCGTCCATGGTGACGTCGCCGTGGGCGGATCGAACGCTCAAGACGCCCAATGTGCCGCCCGTGCCCACGGACACCGCGCCCGGGGCGGTTTGGATGCCGCTCCACCTGACGTCGCCGAAGCCGCCGGGGTCGATGATGTCGGCGTTCGGCTGGCCTGGCATGCCGGAGATGACGAGGCCACCGGTCCAGCTGAGGCGGATGACGTCGGCCTCGGTGTCGGTGCCGTCGACGGTGCCCGCGTGGATCGTGGATCCGGCGCGCTCGGAGGGGATGAACGTGTCGGCCCCCGCGCCGAGGACGACGACGACGAAAGTGGAGGTGCCGGTGACGGAGTCGTAGCTGCTGCGCTCGCCGGTCGCGCACACGAGGTCATCGCCGCCGAGCGCGTCGACTCGCGTCGCGTCGTTCGTGACGATGACGTCCGCGCCCTCCGTTCCGGTGATCTGACCCCCGGGCGTCCCGACGATGGTCGCCGCCTGCCCCTGACATGTCTCGCCCGCTGCGGTGGCCGTGCCCACTGGCGCGAGCAGCGCCGCGCCCAGAAGCGCAACGGCGGTCAGGCTGATGGTCCTCATGTTCCCCCTTGATCGATGACGTACCGGTCTGACCACGCACCGGACCAGAAAGTTGTGACGACCTGCTGACGGACGCCGCCGTCCGCTCATCGGCAGATCCTCGCATCGGGGTGTGCCGACAACCTCCTGGAGTGCGACGCTCAGTCGGACGCCGGATCGAACAGGTCCTCGGACAGCTCCTGGACGCGGCGCAGGTTGGGCATCGCGTGCGCCCGCGGGGTGTAGCGGTCCTCGTCCGGGACGCCCCAGCGAGCGACGACGGCGAGCCGCTCCCACTCCTGCACGCGGGCCTCGCGGGTGCGCGACTCGTAGTGGTAGAGCTCGCTGGTGGCGATGAACAGGGTCCGCAGGCCGGCTGCCTGGACCTTGTAGCAGAGGTCGACGTCGTTGAAGTTGCCCGGCAGCGCCTCGCTGAACCCGCCGATCTCGAAGAAGGTCTCGCGTCGCATCGCGGCGCACGCCGCCGTCACGCCGGTGACCTCGCGGTTGACGACGAGCTCGCCGAACGGGCCGACCTCGTCGCGGGTCCAGAACTTGAAGGGGTGGTGGTAGCCGGCGTTGTAGTAGGCGTGGCCGGCGTGCTGCACCGTCTGGTCGCTGAAGTAGAGCTTGGCGCCGGTCAAGCCGACGTCGGGCTCGTCCAGAGGTGCGACGAGCTGCTCGAGCCAGCCCTGCGAGATGGCCTCGATGTCGTCGTTGAGGAAGACCACCCGGTCGCCGGACGAGTGGCACACGCCGACGTTGATCTTCTCGCTGAAGTTGAAGGGGCGGTCGAAGGGCACCACGACCAGGCGGTCGCCGGCGACCTCGCGGAGCTCGTCGAGCACCGCGGCCGGGGTGGGGGTGTCGGCCACGACGACGATCTCGACGTTCGCGTGGTCGGTGTGTGCCAGCGCCGACCGTACGGCCTCGACGACCAGCACCCGGCGCTGCCCGCGGACCAGGGACGACTGGCCCATCGTCGGGATGACGACGGAGACCTTGACTGCAGGGTCCAGCCGTCGCTGGACGACGTAGCGACCGGGCTCGGCCCCCGGGCCGGCAACGGCGTCGATGCCGAGCCGGTCGAGGTGCTCCTGCACGGCGCGGATGCCCGCGGTCTCGGCGTAGGGCTTGGCCTCGATGTCGACCGCGGTCGACCCCTCGACGGCGCGCCAGTGGTAGAGCACCTCGGGCACGTGAACGATCCGGCGCGCCTGCTCGGTGACCCGGAGCACGAGGTCGTGGTCCTGCGAGCCGTCGAAGCCCTCGCGGAACCCACCGACCTCGCGGACCAGGCTGGTGCGCAGGACGGAGAGGTGGGAGGTGTACATCTGCCCGCGCAGCCGCTCGGGCGACCAGTCGGGCTTGCGGAAGGCGCCGTACGTCGTGCCGTCCTCGCCGACCTTGTCCTCGTCGGTGTAGACGTAGTCGACGTCCTCGTGGCGGTCGATCGCGGCGACGACCTGCGCCAGCGCGTCGGGCACGAGCAGGTCGTCGTGGTCGAGGAGGGCGATGAACTCACCCGTCGCGGCGGCGACACCGTCGTTGGAGGCGGCGACGATGTGGCCGTTGGTGTCGCGCTCGATCAGGGTGATCCGCGGGTCCTGCTGGGCGTACTGCGCGATCACCGTCGGCACGGCGGCGTTGGAGGAGAAGTCGTCGACCATGATCAGCTCCCAGTCGGCGAACTCCTGGGCGATCACCGACTCGATGCACTGCTTGAGCACGTCCACCGGCGGGTCGTACACGGGGGTGACGATCGAGAAGCGCGGCTCGGCGCTCCGCTTCGGACTGGGCTTCGGACTCACCCGAGCGCTCCGCGCACGCGCCGGGCGACGCGGCGGGCCACGGACGGTCGCCGCTGCTCGAGCTCGGCGACGCGGGCGCGGTTGCGCTCCAGCCGGGTGCGGACGTCCAGCAGGCGCGTACGTGCCTCGTCGCGCTGCTTGAGGAGGTTCTTGGTGCGCTTGCGCTGCTGGCGCAGCTCCATCGTCACGCGGGTCAGGTCGCGGTGGAGCCGGCCGTTCTCGGCCTCCAGCCCCACGATGTGGTCCTGGACGGTCAGCAGGTGGTGCCGGGCCTCGGCGACCTCCTCGCGGAGCCGGTCCGTCTCGGACCGGTCGGTCGCGTCCTGGGTCACCCTGTCTCCTCCACTCGCTCCGGATCTGCGCGCGTCAGGCTATCCCAACGCGGGGTCGTTCCGAGGGTGGCGCCTCTGGGGAACTGTCGGGTGACCAGGACCGACGCAGCGGGACCCGACCGTTCCCCAAGGACCGGGGATGTGAGGAACTGGCGCAGCCCTTGATGGTGGCGGCATACGACAGGCAACCTCCGGAAGGTGGCGGCATACGACATCGAAACGGGCCGTCGGCATGCGATATGCCGCCAGCCAACCCACGCGGCAGCACAGCGACTCGAGCCCCGAGTTCGTGCCGGGTCAGACGACGGACAGCGGAAGCAGTCTCTGGCCGGTGGGGCCGATCTGGATCTCGGTCTGCATCTCGGGGCAGACGCCGCAGTCGTAGCACGGCGTCCAGCGGCAGTCCTCGATCTCGATGTCCTTGCCCTCGGCCGCCGCGAGGGCGTCCTCCCAGTCACCCCATAGCCAGTCCTTGTCGAGGCCGGAGTCGAGGTGCTCCCAGGGCAGCACCTCGTCGTAGTCGCGCTCGCGGATCGTGTACCAGTCGACGTCGACACCGGTGCTGGACAGCCCGCGCTCGGCGGCGTCCATCCAGCGGTCGTAGGAGAAGTGCTCGCTCCAGCCGTCGAAGCGGCCGCCGTCGCGCCAGACCTCCTCGATGACCCGGCCGACGCGGCGGTCGCCGCGGGACAGCAGTCCCTCGACGATGCCGGGCTTGCCGTCGTGGTAGCGGAAGCCGATGGCGCGGCCGTACTTCTTGTCGTCGCGGACGACGTCGCGCAGCTTGCGAAGGCGATCGTCCGTGGTCTGGTGGTCGAGCTGCGCGGCCCACTGGAACGGCGTGTGCGGCTTGGGCACGAACCCGCCGATGGACACGGTGCAGCGGATGTCGTTGCGGCCGGTGACCTCACGGCCCTTGGCGATCACGCGCTTCGCCAGGTCGGCGACCTGCAGCACGTCCTCGTCGGTCTCGGTGGGCAGGCCGACCATGAAGTAGAGCTTGACCTGCCGCCAGCCATGGGAGAACGCCGCGGAGACCGTACGGATCAGGTCCTCCTCGGTGACCATCTTGTTGATCACCTTGCGCATCCGCTCCGAGCCACCCTCGGGCGCGAACGTCAGGCCCGAGCGGCGGCCGTTGCGGGAGAACTCGTTGGCGAGCGTGATGTTGAAGGCGTCGACGCGGGTGCTGGGCAACGAGAGGGAGACGTTGGTGCCCTCGTAGCGGTCGGCCAGGTCCTTGGCGACCTCGGCGATCTCGGTGTGGTCGGCGCTCGAGAGCGAGAGCAGGCCGACCTCCTCGAAGCCCGTCTTGCGGATGCCGTTCTCGACCATGGCGCCGATCGTCTCGATCGAGCGCTCGCGTACCGGGCGGGTGATCATCCCGGCCTGGCAGAACCGGCAGCCGCGCGTGCAGCCGCGGAAGATCTCGACGGAGAAGCGCTCGTGCACGGTCTCGGCCAGCGGCACCAGCGGGTTGGCCGGGTACGGCCACTGGTCGAGGTCCATCAGCGTGTGCTTGCGGACGCGGAACGGGATGCCGGGCCGGTTGGGCACGACGGCCTCGATCGAGCCGTCGGCGGCGTACGCCACGTCGTAGAACTTCGGGACGTAGATGTTGCCGGTGACCGCGAGGCGGCGCAGCAGCTCGTCGCGCCCACCCATCCTGTCCTCGGCCTTCCACTCGCGGACGACCTCGGAGATCGCGAGCACGACCTCCTCGCCGTCGCCGAGCACCGCGGCGTCGATGAAGTCCGCGATGGGCTCGGGGTTGAACGCCGCGTGGCCGCCGGCGATGACGATCGGGGCGTCGTCACCGCGGTCGGCCGCGTGCAGCGGGATCCCGGCGAGGTCGAGGGCGTTGAGCATGTTGGTGTAGCCGAGCTCGGTGGAGAAGCTCAGGCCGAAGAGGTCGAACGCGCCGACCGGGCGGTGCCCGTCGACGGTGAACTGCGGGATCGGGCCCTGCTCGTCACCGGTCCGCATCACCTGCTCCATGTCGGCCCACACCGAGTAGGTGCGCTCCGCGAGGATCCAGTCGCGCTCGTTGAGCACCTCGTAGAGGATCTGGACGCCCTGGTTGGGCAGGCCGACCTCGTAGGCGTCGGGGTACATCAGGGCCCAGCGGACCGTGGGGCCGCCCGCCTCGGACGCCTCGGCGCAGTCCCAGTCCTTGACAACCGAGTTCAGCTCACCACCGACGTACTGGATGGGCTTCTGCACGGAGGGCAGCCTGGCCTCCAGGCGCGGGAAGACCGACTCGACGGACATGAGCGGAACACCTCAGACGTGGGACGGGGAAGGAGCGACCCCCTAGGTTACGTCGACACCGAACGCGCGGCCTACTCAGCGGCCGGCGCTCAGCGGCTGGCGGAGCGCAGGTGGATGTTCTGCAGCAGCCCGAGGGCGAGCATCCCGGCAAAGAGCGAGCTGCCGCCGTAGGAGACGAAGGGCAGCGGGACGCCGGTGACGGGCATGATGCCCAGGCACATCCCGATGTTCTGGAAGGCCTGGAAGCCCCACCAGCAGGCGATGCCGGCGGCCGCGACGCGGCCGAAGAGGTCGCCGGCCTCGGCGGAGATCGCGAGCGCGCGCCAGATGACGACGGCCAGCAGCAGGATCAGCACACCCGCGCCGACCAGGCCGAGCTCCTCGCCGGCGACGGTGAAGATGAAGTCGGTGTGCTGCTCGGGGACGAAGCCGGAGCGGGTCTGCGATCCCTCGAACAGCCCCTGGCCGAACAGGCCACCGTTGCCGACGGCGATGCGCGCCTGCTCGGTGTTGTAGCCGGCGCCGCGCGGGTCGAGCCCGGGATTGGTGAAGGCGAGGAAGCGGTCGACCTGGTAGGGCTTCAGCACGCCCATCGACACCGCCGCGACCGCGCCGGCGACCGCGGTGAGGCCCAGCCCACCGAGCCAGCCGCGTCCGGCGCCGGCGACGGCCAGGACACCGAAGACGGTGGCCGAGAGCACGAGCATCGTGCCGAGGTCGGGCTGCAGCAGGATCAGCACGGTGGGCACGCCGGCGATGGCGAGCATGCCGATCACCTCGAGCGTGCCGACGCTGCGGCCCCACCGTCGCTCGGTGCGCTCGGCGACGACGAGCGCCATGCCGATGACGACGGCGAGCTTGGCGAACTCCGACGGCTGGATCGACATCCCGCCCAGCTGCAACCAGGAGCGCGAGCCGTTGATGGTGCTGCCGGCGACGAGGACGAGGACGAGGCCCGTGACGCTGGCGACGTACGCCAGGGGCGCGAGGATCCGCACCCAGCGGTGGTCGGTCGCCAGCACGGCGACCATCAGCACCAGGCCGATGGCGACGTTGACCAGCTGCTTGCGGAGGTAGGCGTCGGCGTCGCCGCCGGTGAGGTCGGCGCGCGTCGAGGTGGCCGACCACACGAGCATCGTCCCCATCGTCACCAGCGCGAGCGTCGCGAGCATGAGCAGCCAGTCGAGGCCGGGCGCGCGGAGGCTGGTGGTCTGTCCCGGGCGTACGGGGCGGGTGGACAGGACGGTCATCGCGCTCACTCCCCCGTCTTGTCGCCGACGATCGGCGGCATGATCGAGCCGTCGTCGAGGAACTGCGGCAGCCTGACCGCCGGCACCGTGCCGGGGGTGGCCGCGCGGTCGGGGCGTACGGCCTCGCCGTCGATGCCGTACAGCGCCTCCCAGATCGCCCGGATGCCGTCGCCGGTCGATCCCGAGCCGGTGCCGGCCTGGCTGATCATCATCACCACGACGTAGTCCTCGGTGTACGACGCGACCCAGCCCGTCGTCTGCTTGCCGTAGACCTCGGCCGAGCCGGTCTTGGAGCGCACGGTGACCTGGTCGAGCGGGAAGCCGCCCATCTTCCACGCCATCGTGCCGACGCGCGTCACGTTCTGCAGCGCGCTGTCGATGTAGTCGAGGTACTTCTTCGGTACGTCGAGCTGGGCGACCTTGCGCGGCGCCATCCGGCGCAGCACCGTGCCCTCGGGGCTCACGATCGCCTTCGCGACCGTCGGCGCCCAGAGCGTGCCGCCGTTGCCGATCGCCGCGTACGCCCGGGCGAGCTGCAGCGGCGTGACGATCGTGTCGCCCTGGCCGATGGAGAAGTTCACGGCGTCGCCGGCGCGGTAGAGGTTGCCCTCGAGGCAGAACTCGTAGGCGTACTTGTAGACGAAGTCGCTGGTGCCCTTCGTCTGCGGCTTGCTGCTCAGGTCGCAGAAGTAGTCCTTCTGCGACTCGAAGTAGGCCTGCTTCCAGTGGCGGTCCGCGATGCGGCCGGGAGCCTCCCCGGGGAGATCGATGCCGGTGCGCGAGCCGAAGCCGAACTTCTTGGCCGTCTCGACGAGCGGGTCACGGGCACCGACGTCGGCCGGGTCGCTCCCGAACTTCTGCCAGAAGTTGTAGCCGATGCGGTAGAAGAACGTGTTGCAGGAGACCTCGAGCGCCTTGGCGAAACCGATGTCGCCGTAGGCGCCGGACTCGTAGTTCTTGAAGACGTTGTTGCCCACCTGGAAGCTCGACGAGCACGGCAGCGTCGTGTCCATGGAGTAGCCGTTCGTCAGGGCGCCCGCGGTCATGAACGGCTTCCACGTCGAGCCGGGCGCGAACTGGCCCTGCGTCGCCCGGGACAGCAGCGGGGTGCCCGCCTTCTCGGAGTAGAGGTGGGCCAGCTGGGCCTCGCTGATCCCGCCGGTCCAGACGTCGGGGTCGTACGTCGGCTGGCTGGCCATCGCGATGACGCGCCCGGTCTTCGCGTCGAGGACCACCGCGGCGCCGGAGTCCGCCTCGTACAGGCGGTCGGTGACCGGGTCCATCGTGGCCCGCTGGACCTTGATCCGCTCGGCGAGCTGCTTCTCGACCACGGCCTGGACCTGGGCGTCGATCGAGGTGACGAGGGTGTCGCCGGGCGTGCTCTCCACGACCGAGTCGTCGCCGAGCACGCGACCCATCGAGTCGACGGCCACGCGCCGGTAGCCGGGCAGGCCGCGCAGCCACTCGTCGTACTGCTTCTCCACGCCGGCACGGCCGACGACCGACGCGCCGTTGAGCGAGCGGTCGTCGCGCTCGGCGGCGAGGTCGTACTCGTCCTCGGTCACCGGGCTGAGGTAGCCCAGGACGTGGGCCAGGTTGACGCCGAAGGGGCGCGGGTAGGAGCGCACGTTCTGCTGCTCGGCGAGCACCCCCGGATAGTCCTCGGGCTGCTCGAGCACCCGCAGCGCGACGTCCTTGGAGACGTCGGAGGCGACCGGGACGGGCTGGTAGGGCGAGCCGTTCCAGCACTCGCCGCGCACGCTGCCCGGGTCGCCGCACGTCACCAGGCGGGCCTCGACCTCGTCGGGCGTGGACTCGACCGCGACGGCGACCCGACGGACGAGCTCGGTGCGCTGGTCCTCCTCGAGCTTGCCGAGGAGGGTGCGGTCGACCGAGACGACCCACGAGGTGCGGTTGGCCACGAGCGGGCGGCCCTGGCTGTCGACGATCAGCCCGCGCTGGGGCTGGACGACGATGTCGCGGACCGACTGGTTCGCGGCCTGCGCCTGGTAGGACTCGCCGCCGATCACCTGGAGGTAGTAGAGCCGGACGAAGAGCGTCGCGAACAGCGAGAAGGCCAGGACCTGTACGACGACCAGTCGCAGCCCGCTCCGCTGGCTGCTTGCGCTCATGCCGTCGCCCACTGCGGGCTGAGCCGCGCGAAGAGCCGCATGAGTGGCGGCAGCACGAACGGGGTCAGCAGGACGTCCCACACGACGGCGACCAGCACGACCTCGAGCAGCCCGGCGATCGACAGCGAGGGGTCGTCGAGGAGCACGCCGGTGAGGGCGAAGAGCGAGGTGGCGACGAAGGATGCGGCGGCCACCGTGCCGACGACGGCCATGGCGGTCGGCTTCTGGTCCTGCCGCACGCGGGCGGCGAGGAAGGCGGCGATCGTCAGCGCCAGAGCCCACCGCCCCGCGATGTGGTCGGCCGGTGGCGCGAGGTCGAGGGTCAGCCCGGCCACGAACCCGAGGACCAGCGCGAACGGCGCCTCGACCGTGAGCGCGGCCGCCACGACGACGAGCAGGCAGAGGTTGGGCACGATGCCGTGCCAGGCCAGGTGCGGGAACAGCGACACCTGGACGACGAGGGCGACGACGACGGCGGCGAACGCGGCGAGCCAGCGGAGGTAGGTCACTTGAGGGTCCCGTCCGCCTCGATCAGGGCCCGGTCGCTCTTCGACCCGCTCGGCACCATCACGCCCACGACATCGAGGGCGGAGAAGTCGACGAACGGCTTGACCACGGCCCGCTGGGAGGCCTCCCGCAGCGAGCTGTAGACCTCGGTGATCGTGCCGATCGGCACGCCCGGGGCGTACGGACCGGTGGTGCTGCCCCACGTCACGACCGTGTCGTCGCGCGCCGGCACGCTCGCGTCGTCCATGAGGCGCAGGTCGAGCCCGGCCTCCTGGTCGAGCGAACCGCTGCCGTTGACGAAGCCGATCTCCATGCTCGACCCGACCCTGCCGCCGACGGTGGAGTCGGGGTCGACGATCAGGAGCACTGTCGCCGTGCTGCGGCTGACGCGCAGGACGCGGCCCACCAGGCCGTCGTTGTTGACGACCGTCATGTCCGGTCCGACACCGGCGGCCGAGCCGGCGTCGATGGTCACGGTGAAGCTCTGCGACTGGCGCGAGCCGACGGCCACCACCCGGGCGGGCACGAGGGCGGAGCCTAGGTCGGCGGCGGCCGTGGTGAGGCCGTCGTACTGCTCGAGGCGGTTGCGGTCGAAGCCGGCGAGCTCGACCTGCCCGCGCAGGTCGGCGTTGCTGGCCTCGAGGTCGCGGACCTCGTCGGCGAGGTCGTTCTTGCTGCGGAACCACGCGGGCACGGAGGTGAAGGGGCGTACGGCGGCCGCGGCGGCCGACTCGGCCGGACCGAACGCCTCACCCACCGCGTCGCGGGCCGGCTCCAGGGGCGACGTGCCGCCGCCGGAGACGTCGAGGGTGATGAGGGTGACGCTGGCGAGCACCAGCGCGACCAGGACCGACCGCGGCGGCCGGTTGCGCGACTCGAGCCGGTCGAGGCCGGTCCACCGTCGTTCGCGGCCGTCGTGTCCCCCGAAGGCGCCCATCAGAAGCGCCGTCGATCCGAGACGAGGACCTGCTGGAGCGCCTCGAACTCCTCGACGCACTTGCCGGCGCCGTACGCCACCGAGGACAGCGGGTCCTCCGCGACGTGGACGGGCATCCCGGTCTCGTGGCGCAGCCGCTCGTCGAGCCCGCGGAGCAGCGCGCCGCCGCCGGTGAGCACGATCCCGCGGTCCATGATGTCGCCGGCCAGCTCGGGTGGCGTCTGGTCGAGGGTGGTGCGGACGGCGTCGATGATGTTGTGGAGCGGCTCCTCGAGCGCCTGGCGCAGCTCGGAGCTCGAGACCACGACGGTGCGCGGCAGGCCGGAGACCATGTCGCGGCCGCGGACCTCGGCGTCGGGCTCGGTGGGGAGCGGGAAGGCCGACCCGAGGGTCATCTTCATCTCCTCGGCGGTGCGCTCCCCCAGCATCAGGGAGTACTCCTTCTTCATCCACGCGATGATCGCGTGGTCGAGGTCGTCGCCGGCCGTACGGATCGAGAGGCTGGTCACGATGCCGCCGAGGCTGATCACCGCGACCTCCGTGGTGCCGCCGCCGACGTCGACGACCATGTTGCCGGTGGCCTCGTGGACCGGGAGCCCCGCGCCGATCGCGGCCGCCATCGGCTCCTCGACGATGTAGACCTTGCGGGCGCCGGCCTGGTAGCCGGCCTCCTTGACCGCGCGCTGCTCCACGGGGGTGATGCCGCTGGGCACGCAGATGACCATGCGGGGCTTGGCGAAGTAGCGGCGGCGGTGCACCTGGTGGATGAAGTAGCGCAGCATCTGCTCGGTCGCCTCGAAGTCGGCGATCACGCCGTCCTTCAGGGGGCGGATGGCGGCGATGTTGTCGGGCGTGCGGCCGATCATCCGCTTGGCCTCGTGGCCCACGGCGAGCACCTCGCCGGTGGTGGTGTTCATCGCGACGACGGACGGCTCGTCGAGCACGATGCCCTTGCCGCGGACATAGACCAGCGTGTTGGCAGTGCCGAGGTCGACGGCCATGTCGCGGCCGATGATGCCCCCAGTTTTTCCATTCAGTGCCATGCCGCTGCTGCCCCTGGTTCGGGTCGGTGCTCCGGGAAGAGGGGTCAGCGCTGGCTCCGACCCACGCTCAGGTTAAGGAGCGCGGGCGGGTCTTCCCGGCAGGACACGCGCGGGGCGCGTGGGGCGGGGGTGAATTCAGCTGGTAAACCAGATCCCGATCTCGCGCGCGGCCGACTCCTCGGAGTCGGAGCCGTGGACGAGGTTCTGCTGGACGGCGACTCCCCAGTCGCGGCCGAGGTCGCCACGGATCGTGCCGGGTGCGGCGACGGTGGGGTCGGTGGCACCGGCGAGCGACCGGAAGCCCTCGATGCAGCGCTGGCCCTCGATGACCACGGCGAGCACGGGGCCGGACAGCATGAACTCGACGAGCGGGCCGTAGAACGGCTTGCCCTCGTGCTCGGCGTAGTGGGCGGCGAGGAGCTCGGGCGTCGCGGAGCGCAGCTCGACGGCCACGAGCGTGTAGCCCTTGGCCTCGATCCGGCGCAGGATCTCGCCCGAGAGGCCGCGGCGCACGCCGTCGGGCTTGACGAGGACGAGGGAGCGCTGGGCGTCAGTCATGCGGGCAGCCTAGCGAGCACCGTCAGCTTTGTTGGGCCCGGTACGCCGCCCACGCCTCGGCGCGCTCACGCTCGATCTTGCGGCCGAGCAGGTCGGCCGCCGCCCACAGCACGGCGAAGACCACGCCGAGGCCGAACATGACCGGCACGACGAAGCCCAGGGCGATGGCAGCGGCCTGGACGACGTACCCGGCGAGGTAGGCCCACTCGGCGCGGAGCATGCCGGCCAGCAGCAGGCAGACCACCGCCAGGCCGAGGCCGACGGAGACGGCGGTGCCGGTCGAGACGTCAGCGATGGTGATCATCACCGGGGTGGTGAGGCCGAGCGCGATCGCCTCGAGGCTGAGCACAGCGGCGCACATGCCGCGGCGCGGCGACCGCTCGGTGTTGGCGGGAGCGGGCGCGGGACCCTCGGGCGGTACGTCGCTCACTGGTGCACCATCTTCCTGTCGGCGGTCACCTGATCGCTGATGCACCCGAGGTGCCGTTGGGTCACTGCCCC
>NZ_SDWV01000006.1 GCF_004137345.1 Nocardioides zhouii
CTCGACCAGGCCCTGAGCCACGGCGCTGCGGCGCAGAAGGCCCTGGGCTCGACCGAGTCCTTGGACGTACGCCGCGCGAAGGCCCTCGGCGACCTCGCCCGTACGCAGACCGCACTGGACTTGTTCAGCCAGGGCCAGACCGGCACCCGCGACGGTGACGGTCTGCCGGCGGCGCGGGAGGTCGTGGTCCACGCCCACTTCGACGCGACGACCGTCGGTGAGTAGACGGTGTTCGGTCCCACCGGACGGATGGAGAACGGCCAACGCCTGGTCCTCCTCGACCAGGTCATGGGCTGGTGCGGCGACTCCCGCACAAAGGTCACCATCAAGCCCGTCATCGATCCGAACGTCGAGTTGTCGACACCGGCGTACGAGATCCCCGACCGGATCCGCGAGCAGATCATGCTCCGCGACCGGACCTGCGTGTTCCCGTGGTGCACCCGACCAGCCCGGCGCTGCGACGTCGACCACATCGTCGAGTTCGACCACGACGCAGAAGCCGAAGGACGACCCCAACCCGGCCCGACCGCCACGCACAACCTGGCCGCGCTCTGTCGCTACCACCACCGACTCAAGACCTTCACACCATGGCGCTACCGGATGGTCGAACCCGGAGTCTTCGAGTGGACGAGTCTCCACGGCCACCGCTACCGACGTGATCGCACCGGCACCACCCGGATCGACGAACCCGAGCCACCCGACCGGCATTGACCCCGCCCCGCACCCCGCCGCAGCACCATCCGGCGGGGCCACAGGCACGCCCGGGCCCGGGCGGAACGATCTGGGTGCCTGTGATCTGATCGCCACGTGCCCACACCGGAGGAGATCACCCGCCACCACGACGAGGGCGAGGTGGTCTACGTCGGTTCCTACCCGACGGGGTACGTCGTGCGCATCGAGGAGCCCGATCCCACGTGGCCGCAGCGGTACGCCGAGATCGAGGGCCAGATCTCTGCGGTCCTCGGCGAGCGGCTGCTCGCCATCCAGCACATCGGCTCCACCTCGGTGCCCGGGCTGCCGGCCAAGCCCATCATCGACATCGACCTGGCCGTGGCCGACCCCGTCGACGAAGCGGCGTACGTCCCCTCGCTCGAGTCGCTGGGCCTGGTCCACTGGCTGACCGAACCCGACTGGCACCAGCACCGGCTGTTCAAGATGCTGACCGAGCCGCGGGTGCACCTGCACGTCTTCGGACCCGGGTGCCCCGAGCTGGTCAGGCACCGGATGTTCCGCGACTGGCTCGTCGACCATGCCGAGGACCGCGAGCTCTACGCCGCCGCGAAGCGCTCCGCCCTCGCCCGCCTCGACGCCCGCGGCGATCATCCCGACGGGCTGGGCTTCGGGATGCGCTACAACAACGTCAAGGAACCCGTCGTGCGCGAGATCTACGACCGCATGTTCCGGGCGTCCGGCCTGCTGTGAGCGTCGATCACTCCCACTCATTACTGATTTAGCACCGATTCTTATAGTGACTCTAGGGATCTTTGCTAATACCCCCGTGGGGTATAATGGTCACGTCCCGCCAAGGCATCCCAGTTCCTTCCACCACGGAGAGCAACGCATGCCCAGCGGACACATTCGACTCAGCAACGCCGTTGAGCAGTACCTAACGAGCCGTCGAGCCGCCTGCGCGAGCACGACCGTCAAACAAGAGACGCTTGTCGCAAGGCGCTTCGTTAGCGCTGTCGGGGACCTCTACGTCGAGAATCTTCGCCCTTCGCACGTCGAGGACTTTTTCACCAGCCTCCTGGATGACCACGTCACCCGGGACGGACGTACGCGCCCGGCGATCAGCGCAGCTACATGGAACTATCTGTACGCCCGCATCAAGTCGCTGGCCCTGTACTTGGGGAAGCGGGGCTACACCCGCTACGACCTCATGGAGTACGTGCGCCCTCGCAAGGTTGACCAGCGCAAACGCTTCCAGCCGAGCGCCGAAGTGATGTGGGCGATGCTTGACGCGGCTCGTGACGACCGAGACCGAGCCTTCCTCGCGACGGCTTGCAACACCGGACTGCGCGCTAAGTCGCTTGCCGACCTCCGAGTTGGCGACGTGGACCTCAACGAACTCTTCCTTCGCGCCCGGATCACCAAAAGCCGCATCGAGGACGACATGCCGATCACGTCGGACCTCGCGGCCGAACTGGTCTCCTGGCTGAAGGTGTACCGGGCCTATCAGGTGGCCAGATTGGACCGCGTCGCCCAACCGTCGGACTTCTTGTTCCCAGCGCGCCGTTCGCCTACCTGGCGATGGGACGCGCAGCCCGATGGCTCCCGAGAGCGCATCAGCGTTCCAGGAGGCTGGGATCCCCTTCGACCAATCCGCAAGCCGCATGTGATCGCGCAGGACGCCCTCGAGTCCGTCGGTCTCCCCCGCCTGCACGAGGGTGCCCACACGCTCCGGCGAGGGGCCGCACGCCTCCTATTCGATTCCCTCGTCGAAGAGCGCGGCTATGACGGGGCGCTTCGCGTTGTTTCCTCCTTCCTCCACCACAGCAACGTCACTACAACCGAGCGCTACTTGGGTATCGGGCAGGAGCGGCGAGTGCGCGACCTGCACCTCAGAGGGCGCTCACTGCTGGGCCCGAGGCCGACTCTCGATGAGCGCACTCGGCCCATCCCGATACACCCGGGAGGGCTCTCGAACGCACCTGGACCGAGAGGTCCTGGGGTCAACGAGGGTCCTTGGAGTGACCTGCCCTACTCATCAGATCTCCCATGAAGGCGTGAGGGCCCGCGAGGCCCCCTGAGTAACCAGTCGGATAGCCGACAGGGCTCAGATGCCCTGAGGGGTGGACGTTGCTTACCGTGCACGGCACTGCTCTTGATCTTGATGCTGCGAAACGTGAACGAAGTGGGCTCTGCCCCCGACGCTCCGGCGAGTGGCTGAACACGCGAACCGGAGAACTGTTCCCCTCGTCTTGCTGGGCGTCGAGCTGTCCCCGCTGTCATGCCGTGCAGATCGCCCGCAAGCGAACTGCGGTCGCGTACGCGAACCCACAGTGGCTCCTAACCGCCACACAGGTGGGTGACGAGTGGGAACAAGTACGTGGTCGCTTTCGGTCACTCATGCGGCGCGTACGAGCGGACGGCTTCCGGCCAGAAATGGCGTGGACCATCGAATGCGCCTCCTTTGGCGCTGAGCATCACCTGCACGCGCTCGGGTGGGGGCCGCTTCCCAAGCACACCATGCTGCGTGAACACATCCGGGCTGTCGGCTGGGGTCGCCAGGCGGACGTGAGGGCGGTGACAGCTCCGACAGTTTCCGGCTACCTCACGAAGCAGGCCGTCAACGCAGGCGGACAACTGGATCACTTCTTGGATATGAACGGCCGCCGCCTGTTGCACACCACGGCTGGGTTCTGGAGAAGCCCAGACGGAAGCCCGATCCGCGGTGGCCTGCGGACCGTGCTCGAGCACGTAGAGGCCTGCCGTGGACTCGCCGGCCAGGAAAGTACTTCAGGTGACCTGCCCGGGACTTCGGATCTCCTCTGAAGAGGTGAGGGAGCAATCACGCGCCTCACACGCAGATACAGGAGAGCCAAGTGCCAGATGACCTGCTAACCATCGAAGAGGTCGCACGGACAACGCGCATGAGCGTGAAGTTCCTCCGCCGTGAAACCGCCCGTGGAGAACTCCGCACCGTACGACTGGGGCGCTCGGTGCGCGTGCGTCCGGAGGACCTCCGCGCCTACGTTGCCGGACGCGTTACGAGGCCGTCACAGACGGGTGCAGACAGCGATGCATGACCGGGAAGGAGATACATCTATGTCCAGCTCCCACGGCCCGCACACAGAGCCAATCCCAGGCTGTCGAGGGCGGCGCTGCAAGGGCGAGCCCGAACGGGACTACCAGCGGCGGTGCCTGGAATGCCGCCACTCCCTCCCTCTGCATGGCGGCGCAGCCAAGAAAGAGTGTCAGGGCTACGGATGCTCGTGCTTGGGGTGGCTGGAGACCTTCGGAGTAGTGCTCCGAGTTCGGCCGTCGGACGGAGACGTTGATTTCCAGGTCCTTCGCGGCCTTTAGGAGGCAGCACCCCGCCATTGACAGGTCCGCCTGACCATCGACCGCAGCCGCGCCTGAGGACGTATCAGTAGCACTCCGTGGCCTCGCGCCAGCCGCAAATTGCCCTCGCAGACACCTCGTACGCCCCTAGCGGGGGCGCTGATCACCAAGGAGCAGCATGTCCAACCCCATCGAGCTACGAACTGACAATCCCCCCGAAAGGTCCGGACAGCGGCGTAGCAAGCGCTACCTGGTGAATGCGCTGATCGACACGCATGACGCCGACGATGTCGGCTCGATTCTTGGTTGGACGGACGATTGGGGCCGAGCCATGCTCGCGGCCCGCCGGCACGCTGAGAGTTGGTTTGGCGCGTACCTACTGGAGGGAGCGTCGATCATGACTTTGATGGATGACAATTCCTATCTGGGCACGGTGTTCCAGATCCCCCCAACGTGCCCTGCATGCGACTGGACAGCGCGATCGGTGGGGCCCATAGGTCGGCCGCCCGGGCGGATCCTGAACCTCATGTCGCGATTCGCTCACCGCGACGTCGTCCATGGCTGGAACCACTTGCATGACTTGCCTGGACCTAAGTATCGGCCGTGGTGGGTGCTTCCATCGCAAATCCGCGAGTGGCCCGAAGAGGCGATCGCGCACCGCGAACAGACGGACCGACCGCTTCTGGACCTCGACCTCGAACTGCCCCGCTACATGCGCCTTCGAGGTGACGCGAGCCAATAGCCCCGCCAGCGGCACCTGCGTCGCCTGCAGGCCGAGGAGAGGTGAGGGACGGCAACATCCGCGGAAGTCATGCTTCTTAGTCGTAGAGGTAGTCATACTTGTTCGGGTCGACACCTTCGGTGCGCAGGGCAGACTCAATGTCTTCGAGCGTCGTGACCCCGTCAGCCACGATGTCCGCCCAAGTCAGATCCTGGATGATCTGTTGCAGAGTTCGCTCCTGAGGCACGCCCCGACCATACGGCTGGGAGCCGACTTAGCGAACTAGTTTTGCCGGCGTTCTCAATTGGTTGCTGCAACTCGATCGTGAGTGAGAGGTTGCGGCGCATGCCGGGAGTGAGGTTGACCGCGGATCAGCGGTTGGTGATTGAGCGGGCGTATCTGGCGGGGTTGCCCCAGGCCACGATCGCAGCGTTGGTGGACAAGCATCCGTCGACTGTCTCCAGGGAGCTGCGTCGTGCTGGATCGATCGGTGTCCGGTCACCCCGGATCCTGACAGCACGGGCCTCGGGTCGTGGCTATCGACGCAAGTACAGCGCGAAGTGGTCCCAGCGCGAGGCTGCTCGCAAGGCGCGTCGCCCCAAGGATCGGCGTCTTGATCATCCGCCGCTGCGCGAGAAGGTTTGGGAGTTGTTGCGGGCAGACTGGTCGCCGCAGCAGATCGCGGCGACGCTCCCGCTGCTGTTCCCACGCGATCCGAGGATGCGGGTGTCCCACGAGACGATCTACCAAAGCCTGTTCGTCCAGACCAAGGGCGAGCTCAAGCGCGAACTGACCGCTCACCTGCGGACCAGGCGGCAGCGACGCAAGGCCCAGACCGGTGGCGCGAAGCGGGTCACGCTCGGCATCACTGACGAGATCCGGATCTCAGCACGCCCAGCCGAGGTCAAGGACCGTGCCGTACCGGGGCACTGGGAAGGAGATCTACTGCTCGGTGGCACCGGCAAGGGTGCGGTGATCACCCTGGTCGAAAGGTCATCGCGCTTCGTGCTGTTGGCACCACTGCCGGGTCGGCACACCGCTGAGATCGCCCGGATGTCGCTGACCGACATGATCGCCACGCTGCCACTGGAGCTGCGCAAGTCGATCACCTGGGACCGCGGATCGGAGATGGCCCAGCACGCCCTGTTCAAGACCGAGACAGGGATACCCATCTACTTCTGCGACCCACAATCGCCTTGGCAGCGCGGCACCAACGAGAACACCAACGGCCTCCTGCGTCAGTACTGGCCCAAGGGATCCGATCTCCGCGCACTGACCCAGACCAAGTGCGATGCGGTCGCGCTGAAGCTCAACACCCGCCCCCGCAAGACCCTGCAGTGGAAGACTCCTGGCCAAGCCCTCAATACGAGGGTCGTTGCAACAACCGTTTGATCTCGCGGCCACAGGCGTCGGCGGACGGCTGCCTAACTTTCGAACCTTTGTTCTATTCTGACTCGATGCCCCGCACTCCTCCATTCCACGTGTGGGTGGACTTGACTGGCAGGTGGTCACTCCCGGTGCCAGGCGTGCTGCTCGCGTGGCGGCACACCGACCGACGCGGATGGGAAGCATGGGTGGTCCGCGTGGAGTCCTACTCGACCGGCGTGGGCACGGAGGTGCTTGTGTCTCAGTCTTGGGTAGCGGCCGCGCTTGTGCAGCCAATAGACACTGCACCTCTTTTGGCTTGATCCGCCCGCTTCACAAGCTCGAGGTGGTCACGCCGGAACCAGCGCCGACCGTCGTGCTTCTCGCTCGGCATGTGGCCCCGCTTCGCGCGGTCGTTAACTGCGTTGCGGGAAACACCCATGACCCCCGCCGACTGATCGGAATCCACCCAGACGTGCTCCCTATCGGGCGGCTCTGACACCTTCGGAGGCTTTCCGCTCCGGCGGCGACGACGACGGCCTAGGTGGCGCCCTAGCGTCTCTCAAGGCCAGAACCTCACGTCGTGAGAATGCGGGGCGCTCACCGTTGGGACGCGTCGTCAGGTCACCCCTCCGCCGCATCTTCGGGATGTTCGACTTGTGCACGCCGAGGATCTCCCCGGCTTCACGGGCGGTGATCCAATCGGACATAGCGGCAGGCTATCTACCGGCCACTGCGCTCACTGCGCCGCCACGTACGTGTCTGGATGGACTGGACTCCGGCCGACGAGGACTTAGCGCCCAGGAAGTACGCCGGCGCGCTACCCACCATCGAGAAGCAGTTAGGGTTCTGAATCGTGTACCTCGTTCCAGCTTTTCGGGAGATGGATGCGGGCATGTGCGCACTCGTGGCGCAGGTGCTGCCAGTCTTCTGGCTCGTTGCGGTTATCCCCGCACGCGGATGGACGAAGCGTCCGAACCTGCCGTTCTGGGATCCTTTCTTCGGAGTAGCGATGGCGCCCCTTCTAGCCGCCATTGAAATCGTGGTGCTGATTGGTGCCAGCCGAGATGGACTCAGCGGCCTGCTTGCGTACTGGACGTGGTGGGCTGTGGTCGGCGTCATCGGCTTCGTAGGGGTGAATCAGTTCCTGGGCTCATTGATGTCGCCTGGCAGCGACAGTCCTGATGACTCGGTGGCACCGCGAGGGTTGGCTCAACCGTCCTGGACAGTGGAACTCAGTTCACGACGCCCAGCAGCAGCGACTAACGATCCGGAACTCATCGGTGGTCCCACGGAGGAGTCAGAGGCCTAGGTCGTTAACCGCGTTGTCTGTGAAGACGGTGGCGTGTCGGATATATCCGCGCAGGACCTCCATCGAACGGTGTCCGGTTTGGACGGCAATGCGTCGTTCACTGGCGCCGTGGGCCGCCGCCGTAGTGGCGAACCCCGCCCGGAGACTGTGGCCGGAGTACTTATCGGGGTCGAGGCCAGCCGCCGTTGCGGCCCTCCTGATGACCAGGACGATCGCGCGGTCTGACAGTTGCTCCCCGACGTTGCCGTGACGGTCGACCGAGCGGAACAGCTGGCCCCGAGAGATGTCACCTTCCGCTAGCCAACTCCGAAGCGCGTCTACCGGGCAAGACTGCTCGTCCTTGCCGCGAGGCAGGGCGACCTCTCGCCCGGCTGCTTCCTGATCGGCCTTGGATCGCCGGATGTGCAGCACAGCCCCTTCGTCTCGCCACTCCACGTCGTCGACTCGTAGGGCGACCAGTTCGGAGCGGCGCAAGGCGCCAGCGAATCCGACCAGCAGGATGGCGCGATCGCGGGATCCCGCCGTGGTGTCGGGTAGGTGGGCGATCATTCGACGGAGCTCGCCGAGGCCGAGGGGCGAAGCTCTACGTGCTGCCACTCCTTCCGTCCGACGCACACCGCGAAGGATTTCCCGGACTCGAGGGTCGACGGTCGGTGAGGTTAATCCGTGACGCTGATGCATGACTGAGATCGCCGCCAACCGCCGAGTCAGCGTGCCTGGCTTGTGGGTGGTCGCCAGATCGGTGACGTACATCGCCACAGCGACGGGCTCTGCCGGAAGGGCGGAGGCGCCGTGTCTGCCGGTCCACTCCTCAAAGTGAGCCCAGTCGGACGCATACGCCTTCAGAGTCGCCGGGGATCGAGTAGCGGCGGCGTAGGCCGAGGCTCGCTCCATCAGTCGTTCGGCGGACCGCGGCAGAGTCAGGTCATCCGAGCCGGGCGGCCGGCCGGCCGGCATCGCTGAGGGGGTGCGTTGAGTGTCGATAACCACATGTTATCGGAACTTAGAAACTACGACTGCCACGGCCCGTCTCGCGGGCCATCATCAAAGAGGGGCGCGCGTTGCAGAGCGCCAGCCGTCGGTTGAGTGCACCAAGTACTAAGGAAGCCGTAGAGGGTGCTAGGTACCTCGATGAGGACAGACGCCGCGGTCATCGCCCCCTCCCTGTAAGCACATCGGTGCGCCCGTTGGGGGACTACCCTGATGCACGTGGGAACGCGAAGTCTCAGAGAGATCATCGAAGACCTGACGTGGGATGACATCGTCGCGGACGGCCTCACCACGACCGATGAGATCGAGGCCCAGTTGCGGGCCAAGGGGGTCGACCCCACCATGTACGACTATCTGTACGAGTAGCGGTCGCTCCGCTCCGTACGACTGCCGGACCTGTCTCAGATCGACCTGCGTCAGTAATGGATGTCGAGCAGCCGTGCGCGCTTGCTGGCGCGCCCAGTCAAGGTCTGCTCTTGTTGTTCCCCCAGCCGGGGACCGAGTTCCGCTCCGGCCGCAACTAGTAGTTCACCGACGGCCAGAATGGGTAGTGGGAGCACGATCTGCCTCGCGATGGCACGGCCCACCCCCGCGACTACGGCCCCCGGGTACACGACTAGGTCCCTTGCGGACGGGTGCCTCAACGACTGAACCTCTGCGATCAGCGGCCGGCCGACGGTGCGATACATCTGGATTCGGTTCTTGCCCTCCCTGGCATACCACAAAGGCAGTTCGCCGACTCGGACGAGGATGGCCCAGTCTGGCTCTGAACGATCTCTAGCCAACTGATCAAGCCGATCGCACAACGCCTCGGCGTCGTCACCTTCTGGGGCGTTCCTCCATGCATCTTTCCATCGAGCCCCCACCACGAGTTGCGACGGGACCGCTTGGACAAGGTCAGGGGGCGTCCTCGTCAGGCCGGTAGCGAACGGGAACGCATACTCGACAAAGGCCGCTGGCAACGCAGAATGCTTGCCATCGACAAGACGCTCCTCGTCGAGCCGGTCTTTCGCGGCGACGACCCGGGCCGAGGCTGCCTCAGCATCCGAATAAAGTATTGCTCCGCTCCAATCCTGGCGCCGCCTCACACTTCCTTCTGTGTGGCGGGGCTACGAGTCAATGCCGGGGACGACTCCGCATGCGTACTCCGGCGTCATACCAGCTCGTAGAGAGTGCCGTGCTTACTTGTCATGGTCGATTCAACAGACTCAGCCAACGGGACGTCTCGGGTGAGGACGCCGAACTCCACGTTGCGGTTCTCAGCGCTGAACGAGAAGTTGGCGCTGGTGAGCAGTAGGACTTCGTGGTCTATGACAATGAACTTGGCGTGACTGACAACACGCTTGCCAGACGGCAGCTCGGCGGATCGGTAGATGGTGGCTCCCGGGAGTTGGGCCTTGACCTTGATCGCGTCAGCTTTGTTGCCGTCGACGTAGACGGTCACTACGACTCCGGGCTGTTCGGCAGCCTGTTTGAGCACTGTCCACATCTTCGAAGTCGTCTCAAAGTTGTAGGTGGCGCAAGTCACCGAGATTCTAGCGGCTTGGACGAGGCGGTGGAACTCGCCGGTGAGGTGTCCGAGCTTGGCTTCGTTGCCAGGCATCGTCCACACGGGCGTGAGGTCGCGGTGGACCGACTTTGCGCCGACGATCCCCCGCAGCACCGCCGTCGCTCGTGCGCTGTCGACGTGGCCGAGCCCCGCAGCTGCCAACAGCTCCTTAGCGTCTGCACGGCGGCCGGAGTTGATCACGCCAAGCGCCTTGATGACGTGTTGGCCGTTGCCGAACTGAACGGCGAGGGCCTCGGCTTCGCTGGCGGTGAGGTACTGGCCGAGTGCGATGAAGGGATCAGAGGGCATCGACGCTCCCGAAGAACCCGGACACGGTGTCTCCGGTGGCCGTCGGGAGGTTGAGCAGGAAGCGCCGGTCGAGGAACCGGTTGGCTTTCTCGCACGATGTCTCGGATGCGAACGAACAGCAGTGGCATGCGGCCCCGTGTAGGAAGTCCTCCGGGTCGCTTGGCGTTCGCATCGCACAAACTGGGTCCGATGAGCACCTCGATGCGCGCCGCAGCGCGGAGACCACCAGCCCCTGAAGCCGGGCCGGCTCAGAGAGCGCAACCAGCCCACCAAGCGTGCCTTCGCTGTCCGATGCAGTGGTGCAGATCAGAAGCCCTGCCGCGGCCTCGCGCTGCGGCGAAGCCGACCACCCGTATATGCGCTCGGTGAGGCTCGCAGCTCCGTAGCCGCTCGACATCGCCATCTCGCGGATCAGCGCGTGGGACAGCGAGTGCAGCAGCCAGTATCTGGGCGCGGGCAAGCGGGTGTCGGGGTCCACCAGTTTGGCGGTCTCAGAGAACCGACGAGAGAAGTTGCGACGATGCGCCTCTTTGTGGGCATCCCAGAGCGGACTTGCGAGGATGCCCTGTTCCCACCCGTCGACAGCGGCGCTGTCGAGCTGGAGAAATATCCCTTCGCCGCGGTCCTCGGTCGCGGGCACCCACGTGGGCTTGCCGGTGCGAGCGAGCTTGACGAGGCGGCTGACGAGGTCGTTGACGCGGTCCATCTCGTCAAGGCGGGTGAACCCTAGGACTGCGTTGATCTTCTTCATCTGGTTCACCGCGACGACACGACCGATTCGCTCGTGCAGTTCGAGTCCCCGCTGCATCTCGGTGACCATGAGCCCACTGGAGTTTTGCTGTTGGGGGAAGAGCGATGGCTTCTGGAGGTACCGCCACTCCGGGACAAGCAGATCGACAGGATCCCAGGCGGCAAGCTTCTCGTGACGTTCCGCTTCGGAGTCCGCGGGCGCGAGTACGTCGGCTACGGCCGCGACAACGTCATCGTCGGTGATGCCGGCCATGTCGATGTGCTTGGCGATCGCCAGCGCGCGAATGACGTCGACCTGTGCGCCGAACTGCTGGACCTGCTCGACGCCGAGTTCAACACGGAGCCGGTCGGCGAGCGCTTCCTTCTCCTCGGCATCGGTGCGGGGCATGACAATGATCGACTGGGTGGAGGCGAACCACAGGTTCGAGGCGCCCATCATGATCAGCGCCGGGCGGGCGTCGCATTCAGCGTCGAACGCATTGAGATGCGGGTGGCGGCCTCTGCACTTCTGGGGCAGCTTGTCGCGACCAACGCCACCCTGGGCTTCGGCCATCCCCCGGGTCGCACCACAGGAGGCGCACTGAATCGTTGAGCCGACGGACTTGCCGACGTTCGCGTCACGCATCTTGAGGTCGGGCAGTTCGGCCCTGGGGCACTTGCCGCCGCGGTGAACCCACAGCGCGTAGGGGAACTCGTCGAGGTGCCCGTTGGCGCATGTCAGAAGGTGCTGCGCCGGGACGGCGGGACTTTCGCGCTTGCGGGCGGTAGATCCCGCTCGCTGTCTTCCTCGACCGGGGCAGTTCTTGTGTGTGAACTGTGCGAGGTCGGGTCGGAAGGGGTGGGTGTTGGCGTAGCTGAACCGAGGGAGTGGGCCGAGGAAGTCGCAGCCGGTGCAGCGAAACAGTTGAGGAAACACCCGTGACGGGATGCCGAGGTCGTCGCCTTCCTTCGACATGGCGCCCTTCTTGGGCTGCCAAGGGAAGGGACGCAGCCCATCGACCTGGGGCCCTAGGTGCAGGCGTACGACGTTGAGGAGCCTGGGCTCAATGATGCTCGGGATGAAGGGCCGCCGCTTCCAGATCGGTTCCCAGTCGTCGAGCCCAGCCGGCATCACCGAAAATCCGGGCAGGTCCATGATGGCGCCGGGACCATATGTGTAGAGCAGCGATGATGGACGAGCGGAGCCTACCTTGGCGCGGTTCTTGACCACTCCGTCCTCCGCGTCGGCGAGGGGGTCGAGGGCCTCGGTGCGGTCGTGCAGCATGTCGTCGGAACCCGATTCAGGCAGCAGGTCGGTCATCAGTCCCCCTCTCCCACGGGCAGCGTCCAGGCGGGCACGCCCTCGGGCGTGCGGGCGAAAAGTCGCTCGACTACAGGGCTGACGAGCAGGTTGATCTCCGGCTGCACCTCGCGCATCGAGTTGGCGATGACAAATGGAGCCTCCATCGACCCGCCCACGGAAGCCTTCGCGTTCTCGGGACTGATGATCAGCGGCAGGTACTTGTCGCCCTCACCAGTGCGTTCGTAGACGAGCGTCTTGCTCATCTCCGCAGCACGCTTGGCCCGCTCGGTCCACCTATCGATCCGATTCACAAGCAGGTCGTTCGCACGCTTGGTGGCGTCCTCGCTCTGCGCGGCCGCGGCGATCCGCTTCTTGAGGCGCTCAGCGATCGACTCCACGATCGACCGCTGATCCTGGATGCGCCAAGCCTCGCGCTCGGGTGACAGTCCATCCGCGGTTGCGGCCTCAATCACGCGCGCAACACTCACCAGCAACCCGTCAATACCGCGGGCGAGCGAGGTCGGCGAGAACGGTGTCACCGACAGCGCCTCGACCTGGGCGTAGAACGTCTCGTGGTAGTGCCGGAACTGCTCGAAATGCGCAAGGTCGCGAGGACGTGCCCAGTTCCCGAGTGCAACGACCAGCCCCGGACGATCGGATGCGTCGCGGCCGACCCGCGAGGACGCCTGGATGTATTCAGCCGTGTTCTTCGGCTGCCCCACCACCAACATTAGACCGAGTCGCTGGACGTCGACACCCACCTGGAGCATCGAGGTGGCGAGCACAACGTCGAAGGGCGAGTCGGTGCGGTAAGTGACTTTCTGGTCCGCTTTCCGCGCCGCGAGCCGCGCTTGGAACGCCTCGGTCGAGTCGAAGTCCGAGTCAAACTCCAGCCCCAAGCGGTCCAAGGTGCGCCCGATCTCGGCGGACGCGATGCGAGACGTCAGCTCGGCCGTGTGGAGGTTGCCGAAGGCGGCGCCGTAGCGACGGGGGAATCCCGAGTCCTTTGCCGGGTTGCCCACGCGGTTCGCGACGTCGTCGGCCATGTAGCGCGCCATGCCTGCCAGCTCGCGGGTGGCGTTGAAGTAGCCGACGAGGGTCATATACGGATCGGCCGCCGCGCCCGCGCGGTCGAACAGCAGCTGCCCCGAGGACAGCAGCACCTCCGAAACGCGGATCTCGGCACTCGATAGACGGACGCCTTGAGCGCTGACTCCGATGTAGCGCCGCCCGGGGTTATCCCTGTCGATCGGAAACTCCCGGGAGAAGAATGTGTCAGCGACGTCCAACACCTGTGGCGGGAAGATCTCCACCTGGCGTCCATAGAGTCCGCGTACCTGCTCCTGGGCGTTGCGAACGGTTGCTGTCGAAGCGACGATGAGTGGCTTCACTGGCTTCCCGTCTGGGGTCTCCCAGGAGGACAGGGTCTCAACCGCAACTTCGAACAGTCCGACGGCCGTGCCCAGTGCGCCCGTGATGAGGTGCAGCTCGTCCTGAATGATCAGGTCCGGCGGACGCAGCCGACCCACCGGCCGAACTGTGGCGGCCGGTAGACCGCTGTTCGCAGGGTGGGAACCGACCTGACACGGCGTGTAGTCAGCGTGGACGTACCCGTGGCGGCCGCAACGCCTGCTCACATAGCCGAACAGCGCGGCGGCCTCGCCCTCCCGTGCGAGGCGTGCGAACTTGTCGACGGTGGCGATCACAAACGCAGGAGTGAGGCGGTAGATCTCCTCATCGACGGTGAGAACCGGCAACCCTTCGGAGACCACGCCGCCCTTGGAGAAGGGGCACCGGGCCAGCTCGTCGCCACAGTGGACGAACACACGACGCATCGTGGCGTCGGCCCTCACCTGTGCCGCAGTGATCGGGGTTCCGCACCACGGGCAGCGTTGGATCTGGAGCACGGTCAGCCGGTGCGAGCCGTATTCGTTTGCCTTCTTGAGTTGCTCGTCTGCCTCCTCGAAGCGCTTGGGGCTCACGTCGGTTCCGACCCACAGTCCGATCCGGAAAGGCTCCACTCCCCAGGTCGCCTCGTCCTCGCGCCGAGCAAGCTCAGCAGCGCACATCAAGGTTGTGGCTCGCTGGAACTGCTGAGCAGTCAGGAGCCGCAGGGTGTAGCGCATCAGCACCGCAATGCCGTCGTTCCCTTCGAGGGGACCCTCGGACGACTCCACGACACCTTGGCGGCGCCTGATCGCGAACGTATAGGCCGCGAGGCCCAAGTACGCCTCGGTCTTGCCTCCACCTGTTGGGAAGAACAACAGCTCGACACGCGACTGGTGGTCTGCGCTCCGCAGCGGTTCGGTGGGATCGGTCAATGCTCCGAGCTGCATCAGGATGAATGCCAGCTGGAACGGACGCCATGAAGCCGCCTCGGGGCCGCGTTCGGTGACCTTGGCCTGTGCCTGGTCGAGAGTCACCGACGCATCCGATGCGCGCTCTGCAGCAACCTGCGATGCGATGCGCTGATCGCGCATCACTCGATTCATGAACTGGAAACAGCGCAGTGCTTCCGGATCGGTAGCGACATGCTCCAGGCCCGAGACGAGCCGCGCGTGGGCCTGCCGGGCCTCCCACAACACAAGCTCGCACGTCTCCTGCCAATGGGCAGGCAACTTCGCCGCCTCAGTCTCCTGCTCGTCGAGCCACGCTCCGTAGCCGGCCACGAGGGGTTCGAGCCCCGCACGCAGGTCGGCGGGTGTGACCTTGGACAGGTCGTCCATCGACAGCAGCGCGTCTTTCACGGATCGCGCGCGCGTTTGCGGCGTCTCGCCGATGGGAAGCCAGGTCGTCTCCACCGAGGTGGCGCGACGCGAACCCACCTTGGCCGTCCAGTCCACTGAGCATGTGCGGCCGATAGCGAACTCGAGGCGATTGCGGTACTGGAGGTTGAGGCGCTTGACCTCTTCGTCGTACTCGGGCCAGTCCTGCTCCAACACGTCCCGCACAGGCAGGAAGGCCTCAGCTCCACCGGCGTCGACCAGGAGCTTGGTCTGGAACATCCACATGCTTAACGGGATTGGCAGTGGGGTCTCGCGGTCGTTGCATAGAGCGATCTCTACGAGCACCCGCTCGAAAGTCGGATCTTGGTACAGGTCGACGCGAAGGCACGCATCGTCGCGCAGCGCAATCGACGCAGTCTGTCCTGGCACCAGATCGGCAAGACGGACTGTGCGGCGCTCCTCGATCGGAACGCGCTGGTAATGACGGATCGGCCGGCCGGCCTTCGACACCTTCCCGCTCTCCACCGACTCGTAGAGGCCCCACGATGCCGTTACGTCGAACGAGCCAAGATCCGTTGGCACCTGGAAACGCAACCCCATCGAGGCCGGGATCATCAGCCCCTGCTTGGGCGCCCGGTCCTCAGCGTCATCATCATCGGAGTCAGCTTCGGTCTCGTCCGCCGCGTACGCCGGAACGCCACGGCCCTCGGAGAGACCGTCGGCGTCCGTGCGAACCGCGGTGAGATCGTTCGCGGTGTCGTCAACATCCAGAGGCGAGGACTTCGCGCCCAGCAACTTCACGGGCGCGATGTGCCCGACGAGGTACTGCGACCGCGGGCTGAACGGCAGCACTTCCTCTGGCCCGTGGACCGGGCCGAGCAGCTCGCGCTGCATGATGTCGACGAGGTTCTCGCGCACAGCAAATGACGACCCGTCCAGGTGGTGGCTGAGTCGATACGCTTGTGGCCCCGCGGCCTCACTGTTTGCTTCCGTCACAGTGCCGGAGTCTGCCCTAGCGCGGCGACAAGTTCCCGCTCTCCGCAAATTGTCGGATGGTTCGCGTAGCGTCAGCGTTGGGGATTTCCCAACGCCGACGGCTAGGATCTGACGCATGAGCACGATGTCCGAGGTAGGCGACCGCATCCGGGCTGCAATGCCGTTTGGCATGAATCAGCGGCAGCTTGCAGACCGGGCAGGCATGACGCCGGACGCACTATCGCGCGCGCTCAACGGACAGCGGGGCCTGTCGCCACTCGAAGTTGCCAAAATCGCTAAAACTCTGGGCGCGGACACTCATTGGCTCATTACAGGCGCCCCCGACCCGTTTGCTATCACCGTCGCCGCCCGGCACGCCTGGGACATTGGTCGCCGTGAGCGGCACAACCCAGGAAAACAGGATGACCAATCGCTGCTTGACCGGGTCGTCGGGCTATATCGCGCCGCGTTCCCTCAGGGGCCTACCCCATCAGCCGTACTTCCGAGTGCCCCTACTGACACGCGGGAGCAGTTAGGGCCTGAGTTCGTTCGCGACTTTGCAGATAAAGTCGAGCAGCGATTGAACATCGATGTCATCCGAATCCCAGGGCTAAAGACTGATTACTCTCTTCGCGTGGGCGAACGGGGAGTGATCGTGCTTGCCACCCAAGCGAGTTGGTTCCGAAGTAACTGGTCCCTCGCACACGAACTGGGCCACCTCGCCCTTGGCCACCATTCAACTTACAACGATTCGGCCCGGCGTGTTCAGTCGGACGAGAAGGCTGCTGACGCGTTCGCGGCCCAACTGCTGATCTCCCAGCACGACATCGATGAGGTCGGGAGTGCCGAGACGGAGGGCGCAGTCGCCCGAGCGGTCTGGAGGCTTGGCATCTCGACCGAAGCCATGCGGAACCGCTTGGCCAGTGCACGGATGCAGCCCAACCCCGCAGTCACCGAAGCTCTTCGAACTTCAACCCCCCGACTGCTACGTGCAAATGCGCTCGACCTCACGGACGCAGGTGGTGGCACCGATCAGGTAGCCGCGCGCGAGCAAGCGGCTTCAGCCCGGCGATTCCCTCTCGCACTCCTATCGGCGCTTCAAACCCAGACCGAGCTTGGTGCAGCCTCACCCGCGCATCTGTCTTGGGCTCTAGATGTGCCCATAGATGATATCGAGTTCCCCGAGCCGGACGAGGACGCTGCTGGGTACGAGCGCATGGTGGCGGAGCGGCCCAGCGCAAGCCGTTGGCGGTCACTGATCACTGGTGCGGCACAGATTTAGTGACCGACCTTGATCCCGAGTGGCGGCCCCTCACCACCCGGAAAGAAGCGCGCGTGCTTGAAAGCTTCACGTGCACCGATGACCACCCGCGCACCCCCGGTGGCCGCAAACTCCCACATGATCGACGGTGGGAATGGGAGGCGCAGCGCCACCTGCGGCAGACATCCCAGCTGCTTCAGGAGGGGGACCTCCTTTTGGCCGGCCTACGCAGCAGCGAGGTCGTCGCCGCGGCTCACCTGCAGTTCGATCCCACCAACGAAGTCCTCCAGCTATTTGTTGCTGCAGCTGGTGTAGCCCTGGCCGGCCGCAGGCAAGGCGGCAACTTGGCGGACCAAATGCTTGCCGCAATCCTCGCGGAGGGGCTCCATCGCGCAACCGGGCTTCGCTGTGCAAACCTGGTCCTGACCGGCAAAATTCACACTCGTAATACCCCAAGTCAGCTGATGGTTCAGCGGGCAGGATGGGAGCCGTACGACGCGCCGAGCAGCGACTACCAAGCATGGGGGCTGATCGTCCCGCTCTCCACCTAACCGTTGCGTCGTGTCGCCGTCGTACTAAGGCCGGTCAGAGATTCGCGCGAAGAGGCCGAGCTGACTGTCGTCCGACGGAGCGGAGATGTTGCCCGCCCGCCCACCCCGCGGCGCGCTCTCGGCAGCAGCGCGTTTGTGGTTTTCCTCCAGAAGGCGATCCAAAATCTCGATCCGCGTGGCGGGATCGAGCGTCCAACGCTCCATCTGCCGGTAGGTGTGAAAGCCGTGGTCGAGGCTGACGTCGGACCAGCCATATGCATCCATCACCGCATTATCGAGTTCCGCGTGGATCGCACGAATTCTCCTTACGTCCGGGTCAAGCGCGTCGGCGATGTGCGGCGAATTGACTAGGTTGTAGAGCTTGGTTAGGCCGAGATCGCGTCGCAGCATGATCTCCCTACGTTCGCCATCGAGTAGGGATCCGACGCTCTTAAGGCGTTCGGTTGCGGTTGGCCTCGGGAAGGTCTCGAACACATCCGCCGGGGTGTAACGCGGGTCTGAGCGAAGCCCAGATCCGAACTTGATCGCCCACATCTGGTGGATGCTCGACGACAGGACCGCCTGCTCCACAAAATCGTCAGTAGCAAAGACCGCGAGAGAGTCGCTAAAGACCTGAGATGTTGCTACGCGCACCGGCATGACTGTCTTGCTCACTCGGGTGATCACGAGTGCCTCTTGGAGACCTTGCAACGCCCGCCGGAGACCGGGAGCGTTCTCGCCGTACTGCCACCACCGATCGCGCCGAGCAACTCGATTGTTGGTCGCTCGAACGGGTCGCACCAGCTTCTCGACTCTCGCGAACGGCGCTGCGTAGGATCCTGCCCGTTCTTCACTCCAGTCATCGAAGTCGATGATCCAGCGCGAAGGCGAGAACGAGGGACTCGAGTTGAGGTCCTCACCGTTGAGGTACGGCCGGATTACGTCGCGATTATTCTCATCTGCACGAAGGTATCCGTCTGCATCCTCCGGCGTGAGGACGAACCCCATACCGTCCACCTTGCAGCCATAAAAGGACAGCTCTCGATTTTCGGCCAGCCTGAGCGGCGTTCCCTTCACTCGGCCCTCGGGCTCGAGCAACGACGAGATGCGGCCAACGGGTGCGCCGTCGCTGAAGCGAGGGATGTCTTGATCGATCGGTGCCCATGTGCCCCACATCGCCGCGAATTCCAGCGTCACAGTGGATGCTGGCCAGGGGCGACTTTGGATAGCTCGGGTGACCTCGAACCCCTCGGCTGTAAGTCGATCGAGACTCACCTCTCTGGTGTCGCCTTGGGCAAGGGTGTTCGTGGCGATCAGTCCGAGCGTGCCTACCTTTGGCCGGATCAGGTGTGCCGCTCGAAGCACGAAGTAGGCGACCATGTCGGCATTGCCTGAAACCCCGGCGACCTGACTCGACAGCCACTCTCTAACATTCGGTCCCACGGCCCCCGAGATCTTCGAACCTCCGTGAAATGGGGGATTCCCGATCACCGCGTCGAACCCGCCATGGTCAACCATCACATCTGGTGCTTCAAGCATCCAATGGAGCGGCTGCCAGCGTTCATAATCGGTCGGCACAGTGGGAGTGAGTCCCGCGTCAGTTAGAGACGCGAGTAGTGAGGAGTCACGGGCTCCATGGTCGGGGTACGCGGCTTTGACCGCGATCCGGAGGCTTTCGTACGCCTCATCGAGGCCCCGACCCGGCTTGCCCCCCAACGGCAGCCCAGCCGCAATAACGCCGTCAGCGATCCGTCGAAGGTCCGCAGTAGTGGTCCGGAGTTGCGCCAACTGGCGCCGCTTCGCGGCGCTCGATCGGGCCGGGTCAGCATCATCGACCGGGGAGGCTAGGTCGCGCCGCAAGTCGACGGCTTTGCGAACGATGCCGTCAATATCGACGTCATACTGATAGTAGTGCTCGATCTCCGTCGACCGAGATGGGTTGATGTGAAGCTTGCGGATTTGATCCAGGCTCGTGAGGCCAAGCAGCGAGTTTCCGAGCAACACTTTGTCGTCGACGAAGGAAAATGGCATGTCTCGGTCGAGCGAGACGAGCCAGAGCGAGAGCTTGCACATTTCGACGGCCATGTCGTTGATATCCGCGCCGTAGAGGCAATTGGCGACGACCTGGCGGACGGCCCGGGTATGGAGATCCTTCCGGGCAACGTTGGCCGGGTCTTCAGCGATCCAAGCTTCGACCACTCGGTCGGCGAGGTAACGAGCTGAGGCAACAAGGAAGGCACCCGAGCCGCAGGCAATGTCTGCGACCTTGAGGTCGAGCAACTCATCCGATGACCTGAGCACCCATCGATCTTCTTCGGCGGTCTGGTGCGGCCCCGGCGAGTAGCAGAGCGGCTGCAGCGCATGAAGAACGACGTCTTCGGCCAGTGACTTCGGCGTGTAATGGGCACCCGCGTTTTTCCTGGATGGCGTCTCCTTAACCATCAGTCCGCCAGGCAGGACGACGAAGGGTCGTTTGCGAAGGTCGAGTCGAACTAGGTTGAGCCACGGGCGGACCCGATCCCTTAGGAGCGGGTCGTCGCCCACGGCTTGGGTGAGGGCACTCACGGCGCTTGGATCGACATCGGCAGTGATCGCCTTGGCGAGGGCAGAAGCAGACCCTGCCTTTGCAGACGGTTGATTCCCCTCGACCCAAGCACGGATCGCAACGGCGAACTCTCTGGGGTTGGCATTGGCCTCGGCGAGTTCCTCGAGCTTGGCAAGCGGGATCTCTGGCTCGACGCCGGCAGTGCCCCTGAGTCCGACGTAAGCCAGGTCCACCTTGCTGGCGGTGTAGCCGAGCAGACCTTCGTAGATGTAACCGATCTGCTCGACGTCGATGTCGCGGAAGGAGATGCGCCGGGCCTCGCCTTTGATGTCGGCGATCTGCACTGATCGAAGAACGTGCAGCATTACGCGGTCCGGGACCGAGACCGCGAGGGTGCCCTGCTCGTTCACCGCGGTCAGAAAATGAAACCGTTCGGGGTCGAATAGGGAACCGCCGTAGGCCGGCATCCGCAGGCTCTCGAAAGACGCCCCGCTGAACAACGCTTGGCTGGTGGCCAGAAGTCGATGCCAGGTCAAGGACGTGGAGTCGAGGGCCTCTTCGCTCTCCTCAGTCTCGCGCGCGATCAGACGGTCGAACTCTCGAGCGATTCCATAGCCCTGGTCGAAAAGCTCGCCCGAGGGAAGGAGCCCACGTTCCTCGGCGAACAGGAGGAACACCACGCGCATCATCACGGTGACGGCCGCTTCATAGGCGTCGTGTGTTCGGACCGGCAGCGGGTCCGGCATGCCGCGTCGATGCGCGTCGGCAGCAGACTCAGAAAACGACTGGATGAGCAGCTCCACTGCGCTGCGGACCTGCGCCCCAAGTGCTTCGGTGATTTCCTCGGCTGCTGCGACGGATTCCTCGAAGAGAACGGGGAGACGCTCTGCCGGGTCACCGCCGATGACGTGCTGACGGCCGATCAAGGCAAGGAATGCGTCCCGGGTCCGGGGCTCCTCGATCCAGGTAAGAGCATCGACGGTGCCCGAGGCCGCCATGGCGCCCTCGCGGACGCAGACCAGCCCCCACCAGCGTCCGTCGGTGACGATTCCGAGCTGGACCTTGTTCTCGCGCAGAAGCGCCTCGGTGCGGTCGACGGGCGTTGCTGCCCAGAGGTCGTTAGGCGTCTGGCGCAAGGAGTCGGTGGGGTCGACGACATGCACGAGCGCTCCAATCCCGTCGACACCATTCAGAATCGCATGAGCGGTGACGGTGACAGCGCGGTTGGGCGACTGGGCTTGGAAGCCCGGCGCCTCGCCCCATGACAATGACTCGTCCCACCCGGCGACATCCCTCAAGACGGTCTCGACCCACTTGTCGCGGGCGACTCGGTAGGAGTCGAGAACGGCGTCGTTGTCAGGGGTGCGGTCGAACCTTTCCCAGGCCGCCTCGAAGTCCTTTCGGGCGTCGACGAGTGCGGACTTCCGGCCGTCGCTGAGAGCGGGCATGCCCTGCGGCCAGACCCGCTTGAGAGGCGGAATCGCCAGGAACGGGCCCTCGGTGTCGACAAGTTCGAGCCAGGCGCGATGCAATTCAGTCACGCTCGGAGCGTTGGTTCCGATCCGTCCTCGGGTGTCTAAGCGGCCCATCACTCGACCCACCCTTCGGCGTCATCGCGGGTTAGCGCGAAAACGACCGCTGCGGCGGTGGCGTGTGGCTTTACGTCGGCGTAGCGGTCCGTAATGGCGGCAATCTCGCGTGCTTCCTCATCGTCGAGCTCCTCGAGGCGGCGGGTCATCGCCTCAACGTCGCGCCTCCATTGGCGCTGCTGGTCCGGGTCGGCGAACAGCTGGCCTTGGGCTTCGTCCTCGGCGGCATTGAGCGCTGCCAGAGAGTCGCGGAGGTTGGTGCGGAAGGCCGTGAAGATCTCGTGGGCTCGTTGCGTATCGGCGTCCTGCCGCTTGGCGAGCTGTTCCAGAACCAGGCCATGGCGGCGATCGGCACGGGCCCGCATCGACTCTTCCAGGCGCACACGAAGTGGCGCGTTAGGCACGTTCCAAAGGTCGCACAGCTGGTCGCGGACCTGCGGCTGGGCGAGGGCCAATCCCTCACGATCGAGGGCCTTATCGAGGGCTTCCTCGGCCTTCTCCTCGGCCATGGCCCGGCGGCCCTTCACACGGACACCGGCGAGGAATACCTCTTCATGGAGTCGAATACCCCCTCGCCCAACGAGAACCATGCGGGTGACGGCCGCTACGAAGGACTCCTCCAAGTCGTCGACCACGACGGCGGTCACGCGGCTCAACGGAGAGTCCACGCTCCACAGAGAGCGGCGCAACAGCCGCTGTGCCTTCTGCACAATCGGGTGACCAAGGTGAACGTAAACGAGGTCGTCACGCCCCTCGGCTGCGCTGGCGTCGAACGTGATTGGCCGCTGCACGCCGGGGTTGAGACGAGTGTCGAGACCTCGCACGGTGTCGTGCCAACCCGAGGTCAGGGTCGGCAGCTCGAACACCTCGGCGTCCGTGTCCTGGGCGAACTCGTGGTTCGGCACCAGCAGGGACTGATGGTTGATTCGCAGGGCGGTGTCGACCACGCGGCGCAAGTTGGCCGGATCGAGGTGCATCTCGGTGCGCGACGCGTCGTACCCCTGCTCCAGCTGGGTCAGCCGGCTGTTCAATTCCATTCCGCCGGCCAGGGCGGCGTTGATGACCTCGTTGGTGTCGACGCCCTTTGACTTCACCCTCCCAGGGGTGCGACGGGCGAAGTGTGTCTGGATCTCCTCGCCGACAACCTGGTTGGCGGAGCCAAGGTCGTACTCAACCTGGGCGATCTTGCGTGCAATGCGCGACATGAAGTCGACATCGGCGGCGTAGGTCGATGCCCCGGCCGCCGGGACGAAGTGGAAGATCTGAGGCTCATCAGTCTGACCGTAGCGATCGATGCGCCCGATCCGTTGCTCCAATCGAGACGGGTTGAAGGGGATGTCGAAGTTCACCAGCCGGTGGCAGTGGGTCTGGAGGTCGATGCCCTCGCCCGCAGCGTCAGTAGCGAGCAGGACGCGGACGGGCTCCAGGGCTGGGTCGGCTGTGAACTGCGAGCGAATGTACTCGCGGTCCTCGGGCTTGGTCGAGCCCTGGATCACAGCAAGGCGCTCTTCGACGTAGCCGCGTTGGCGTATTACGCGGGTCAGCCAGTCGACGGTGTGGGCGTACTCCGTGAAGATCACGACGCGCTCGTTGGACCAGTTCCTGCCGTCCGGGCGACATACTGCATCGAGGAAGTCCATCAGACGGTCGAGGCGGGAGTCTGCGCGACTCTCGTAACTCAGACCCCACTCCATGAGTGATTCAAGCTGGCCGGGCTCGGCCGCGACCAAGGGATCGGAGCCCTTGGACTCGCGCAGTCGTTCTCCCTCATCCTGGTCCCATAGGCCCTCTTCCTCGTCGGCCTGGCCTTCACCGAAGACGTCGTCGTAGTCGTCGTCCGACAAGCCACGCCCAGCCTTGGAGGACAGGTAGTGGCTCAGAGTCATGCCGAACGCGAACGGACTGGACAGGAAACGCTTCTTTAGGAGCATGGTCACGATGTCGCCTGTCGGCTTGGTGCCGTTCTGCTTCGCACTCTTGATGACGATGTCATCCAGTAACGAGAACGACTCCTGCTCGGCGTCCGATGGGGTGAAGCCGAGTGCGCTGACGGTGCGCTTCTTGAAGCCCTTGCCAGGTAGGTCGGTCTTGAGGCGACGGACCGTCACGTCCTTGAGCGCCTTGGAATCCAGGAGCGCTCCACGGGAGAACCGGCGAGGATCGATCATTTCCATCAGCGCGGTGAACGACTCGGGGTGGCCGTTGTGCGGGGTCGCGCTCAGGAACAGGCGGTGCTCGCACTTGTCGGCCAGTTGCCTCACGGCCACAGTCCGCTGAGTGTCCACGGCGTACCCACGTACCGCCCCGGCGGCTGAAGGGCTGGACGGAGCGACATGGTGCGCCTCGTCAACCACCAGAACGTCGAAGGCGAACCGCTTACCGGTCTTCGGGTTGGTGGCCTGCGCGTAGACGTCGCGCAGCAGCCGCTGAGCGCGCACCTGCGGCAACCACGCCATGCTCACGATCACACGCGGGAACAGCTGGAACGGGTTGGCGTGAAGACCGTGGGTCCGGCGAACCTGTGCCATCAGCTCGCTGTTGACGATCGTGAAGTCCAGACCGAACTTCTCCCGCATCTCGTCCTGCCACTTTAGTGCGAGGCTCGGCGGACAGACGACCACTGCAGTGCGGGCCCGATGCCTCAGGAACAGCTCCTGGATCACCAGTCCAGCCTCAATGGTCTTGCCGAGGCCCACGTCGTCGGCGAGCAAGAGGTTGGTGCGAGGGGCACCGAGGGCGCGACGAAGGGGCTCGAGCTGGTACGCCTCGACGTTCACGCCTGACCAGAACGGGGCTTGATAGCGGTTCGGGTCGGCCGATGTAACAGCTCCCCAGCGCATCGCGTCCACGAAGCCAGCAAGTGTCGTCGGGTCGTCGAACGCCTCGGCATAGATGACGTCCGGGAGGCCCTGAGGCGGAGAAACGGTGTGCCCAACCTCCAGCTCCCAGACCACGGAGAGCTGCTCACCGAGTCGGTCCTCGTCGAGCGACTGGAGGTCGACGACGTGCGAGAGCTGTGCCGAGGACTCGTCGGCCGGGCTGCGTGGCAGGCCTTGAGGCTGCACGTTAGCGACGGCCCACGTAGAACCGCGAGCCTCGACCACTTGACCGGGCTCTGGCAGCGTGGGCAAGCCCCTCTTCGTGCTGTTCGAACGGTCATCAACGATCGTGCTGTCCCCGGTCACAATGACGGACACTATCGATGATCCCCCGCCTCTATCCGGATTCGGAGTAACCTAGACGCTCAACAACCTCGCCGATGGCGGCCGCAGAAACCGCAGGTCAGAATGCGCGGCTCACTCCCACTCGATGGTGCCCGGCGGCTTCGAGGTGATGTCGACGGTGACCCGGTTGACCTCGGCGACCTCGTTGGTGATGCGCGTGGAGATCCGCTCCATCACCTCGTAGGGCAGGCGTGCCCAGTCGGCGGTCATCGCGTCCTCGGAGGTGACCGGCCGGATGACGATCGGGTGGCCGTACGTGCGGCCGTCGCCCTGCACGCCGACGGAGCGGACGTCGGCGAGCAGCACGACCGGCATCTGCCAGATCTCGCGGTCCAGCCCGGCGCGGGTCAGCTCCTGGCGGGCGATCGCGTCGGCGCGGCGCAGGATGTCGAGGCGGTCGGCCGTGACCTCGCCGATGATGCGGATGCCGAGGCCCGGTCCGGGGAACGGTTGGCGCCACACGATGTCCGCGGGAAGACCCAGCTGTTCCCCGACGAGGCGGACCTCGTCCTTGAAGAGCGTGCGCAGCGGCTCGACGAGCGCGAACTCGAGGTCGTCGGGCAGGCCGCCGACGTTGTGGTGGGACTTGATGTTGGAGGTGCCGGCACCGCCGCCGGACTCGACGACGTCGGGGTAGAGCGTGCCCTGCACCAGGAAGCCGACCTTCTCGCCGGAGCCGGCGGCCTCGCCGAGGACCTGCACCTCGGCGGCCTCGAACGCGCGGATGAACTCGCGGCCGATGACCTTGCGCTTCTCCTCGGGGTCGGTCACCCCGGCGAGCGCGGCGAGGAACGTCTCGCGGGCGTCGTACACGTGCAGGTTGACCCCGGTCGCGGCGACGAAGTCGCGCTCGACCTGCTCGGCCTCGCCCTCGCGGAGCAGGCCGTGGTCGACGAAGACGCAGTGCAGCCGGTCGCCGATCGCGCGCTGCACGATCGCGGCGGCGACAGCCGAGTCGACGCCACCGGACAGCCCGCAGATCGCCAGGCCGCTGTCGCCGATCTGCTCGCGGACGCGCTCGATCTGCTCCTCGGCGATGTTGAGCATCGTCCAGGTCTGGCGGGCGCCGGCAATGTGGTGCAGGAAGTGCTCGAGCACCTTCTGGCCGTGCTCGGAGTGCAGCACCTCGGGGTGCCACTGCACGCCGGCCAGGCCGCGGGCCACGTCCTCGAAGGCCGCAACGGGCGTGTCCGCGGTGGAGGCCAGGACGGTGAAGCCCTCGGGCGCCCGGGCGACCGAGTCGCCGTGCGACATCCACACCTTGTGCTCGGCGGGGATGCCGTCGAGCAGGGTGCCCGGCTCAGAGACGACGACGGGCGTACGTCCGTACTCGCGCGCGCCGGTGTGGGCGACCTCGCCGCCGAGGCCCTTGGCCATCAGCTGGAAGCCGTAGCACATGCCGAAGACGGGGACCCCGGCCGTGAACACGGCGTCGTCGATGCCGGGTGCGCCGTCGGCGTACACGCTGGACGGGCCGCCGGACAGGATGATCGCCTTCGGCTGGCGCGCGAGCATGTCGGCGACCGGCATCGTGTGCGGCACGATCTCGGAGTAGACCCTCGCCTCGCGGACCCGGCGGGCGATGAGCTGGGCGTACTGCGCCCCGAAGTCGACGACGAGGACCAGGTCGTGCTCTGCAGGCTGCGTCACGCGCGGAGTCTATCGACGGCGCTGCCCCGAAATCGTCCCAGGGCCCGATCGGGGAGGGAGGGTGACCGGGCCCTGAGACTTGTGTCCCCGCCACTGAACGTCCAGTGCCGAGAGCGAGGGATCCGGCCCTTGGGAGGGAGCATGACTTGCCGGAGCCCTCACACAGGCCAACGACCTCTCGCGGGGGTGGTTACGGGCGGGACGAAAGTAAATCGACGAGCGAGGCGAGCCGGTCAGCTGACTCCGACGATCGGCAGCCGCAGCGCACCCGGCGCTGCCTCGGGCACGACCGGGTTCTTCGGCTCCACCGGTGCGAGCAGGCGGTACGTCGCGCCGAGCTCGGGCCGGGGGTCGGCCTCGCCCTTGTTGGGCCAGAACGCCATCGCCCGCTCGGCCTGCGCCGTGATCGTCAGCGACGGGTTGACCCCGAGGTTGGCCGACACCGCGGAGCCGTCGACGACGTGGAGCCCCTCGTGGCCGAACAGCCGCTGCCACGGGTCGACGACTCCGGTGGTGGCCGAGTCGCCGATCGTGCAGCCGCCGATGAAGTGCGCGGTCAGCGGTCGGTTGAAGACCTCGCCGACGTTGCCGCCGGCGGTGCCGCCGAGCGCGTCGGCCATCCGGCGCGTGGCCTCGTACGCGATCGGGATGTACGTCGGGTTGGGCAGGCCGTGGCCCTGCTCGCTGGTCATCCGCCACCCGAAGCGGCTCTTGACCCACTTCGTGGTGATCGAGTTGTCGAGCGTCTGCATCACCAGCGCGATGACGGTGCGCTCCGACCAGTGCTTGAAGTCGTAGAGGTCGAGGGCGGTGCGGCGCTGCTTCCACAGCTCCCGCGCCCAGGTCTTCAACCGCGAAGTGCCTGGGGTGTCGTCGGCGAGCACGGTCTGCATCAGCGCCATCGCGTTGGAGCCCTTGCCGTAGCGCACCGGCTCGATGTGGGTGACGTCGTCGGGGTGCCACGACGAGGTGATCGCCACGCCCTCGGTGAAGTCGGTGGAGCCGGCGGGCGCGAGCGCTCCCAAGATCGCCTCGGAGTTGGTGCGGGTCAGCACCCCGAGCCGGTCGCTGATGCGGGGCAGGTGGCCCTCGGCCTTCAGCTGGTGGAGCAGCTTCTGCGTGCCGAGCGCGGCGGCAGAGAACACGACCTGGTCGGCGGTGAACACCTTGACGGCCGACTGCTTCCCGGTCAGGCGCGACAGCTTGGCCTTCGTCCAGCGCGTGGTCACCTCGTAGCCGCCGCCGTCGCGGGGGCATACGCGCGTCACCGTGGTCAGCGGATGGACGACCGCTCCGGCCTGCTCGGCGAGGTGGAGGTAGTTCTTGACGAGGGTGTTCTTGGCGTTGTGGCGGCACCCCGTCATGCACTCGCCGCAGTTGAGGCAGGCGTTGCGGGCCGGTCCGGCGCCGCCGAAGAACGGGTCCGCGATCTCCTCGCCGCCCTGCGCGTCGGGGCCGCCGAAGAAGACGCCCACCGGCGTCGGGTGGAACGTGTGGCCGACTCCCATGTCCTCGGCGACCTGCTTCATCACCTCGTCGGACGGCGTGTGCCGCGGGTTCTCGACGACGCCGAGCATCCGCTTGGCCTGGTCGTAGTAGGGCGCAAGCTCGCTCTTCCAGTCGGTGATGTGCGACCAGGAGGGGTCCCGATAGAAGGCGTCGAGCGGCTCGTAGAGCGTGTTCGCGTACACCAGCGACCCACCGCCGACGCCGGCGCCGGCGAGGATCAGGCAGTCCTTCACCATGTCGATGCGCTGGATGCCGTACATCCCCAGCGAGGGCGCGAAGAGGAACCGCTTGGCGTCGAACGAGGTGGCCGGGAAGTCGCCGTCCTCGAACCGCGCGCCGGCCTCGAGCACGCCGACGTCGTAGCCCTTCTCTGTCAGCCGGAGCGCGGTGACGGAGCCGCCGAAGCCCGACCCGATCACCAGGACGTCGTAGTGTTGGATTTTCTGGGCAGTGCTCATGCCCTGCCCAGCTTGTTGAGCACGCGCAGCGCGGCGGTCATGACCTTGGCGTTGGTCTCCTCCGACATGCCGAACATCGGTGCGATCGGCACCACCCGCTGCGTCGCGACGGACTGCGCCTCGGTGTAGCGGTGGATGCCCTCGGCGCCCTGGCGCCGGCCCATCCCCGACTCGCGCATCCCGCCCATCGGCGCGCCGAGCGAGCCGAAGGTGGCGCCGTAGGCCTCGTTGACGTTGACCGTGCCGGCCTTGATCCGGCGCGCGACGGCCCGGCCGCGGGCGCCGTCGCGGGTGTAGACCGACGCGTTGAGGCCGTACGCCCCGTCGTTGGCGCGCTCGACGGCCTCGTCCTCGCTGTGGAAGCGGTGGAGCGCGACGACCGGGCCGAAGGTCTCCTTGCCGAAGCACTCCATGTCGGCCGAGACGCCCTCGAGGATCGTCGGCTCGAAGACGAACGGGCCGAGGTCGGGACGCGCCCGGCCGCCGGTGAGCACCCGCGCGCCCTTGGCGACGGCGTCCTCGACGTGGCGGGTCACGGTGTCGAGCTGGGCCTGCGAGATGAGCGAACCCATGTCGACGCTCCAGTCCTGGCTCGCGCCCAGCGTCATCGCCTGCGTGCGGGAGACGAAGGCGTCGACGAAGCGGTCGTAGACCTGGTCGGCGACGAAGAGCCGCTCCATCGAGACGCAGAGCTGGCCGGCGTTGGAGAAGACACCGCGTACGGCGCCCTCGGCCGCGCGGTGCACGTCGGCGTCGCGCAGCACCAGCATCGGGTTCTTGCCGCCGAGCTCGAGCGAGCAGCCGATCAGGCGCTCGGCGCACTGGCGCGCGATGACGCGCCCGGTCGCGGTCGAGCCGGTGAAGCAGACGTAGTCGGCCTCGGCCACGATCGCGCCGCCGACCTCGGGGCCGGGACCGGCGACGACCTGCCAGAGCTCGGGCGGGAAGCCGGCGTCGTCGAGCAGCGTCGCTGCCAGCAGGGCGGTCAGCATGGTCTGGGCGTCGGGCTTGGCGACGACGGCGTTGCCGGCGAGGAGGGCCGGGAGGCCGTCGCACAGCGCCATCGTGAGCGGGTAGTTCCAGGGCGAGATGATGCCGACGACGCCCTTCGGCGCGCGGTGCACCTCGGCGCGGGTGAGCACCGGGAACATGCCGCCGACGCGTCGGGCGTCGAGGTGCTCGTGGGCCGTACGGGCGTAGTAGCGCGCGGTGAGCGCGAGGTGCGCGACCTCGAGGTAGGCGTCCTTGCGGGCCTTGCCCGACTCCCACACGACGAGGTCGATGAGCTCGGCCTGGCGGTCGAGGAGGATGTCGTGCAGGCGCAGGAGCGTGGCGGCGCGCTCGTCGACGGACGTCGCGGCCCACGCGGCCTGGGCGTGGCGGGCGCGGGCGAACGCCTCGGCGACGTCGGCCGGTCCCGACTGCGGGACGTGGGCGAGCGGGGTGCCGCCGATCGGCGACGAGACGGCGTGCGTCTCCCCCGTCGTGCTGACGATGCGGCGCGTGAGCGCGGCGACGTACGACCGGTCGAGGCCGTAGGCCGCGGTGGCGTCGTGCTCGGGGTCGGCGGGACCGTCGACGATGGGACCTGATGCGGGGGTCTGCTCGCTCATCCTCGCAGCGTAGGTCGCCCCCGACGGCCTTGCTACTGGTTGGTCACTTCATCCCGGCATTTGACACTACTGTGACATTTGTCAAACGGCTCGCTCAGACGATGTCGGGCGCCTTGACCCGGGCCTCGTCGGCCTCCTGGTCGGTCGGCATCAGCTGGCTCTGCCGCTCGGCCTCGACCCGCCGGAGGTAGTGGTCGACCTCGTCCTCGAGCTGCGCCCCGTCCCAGCCGAGGGCCTCGGCCATCAGCTCGGCGGCCGGGCGGGCGGCGGCGATGCCGCGGTCGAAGGTCTCGATCGACACACGCGTCCGCCGGGCCAGGACGTCGTCGAGGTGGCGCGCCCCCTCGTGGGTGACGGCATAGAGCACCTCCACCTGCAGGTAGTGCTCGGCGCCGGGCAGCGGCTCGGCCAGGTCGGGTCGCTCGTGCACCAGCGCGAGCACCTCGTCGACGAGCCCGCCGTAGCGGCCGAGCAGGTGGTCGACCATGCCGATGTCGATGCCCGACGAGCGGCTGAGCGCGACCCGCTGGTTGCTGCGCGCCTCGAAGCCCCACGCGCCCATCAGCGGAACGCGGTCGGTGATGGACTGAGGTATCGGGTCGAAGGCGCCCTCCGAGCGACTGAGCGCGTGGTCGACGGCGTCGCGGGCCATCACGCGGTACGTCGTCAGCTTGCCGCCGGCCACCAGCACGAGGCCAGGCACGGGGTTGGCGACCGTGTGCTCGCGGGAGAGCTTGGTGGTCTCCCCCATCTCGCCCTCCTTGCGCATCGGCTTGAGGAGCGGCCGGAGCCCGGCGTACACGCCGACGACGTCGCGCTGGTCGAGCGGGTCCTTGAGCAACCGGTTCACGTGGCCGAGGACGTAGTCGATGTCGGCCCGGCTCGCCGCCGGGTGGGCCAGGTCGAGGTCCCACGGGGTGTCCGTGGTCCCGATGATCCAGAACTGGTCCCACGGGATGACGAAGAGCACGGACTTCTCGGTCTTGGTGATGAAGCCGCACTCGGAGCGGATCCGGTCCTTGGGCACGACGATGTGGATGCCCTTGCTGGCGTCGACGTCGAGCTGCGCCTGGCCGCCGATGAGGTCCTGCACCTCGTCGGTCCAGACGCCGGCGGCGTTGATGACCACCTTGGCCCGGACCTCGATGTCGCGATCGCCCTCGAGGTCGCGTACGCGTGCACCGACGACGCGGTCGCCCTCGCGCAGGAAGGCGGTGACCTTGGTGCGCGTCGCGACGTGGGCGCCGTTGTTGGCGGCCGTACGGGCGATCGTCATCACGAGCCGGGCGTCGTCGACCTGACAGTCGTAGTAGCGGATCGCGCCGTGCAGGTCGTCGGTCCTGATGTCGGGCGCCATCCGCGCCAGCTGCTTGCGGAAGATGTGCTTGTGCTTCGGCACGCCCATGTCGTACTTGCCGGTCATCGCCATGCCGTCGTAGAGCGCGACCCCGGCGCCGACGTAGGGGCGCTCCCACGCGTGCTGGAGCGGGTAGAGGAACGGGACCGGTCGTACGAGGTGGGGCGCGAGCCGCGTGAGCAGCAGGCCGCGCTCCTCGAGCGCCTCCTTGACCAGCGCGAAGTCGAACATCTCCAGGTACCGCAGGCCGCCGTGGACCAGCTTGGACGAGCGCGACGACGTCCCGGAGGCGAGGTCGCGCTGCTCCACCAGCCCGACCCTGAGGCCGCGGGTCACCGCGTCGAGGGCCGCACCGACGCCGACGATGCCGCCGCCGACGACGAGGACGTCGAGCTCACCGGCCCCGAGCTGCTCGAGCGCGTCGGCGCGCTGGTCGGCGTCGAGGGCCCTGGCGATCGTCATGCCTGCACCACGACCTCGATGCGCTGGAACTCCTTGAGCTCTGTGTAGCCGGTGGTGGCCATCGCGCGCCTGAGGGCGCCGATCAGGTTCATCGTGCCGTCGGCGACGCGGGACGGGCCGAACATGATCTCCTCCAGCGACCCGACCGGGTCGAAGCCGACCCGCTCGCCGCGGGGCAGCTGGGCGTGGGTGGCCTCGCTCCCCCAGTGGTAGCCGCGGCCGGGGGCCTCGGTGGCCCGCGCCAGCGGCGAGCCGATCATCACGGCGTCGGCACCGCAGGCGATCGCCTTGGCGATGTCGCCCGAGCTGCCGATCGAGCCGTCGGCGATGACGTGGACGTAGCGACCGCCCGACTCGTCGAGGTAGTCGCGGCGGGCGGCGGCGACGTCGGCCACCGCACTGGCCATCGGGACCGCGACGCCGAGGACGGTGCGCGTCGTGTGGGCGGCCCCGCCCCCGAAGCCGACCAGCACGCCGGCGGCGCCCGTACGCATCAGGTGCAGCGCGGCCTGGTAGGTCGCGCACCCGCCGACGATCACGGGGACGTCGAGCTCGTAGATGAACTCCTTGAGGTTCAGCGGCTCGGACTGGCTGCTGACGTGCTCGGCGCTCACGGTGGTGCCGCGGATGATGAACATGTCGACGCCCGCGTCGACGACGGCCTTGACGTGCTCCTTGGTGCGCTGCGGCGACAGCGAGCCGGCCACCGTCACGCCGGCGGCGCGCACCTCCTTGAGGCGGGCCGTGATGAGCTCGGGCTTGATCGGCTCGGTGTAGATCTCCTGCATCCGGCGCGTGGCGTCGGAGCCCTGGAGGCCCGCGACCTCCTCGAGCAGCCCCGTCGGGTCGTCGTACCTCGTCCAGAGTCCCTCGAGGTTGAGGACGCCCAGGCCGCCCATCTGGCCGAGCGCGATCGCGGTCGACGGCGACATCACCGAGTCCATCGGTGCGGCGAGGACCGGGATGTCGAAGCGGTAGGCGTCGATCTGCCAGGCGGTGCTGACCTCCTCGGGGTCGCGGGTGCGCCGCGAGGGCACGATCGCGATGTCGTCGAAGGAGTAGGCGCGGCGACCGCGCTTGGCACGGCCGATCTCGATCTCGGTCACCTGGGCAGCGTATCGGCTGGGCTGGACCGCCCAGACTGCCCGTTCCCGCGAGAACCTGTACGGGGTTACGGTGCGCGCGTGCCGCACGCCGTCGTGCTCGGAGGCTCGATGATCGGCGCCGCGACTGCCCTGCTGCTGGAACGCTCCGGATGGCAGGTCACGGTCGTCGACGCCGAGCACAGCCGCCTGCGTGACGACGACGTGACCCACCGAGCCGGTGCCCCGCACGCGGTCCACGCCCACGGCTTCATGTCCCGCACCCGCGTCGAGCTCACCACCCGGCTGCCCGACGTCTGGGCCGCGCTGCTCGACGCCGGGGTCGAGGAGGTGCCGCTTGCCGCCATGGTGCCTCCTTCCCTTCACGACGGAGGTCGACCGGGCGACGACGACGTCACCTCTGCGCGGATGCGGCGCCACGTCACCGACCGGGCGCTGGCCCGGGCACTCGACCGCTCCGCGGTCCGACTCGTGGAGGCGCGGGCCACCGGGCTCGTCCTCGGGAGCGGGAAGGCCCTGCCCCGGGTGCTCGGCCTGGGACTGGCCGACGGCAGCGCGATGACCGGTGATCTGGTCGTGGACGCCGGAGGACGGCGCTCACCCGTGTCCGGATGGCTCCGTGCGGCCGGCATCGTCCAGCCCGAGCGCCACGACGAGAGCATCGCGCGCTACTACAGCCGGCACTACCGCGTCACTGGCGGGCGACCCCCGCTCAACGTCGGGTTCGCCGACGTCCACCGGTTCGCCTGTCACGTGCAGCTCATGTTCCTCGGTGACAGCGGCACAGCCATGGTCGCCCTCGCCGCGCATGACGACGACCCGGTCCTCAAGACGCTGCGCCACGCCGGGGCGTACGACGCCGTGCTCGGCGCCAACGACGCCTTCGCCGCCTGGCGCGAGGTGCTGGAGCCGACCACGGACGTCTTCTGCCTCGGCGCCTTCGACAACCGGATGCGGAGCCTGGTCGCCGACGGCGAGCCCGTGGTCCGGGGTCTGTCGCAGCTCGGGGACGCTCTTGCGACCACGAATCCGACCCGCGGCCGCGGCGTCTCGATGGGGCTGATGGCAGCCGGGCACCTCGCCGACGTGTTGGCCGCCCACGAGGACAAGGACGACGTCGCGCTGGCCTTCGAGGCGTGGCGGGACCGCGTCCTGGCGGTGGTCTACCGGGAGTGCGCGGCCACCGACGTGACGGCCTCCCGGCAGCTGAGCGCCGGCCTCGCCGGACGCTCCATCCCCTCCAACGCGCCCGCCGTCGAGATCCCTGAGGATCACGCGTTCACGGCCGCGGAGCTCGAGCGGGCGGCCGGGCTGGACGCCGACCTGTTCCGCGTCTTCCTGCGGGCGACCGCTCTGCTCGACGACGATCGACGCGTGCTGTCCCCCGAGGTGGCTGCGGACGTGCGCCGGGTCCTGGACGCGGCAGGACCTTCGACGCCGGACCGGCCGCGCCCGACCGATGGCCTGCACGACCGCGAGACGCTCGCCCGCCTGCTGGCGCCGTGGCAGTGAGCGTCGCAAACGGCTCGTGAACAGATTCGCGAAAGCTCCACGCACGCCTGGACTCCTCCCTACCGTGACCGGGTGGGGAACACAGGTCTGGTCGCGCGCGCCCTGGCGGCCGTCTGCATCGCAGGCGGGCTGCTCGGCGTGGTCGCGCCCGCCGCCCAGGCCTCCGACGACTACCCGTGGGCGTGGCAGGGACAGTGCCCGATCGTGCCGCAGGCACCGATCGTCGAGCCCACGCCCCCGCCGACACCGACACCGACACCGGCCCCGCCGAAGCCCGGCGAACCGCCCGCTCCCGTCGAGCCACCGGCACCGCCCCCTCCCCCGCCACCGCCGGTGTTCGACCCGGTGACGGGCCACACGTACGACCCGCGCGGGCCGCGCCCGACGTGCGCGAGCCGGGTGTGGTCGATCAACGGCTCGATCGGCGACTCGTGGGGGTTCGTGCTGCGCAACTGCACGAGCTTCGCCGCGTGGCGCCTCCGCGAGCGGGGCGGCGTGGCCTTCAGCAACTCCTACCTCGGACAGCACTGGGGTGACGCGCGTGCCTGGGACGAGGCCGCCCGGGCCGTGGGCATCCGGGTCGACGACGTGCCGGCGATCGGCGCGGTCGCACAGTCCGACGAGGGCCGCGCCGGCCACGTCGCCTGGGTGAGCGCCATCGGACCCGGCACGGTGACCATCGAGGAGTACAACCACTCCGTGCCCGGGGGCTACGGCAGCCGTACGGTCCCGGTCGGCGACTTCCGCTACCTGCACGTCGGCGACGTCGCGCCGTCGCCGCTGCTCGGGTCGGACCGCCCGATCGTGTCCGTCCCCGACAGGCTGGGCGAGTCGTCGACGGCCCGCGTCGACGACCGGGGCACCCTCTGGCTCTCGCGACCCGGACGGCCCCTCCGGGTCGCCGGTCCGCGCCGCACCTTCTCGCCGTTGGCGGCGCCCGCGCTCGCGCTCGACCGGTCGGGGATGCCCTGGCTGGCCGCCACCACTCGCGACGGGCGGGTCCTGGCCGGCCGGCTGCGCGAGGGCCGGCTGCGCCTGCGCGACGTCGGGGCATCCGCCCCGACCGCGAGCCCCTCCCTCGCCCTGACCCGCTCGGGACGCCCTGTGCTCGCGACCGTCTCGTCGACCGGCACCCTCACCACCCGTCGCTTCGCGGTCAGTGGCCGGTGGAGCCGTCCCGTCCGGGTCGGCAGGCCGAGCTCGTGGGCCACGCACACCGCCCCCGTCCTCGGCGCTGACAGCGACGGCCGTACGTGGATCGTGGCGGTCGGCCGCGCCGGGACGACGTACGCCAAGCCCCTGGAGAGCGGACGCCTCGTGCGCCTCCGGGGAGCCACCGGGTCGATCACCTCGACCCCCGCGCTCACCGTGGCCGGCGGCACGACCTACCTGCACCAGGTCGGCGCCGACGGCCGGCTCGGAGTCCGTACGCTCGACGATCGCCGGTGGACCCGACCTGAGCTGCTCGACGGCGAGTGGTCGCCGTACGCCTCACCGGCGGTCGGCGAGCTCTCGGGGCGACTGCATGTCGCCGTCGTCGACGTGAGCGGCAGGGTCGTCGTCCGTGCCGCCGTGCCGGGCCAGCGCGCCCGGGTATCGGTCGATCTCCGGGCCGAGCACGACCCGACACGGTCTCCCGGACTGGTCACCCGGCACAACGCCGGGATGTTCGTGGTGGCCGGACAGGCGCGCGCCCGCCTGTTGACCCGCCCCGCGTCTGCCCTCGCCGGAGTGTCGTCCCAGACCCGGGCAGGCTTCACGCCCTGACGTCGCGGCGTCAGCTGCCGGAGTAGTTGGGCGCCTCGACGGTCATCTGGACGCCGTGGGGGTGGCTCTCCTTGAGCGAGGCCGACGTGATCCGGACGAACCGGCCCTTGTCCTGCAGCTCGGGGATGGTGCGGGCGCCGACGTAGAACATCGACTGGTTGAGCCCGCCGACGAGCTGGTGGGCGACCGCGGACAGCGGGCCGCGGTAGGCGACCTGGCCCTCGATGCCCTCCGGGACGATCTTGTCGTCACTGGCGACCTCGGCCTGGAAGTAGCGGTCCTTGGAGTACGACTTCTTGCCGCGGCTGCTCATCGCGCCGAGCGAGCCCATCCCGCGGTAGGACTTGAACTGCTTGCCGTTGACGAAGACGACGTCGCCGGGCGACTCCTCGCACCCGGCCAGCATCGAGCCGACCATCACGGCGTCGGCGCCGGCGACCAGCGCCTTGGCGATCTCGCCGGAGTGCTTCATGCCGCCGTCGGCGATCAGCGGGACGCCGGCCGGCTTCGTGGCCAGCGACGCCTCGTAGACCGCGGTCACCTGCGGCACGCCGACCCCGGTGACGACGCGGGTGGTGCAGATAGAGCCGGGTCCGACGCCGACCTTGACCGCGTCGGCGCCCGCATCGACGAACGCCTGCGCGCCCTCGCGGGTCGCGACGTTGCCGCCGATGACCTGGACGTGCTTCGTGGCGGGGTCGGTCTTGAGCCGCTTGACCATGTCGAGCAGCAGGTGGACGTGGCCGTGCGCGGTGTCGGCGACCAGGACGTCGACGCCGGCCTCGACCAGCGTCGTGGCCCGCTCCCAGGCGTCGCCGAAGTAGCCGATGGCCGCGCCGACGAGCAGTCGGCCGTCGGCGTCGTACGAGGCGTGGGGGAACTGCTCACCCTTGACGAAGTCCTTGACGGTGATCAGCCCGCCGAGACGCCCCTCGTCGTCGATGAGCGGCAGCCGCTCGCGCTTGTGGGCCCGCAGCAGGGTGGTCGCGTCCTCGCGGGAGATGCCGATGGCGCCGGTGATCAGCCCCTCGCTCGTCATCACCTCGGTGACCTTGGTGGTCGCCCACTCGGCAACCGGCGTGAAGCGCAGGTCGCGGTTGGTGATGATGCCGAGCAGGTGGTTGTCGACGTCGACGACGGGGAGGCCGGAGACCCGGTACTCGCCGCAGAGCCGGTCGAGGTCCTCGAGCGTCGCGTCGGGGCCGATCGTGACGGGGTTGGAGATGATCCCGGTCTGGGTGCGCTTGACGAGGTCGACCTGGCGGGCCTGGTCCTCGATCGAGAGGTTGCGGTGCAGCACGCCGATGCCGCCCTCGCGCGCCATCGCGATCGCCATCCGCGACTCGGTGACCGTGTCCATCGCCGCACTGATCAGCGGCACCCGGATCGAGATCTCGCGTGTCAGGCGCGTGGTGGTGTCGATGTCGCTGGGCGCGAGGTCCGACTCCCCCGGCAGCAGCAGCACGTCGTCGTAGGTGAGGCCCAGCGCAGCAAACTTCTCGGGGATCTCCACGCGCTCATTCTACGGGCGCGTTGCGGGTGCTCTGAGACAGTGTCGCCATGGGGATGTCGCGGGTCGTCTGGCTCTCGGCCGTCGTCGCCTTCGTCGCCCGGTTCCCCTCCCTGCTGTGGCCGCTGCGACCCGACGAGGCGGGGTTCCTGCTGGTCGCCCGCGCGTGGCGGCCCGAGGCCGACTCGGTCTACGGCCACTACTTCGTGGACCGCCCGCCCCCGATCATCTGGCTGATGCAGGCGACCGACGCCGTCGGCGGCGCGTACACCCACCGACTGGTCGGCGCGGTGGGCTGCGCACTCCTGGTGCTCGCGGCCGCGGCGGCCACTCGGGAGATCGCCCGTCGCGCGGGCCTGGTCGACCCCGCCGCCGTGCGCCGGACCACCGCATGGGTCGCGGTCGCGACCGCGGGGCTGGTCTCCAACGCCCAGATCGACCCGGTGGCCGTCAAGGGCGAGCTCCTCGGCATCCCGCTCGTGATGGCCTCGTGCTGGCTGTCGCTGCGGGCCGTACGCCGGATGTCCCCCGCGGACGCCTTCTGGGCGGGATTCCTCGCGATGCTCGCCGTCGGCCTCAAGCAGAGCATCGTGGGCGGGCTGGTGTTCGGCGGCGTCCTGCTCGTCGGGTCGGTCCTCGCCCGGCAGCTCCCGTGGCGGGCGACCTCCCGGTGCGCGCTCGCAGCGATCGCCGGCGCGGCGGTGCCGGTGGCGGCCGTCGTGGTCTGGGCACTCGTGGCCGGCGTACGCCTCGAGGCGCTCTGGTACGTCTCCGTCAGCTTCCGCTCCGACGCCAGCCGGATCATCGCGACGCAGAACGCCGAGGGCGCGACCGGCCGGATCTGGGTGCTCCTGCTCGTCTTCATCGGCGTCGGGATGCTCCTCCTGGTGGTCTGCTTCCTCGCCCAGCTCCCCGGCATGCTGCGCCTCGACGCCGTGCCGGTGGTGGCCGTCGTGGTGATGCTCGGGGTCGACCTGGTCGGGGTCGCGGTCAGCGGCAGCTACTGGATGCCCTACCTCTTCGTCCTGGTCCCGCCGCTGGCGCTGGCTCTCGCCCTGCTGCTCAGCAACGACCGCGTGCGCGGCACCCGCGACCGCGTCAACCCCGCCGCCATCGCCTTCGTCGTCGCGTCCAGCGTGGTGGCGCTCGTGGGGTGGACCGGCGCGTGGGTCGGCGGACGGGTGCCCGTCGAGGTGCGCACGGGCGAGGCGCTCGACGCGATCGCCCAGCCCGGCGACCGGGTCCTCGTCTACGGAGGCCGCGCCGACATCCAGTGGTCGACGCACGCTGCATCGCCGTACCCCTATCTCTGGTCGCTGCCGATGCGGACCCTCGACCCCGGCCTCGACGACCTCCGCTCGGTGCTCACCGGCAACAACCCGCCGACGTGGTTCGTCGAGGCGAGCTACATCAACACGTGGAGCGAACTCGGCACCCGGCCCATCGAGAGCTCGCTGATCCGCAAGTACGAGTTCGTCGTGACCGCGTGCGACCGCTACCGGATCTACCACCTCAACTCGGTCGACCCGGTCAAGGTCGACGTCGACTGCACGACGCCGTACCGGACGATCTGGGGCCGGTGATGCGGCGCCCCCATGCAACCTCCGGGGGCCCTCATCCCGTTCGGACGTACATGGAGCAAGAACATGCGTGACGAGGCGGCGTTCGTCGAGTTCGCGCAATCGGCACGCGACCGGCTGCGGCGCACGGCGTACCTGCTGTGCGGCGACTGGGACCAGGCGTCCGACTTCGTGCAAGAAGGCCTGGTCCGGGTGTACGTCCGGTGGCCGCGGCTGGAGCGCAACGGCGGCGAGCTCGCCTATGCGCGCAAGGCGGTGGTCAGTGCTTACCTCGACCACGTACGGCGGCGCTCGAGCACCGAGCGTCCGCGGGCGGCCGACCCCACGGTGGCATCCGACGAGGACGTGGCGACCGCGGTGTCGACCCGAGCGGCGCTGATGTCGGTGCTCGCCGACCTGCCGCCACGGCAGCGGGCGTGCGTGGTGCTGCGCTACTTCGAGGACCTGTCGGTCGCCGACACCGCCGCCCTGCTCGGCTGCACGGAGGGCACGGTCAAGAGCCAGACCTCCCGCGCACTGTTCTCGCTCCGGTCCATGTTCGAGGACTCGCCGTTCGGCGAGCTGGCCGAAGGAGCCGTCTCATGGTGAACGACCTGCGCGAGCTGATGCGCGATGCGAGCAGCCACCCGCCCCAGGACCGGGGCGACGTCGAGGCGCTGCTGGGTGCCGGGCGGCGCCGTGTGCGCGTACGCCGCGCCGGGATCGTGGGAGGTACGGCGCTGGCCGCGGGCGCGATCACCCTCGCGTCGTTGTCGTGGTTCAACCCCAGTCCCGCCGACCTGGCTGCCGCCGGCGTGCCCGAGGTCGCCGGTCCGAGCATCCGGCTGACCGATGCCCGGCCGGCCGTCGAGGGGCAGGACTACCGCGAGCTGACGTCGTACACCAACGACGACCTCGACGCCGACAACGGCCAGTACTTCGACGGCGTCACCGACGACGGGTTGGTCCTCTTTCGGGACGGGCCTCGGCGCGACCAGCTCTTCCCCCGGTTCGCCCTCATGGACCCCGCGACCGGAGAGAAGGACTGGCTGCCGCAGCTGGACGTCGGACAGGCCCAACTGTGGGCCGTGGAGCTGGGCGAGGACCGGCTGGTCCTGCTGAGCCCCGACGACGGTAGGACGACGAACGGCGCGTCCGACGACCCCCTGGTCCATGTCTTCGACCGGGACTCACGACGCTGGTCAACGACCTCGTGGTCCTCCCTGCCGGGACGGGGCTGGGGCGACCGGCTGCCGACCATGGGACCTGACGGCCGCCTGTACGTGCTGGTCCCGGCGACTCAGGGACAGATCCCGGAGGGCGGGTGGCCGATGGGACCGGACGGCGAGGCCGACGACGCCAACGCTGACGGTGACACGTTCGACCTGTGGTCGGTCTCGCCCACCGACCCCACCGATGTCCGCGACGAGGGGCTGCGCGTCGGAGCGATCGGCTTCAGTGGCGACGGTTCCTTGGTCTACACCGGCTCCGCCAACGGCGCTGCCGGGCGGGTGCACGTGCGCGACCTGGCGTCGGGCGAGGAGACGTCGTTCGACCCGAGGCTCGGCGAACGGTGCAACCTGCTCGGCTTCGACGCCGAGGGCGAGCGCATCGCCCTCACGCAGTACTGCGGCACCTACGAGGACGGCGTGCGCGACGACCGCATCCAGGTGGTCACCACCGAGGGCGATCCCGTCGTCACGATCCAGGACAACGGGGTCGATGGAGGTCAGCTGATCGCGGGCGGCGACTACCTGTCCCTCGTGGCGTACGGCCGGGCGACCGGCGGCACCTACGTCTACGACTTCGAGGACGGCCGGCTGCTCCGGCTCAGCGAGGGGCACTCCGCCTGGGCGGTCGGGTCCGGCCCGACTCCGGGAGACCAGTTCCTGTGGAACGAGCCGGCGGGAGGCCTGGACTCGATGTTCGGCAGGAGCGGAGCCGAGACCCACCTGGGCGAGATCATCCGCTGACGGACTCAGACCGACGCGAGGCGCCGCACCGGGATCCGTACGGTGAGCTCGTCGTCGCCCATCCGGATCCGGCCGCGGAGACCGGTGCCGAGGATCAGTGGGAGCACGGCCGGGTTGTCCGCGGCCGTGCGCACCACGATGTCGTCGACGTCGTACGACCGCGCGGCTCGCGCCGTCTCGAGCAGGAGCTTCGACCCGATGCCGCGCCGTCGCCACGCAGGATCCACGGCGAGCTCGACGTGCCAGGCGCGCTCGTCGTCGGCCCGCCAGGTCGCCGACCCGACGACGGTGCCGCCCACCGCGGCGCGCACCTCGCCCTCGCGGACGTCGTACACCGGCGCCTGGTCGCCGGCCGGCAACGGCTCCGGCACGGCCGCGGGCGCCGCGGCGGCGAGGACGTCGGCCACGAGCTCGGCCAGGGCCGTGCCGCGGGCGTGCTCGGCAGCGGTGAACGGAGCCGTACGCCGCAGCTGCACGACGACGTCACCGATCTCGAGGTCCATGGCGTCCATCAGCGGCCCGAGGCCCGAGCCCGACGGGTCCGCCTCGGCGTCGAAGAGGTGCGCCACGACGTCGGGGAAGCCGGCGGGCTCGGCGAGGATCGTCCGCGCGGCCAGCACGTAGCGGGTGGGCTGGTCGGCCAGGGCGGCCTCGGTGCACGGGAGCACGCTGACGCGGGTCCCGCCGGAGCGCTCGACGAGGTTCGCGAGATCGGCGAGGTCCCAGTCGTCGGGCGTACGCAGCACCAGCTCGTCGGTCACCCGGTCGACGCCCGGGAAGACGTGCAGGCCGAGGATGTTCACCCCGGCCGAGCCGCAGGCGGTGGTCAGCTCGGCCAGGGCACCGGGTCGGTCGTCCAGCGTCGTCCGCACTCTCCACAACATGTCGCCAGCGTGCCCGCGCGTTGTTTCGGGACGTCGACCGACGGGTTTCGGGCTCGTCACATCTGTGGCGCAGATGGCCGGACGTGCGACAGGCCCGCACCGGCGAACCGGTGCGGGCCTGTCGTGTGGAGCGGGTGGATCAGTGGCCGTGGCCGTGCCCGTGGCCGCCGCCGGCAGCAGCCGACTCGTCGTCCTCGGGCTTCTCGACGATCAGCGTCTCCGTCGTGAGCAGCATCGCGGCGATGGAGGTCGCGTTGACGAGCGCCGAGCGGGTGACCTTGACCGGGTCGAGGACGCCCTGGGCGACCAGGTCGCCGTAGGTGTCGTCGGCAGCGTTGTAGCCGTTGCCGACACCGAGCTCGCGGACCTTGGCGGTCACGACGTAGCCGTTGACGCCACCGTTCTCGGCGATCCAGCGCAGCGGCTCGTCGCACGCCTTGCGGACCACGCGTACGCCGTAGGCCTCGTCGCCGGTGAGGCCGAGGTCGCCGTCGAGCACCGAGACGGCGTGGATGAGCGCGGAGCCACCGCCGGGGACGATGCCCTCCTCGATCGCGGCGCGCGTCGCGGAGACGGCGTCCTCGATGCGGTGCTTCTTCTCCTTGAGCTCCACCTCGGTGGCGGCGCCGACCTTGATCACGCAGACACCGCCGGCGAGCTTGGCGAGGCGCTCCTGGAGCTTCTCGCGGTCCCAGTCGGAGTCGGTGTTCTCGATCTCGGCCTTGATCTGGTTGACGCGGCCCTCGACAGCGCTGCTGTCGCCGGCACCGTCGACGATCGTCGTGTGGTCCTTGGTGATGACCACGCGGCGGGCCTGGCCCAGGACCTCGAGGCCCACCTGGTCGAGCTTGAGCCCGACCTCGGGGGCGACGACCTGCGCGCCGGTGAGGGTCGCGATGTCCTGCATCATCGCCTTGCGGCGGTCACCGAAGGCCGGGGCCTTGACGGCGGCGACGTTGAAGGTGCCGCGGATCTTGTTGACGACCAGGGTCGAGAGCGCCTCGCCGTCGACGTCCTCGGCGAGGATGAAGAGCGGCTTGCCGGTCCCGATGACCTTCTCCAGCAGCGGGAGCAGCTCCTGGATCGAGGAGATCTTGCCCTGGTGCAGAAGGATGTACGGGTCGTCGAGGACGGACTCCATCGACTCCGGGTCGGAGACGAAGTAGGCCGAGATGTAGCCCTTGTCGAACTGCATGCCCTCGGTGAACTCGAGCTCGGTGCCCATGGTGTTGGACTCCTCGACCGTGATCACGCCGTCCTTGCCGACCTTGTCGAAGGCCTGGGCGAGCAGGTCACCGATGATGCTGTCGCGGCTGGAGATCGTGGCGACGGACGCCATGTCCTCGCGCGACTCGACCTCGCGGGCGGCCTCGCGCAGCGCGTCGCCGACGGCCTCGGCCGCAGCGTCCATGCCGCGCTTGAGACCCATCGGGTTGGCGCCGGCCGCGACGGCGCGCAGGCCCTCGTGGACCATGGCCTGGGCGAGCACGGTGGCGGTGGTGGTGCCGTCACCGGCGACGTCGTTGGTCTTGGTGGCCACCTCCTTGGTGAGCTGGGCACCGAGGTTCTCGAAGGGGTCGTCGAGCTCGATCTCGCGAGCGACGGTCACCCCGTCGTTGGTGATCGTGGGGGCGCCCCACTTCTTGTCGAGGACGACGTAGCGGCCCTTGGGGCCGAGCGTCACCTTGACGGCGTTGGCGAGGGCGTCGACGCCGCGCTCGAGGGCGCGCCGGGCGTTCTCGTCGAACTCCAGGATCTTGGGCATCTATGTGCTCCTAGGAAAGGGGTGAAAGGGGTTCGCCCGGACGTCATACGGAGGGCGCAAGCGATTGCCCCGTCCGTATGACGTTCCGGGCGAGGAGATCAGGAAACGACGGCGAGGATGTCGCGGGCAGAGAGGATGAGGTACTCCTGACCGGAGTACTTCACCTCGGTGCCGCCGTACTTGCTGTAGATGACCTTGTCGCCGATGGCGACGTCGATCGGGACGCGGTTGCCGTTGTCGTCGATGCGACCGGGGCCGATCGCCACGACCGAGCCCTCCTGGGGCTTCTCCTTGGCGGTGTCCGGGATGACCAGGCCGGAGGCGGTGGTCTGCTCGGCTTCGATCGCCTGGACGACGATGCGGTCCTCGAGGGGCTTGATGTTGACCGACACTTCGGATCAACCTCCACTTTCTCTTCACGAGATTTCTTGGCTGACGTGGGCCCGGGACCTGGTCGGCACGCCGTCGCGGGGGTCGCGCCGGGGCCTCGGGCATTGGCGCTCTCGGGGCGAGAGTGCCAGAACTGACGCTAGCACTCTGACCCACCGAGTGCTAGCGGCGGTCGCGGCCGGTCCGCCTGACAGGATGCGCGCGTGGAGATCGAGACGCTGGACTGGCTGCGCACGAATGAGGGCGAGCGCCTCCTCGTCCACGCGAGCCAGGCGTGGGCCGACCACCCGGGCGACCCGGTGCGGGTCGCCAGCGTCGTACGCCGCCTCGAGCCCGACGCCGAGAAGGCGGCCGCGGCCACCACGCAGGCGCAGCTGCGCGCGAAGGCAGTGGCGAAGTTCGGCAGTGCCGCGCCCGTCATGTTCTTCACCCCGGACGCGCTCGAGCAGGCGACCCGCACCCGCGTGGCCGACCACCGGGCGGCCCGCCTCGCGGCCGCGATCCCCGGCGGGAGCGTCATCGACCTGGGATGCGGGATCGGCGGCGACCTCCTGGCCTTCGCCCGGGCCGGGCTGATCGCCGCCGGGATCGACCAGGACCCCGTACGGGTCGCGATGGCCGAGGCCAACCTGGCCGCGCTCGGACTCGCGGGCGCGGTGCTCGTGGGCGACGCGACCACGATCGACACCGGCGGGTTCGACGCCGCCTTCGCCGACCCGGCACGGCGAGGAGGCCGCGGCCGGGTCTTCGACGTGGAGGGCTGGACACCGCCGTGGCCCTGGGTGCTGGACGTCCTGACCCGCCGCGCGTTGGTCAAGGTGGCGCCCGGCATCGGCCACGACCTGGTCCCGCCCGGCGTCGAGGCGGAGTGGGTCAGTGACGCCGGCGAGGTCAAGGAGGCGGTCCTGTGGTCGCCCGGCCTCGCGACGTGCGAGCGCCGCGCCACGGTGATCGGCGAGGGCGGCCTCGCGACCCTGACCGAGGACGACGACCCGGGAGCCGAGGTCCGACCGGTCGGCGCGTACCTCTACGAGCCCGACGGCGCCGTGATCCGGGCCGGGCTGGTCACCGCGGTCGCGGCCGGCATCGGCGGTGGACTGGTGGACGCGCACATCGCGTACGTCACGAGCGACGACTCCTTCCGTACGCCGTTCGCCCGGGGCTACCGCGTGCTCGAGGAGCTCCCCTACCGCGAGAAGCCGCTCAAGGCCGCGCTGCGCGAGCGCGGGATCGGCCGGCTCGCCATCAAGAAGCGCGGCGTGCAGGTCGTGCCCGAGGAGCTCCGCAAGCGCCTGGCCCTCAAGGGCGACCACGAGGGCACGCTGGTGCTCACCCGCGTCGCGGGCCAGGGCACGGCCCTGCTGGTCGAGCCGTTCTGACCTCACGGAGACGGCGCGCGGCCCACAATGTCCACCATGGGACCTGCCCTGCTCCTCCTCCTCGCGATCGTGGCTGCCGTCCTGCTGGCGGCGACGAACCGCTACGCCAAGCAGCAGCGCGAGGAGCTCGAGACCCTCGCGCCGCCCGCCTCCCTCGACTCCGTCGGCACCTGGGAGGCCGAGGTGCTGGCTGCGGAGCAGGCGGCAGCAGCAGCGCCAGCGGCACCGGGGCCGCCGGTCACTGCCCGAGCCCTGCACGCGGTCCGGGACCAGGCGGTCCTGTTCCAGCAGCACGTGCCGCCACGGGCGGACGCCCGCAGCTACTGGGGCGGCCGGCCGCGGCTGGCGCCCGGGATGGTGTGGCCGGCCTTCACGGCTCCGGATGGCACCGAAAGAGCCATGTCGTTCCTCGTGCAGATCGCCTGCGACGAACTGCCAGGCGGGGCACGACTCGGAGTCTTCCCGGACACCGGCGTGCTTCACGTCTTCCTCGACCTCGCCTGGGGCGAGCACTGGCGCTGGCGGTGCCTCTGGACGCCGGGGGACTCCGCGGCGTGGCCCGAGGCCGTACCCCCTCCGGCTCTCCCGCGCGCCTACTCCGACCGCGGCCACTGGACCTGGCCCCAGGACGACGGGGACTGGCCGCGGCTGCTCCCGCGGTGGAGCTTCACCCCGGTCCTGGTCGAGGGGACACCCGCCGACGAACCGGTCGACCCGGTGGCAGATCCGGGCGACGACGAGGGGCGCCTGTGGCCGGGGTCGATCGACCTCGCCACCGCCCTGCAGGGACTCGGGGCCGTGGTCGACCAGGTCACGCTCCCGAGAGGACGCCCCTTCGCCACCTTCCCCCACGACTGGCGGTCCGTGACGATCACGATCGGCCACCTGGCCCACCACCTCGACCGCGCCGTCCGCTGGCCCTCGATGGGCAGGGTGGACGAGGACGCGGCGGAGCGACTGCGTGGACAGCTCGCGACCTGGGCGGCACGCTCGCGCGAGCACGCCCCGGAGGAGCCGCTGACGGCCGACGAGAGCAACGAGGCCTGGCACGCGTTGCTGGAGGAGAACGCCATCGCGGGACGGGCGATGCGAGACGCGGTCCACGACTCGGTCGAGGCGACCCTCACCGACCGGCAGTCGCGCGCCGTCCTGCCCGAGGAGGCGATCGATCTGGTGCGCTCGCGCCACGCTCTGGCGAGCCGCAACCCGGAGACCGGGTACGTCCACGTGAACACCCCGGACCGCATGCTCGCGGCACCCACCTGCGTCCAGGTGGAGGGCGACGCGCGCGCCGCGGAGTGGCTCCTGCTGCTGGAGGTGTCCAGCCTCCCGGGCATCGGTCATGAGTTCGGCGAGGGCGTGCTCCAGTTCTGGATCCGACCGGACGACCTCGCCGCCCGTCGGTTCGAGCGCGTCGAGCTGACGGGCGAGGCCTACTGACCGCAGCCGGCGCGGGACACGCCGGCCACCTTGACCGGGAGCCGACCCGGCGCGGCGGCCCGGCCGAGCAGCACGTCGACCAGCACCTCCATCGCGCCGGCCGTGTCGCCGTAGGTCGCGATGCGGGTGGGGGCACCGACCTGCCCGAGCACCCACGGGCTGTCCGTGGCCACCGCGACGTCGCCGTCGACCGGCGCGTCGTGGAAGCCGGAGAACCCGATGCCCGTCCCGGCCGAGAGCCGGGTGTCCTCGCGGGCGTTCCAGGCACCGAGGCGGCGTACGCGCCCGGCCTCGTCCTTCTTCCAGGCCCGCACGCGCAACTTGTAGTGCCGCTTGCCCTCCTTGGCCTTGCGCTCCGGCCGCGGAACGGCGGTGCCGAGACGGTCGGGCGGTGGCCGGCGCTGGAGGACGGTGAGGCCGGCCCCGATGGCGGCGGCCGCGAAGGTGGCGACGGCGCCCGGGTCGCCGTAGGGGTGGACCGTGGTGTCGACCAGGGCTCCCGAGCAGGCCCCGTCCGTGACGGTGATGGCTGCTGCCGAAAGGCTGCGCGAGGCGGCGCGGGCCGACCCGACGGCCTTGCCCTTCGCCCCGGCGAGGTGCGTGAGGAGGGCGATCTGCCGCGCGGCGGACTGCTCCAACCGGCGGCGCGCGAGCGACCCGGACCTGACGGCCTCGACCAGGGCCGTACGCGCGAGCGCGGGCGACTGCGGCATCAGCAGCACGTCGGCGCCGGCGCGCATCGCCTGGACCGCGACCCGGCCCGGCGGGCGACCGCGGGTGACGCCGGCCATCCGGAGGGAGTCGGTCACCACGAGACCGTCGAAGCCGAGCTCGTCGCGGAGCAGGCCGGTCACGACCTTGCGCGACAGCGACGAAGGCACGCGCGGGTCGATCGCCCGGACGTCGATGTGCCCGACCATCACCGACGGCAGCCCGGCCTCGACCGCCTCGCGGAAGGGCACGAGGTCGGAGGACTCGAGGTCCTTCAGCGACTTGGTCTGCACGGGAAGGGTCAGGTGGCTGTCGGCGGGCACGGACCCGTGGCCGGGGAAGTGCTTGATCACCGGCAGCACCCCGGACTCCGCGAACCCGGTGCTCGCCGCGACGACGTGCTCGGCCACGGTGGCCGGCCTCGACGAAGGGGATCGGGACCCGATCGTGGGGTCCCCCGGGCCGGAGGTGACGTCGGCGTCGGGCGCGAAGTCGACGGTGAACCCGAGCCCACGCAGCTCGGCACCGCTGGCGGCGTACGCCCGCCGCGTGAGCGTGGGGTCGCCCGCCGCTCCGGCGCTCATGAAGGTCGGGAACCGGGTGGCCGCGCGACGCAGGCGCTCGACGACGCCACCCTCCTGGTCGACGCCGAGGAACAGCGGCCACTTCCGCCTGACCTGGCGGGTGAGGGCGGCGTTCACACCGGAGATCTGGGCGGCCGAGGCGACGTTGGAGTCGAACGCGATCACTCCGCCGAGGTGGAGGTCCCGCACCATCGCCACCGGCGCCCGGGTGCCGGTCCAGTCGGCGACGATCACCTGGCCCGCGAGGTCGGGGAGCCGCATTCGGCCGACGATCTGGGCCGCGCGGTCGAGCTCGGTGCGGTCCGGGCCCCATCCCTCATCGAGCCCGAGCTCCTCCGAGGGGGTCGGTGGGACCGTGGGCGTCGCGCTGGCCGCGGCGCTGCGCGCCTCCTCGTCCTTGACCGGCGCGGCACCGTCGCCGCTGCACGCCGCGGTCGACGCGACCAGCGCGAGCGTCGCGAGGAGCGCGGTCAGGCGGGCGGACATCCCGTCATGGTGGCACGACCCACGGACGAGCTCACCTGCCGTGCCGCTCCGGTCGCTCCCACGGCCAGTCCGCCTCGAGCCACGCCGCCACGGCGTCCGCGAGGGGTACGTCGAGCTCGGCCCGGTCGGCGCGTACCCACGACTGCACGTCGACGTCGTGCTCCGTCGACCTCGTCGGGTAGAGGTAGACGCACCCGATGACCTCGTCCGTGGCCGGGTCGAGCACGGTGAACGTGAACCCCTTGCGTGCCTCGAAGTCGGCCGCGTGCCGGGTCAGGTCGCCGAGGTTGGCCTCGGAGGACATCCCGCCGACGGGCGGCCAGCGCCCGTCCGGGTAGCCCGGCGTCGAGCGGATGTGCTCGATGCTCGAACCCCAGGCGGCGAGGTCGGAGTCGTTGTGCTGCGGCCCCAGCGGCTCCAGCCGGAACGCGTCGGCCACCAGAGCCCTCGGGGCCACGAAGTCCGGCGGGACGAAGTCGGTCACAGGTTCGCCTTCTCCGCACCGATCGTGGTGTCCGGGCCGTGGCCGGTGTGCACGACCGTGTCGTCGGGGAGGTCGAAGAGCTTCGAGCGGATCGAGCGCACGATGAGGTCGGAGTCGCTGAACGACCGGCCGGTCGCTCCCGGGCCGCCCTCGAAGAGGGTGTCGCCGGTGAAGACGCAGCCCAGGTCGTGGACGTAGAGGCAGACCGCACCGGGCGCGTGGCCGGGCGTGTGGATCACCGTGACCGCGGCGCCACCGATGGTCAGCGTCATCCCGTCAGAGAGGTCGACGTCCCACAGTTCGGCCCCCTCCTCGTCGCCGCCGTGGGTGAGCTCCCACAGGGGACGGTCGTCGGGGTGCAGCAGGATCGGCGCGCCCGTGGCCACGCGCAGCGCCGGAGCGACGCGTACGTGGTCGTCGTGCGCGTGCGTGCACACGATGGCCTTCACCGCACGGCCCCCGACGAGGCGGAGGATCGCGTCGACGTCGTGCGGGGCGTCGATGACGAGGCACTGCTCGTCGTCACCGATCACCCACACGTTGTTGTCCACCTCGTGGGTCTCGCCGTCGAGGCTGAAGGTCCCGGAGACGACGGCGTGGTCGACACGTGCGCTCACAGGACCACGACCGAGCGCAGGACGGTGCCGGAGTGCATCTTGTCGAAGGCCGCCTCGACGTCGCCGAGGCTGATCTCCTCGGTCACGAACGCGTCCAGGTCGAGCCGCCCCTGCTGGTAGAGGTCGACGAGCATCGGGAAGTCGCGTGACGGGAGGCAGTCGCCGTACCACGACGACTTCAGCGCGCCGCCGCGTCCGAAGACGTCGATGAGCGGGATCTCGGGGATCTTCATGTCCGGCGTCGGCACGCCGACGAGGACGACGGTGCCGGCCAGGTCGCGGGCGTAGAACGCCTGCTTCCACGTCTCCGGGCGGCCGACCGCATCGATGACGACGTCGGCGCCACCCTCGTGACCCGTCGCGTCCGGCGGCGGGGTCAGCGACCGGATCGCCTCGACCGGGTCTGCGTCCTTCGAGTTCACCGTGTGCGTCGCGCCCATCTTCTTCGCGAGCTCGAGCTTCTTGTCGTCGATGTCGACCGCTATGATCCTCGACGCACCGGCCAGCACCGAGCCGGCGATCGCGGCCATGCCGACGCCACCGCACCCGATGACGGCGACCGTCGAGCCGCGCCCGACGTTGCCGGTGTTGATCGCCGCGCCGAGACCGGCCATCACGCCGCACCCGAGCAGGCCGACGGCCGCGGCACGGGCCGACGGGTCGACCTTGGTGCACTGGCCCGCGGCGACGAGCGTCTTCTCCGCGAAGGCGCCGATGCCGAGTGCGGGCGAGAGCTCCGTGCCGGCCAGGTCGCCCTCGGCGAGCGTCATCTTCTGGGTGGCGTTGTGGGTCGCAAAGCAGTACTGCGGCTCGCCGCGGTTGCAGGCCCGGCAGTCGCCGCACACCGCGCGCCAGTTGAGGACGACGAAGTCGCCCGGCGCCAGCCCGGTGACGTCCGGGCCCACGCTCTCCACGACGCCCGCGGCCTCGTGGCCGAGCAGGAAGGGGAACTCGTCGTTGATCCCGCCCTCGCGGTAGTGCAGGTCGGTGTGGCACACCCCGCAGGCCTGGACCTGCACCACGGCCTCGCCCGGCCCGGGGTCGGGCACGTTGATGGTGGTGAGCTGCACCGGCTCGCCCTGGGCGAGTGCGACGACGGCCTTGACCTGCTGCATGCGATGTCTCCTGTGTAGGTCGGGAGCCACGAGCCTCCCAAACAGATGCAACCTCCGTCGACCCGGCCGCGTCCTCACCCCGACACGCCCCGTTCCGGGGCATCGGGTTCAGGCAGGAGGCGGACGGTGAGCGCGACACTCGTCGACATGGGTTCCCAGGACCGACGCACCGACAAGGACGCCGACTTCTCGGCGTACATGTCCGCTCGTCAGCCCGCCCTCTACCGGACGGCGTACCTGCTCACCGGCGACCACGCCGGCGCCGAGGACCTCCTCCAGAACGCCTTCGCCAAGCTCTACCTGTCCTGGGACAGGATCCGGGACCGTGGGGCGCTCGACGGCTACGTCCGGCGGGTGATGGTCAACGAGAACAACTCGCTGTGGCGCCGCGCATGGAAGCGCCGCGAGCACTCGACCGACACGATGCCGGAGACCGGCACCACCGACACGTACGACGACGGGATGGGCGGGGCCCTCTGGTCCTTCGTCCAGACCCTGCCGCCCAAGCAGCGGGCCGTCGTGGTGCTGCGCTACTACGAGGACCTCAGCGAGGCCGAGATCGCCGAGGAACTGGGCATCTCCCCCGGCACCGTCAAGTCCCAGGCCAGCCGCGCCCTCGCCGCGCTGCGGGCCCGCGCCCCCCGCTCCCTCAACCCCCACGAGACCGGAGACGCACGATGAGCAACACTCCCCTCGAGGACCAGGTCCACGACGCCCTGCACCGCAGGGTCGACTCGATCCAGCACGCGCCCCTCACCGTCACCGACGTACGCCACCGCGCTCGCCGCATCCAGCGCCGCCGAACGGCGGTGGCCGGAGTGGCCGTCGCCGCGGTCCTCGCCATCGCGATCCCGTTCGGCCTCTCCGCCACCGGCTCCGGGCAGCGCAGCGACGTGCCACCCGCGACGCAGCCGCCGAGCCCGACCCCGACCCTGCAGCTGGGCAGCACCGTGATGGTGGACCCGCGCGGCGCCGAGGTGGTCGAGGAGACCCCCGTCCCGCTCCTGGACGTCGACGCCCCCAGCCTCATCACCCCCGACGGCACGACCGACCTGCCGCACGTCTACGACACCATCACGCCCTACCTGGACGGCTACGTCGGCGTCGCTCTCAACGACCAGCCCGGCGTGCCCCCGGTCGCGATCGAGTTCTTGGGCGCCGACCTCCGGGTCGACGACGGTGGCAGTCCCACCGGCGGACTCATCGTGAGCCCGGACGGGCGGAGGATCGGCTGGTCGGAGTACGACGGCACCCGCTGGCGAGTCTTCGTCGCCGACCCTGCCGGCCAGGTGGAGTGGGTCGAGACCACGTTCCCGCCGTCGGCCGAGACCGAGACGGTGATACCCGTCGGCTTCGTCTCGGACGAGGCGGTGGCGGTGCGGGCGATGTACGACCTCGGCGACACCAAGACCTTCGTCGCCGGCGGCGGGCAGCCGGTCGAGGTGCAGGGCCTGCTGCAGGCCGACGCGGCCTCCCCCTCGCTCGGCGTCGTCGCGGGGATCACCGAGTTCCGACCGCAGGGGACCTGCTTCGGTGTCGTGGACGCCATCGCCCGCGACGGCGACCCTGTGTGGACCACCTGCGACCACCGGCTCGGGCCGTTCAGCGCCGGCGGTGCCTACGTGGTCGGCATCAGCGCGGAGGCCGACGGCAACGGCTCGCCGACCATCACGGTGCTCGACGCGGCCACCGGCAAGGAGGTCGTCACCTTCGAGGCCGTCCTGCCGCGCCGCACGGTCGGCGGGTTCTGGACCCAGATGGCCTGGGTCGGCGACGAGGCGCTCGTGGTCAGGATGTTCAGCGGGGACGACTACTTCATGATGCGGCTCGGCCTCGACGGCTCCGTGCAGCGCATCGGCATCCCGAGTGCTGGCGTGTCCGGCCTGCAGGTGGCCGTGCCGAGCTGATGTCCCTGCGGCGCCTCAGCCGTCGCGCGGGCTCGGGCTCTGGTAGGTCGCGACGATCGAGTCGACGATCTCCGTCTGGCGCTCGGCCGAGAGCGCGTTGGGCAGCTGGATGTTGAGCTCGACGATCCACCCCGAGTCCCAGGTCCCCATCACGTGCTCGGTGAGGAACTTGTTGGCCTCGGCCGTGTAGTAGAACGCGCTGAGCCCGCCGAGCACCGTCCTCGGCTGCTCCTCGAACCCCCGGGGCTTGGCGCCCGGCTGCCACGACTTCCGCGTGGATGCGGCGATCGACACCTGCTCGCTCGAGGGGACCAGCCCCAGCAGCATCCCGCCCGAGCGGCCGTCGTCGACGGGCCCGATGGCCGTCGCGGCGATGAGGAACTCGTTGTTGATCCGCCACTTCTTCGGCGCGTTGACCCGGAACCCCTTCAGCTCGATCTCGACGCCGGTGGCCGGCTCCACCGTCGGCGTCGGCTCCGGCTCCGGGGCGTCGGAGGGGGTGGAGTCGCTCGAGGAGGGGCTCGAGGACGGACTGTCCGAGCCGGCGCCCGGGGACTCACCACCGCCGCCGCACCCCGCCGCCACCAGTGCCAGCCCAGCCGCGGCCAGTGCTCCGCGTCGCCTCATGCCCACGTCTCCCCGAGTCGTCCCAACGTCGTACGCCCTGACCGTAGCCGACCTCGTCGAGGATCTGCGCCTCGCGACACATCGTGCGAAAATCCCCACCACGACGTGTTTCACCGCCCTCGGAGGCGGGAATGGGGGACAACATGCTGATGGCGGACATCGGGCTGGTGGCGAATGCCTTGACGGCCCTCAACGTGGATCCGGACCTCGTGGCCGAGGTGACGGAGATGTTGCTCGACAACTCCGACGACCTCAAGAGCCACATCGTCACGGACGTGGCCCCGGGCTGGTTCGGTGGCTCGAGCAACGCGCACCGCATCGGCGTCAACACCAAGATGGCCCACCAGGCCGTCGAGGAGGAGTTCCAGAAGCTCGCCGACTCCCTGCGGGGCTACAGCGAGGCGATCAACCTGTGGGCCAACGAGGTGCGCGACGTCGACGGCACCAGCAACGCCGAGATGGTCCAACGGCAGACCGCCCTCGAGCAGGTCAACACCACGCTCGACCATGCTCGCGACGAGTCCGGTGACAACAACATGGGCGACGGCAGCTACACCGAGCCCACCACCAGCGGGAGTGGCGCCTGATGAGCATCGGTCCCGAGCGCGCCAAACTGCGCCAGTACCTCCAGGGTGCGCGGCACGACGCCACCGGCGATGCCGGTCTCAACTGGTTCTCGAGCGGCGAGTTCCTCGACAAGGTCTCCCAGGCGATGATCGCCGGCGCGAAGACCGCCACTGGCGACAAGACCGGCGGGACGGGCCTGTCGGGCGTCACCGCACAGGCCGTGCTCGAGGCCTTCCAGGTGTCCGCGACCTCCATGCAGGACAAGTCCGTCAAGATCCAGGCCGCCGGCACCGCCCTCCAGGAGACCGCCGAGGTGATGCGCAAGGCCGAGGAGGCCGAGGCCACGATGGACGTGCTGGAGCAGCCGCCCGCCTACTCCGCGCCGAACTACTCCCCCGGCTACCAGCCCACCCCTGCCGAGATCACGGCAGAGGGCGACAAGCGCTCGGCCGCCAACGCCAAGATGACGACGTACACCACGCAGCGCGCCGAGCAGGAGGGCGCCGCGTCCGACTGGTCGCAGAAGATGGACACCGCCTTCGTCACCGCGATCCCGCCGATGCAGGAGATCCACGGCGAGCCCGACCCGACGGAGCCGCCGCCTCCGGTTCCCGGCACCCCGGGCACGCCCGGAACCCCCGGAACCCCCGGCACCCCTGGCACGCCGACCGACCCGACGCCGAAGGACCCCGACCCCAAGGACCCCGATCCGGATCCCGATCCCGACCCGGACCCTGACCCTGACCCGGACCCCGATCCCGACCCGGATCCCGACCCGGACCCGGATCCCGACCCCGACCCCAAGGACCCGAAGCCCCTTCCGAACCCGAACCCGACTCCCGGGCCGACCACCACGGTCATCGGGTCGTCGCAGAGCGGCATCACCTACAACCCCACGAGCGGCACCGTCTCCGCGCCGGTCTCGGCCGGCACCGGTCCGTCGGCGGGTGCCTCGGCAGCCGCACTGGGTGCGGCGGGCGGTGCGGGCGGCATGGCCGCTGGCGCCATCCGGCCCGGCGCGGTCCCGACATCAGCGACGCGCGGCGCCACCCCGGTCCGGGCCATCGGCTCGACGGGGCGTGCCGGCAGCGCCGGCGCCCTGTCGCGGTCTGCCGGCTCCGCAGGCTCCACCGCCGGTCGCGCCGGCTCGGCCGGCAGTCCGGCCTCACGCGGTGCGGGTTCCGCCGGTGGTCGCGGCGCGGCTTCGGGCAGCACGTCCGGTCGCGGCAGCGCCGGTGGACGCGGCAGCGCCGGTGGCCGCAGTGCGGGCTCCAGCGCAGGTTCGCGCTCGGGTGGGCGCGGCTCGAGCGGCGCGCGTGGCACCGGAGCAGGCGGCGCCTCGGGCAAGGGTGGCCGCAAGGGCGAGGACGAGAAGACCACCGATCGTGACAGCCTGGTCTACGACCAGGACTGGCTCGGCGACGACGACGTCGCACCCGGCGTTCTCGACTGAGGCACCACCTCAGTCGCGAACGTCACGATGCAGGTCCCCGCTCTCGGGCGGGGACCTTCGTCATGTGCAGGCCCGCTTCAGGCGACGACGGTCGTGATCGGTTGCGACGAGTCGGCCGGCAGGTCCAGGAGCGAGGGCGTACGTCCGCGCGCGACGAGCTCGGCGCCGAGGGCGGCGACCATCGCGCCGTTGTCGGTGCACAGCCCCGGACGCGGGACCCGGACCCGGATGCCGGCGGCGGAGGCGCGTTCCTCGGCCATCGCGCGGAGCCTGCTGTTGGCGGCGACCCCGCCGCCGATCAGGATGTCCTCGATGCCGCGACTGGAGGCCGCGTCGACCGCCTTGCGGGTCAGCACGTCGCAGACGGACTCCTGGAACGAGGCGGCCACGTCGGCCACGTCGATGGTGATGCCGGCACGCTGCTGGGCCTCGACCCAGCGGGCCACGGCGGTCTTGAGCCCCGAGAAGGAGAAGTCGAACCGGTGCCGCTCGAGGTCGCGCCGGTTCGAGAGCCCGCGCGGGAAGTCGATCGCGACGCTGTTGCCGCTCCGCGCCACCCGGTCGATGTGCGGTCCGCCAGGGAACGGCAGTCCGAGGAGCCTCGCGACCTTGTCGAAGGCCTCCCCCGCGGCGTCGTCGATGGTCGCGCCCATCGGCTCGACCCCGACGGTCACGTCGTGGACCTCGAGCAGGCTGGAGTGTCCTCCGGAGACGAGCATGGCCAGGCACGGCTCGGGCAGCGGCCCGTGCTCGAGCTGGTCGACGGCCACGTGCGCGGCGAGGTGGTTGACCCCGTAGATCGGCTTGCCGAGGCCGAGGGCGAGCGCCTTGGCGCTCGCCACGCCGACGAGCAGCGCGCCGGCGAGGCCGGGTCCGCTCGTGACGGCGACGGCGTCGATGTCGTGCAGCGAGATCCCTGCCGTCTCGACCGCCCGCTCGATCGTGGGCACCATCGCCTCCAGGTGCGCCCGGCTGGCCACCTCGGGCACGACGCCGCCGAAGCGGGCGTGCTCCTCGACGCTGCTCGCGACCGTGTCGGCGAGCAGCGTGTGCCCACGTACGATCCCGACGCCCGTCTCGTCGCACGACGTCTCGATGCCGAGGACGAGGGGTCCGTCAGTCATTCCTCGTCGCCGTCTCCGCGCGGGCGGCGCCGGGCAGCCAGCGGCACATGACCAGCGCCTCGGACCCGTCGCGGTAGTAGTGCGGGCGGACGTCGATCACGCTGAACTGGCGCGCGACGTAGAAGCCGAGCGCGGAGGCGTTGGAGACGCTCACCTCGAGCAGCATCCGCGAGGCATCGTCGGTGTCGACGAGCAGCTCGTCGAGCAGGCGCGAGGCGAGGCCCGTACGTCGCGACTCCGCGCGTACGGCGATGCGCAGCAGGTCGACGATGTCGCCGGCCGTCATCGTCACCGCATAGCCGTCGAGTCGGCCCGCGCCGTCCTCGGAGACGACGAACCGGCGTCCGGGCCCCTCGATCTCCTGCCGGACCAGGGCCTCGTTCCACGCATCGTCGCCGAAGAGCTCCTCCTCGAGCGCGGCGAGGGCCGGGAGGTCGGCCAGGACGGCAGGTCGGATCACGAGACCGGCTTTCTGGGTGCTCCTGCGACCGCGTCGGGGCGCCGCAGGTAGAGGGGTTCGGGGTCGACCAATTCTACGAGCTCTCCGATGACGCCGCTGGCCAACCAGCCAGCACTCGGCCGAACGGGTGCGATCGGGTGGGGAAAGTGCTCGGGATACAGCACGGGGCCCGCGCCCGCGACCGGGGCGTCGGTGGCGACCTCGGCCGGGCGGGTGACCACCGGCCCTTCCAGACGTCGACCGTCGGCGTCGTACGAGGCGAGGTAGACCTCCTTGCGGCGCGCATCGGTGGCGACGAGGAAGCTCCCCGGCGTCGTCGAGGTGCCGACGACCTCCAGCGCGACGGCGTCGAGCGAGCAGACGCCGTACACCGGGATCTCCAGCACGAAGCCGAGCGTGCGGGCGGTGACGATGCCGACGCGCAGGCCGGTGAACGGTCCCGGCCCGACGCCCACGGCGATCGAGGTGAGGTCCTGCCGGACGATGCCGGCGTCCTCCATCGCCCGTGCGATCAGCGGGGCGAGGTGCTCGCCGTGCTTCATCGGCTGCTCGGAGGAGTGCTCGACGACGACGCGCTCCCCGTCGTGGAGCGCGACGCTCACGAGCGGGGTCGCGGTGTCGAGGGCGAGGAGCACGGCGACGAGGCTACTGTCCGATGACCCAGCGCAGTGAAACGCGCCGGGGATCGAGCTCGTCGTCCGCCGCGTGACCCACCGCGCGCTCGATCACCACGTCGAGCCGCGAGTCGGCCAGGCCCTCGGCGAGGCCGGAGCCCCACTCGACGACCGTCACCGCCGAGTCGAGCGAGGTGTCGAGGTCGAGGTCGTCCAGCTCGTCGAGGCCGCCGAGGCGGTATGCGTCGACGTGGACCAGGTCGGGGCCGTCCACGAGCGACGGGTGGACCCGGGCGATCACGAACGTCGGCGAGGTGACGGCGCCGCGGACCTCGAGCCCGGCGCCGAGCCCCTGGGTGAAGGTGGTCTTCCCGGCCCCGAGCTCGCCCGTGAGGACGACGAGGTCGCCGGCCCCGAGGCTGCGACCGACCCGCTCGCCCAGCAGTCGCATCGTGTCCGCGTCCGGGGCGTCGAAGGTCGTGCCCAGCCAGAGGGCGAGCTCGACGTACGGACTGGTCCGGCCGGTCACCACGAAGTCGTGGCGCTCCCAGAAGCCGACCGTCTCGGGCAGCTCCTCGCGCGCGACGACCTTCACCGCCGAGCGTCCGGCGGCCGCGTCGACGGCCGCCTCCACCAGCGCGGTGGCCACACCGCGGCCCTGCGCACCGGGCGTGACGCCGAACCGGCGCAGCACCAGGCCGTCCGGCGCCGGGTCGAGCACGACGCATCCGACGGGCACGTCGTCGATCGTCGCGAGGAAGCCGCCTCGACGTCCGAGCAGCCGGGCGATGGAGTCGACGTCCTCGCCGAGCGCGTCGGCGGGCGGGTCGAGGGCCGGGCGGGCGCCGAACGCCTCCCGCACGACCGCCAGCACGTCGGCAGCGGCCTCCGGCCCGACTCGGCGTACGACGACGCTCACCGCAGCGCCTGCCCCTGGGCCAGCGAGATGAGGTCGTCGAGCTCCGCGGTGACCTGCTTGTGCTGCTCGAGCAGCACCATGTGGCCGGCCCCCTCGCACTCCAGCAGGCTCGAGCCGCGGATGCGGCTGTGCAGCTTGCGGCTGTGGCCGACCGAGGTGATCTTGTCCTCCGTGCCGCAGATGACGGCCGTCGGCACGCGACCGAGCGGCTCGAGGCGGTCGAAGTGGTCGAGCGTCGCGAACGCGGGGTAGAAGTCCGCGACCACCGCGAAGGGGGTGGCGTTGAGCATCGAGTAGACGAACTCCACGTACGACGCCGGCACCGGGTCGGTGCCGAAGGCGTAGCGGTCGGTGACCACATCCGCCACAGCATGCCCCCACGAACGGGCGAGGTCGACCACCCGGTGGCCGCGGTCGAGGGTGCGAACCGCCCGTCCCATGAAGCGTCCGCCGAGGCCGAGCGGCAGCATCGGGAACAGGATGCGACCCGGGTCGAGGCCGCCTGCGGTCGTCGAGACGAGCGCCGTGCCGATGACCTTGTCACCGAACAGCTCGGGGTGGTGCTCGGCCAGCGAGACCACGGTCATGCCACCCATCGAGTGGCCCACGACCACGCACGGGCCGGGGACGGTGTCCTCGATGACGCGGCGCAGGTCGTGGCCGAGCTGGTCGATCGTGCAGTGGGCCTCGTCCGACCTCGCCGACCGGCCGTGGCTGCGCTGGTCGTAGAAGACGGTGCGGACCTGCCCGCGGTACGCCGCCCGCTGGAAGTGCCAGCTGTCGAGATTCAGGGAGTAGCCGTGCACGAAGACGATGGTGAGGTCGTCGTCGGTCGACGCCCGTCCCCCGAAGTCGGCCGGCTCGTCGATCTCGACGTGCAGGTCGAGCGCGTCGTCGGCGACGACGACCCGCCGTGCGCTGCGCAGCCCGCCGAACTCGACCTTCTCCCCGGCGGCGCGGTTGCCGATGATCCGGCTCTGCCGGGCGATGCCGACCGCGCCGGCCGCGGCGGCCAGGCCTGCCGCTCCGACCACGGTGCCGAAGATGCGGCCCTTGATGCTCATCGGGTGCGTTCCTCGTTGTCGCCGTTCTCACTGTCGACGTGGCGCCGGGACAGCCGGCCGCCGATCCGGGTCACGACCTCGTAGTTGATGGTGCCGGCGGCCTCCGCCCAGTCCTGGGCGGTCGGCTCACCGCGGTCACCCGGGCCGAACAGCACCACCTCGGTGCCGGCCGGCGGCAGCTCGCCGTGCAGGTCGATGACGAACTGGTCCATGCACATCCGGCCGCGGATCGGGCGCAGCGAGTCCTCGACCCAGACCGAGGCCGTGTTGCCGGCCGTACGCAGGATGCCCTCGCCGTAGCCGGCGGGCACGACGCCGACGCTGGTGTCGTGGTCGGCGACCCAGGTGTGGCCGTAGGAGACGCCGTCGCCTGCCGCGAGGGGCTTGCTCAACACCAGCCGGGCGCGCACCGTCATCGCCGGCCGCAGACCGAGCCGCGGCGTCACACCGGGCGCGGGGTCGAGGCCGTACACCGCGATGCCGCAGCGGACCAGGTCGAAGTGCGACGACGGGCGCAGGATCGTGGCCGCCGAGTTGGCGAGGTGGGTGACGTCGGGGTCCAGGCCGGCGGAGGCGGCCAGCGCGAGGGCCTCTCGGAACGCGGCCTCCTGCTGGTCGTTGGCGGGGTGGGCCGGCTGGTCGCTGCAGGCGAAGTGCGACCAGATCCCTGTGACGGTGATCCGGCCCGCGCGCTCGAGGTCGCTGGCGGTGGCGAACAGGTCGTGCCAGTCGGCGCGCGCTGCGCCGCCACGGGACAGGCCGGTGTCGACCTTGATCTGGACGCGCGCGGGACCGACCGCGCCGATCGCCTGGAGCTCGTCGACGGAGTACGCAGTGACCTCGACGCCGGCCGCCACGGCTGCCGCGAAGTCGTCGCCCGGCGCACTCAGCCAGGAGAGCAGCGGACCACGATCGCCGGCCGCACGCAGCGCGAGGGCCTCGTCGATCGTCGCGACGCCCAGCCAGTCGGCGCCGGCGTCGCGCGCCGCCTCGGCGGCCTCGACCATGCCGTGGCCATAGCCGTCGGCCTTGACCACCACCATCAGCTGCACCGGGGCGTCGACCGTCACCAGGTCCTTGAGGATCCGGACGTTGTGGCGGATGGCGGCGAGGTCCACCACGATCTCGGCGCGCGAGGGCACGGGATCGGTCATGGGCGCGATCATCCCAGCATTCCTGATCGGGGGGGCGCGAGCGTCTCGCGCACGACCTGCGGGATGTGGACCGCGACCCGGCTCGCGGTCAGTGGCCCACCGGCCGCGGCCTCGGTCGCCGCGGCGCCGTGCAGCCACGAGCCGACGGACGCGGCGTCGTACGGCTCCAGGCCGGCCGCGAGCAGCGCGCCGACGAGCCCGGCGAGCACGTCGCCCGCCCCGGCGGTCGCCAGCCACGGCAGGCCCGTCGTCGTCACCCGCACCCGGCCGTCGGGCGCCGCGACGAGCGTGTGGTGGCCCTTGAGCACGACCACGCAGTCCCAGCGGCGGGCGGCCTCACGGGCGTGCTCGAGCGGTGCGGCCTCGACCTCGTCGCGCTCGACGCCCAGCATCGCGGCGAGCTCGCCGGCATGCGGAGTCAGGACGCAGCCCGGCAGCGTGCCGGTGACGTGTCGCAGCGCGTCGGCATCCACCACGACGGGCACGTCATCCGCGCGCGCCTCGGCGAGCATGGTGGCGGCGTCGTCTCCGCCGCCGGGCCCGACCACCCACGCCTGCACCCGGCCGTTGCCGACGACCTCGGGGTGCGCAGCGCGGACGGTGTCGGCGACCCGCTCCGGCCCGACGTAGCGGACCATCCCGACCAGCCCGGTGTTGGCTCCGGCGACAGCGAGGAGCGCGGCGCCGGGGTAGGTACCCGACCCGGCGCGTACGCCGACGACGCCGCGGGTGTACTTCTGCGCGTCCACGCTGGGCCGGGGCAGCAGCGCGCGTACGTCGTCGGGCTGGAGCGCCTCGACCGCCGGAGCTCCCAGGTCGAGCCCGAGGTCGACCAGGTGCAGGGCGCCGCACGCGAGCGAGGCGGGGTCGACGAGGTGGGCGACCTTGTGGGTGCCGAACGTGACGGTGAGGGCGGCCCGCACGTGGGGGCCGTCGACACGTCCGGTGTCGACGTCGACGCCCGACGGCACGTCGACCGCCACGACCGGCACGTCGGCGAACCGCTCGAGGACGGCGACCGCGTCCGGTCGCAACCCGGGCCGGCCACCGATGCCGACGATGCCGTCCACGACGAGGTCGGGGCGGGGGTCGAGGTCGTCGAGGTCGCGGGTCGCCCGGCCACCCGCCGACAGGAGTTCGGCCAGGCCGGCCTCGTGGGTGCGGTCGGAGAGCAGGAACGCGTCGACGCGGACACCGCGGGCAGCGAGCCGGGCACCGGCCCACAGCGCATCGCCGCCGTTGTCACCCGATCCGACGAGGAGCAGGACGCGGCGACCGTAGCCGCCGCCGAGCAGGTCGAGGACCGCGGCCGCGAGACCCGCCGCCGCGCGCTGCATCAGCGCCCCGTCGGGCAGGTCGGCCATCGCGGCGGCCTCAGCCCGGCGTACGTCGTCGACGGTGTGCGCGCGGAGCATTCAGCTCTCCAGGATGACGACCGCCGAGGCGATGCCGGCGTCGTGCGAGAGCGAGACGTGCACGTGGACCACGCCCAGCGCGTCGGCCTGCGCGGCCACCGTGCCGCGGATCTCGAAGCGGGGGCGGCCGGTCTCCTCCGAGACGATCTCGGCGTCGTGCCACGCCATCCCGACCGGGGCGCCGAGTGCCTTGGCGATCGCCTCCTTGGCGGCGAAGCGTGCGGCGAGCGAGGCCGGCGGACGCGACGCCTCGGCCGCGGTGAAGAGCCGGTCCCGCAGGGCAGGAGTGCGCTCCAGAGACTGCACGAAGCGGTCGATGTCGACCACGTCGATGCCGACGCCGATGACCGGCATGATTATTCGACCGTGACGGACTTGGCGAGGTTGCGCGGCTGGTCGACGTCGTGGCCGAGCTGGGTGGCGAGCTCGCAGGCGAAGAGCTGCAGGGGCACCACGGCGACGAGCGGCTGGAGCAGCACGGGCACCTGGGGCAGCGTGATCAGCACGTCGGCGTACGGCTCGATCGCCGTGTCGCCCTCCTCGGCCAGGCAGAGGGTGCGGGCGCCGCGGGCGCGCACCTCCTGGATGCCGCTGATCATCTTGTCGTGGAGCTGGTCGCGCCCGCGCGGGGGCACGATGCAGAGGATCGGCAGGCCCTCCTCGACCAGGGCGATCGGGCCGTGCTTGAGCTCGCCGGCCGCGAACCCCTCGGCGTGGAGGTAGGCGATCTCCTTGAGCTTGAGGGCCCCCTCGAGCGCGACGGGGTAGCCGGCATGGCGGCCCAGGAAGAGCACCGAGCGGCTGCCGACGTGGTCGCGGGCGAGGCCGTAGACCTGCTCGGACTTGTCGAGCACGGTCTGGATGTGGGCCGGCATCTGGTCGAGCTGGTCCATCACCTGCGAGATCTCGTCGCCGTAGCGGGTGCCCTTGACCTGCGCGAGGTAGAGCGCGAGGAGGTAGCAGGCGACGAGCTGGGTGAGGAAGCCCTTGGTCGACGCGACGCCGATCTCCGGACCGGCGTGGGTGTAGATGACACCGTCGGACTCGCGCGGGATCGTCGAGCCGTTGGTGTTGCAGATCGACAGCACCCTCGAGCGCTGCTCGCGGGCGTGACGGATCGCCTGGAGCGTGTCGGCGGTCTCGCCCGACTGGCTGATCGCGACGACGAGGGTGTCGCTGGTGAGGATCGGGTCGCGGTAGCGGAACTCGCTGGCGAGCTCGACCTCGACCGGGATCCGGCACCAGTGCTCGATGGCGTACTTCGCGACCATGCCGGCGTAGAACGACGTCCCGGCCGCGATGATGATGATCTTGTCGACGTCGCGCAGGTCCTGGTCGGACAGCCGCATCTCGTCGAGCTGCAGCAGGCCGTCGGTGCCGCGGCGACCGAGGAGCGAGTCGGCGACGGCGCGCGGCTGCTCGAAGATCTCCTTGCGCATGAACCAGTCGTGGCCGTCCTTCTCGGCGGCCGACAGGTCCCAGTCGACGTGGTAGCGGCGGCCCTCGGCCGGCGTACCGTCGAAGCCGGAGACGGCGACGCCCTCGCGGGTGATCGTGACGACCTGGTCCTGGTCGAGCTCCATCGCCTCGCGGGTGTGCTCGATGAAGGCCGCGACGTCGGAGCCGAGGAAGTTCTCGCCCTCGCCGATGCCGACGACGAGCGGGCTGTTGCGGCGGGCGGCGACCACGCGGTCGGGATCGTGCGCGTCGATCGCGACGAGGGTGAAGGCGCCCTGGAGGTTGCGGCAGACGTTCTGCATCGCGACGGTCAGGTCGATGCCGGTCTCGAGCTGCTCCTCGAGCAGGTGGGCCGCGACCTCGGTGTCGGTGTCGGAGGCCATCTCGACGCCCTCGGACTCCAGGCGGCCGCGGAGGGCGGCGTAGTTCTCGATGATGCCGTTGTGCACGAGCGCGACCCGGCGTGCCCGCCCCAGGTGGGGGTGCGCGTTGCGGTCGGTCGGCGGCCCGTGGGTGGCCCAGCGGGTGTGCCCGATGCCCGTGGTGACCTGCGGGAGGGGCGACTCGGCGATGGCCTTCTCGAGGTTGGCGAGCTTGCCGGCGCGCTTGTCGGTGACGATCTGTCCGTCGTCGATCAGGGCGATCCCGGCGGAGTCGTAGCCGCGGTACTCCAGTCGCCTCAGGCCCTCGATCACGACGCCCTCGGCCGGCTTGGCACCCACGTACCCGACGATTCCGCACATGGCCGGTGAGTCTATCGGCAGGCCGCTGCACCCCGACGCCCCGGCGCGGTGCCACAATCGCACCCATGCCCGAGGTCCCGGAGCCGTCGCACGGCAACGAGGCCTCCCCCTATGTCGAGCTCGAGCGTGCCGCGTGGGCGGAGCTGGCCGGCACCGCCGAGACCGTCCTGACCCCCGACGAGGTCATCAACCTCCGCGGCCTCGGCGACCAGCTCGACCTGCGCGAGATCGAGCAGGTCTACCTCCCGCTCTCGCGCCTGCTGAGCCTCTACGTCGCAGGCAACTCGCGACTCCACCGCGAGCAGGAGGAGTTCCTGCACCGCGTCACCCCGCCGCGTACGCCGTTCGTGATCGGCCTCGCCGGCTCGGTCGCCGTCGGGAAGTCGACCACCGCCCGCGTGCTGCAGCAGATGCTCGCCCACTGGCCCGAGCACCCCAACGTCGCGCTGGTCACGACCGACGGCTTCCTCCTGCCCAACGCCGAGCTCGAGCGCCGCGGGATCCTGCACCGCAAGGGCTTCCCGGAGTCCTACGACCGCAAGGCGCTGCTCAAGTTCGTCGTCGACATCAAGTCGGGTCGCGACGAGGTCGAGGCACCGATCTACTCCCACCTCGTCTACGACGTGGTCCCCCACGAGAAGGTCGTCGTCAAGCGACCCGACATCGTGATCATCGAGGGCCTCAACGTCCTCCAGCCGGCGCGGGTCCGCGACGACGGCCGCACCGGCCTGGCGGTCAGCGACTTCTTCGACTTCTCCGTCTACGTCGACGCGGCGCTCACGGACATCAAGCGGTGGTACGTCGACCGGTTCCTGCGGCTGCGCGAGACCGCCTTCCGCGACCCGGCGTCGTACTTCCGCAAGTACGCCGCCCTCTCCCACGACGAGGCCGTCGACCAGGCAACCCGGATCTGGGACTCGATCAACGAGCCGAACCTCGTGCAGAACGTCGCCCCCACCCGCTCCCGCGCCAACCTGGTGCTGCGCAAGGACGCCGACCACTCGGTGAAGTACGTCCGCCTCCGCAAGCTCTGAGGCGACCCGCCCGGGACGTCATGAGAATCTCGGGTTCGAACCCACAGATCTCATGACGCAACGTCGAGGGGGCAGCCCCGCGCGACGAGCGCGGCGGTGATCTGGGCGAAGAACTCGTCGGGAGCGAGCCTCAGCCCGAGCAGCGGGAGCCGGAGGACGACCGCCCGGTCGAGGGCGATGGCGTTGTGCCGCAGCGCATCCGCGACGACGTTCGCCGCCCACTCGTGGTGGATGCCGTCGATCTCCACCACGACGCCCCACGGCTCCCAGCAGACGTCGAGGTACCACTGACCGCGAGGCCCGCGTCGCAACGCCTGCCGGGTCGGCTCGGGCAGTCTGCGGAGACGGCACATCCGCGCGAACTCGTGCTCGCCCAAGGAGCGCACGCCGCCCACGAGGTCGGCGATCACGCCGGTGAGGATGATCCGGCGCCGGTCGCGCTTGACCCGCATGACCTGCGCCCCGAGGCGGTCCGCGGTCGTCAGTCCCTGTTGCGCGGTCATGGTGAGGAGGAGCGTCGCCTGCTTGTCCGACCTCGCCCACAATCCAGCGCGTACGCCGGCCACCTCGGGCCGCGTCCGCGGAATCCCGGACGGCGCGAGATCGTCCGGCTCGAGTCGTCGGGTCTGGCGGATCTCGACCCCGACGGCGTGCCGGGTCAGGACGCCACGAGGCACCGACACCCGGATGACGTCCTCGGTGTAGTGCTCCAGTCCGCCCGCGATGAGCGCCGAGGCGCCGTCGAGGCAACCGCGGTCGCCCGCCTCGAAGACCGCAGCCCACAGCCGGCCGGCATCGGGCCACGGTCCGGTGTGCACGGCGATGCTCTGGCTGTGGACCGGACACCACCGATGGCCGCGCAGGTGGGACTCCAGCTCGTCCGGGGTGATCCCCGCCGTCCTGAGCTGGTCGCGCGAGACGACACCGCCCTGGCGGTCAGCGATGTCGCGCACCATGTGCAGACGCGCCTGGCGTACGTCCCGGCTTCGAGGAGACTCACCCTTCTTCGGCACCGCCCCAGACTGTGTGGGCTCTCCTGCTCGTGCCACTGGTCGGTGGCTCGCCTGTGGAGAAGTCCCCTCGCGTGCCATCTGTGGACACAGCGCGACCCCATCCACCCGCGTACGTCATGAGAATCCTGGGTTCGTACCCACGTATCCCATGACGTCCGCGTCGCGGCCTGCGCCGCTCAGGCGGCTGCGGCGGTGAAGCGCTGCCGGCGGTGCTTCGGGTCCTCGATCTCGTCGACGAGGGCGACGGCGTAGTCCTCGGCGGTGATGAAGTCGCCGGCCGGGGTGTCGAGCGCGGTGGCGTACGACCCGGTGCGCTCGCCGGGGGCGATGGCGGGCGCCGGGCTGACGAACGTCCAGTCGAGCGAGTCCGGGGCGGCGCGGAAGAGGTCGAGGGCGGCGGCGCCCGACGTGGCCTCGGCCTTGTACTCCTCCGGGAAGCCGTCGGTGTCGAGGAGGCGGGTGCCGTCCGGGGTGAGCAGCGAGCCGGCGCCGCCCACGAACAGCACACGGGCGCCCCCGCTGTTCGCGATGAGGGTGGAGACGGCGTCGAGCCACGGCTGGTGGGACTCGCCGGTCCGGCTCGGGCCGGTGGCCGACACGACGACGTCGTGGCTGGCGGCCGCCTGGCGTACGGCGTCGGCGTCGGCGAGGTCGCCGCCGGTGGAGCGGCTGAGCGACGTCACCTCGTGGCCGCGCGAGGTGGCCTCGGAGGCGATGCGGGTGCCGACCATGCCGGTGGCGCCGAACAGGGCGATCTTCATGTGGAGTCCTTCAGTCGTGGGAACGGGATGCTCCGACAGTAACCACTGGTAACTGATGACTTCAACGTGCTATAAGTACCTTGTGGTAACCATGAATTCCGAGCCCGGTCGCGGTGACGCCTTCGACCCCGACTGCCCCACCCGCGTGGTCCTCGACCGGATCGGCGACAAGTGGACGGTCCTGGTCATCCGGTCGCTCGAGGACGGCTCGCTGCGCTTCAGCGAGCTGCGCGCCCGGATCGGCGGCGTCGCGCCCAAGGTGCTCACCCAGACGCTGCGCGCCATGGAGCGAGACGGCCTGCTCACCCGCACCGTCCACGCCCAGGTCCCGCCACGCGTCGACTACGAGCTCACCGCGCTCGGCGCCTCGCTCACCGCGCCGATCGCGACCCTCACCGACTGGGCCGAGACCCACCTCAGCCGCATCCTCGCCGCGCGTGAGAGCTACGACAGCGCGAGCTGACTCACAGCTTCTTCTGCAGCTCCAGCAGGGTCTCGATGGTGCGATAGCCCAGCGCCTCGTTGACGGCGTTCATCCACGTGTTGACCTCGGCGTTGGAGGTGTCGACCGTGCCGATCCCGGCGTACGTCGCCAGCGCCAGGTCGTGGGTCGCGAGCTTCAGCGCCAGCCCGAGCCGGTGGCCGCGGTGGGCCGGGTCGACCAGGGTGATCCCCACCTGGCCGCGGGTGGTGTCGGTGTCGTTGACCCGGACGTCGGAGCTTCCGGCCACCGAGCCGTCCTCGGCGATCGCCAGCGCGGTGAGCACGTGACGACCGATGCCGAGCTGCCGCTGCTCGGCGTCGCGGATCCGCTCGACCGTCCACTCCGATGCGCGCAGGTCGAGCTCGCCCAGCGGGATCTCGTCGAGCAGCATGCCGAGCAGGCGCCCGAACGACTCGGCGTACGCGTCCGGGCACACGGTGTCGAACGTGACGACCCGGTAGGCCCCCGCCGCGGCCACCTCGTCGGTCAGGGCGCCTCGGCGGGCGAGGTAGTCGGCCAGGGTGAGCTCGCGGATCGACTCGCGGCTCGCCACCTCGTAGCCCAGCGCGGTCGCGAACGCCTCGGGACCGGTGCCGGAGGCGCCGGGTGGCAGGAACGCCTCACCGTGCAGCGTCGTACGCCCGTCACCGGCGGCGACCACCTCGAGCTCGGCGACGAGCCGACCGCCGATCCCCTCCCGGGTCCGGTCCGGACGGACGTACACATCGACCGTCGCGGTGTGCAGGTTGTCGCGCAGCGGACGCATCAGCAGCCCGGCGCCGACCATCTCGCGACCGTCGATGGCGGCCAGCAGCGTGACCTCCCCCTCGGGGTTCACCGCCGGCAGTGACACGCGGCTCTGCTCCCAGACCGGCCACGGGGCACCGGGGCGGTGGGCGGTCGCGGCGTGGCCGACCTCCCACCATGCGCGCAGCGCAGCCTCGTTGCGCGGGTTGAACTGCTCGATGTCGACCACGCTGCGACGCTAGTGGACTAGGAGCGCGCGGCGCGGCGCTGGCGGCGCGCCTCGATCCGGTCGGCCTCCTTGAGGACCGACCGCTCCGCCACGCGCCCGCGCCAGCGGACCAATACGCCGATCAACAGGGTGAAGGCGGGGGCGCCGATCCCGAGCCAGAGCCAGGTGGCCAGCGGCGAGCTGGTCTCCACCGCGGAGCCGTCCGGGGAGATCCACAGGGTCCAGGTGTCGCCGACCTCGCGATCGGCGCGCCCGGAGCGGCGGAACGTCGTCGTACGGACGTCGTCGCCGTCCGTCCACCGCAGGTCGTACGTGGTCAGCGGTCGGTCGACCTCGTCGGGACGGGTGCCCTCACGGACGGCGACGACCGTCGTGTCGCGTCGGTCCGTGCCGCCCAGCAGGTGGGTGCGTGCGCCGGGCGTGATGAGAGCCAGCACGGCAGCGAGCACCAGCCCGATACCGATCGCGAGGGCGACGTCCCTCGCGGTGAGCCGGCTCTTGGGCTCGGGCGCGCCCCCGTCGAGTCCGGTGCTCGCATCGGTCGTCACGGCAGCGACAGCTGGGACTTCACCACGTCGGCGAGCCGGGACGCGACGTCCTGGGCCTCGTCGTGGGTGGGCGCCTCGACCATCACGCGGACGATCGGCTCGGTGCCCGAGGGGCGGAGCAGGATCCGGCCGCGCTCCCCCAGCGCCGCCTCCTCCTCGGAGACGGCGGCGGCCAGCACGGCGTCCTCGTCGGCGCGGGTCTTGTCGACGTCGCGCACGTTGAGCAGGACCTGCGGCAGCCGGGTCATGACCGAGGCGAGCTCGGCGAGCGACTTGCCGGTGGTGGCCATCCGCTCCATCACGTGGAGGGTGGTGAGGATGCCGTCACCGGTGGTGGCGTGGTCGCTCATGATGACGTGGCCCGACTGCTCGCCGCCGAGGGAGTAGCCGGAGATCTTCATCGCCTCGAGGACGTAGCGGTCGCCGACCTTCGTCTGGCGTACGCCGACACCGTTGGCGCGCATCGCCTGGACGAAGCCCAGGTTGCTCATCACCGTCGCGACGACGGTGTCCTTGACCAGGCGGCCCTTGTCGAGCAGTGACAGGGACAGGATCGCGAGCAGCTGGTCGCCGTCGACGACGTTGCCCTCGGCGTCGACGGCCAGGCACCGGTCGGCGTCGCCGTCGAGGGCGAACCCGGCGTGGGCGCCGTGCTCGACGACCGCCGCGCGGAGCGACTCCATGTGGGTCGAGCCGCAGTTGTCGTTGATGTTGAGGCCGTCGGGGTCGGCGTGGATCGCGATGACCGTGGCGCCGGCGTCCTCGAGGGCTCGCGGGCCGGCGGCGTGGGCGGCGCCCTCCGCGCAGTCGAGGACGACCTTGAGGCCCACCAGCGGGTGGGTGATCGTGCTCTCGAGGTGGGCGGCGTACTCCTCGACGGCCGTCGAGTAGGGGTTGACCCGACCGACGTCACCGCCGATGGGCCGCTCCCACGGCTCGCCCATGCGGCGCTCGATCGCGATCTCGATCGCGTCGTCGAGCTTGTGCCCGCCGCGGGCGAGGAACTTGATGCCGTTGTCGGGCATCGGGTTGTGCGAGGCCGACAGCATGACGCCGAGGTCGGCACCGAGCCGCTCGGTCATGTAGGCGACACCGGGCGTCGGCAGCACGCCGAGCAGGAGCACGTCGACCCCGGCCGAGGCGAGGCCGGCGACGACCGCCGCCTCGAGGAACTGTCCGGAGATGCGCGTGTCCCGACCCACCACGGCAAGGGGACGGTGCCCCTCGAACTCGCCGCGGTCGGCCAGCACGTGTGCTGCGCACACGGACAGGTCCAGGGCCAGCTCCGCCGTCAAGGAGGCGTTCGCCAGGCCCCGGACCCCGTCCGTGCCGAAGAGTCGCGTCATCGGACGAGACCCTGGTGGATCAGCGCTTCGAGAACTGCGAGGCCTTGCGGGCCTTCTTGAGACCAGCCTTCTTGCGCTCCACGACGCGGGCGTCGCGGGTCAGCAGACCGGCCTTCTTGAGCGCCGGGCGGTTGGCCTCTTCGTCGATCTGGTTCAGCGAGCGGGCCACGCCGAGGCGCAGGGCGCCGGCCTGACCGGCGGTGCCGCCACCGTGGATGCGCGCGATCACGTCGAAGCGGCCCTCGAGCTGCAGCTCGGCGAACGGCTCGTTGGCGATCTGCTGGTGCAGCTTGTTCGGGAAGTAGTTGTCGAGCGTGCGGCCGTTGATCCGCCACTCGCCGGTGCCGGGGACGATGCGCACACGGGCGACGGCCTCCTTGCGACGGCCGGTGGCCGCGCCAGGCGCGATCGTGGCCGGGCGGGCCGGGGTGTCCGCGGAGGCGTCGCTCTCGGACGTGTAGGAAACGCCCTCGGCGTCGGTCTCGAAGGTCTCCTCGACCTCGCCAGCAGCGTTCAGGTCAGTGTTCTCAGTCATCTGTGCGTCCTCAGTCGTCGTCACTGGGAGATCTGCGTGATCTCGAAGGGAGTGGCCTGCTGGGCCAGGTGCGGGTGGTCGGGGCCGGAGTAGACCTTGAGCTTCTTCAGGATCTGGCGACCGAGCTTGTTCTTGGGGAGCATGCCCCAGACAGCGTTCTCGATGGCCTTGCGGGCGTCCTTCTCGAGGAGCTCACCGAAGGGCGTGGCCGAGAGGCCGCCCGGGAAGCCGGAGTGGCGGTACGCCATCTTGGTGGTCTTCTTGGTCCCCGACAGCGACACCTTGGAGGCGTTCACGATGATGACGAAGTCGCCCATGTCCATGTGAGGGGCAAAGGTCGGCTTGTGCTTGCCGCGGAGGAGGTTGGCGGTCTGGACGGCGAGGCGTCCGAGGACCACGTCGGTGGCGTCGATGACGAGCCACTCACGCTGGATGTCAGCGGGCTTGGGGCTGTACGTGCGCACGGCGATGTCCCGTTCTGGTTCGTTGGACCCGGCCCTCGGTCGAGGACTGGACTGTGCCCCACAAAATTCTGCGAGGCTGCGCGACGACTGACGAACACGGCCCGGTTCGCTCCCTCCGCAGGAGGGATGACGTCCGGATCTGCACCCGTCCCCGGAGAGGACGGACGCGGCAGTAGTCGCGACCAGCAAGAGTACGGCGATCCGACCGTGAGGGTCAAAACGTCGTCGCGAGGCGCACGCGTCACAATGTCGACGTGCGCAACGGTGGTGTGTCCTTCTGGTGGCAGCAGGTCGGGCTGCCGTCGCCGACCGACCGGCTCGACGGCGACGTCACGTGCGACGTCGCAATCGTCGGTGCCGGCCTGACCGGGCTCTGGACGGCCCACTACCTCCACGAGGCCGACCCCACCCTCGACATCCGCGTCATCGAGGCCGAGTTCGCCGGTTTCGGCGCGTCGGGCCGCAACGGCGGCTGGCTGTCGAGCGAGCTGCCCGGCAACGCCTCGGCGTACGCCGCACAGGCGGGCGAGGACGGCGTCGAGCGACTCCGGGCGGCCGTACGCGCCACGGTGGACGAGGTCATCGACGTGGCCGCCCGCGAGGGCATCGACGCCGACATCGTGCGCAGCGGCGTGCTGCACGTCGCGCGGTCGCAGGCCCAGGCCGAGCGGCTCGACGGCGAGCTCTCGGCGACGCAGGTGGCCGAGCGGATCCGGGTGGCCGACGCCGTCTCGGGACACTTCGACCCCGACTGCGCCCGCTTGCACCCCGCCAAGCTGGTGAGCGGCGTCGCCCGCGTGGTGCGCGAGCGCGGCGTACGCATCCACGAGGGCACCCGCGCCGTCGCGATCGAGCCGGGCGCCGTGGTCACCGATCGCGGCACGGTCCGCGCCTCCGTCGTGCTGCGCTGCCTCGAGGGGTTCACCGCCGGGCTGTCAGGACACCGGCGCGAGTGGCTCCCGATGAACTCCGCGATCGTGGCGACCGCTCCCCTGACCGACGCCCAGTGGCGGGAGATCGGCTGGAGCGGCGCGGAGCTGCTCGGCGACGAGGCCCACGCCTACTGCTACGCCCAGCGCACCGCCGACGGCCGGATCGCGATGGGCGGCCGCGGCGTGCCCTACCGCTTCCGCTCGCGCACCGACGTCGACGGACGCACCCAGGACTGGACGGTCGAGTCGCTGCGCTCGACCCTCACCACGCTCTTCCCGTCGCTGGCCGGTGTCGCGATCGACCACGCCTGGTGCGGCGTCCTCGGGGTGCCGCGCGACTGGAGCGCCAGCGTCTCCTTCGACCCCGCGACCGGCCTCGGCCACGCCGGCGGCTACGTCGGTTCCGGGCTCACCGCGACCAACCTCGCCGGGCGTACGTTGCGCGACCTGGTGCGCGGCGAGGACACCGACCTGACCCGGCTCCCGTGGACCAACCACCGCGTACGCCGCTGGGAGCCGGAGCCGCTGCGGTGGGCCGGTGTGCACACGCTCTACCGCCTCTACCGGGCCGCCGACCGGCGCGAGGACGCCGGCCTCGAGCGCACCAGCCGCATCGCGCGGGTCGCCCACCGGGTGGCCGGTCGCTGACCCGCGGCTCACTCCTGCGGGGGGTCGAGCGCTGGACACCGGTTCGCGCTCGCGCGACACCCGCGGATAGGTTGGAGTGACCCCACAGGCGTACAAAGACGTATGAACAGGAGCCGACGTGACCGACGTAGCGGCCAAGGATTCCCTGACTGTCACCGACAACCGGACCGGTCAGCAGTACGACATCGCGATCAACGACAACACGATCGCGGCCACGGACCTGGGACAGATCCGTCTCACCGATGACGAGCCCGGCCTGGCGACCTATGACCCCGGCTTCGTGAACACCGCCTCGTGCCGCTCGGCCGTCACCTTCATCGACGGCGACAAGGGCATCCTCGAGTACCGCGGCTACCCGATCGAGCAGCTCGCGGAGAAGTCCAACTTCCTCGAGGTCGCCTATCTCCTCGTGCACGGCGCGCTGCCGTCCAAGGAGGAGTACGACGCCTGGGTGCACGAGATCACCTACCACACGTTCGTGCACGAGAACGTGAAGGGCTTCATGCACGGCTTCCGCTACGACGCCCACCCGATGGGCATGCTGATGGCCTCGGTCGGCGCGCTGTCGACGTTCTACCCCGACGCCCGCAACATCAGCGACGCGGACAACCGCCACATGCAGATCGTCCGCATGATCGCGAAGATGCCGACCCTCGGCGCGTGGTCGTTCCGCCACGCCCAGGGCAAGCCGTTCGTCTACCCCGACAACGACCTCGGCTACACCGCCAACTTCCTCTCGATGCTCTTCAAGATGAGTGAGCAGAAGTTCGAGGCCGACCCCCGTCTGGTGAAGGCGCTCGACGTGCTCTTCATCCTCCACGCCGACCACGAGCAGAACTGCTCGACCAACGCGGTCCGCTCCGTCGGCTCCTCGCAGGTCGACCCCTACTCGGCCGTCGCGGCCGGTGTCGGCGCGCTCTACGGCCCGCTGCACGGTGGCGCCAACGAGGCCGTCCTCCGGATGCTCAAGCGCATCGGCTCCAAGGAGAACATCCCCGCCTTCATCGAGGGTGTGAAGGACGGCAACGAGCGCCTGATGGGCTTCGGCCACCGGGTCTACAAGAACTTCGACCCGCGCGCCACGATCATCAAGAAGGCCTGCGACGACGTCTTCGAGGTCACCGGGGTCAACCCGCTCCTCGAGATCGCCAAGGAGCTGGAGAAGATCGCGCTCGAGGACGAGTACTTCGTCAAGCGCAAGCTCTACCCCAACGTCGACTTCTACTCCGGCCTCATCTACGAGGCCTTCCAGTTCCCGCCGGAGATGTTCACCGTGCTGTTCGCCATCGGGCGTACGCCGGGCTGGCTGGCGCAGTGGGCCGAGCTGGTGCAGGACAAGGACCAGAAGATCGCCCGCCCCAAGCAGATCTACACCGGCGACCGCGAGCTCACCTTCACCGCGGCGTCGGAGCGCTGGAAGTAGTTTCTCGAGTTCCCAGCCCGCTCTCAGCCCGCACACAGGGTCACGCCGCAGGCTCGAGGCATGAGCGACCAGTACCCCACCCAGCCGCAGTCCCCGTTCCACCAGCCGCCGCAGCACCTGCCGCAGCAGCCGCAGCCCCGGCGACGACGTACGGGGCTCGCGGCCGCGGTGGTCGCCACCTCGCTCCTGGTGGGTGGCGGCGCGGGCCTCGGCGGGGCGGCCGTGTGGGACGCCACCCACGACGAGCCCGTGAGCTCGGCGCGCGCCGACGCGCCGACCACCTCGACGGTGGCCAACCAGACGCAGACGCCGCCGGCGGACGGATCGGTCGAGTCGGTGGCGCAGAAGGTGCTGCCGAGCGTGGTGAAGATCGACGTCACCGGCAACAACGAGGCCGGTTCCGGCTCGGGGATCATCCTCACCGCCGACGGCACGATCCTCACCAACAACCACGTCGTCGAGCTGGCCGGCGAGGGCGGCACGATCAAGGTGTCGTTCTCCGACGGCACCAGTGCTGACGCAGAGATCCTCGGCACCGACCCGCTCACCGACACCGCCGTCATCCAGGCCTCGGGGGTCTCCGACCTCACCCCGGCCACGATCGGCAAGTCGGCCAACCTCGGCGTCGGCGAGGGCGTGGTGGCGATCGGCTCACCCTTCGGCCTCGACGCGACTGTCACCAGCGGCATCGTCAGCGCGCTCGACCGCCCGGTCAACGTCGGCTCCGACGACGCCGGCAACTCCACGACGTACCCCGCGATCCAGACGGACGCGGCGATCAATCCCGGCAACTCCGGTGGCCCCCTGAGCGACATGACCGGCGCCGTGGTGGGGATCAACTCCTCCATCCGCACCGCCAGCTCGGCGACATCGGAGCAGTCCGGGTCGATCGGCCTCGGCTTCGCGATCCCGATCGACGAGGTGATGCCGATCGTCGACCAGATGGCCCGGGGCGAGACCCCGACCCACGCCCGGCTGGGGCTCCAGGTGGGCAACCCGCAGACCGGTGACGACGCCGGCGCCGTCGTGCGCGAGGTGACCTCCGGCTCCACGGCGAGCGAGGGCGGCCTCTCCTCCGGCGACGTGATCACGAAGGTCGACGACCGGCGGATCACCGACGCCGACTCGCTCGTGGCCACGATCCGCTCCTACCGTCCCGGCGACAACGTCAGCGTGACCTGGCTGAGCGGCGGGCAGGAGAAGACCGGCACCTTCGTGCTCGACAGCGACGCCACGACGAGCTGATCAGCAGCACTCGTTGGGCCGGCCGCGCCATGATGGGGCGGCCGGCCCTCTCGTGTGCGCCGGCCACAGGCACAAGCAGAGGAGTCACATGCAGCTCGAGCTGAGCCAGACCGACCGCGAGTTCCGCGACCGGATGCGGGAGACCTTCACCACCAAGGTCCCGCAGGAGATCCGCGACACCGTCCTCGAGGGCCGCCACCTCACCCGTGACCAGATCGTCGAGAGCCAGCAGGCCCTCAACGCCGAGGGGCTCGCCGTGCCGCACTGGCCGGTCGAGTGGGGCGGCCAGGACTGGACCGACCTGCAGCGCCACCTGTGGCACGAGGAGATGCAGCGTGCCGGTGTGCCGATCCCGCTGGCGTTCAACGCCTCGATGATCGGCCCGGTGATCGCGCAGTTCGGTAGCGAGGAGCAGAAGGAGCGCTTCCTGGCCAAGACCGCGAACCTCGACATCTGGTGGTCGCAGGGCTTCTCCGAGCCCGACGCCGGCTCCGACCTCGCCAGCCTGCGTACGACGGCGGTGCGCGACGGCGACGACTGGGTGGTCAACGGCCAGAAGACGTGGACCACGCTCGGCCAGCACGGCGACTGGATCTTCACCCTCGTGCGCACCGACACCGAGGTGAAGAAGCAGGCCGGCATCTCGATGCTGCTCATCGACATGACCGACCCCGGCGTCGAGGTCCGGCCGATCGAGCTCATCGACGGCGGGTACGAGGTCAACGAGGTCTGGTTCTCCGACGTCCGCGTGCCCGGCGACCTGCTCGTCGGCGAGCCCGGAGGCGGTTGGACGATCGCGAAGTTCCTCCTCGGCAACGAGCGCGTCGGCGTGGCGCCGGTGGGCGCCACCAAGCGCGCGCTCGCCACGCTGAAGACGACGGCAGCCGACCAGCTGGACGACCCGCTCGTCCGCGCCCGGATCGCGGAGCTGGAGAACGACCTGCTCGCCCTCGAGCTCACCGCCCTGCGCGTGGTCGCGCACTCCTCCGACGGCGAGCCCCACCCGGCCTCGTCGGTGCTCAAGCTCCGCGGCACCGTGCTGCAGCAGGCGGTCAGCGAGCTTGCGCTCGACCTGGCCGGTCCCGCCTCGCTGGCCTCCCGGGCCGAGGACGACTCACCGCAGGAGGGCTGGGCCCGGCGGACGGCGCCGACCTACCTCAACCTCCGCAAGGCGTCGATCTACGGCGGGTCCAACGAGATCCAGCGCCAGATCATCAGCCGCACGATCCTGGGACTCTGAGAGGCACCGCGATGGACTTCACCTATGACGACGAGCAGCAGGCGCTCCGCGAGGCCGTGCGCGGCCTCCTCGCGACGACGTACGCCGACCACGAGACGCGGCGCCGCACGGTGGCCGACGAGCCCGGCTTCGACCGCGCCCTGTGGGGCCGGCTGGCGGAGATGGGCATCCTCGGCCTGCCCTTCAGCGAGGACGACGGTGGCGTGGGCGCGGGACCCGTCGAGATCGGCATCGTGTGCCAGGAGCTCGGTCGGGTGCTCGCGCCGGAGCCCTTCCTCGCGAGCGTCGTGCACGCCGGCGGGCTGGTCGCTTCACTCGGGTTGGCCGAGCAGAGGGCCGACCTGCTGGGCCGGCTGAGCGCCGGCGAGGTGGTGCTGGCCGCGGCCGACACCTCCCCCGGCGGGCGCTGGGCCTCGCGCGCGGACGGCGTACGCGCCTCCGTCTCCGACGGCACGTGGACGCTCGACGGCGTGGCCGACCCCGTCGTCGGTGGCGAGTCGGCCGACGTGCTGGTCGTGACGGCCGCGCTCCCCGACGGCGGGACAGGCGTCTTCGTGGTGGCAGCAGACGACGTGTCCCGCACGGGGTACGCCGCGGCCGACCTGACTCGCGCGGCGAGCGTCACCTTCGACGGCAGTGCCGCGACTCCTCTCGGGGAGGCCGGCCGCGACGCCGGACCGAGCATCGCCACGATCAGCGACCTCACCCGGATCATGGGCGCCAACCAGGCCCTCGGCGTGATGCAGAGCCAGGTGCGCGCGACCACCGACTACCTCAAGAGCCGCAAGCAGTTCGGCGTCACCCTCAACGCGTTCCAGGCCCTCACGTTCCGGGCGGCCGACATGTACGTCGAGCTCGAGCTGGCGCACAGCATGGTCGACTGGGCGACGATGACGATCGCCGGCGGCGACCGCGACGTCGTCGCCGACGCGGCCGACCGGGTCGGCCTGCAGATCGCCCGCTCCGGGCGCCACATCGGCCAGGAGGCGATCCAGCTGCACGGCGGCATCGGCATGACGGCGGAGTACGCCGTCGGCGTCGGCACCGCGCACCTCGAGGTGCTCGACCAGTGGCTCGGCAACGGCCCCCACCACCTGCGCCGGCTGGCGGAGCGGGTCACCGACCACGACCTCGTCGAGGCGATCTGATGGACCTGTCGCTCAGCGACGAGCAGCAGGCCTTCCGCGACCTGGCGCGCGACTTCCTCGAGCGCGAGGCGGTCCCGCACCGGATGCAGTGGGACCACGACGAGTCCGTCGACCTCGCGATCGTGCCGAAGATGGCCGAGCTCGGGTTCTTCGGCCTGACCATCCCCGAGGAGTACGGCGGTGTCGGCGGCGACTACGTGACGTACTCCCTCGCGATGGAGGAGCTCGGCCGCGCCGACTCGGCGCTGCGCGGGATCGTGTCGGTCAGCAGCGGCCTCGTCGGGAAGTCGATCCTCTTCCACGGCACCGAGGAGCAGAAGCAGGAGTGGCTGCCGCAGCTCGCCGCTGCCACCAAGCTCGGCTGCTTCGGGCTCACCGAGCCCGGCACAGGGTCGGACGCCGGCAACCTGACGTCGCGCGCGACCCGCGACGGCGACGACTGGGTGATCGACGGCCAGAAGCTCTTCATCACCAACGGCACGTGGGCCGATGTCGCCCTTGTCTTCGCCCGGACCAGCGACGACGGCCCGCGCGGAGTGACGGCGTTCCTCGTGCCGACCGACTCCCCCGGCTTCGAGGCTCGCGAGATCAAGCACAAGCTCGGGCTGCGCGGCCAGGCGACCGCCGAGCTGTTCCTCACCGGAGTACGCGTCCCGGACTCGGCGCGCCTCGGCGAGGTCGGGCAGGGCTTCAAGATCGCGATGGGCACCCTCGACAAGGGACGCCTCGCGGTCGCCTCGGGCTGCGTCGGGATAGTGCAGGGCTGCCTCGAGGCGTCGGTGGCGTACGCCACCCAGCGCACGCAGTTCGGCAAGCCGATCGCGTCCTTCCAGCTCGTGCAGGACCTCATCGCCGACATGTCAGTCGACGCCGACGCGGCCCGGCTCCTGGCGTGGCGGTGTGCCGACCTGATCGATCGCGGAGAGCCGTACGGCACCGCAGCGTCCAAGGCCAAGCTGTTCGCCTCCGAGGCTGCCGTGCGCGCGGCCAACAACGCCGTCCAGGTGCACGGTGGTGCGGGCTACGTCGACGACTTCCCGGTCGCGAAGTACCTCCGCGACGCCCGCGTGATGACGCTCTACGAGGGCACCTCGCAGATCCAGAAGCTGCTGATCGGGCGCGCCGAGACGGGCATCAGCGCCTTCGGCTGATCCGGTCGGTGTCGCTAGAGTCCGGGCATGCGCATGGCAGCGGGGGTGCCCTTGGTCCTCGGCCTCTGCGCGTCCGGGCTCGTCTTCGCCCTCGGCGCCGAGCACGAGCGACCGGCCCCGGAGGCGGGGACCTACGCGGTGCCCGAGGAGCTGGCCGACTACTCCTACGTCACCGGCAGCGTCTCGTCGTCCCCTCCCGGGCCGGCCGTGGCGCTCTTCCAGCACGGCTTCGGCGTCGAGTTCATGGACTTTCCCCAGGCCGTCGTGCTCGGCGCGGGTGGCGACTCCTACCGCCGCGTCGACGTGGCCGAGGACCGGGCGGGCGCTGAGACCCAGGGCGACCCGGCGCCGATGCTGCTCTCACCGGACGGCCGATATGTCGCGGTCGGGGACCACGACACGGCCGAGCCGAACGTCGCGGTGGTCGACCTCACCACCGGCGAGACGTCGACGTACGACCTCCCGCAGGGCCGCAGCGTCATCCCGGTGGCCTTCTCCGCCGACGGCACGTCGCTCGCGGCGCTGCTGTCCGCCGAGCCGACGAACCCGTACCGGGGTGAGCGCATCACGGGCGACGTCGGCGTCCTCGACCTGGCGGACGGCTCGACCGAGGTGATCGACGTCGACGGCGCTGGGGCCACGGCGGCGTTCTCCTCCGACGGCACGGAGATCGGCGTCGAGCGTGCGTCTCCCCGGGAGCTGTCGCTGATCGCCCTCGGCGATGGAGGTTCCGAGCGCCGCCTGCCCCTCGACGGTGTCCTGGCCGGACCGACCGCGTGGTCGCCCGACGGACGCCTGCTGGCGATCACCACCGTCGAGCCGGCCCTCGCACCGCCGGGTGCGGACGAGCCGGGCGTCCCGACCGGACTCGCGTTCGTGGACGCGACAACGGCCGGCGGGGACGTTCCAGCGCCGCTCATCCTGCCGCTGACCGCCCCCGGGCGCGTGCTCGGGTGGGACGGCACCGAGGCGGTCCTGATGCTGCTCGCCGTCGAGGACGACGACGCCTACACCGTGTCCCGCGTCCCCATCGACGGCTCGGAGCCCACCACGCTCATGCAGATGGACGACATGGGCTCCTACGGCGTCGGCCGTTTCCAGATGGCCGCGGCGGCGGGCGACCGCCTGCAGGTCGTCGATCCGAGCGACGTCGACCGCGGTCCGTGGCCGCTCCTCCAGCGCATCGCGGCGTCCGTCCTCGCCGGGCTCCTCGTGTGGGTCGCCGCAGCCGTGATCATGCGGATCGGGCGCCGGGTCGTACGGCGAGTCACGGCCCCGCGGCCACGATCCGCCTGACCTCGTCGAGGTCGAGGTCGTAGGGCCCGATCCGGGTGAGCACCCACGAGGCGCCGCGGTCGAGCCACGGCGCGACGTCCTGGTCGGACTCCAGGTCGACCACGACCTCGAAGCCCGACTGCGGCCCGTACGCGGCGAGCGACCCGACCACGGCGTCGAGGTCGTCGGGTCCGTCCAGCCCGATGACGAAGAAGCCGTCGTGGCGGGCGGCCCGCCGCATCGGCGCCCTGTTGGGGAAGCGGCCGGCCAGCCAGATCGGCACCCTCGGCGCGGGCCGGAAGCCGCCCCCGAGGTAGGACGCGAGGGCGTCCAGCCCCTCGTCGAGCAGCCGGCCGCGGACCTTCGGGTCCGGCTCGTCGCCGTAGTCGCTGAACTCCCCCACCCAGTCGTCGCCGAGCCCCAGCCCGAGCACGAACCGCTCCCCGGACAGCACCGCGAGGCTGGCGGCCTGCCGCGCCAGCACCTGCGGCCGGCGCCGGGCCAGCGGCGTCACCATCGGTCCGAACACCATCCGCTCCGTACGCATCGCGACGGCCGCGCAACACGTCCACACGTCGGCGATCTCGCTCACCCGATCGCCGTACTGCAGGTGGTCCCAGACGAAGAACCCCTCCCAGCCTGCCGCCTCGGCCTCGGCGGCGAGGTCGCCGACGACCCGCGGGTCGGCCAGGGTGTCGAAGGGGGCGACGAACAGGCCCCGGCGCGTGGTCATCAGCCGCGCTCAGCAGCCGAGCCGGTCAGCCAGCTCGTCCTGCTCAGGGTCGGTGTCGGGTCCGGAGGAGAAGCCGCAGTAGATGGTCTTGGTGAAGACGCGGTCCTGGTGGGTCTCCCACGCGGTGATGCCGGCGAAGGCGGCCGTTGCGACAGCGGCAGCGGCGATGACGTGCAGCAGCAGGCTGGTCCGACGCTCGGCGTCGTACGGCCGCGGCGGCTTGGGCGGCTTGGGCGGCTTGGGCGGCTTGACCGACTCGAGGATGTCGTCAGAAGCACTCATGGCCGCACCCTAGAGGTACGTGCCAGGGGCCTGACCGCGCTCCCGCCGCATCCGCCGCTCGCGGGGCGCGTCCTCCGGCCAGCCGTCCGGCACCCCGAGGTCGGCGAACCCAGCCCGCGCGTACGCCGCGATCGCGGACGCGTTGTCGTCGCGCACCATGAGGTACGTGTCCTGCCCGCGCGCGGACGCCCATGCCACGACCTCGCCGATCAACCGGCCGGCGAGCCCGGTGCCGCGGTGGTCGGGAGCAACCCACATCGAGATCAGCTCGACGTGCTCGCCCGACGACACCCCGGACACGACTCCGACGAAGCCTCCGTCATCGCGCGCGACGACCGTCAGTGGCACGTCAGTGAGCCGTGACCGCCACCTCTCCTCGCTAGCGTCGACCCAGTCGGCGTGGCTCGCGCCGAAGGCGTACGGCGCATCGACGAGCGCGGCGAGCCGCACCTCCCGGAACTCCCGCCACTCGTCGGGTCCCAGACGGACCAGCTCGGGTGCGGCCATCAGCCCAGCTTCTTCTGGAAGTCGCCCAGCCACGCGACGGGGCGGAAGCCCAGCGCCTCGTTGACCGCGATCATGTGGGAGTTGACCTCGGCGTTGTACGTCGTCAGCCGGACGACGTCGGGCCGCTCGCGCTGCAGCAGCCGCAGGTTCGCCACCTTCACCGCGACGCCGAGCCGGTGGCCGCGGTGCTCACCCAGCACGAGCGTGCCCCACTGGTAGGCACGACCGGGGTCGTGGACGGTGGTGGCAAGGTCGGAGTAGGCAACCACGTCACCGGCCTCAGTGAGCGCGACGGTGTTGTACTTCGTGCGCCCCTGCCGGGCCAGCGTCGCCTCCCGCTCGCGTACGACGTCCGTGCTCACCGCCTCCGGCTCGAGCTCCAGGTCGCCGGTCGGGGCCTCGGTCGCCAGGCTCGACGTGAGTGCGGCCCACCCCTCCAGGAGCTCGTCGGGCACCGGGCCGACCCAGGAGCGCAGCTCGTACGCCGGGTGGGCGAGCGCGGCCTCGTCCGCCAGACCGGCCAGCACTGCGTCGTCGACGGGAAGGGCGAGCTCGCGCTGCACCTCGGTCAGCGCCAGGTCGTAGCCGCGCGCGCGGGCGAACAGCGGACCCGCCGCGTCCTCGCCGAGCGGGCCGTGGCCCCACGTCCACCCGACCAACCCGGTGAGGACCGTACGACCGCGACGACGCGCCTGCTCCTCGACGTGGGCCAGGAGCGCCGTGCCGATCCCCGACCGCTGCCGGTCGGGGTCGACGTGCACGTCGAGCTCGGCGAGCTCGAGGTTGTCCAGCAGAGGAGTCCGCAGGAAGCCGGCGCCGACGGTCTCGCCCGCCGCGACGGCCGACCAGCCGCCCGACCACGCCGACGACCCGTTCTGCTGCATGACGGCACGCAGCTCCTCGAGCATCCACGGCGTGGCGGCCTCGCCCATCGCGTCCTGCGCGCGGAGATAGACGCGGTGCCAGGCCTCGAAGGCGGCGGCGTCGAACGGGTCGAGGTCGACGATCTCCAGACTCATCGCGCGCGGGCCACGCGGCCCTCGTCCCACACCGGGCCGTCGGACTCGTAGACCTCGCCGTCGGCGCCGTAGACCAGGAACCGGTCGAACCCGCGGGCGAACCACCGGTCGTGGGTCACCGCGAGCACCGTGCCGTCGAACGCCTCCAGCCCGGCCTCGAGCGCCTCGGCGGACTGCACGTCGAGGTTGTCGGTCGGCTCGTCGAGCAGCAGCAGGGTCGCGCCGGAGAGCTCGAGCAGCAGGATCTGGAACCGGGCCTGCTGGCCGCCGCTGAGCGACTCGAACTTCTGCTCGCCGGCGTGCGCCAGCTCGTAGCGGTCGAGCACCCGGCTGGCGGCCTCGCGGCCCATCCCGGCGCGCCCCTCGGGGGTGCCGTCGCCGCGGTGCAGGATCTCGAGGAGCGTACGGCCGAGCAGCTCGGGGTGCTCGTGCGTCTGCACGAACCACCCCGGCCGTACGCGGGCGCCGAGCTTGGCGGAGCCGGTGTGCGGCACCGGGGCGGGAGGTACGCCGACGGGCTGGTGCTCGATGTCGGGGTCGCTGCCGCCTGCGGCCAGCAGCCGCAGGAAGTGCGACTTGCCGGACCCGTTGGAGCCCAGCACCGCCACCCGCTCGCCGTACCAGACCTCGAGGTCGAAGGGCCGCATCAGGCCGCTGAGCTCGAGGTCCGTGCAGACGACCGCGCGCTTGCCGGTCCGGCCGCCCGTGAGGCGCATCGTGACCTGCTGCTCGCGGGGCTGCTCGACCGGCGGGCCGACCTCCTCGAACTTCCGCAGGCGCGTCTGGGCCGCGCGGTACTGCGACGACATGCCGTCGTTGTACTCCGACTTGATCTTCAGCCGCAGGACGAGCGCCTTGATCTTGGCGTGCTCCTCGTCCCAGCGGCGCCGCATCTCCTCGAACCGCTCGAAGCGGTCCGTGCGCGCCGCGTGATAGCTCGCGAAGCCGCCGGGGTGGGTCCACACGAGGTTGCCATCGCTGCCGAGCTCGACGGTCACGATCCGCGTCGCGGTGTTGTCGAGCAGCTCCCGGTCGTGGCTGATGAAGAGGATCGTCTTCGCCGACTCCCGGATGCGGCCCTCGAGCCAGATCTTGCCGGGGACGTCGAGGTAGTTGTCGGGCTCGTCGAGCAGCAGCACCTGGTCGGGCCCGCGCAGCAGGTACTCCAGGACGAGCCGCTTCTGCTCGCCTCCCGACAGCGTGCTCAGCAGCCGGTGCCGCGCCCGGTCGAAGGGCAGGCCCATCGAGGAGATCGTGCACACGTCCCACGTGACCTCGACGTCATAGCCACCCGCGTCGGCGTAGTCCGACAGCGCCGTGGCGTACGCCATCTGGGTGCGCTCGTCGTCGGTGTCCATGAGCTTGAGCTCGACGGCGTCGACCGCCTCGGCGGCAGCGCGTACGCGAGCCGGCGACACCGACAGCAGGAGGTCGTGGACGGTCTCGTCGCCGCCGCCGTGGCCGACGAACTGGCGCATCACGCCCAGGCCGCCGGAGCGGGTGACGACGCCGCCGTGGGGCGTCAGGTCGCCGGTGATGATCCTCAGCAGGGTCGTCTTGCCGGCCCCGTTGGCGCCGACGAGGGCGACCTTCTGGCCGTCGCCGACCCGGAAGCTGACGTCGTCGAGCAACACCCGGCCGTCCGGCAGCTCGTAGCGCACTCCGGCGACATCCACATGACCCACAACGGAGCATTGTCCACTGCCGCCGGCGGCGCCGTCACCTCAATTGCGATGACTAGGGTGCAGGGCATGACACCGCGTCGGGCAGTGCCGGAGCCGGAGGACGGCTCGACCTCGGCCAACCACCGCACGGTCGAGTCCTACGAGCGGATCGCCCGGGACTACGCGGACGACACCGCACCCGGACCGACCGGCGCCGGCGAGCTCGACGGAGACGGCCTGCGCCGCCTGCTCGGGGTCGTTCCCGCAGGCGGGACGGTGCTCGAGGTGGGGTCCGGCCCCGGCTGGGACGCCGACTTCCTCGAGGCGCACGGCGTCGCCGTGCGCCGGACCGACATCACGACCGCCTTCATCGACCTCCAGGCCGAGCGCGGCAAGGTGGTCGAGCGCCTCGACGTCACGAGCGACGACCTCGGCGGACCGTACGACGCCGTGCTGGCGCTGGCCGTCCTGCAGCACGTCGACCGGGCGCTGATGCCCGACCTGCTCGGTCGCGTCGCGGGCGCCCTGACGCCGGGCGGGGCCTTCCTCATCTCCGTCCGCGAGGGGGACGGAGAGCAGTGGGAGGTCGGCGACTCGGGCAATCCCTACTTCACCGTACTGTGGCGCGAGCCCGACCTCTGCGACGCGCTCGAGGACGCCGGCTTCGGGCTCGAGTGGCGCTCGTGGGGCGAGGACTCCGAGGAGAGCCGGTGGCTGACGTTCCTCGCGAAGGCCGGCACCTAGGCTGCCGGCATGGATGCAGGCATGCCTGACGAGCGGACCATGCGCGAGCGGATGCTCGCCGGCGACCTCTACCTCGCCGACGACCCGCAGATCGGTGCGGACTCGAGACGGGCGCTGGGCCTGGCCCACCGCATCAACCACACCGACCCGACCGACTCGGCGACCCTGCGCGAGCTCTTCACCGAGCTGCTCGGCCACTACGGCGACGGCGCCGAGATCCGGCCGCCGTTCCAGTGCGACTACGGCTACCAGACGAGCTTCGGAGCCCGATCGTTCGCCAACTTCGGTCTCGTCGTGCTCGACGTCGCGACAGTGACGATCGGCAAGGACGTGCAGATCGGCCCCGGCGTCCAGCTGCTCACCGCGACCCACCCCCTGGAGCCCGGGCCGCGGCGCGACAAGTGGGAGGCGGCCGAGCCGATCACGATCGCGACAACGTCTGGCTGGGTGGCGGGGTCATCGTCTGCCCCGGCGTGACGATCGGCGCGGACACCGTCGTGGGCGCGGGTTCCGTGGTCACGAAGGACCTGCCGGCGGGCGTGATCGCGGTGGGCTCCCCGGCCCGTGTGCTGCGCGAGATCTGACCGGAGCCTGACTCTCAGCCGATCGAGGTGAGCACCTGCCGGGCGGCCTCGGTGACCTGTCGCACCACCCCCGAGAAGTAGATGCCGAGCCCCTCGCGGCAGCCGTCAGCCACTGCCGTCGCGCGGTAGCCGTCGGCGTCGAGGATCGCGATCCGACTGGTGAACGCCTGGTCGGCGCAGGCACTCCGGGGGTCCGCAAGCGGAGCCTCCGCCAGGGTGGCCCACCGGCTCGCTGCGGCGTCACCCGTCCAGCTGCCGCTCGCGGAGAGGAGGTCCTCCGCGCTGTAGCGGCAGAGCGTGAGCGGCCGCTCGGCGGACGTCAGCGCCTCGGCCTCGCCGAGGGTCGGTGGACAGCCGTAGGGGTCGAGGCCCTCGAAGCGGGTCACCGAGTCGACGATCCGCTGCGTGAGCGCACGATCGGGGGTGGCCACGGTGACCACGTCGGACCCGTCGTACCAGTACGAGAGCCAGGTGTCGTCGGGGTACTGCGCGTTGACGACGCCCTCGGTGTCGTACCTCCAGACCTCGCCGCTCGCGTACGCCGGGTCGAATGTGGCGGAGGAGGCGATGGTCGCGCCGTAGCCGTTGCCGGGCGAGCACAAGATCGAGAAGACGACCGTGTCCGGTCGGCCCACCCTCGGCTCGTCGCCCAGCGTCCCCCCGTTGGCGCACCAGTCGGATCCGCCGTGACCCCAGTCCTCGGGGACCTCCAGGGTGAGGTCACGCCACGTCTCGGCGCGGAAGCCGTCCGTGACCGGAGGTGCCTCGCTCGCGACCGGGGCGGTGTCGTCAGGTGTCGGGTCGCTGCCGCCGCGGACCTGGCCGAGCCCGAGTCCGACCGGGATCGCCGCGGCGACCACGGCGGCCGCGACGGCCGCCGCCCACGTCGTACGACGTCGTCGCAGGCGTTGGCGTGCGCCGGCGGCGAGGCCGATCGCATCCGGGGCCTCAGCGGCCCGCTCGGACAGGGTCTCGCGCAGCCGCGTCTCGAGGTCAGGCATCGTCTTCTTCCCCCAGCTCGTGTCGCATCGCCGCGATGCCGCGGGAGACGCGGGATCGGACGCTGCCCTCGCGTACGCCGGTCAGGGCGGCGATCTCGGCGTAGTCCAGGTCTTCGTAGAAGCGGAGGACGACGGCCGTCCGCTGGTCTGCCGGCAGTGCCTGGCAGGCGCGCCAGAGCCGGTCCCGCTCCTCGCTCGCGACGCCCGCGGGCACCGGCCGGTCGTGCACGGTCTCCACCGGCACCTCGCGCCGGCGGAATTTCCGCCACCGCGACACGTGGGCGTTGACCACCATCCGGCGGACGTAGGCGTCGGGGTCGTCCACGCCGGCGATCCGGGACCACCGCGGCAGCGCCCGGGACAGGACGTCCTGGACCACGTCCTCGGCGTCCGTGCCGTTGCCCGTGAGGACGTACGCCAGCCGCAGCAGGGCCGGCCCCTTGGCCGCCACCCAGCTGTCGAAGTCGGGCTCGTCCACGCGACTCCTCCCGGCCTCGACGAGTGTGGTCATGCACTACCAACGCGGCCCGAGTGCGCCGTGTTGCAAGAAGGATGGCTCAGACGCCTGTGGCGTGACGCACCCAGACGTTCGGCTCGACGTACGTCGCGGTGCCGTGCTCGGCGTCGCACATCACCGGCACCAGGGCGCCGGGCACCTCGACCGGGCCGGTCGTGTCGAACGGCAAACCGGTCCACTCGCGCCACTCCTCGACGGTCCCGGGGATGCACATCGATCGCGTCGCCACCCGGTCGATGCGACCGCCGGCACGTACGTGCACGCGCAGCCACGGGTCGACCGGCAGGCCGTCGTCGCGGGTGCGGAAGGCGTATGCCGCCATCGGCTCGTGGACGTCCGTCCTGCCGTTGGGCCGCACCGGGGCGATCAGCTCGGAGAAGCCGAGCCGTCCCGCGTTGTCGCGCAGGGCGTCCACCATGAGGCTGGAGAGGCCGGTGCCCTGCACGGCCGGCTCGACGCAGATCTCCGCGGCGGTCACGGCATTCGGCGTCTCGTCCCAGATCCGGATCAGCAGGGCGTTGCGAAGGGCGAAGTCCCAACCGGCGTCGGGCAGGTCCCCCTCGGGCAGGTGGAAGGGCGCGGAGAAGGCCTTGGCCACGATCCGACCCGTCCCGTCGAGCGCCATGAGCACGTAGTCGCGGAAGCACTCCTCGATGCAGGAGTAGTAGGAGTTGCCGATCGGGTCGTGCTTCATGAACTCCGGCCAGGACGTCTCCATGTCCCAGAAGACGTCCATGAGGTCCGGCCGCTCGGCCAACGTGACGATCTCGAGATCCATGCCTCTCATCGTCCTCGCCCGAGCAACCGAAATTCAGAGCCGCTCGGCCACCCGGCGCGCGGCGACCTGGAGGATCTCCCACGCGGTCGCGAAGGGCGGCGCGTAGGCGAGGTCCATCCAGGCCAGGTCGTCGACAGTGCCCTCGGCCCAGAGCACGGCGGCCGCGGCGTCGATCCGCTTCCCCGCGCCCCTGCCCCCGACGACCTGCACGCCGAGCAGCCGGCGGGTCGCCCGGTCGGCCATCACCCACAGCGCGATCGGCTCGGCCTCCGGCATGTAGCCGCTCGCCGTCGATCCCTCGGTGACCAGCGCGACCGGGTCGTTTCCCGCCGCCTCGGCTTCCTTGCGGGACAGGCCGGTGCGCGCGATCTCGAGGTTGACCTCGCCGTAGGAGAAGCGGGTGATCGAGGTGTCGACCATCCCGTCGAAGGTGAGCGAGCCGCCGGCCAGGCTGTCGCCGAGCGCGCGGCCGTGCTTGTTGGCGTACGTCCCGAGCGGGCGGAACACCCACGCCCCGTCGATGCGCCGACGCACCTCGCAGCAGTCCCCTGCCGACCACACGTGGTCGGCGACGCGGCCGTGCGGGTCGGGGCGCAGGGCGCCGCCGTCGGTGAGCTCGACGCCGGTCCCCCGGAGGAACTCGGTGGCCGGTCGTACGCCGATGGCGACGACCACCAGGTCGGCCTCGCGGTTGCCGCCGTCCCACTGCACACCGGTCACCCGGCCGTCCTCGGTGTCCAGGCCGGTCACCTCGGCGCCGAGCACCAGCTCCGCTCCGGCGTCGCGCAGGCCGGCGTTGACGAGGTCGGACATCTCGTCCTCGAGCATCGCCATCCCGCGCGTGCGGGTGAGGACGGTGACGCCGAAGCCCCGGCGCAGTGCGGCCTCGGCGACCTCGACTCCGACGTAGCCCGCCCCGACGACGACCACGTGCGCGCCCTCGTCGGCGCTCGCGAACTGCTCCAGCCAGGTCGCGCCGTCGTCGAGGGTCTTGACCGCGCCCACACCGTCGTACGTCGTCCCGTCCGGCCGCAGCGCCCAGTCGGGCACGACGGCCGGGGCGCCCGTGGCCACGACGAGCTCGTCATAGCCGACGATCTCGCCCGCGGCCGTCGTCACCGTGCGCGCCGCCAGGTCTGCCGCGACGACCTCGGTCCCCATCCGCAGGTCGATCCCGGCCGCGCGGTGCTGGTCGGCGGTCCGGGCGACGAGGTCGTCGCCGCTGTCGACGTCGCCAGCCATCCAGTACGGGATCCCGCACGCGCTGTACGACGTGTGGGTGCCGCGGTCGAGCACGGTGACCTCGAGCTCGCGGCCGCCGCGCTTCGCGGTGCGCAGCGCCTGGTGGGCGGCCGACATGCCGGCGGCGTCAGCGCCGATGATGACAACCCGCTTCGCCGGACTCATGTGCGCGCTCGCTCCGCTTCGCGCGTCCATGAGCGCTTTCGCTCGCTGCGCTCGCTCACTGCTTCGCCCAGAGGTTCACGCCCGCGTCGTCGGCGTACCGGTCGATCTCGTCCAGCTCGTCGGACGTCAGCGGCGGCCCGTCGAGGGCGTCGAGGTTGGTGTCGAGCTGCGCGACGCTGGACGCACCGATCACGGCGCTGGTGACGCGGGAGTCGCGGAGCACCCACTGCAGGGCGAGCTGGGCGAGCTTCTGCCCGCGCCGCTCGGCGATGCCGTTGAGCGCACGCACACGCTCGAGGACGTCGTCCTCGAGCCCGGCCAGCGTCGAGTCCTCGCGGGCGGCCCGCGAGTCCGCCGGCACGCCGTCGAGGTAGCGGTCGGTCAGCAGCCCCTGGGCGAGCGCCGTGAAGACGATGCAGCCCATGCCCTGGTCGTCGAGCTCGTCGAGCAGGTTCGGCCCGCCGTCCTGCTGGTGCTCGATCCAGCGGTTGAGCATCGAGTACGACGGCTGGTGGATCAGCAGCGGCGTGCCGAGGTCGCGCGCGATCGCGGCGGCCTCCTGCGTCTTCGCGGCGGAGTACGACGAGATGCCGACGTAGAGCGCGCGGCCGGACCGGACGGCCGTGTCGAGCGCCCCCATGGTCTCCTCGACGGGCGTGTCGGCGTCGAAGCGGTGGCTGTAGAAGATGTCGACGTAGTCGAGCCCCAGGCGCTCCAGCGACTGGTCGAGCGAGGCGAGGACGTACTTCCGCGAACCCCCACCCTGGCCGTACGGACCCGGCCACATGTCGTAGCCCGCCTTGGTCGAGATGACCAGCTCGTCGCGGTAGGGCTTGAAGTCGTCGGCCAGGTAGCGCCCGAAGTTCTCCTCCGCGCGGCCGTACGGCGGGCCGTAGTTGTTGGCGAGGTCGAAGTGGGTGACGCCCCGGTCGAAGGCCCGGCGCAGGATCGCGCGCTGGGTCTCCTCGGGCCGGTCGGTGCCGAAGTTCTGCCACAGGCCCAGCGAGAGCGCTGGCAGCTGGAGTCCGCTGCGGCCGGTGTGGCGGTAGTGCATGCCGGTCGAGTCGTCGTACCTGTCGGATGCTGCAATGTATGCCATGGTCCCATCCTGCCGGTTGTGCCAATCACGGCTGTCGGGGGCGACCCCGGTACGTACCGGGGGCATTCCCGATGGCGGTCTGCACGTCGCAGGCCGTCTACTGGTGGACATGGCTCCCTCGTTGCGCGGCACGGCCCTCAAGCTGGCGGTCTCGACCGCGGCGCGGCGCGTGCCCGGCAGCATCCGGTTCCCGCTGCAGCGCGACGGCGTCGATCCGGTGCCCCGGCTCGAGGAGAGCCGCGCGCACGGCGACGTCGTACGCCTCGCGCGGCTGCTCGGCACCCGCGTCTGGCTCGTCACGGGGTACGACGTCGCGCGGGCCGTGCTCGCGGACTCCGACGCGTTCGCCAACGACGTACGTCACGTGATCGGGCGGCAGGGCAGGGCTCCGGCCGAGCGGATCGGGGGTCTCGGCATGACCGACGCCCCCGACCACGAGCGGCTGCGGCGGGTGCTGACGCCGTACTTCACCCGTCGCCGGCTGGCCGACCTGCAGGCCGACATCGACCGCGTGGTGGCCGCCGCCCTCGACGACATGGCCGCCCACGGCCCGGAGGTCGACCTGGTCGAGCGCTTCGGTTTCGCGGTCCCCTTCGGCGTCATCTGCGACCTCCTCGGGATGCCCGGCATGGACCGGGAGGAGTTCCGGCAGCACGGTGCGGCGCGGTTCGACCTGCGCAACGGCGCCCGCATCCTCGACACCGCTGCCGGGACCCGACAGTTCCTCATCGACCTCGTCGCCGCGGAGCGCCGCGCGCCGCACCTCCCCGACGGGCTGGTCGCGCGGATGGTCGCCGACCACGGCGCGGACTTCGACGACGTCGAGCTCGGCGGCCTCGCGGACGGCGTCTTCCTCGGCGGCTACGAGACCAGCGCGAGCATGCTGTCGCTCGGCACGTACGTGCTGCTGCAGCACCCGTCCGCCTGGCAGTCCCTGCGCGACGGCGACCCCGGCGACGTCGACCGCGTCGTGGAGGAGCTGCTCCGTTTCGTGTGCCCGGTCCAGATCGCGTTCCCGCGCATCGCTCGTCGCGACCTCGTGGTCGGCGAGCAGCACGTCCGCGCCGGCGACGTCGTCGTGGTGTCGCTGACCGGCGTCGAGCGCGACCCCGCACGCCACGTCGACGCCGCGCGCTTCGACCCGACCACTGCCTCCGCCGGGACGCTCGCGTTCGGCCACGGCCTGCACCGCTGCGTCGGCGCCGAGCTCGCCCGGATGGAGCTGCGGACCGCGCTCGTCGCCCTTGCGCGGCGCTTCCCCGACCTGTCGCTGGCGTGCGACCCCGGCGACCTGAAGTTCACCGAGCTCGCGATCGTCCACAGCGTCGAGTCGCTGCCCGTCCGGCTGGGGTGACTCGCACCCCGGACGTACGCTCGAGCAGGTGGCACTCAGGTCGGGGATCCTCGGCGCTGCCGTGATGGTGGCGGCCGCCTCGGCCTGCGCGGCCGACGACCCGCGGCGCTCCGGATCGACGAACGCGCCGGCGCCCGCGGAAGGGCGTACGACGACGGCGGCGACGCCGACCGCCACACCGACCGCCACGCCGACCTCGACGCCCACCGAGACCGCAGCTCCCGAGCCGGAGGCGCCCGAGCCGAGGCGCTCGTACGTCACGATCCCGGCGATCGACCTGGTCGACTTCCCGGTCGTGCGCTACCGCGGATCGCCCGACGACGCCCCCGGCACCGCCTTCCAGAACGCCGGCGAGATGGCCTCACCGCGCGGCGCGCGCGGCGGCGTGGGACCGGGCGAGGTGGGCAACTTCATCGTCACCGGCCACCGGCTCACCGGCACCGCTCCCCTGCGCTACTCGCCCTCGCTGCAACCCGGCGACCGGATCCAGGTGCGCAGCGGCGACACCGTCTTCGTCTACGAGGTCCGGCGCACCCGCTGGACGTCGTTCCGCCAACCCCAGTCGCTGCGCGCGCAGCGAGCACCCGTGCCGGGACGCGTCGGCGAGGAAGCGACGGAGGCGATGATCACGCTCTCGACCTGCGCCACGCTCGAGGACCACGCGGTCGGCAACTACTGGTCCGACGAGTTCGACAACCCCGAGCACCGCATCGACAAGATCGGCGTGCTCGTCGCGACGCGACCCGCCTGACGCCGAGACGTCAGCCGCGCCGCGTCTCCAGCACCCGGAAGCCCTTGTGGCTGCCGAGCCGCTGGGTCGGCCAGCCCCGCTCGCCGAGCCAGCGCTGGAGCGAGTCGGCGCCGAGGTTCTTGCCGACGACCATGACCATGCGGCCGTCGGGGGCCAGCCGCGGCAGCCACGTGAGCAGCAGCTCGTGGAGGGCCTCCTTGCCGATGCGGATCGGCGGGTTGGACCAGATCTCGTCGAACACCTGGTTGCTGGCCACCTGATCGGGCGTGCAGGCCACGAAGCGCGAGTCCAGCCCGGCAGCCTTCGCGTTCTCGTTGGCGAGCAGCAGCGCGCGCTCGTTGACGTCGACGCCGGTCACGTTGGCGAGCGGCACCGCGCGGGCGATCGCCAGACCGATCACGCCGTACCCGCAACCGAGGTCGAGGAACTGGCCCTGCACCGGCGGCTCGAGCTCGCGGAACAGCACGGCGGTCGCGTGGTCGAGGTGCCCGCGGCTGAAGACGCCCGACCCCGTGTCGAAGGTCAGCTCGCTCCCCCACAGCTCGGCGGTGAACTTCTCCCGCTCGAAGGGCACGCTCGGGTCGGCTGTGAAGTAGTGCTCAGGCATCGATGGCCTCTCGCTTGGCTCGGGCCCGCTCGGACTGCGCGGCCAGCTCGGCGTCGTCGGGATAGCCGACCTCCTCGAGCGTGAGCCCGTGCGCGTGTACGACGTGCACGCCGCCGTCGCGGCGGCGTCCCGCGAGCACCTGTGCCGGCCAGGCCGTCGCCTGCCGGCCGTCGCCCACCGCGATCAGGCTGCCGACGAGGGCGCGGACCATGTTGTGGCAGAACGCGTCCGCCCGTACGGCGCACACCGCGAGGCCCGCGTCGTCGCGGCTCCAGGACAGGTCGAGGAGGGTCCGCACGGTGGTGGCGCCCTCCCGCTTCTTGCAGAAGGCCGCGAAGTCCTGCAGGCCGACCAGCTGCGCGGACGCCTCGTTCATCGCGTCGAGGTCCAGCGGCCGCCCCCAGGTGAGAACGTGCCGGCGCACCAGCGGGTCGCCCAGCTCCTGGGTGTCGGAGATCCGGTAGGCGTAGCGGCGCCAGATCGCGGAGAAGCGGGCGTCGAAGCCCTTCGGCGCCTCGGACACGCGGCGTACGCGCAGGTCGGGCGGCAGGATCCCGTCGACGCGACGGGCGAGCGCCCGCAGCGGGGTGTCGTCGCCGCGGACCGGGAAGCCGCTGACGACCTCGGGGTCGACGTCGAGGTGCGCGACCTGGCCGCGCGCGTGCACCCCGGCGTCGGTGCGCCCGGCGACGGTGACGCGTGCCGGCGGGATCCGCAGCACGGTCGCGAGCGCCTCCTCGAGCGTGCCCTGCACGGTCCGCAGGTCGGACTGCGCCGCCCACCCGGAGAAGTCGGTGCCGTCGTAGGCACAGTCGATCCGCAGGCGCACGCAGCGATCCTAGGCGCGGAGCGGTCCGCCGCGAGAAGTGGTGTCGCACGACGGATTCATTACCTAGGCTGACCGCGTGACGTGGGGGAACCGACTTCTCAGGCTCGCGGTGGCACTGACCATGGGCGCCGCCGTGATCGTCGGCGTGCCCGCCCTGACCGCACCGGCCGGCGCCATGGTCCAGCCCTGCGTCGTGACGTACACCGTGCCCGGAGGGACGATCCAGCCCGACAGCCCGGACCAGTCCGACTCCCCGTCCGGCAAGCACGTCCTCAGCGCCTTCGACGTCAAGGTCGCCGACATGCGCTTCGTGACCGACATCGATGTGACCTGGGACATCAACCACGCTGATGCCACGCAGGTGTCGCTGCACGTCGTCGGACCGAAGACCGGGCCCAACCTGGCTCCGTCGATCCAGACCTACAACACCGGCATGGCGACCGGTCCGCTCAACGGCCGCTACTCGTTCGACGACGAGGCGGGCACGACGAAGCTCGTCGGCCCCAATCCCGCGTCCGGCTACTACCTGCCCGCCACGCCGGCCACCGGCCTCGAGCAGTACCCGGCGAACGGCGGCTGGAGCCTGTGGATCCTCAACCAGGCGCCGTACGCCGCCACGCTCCGCTCGTGGACGCTCACCCTCACCTATGCCACCTGCGACACCGACGGTGACGGCATCGAGGAGAAGCAGGACAACTGCCCGTACGCCGCCAACGCCGACCAGGCCAACCGCGACGGCGACGGGGTGGGCGACGCCTGCGACCTCGACATCGACGGCGACGCGCTGGCCAACACCGCGGACGGCTGCCCAGGAGTAGCCGCCTCTACGACGAGCGGCTGCCCGGCGGTCGGGCGCAAGGTCACGCTCCGCCACCTGAAGGCCACGAGCAAGCTCAAGGCCGTCGTCCGCTCGGACGCCGCCGGCTGCCGATCGGGCGCGAAGGTCACCCTCTTCAAGGCGAAGCCCCGCAAGGACACCAAGCTCGTCGTCGGTACGACAAACGCCGGGGGGCGGTGGACGCGCAAGGCCCCGAAGGCTGCGGGGCGCTACTACGTCAGGGTCGCGAAGTCGTACGCCGCCGGCCAGGCCGAGTGCGGCCGCGCGCGTTCCTCCGAGGCCCGGGTCCCGCAGGGCAGGACCGCCCTGCGCGCCGTGCTGATCGACACCGACGGCGACGGGCTCGACGACGCCGTGGACGGCTGCCCGACGGTCGCCTCGGCCAACCCGACGGGCTGCCCGTCCGCCACCCGCAACGTCTCGCTGGCCTGGCTCGCGGGCAAGGAGCGGCTCCAGGTGCGGGTCATCTCCCCCGTCGGCGGTTGCGCATCGCGGGCCCGCATCGCGCTCTGGCGGGTGCGCGCCAACCGTGACTACAAGGTCTTCGGTGGCAACGTGAGCTTCGCGGGCCGGCTCCGGATCGAGGTCTCCCGCGGCGCGACGTACTACGTGACGGTGTCGACCTCGTACGCCAGCGGCGTCGCCGAGTGCGGGGCGGCGATCTCGCGGAGGGTGCCCGTACCGAGGGCCTGAGCCTTGTTCAACCAGATGGTTGACAACCTCGGGTGGGTCGTCGTACCTTTATTCAACCAATCAGTTGAAGAAGGTGCCTCGTGACCGATCAGCTCTCTCGTGTCTTCGCCGCGTTGGCGGACCCGACCCGTCGCGACATGGTGGCGCGCCTCACCGAGGCCGACCACACCGTCAACGACCTGGCCGCTCCGTACGACGTGAGCCTCCAAGCCGTCTCCAAGCACCTCAAGGTGCTCGAGGACGCCGGCCTGGTGAGCAGGACCCGGGAGGCGCAGCGTCGGCCGGTGCACCTGGAAGCCGAGGTGTTCGACCTGATGACCAAGTGGATCGAGCGCTACCGCCGACAGGCCGAGGAGCGCTTCGCAGCGCTCGACGCCGTGCTCGCGCGGATGCAGGACGAGGAATCAGCCGGCACCACTACCCAGCACCCGGAAGGAACCGCATCATGACCACCATGCAGACCCCCGACACGACGACCCGCTTCCCCGAAGCGCAGATCCTGGCGGACGAGCACGTGCCCGCCATCCACATCTGGCGCGACTTCGACGCCACCCCCGCGCAGCTGTTCCGGGCACACACCGAGCCCGAGATCTTCTCCGCGTGGGTCGGGCCGAAGGACATCGGCGCCGACATCACCCACTGGGAGGCCCGTGACGGCGGCAGCTGGAGCTACGCCGTGCGCGGGACCGACGGCCGCGAGGAGTTCGAGACGTCGTTCCGCGGGTGCTTCCACACCGTGCGCGAGGACCGCATCGTGCAGACCTTCACCTGGGACGGCATGCCCGACGGCGTCGCGCTGGAGACGCTGACCTTCGAGGACCTCGGCGACGGGCGTACGCGCCTGCACGCCACCAGCCTGTGCGACTCGTTCGAGGACCGGGACGCCTGGCTGCGCAGCGGCATGGAGGTCGGCGTCAACGACGGCTACGCCGCGATCGACCGGATGCTCGCGGAGGGCTCGCTCTGATGGCACTCCCCGAGTCCCCGGCCGCCCGCCACCAGGCGGTGGCCGGGGAGTTCTCCCGGCTCGTCGAGCAGACCAGCGACTGGGCCGCTCCGGCACCCGTCGACGGCTGGACGGCGCGCGACGTCGTCGACCACCTGGTGAGCTGGTTCGGCGGGTTCCTCTCCGCCGGCGGCGTCGACCTGCCCGCCGGCTCGTCGGCGGCCGACGACCCGGTGGCCGCCTGGCACCACCACGCCGACGCCGTGCAGGCGCTCGTCGACAAGCGTGGCGACGAGTCCTTCACGCACCCCTACATCGGTCCGGGACAGCTCGCGACGACGGTCGACAGGTTCTACACCTCCGACGTCTTCATGCACTCCTGGGACCTGGCGCGCGCCACCGGGCAGGAGGCGCGCCTCGACGAGGACTTCGCCGGCCAGCTGCTCGCGGGTATGCAGCCGATCGAGGCGATGCTGCGCGACTCGGGGCAGTACGGACCGGCCGTGCCCGTTTCCGACGACGCCCCCGTGGTCGAGCGGCTGTTGGCCTTCGTCGGGCGCGATCCCGCGTGGCGGCCCCCGGCCTGACAGGCCCTGCCCTGCCTTCCTCGTAGGGTCGAGGACATGGACTACGTGGTGTACGGAACCGGAGCCGTCGGTGGGGTCATCGGCGGCCACCTCCACCTCGCCGGCAGCCCGGTCACCCTCGTCGCGCGAGGCGCCCACCTCGAGGCGATCCGCGCGGGCGGGCTGGTGCTCGACGCCGGGGACGGCCGCCACCGCATCGACGCACCCGCCACCGACACCGCGGCCGACGTCGCCTGGACCGACGACACGGTGGTCATCCTGGCCGTGAAGTCCCACCAGGCCGCCGTCGCCCTCGCCGACCTGCGCGAGCACGCCCCGCCCGGGACCGCCATCGTCTGCGCGACCAACGGCATCGCCACGGAGGCGGCAGCCCTCCGCCTCTTCGCGCGGACGTACGCCGTCTGCGTGATGCTGCCGTCCACGCACCTGGAGCCCGGCGTGGTCGTGGCCGGGTCCCACCCGACGCCGGCGATCCTCGACATCGGCCGCATCCCCGGCGGCACCGACGCGACCACCGCGGCCGTGTCCGCCGACCTCCACGCAGCGCGCATCGAGTCCGTCGAGCGCGACGACATCATGGCGTGGAAGCGCCGCAAGCTCATCATGAACCTCGGCAACGGCGTCGACGCCTCGTTCGCCCGGGGCGACGCGGCCGACGACCTCGCCGATCTCGCCCAGGCGGAGGGCGAGCGCGTGCTCGCCGCCGCGGGCGCGACGGTCGTGACCGCCGACGAGGATCGCGAACGCCGCGGCTCGATCCTCCAGCGCCGCCCCGACCTCGAGCGCCGCGGCGGCTCGACCTGGCAGAGCCTGGCCCGCGGGACGGGCGACTCCGAGATCGACTACCTCGCCGGCGAGATCGTCCTCCAGGGCCGCCTCCACGGCGTCCCCACCCCGGTCAACGAGGCCGTGGTCGCCGCCACCCGCGCGCTGGCGTACGCCGGCGGCTCCCCCCGCAGCCTCGACGCCGCCGAGGTCCTCGCCCGCCTCTGAGCGCCGCTCCGCCGGGGCGGTGATGGAGCCACATTCCGCGCGTCGCGAGTGTGGCTGGACCACCGCCCGGGCGTGTCGGCGTACGACGCACCGGCGGGCGGTGATGGAGCCACACTCCTTCAGTGGGAAGAGTGGCTGGACCACCGCTACCGGTGAAGCGGTGCGTGAGGGGGATCTCCACCGCTCAAGATCCGCCTGACCCACCGACCGCGGGCGTGTTGGGGTACGACGCGCCGGGGAGCGGTGGGTGAGGCGCATTCCGGGCGCGTGGAATCCTCCTCACTCACCGCCCGCGGGGGGGCGTACGCAGCTCCGCCGGGCGGTGCTGGAGCCACCTTCCACGCGTCGCGAATGTGGCTGGACCACCGCTCAAAAAGGGGGTGCACATGCAACGAGGCCCGCCACCCCAGTGGGATGACGGGCCTCGTCGAGGTGTGTCAGGTGGTCACTCGCCGGCGCGGGTGAACCCGGCCGCCTCGGCCGACTCGGCGGAGTCGAACCAGACCTCGGCCACCGTCTGCGTGTACCACTGGCCGTCGGGCTCGTGGAACTTCATCGAGTCGCGGTTGCCCTTGACCTCGAAGCCCGCGGGCGCTTGGTCGGCGTCGTCGAGCGGGGCGTGCGCACCGGCGGGCAGCTCCTCGGAGCCGTCCACGTCCGCGAACGCCTTGATCTCGGTGTCAGCAGCCTCGGTGTCCGAACCCTCGGTGTCCTCGGTCTCGACGACCTCGGTCTCCTCGGCAGCAGGCGCCGGAGCGGCAGCAGCGTTGGTCTTCTTGGTCGAGGGAGCCTTGGGGCTGTAGGCCTCGGTCACCAGCTCGATGACCGCCATGGGGGCGTTGTCGCCCTTGCGGGGTCCGACCTTGGTGATGCGGGTGTAGCCACCGGGACGCTCCGAGAAGCTCGGGCCGATCTCGGTGAACAGGGTGTGCACGACCGACTTGTCGTGGATCCTCTTGAGGACCTCACGACGGTTGTGCAGGTCGCCCCGCTTGGCCTTGGTGATCAGCTTCTCCGCGAGCGGGCGCAACAGGCGTGCGCGGGTCTCGGTGGTGGTGATCCGGCCGTGCTCGAACAGGGCGGTCGCCAGGTTCGAGAGCATCAGCTTCTGGTGAGCCGCGCTCCCGCCGAGGCGCTTGCCCTTCGTGGGCTTGGGCATGGGGTGCCTTCCTTCTCTCGGGCCGTGTCAGGTACCCGGGTAGACGACCGGCACTGTGCCGGTCGATTTTCAGATCAGAGCTGCTCGTCCTCGATGAAGGCATCGTCGTCGTCGTCGCCGTAGGCGGCGAGGGCGGCGTGCGGGTCGAAGCCGGGCGCGCTGTCCTTGAGCGAGAGACCCATCTCGACGAGCTTGGCCTTCACCTCGTCGATGGACTTCGCACCGAAGTTGCGGATGTCGAGCAGGTCCTGCTCCGAGCGCGAGATGAGCTCACCCACGGTGTGGATGCCCTCGCGCTTGAGGCAGTTGTAGCTGCGGACCGTGAGCTGCAGGTCCTCGACCGGGAGAGCCAGGTCGGCGGCGAGCTGCTCGTCGACGGGCGACGGGCCGATGTCGATGCCCTCGGCCTCGACGTTGAGCTCACGGGCCAGGCCGAAGAGCTCGACGAGCGTCTTGCCGGCCGACGCGATCGCGTCGCGGGGACGGATCGACGTCTTGGTCTCGACGTCGATGACGAGCTTGTCGAAGTCGGTGCGCTGCTCGACTCGGGTGGCCTCGACCTTGTAGGTCACCTTCAGCACGGGGCTGTAGATGGAGTCGACCGGCATGCGGCCGATCTCGTTGTCGGCACCCTTGTTCTGGACGGCCGAGACGTAGCCGCGGCCACGCTCGACGACGAGCTCCATCTCCAGCTTGCCCTTGTCGGACAGCGTGGCGATCTTGAGCTCGGGGTTGTGGACCTCCACACCGGCAGGCGGCGTGATGTCGGCGGCGGTGACGTCACCGGCACCGGACTTGCGGAGGTACATCACGACGGGCTCGTCGTGCTCCGAGGAGACGACGATGCCCTTGAGGTTGAGGATGATCTCGGTCATGTCCTCGGTGACGCCCTCGATGGTCGAGAACTCGTGGAGGACGGAGTCGACCTTGATGCTGGTGACCGACGCACCCGGGATCGAGCTGAGGAGCGTACGACGCAGCGAGTTCCCGAGCGTGTAGCCGAAGCCGGGCTCGAGGGGCTCGATGACGAACCGCGAACGGAACTCGTCGACGGTCTCTTCCGTGAGGGACGGGCGCTGAGCGATGAGCACGGAGTTTTTCCTTTCCGGATCCACCCGCTATTTGACGGATCCGAACATGAGGTTGGCGGAAGGCGAAGCTGGAAGAGGGCGTCGGCGGCCGCCCGGGACGGGCGGCCACCGACGGTGGTTCACTTCTTGGAGTAGTACTCCACGATGAGCTGCTCCTGGACCGGCACGTCGATCTGCGCGCGGACCGGGACCTGGTGGATCAGGACGCGCATCCGCGTGGGGATGACCTCCATCCATGCCGGGGTGACGCGCTCGGCGTGGGTCTCGCGAGCCACGATGAGCGGGGTCAGCTCGAGCGACTTCTCGCGCACGTCGACGATGTCGTGGTCGGTGACCTGGAAGGACGGGATGTCGACCTTCTTGCCGTTGACCAGGAAGTGACCGTGCACGACGAGCTGGCGGGCCTGGCGACGCGTACGCGCGAAGCCGGCGCGGTAGACCACGTTGTCGAGGCGGCACTCGAGGAGCTGCAGCAGGTTGTCGCCGGTCTTGCCCTGGCGACGGCTGGCTTCCTTGTAGTAGCGGACGAACTGCTTCTCCATCACGCCGTACGTGAAACGAGCCTTCTGCTTCTCACGGAGCTGCAGGAGGTACTCGGACTCCTTGATGCGGCCGCGGCCGTGCTGGCCGGGGGCGTAGGGACGCTTCTCGAAGGCGGCGTCGCCGCCGACGAGGTCGACACCGAGACGGCGCGACTTGCGGGTCATGGGACCGGTGTAGCGGGCCATGTTTCAGTCTCTCTTTCTCAGTCTCGGGTCAGACGCGGCGGCGCTTGGGCGGCCGGCATCCGTTGTGGGGGGTGGGCGTGACGTCCTGGATGGTGCCGACCTCGAGGCCGATGGCACCCAGCGACCGGATGGCGGTCTCACGGCCCGAGCCCGGACCCTTGACGAAGACGTCGATCTTCTTCATGCCGTGGTCCATGGCGCGACGGCCAGCGGCCTCGGCAGCCATCTGCGCGGCGAAGGGGGTGGACTTGCGCGAGCCCTTGAAGCCGACGGTGCCGGCAGAGGCCCACGAGATCACCGCACCGGTCGGGTCGGTGATCGTGACGATGGTGTTGTTGAACGTGCTCTTGATGTGGGCTTCGCCCTGAGCGACGTTCTTCTTCTCCTTGCGGCGGACCTTGGTCGCGCGGCTCTTGGGAGGCATGCATTAACTCCTGAGGTCTGGTCTGGAAGCTTCGATGACGAGGATCAGCGCAGGGCGCCGATCACTTCGCCTTCTTCTTGCCGGCAACGGTGCGCTTCGGGCCCTTGCGGGTACGAGCGTTGGTCTTGGTGCGCTGTCCGCGGACCGGGAGGCCCATGCGGTGGCGGCGACCCTGGTAGCTGCCGATCTCGATCTTGCGGCGGATGTCCGCCTGGACCTCACGTCGGAGGTCACCCTCGATCTTGAAGTTGGCTTCGATCTCGTCGCGAAGCTTGACCAGCTCCTCGTCACCGAGCGTGTGGACCCGAGCGTTCGGGTCGACGCCGGTGGCGGCCAGGAGCTGCTGCGAGCGGGTACGGCCGATGCCGTAGATGTAGGTGAGTGCGATCTCGATGCGCTTGTCGCGCGGGAGGTCAACACCAACGAGGCGTGCCATGTGGCGGTTTCCTTGTCTCTTCTCGCATCGGTTTCTGGTCGTGTCGCGTCCCATCCCGCCTCGGGTGGGCTCCGGCCGATACTCCGGAGGTGATTTCAGTCAGGTGGTGCCCGACCTAGCGATCACGTTGTGGTGTTTCAGTTGTTGAGCGGGTCTTGCTCAGCCCTGCCGCTGCTTGTGGCGGGGGTTCTCGCAGATGACCATGACGCGTCCGTGACGGCGGATGACCTTGCACTTGTCACAGATGGCTTTGACGCTGGGGTTGACCTTCATGTCAACAAATCCTCGCTACTCGGCTGGCTGGTTACTTGTAGCGGTAGACGATCCGACCTCGCGTGAGGTCGTACGGCGAGAGCTCCACCACGACGCGGTCCTCGGGGAGGATCCGGATGTAGTGCTGGCGCATCTTGCCGCTGATGTGGGCGAGCACCTTGTGCCCGTTGGCCAGCTCCACGCGGAACATGGCATTGGGAAGGGCCTCCACGACGGTGCCCTCGATCTCGATCACGCCTTCTTTCTTCGGCATGTCCTCCACAATCTGTTGTCTGTTTGTCTACCGTGGCCCGGGAACCGCCCGGCACCTGCGAAGGTGACCGGTGGACCTCGTGTGCGGTTCCTGGGAGCCTCTTCCCGGGCACACGCACGACACGTCGAATGGACGAGTCCTACGAGGTCCGGGCAGCCGCGAGGCGCCACGAAACACAGCCCACGTTGGGCCGACGCACCAGTTTAGTCAGGCGTACCCCGAGAACGCCAATCAGCAAGCCCGCGCAGCCGAGCGAGGCGGCCGGGGGCGGGCTCCGGCCCGGCGAGGCCCTCCCCCGCGCCCTCCGGCGAGGTGGTGGCCGGGCGCCGCGAGCGGCCGGGACGCAGCGATCGTACGCTCACCGCCGCGCGCAGGCGCTGCCACGTGCCGACCTCCTGGGACATCGCCCGCCGCTCGCCGTCGACCGACTCCCAGTACGTCGTCGCGGCGGCCTCGGCGGGCGCGCTCGGACCGAAGACGAAGCTGTCGGCGCGGCGGGCGAGCGAGCCCGCCTGGCCGGACACGATGCCCACCGACTGCTCGCGCCGGGTGACCGTCGGTCCCAGGGGCACCACCTGTCCCAGGTCGCGGGCGTGGTCGACCAGCTCGCGCCAGGCGCCGACGAAGCGGGCGGAGGCGGAGTCGGCGCTGCGGCGGCGGTGGCGGCGCAGCGCCTTGAGCGCGAGGACCGCGCCCAGCAGGAGCGCGACGAGCAGGAGCGGTCCGCCGACGTACGTCACCACGAACCCGACCCACGACGGCAGGCCGGCGATCAGCCCGTCCTCGTCCTCGTCGGCCCTCTTGCGGGTGGCCTTGCGCTCCTTGAGGTCGGCGTCGCTCTGCTCCCCCGCGTCGGACGGCGGCGGGATCGGGTTCGGCGGCGGGATCACCGTCCCGGACATCGGGGTGTTGGTCTCCGGCACCTGGTCGGACGGCGGCGTCTCGCCCATGAACGCCTCGGTCGGCAGGGTGCGCCAGGAGCCGTCGGCGGCCCGGAGCTCGACCCACGCCGAGACCTCACGGCCGGTGACCACACCGCCCTCGGGCACCACGGCACCCAGGACGACCCGCGCAGGGACGCCGATGTCGTTGGCGATCAGCGCCATCGTGGCGGCGTACTGCTCGTCGTTGCCGACGATCTGCGGGGCGTTGACGAACTCGTCGGACAGCCGCCAGATGCTGTGGCCGGCCACGTAGATGCGCTCGGTGCGCCCGACGCCGTCGGAGTACTTGCCCTCCGAGCGGAGGTGCTCGGCCGCGGCCAGGACGCGGGCCATCGGGTCGCTGCCGGCGCCCTCGGTCCACTTCTCGGTCGGCCCCTGGATGAAGGCGGCACCGGCCGGGAGGCTGGTCACCTCGGATGAGCCGACCGTCTCCGGGGTGAGCACGTCGTCGGGCTGGACCGCGGTGAACGAGTACCGGTCGCCGGCCTGGAGCCCGGTGGGCACGACGGCCGTCGACGTGGCCAGGTTGTAGCGGAAGACCTCCGCCTTCGAGCGGGCGTCGGCGGTCTCGAACGCCATCGACTGCAGCGCGCCGACGGTCGGGAGCCAGACGCCCGCGTAGCCCTCACCGAGCGTGACGGTCACGTCCAGCTCGCGGCCGAGCGCGCCCTCGGCCGGGTCGGCGACCGGGTTGTCGATCGTGGAGGAGACCCGCTGGAAGGAGTCGTCGGCAGGACCCGGGAGGGCGTTGTCGCTGGCGCCCCACACCATGCCGTCGTAGCGGTCCATCGCGGCGAACCGCACGCGCGTCCCGGCCGGCACGCCCTGGATCTCCAGGAGCGTCTTGTCGTAGACGTTGGCCCGGTCGGTCTCGCCCTTGAGGTTGATGTACTTGCGGAACCCGGCCAGTGGCGAGGGGTAGCGGCCGATGTCGAAGGGCGGCGCCACCCAGTTGCGGGCCACGGCGCGCTCGTCGTCGGCACCGGCGACCAGGGCGCTGGCGGGGAAGGCGATCCCCGCGGCCAGGGCCAGCATCGCGACGGCGCCGACGCCACGGACGTACGACGTGCTGCCGCCCTGCACGGCGGCGCTGGCGCGCCGGGCCCGGATCGCGAGCCAGCCCAGCGCCAGCCCCGCGAAGACCGATCCCTGCAGGAGGAGCGACTGCGGGTGGCGTACGCCGATCAGGATCGCGCCCGAGAGGACCAGGGTCATGCCGAGGACGGGGAGCACCGCCGCCAGCCACGCCCGACGGACGGGCAGGTGGGCGAGGCCGAGGCCGACGAGGCCGGCGAGCAGCCCGGCCAGCCAGGGCAGCACCAGCAGCGGACCGTCGCCGTCGACGGGGGGCAGGGTGGTGAGCAGGTCCTTCCACCCGAAGACCGCCTGGTCGGCGACGCGGGCCAGTGTCGAGGCGCCCGGCAGCACGGTGGTGTCGCCGACCGAGCGCAGGCAGAGCGGGCCGCCGAGCAGGAAGAAGAGGACGACCAGGATCGTGACCGCCGAGATGATCGGCCAGCCGGCCGCCCGCGTCAGGTGCGTGACGACGACCGCGATCACGACGCCGAGCATCCCCACGACGAGGTAGGACGTGCCGGTGAACGAGGTGCCCAGCGCGCTCAGCGCGATGCCGGCCAGCACGACGGTGAACGCGATGTCGATCCACGAGTGCCGGTCGGGCAGCAGCGGGTGGGACCGGACCCGCGTACGGGTGCCGGTGCTCGAGGAGGAGGCGCGGCTCATCGGACGGACCACCTGAGCAGCCCGCCGAGGTCTTCCTTGGCGGCGAGGTGCAGGACGTGCAGGCCACCGGTCTCGGTGACCCGGCTCGTGCCGGACGGGTCGACGACGATGCCGAAGCGGCGGACCTCGGGCGGGAAGGCGGCGGCGGAGCGCAGGAGGTCGGTGAAGTGGGTCTCGGCGCCGCCGACGAAGAAGGCGAGGCTGGTGTCGCGGGCCAGCGTGGTGGCCTGTCGACCGGACTCGATGATGCCGCGGTCGCCGAAGTCGGCGCGACAGACCGCGTCGAGCGCGAGGTAGCCGTCGGAGCCAGACGCACCGGCCGAGGCGTGCGACCCGCAGACGAACGAGACGTCGAACTCGTCGAGCACCGCGCGTACGGCGATCGACGCCGCGACCGCCATCGCGGTCTCGAAGTCCTCGGGGTCGGACCAGGACGCGAGCCGGTCGTCGACCACGATCGTGGCGTGGCTGCGGCGAGTGTCGAGGTACTGGCGCACCAGCAGTGCCGACTCGCCGGTGGAGGCCATCACCTTCGCGGAGGAGCGCCAGTGGATGTGGCGCAGGTCGTCACCGGGGACGTACTCGCGGAGGGCGTGGAAGGCGAGGTCGCTCTGGCTGACCGCGTCGGTGGAGACCCCCTCGAGGTCGCGGAGGAGACCGGCGCCGAGCGACTCCATCGGGACGAGGTGCGGGCGCACCAGCACCTCGCGCACCGGGGTCCACACCACGTCGCGCGAGAAGATCCCGATCGGGTCGCCACGCCGGGTCATCGCCGGGCCCACCGAGATCACGCCGCGGCGCTCGGTGCGGATGGTGAACGACTCCTCGTGGGTCGCGCCGGGAGCGAGCGAGCTGATGCCGTAGCGGTGGATCGCCGATCCGACCGGCACCTCGAGGGTGGTCGGGACGAGCCGCGTCGACGCGCGGTTGACGACGAGCACGCCGGCGGCGACCGACTCCCCCGCCGCGACCCGCTCGGGCTGGAGGCGGAGGTCGACCGAGACGGACGTACGACCCATGAGGAACGGGACCGCGAGGACGAGCAGCACCGGGCAGGCAATGCCGAGGACCGCCAGCTCGCCCCACTGCGTCACCGTGGCCACCAGGAGCGCGCCCAGACCGAGCATGAGGACCAACCAGCCGATCGGCTTGATGACCTCGAGCGCGTCGTTCAACCGCTGTCGCATGGGAGTCGTCAGGCTCCGACGCGATCGGTCGGGGGTGCGACGGAGTCGAGCAGGCGCGAGATCACCGTCTGCACGTCGACGCCGCTGAACTGCGCCTCGGCGTCGAGGAGCAGGCGGTGCGAGAGCACGGGCTCGGCGAGGTCCTTGACGTCGTCGGGGACGACGTGGTCGCGACCGTCGGCGGCCGCCCACGTCTTGGCGACCCGGACCAGCGCCAGGCAGCCGCGCGGGGAGAGCCCGAGCTTGACGTGCGGCTGGCGTCGCGACTCCTCGGCCAGCTCGGCGACGTAGCCGATGACCGCGGGGTCGACGTACACCTGGTCGGCGAGGCCGCTCATCTGCGCGATCGTCGCTGCGGTGATCACCGGGGTGACCAGCGCGGCGCGGTCGCGGACGGCCGCGTTGTTGAGCAGCTCGACGGTGGCCTGCCGGTCGGGGTAGCCGACGGACGTCTTCATCAGGAACCGGTCGAGCTGCGCCTCGGGGAGGCGGTAGGTGCCGGCCTGCTCGATGGGGTTCTGCGTGGCGATCACGAGGAACGGCTTGCCCACCGGGTGCGCGACTCCGTCGACGGTGACCCGGCCCTCCTCCATCACCTCGAGGAGCGCGGACTGGGTCTTCGGCGAGGCGCGGTTGATCTCGTCGGCGAGCACGATCGTGTGGAAGATCGGGCCGGGGTGGAACTCGAACGTGCCCTTGTGCTGGTCGTAGACGGTGACGCCGGTGACATCCGAGGGCAGCAGGTCCGGGGTGAACTGCACCCGCGCGTGGCTGCCCTGGACCGTGTTGGCCAGCGCCCGCGCCAGCATCGTCTTGCCGGTGCCGGGGAAGTCCTCGATCAGGACGTGGCCCTCGGAGAGCAGGCAGGTCAGCGCCAGGCGTACGACGTGGCGCTTGCCGAGGACGGCCTTCTCCATGTTGTCGGTGAGCTGGTCGAAGGTGGACTTGAACCACTCGGCCTGTTCGTGGCTGATCGTCATGTCGCGTTCCTGTCGGTGCTGTCAGCGGATGGCGGGGATGAGGGCCCGAGGTCGGGCGGTCGGGCGGCGGCTACCACGTCGCGGACCCGCTCGACTGCTGGCCGAAGAGTCCGTTGCCCCGACAGTTCACCGTGGCGCCGTTGGGGCTGTACCAGTCGGTCACCTGGGTCACCTGCCCGGAGCCGGTGGCGCTGAAGCTGTAGGTGCGCCACCCGGAGTAAGAGTTCCAGCCGAGCGACACCGAGCAGGTGAAGCCCTCGTAGAAGCCGGAGACCGCGAAGCTGACGAACCCGCAGGACGCCACGTCGCAGGCGGGCGGCTTGTTGTTGCCGGGGCCGTCCCAGCAGTTGTTGCCTCCGTCGGAGTCGCCGTCGTTGCACGCAGTGCCCTTGGTGACCGACACCCCGGGAGCGGGTACGCCGCTGGTGGCCCGGTTGTCGCGGTAGGCCTCGCCACGACCCGCCGGCGCACTGTCGCGCAGCCACACCTCGAGCCTGATCTGCTGGGCGAAGTCGGCCGTGGTGCCCGTGATGTTCCGGCTGAACGTGCCGGTCTCCGGGATGTTGAGGACCTGCTCGGCGCCGCCGTCGATGCGGTAGTAGAGCTGGGTGGCGTCACCGTTGCTCGACCCGTTGACGGTCCAGGTGACGCTCTTGCCGTTGACCACCGGCGCGCCGATCTCGCTGAGCATCCCCTCGAGCCGTCCGAACGACTGGGCGCTCTGCTGCCCGCTGAGCGTGCAGCCGGCCGGCGCCTTCTCGTTGCACACGCGGAGCTGGATCTGGTACGGCTGCTCGTTGCTCGGCACCTGGATGCGCGTGGTGATCGGCCCGGTCTGCTGGTTGAAGATCCTGTTGACCAGTCCGCCGACCAGGATCTCGACCTTGCTCTGCGTGCCGCGCGAGTCCGGCACCGTGTACTGGAGCTGGAGCTCCTGGTTGTTGCCGGTGGGAGCCGCGGTGAACGCGCCCCACTGCGCCGGTCGGCCGACGGCCTCGATGGCCGTCCCCTCGCTGGGCTGGGAGCGGTTGCCGGGCTGGTTGGCGGCCACCACGCGGTAGGTGTAGGTGTACCCGTCGTACGGCACGCCGGCGTGGGTGCAGGTCAGGCTGGCGAGCTTCTGGCAGCCCGGCACCGAGCCCGACGTGACGCCGTTGGTGTAGGTGACGGTGTAGACCGTCGGCCCCAACCCCTCGGGCAGGACCGCCTGCCAGCCGATCCTCAGGTCCGTCTGGTTCGACCCGGCCTCGAGGTCCGTCACGGTGGGGGCGGGCGGCGCCGGCGGCGTGCCCAGCGGCTGGAACTCGGCGGACGACCGGGGCGCGGAGTAGTCGACCTTGTTCTGCGCCTTGATCGTGAAGACGTACTTCTCGTTGTTGTTGAGTCCCTGGGCCTTGAAGGTGGTCGTGTTGCCCGGCACGGTGCCCTGGCCACCGACCCATGTGATCGTGTAGTCGAGGATCCGCGACGTCGTCGAGGGCTTGTCCCAGGCGATGGTGACCTCGCCGTCACCCTGGGCCTGCAACCGGATGTTCTGCACGCGACCGGGCTCGGTGTCGGCCCGCGCCGTGCGCGACAGGTCGCTGTAGTCGCTGGCGCCGACGCGGTTGAACGCCCGCACCCGGAAGTTGTAGTTGCCACCGGTCTTGAGCTTGCGGAAGACGCACTCGTTGGTGTCGCACCGCTGGGTGGCGCCCTTCCGCTCCTCCTTGACCTCGTAGTAGAGGATCGGCGCTCCGCCGTCGTCGTCGGGCGGCTCCCACGACATCTTGATGGTGTCGACCTCGTCGGAGACCGGGTAGGGGCGCGGCTCGCCCGGCGACGACGGGACGCCGATGACCTGGAACTCGACCCGCGCCTCGGCACGGCGCTCGGCCGGCGGGTCCGAGGAATTGATGTCGCTGACGACGAGCCGGAACGAGGCCTCCACACCGCGGGCGTCCTTGCTCGCGGTCAGGGTGAGCCTGCTGCCCTCGGTGGTGGCGCGCACGTCGGGACTGCCGGTGCTCACGACCGACACGATCGTCGGGTCGGGGTCGGACACCCCTGCCTCGAGGTAGGCGGCGATGTCGAAGGTGCGGCTCTCGCCGGCCTCCATCGTCTCCACCTTGATGGGGTTCATGGTCGGGGGCGGCGCCTGCGCGAGGCGGAAGCGCACCTCTTCGGTGTTGCTGTCCCCGGCGCGCACGGACAGCACGGCCTCGCCGCCCTGCGTTGCGGAGTCCGACGCGGTGACGGCGACGACCGAGCCGTCGGGGCTGTTGACGTCGACGCCGTCGACGGACGTGCTCCACTCGGCGGCGTACTCCAGGCCCGCGGCATCGCGCGGGTCGGGCGTGAACACCTTGCAGAAGGTGGCGATGTCGAGGTCGTACTGCTGGCCGGCGGAGATCGGCACCACCGACGAGGGGCACTCGAGCTCGGGCTTGTCGTCGCCGACCTGGACCGGGATGGACAGGAGCACGGTCGCGCCGTCGTCCGTGGTCGTGGTGTCCTCGTTGCCGTTCTCGTCGGTGGCGGTGGTGACCTCGACCAGCACGGCACCAGGGCCGCGGAAGCTGTCCGGGGCCGAGAGCGTGAAGCCGCGGTCGCCGTCCGGCCCCACGTTGAGCACGGTGGGCGAGGCCGACCAGGAGCGTCGGCCCGACGCGAGCCGGACGTCGGCGCCGTCGGGAGCGGCGATGTAGTCGGCGATCTTGCCTGTCGTGGTGTCGCCGGAGTCGAGCGTGATGAGCGAGTCCTCGATGACGTACGGCAGCCCGGTGCCGGTCGGCGGGATGTAGACCGAGGCGGTCGTCGAGGCGCCGTCGCCGTCCTCGACGACGAAGGGCAGGACCTTGGGCGCGGCACCGCGGTCGGCCCGTACGGACACGCCGTCCACGACGGTGGCCGACTCGTCGCCGCTCACGTCCGCGACGGAGAGGTCGTCGACGGAGCCGTCGGGGTCGTACGCGCCCTCGAGCACGTCGACCACGACGCTGCCGCTGTCGTTCACGCGGCCGAAGGCGTCGTAGACGATCGGCGGGTTGTTGAAGCCCTCGGAGGTGTCGAGCGTCATCGTCGCCCGCGACTCGCTCAGGCCGTTGGAGACGCTGTAGACGATCACGACCGGGGGCGCGTCAGCCGTGGCCGGCGCCGGCACGGTCACCAGGTTGGTCACCGGGTCGCGCTTCGCGTCGGCCGGCGCGTCGAGGAGGGTGACCTCGACCGCGTCGCCCGGGGCGACGAAGTCGTTGGCGAGCGGGTCGAACGTCGCCGTCCGCCCGGGCGCCACCGTCAGCCGGTCGTCGACCGCGAGCGGAGGCTGGGGCTGGCCGGGCTCCACGACCGCGACCCGAACGGTGCCGGTCGCGAAGGCGCCCTGCGAGTCGACCACGGAGTAGGTGAACTCGTCGGTGCCGACGGTGCGCGGGTAGGCCTGGTACTGAAGGAAGTTGCCGCCGTAGCTGACGATCCGGCCGAGCCGGGGTGCGGACGTGATGCCCGTGACCGTCACCGGGTCGCCGTTGCGGTCGACCCCGGTGCCCGGGACCCGGACCTTCGCGAAGTCGCCCGACACGACACGGCTCTCGAGCGTCGGCGGCTCCGGCGGGTCGTTGGGGTCGTCCTGCGGGACGACCGTCACGCGCAGGACGCCGTTGGCCTTCTGGCCCTCGAGGTTCTTCGCGACGTAGGTGATCTCGTAGGTGTCGCGCTCCTTGAGGTTGTCGGGCGCGACGTAGCGCACGACTCGCCCCGAGACGAAGGCGCGGCCGACGTCACCGGTGACGTCGACCGGAGCGACGACCTCGAGCTCACCGGGTGTCTCGCTGTCGACGAGGTCGCTGACCAGCGTCAGCCGGTCGCCGGCCGGGGAGACGTCGTTGTCCAGCACCGGGGCGCTCACCGACGAGCCGGCCCGGACGACGACCCGGTCCCCCGCCGTGATCGGCGTGTTGTCGGCGGGGGCGTCCCGCTGGATCACCACGACCTCGCCCTGCACGCCGGAGCTGGTGCCGTTGGTGATCGTGTACGAGACGGTCTGGGTCCTGGGCGAGAGGTCGGGCTGGACCGCGGAGATGCGGAGCCACCGGCCCTCGATGATGGCGACGTCGAGCTGGCCGGCGCGGTCGCCGGCCGCGCGCAGGGTGACGAGGACCCCGCCGGCCGGGTCGAGGTCGTTGGCCAGCACGTCGACGATGCCGGGGGCCTGGCCGTAGACCGTGAGGGTGTCCGGCATCGCGACGGGGTCCGCCGCGCGCTTGGGGCGGGGCTTCACGTCGACCCGGATCGTGCCCGCGTCGAGGTCGGCGTTGCCGTAGCCGGCGTCGTAGGTGAGGAAGTAGGTGCCCGGTTGGTCCCCGGTGAAGGTCAGCTGGCCGGACTCGAGGTCGGAGACGACCTTGGCGCCGGGCTGCTGCGGGACCTTCCCGCCGAGGCTGAGCTCGGCGTTCGGGGTGTTGGGGTCCGAGCCGGGGAGGTCGTTGAGCAGCGGGCGGATCTTGATCGGCTTGCCGACCTCACCGCGTACGACGTCGGGCTCGGCGCTGGGCGGGAACGTGTCCTGGTCCTTGGGCGCCTGCACCTGGAAGGTCAGCGACTTCTTCACCGGCGCGGACCGACCGTCGGTCACGGCGAACTCCACGCGCACCGCCTGCGCACCCTCGACGGCGGAGGTCGGGGCGGTGAAGCGGATCCGGCCGTCGGCGGTGGTGCGGGCCGCGGCACCGGTCTCGGTGCCACCCACCGCCCGCGCCGAGTCGAGCAGCAGAGTGTCGCCGTCGCGGTCGTCGCGCCAGTCGGCGAGGACCGGCACCGCCAGCGCGCCGCCGTGCGGCACGCGGTAGACCGGCTTGCGGTAGCCCTCGCGCAGCTCCGGGGCCTCGTTCTCCTGGCCGTCGCGTACGTCGACGCTCACGGCCGCGCGCGCCGACAGCCCGTTGCGGCCGTCGTCGATGAAGTAGTCGAAGGTCGCGGGCCGGGCCTTCGCCGGCATCTGCAGGATCAGGGTCTGCCCGTCCGGGCTGATCTCGACGCGGGCACCGCCGGAGGGCTGGTCGACGTCGACGATGCTGAGCAGCCGGCCCTCGGGCGCCGCGTCGTTGTCGAGCGGGTGCAGCACCGTCGTACGACCGGCACGCACGCCGTAGGAGTCGGGCTTGGCCGTCGGAGGTCGGCGATCGGCCTCGCTCGGGTTCTCGTTCTCGTTCTCGTCGTCCTCGTTCTTCTTCTTGGAGGTGAAGTCCTCCCAGTTGTCGATCCTGGCCGGACGCTCGTCCGTCACGTCCCAGACCGTGCCGCTGTTGGCGTCGTTGAGGACGATCTCGCCGCGGTTGACCCGGAACGCGAGGCTGGTCGCGTCGCCGTCCAGCGGCTGGGGGTCGGCGGCCTGCGACCCGCACTGCTGCGCCACCGCACCCAGTCCGCCGGACCACGCCCCGAACACGCAGGGGCCGAGGCGGACCGGTCGTACGGCCGTCCCGGAGCTCGTGGCGACGGTCGTGACCTCGCCCGAGTCGAGGTCGACGCTGAGCAGCGACTCCGGGGTGCCGACGAGCACGGCGTCGAAAGAGGGGCCGGCCTGCTGGAGGACGCTTCCGGCGGGCACGGAGGCGGTCGCGCCGTCGACGACGCTGAGCACGCCGGAGTCGGAGTCGACGGTGACGACGCGTTCGCCCACGGTGGTCACGTCGCTGACCTGCCCGGCATCGCCCGGCAGGTCCCTCGTCGTCGCCTTGCCGAAGCCCGCTCCGGCCGGCGCCGGCGCGAGGGTGGTCACCGTGGCGTCGTCGGCCGATGTCACCACGATGGTGCCGCCCTGGCTCACCTCGAGCGCGGCACCGGCGCCGGCCTCGGCGATCGCCTCGGACTGCCGGTCGACGGAGCTCATCACCGGCTTGCCGACCTCGCGGTCGTAGCGGACGGCCCAGACCTCGCCGGTCTCGGCGTCGACGCTGGCGAGGGTCCCACCGCCCATCGCGACGGCACCGGACGACGGCACGGCCGCGGACCCTCCGTCCTGGAGCTCGAGGCGGCTGGTCTCGATGGACTGGCCGCGGGCGGAGTCGACGCTGAGGGTGACGACCGCGGCGCCGTCCTGGACGACATCGAGCCGCGTCTTCCCGTCCTCGCTCGGCACCACGCCGTCGAGCTGGTTGATCGGCTTGTTGAGCCGGCCCGACCAGCCCTTCTTGCCGTTCACGACCCAGACGCCACCGTCGTTGAGCTCGGCCTCGTGCTTCTTGTACCCGTTCGCCGTGACGGCGTAGCCGACCACGGCGGCGCCGGCGATCGCCAGTGCGACACCCGAGGCGATGCCCACCCGGTGCCGACGCACGAAAGTCGCTCGCGCCACGCCATTCCCCCTTGGCCCCCCGAATGACGTGCGCCCGCCGCAGTCACCCAGAGGACAGTATGTAGGCAGTGCGGGTTCCGACAAGTCGCGACCGCGTGCGCCGGACGGGTGCGATGGGTGATGATGGACGCGTGGGCGCGTACGAGGGGAGCCGACGTTGATCGTGGACGCGAGGTACACCAGTGGGGCTGGTGTGCTTCTCGGGAGTGGCGCCCACTGGGTGCTGCTGACCGATCCGGCAGACGAGCAGATCGTCCAGGACATCTGGGACGTGCTCTCCATGACCGCGCCCGCCGGCTCCACGATCGTCGAGCGCGTGCTGGCCATCGTCGAGAAGGCCTTCGACGGTGACCCGCCCGGATTGGCCGTCGTCGACTTCACCTCAGGCGCCTCGACCTCCCTCTCGCGCGGCGCCGGTCACGTACGACTGGTGGGGCCCGGACGCGTGCTGAGCCTCGATGGCGGCGCCGATCCCGACGAGCTCAGCCCCACGCGCCGGCTCGTCGGCGGCGTCGTGGCGGCCCAGCGCGTCGAGCTCCGGCCGATCTCGACCCGCACCGCTCCGGCGCACCACGCCCAGGAGGTGGAGGCGCCGAGCCCGTCCGCCGCCATGATCGACGGGATCCCGGCCTCGATCCTCGCCGCCAAGGGGCCCGATGGTCCGCCGCCGCGCACCCGGGTCCGCCGGCGCACGGACGACACCGGCCCGGTGACCGACACGTCCGAGCCCGACCCGCTGCTCGCGGAGCGCATCGAGGAGGGCACCCGCACCACGATCCGGACGCCGTCCGAGCCGCACAGCGCGCCCGGGGCCCTCCCGGCCGGCGACGACGTGGATGACCACGACGGCTCCACGACCTTCCGGCCCGCGCACCTCTCGCACAGCACGTCACCCACGGTGCTGGCAGTCAGCTGTCCGCTGGGCCACCTCACGCCTCCCGCCGCACCTCAGTGCCGGGTGTGCCACCAGCGCGTAGCGCCGCAGGAACCGCGCCGGGTCGACCGCCCGACGCTGGGTGGCCTGCGGCTGCCGACCGGCGAGGTGGTGCCGCTCGACCGCGGCGTCGTCCTGGGCCGCAAGCCTGCGCCGGCCGACGGCAACACCGACTGGCCCCACCTCGTGCACCTGCCCAAGGACCACTCGTTCGTCTCGCGCCAGCACCTCGAGATCGAGCTCGACGGCTGGGACGTCGTCGCCCGCGACCTCGACAGCCGGGGCGGCACGACCATCGCCCCGCCGGGCCGGGAGCCGCAGCGGATGCGGCCCCGCGAGGCGTACGTCCTCGAGGCGGGCACCGTCCTCGACCTCGCGCAGGTCTACGCGGTCCGCTTCGAGACGGGGGCGGTTGCCCGGTGAGCGCCCCGGTCATCCCCGGGTTCGCGTTCGTCGAGCACCTGGGCAGCGGCGGTTTCGCCGACGTCTTCCTCTACGAGCAGCAGTGGCCCCGCCAGCGCGTCGCGGTCAAGGTCGTGCGACCCGACGTGCCCCTGACCGACCGGGAGAAGTACCTCTTCACCGCCGAGGCCAACGCGATGGCCCGGCTGGCCGACCACCCCTACATCGTCTCGGTGATCACCGCCGGCGTCACCGCCGAGGGCGGACGCCCGTTCCTGGTCATGCGCTACTGCCCGCCGCCGGACCTCGGCGTGCGGGTGCGCTCCCACCCGATGGCGCCCGTCGACGCGGTGTCCACCGGCATCAAGCTCGCCAGCGCGATCGAGACGGCCCACCGCTCAGGGATCCTCCACCGCGACATCAAGCCCAGCAACGTCCTGGTCACCAGCTATCACGAGCCGGCCCTCACCGACTTCGGCATCGCCGGCCACATGGCCGACGTCGAGGGCGACAACGACGTGCGGATCTCCTACCCCTGGTCGCCGCCCGAGCTCCTCGACGGCCGCTCCAACGGTTCGGTCGCCTCCGACGTCTACTCCCTCGGCGCCACCATCTGGCACCTGCTCGTCGGCCGCTCGCCCTTCTCGATCCCGTCCGGTGACAACTCGACCCGCGCGCTCAGCGCGCGCATCCTCCACGCCGCTCCCCCTGCCACCCAGCGCCCCGACGTCCCGCCGGCCCTCGACCGGCTGCTCCAGCAGTGCCTCGCCAAGCGGCCGGAGCACCGCCCGTCCAGCGCGCTCGAGCTCGCCCGGGCGCTGCAGCGGATCGAGTCGGCCGCGGGCTGGTCGCGCACCGCCGTGGCGGTCGAGGGCGACCGCCCCGACGCCTCCGTGGCGGCGCCGGAGGTCGCGGAGGCCCCGGAGGACGCGACGGCGATGAAGCCGGTGACGGTCATCTCGGCCAGCGGCCCCCGCCGCATCGCCGCCCAGGACCCGACGCCTGCGTCCACCGAGGACGACGACGAGACCAGTCGCGTGTCCGGACTGGTCTGGGCCGGCGTCGGCGCGCTCGTGCTGGCACTCCTCGTCGGCTTCCTCGTCTTCCGCGGTGACGGACGCGGCGAGGACCCCGGCGTCGTCGTGCCGACCGAGTCACTGGTGCCGAGCAGCGTCCTGCCCGACGAGCTGACCGCCGCGCCGACGCTCACCGGCAGGCGTACGCCGCGCGGCGTGGTGTTCGAGTGGAACCCGCCGGTCCCGGTCGAGCCCGGCGACTCGTTCAGCTATCACCGCGACGACACCGACGACTACGGCACCACGACCAAGCAGCAGCTGCTCGTACGCACCGACCGCCCGGTCTGCCTCGACCTGCGGATGCGCCGCGGGTCCGACAACTCGCCGAGCGCGAGCGAGTGCGTGTCATGAGGCTGCTGGTGGCGGCCGCGTGCGCCGTGCTGATGGCGGCACCGGCCACTGCCGCCGCGACACCGGACGCCGCGTCGCGGGCCACCCCCGGCGAGGAGCGGATCCTCGACCTCCTCGAGCGCGCCCGCATCGTCGACGAGATCGACTACCAGCCCGGCTACGACCGGGACTGCGACCCCGGCGGATGCGTCTTCGGCGAGCCCTGGACCGACGACCACGACGGCCCGAAGGGGCACAACGGGTGCACCACCCGCGAGGACGTCCTGCTCATGCAGATGAAGGACATCGAGATGCGGTGGGGCTCGGAGTGCCGCATCTACGAGGCGCGGCTGCGCGATCCCTACTCGGGCGAGCGGATGACGTGGCGCGACGACGGCTACTACATCTCCATCGACCACATCTACCCGCTGGCCCGGGCCTGGCACGGCGGCGCGTGGGCGTGGCCGCTGCGCAGGCGGATCGCCTTCGCCAACGACGTACGCCGCGAGCTGCTCGCCGTGTCGGCGCGCACCAACGAGGCCAAGGAGGCCGACGGGCCCGCCGAGTGGCTGCCGCCGTGGCGCCGCTCGCACTGCGACTACGTACGCCGCTACGTCCGCGCGGCCGTGGCGTGGGACCTGCCCCTCACCACGGCCGACGCGGACGCCGTACGACGCGTCGCTGCCACGTGTTGACGCCGAGCCTGCTGATCAGTCGTCTTCCCAGTCCCGGCGCGGACCGGTGGAGGCGTCCTGCTCCTCGGACGACATCCGGCTGGACACGAACAGTGACAGCGCGGCCGTGACCGCGAGCGTGGCCACGATGACGACGAGCGAGAGCCAGATCGGGATCTCCAGCCACGCGTAGTCGAGGTGCTCGCCGCCGTTGATGAACGGCAGCTCGTTCTCGTGCAGGGCGTGGAAGAACAGCTTGACGCCGATGAAGGCCAGCAGGAACGCGAGCCCGTACGACAGGTAGATCAGGCGCTGGAGCAGGCCGCCGATGAGGAAGTACAGCTGGCGCAGGCCCATCAGCGCGAAGATGTTGGCCGTGAGCACCAGGTAGGGCTCCTTAGTGATGCCGAAGATCGCGGGGATCGAGTCCAGCGCGAACAGCAGGTCCGTGGTGCCGAGCGTGACGATCACGATGAACATCGGGGTGATCATCCGCTTGCCGGCGTCGGAGTGGAACAGCTCGCGCCCGTGCCACTCGGAGGTGGCCGGGAAGCGGCGCTCGATGAACGCGACGAGCTTGTTCTCCTCGAACTCCTCGTCCTCGTCCTCGGCGCCCTCCTTGGCCAGCTTGAAGGCCGTGTAGACCAGGAACAGGCCGAAGAGGTAGAAGATCCAGCTGAAGTTGGTGATCGCGGCGGCGCCCACGGCGATGAAGATCGCGCGCATGAGCAGAGCCATCACGATGCCGATCATCAGGGCGTACTGCTGCAGCTCTCGCGGCACGGCGAACTTCGCCATGATGATGATGAAGATGAAGAGGTTGTCGATCGACAACGAGTACTCGACGAGCCAGCCGGAGTAGAACTCCAGCGCGTAGGTGCCACCGTTGGTGTACCAGACCCCGAGGCCGAAGAGCAGCGCCAGGCCGACGTAGATCGAGAGGTAGGTCGCGCACTCCTTCATGCTCGGCTCGTGCGGTCGGCGACCGACCACGGCGAGGTCGAAGGTGAAGATGGCGAGGGTCACCACGCCAGTGGCGATCCAGACCCAGGTGGGTACGTCCACGCTGATGCTCCTAGAGACGAAGGGGGGGATGAGGTCAGGGTCCGCGCAGCACACGGACGCCGGAGGTCTCTTCCGCTCGCACCTGACGCGCGAACCCGCGGTGCCGGGCCCCGCTCGCGCGAGAGCCGTGCTGACGACACCACTGTCGGGGAATACTCCCCTCCTGCACCGTCAGTCTCCCACGACCGGACGGCGGGGCGCCAAACGGAGGGATCAGCGTCCGCCGAATGGGACGCCCAGCTCGGCGAGGCGGGCCTCACCACCGTCGACGGCGGTCAGCACCCAGGACCCCTCCGGGGTGACGGTGAACGTGTGCTCGAAGTGGGCCGCCATCGACCCGTCGACGGTGGCCACGGTCCACTCGTCCTCGAGCAGGTCGGTGGACTTGGAGCCGAGGGTGATCATCGGCTCGACGGCCAGGGCGAGCCCCTCGACGATGGCCGGGCCGCGTCCGCGGCGGCCGTAGTTGGGCACGTTGGGTGCCATGTGCATCTCGGTGCCGATGCCGTGGCCGGTGTAGTCCTCGAGGATCCCGTAGCGGCCCTGTGAGCGGACGTGGGTCTCGATGGCGTGGCTGATGTCGGTGACGCGACCGCCGAGGCGCGCCGCGGCCATGCCCCGCCACAGCGACTCCTCCGTCACCCGGAGCAGCTCGCGTACGTCGTCGGGGACCTCGCCGACCGGGACGGTGATCGCCGCGTCGCCGTGCCAGCCCGCCACGATGGCGCCGCAGTCGATGGACAGGATGTCGCCGTCGACCAGCGTGCGCGACCCCGGGATCCCGTGCACGACCTCGTCGTTGACCGAGGCGCAGATCGTCGCCGGGAAGGGCGGGTGGCTGTAGCCCTTGAACGACGGGATGCCGCCGTGGTCGCGGATGTGCGTCTCGGCGAGGGTGTCCAGCTCGAGGGTCGTCACGCCAGCACCAGTGGCCCGCCGGAGCAGCTCGAGGGTCTCCCCCACGAGCCGACCCGCGACCCGCATCAGGTCGATCTGGTCGCGCGTCTTGATCTCGAGACCACGGTCCCGGAAACCCATCGCAGCAGTCCTGCCCGGATCAGCTCTGGGGGATCTCGTCGAGGGCGTCGAAGATGCGCTGGGTGACGTCGTCGACCTCGCCCATCCCGTCGAGCTCGACGAGGATCCCGCGCTCGCGGTAGACACCGATGAGCGGCTCGGTCTGCTCGGTGTAGACCTCCTGCCGGCGCCGGATCACGTCCTCGGTGTCGTCGGTGCGACCGTCGGTCTGCGCCCGCTGCAGCAGCCGCTGGACGAGCTCCTCGGGGTCGACCGTCAGCACCACGACGGCGTCGAGCTTGTGCCCGGTGAACGCGATCATGCCGTCGAGCTCTTCGACCTGGGCCAGCGTGCGCGGGTAGCCGTCGAGCAGGAAGCCGGGCTCGGCGTCGGACTCGTCGATGCGGTTGCGCACCATCTTGTTGGTGACCTCGTCGGGGACGTACTCCCCCGCGTCCATGAACCGCTTCGCCTCGACGCCGAGCGGCGTGCCCTGCGAGACGTTCGCGCGGAAGATGTCACCGGTGGAGATAGCGGGCACCCCGAAGTGCTCGGCCACGAATCGGGCCTGGGTGCCCTTGCCCGCGCCGGGCGGGCCCATGAGGATCAGTCTCATCTACTTCAGGAATCCTTCGTAGTTGCGCTGCTGGAGCTGGCTCTCGATCTGCTTCACCGTGTCGAGCGCAACGCCGACCATGATGAGGATGGACGTGCCACCGAACGGGAAGTTCTGGTTGGCCTGGATCATCGCGAACGCGATGAGCGGGACCAACGAGATCAGGCCGAGGTAGAGAGCTCCAGGGAACGTGATGCGGGACAGGACGTAGGACAGGTAGTCCTCGGTCGGCTTGCCCGCCCGGATCCCGGGGATGAAGCCGCCGTACTTCTTCATGTTGTCCGCCACCTCGACAGGGTTGAAGGTGATCGAGACGTAGAAGTACGTGAAGAAGATGATGAGCGCGAAGTACATGATCATGTAGAGCGGGTGGTCGCCACCGACGAGGTAGGTGCCGATGAAGTCCAGCACCGGGTTGGTGCTCTCCGGGTTGAACTGCACCGCCATCGCCGGGAGGTAGAGCAGCGACGAGGCAAAGATGACCGGGATGATGCCGGCCTGGTTGACCTTGAGAGGGATGTACGTCGAGTTGCCGCCGAACATCTTGCGGCCCACCATGCGGCGGGCGTACTGCACCGGGATGCGGCGCTGCGCCTGCTCGATGAAGATGACGGCCGCGACCAGGATGAGGCCGATCACCATCACGATGCCGAAGACGACCCAGCCCTTGGAGGTCTGGACGCTCCAGAGCGACGCCGGGAAGGTGGCGACGACCTGGGTGAAGATGAGGATCGACATGCCGTTGCCGATGCCGCGGTCGGTGATGAGCTCACCGAGCCACATGATGACCGCGGTGCCGGCGGTCATGGTGACGACCATGACGAGGAACGTCGAGGTGCTGTTGTCGTGCAGCAGGTCGAGGTCACAGCCCTGGAGCAGCGCCTTGTTGCGCGCCAGCGCCACGATGCCCGTCGCCTGCAGGACCGCGAGGCCGAGCGTGAGGTAACGGGTGTACTGCGTGATCTTCGCCTGACCGGCCTGGCCCTCCTTCTTCAGCGCCTCGAGCCGTGGGATCACCACGACGAGCAGTTGCAGGATGATCGAGGCCGTGATGTAGGGCATGATCCCCAGCGCGAAGATGGTCAGCTGGAGCAGCGCACCTCCGGAGAAGAGGTTGATGAGGCTGTAGAGGCCCCCCTCCTCGAGCTGGCTGATGCACTGCTGGACGTTGGCCACGTGGACACCCGGGGTGGGCACCTGCGATCCGAGCCGGAAGATCGCGACGATCAACAGGACGAACAGCAGCTTCTTCCGCAGGTCCGGAGTCCGGAAAGCGTTGGCGAAAGCGCCTAGCACTGGTTCCTCTTTCATTCGGTGGCCCGGCCGGGATCAGCGGGCAGCGAGACCCCCACCGTCGTACGGCGGAGAGCCCGGGGAAGCCTAACAGCCGGTGTTCGACCCGCTTCCCCGCTAACGACGAAGGCCCGGCCGACAGTTCCCACTGTGCGGCCAGGCCTTCACCGGATGAGCGTGATCGTGGCGTCAGGCCACGGTCGTGGTGCCGCCTGCAGCCTCGATCTTCTCCTTGGCCGAAGCCGAGAAGGCGTCGACGCTGACCTGGACGGCCACCGAGATGTCGCCCTGACCCAGAACCTTGACGGGCTGGCCCTTGCGGACGGCACCCTTGGCCACGAGGTCGGCGACGGTCACGGAGCCACCGTCGGGGAACAGCTCGCCGAGGCGGTCGAGGTTGACGACCTGGAACTCCACGCGGAAGGGGTTCTTGAAGCCCTTCAGCTTGGGCAGGCGCATGTGGATCGGCATCTGGCCACCCTCGAAGGCAACCGGGACCTGGTAGCGCGCCTTGGTGCCCTTGGTGCCTCGACCGGCGGTCTTGCCCTTGGAGCCCTCACCGCGACCCACGCGGGTCTTGGCGGTCTTGGCTCCCGGAGCGGGACGCAAGTGGTGCAGCTTGAGCGTCATGTCACTCCACCTCCTCAACCGTCACGAGGTGACGGACCGTGTTGACCATGCCCCGGATCTCCGGGCGGTCTTCCTTGACGACGACATCGCCGATCCTCTTGAGACCGAGCGAGCGCAGCGTCTCGCGCTGGTTGGCCTTGAGACCGACCAGTCCGCGCTTCTGCTGGACCTTGAGCTGTGCCATTACTGCTGCACTCCCGCCGTCGCCTCGAGCAGACCCTCGGCACGCGCCTTGAGCAGCGCGGCCGGGGCGACGTCCTCGACGCGCATGCCGCGACGAGCCGCGACCTGCTCCGGCTCCTCGAGCATGCGAAGCGCCTCGACCGTCGCGTGGACGATGTTGATCTGGTTGGACGAACCGAGCGACTTGCTCAGCACGTCGTGGATGCCGGCGCACTCGAGCACCGCGCGCACCGGGCCACCGGCGATCACGCCGGTACCGGGGGCGGCGGGACGCAGCAGGACGACGCCTGCAGCCTTCTCGCCCTGCACCGGGTGCGGGATGGTGCCCTGGATGCGGGGGACCTTGAAGAAGTGCTTCTTGGCCTCCTCGACACCCTTGGCGATCGCCGCGGGAACTTCCTTGGCCTTGCCGTAGCCGACGCCGACGAGACCGTCACCGTCACCCACGATCACGAGGGCGGTGAAGCTGAAGCGACGGCCACCCTTCACGACCTTGGCGACACGGTTGATCGCCACGACGCGCTCGATGTAGACAGACTTCTCAGCCTGGCCACGACCGTTGTCGCGTCCGCGACGGTCACCCGAGCCACCGCTGCGCTGTCCGCGCTGGGCTCCGCTCATGAGATGTGCTCCATATCTAAGGTGTGCTCTCTGGTCGCGTAGGCGATCAGAAGGACAGGCCGCCCTCCCGGGCGGCATCGGCGAGGGCCGCGATGCGGCCGTGGTACTTGTTGCCGGCGCGGTCGAAGACGACGTCTTCGATCCCCGCGGCCTTGGCACGCGTGGCCACCAGCTCGCCGACCTTCTTGGCCTGCGTGGTCTTGTCGCCGCCAGTGGTGCGGACGTCGGCCTCCATGGAGGAGGCGTACGCCAGCGTGGCGCCGGCCAGGTCGTCGACGACCTGCACGGAGATGTGACGCGCCGACCGGGTGACCACCAGGCGCGGACGCTCGGTGGTGCCGTTGATCCGCTTGCGGCCCCGCGCCTGACGGCGCAGGCGGGCACGGACACGGGTCGCCGTGTGCTTGTTGTTGCTCAGTGAGATAGCCATGTCACTTACCGGCCTTTCCGACCTTGCGGCGGATGTGCTCGCCGGAGTAACGCACGCCCTTGCCCTTGTAGGGCTCAGGCTTGCGCAGCTTGCGGATCTTGGCCGCGACCTCACCGACGAGCTGCTTGTCGATGCCGACGACGCCGAGCTTGGTCGGGCCTTCGGTGGTGAAGGTGATGCCCTCGGGCGCGTCGAAGATGATGGGGTGGGAGTAGCCGAGCTGGAACTCGAGCTGCGTGGGGCCCTTGGGCAGTACGCGGTAACCCACGCCCACGATCTCGAGCTTCTTCTCGTAGCCCTCGGTGACACCCACGACCATGTTGTTGATCAGGGTGCGGGTGAGGCCGTGGAGCGAGCGACTGTTGCGCTCGTCATCGGGGCGGTTGACCGAGAGGACACCGTCCTCGGCCTTCTCCACGACGATGGGAGAGGCCACAGTGTGGCTCAGGGTGCCCTTGGGGCCCTTGACGGTGACCGTTGCCGAGTCGATGGCTACATCGACACCGGACGGGACCGGGATGGGGAGCCTGCCAATACGCGACATGCTTGTTTCTCCTTCTGGTCTTGTAGTCCGGATTACCAGACGTAGGCGAGGACTTCGCCGCCCACGCCCTTCTGGTTCGCCTGGCGGTCGGTCAGCAGTCCCTGCGACGTCGAGATGATCGCGACGCCGAGTCCACCGAGGACGCGGGGCAGGTTCGTGCTCTTGGCGTAGACACGCAGACCGGGCTTGCTGATGCGGCGCACGCCGGCGATCGAGCGCTCCCGGTTGCGGCCGTACTTGAGGGTGACGGTCAGCGTCTTGCCGACGGCGGGCTCGCCCTCGGCGTTGGCGTTGTCGGCCACGTCGTAGGAGGTGATGTAGCCCTCCTGCTTGAGGATCTCCGCGAGGCCGGCCTTCATCTTGCTGTAAGGCATCGACACCACGTCGTGGTACGCCTGGTTGGCGTTGCGCAGACGGGTGAGCATGTCTGCGATCGGGTCAGTCATCGTCATGATGTGGTTCTTTCTCGTCGTGGTTTCCCCCAGCTCGCAGCCGGGGGACCTTCAACGTGTTGAGGTGGTGAGAGAGGAGACCGAGGTCACCAGGAGGACTTGGTGACGCCCGGCAGCTCGCCGCGGTGGGCCATCTCCCGCAGGCAGATCCGGCACAGGCCGAACTTGCGGTAGACGGCCTTCGGGCGGCCGCAGCGCTGGCAGCGGGTGTAGCCGCGGACAGCGAACTTCGGCTTGCGAGCGGCCTTGACCTTGAGCGCAGTCTTCGCCATGTCAGTTCTCCTTGAACGGGAAGCCGAGCTGCTTGAGCAGCGCGCGCCCCTCGTCGTCGTTGGTGGCGGTGGTCACGATGGTGATGTCCATGCCGCGCGACCGGTCGATCTTGTCCTGGTTGATCTCGTGGAACATGACCTGCTCGGTGAGACCGAAGGTGTAGTTGCCACGCCCGTCGAACTGCTTGGGCGAGAGACCGCGGAAGTCGCGGATGCGGGGCAGGGCGAGCGAGAGCAGGCGGTCGAGGAACTCCCACATGCGGTCGCCGCGCAGCGTGACGTGTGTGCCGATCGGCATGCCCTCACGCAGCTTGAACTGCGCGATGGACTTGCGGGCCTTCGTCACGGCCGGCTTCTGGCCGGTGATCGCGGTGAGGTCCTTGATGGCGCCGTCGATCAGCTTGGAGTCGCGAGCAGCCTCGCCGACACCCATGTTGACCACGATCTTGGTCAGGCCAGGCACCTGCATGACGTTCGCGATGTCGAACTCCGTGCGCAGCGCGGGGAGGATCTCCTCGCGGTAACGCGCCTTGAGCCGAGGAATCTCGTTCTGGGTCTCGGCCATGTCAGATCTCCTTGCCGGTCTTGCGGGACACGCGGACCGAGCGGTTCGCCGCGTAGGTCGAGCCGTCGGGACGGCGCTTGGTGACCTCGTCGCGGCGGAAGCCGATGCGGGTGACGCCGTCACCCTCGACCAGCATCACGTTGGAGACGTGAATCGGGGCCTCACGGGTGATGATGCCGCCGGTCGTGCCGGTCTGCTGGACGGACTTGGTGTGGCGCTTGACGAGGTTGACTCCCTCGACGATCACGCGGTCCTCCTCGCGGAGCACCGTGATGACCTTGCCCTGGGCACCCTTGTCCTTGCCTGCGATCACCTTGACGGTGTCGCCCTTCTTGATGTTCATGTGCTTACCCATCTCTCACAACACCTCCGGGGCGAGCGAGATGATCTTCATGAAGCGCTTCTCGCGCAGCTCGCGGCCCACGGGGCCGAAGATGCGCGTTCCGCGAGGCTCGCCGTCGTTCTTGAGAATGACGGCGGCGTTCTCGTCGAAGCGGATGTAGGAACCGTCGGCGCGGCGACGCTCCTTGACGGTGCGTACGACCACGGCCTTGACGACGTCGCCCTTCTTGACGTTGCCACCGGGGATCGCGTCCTTGACGGTGGCGACGATGACGTCACCGATGCCGGCGTAGCGACGGCCAGAGCCACCGAGAACACGGATGCAGAGGATCTCCTTCGCACCGGTGTTGTCGGCGACCTTGAGTCGCGACTCCTGCTGGATCATTGGTTTCTCCTGGTTGTCGAGCTGGTTCTCACACCCTCACGGGGTGCGAGCCTGGCCGAACTGGTGGGGTTTCGTTGCGTGCGGGCCGGGTGGGATGAGCGGGGCTCACCTCACCGGTGGCTCACTTCGCCTTTTCGAGGACCTCGATGAGGCGCCAGCGCTTGGTGGCCGACAGCGGACGGGTCTCCATGATGAGGACCCGGTCGCCGATGCCGCACTGGTTGGTCTCGTCGTGCGCCTTGAGGCGCGAGGTCTTGCGCAGCACCTTGCCGTAGAGGGCGTGCTTCACGCGGTCCTCGACAGCGACGACGATGGTCTTGTCCATCTTGTCGCTCACGACGAGGCCCTCGCGGGTCTTGCGCTGGTTGCGCTCGCCGGTGGTCTGGGTCGCAGTGTTCTCGGTCATGCCTTCGCCTCTTCGTTGGTGCCCGGCGTCGTGCGGATGCCGAGCTCACGCTCGCGCAGCACGGTGTAGATCCGGGCGATGTCCTTCTTGACCACGCGCAGCCGGCCGTGGCTGTCCAGCTGGCCGGTGGCCGCCTGGAACCGGAGGTTGAACAGCTCCTCCTTGGCCTCGCGCAGCTTGGCCTCCAGGTCGGTGGCGTTGAGCTCGTCGAGCTCGTGGGCGATGAGCTTGGTAGCCATCAGAATTCACCGGCCTCTCGGGAGATGAACCGGCACTTCATCGGAAGCTTGTGCATCGCGCGGCGCATGGCCTCACGAGCAGTCACCTCGTCGACACCGGAGAGTTCGAACATGACGCGGCCGGGCTTGACGTTGGCCACCCACCACTCGGGGGAACCCTTACCGGAACCCATGCGGGTCTCGGCAGGCTTCTTGGTCAGCGGGCGGTCCGGGTAGATGTTGATCCAGACCTTTCCGCCACGCTTGATGTGACGGGTCATGGCGATACGGGCCGACTCGATCTGTCGGTTGGTCACGTAGTGACCCTCGATCGCCTGGATGCCGAAGTCACCGAACGCCAGGGTCGTACCGCCCTTGGCGGCACCACGACGCTTCGGGTGGTGCTGCTTGCGGTGCTTGACGCGACGGGGCATCAACATGAGGTCAGGCCTCCTGTCCGGTGCTCGGTGCGGCCTCGGCAGCCGGGGCGGCTGAGGTCTCAGCAGCGCCCTCGGTGCGAGGAGCGCGGTCGCCGCGGGTGCCACGGCTCGGGCGCTCGGCGCCACGGTTGGTGGTGGGACGACCGCCGCGACCGGGAGCACCGGCGCGGGCGGCCTGCTGGGCCTGGCGCTCGGCACGGGTGCCGGCGACCTCGCCCTTGTAGATCCAGACCTTCACGCCGATGCGGCCGAAGGTGGTCTTGGCCTCGTAGAAGCCGTAGTCGATGTCGGCGCGGAGCGTGTGCAGGGGCACGCGGCCCTCGCGGTAGAACTCCGTACGCGACATCTCGGCGCCGTTGAGACGACCCGAGCACTGGATCCGGATGCCCTTGGCACCCGAGCGCATCGAGGTCTGCATGGCCTTCTTCATCGCACGACGGAACTGCACGCGACCGGAGAGCTGCTCGGCAACTCCCTGGGCGACGAGCTGGGCGTCGATCTCGGGGTTCTTGACCTCGAGGATGTTGAGCTGGACCTGCTTGCCGGTGAGCTTCTCGAGCTCGCCGCGGATGCGGTCGGCCTCGGCGCCACGGCGACCGATGACGATGCCGGGACGCGCGGTGTGGATGTCCACCCGGACGCGGTCGCGGGTGCGCTCGATCTCGACCTTGGAGATGCCGGCCCGCTCCATGCCCTTGGAGAGCAGCTTGCGGATCGCGACGTCCTCGCCGACGTACGCCTTGTAGAGCTTGTCGGCGTACCAGCGGCTCTTGTGGTCGGTGGAGATGCCGAGGCGGAACCCGTTCGGGTTGATCTTCTGACCCATCAGGCACCCCTTCCGTTCGTGTGGGTGGGGCCGTTCTTGCCGTTCTTGGACGTCTTGGTGACGAACTCGGCCGGCTGCACCGCGAGGGTGATGTGGCTCGTGCGCTTGTTGATGCGGGTCGCCCGACCCTGGGCACGCGGACGCCAACGCTTCATCGTCGGGCCCTCGTCGACCATCGCGACGGTGACGAGCAGGTCGGCCCGGTTGAGGCCCTCCGTGGTCTCAGCGTTGGCGACGGCGCTCTCCAGCACCTTGTAGACGGTCTCGGAGGCTGCCTGCGGCGCGAACTGCAGCAGGGTCAGGGCCTCGTCGACCTGGAGGCCGCGGACCATGTTCACGACACGGCGGGCCTTCATCGGGGTGATCCGCACGTAACGCGCGCTGGCATAGGAGCCCGGCTGGTCGCCGAGCAACGTGCTGCGGCGCGCACTGGTGCGGCTGCGCTCGGTGGTGCTCATCGACGGCGTCCCTTCCGGTCTTCCTTGACGTGCCCGCGGTAGGTGCGGGTGGGGGCGAACTCCCCGAGCTTGTGGCCGACCATGGAGTCGGTCACGAAGACAGGGACGTGCTTGCGACCGTCGTGCACGGCGATGGTGTGACCGATCATGTCGGGCACGATCATCGACCGGCGTGACCAGGTCTTGATGACGTTGTGGCTGCCCTTCTCGTTCTCGGCGTCCACCTTCTTCTGAAGGTGGTCGTCGATGAAGGGGCCCTTCTTCAGGCTGCGAGGCATGTCGGTTACTTCCTACCCTTGCCGGACTTGCGACGACGGATGATCTGGGAGTCGCTGGCCTTGCGCTTGCGCGTACGGCCCTCGGGCTTGCCCCAGGGGGAGACGGGGTGGCGACCACCGGACGTCTTGCCCTCACCACCACCGTGCGGGTGGTCGACCGGGTTCATGACGACACCACGGACGGTCGGGCGGACGCCCTTCCAGCGCATGCGGCCGGCCTTGCCCCAGTTGATGTTGGACTGCTCGGCGTTGCCGACCTCACCGATCGTCGCGCGGCAGCGCACGTCGACGAAGCGCATCTCGCCCGAAGGCATGCGGAGCGTCGCGCGGCTTCCCTCGCGGGCGACCAGCTGGGCCGAGTTGCCGGCCGAGCGGGCGATCTTGGCGCCGCCGCCCGGACGCAGCTCCACGCAGTGGATGGTCGAACCGACCGGGATGTTGCGCAGCGGGAGGTTGTTGCCGGGCTTGATGTCGGCGTTGGGGCCGGACTCCACCGGGGTGCCCTGCTCGAGGCCCTTGGGGGCCACGATGTAGCGCTTCTCGCCGTCGGCGTAGTGCAGCAGCGCGATGCGGGCGGTGCGGTTGGGGTCGTACTCGATGTGAGCGACCTTGGCCGGCACGCCGTCCTTGTCGTAGCGACGGAAGTCGATGATGCGGTAGGCGCGCTTGTGCCCGCCACCCTTGTGACGGGTGGTGATGCGGCCCTGGTTGTTGCGGCCACCGTTCTTGGGCAGCGGACGCGTCAGCGACTTCTCGGGCGTGGTCCGGGTGATCTCGACGAAGTCGGCCACGGACGAGCCACGACGGCCCGGGGTGGTCGGCTTGTACTTGCGGATTGCCATAGTCAGTTCCTAGTCAGGAGCCCGGTCAGGAGACCGGACCTCCGAAGATGTCGATGCGGTGACCCTCGGCGAGGCTGACGATTGCGCGCTTGGTGTTCGGACGCTTGCCCAAGCCGTACTTGGTGCGACGCGTCTTGCCCTGGCGGTTGATCGTGTTGACCGAGGTGACCTTGACGCCGAAGACCTTCTCGACCGCGATCTTGATCTCGGTCTTGTTGGCGTCCGGGTGGACGATGAAGGTGTACTTGTTGGCGTCGAGCAGGCCGTAGCTCTTCTCCGACACGACCGGGGCGATCAGGACGTCGCGGTGGTCCTTGTGCAGGGTGCTCACTTGTCGTCCTCCTCGGTCTTGTCGGCGGCGGTTCCGCCACCGGCACGCGTGAAGCCAGCGGCCTCGGCGTCCTCAGCGCTCTTGAACCAGAACTCGGCCTCGGTCGCGGCGTACCACTGACCGTCGGGCTCGTGGTAGAGACCCGAGTCGGCGTTGCCCTTGACCTCGTAGCCCTTGGGAGCGTTGCCGCTCTTCAGCGGGGCCTTCGCGCCCTTGGGCAGCGCGGGGGCCTCGTCGGCGGACTCGTCGGCAGCCGGGACGTCGGCGAACGCCTTGACCTCGGCCTTGGCCGCAGTCGTGGTGTCGGCCTTGGCAGCCGTCTTCGTCTCGGCCTTGGCCGGAGCAGCGGTGGACGCGCCGCTCACGAAGACGTCGTAGGCGCCCTGGGTGAACACCACGTCGTCGGCGTTGAGCACGTCGTAGGTGTTGAGCTGGTCGACGGCGACGATGTGGACCTCGGGCGCGTTGCGCAGCGAGAGCCAGGTGACCGCGTCGGAGCGCTCAAGCACCACGAGGTAGCCCACGCGGTCGGTCAGCGTGATCAGCGAGGCCAGCGCGTTCTTGGTGGAGGGCTTGTCGCCCGTCACCAGCGCGTCGACCACGTGGACACGACCGTTGCGGGCCCGGTCGGAGAGGGCACCGCGCAGGGCGGCGGCCTTCATCTTCTTGGGGGTGCGCTGGTCGTAGCTGCGCGGCTGCGGGCCGTGGACGACGCCACCGCCGGCGAACTGCGGAGCGCGGGTCGAGCCCTGACGGGCGCGGCCGGTGCCCTTCTGCTTGTAGGGCTTGCGGCCACCACCGCGCACGTCGGCGCGGGTCTTGGTGGCGTGCGTGCCCTGACGCGCGGCAGCCTGCTGCGCGACGACGACCTGGTGGATCAGGGGAATGTTGACCTCGACGTCGAAGATCTCGGCGGGGAGGTCGACCTTGATGGTCTTGACAGCCATGCTCAGGCCTCCTTCACGGTGCTCTTGGCGGCCGAGCGCAGGACCACGAGGCCACCGCGGGGGCCGGGGACGGCGCCCTTGAGGAGGATGAGGCCCTTCTCGGCGTCGACGGCGTGCACCGTCAGGTTCTGCGTGGTGACCGTGTCGCTACCCATGCGGCCGGCCATCCGAGTGCCCTTGAACACGCGACCGGGGGTCGCGCAGGCGCCGATGGAACCGGGCTTGCGGTGGTTGCGGTGGGCACCGTGCGAGGCGGACACGCCGTGGAAGCCGTGACGCTTCATGACGCCAGCGAAGCCCTTGCCCTTGCTGGTGCCGGTGACGTCGATCTCCTCGCCAGCGGCGAAGGTGTCGACGCTGAGCTCCTGGCCCACGGTGTAGGCGGCGGCGTCAGCAGTGCGGATCTCGGCGACGTGGCGACGCGGGGTCACCCCGGCCTTGGTGAAGTGACCGGCCTCGGGGGAGTTGACCTTGCGGGCCTCGATCTCGCCGTAGCCGACCTGGATGGCGTTGTAGCCGTCCACCTCGGGCTGGCGGACCTGGGTCACCACGTTGGTGCTCGCGGAGATCACGGTCACGGGGACGACCTTGTTGTTCTCGTCCCAGAGCTGGGTCATGCCGAGCTTGGTGCCCAGCAGACCCTTCACGTTGCGTTCAAAAGTGTTCGACATGTCGGCCCTCAGAGCTTGATCTCGATGTCGACACCGGCAGGCAGGTCGAGTCGCATCAGCGAGTCGACGGTCTTCGGCGTCGGGTCGATGATGTCGATGAGGCGCTTGTGGGTGCGCATCTCGAAGTGCTCGCGGGAGTCCTTGTACTTGTGGGGCGATCGGATGACGCAGTACACGTTCTTCTCGGTCGGCAGCGGCACAGGGCCGGCGACCTTCGCACCCGTACGGGTGACGGTGTCCACGATCTTCCGCGCCGAGGTGTCGATCACCTCGTGGTCATAGGCCTTGAGCCTGATGCGGATCTTCTGTCCCGCCATAGGTCCCTGTCCTTCGATCTCGTACGCCTGGTCTGGTTTCGGCTCTTCGCCCCTGCTGGGCGAGTGCCGCCTGTCTCTCCTCCACCCTCCGACCCCCGCGGTCGGGCGTGTCGCGCCGGAAACTCGCGATACGCCCCGGTTTCGGGGAGTGGTACTGCTCTGGGTGGCACCCGACGGTTGTCGGATCTGGTCGGGTCTCCGATCAAGACATCTGATCCGGTGCGGCGCACGCAGACGACTGATTCGATCGAGGAGACGCGATTCAGAAGTCAATGTGTGCCTGCCCTGGCGACCCGCCGGAGCAACCGGAACATCTTGACAGACTCGGTGTGCCCACGCCAAATCGGAATGGAGTGGAGCGCGAACGGGCGGCTGTCAGGTGCCCGAGGGCCCTGTCGCGAACGCCACCAGCTCCCGTCCGATGCGGGTCACGGACCCGCTCACGGGGTTGACCAGCAGGTCCCATCCGTGGCCGGAGCGACCCGCCACGAATCGTACGTCGGCCGCCTCCGCGAGCGACTCGGCGGCCGCATAGATCTCCGGTCCGTCGCTCGGCGCCATCACGACCAGTCCGTCGTCCGGGAGCGATCCGGCGAGCGACGCGAGCTCCACGCCCTCCCACGCCGGGGGTCCCGAGACGTCTGCCCACGCGTCGACGTCCGCGCCGGCGGCGACCGCCATCACGGTCAGCGAGCCGCCCATCGACGTGCCCAGCAGGACCACGCGCTCCGCGCCGTACTCCCCGCGTGCCAGGGCGACCGCCGCCGCCACCTCGTGGAGCGGGTCGGCGTCCTCCTCGGCGGTGCAGGTCGTCTCCCCGTAGCCGCACGGGCTGACCAGGAGCGAGGTGAGGCCGGCGTCGGAGGCCGCGGTCGCCCAGCGACCCCAGCCGCAGATGCCGCCGATCTGGGGCAGCAGGATCGCGACCCCGTCGTTCGTCTCCGGGCCGATCCGCGCGGCCTCGATCGCGTTGCCGCTGCCGCTGGTCAGCGTGACGGCCGCGAGTGGAGCGTCGTCGGGCATCGCGGACAGGCAGCGCCCGCGCAGCGCCGTCGTCGCGTCGGGCTTCGCGGACGTCGGCGGCGAGGCCGTGGGCTCGTCAGTCGTGCGCTCGGTGCCCGAGCAGCCTGTGGCGAGCAGGACCAGCACCGCAGCGACCACTCCCCTGCTCCCCCCGGTGCCCACGGCTCGAGAATAGGGACGTGGTCCGGCTGGGTCGAGGTCCTAGCCTGCGGCCCATGACGAGCGACCTGCGTGAGGTGTGGGACTTCGACGACCCGTCCGGCAGCGAGGAGCGGTTCCGCCGGCTCGCCGCGGACCCCGACGAGCCGCTGGCGACGTACGCCTCGACGCAGGTGGCACGTGCCCTCGGCCTGCAGGAGAGGTACGACGAGGGGCACGCGGTGCTCGACGCCCTCTCCCCCGCTGACGCCGGGTCGCGGGTGCGGATCGCGCTCCAGCGCGGTCGGCTGCTGCGCTCGTCGGGCGACCCGGGATCCGCCCGACCGCTCTTCGAGGACGCGGCGTCGGCTGCTCGCGAAGACGGTCTCGAGGAGCTCGAGGTCGACGCCCTGCACATGGTGGCGCTGGTCGTGGAACCGGCGGAGCGGCTCGCGGCCCACCACGCCGCCCTCGACCGGGCGCGGGCTGCGTCCGACCCGGCGGCCCGGGACTGGGACGCGTCCCTGCTCAACAACATCGGCATGGAGCACGCCGATGCGGGCGACCACGCGGCCGCGCTCGCGGCCTTCGAGGAGGCGCTCGAGGCGCGGCTGCGGATCGGCGACCCGGCACGCACCCGGGTCGCGCGGTGGATGGTGGCGTGGTCGCTGCGCCACCTCGGCGCCGTCGATGCGGCGCGCGAGAGGCAGCTCGCGCTCAAGGCCGAGCTCGACGCGATCGGCGAGACCGACCCGTACGTCGACGAGGAGCTCGCCCTCCTCGACCCGCCGAGCTCACCGTCTGAGCGGTGAGTGAGGAGGACTTCCTCCGCGGGGTACGCCCCTCACGCACCGCTCAGAGCGCGTCGTACGGCGACACGCGCGCGAGCGGCGTGTGAGGCGGATTGCGCGGGCGACGAACGCCCCTCACGCACCGCTCGAAGGAATCAGCCGACCCGGCGGTAGCAGAAGTCGGCGATGTCGCGGCCGACGTCGAGGCCCTTGCGCTCGAAGCGGGTGACCGGACGTTCGGCCCAGCGCTCCACCCGGCCGCCCTCGAGGGTGGGCTCGGCGTCGAGCACGTCGCGCATCTGGTCGGCGTAGTCGGCCCAGTCCGTCGCGAGGCGCCAGGCGCCGCCCGACACCAGCCGCGAGGAGGCGAGCGCCGCGTTGGCGGGCTTGACCAGGCGGCGCTTGCGGTGCTTGGTCTTGCGCCAGGGGTCGGGGAAGAAGGTCCAGATCTCGGCGAGGCTGGCGGGGCCCAGGAGGTTCTCCAGCGACCAGACGGCGTCCACCGAGCAGAACCGCACGTTGTCCGCGCCGGCCTCGGCGACACGCCACAACGAATCGGCCACTCCGGGGAGCCACACATCGAGCGCCAGCACGTCGTGGTCGGGGCGGGCCGCGGCGAGGACGGCCGTGGCCTCGCCGATGCCGGACCCGATCTCGAGGATCAGCGGGGCCTCCCGGCCGAACACCTCGGCCAGGGAGAAGTCGGGCCGGTCGACGGCCGCCTCGGGGATCACCCAGTCCGCCTGGTGCGCGGCCCAGGCCTCGGCCTGGCGCGGGGTGAACCGGCTGCCGCGACGTGAGTAGGACAGCACCTCGCGCATGCGCCGCCCGTCCTCGGTCAGCTTGTGGTGCGGGCGGGCCGGGCGTACGTCGTTCACGGGAGCATCCTCCCCGCTCACGCGGGTCGGACGCACATCAGAGGTGCGCGAGCGCCCCGGTGAGCACGGAGCGCAACCGCTGCTCGATGTCGTCGAACTCCGGCTGGCCGATGATCAGCGGCGGCGCCAGCTGGATGACCGGGTCACCGCGGTCGTCAGCCCGGCAGTAGAGCCCGGCCTCCCACAGCGCACCGGAGAGGTAGCCACGCAGCAGTCGCTCGGACTCGGCGTCGTCGAACGTCTCCTTGGTCTCGCGGTCCTTCACCAGCTCGATGCCGTAGAAGTAGCCGTGACCACGTACGTCGCCGACGATCGGGATGTCGTACAGCTTCTCCAGCGTCGAGCGGAAGCCCGGGGCGTTCTGCTGGACGTGGTCGGTGAGCCCCTCGCGCTCGAAGATGTCGAGGTTGGCGAGGGCGACCGCCGACGAGACCGGGTGCCCGCCGAACGTGTAGCCGTGGGCGTACGCCGTGGTGCCGCTCTTGAACGGCTCGAAGAGCCGGTCGCTCGCGATCATCGCGCCGATCGGCGAGTAGCCGGAGGTCATGCCCTTGGCGCACGTGATGATGTCGGGCTGGTAGCCAAACTCGGTGGCGCCGAACATCTCCCCCACCCGGCCGAAGGCGCAGATGACCTCGTCGGAGACCAGCAGGACGTCGTACTCGTCGCAGATCTCGCGCACCCGCTCGAAGTAGCCCGGCGGGGGCGGGAAGCAGCCGCCGGCGTTCTGCACGGGCTCGAGGAAGACGGCGGCGACGGTGTCGGGCCCCTCGAACTCGATCGCCTCCGCGATCCGGTCCGCGGCCCAGCGGCCGAAGGCCTTCTCGTCGTCGCCGAGGTAGTCGGGGCGGCGGTAGAAGTTGGTGTTCGGCACCTTGTGGGCGCCGGGGACCAGCGGCTCGAACATCTCCTTCAGCGGCGGGATGCCGGTGATGGACAGCGCGCCCTGCGGGGTGCCGTGGTAGGCCACGGCCCGAGAGATGACCTTGTGCTTGTTGGGCTTGCCGGTGAGCTTGAAGTACTGCTTGGCGAGCTTCCACGCGGACTCGACGGCCTCGCCGCCGCCGGTGGTGAAGAAGACGCGGTTGAGGTCGCCGGGCGCCATCTTCGCGATCCGGTCGGCGAGCTCGATGGCCCGCGGGTGCGCGAAGGACCACAGCGGGAAGAAGGCGAGCTCCCTGGCCTGCTGGGCGGCCGCCTCGGCGAGCTCCTCGCGGCCGTGGCCGACCTGTACGACGAACAGGCCGGCGAGGCCGTCGATGTACTCGCGGCCGTGGCTGTCCCAGATCTTGTGGCCCTCGCCCTTGACGATGAGCGGCATCTCGCCGCCCTTCTCGTAGGTCGAGTGGCGGGTGAAGTGCAACCACAGGTGGTCGCGGCCGGCCGCCTGGTAGTCGAAGGACTGGTCGATGCTCATCGTGTTCCCCAGTTGTAGTGCTGCTTGTTGAGCTTGAGGTAGACGAAGGTCTCCGAGGAGACCACCCCCTCGAGCTCACGGACGCGACGGATGACGTCGAGCAGGTGCGGGTCGTCCTCGCACACCACCTCGACGAGGAGGTCGAAGCTGCCGGCGGTGGTGACCACGTAGTCGACCTCGGCGACCTCCGCGAGCCGGTCGCCGACCTGGAGCGGGTCGCCCTCGGTGCGGATGCCGATCATCGCCTGGCGGGTGAACCCGACCTGGGTCGGATCGGTGACCGCGACGACCTGCATGATCTCGGAGTCGAGCAGCTTCTGCACCCGCGCGCGGGCCGCGGCCTCGGAGAGACCGACTGCCTTGGCGATGGCGGCGTACGACGCGCGGCCATCCTCCTGCAGGAGCTCGATGATCCGCTTCGCGGTCGCATCCAGCTTCACCGGTCCCTCGCTGCTCATGCGCCCATGGTGGAGCGACCGGCCCCGAAAGGCAAGCCGTGAGGAACGGATTCCGCATTTCCGCCGCGTTAATTCTGCGATTACCGCACATTCTTTGGCTCAGGCTATGGCGATGGGTACCCCTCGCGGCCTACTCTCCCCTCATCGCACCCCGACCGGGAGGACACCCGTGACCACCCCACGCACGCTGCGCAACTTCATCGGCGGCGCCTATGTCGATGCTGATGCCGGCGCCACGAGCGACGTCGTGAACCCCTCGACCGGGCAGGTCGTGGCCCACGCCCCGGTCAGCGGGGGCGAGGAGGTCGACGCGGCGTACGCCGCCGCCGACACGGCCTTCGCCGAGTGGGGGCGTACGACGCCCAGCGAGCGGCAGCAGGCGCTGCTGAAGTTCGCCGACTCGATCGAGGCGCACGCCGACGAGCTCATCGCCCTGGAGTCGGAGAACACCGGGAAGATCAAGGCGCTCACCGCGAGCGAGGAGATCCCGCCGATGGTGGACCAGCTCCGCTTCTTCGCGGGAGCGGCGCGGGTGCTGGAGGGGCGGGCGGCCGGGGAGTACATGGCTGGCCACACCTCGTGGGTCAGGCGCGAGCCGATCGGCGTCGTCGGCCAGGTCACCCCGTGGAACTACCCCCTCCTCATGGCCGTGTGGAAGATCGGACCGGCGCTGGCCGCGGGCAACACCGTGGTCCTCAAGCCGAGCGACACCACTCCCGAGAGCACGCTGCGGCTGGCCGAGCTCGCGTCCGAGTTCCTCCCGGCCGGCACGCTCAACGTCGTCACCGGTGACCGCGAGACCGGCCGCCTCCTCGTCGAGCACCCGACCCCGAGCCTCGTCGCCATCACCGGGTCCGTACGGGCCGGGGCCGAGGTGGCCGCCAGCGCAGCGCCGCAGATCAAGCGGGTGCACCTCGAGCTCGGCGGCAAGGCGCCGGTCGTGGTCTTCGACGACGCCGACATCGAGGCCGCCGTCGAGGGCATCGCGATCGCCGGCTACTTCAACGCCGGCCAGGACTGCACCGCCGCGACGCGGGTCCTCGTGGCGCCCGGCATCCACGACGACTTCGTCGCGGCGCTCGCCGAGTACGCCAGGACCTCCGCGCCGGTCGGGCTGCCCGACGACGAGGACGCGCTCTTCGGCCCGGTCAACAACGCCCGCCAGCTGGCGCACGTGAGCAGCTTCATCGAGAACCTCCCCTCGCACGCCACCGTCTCGGCCGGAGGCAACCGGCGTACGGACCTGGGTGACGGCTTCTACCTCGAGCCCACCGTGCTCTCGGGGCTGCGCCAGGACGACGAGGCGACCCAGAACGAGATCTTCGGTCCCGTCATCACGGTGCAGCGGTTCACCGACGAGGACGAGGCGATCCGCTGGGCCAACGGAGTCGACTACGGCCTCGCGTCGTCGGTGTGGACCAAGGACTTCGGCCGCGCGATGCGGATGTCGAAGGCGCTGGACTTCGGCTGCGTGTGGATCAACACCCACATCCCACTCGTCGCCGAGATGCCGCACGGCGGCTACAAGAAGTCCGGCTACGGGAAGGACTTGTCGATGTACGGGTTCGAGGACTACACCCGGATCAAGCACGTCATGGCGAACATCGAGAGCTGACCGGCTCCCGCTCCACACCGACCGACAACAGCCAGACCACGGACCGACCTCGGGGCCGACGGAGGACTTCCACAGATGACACCCATCCCACGCCGGTCACGGCGACACCTCTCCCCCGAGGCTGCGGCCGTCGTCGGCGCCTCCGGTGGCCTCAGCCGCCGGGCCCTGCTCGGCACCGGCGTCGCCGCCAGCGCCGGTCTTGCGCTGACGGGGTGCGCGCCGCCCTCTCCGCCGACCGGAGGCCCTGCGGCACTCAAGCTGCCGACCGACGTGTCGGACTCCGAGAAGATCCTCAAGTGGGCCAACTGGACGGCCTACCTCGACATGAACGGCAAGGAGACGAAGTCCCCGACGCTCGACGCCTTCATGCAGCAGAGCGGGATCGAGGTCAGCTACAGCGAGGATGTCGACGACAACGACTCCTACTACGCCAAGGTCGGACCGCAGCTCCGCGCCGGCCAGAGCATCGACCGCGACATCTTCACGCTGACCGACTGGATGGCCGCGCGCGTGATCCGCGACCAGCTCTGCCAGCCGCTCGAGCTGATCCAGATGCCCAACGTCGTCAACAACCTGCTCCAGCCGCTGAAGGACGTCTCCTTCGACCCCGGCCGCCAGCACTCGATCACCTGGCAGAGCGGCTTCGCCGGCATCGGCTACAACAAGGAGAAGGTCGGCCGCGAGCTCAAGTCGCTCGACGACCTCTGGGCCGACGACCTCAAGGGCAGGATCGTGGTGCTCTCGGAGTTCCGGGACACCGCCGGCCTCGTCATGCAGTCCCAGGGCGTCGACATCGACAGCGACTGGGGTCGGGCGGAGTTCGAGAGCGCGCTGGACTTCATCGAGCAGAAGATCGAGGACGGCTACATCCGCAAGGTGAAGGGCAACTCCTACATGGAGGACCTCACCAGCGGCAACGCCGTCGCCGGCATCACGTGGAGCGGCGACATCTTCGTCCTCGCCTACGACACCGAGGACCCCAACTGGACCTTCACCATCCCCGAGTCCGGCGGCACGCTCTGGTCGGACAACATGATGGTGCCGATCACCTCGACGCACCGCTCCAACGCCCAGCAGCTGATGGACTACTACTACGACCCGGCGGTCGCCGCGCAGGTCGCCGCCTGGGTCAACTACGTCTGTCCCGTCGACGGCGCGCAGGCCGAGATGGAGAAGATCGACCCCGACCTGGCCGAGAGCCCGTTCATCTTCCCGACCGCCGACTACATCGAGGAGAACAACATCCAGGCGTTCCGCGTCCTCGACGCGGACGAGGACATCGAGTTCGCCGACCTCTGGTCCTCGAAGGTGATGGGGAACTGACATGGCCGGATTCAGAGAAGCCAGCGGCGACCTGCAGCTCGAGAGCGTGACGAAGGCCTTCGGCGACTTCACTGCCGTCGACGACATCGACCTGCACGTCCCCCGCGGCTCGTTCTTCGCCCTGCTCGGCCCCTCGGGGTGCGGCAAGACCACCACGCTGCGGATGATCGCGGGGCTCGAGCAGCCCACGGCCGGCCGGGTGATGATCGGTGACACCGACCTGACCGGCTCGCGACCCTACGAGCGCCCGGTCAACACGGTGTTCCAGTCGTACGCGCTGTTCCCGCACCTGACGATCAAGGACAACGTCTCGTTCGGTCCCAAGCGCCGCAAGGACAAGGACGCCGCGACGCGCACCGACGAGGCCCTCGAGCTGGTGCAGATGACGCAGTTCGCCGGCCGCAAGCCGGCGCAGCTCTCGGGCGGCCAGCAGCAGCGCGTCGCCCTGGCCCGCGCCCTGGTCAACCACCCGGAGGTGCTGCTGCTCGACGAGCCGCTCGGCGCCCTCGACCTCAAGCTGCGCCGCGAGATGCAGGTCGAGCTCAAGCGCATCCAGACCGAGGTCGGCCTCACCTTCATCCACGTCACCCACGACCAGGAGGAGGCCATGACCATGGCCGACACCGTCGCGGTGATGAACAAGGGCCACATCGAGCAGCTCGGCGCACCGGCCGCGCTCTACGACCTGCCGCTCACCCGGTTCGTCGCGAACTTCCTCGGCCAGGCCAACACCGGCGTCGGCACCATCAAGGACACCGACGGCGACCACATCGTCGCGGACGTCCTCGGCACACCGGTGAAGATCCTCAAGTCCCGCTCCCAGGTGCTCGAGGGCGAGGTGCTGTTCGGCGTACGTCCCGAGAAGGTGACCGTCTCGCGCTCGCAGCCGGACGGAGCAGGCAACGACGTCAAGGGCGTCGTGCGCGACGTGTCGTTCCTCGGCGTCGCCACCAGCTACCTCGTCGACATGCCCAGCGGCACCACGTGGAGCTGCTACGAGCAGAACCTCGACGTCGAGCCGCTCGATCTGCGGCCCGGGGACGAGGTGTGGCTGACCTGGAACCCCGGCCACGCCTTCGGGGTCCCCGTGGACGAGACATGAGCGCACTCGCCCACGTGGCCGGGGGGGACCCGGACTTCGATCCGTCCGGGCCGGTGCCGGCGCCGACGAAGCGCAGCTGGACGGCGTACCTCCTGCTGCTCCCGGGCGCGCTGTGGCTCGGCGTCTTCTTCGTCCTGCCGCTCGTGCAGCTCGCGGCGGTCAGCCTGCAGAGCCGCTACCCCGGCTTCCCGGGCTACTACTACCGCGACGTCAACTTCGAGAACTACGCCAGCGCGCTGACGGACTACGCGCCACACTTCGCGCGCTCGTTCCTCTACGCCGGTCTCGCCACGCTGCTGGCGTTCGTCGTGGCGTACCCGCTGGCCTACGCCATGGCGTTCAAGGCGGGCAAGTGGCGCAACCTGATGATGATCTGCGTAGTCGCGCCGTTCTTCACCTCGTTCATCCTGCGCACGTTCGCGTGGTCGCAGATCCTCGCTGACGAGGGGTGGGTCGCCGGCACCCTCAACTTCCTGCACCTGCTGCCCGGCGGCAACATCATCAACACGCCGCTCGCCGTGGTCGCGGGCCTCACCTACAACTTCCTGCCGTTCATGGTGCTGCCGATCTATGCCTCGCTCGAACGCGCCGATCCGCGCGTGATCGAGGCCGGCGGCGACCTGTACGCCAACGGCTTCACCACGTTCCGCACCGTGACCCTGCCGATGTCGATGCCCGGCGTGCTCGCCGGGACGTTGCTCACGTTCATCCCGGCAGCAGGTGACTTCGTCAACATGGAGCTGCTCGGCCCCCAACGCGGGAAGATGGTCGGCAACGTCATCAACGACCAGTTCCTCGCCGTCCCGGGCGGCTACCCGGTCGCCGCCTCGCTGTCGTTCACGCTCATGGCGGCGATCCTCGTCATGGTCTTCCTCTACGTCCGCCGCTTCGGCACCGAGGAGCTGGTGTGAGATGACCACCACGACGACGACCCCCTATCGGCCCTCGGCACCCAAGCGCGCGCAGGTCTGGCTGGCCAACCACTTCGCGATGCTGTCCGCGATCCTGGTGCTGCTCTACCTCTTCCTGCCGGTGGCCTACACCTTCGCCTTCTCGTTCAACGACCACGGCAAGACCAACATCGTGTGGCAGGGCTTCACCTGGGAGCACTGGCAGGACCCGTGCGGTGTGGCCGGCGTCTGCGGCTCGCTGGTGACGTCGCTGCAGGTCGGCGCGATCTCCACGCTCGTCGCGACGGTGCTCGGCACCCTCATGGCGCTGGCGATGGTGCGCTACCGCTTCCGCGGCAAGGCGGCCAGCAATGTGCTGATCTTCGTGCCGATGGCGACGCCCGAGATCGTGATGGGTGCCGCGCTGCTGACGATCTTCGTGCAGGGCTTCTCCAACATCGGGCTCAGCCTGGGCTTCACCACGATCGTCTTCGCCCACATCATGTTCTGCCTGAGCTTCGTGGTCGTGACGGTCAAGGCCCGGATCCAGTCCCTCGACCCCCGGATCGAGGAGGCGGCGCAGGACCTCTACGCCAGCCCGATGCAGACCTTCTGGAAGGTCACCTTCCCGCTGATCCTGCCCGGCATCGCGGGGGCCGCGATGCTCGCGTTCTCGCTGTCCTTCGACGACTTCATCATCACCAACTTCGTCTCCGGCAACGAGAGCACGTTCCCCAAGTTCGTGTACGTCGCCTCCCGCCGCGGCATCCCTGCCGAGGCCAACGTCATCGGCTTCTCGATGTTCGTGCTCGCCGTCCTGCTCGTCGTCGGCGCTCAGCTCGTGAGCTCGGTCCGGGCGTCCAAGATCAAGGAGTGACATGCCACAGCCGATGCGGGTGCTGATGGTCGGGGCCGGAGGCGTCGGCGACGCAGCGGCCCGGATCGCGGTCGAACGCGACTTCTTCGAGGCGTGGGTGGTCGCCGACTATGACCCGGAGCGCGCCGAGCGTACGGCCGCCGCCGCTCGCGGACGGCGTACGGGCGAGGAGCGGTTCAGCGCCGCGCAGGTCGACGCCTCCGACGCCGACGCCGTGGCCGCGCTCGCCCGCGAGGTGCGCGCCACGCACGTCTTCAATGCCGTCGACCCGCGGTTCGTGATGCCGATCTTCACCGGCGCGCTGGCCGCCGACGCCCACTACCTCGACATGGCGATGAGCCTGTCGGTGCGCCACCCCGACGCACCGTACGAGCAGGTCGGCGTCAAGCTGGGCGACGAGCAGTTCGCCCGGGCCGGTGAGTGGGAGGCGGCGGGTCGCCTGGCCCTGCTCGGGATCGGCGTCGAGCCGGGCCTCTCCGACGTGTTCGCGCGGTACGCCGCCGACGAGCTGTTCGACCACATCGACGAGCTCGGCACGCGCGACGGCGCCAACCTCGTCATCCGCGACGACGACGGCAACGAGGTGTTCGCCCCGGGCTTCTCGATGTGGACGATCATCGAGGAGTGCCTCAACCCGCCCGTGGTGTGGGAGCGCGAGCGGGGCGGCGGCGACCTGGAGAAGGGGTTCTTCACGCTGCCGCCGTTCTCCGAGCCGGAGGTGTTCGACTTCCCCGACGGCATCGGGCCGGTCGAGTGCGTGCACGTCGAGCACGAGGAGGTGCTCCTCATGCCCCGCTGGGTCGAGGCCGACCGGGTGACGTTCAAGTACGGCCTGGGCGAGGAGATGATCACGATCCTCAAGACCCTCCACACGCTGGGCCTCGACTCGACCGAGCCGGTCACCGTCAAGGGCGTGCAGGTCTCGCCCCGCGACGTTGTCGCCGCGTGCCTGCCCGACCCGGCGACCATCGGGCCGCGGATGGAGGGCAAGACGTGCGCCGGGCTGTGGGTCACCGGCACCGGCAAGGACGGCGCGCCGCGCTCGACGTACCTCTACCACGTGGTCGACAATGCCGACTCGATGCGCGACTACGGCGCCCAGTGCGTGGTGTGGCAGACCGCCATCAACCCCGTCGTCGCCCTCGAGCTGCTCGCCAACGGCACCTGGTCGGGCAGCGGCGTGCTCGGCCCCGAGGCGCTGCCGCCGAAGCCCTTCCTCGACCTGCTCGCCGCACCGAAGCCCGAGGGGTACGGATCCCCGTGGGGAATGGAGGAAAAGTGACACTCTCCCAGGAACGCATCCTCGCGACCGAGATCCCCGGGCCGCGCTCGCAGGCGCTGCAGGCCCGCAAGGTCGCGAGCGTCTCGGCCGGCATCGGCACCACGCTGCCGGTGTACGTCGAGCAGGCCGGGGGCGGCATCCTCCGCGACGTCGACGGCAACCAGCTGATCGACTTCGGCTCGGGCATCGCGGTGACCACTGTCGGCAACGCCTCGCCCAAGGTGGTGGAGGCGGTGCAGCGCCAGGTCGCCGACTTCACCCACACCTGCTTCATGGTCACGCCCTACGAGGAGTACATCGAGGTCTGCGAGAAGCTCGCCGAACTCACGCCGGGCGACCATGAGAAGCGCTCGGCGCTCTTCAACTCCGGGGCCGAGGCGGTGGAGAACGCGGTCAAGGTGGCGCGCCACCACACCGGCCGCGACGCCATCGTCGTCTTCGACCACGCCTACCACGGGCGGACGAACCTCACGATGGCGCTCACCGCGAAGAACATGCCCTACAAGCACGGCTTCGGCCCGTTCGCGGGCGAGATCTACCGCGCCCCGATGGCGTACCCCTATCGCTGGCCGGGCGGCGCCGAGGCGTGCGCCGACGAGGCCTTCGAGGCGTTCGTGAACACCGTCCACGCCCAGGTCGGCGAGGACAACTGCGCGGCCGTCCTGATCGAGCCGATCCAGGGCGAGGGCGGCTTCATCGTGCCGCCGCCGGGCTGGCTGGCACGCGTGGCCGCGTGGTGCCGCGAGCAGGGCATCCTCTTCATCGCCGACGAGATCCAGACCGGCTTCGCGCGCACCGGTGACTGGTTCGCCAGCGACCACGAGGGCGTCGTGCCCGACCTCGTCACCACCGCCAAGGGCATGGCCGGCGGGCTGCCGCTCGCCGCCGTGACGGGGCGCGCGGACGTGATGGACTCCGTCCACGCCGGCGGGCTAGGCGGCACGTACGGCGGCAACCCGGTGGCGTGCGCGGCCGCTCTTGCCGCCATCGACACCATGGAGGCCTCCGACCTCCCGGCCCGGGCCCGCGAGATCGAGGCGATCTTCGTCCCGCGACTGCGCGCGATCGCGGAGCGGCACCCCGACCGGGTCGGCGACATCCGCGGACGCGGGGCGATGCTGGCGCTCGAGCTCGTCAGCGACGGCCCCGGTCGTACGCCGGACGCGGCCCTCGCCGGTGCCGTCCACCGGGCCTGTTCCTCGCAGGGCCTGGTGACGCTCACCTGCGGAACCTTCGGCAACGTCTTCCGCTTCCTGCCCCCGCTCTCCATCGACGACCGCCTCCTGTCGGAGGGCCTCGACGTCTTCGAGGCCGCCTTCGACGAGGCGGCCGCCGCCAGCCAGTGAAAGGGTGCTGACATGGCAGACCTGATCGACACCGTCCCCCGACAGCTCCTCATCAAGGGCGAGTGGGTCGACGCCTCAGGCGGCGCGACCTTCGAGGTGACCAACCCGGCCAACGACGAGGTGCTCACGCGCATCGCCGACGGCACTCCCGCCGACGGCGAGCGCGCCCTGGCCGCCGCAGCGGGGGCGCAGAAGGAGTGGGCCGCCACCGAGCCGCGCGTACGCGGGGAGATCCTGCGGAGCGCCTTCGAGCTGCTCACCGAGCGGGCCGACGACTTCGCCCGGCTGATGACGCTCGAGATGGGCAAGACCCTCGCCGAGGCGAAGGGCGAGGTGGGCTACGGCGCCGAGTTCTTCCGCTGGTTCTCCGAGGAGGCCGTACGCATCCACGGCCGCTACGCCGCCGCCCCGGCCGGCAGCTCCCGGTTGATCACGATGAAGGCCCCCGTCGGCCCCACGCTGATGATCACGCCCTGGAACTTCCCCCTCGCGATGGGCACCCGCAAGATCGGGCCCGCCATCGCGGCCGGGTGCACGATGGTGGTGAAGCCGGCCCACGAGACGCCGCTGACGATGCTCGCGCTGGCCGCGCTGATGGAGGAGGTCGGACTCCCGCCGGGAGTGCTCAACGTCGTCACCACCACCGACTCCGGCGGGGTGTGCGAGCCGATCATCCGCGATGCCCGGCTGCGCAAGCTGACCTTCACCGGCTCGACCGCGGTCGGCAAGGTGCTCGTGGCCCAGGCCTCCGAGCAGCTGCTGCGGGTCTCGATGGAGCTCGGTGGCAACGCCCCCTTCATCGTCTTCGGCGACGCGGACCTCGACGCCGCCGTCGACGGCGCGATGCTCGCCAAGATGCGCAACATCGGTGAGGCCTGCACCTCCGCCAACCGGTTCCTCGTCCACTCCTCGGTCGCCGAGGAGTTCGCCGCGCGATTCGCCGAGCGGATGGGCGCGCTCACCGTGGGCGACGGCACGCACGACGGCGTCGACGTCGGGCCGCTCATCACCGAGAAGGCCCGGGCCGGCGTCCACGAGCTCGTCGAGGACGCGGTCTCCGCCGGCGCGACGGCCCTGGTCGGCGGGACGGTCCCCGAGGGGCCCGGCCACTTCTACCCGCCGACGGTGCTGGTCGACGTACCCGAGACGGCGCGGGTCTTCCGCGAGGAGATCTTCGGACCGGTCGCGCCGATCATCACGTTCGACAGCGAGGCCGAGGCGATCGCACGCGCCAACGACACCGAGTACGGCCTGGTCGCGTACGTCTTCTCCCGCGGTCACGCCCGCGTGCTGCGGGTCAGCGAGGCGCTGGAGTTCGGCATGGTCGGGGTCAACACCGGGATCGTGTCCAACCCGGCGGCGCCCTTCGGCGGCGTGAAGCACTCGGGCTTCGGCCGCGAGGGCGGGTTCGAGGGCATCGAGGAGTACCTCGAGACCAAGTACGTCGGCAGCGCGCTGTGACGACGACGGAGGTCGACCGCACCCGGCTGGCCGCGCTCCACGCCGAGGAGGAGCAGCGGTTCGTCGACCTGCACCCGACCTCCGCGCACCTCGCCTTGGCTGCCGGCGAGCACCTGCTCGCGGGCGTGCCGATGCCGTGGATGACGCGGTGGCCGGGCTCCTTCCCGCTCTTCGTGGAGTCGGCCTCGGGCGGACGGTTCACCGACGTCGACGGCATCGACTACGTCGACCTGTGCCTGGGCGACACCGGGTCGATGACCGGGCACTGCCTGCCCGCGGTCGCCGACGCCGTACGCGAGCGCACCGAGCGCGGCATCACGACGATGCTCCCGTCGACCGACGCCACCTGGGTCGCCGCCGAGCTCAGCCGCCGGTTCGGCCTCCCCCGCTGGCAGATGGCGATGACCGCGACCGACGCCAACCGGTTCGTGCTGCGATTCGCGCGCCACCTCACTGGGCGCCCGCGCATCGCGGTGATGGACTGGTGCTACCACGGCACCGTCGACGAGACGCTCGGCGTGCTCGAGCACGGCCGTGCGGGCGACCGGGTCGTGGCCCGCCCCGGCGCGCTCGGTCCGCAGGTCGACGTCTCCGTCACCACCGCGGTGGTCCCCTTCAACGACCTCGACGCGCTCGACGTACGCCTGGCCGAGGGCGACGTCGCGTGCCTGCTGATGGAGCCGGCGCTGACCAACATCGGGATCGTGCTGCCCGACGAGGGCTACCTCGCCGGGGTCCGGGAGATCACCCGCCGGCACGGCGTCCTGCTCGTCAACGACGAGACCCACACGATCTGCGCCGGCCCCGGTGGGGCCACCGCTGCGTGGGACCTCGAGCCCGACTTCGTGGTCATCGGCAAGCCGATCGGCGGCGGGATCCCGGTCGCGGCGTACGGCATGAGCGCCGAGGTGGCCGCGCAGCTGGAGGGACCGATGCTCGGCCACGACATCGACGTCGCCGGGGTCGGTGGCACGCTGTCGGGATCGGCGCTGGCGATGGCCGCGGTGCGCGCGACGCTGTCCTCGGCCCTGCGCCAGGAGGACTTCGACGTCGCGATCCCGCTCGCCGAGTCGTTCACCACCGGCATCCAGGGCGTGATCTCCGAGCACGGCCTGCCGTGGCACGTGCAGCGGCTGGGCTGCCGGGCGGAGTACTGGTTCTGCCCGCCGCCGCGGGCCGGCGCCGAGGCCGCCGCAGCTGTCGACGAGGAGCTCGACGCGTTCTTCCACCTCTGGACCGTCAACCGCGGCGTGCTGCTCGCGCCGTTCCACAACATGTCGCTGTTCTCGCCCTTCCACACCGAGGCGGACGTCGACGCCCACACCTCGGTGTTCCGGGGTGCCGTGGAGGCGCTGCTCGGCTGACGGCCGGATCGGAACCTGGTCCCAGCAGCCTCTCGCCGCGGAGCGTGTCGCGGCGTAGCGTGGAGGCATGTGGAGCTGGCTCCAGGACTACGGTCCGTTGTTGCTGGCCTGGGCAGGTGTCCAGGTCGTGCTGGCCGGCGCGCTCGGCTTCTGGGCCGGCTGGTGGCCCTGGCAGCTTCGCCTCGGAGCCTTCCTGGTGCGGCTGGCGAGCCCCCGCCCCGCGCCGCTGGTGCCGCGCAACCGGCCCATCGAGCAGGTCGGTGCCGACGTCCGTCGGCTGCGTGACGCATTCGGCCGGGAGGGCGTGCGCTTCGCCAAGTGGGAGGGCATCCGCCGGGCGTACGACGGCGTGCTCGCCGAGGCGGCCGACACCCTCGAGCTCAGCCACGGCCTGGCCGACCTCCCGCCCGGCGCCGACCGGGACTTCGAGCGTGTACGGGTCGAGCGGCTCCTCGAAGACGCCGGGCTCCTCACGCGGCTGCACGCCGCCTGACACCTCGGACGCACGAGACCCCGCCTCCCTTGCGGGAGACGGGGTCTCGGATGGTGCGGGTGCCGGTCAGTGACCGGCGGTGATCACTTGGTGATCTTGACGACGCGGCCGGCGCCGACCGTACGGCCACCCTCACGGATCGCGAACCGGAGGCCCTCGTCCATGGCGATGGGCTGGATGAGCTCGACCGACATCTCGGTGTTGTCACCCGGCATGACCATCTCGGTGCCCTCGGGCAGGGTCACAACACCGGTCACGTCAGTCGTACGGAAGTAGAACTGCGGACGGTAGTTGTTGAAGAACGGCGTGTGACGGCCGCCCTCGTCCTTGCTGAGGATGTAGACCGAGGCCTCGAAGTTCGTGTGAGGCGTCGTGGTGCCCGGCTTGATGACGACCATGCCGCGCTCGATGTCCTCGCGCTTGGTGCCACGGAGGAGCAGACCGACGTTCTCGCCCGCCTGGCCCTCGTCGAGCAGCTTGCGGAACATCTCGACACCGGTCACGACGCTCTTCTGAGCGACCTCGCGGATGCCGATGATCTCGACCTCCTCGTTGACCTTGACGATGCCGCGCTCGATGCGACCGGTGATGACGGTGCCACGACCGGTGATCGTGAAGACGTCCTCGACGGGCATGAGGAACGGCTTGTCGGTCTCGCGCTCGGGGGTCGGGATGGACTCGTCCACCGCAGCCATGAGCTCGATGATCGACTCGCCCCACTTCTCGTCACCCTGGAGGGCCGGGAAGGCAGCAACGCGGATGACGGGGATGTCATCGCCGTCGAACTCGTACTCGGAGAGGAGCTCGCGCACCTCCATCTCGACGAGCTCGATGAGCTCCTCGTCGTCGACCATGTCGCACTTGTTGAGCGCCACGACCAGGGCCGGCACGCCGACCTGGCGGGCGAGCAGCACGTGCTCACGCGTCTGCGGCATCGGGCCGTCGGTGGCGGCGACCACGAGGATCGCGCCGTCCATCTGAGCGGCACCGGTGATCATGTTCTTGATGTAGTCCGCGTGACCCGGGCAGTCGACGTGCGCGTAGTGGCGCGCCTCGGTCTGGTACTCGACGTGCGCGATCGAGATCGTGATGCCGCGCTGGCGCTCCTCGGGAGCCTTGTCGATCTGGTCGAAGGCCGAAGCCTCGTTCAGAGTCGGGTACTTGTCGTGCAACACCTTGGTGATCGCCGCGGTCAGCGTCGTCTTGCCGTGGTCGATGTGACCGATGGTGCCGATGTTGACGTGCGGCTTGGTCCGCTCGAACTTCGCCTTAGCCACTGGGGCTCCTCCTGGTTGGGTTTGTACTTGAACTCATGGGTGTGTAGCGGGGTGGTGCGGGGGCCGAGGGGGCCCGGGCGACTTACTCGCCGCGGACCTTCTTGACGATCTCCTCGGCGATGTTCGTGGGAACCTCGGCGTACGAGTCGAACTCCATGGAGTACGACGCCTGGCCGGAGGTCTTCGACCTCAGGTCGCCAACGTACCCGAACATCTCGGAGAGAGGCACAAGGGCGCTCACGACCATGTCACCGTGACGCTCCTCCTGGTTGTGGATCTGGCCGCGGCGCGAGTTGATGTCACCGATGACCGTGCCGAGGAAGCTCTCCGGCGTGATCACCTCGACGGCGAACATCGGCTCGAGCAGCACCGGCTTGGCCCGACGCGCGGCCTCCTTGAAGGCCTGGTTGCCGGCGATCTTGAACGCGAGCTCGGACGAGTCGACATCGTGGTAGGCGCCGTCCTCGAGGGAGAACTTCACGTCGACCATGGGGTAGCCGGCGAGCACGCCGAACTCCATGGCGTCCTGGCCACCGGCGTCGACCGACGGGATGTATTCCTTGGGGATGCGACCACCGGACACGTTGTTGACGAACTCATAACCAGCGCCAGTGCCGGTCTCGGGGTCGATGTTGGGACCGAGGCTGATGACAACCTTGGCGAACTGACCCGAACCACCGGTCTGCTTCTTGTGGGTGTAGGAGTGCTTCTCGACCAGGTTGCGGATGGTCTCGCGGTAGGCCACCTGCGGCTTGCCGACGGTCGCCTCGACGCGGAACTCGCGCTTCATCCGGTCGACGAGGATCTCCAGGTGCAGCTCGCCCATGCCGGCGATGATGGTCTGGCCGGTCTCTTCGTCGGCCTTCACCGTGAAGGTCGGGTCCTCGTCGGAGAGGCGCTGGATCGCGGTGCCGAGCTTCTCCTGGTCACTCTTCGTCTTGGGCTCGATCGCGACCTCGATCACCGGGGCCGGGAACGTCATCGACTCGAGGATCACCTGGTTCTGCGGATCGGACAGGGTGTGTCCGGTCTTGGTGTCCTTGAGCCCCATGACGGCCACGATCTGACCGGCGCCGACCGACGCGATCTCCTCACGCTTGTTGGCGTGCATCTGGTAGACCTTGCCGATCCGCTCCTTGCGACCGTTGACCGAGTTGACCACGGTCGCGCCGGCCTCGAGCTTGCCGGAGTAGACGCGGACGTAGATCAGCTTGCCGAGGTGCGGGTCGGTGGCGATCTTGTAGGCCAGACCCGAGAAGGGCTCGTCGTCGGACGGCAGACGCCTGATCTCGACGCTCTCGTCCTTGACCGAGTGGCCGATGATCGCGTCGATGTCGAGCGGCGAGGGCAGGTACTTGACGACGGCGTCGAGCAGGGGCTGGATTCCCTTGTTCTTGAACGCGGTGCCGCACAGGACCGGGTTGAGCTTGTCGGCGAGGGTGGCGCGGCGGATCGCGGCGTCGAGCTCGGCGACGGTGAACTCGCCCTCCTCGAGGTACTTCTCCATGATCGCGTCGTCGGCCTCGGCCAGCGTCTCGAGGAGCTTCACGCGGTATTCCGCGGCCTGCTCGACGAGGTCGGCGGGGATCTCCTCGACCTCGTAGTCCTCACCCATCGTGGTCTCGCCGCGCCAGACCAGGGCACGCATGCCGACCAGATCGATGACACCGATGAAGTCACCCTCGGCGCCGATCGGCAGCTGGAGCACGAGCGGGGTGGAGTTGAGGCGGTCGACCATCATGTCGACGCACTTGAAGAAGTCGGCGCCGGTGCGGTCGAGCTTGTTGACGAAGCACATGCGGGGGACGGAGTACTTGTTGGCCTGGCGCCACACCGTCATCGTCTGGGGCTCGACACCGGCGACACCGTCGAAGACCGCGACGGCGCCGTCGAGGACGCGCAGCGAGCGCTCGACCTCGGCGGTGAAGTCCACGTGCCCGGGGGTGTCGATGATGTTGATCTGGTGGTCCTTCCACCAGCAGGTCGTCGCGGCGGACGTGATGGTGATGCCGCGCTCCTGCTCCTGCTCCATCCAGTCCATCGTGGCGCCGCCGTCGTGGACCTCACCGATCTTGTAGGTGATGCCCGTGTAGAACAGGATGCGCTCGGTGGTGGTGGTCTTGCCGGCGTCGATGTGCGCCATGATGCCGATGTTGCGGACCTTGTTGAGGTCGGTGGTGATGTCGACAGCCACGTCTGTGTCTCAGTCCCTCGAAGTAGTGGGGTTGTGGGGGTGGGAGGCCGTACGCCGCGTGATGCGGGCCGTACGGCCGCCCGTCCTCACCAGCGGTAGTGGGCGAAGGCCTTGTTGGACTCGGCCATCTTGTGGGTGTCCTCGCGCTTCTTCACAGCGGCACCGAGGCCGTTGCTCGCGTCGAGGATCTCGTTCATGAGGCGCTCGGCCATGGTCTTCTCGCGACGATCGGCGGCGTAGCCCACGAGCCAGCGCAGGGCCAGCGTGGTGGAGCGGTTGGCCTTGACCTCGACGGGGACCTGGTAGGTCGCCCCGCCGACGCGGCGGGACTTGACCTCGATGGCCGGCTTGACGTTGTCCATCGCGCGCTTGAGCGTGACGACGGGGTCGGAGCCGGTCTTGTCGCGGACGCCCTCGAGGGCGGTGTAGACGATGCGCTGCGCCACGGCCTTCTTGCCGTCCTGGAGGACCTTGCTGACGAGCTGGGTGACCAGCTGCGAGCCGTAGACCGGGTCAGAGACGAGGGGGCGCTTGGGAGCGGGACCCTTGCGAGGCATTACTTCTCCTTCTTCGCGCCGTAGCGGCTGCGGGCCTGCTTGCGGTTCTTGACACCCTGGGTGTCGAGCGTGCCGCGGATGATCTTGTAGCGGACACCGGGAAGGTCCTTCACACGGCCGCCGCGCACGAGCACGATCGAGTGCTCCTGCAGGTTGTGACCGACACCCGGGATGTAGGCGGTGACCTCGACGCCACTGCTCAGGCGCACGCGGGCGACCTTGCGGAGGGCGGAGTTCGGCTTCTTCGGGGTGGTCGTGTAGACGCGGGTGCAGACGCCACGGCGCTGCGGAGATCCCTTCAGGGCAGGCGTCTTGGACTTCGACACCTTGTCCTGGCGGCCCTTGCGGACCAGCTGGTTGATGGTGGGCACCTGGTGGTTCCCTCTCTCTGTTTCTCGTCTCGGACCGGCGCGGTGCCGGACTCGGGGGTCTTGCCTTCGACAACGTTGTGCCTGTGCGGCTCCCTCGAAGGGGCCGCTCCCTACCAGCGGGCAGTTGACGTGCACGCGCAGGGGTCTGGACGTGCCAGACACGAGGATTGAGGCTACTCGGGCGCTCGGGCAGGGTCAAAATGCCGGAGAGGCGCTCACAGCCGGTTCGTCTGCCGCCTCCGCGGCGTCGGGGCCACGCTCACGCCGGGCGCGCTCGAGCCTCAGGTACAGCATGGCAGACAGGCCCACACCGGCGATGGTCAGCAGACCCCCGCCGAGCAGCGTCCAGCGGGCGCCGTACTCCTGTCCGATCCACCCGATCACGGGCGCCCCGATCGGGGTGCCGCCCATGAAGATCATCAGGTAGAGCGCCATCACCCGGCCGCGGACGCCGGCGTCGGTGTTGAGCTGCATGTAGGTGTTGGCGCTGGTGATGAAGGTCAGCGCGGTCAGCCCGGTGACCGGCGTGAGGAGCGCGAAGGTGAGGTAGGTCGGCATCAGGCCCGCGAGCATCACCGTGGCGCCGAACGCGAGCGCGGAGCCCACGACGAGGCGGTGGCGTACGTGCTCGCGGCGCGCGGCCAGGAGTGCGCCGGTGAGCGAGCCGACGGCCAGGAAGCTGCCGAGCAGGCCGAACTCGGTCGGCCCCTTGCCGAAGACCTCGGTGGCCATCAGCGCGGAGGTGATCTGGAAGTTGAGGCCGAACGTGCCGGCGAAGAAGACCAGACCCAGCACCAGCATCAGGTCGGGCCGTGCGCGGACGTAGGCGATGCCCTCGCGCAGTGCGCCGGGTCCACGCTGCGCCAGGGCGGGCGAGTCGATCCGGGCGACGTCGAGGTGCCGCAGCGACCAGATCGGGGCGGCGTACGACACCGCGTTGAGCAGGATCACCCACCCGGTGGCGACCGCTCCCCCACCGAACGCGGCGATCAGGAGGCCGGCGAGGCCGGGGCCGACGAGGCGCGCGGCGTTGAAGCTGGCGGAGTTGAGGCCGACGGCGTTGGTCAGGTCGACCGGGTCGACGATCTCGGAGACGAACGACTGGCGCGCCGGGGCGTCGAAGGCGGACGCCGAGCCGAGCAGGAAGGCCAGGACGTAGACGTGCCAGACCTCGGCGGTGCCGGTGACGGCGAGCACGCCCAGGATCGCGGCCGGCACGGCCATGCCGATGTTGGTCAGCTGGAGCAGCCGCTGCTTGGGCATCCGGTCGGCGACGAGGCCGGCGAACGGGGTCAGGAGCAGGAAGGGCAGGAACTGCAGCCCCGTCGTGATGCCGAGCGCGGTCGCGCCGGAGCCGACGGCGAGCTGGAGGACCAGCCAGTCCTGGGCGACGCGCTGCATCCAGGTGCCGGTGTTCGACACCACGCCACCGGCGGCGTAGCGCCGGTAGTTGGGGTTGGCGAGGGAACGGAACGTGGGACTCGTGGTGACTCCTCGGTGGTCTCGTGCGGTCGGTCAGTCGGTGTGGGCGAGCCGCGCGAGGATCGGCGCGGCTGCGCGGAGGGAGGCGCGCTCGGCCGGGGTGAGCCGGGCGAGCTGCTGGGAGAGCCAGGCGTCGCGACGCTGGCGGTCGGCGAGCACTGCGGCGCGGCCCTCGTCGGTGAGCGAGACGACCACCTGGCGGCCGTCGGTCTCGTGCGGACGACGGACGACGTAGCCGTCGCCCTCCAGGCAGTTCACCGTGCGAGTCATCGACGGCGGCTGGACGCGCTCGGCGCGGGCCAGCTCCCCCACGGTCTGGTCGCCGAGGCGCACCAGCAGTCCGAGGACGACCATCTGCGGGATGCTCAGGTCATTGTCGGGGTGGCGCTCGGAGACCAGGCGGCGGCGGAGTCGCATGACACCGGCGCGGAGCTCGGAGGCGAGCCCGGCGTCGGTGCGAAGGTCGGCGATCGGCGGCATATCGTTAGCATAACTCATTACCTGTGCTAACTATTCCGACGTAGGTGTCAGGCCCTCCCGCGACCGGGGACGGTCAGGAGAGCCAGCCGCTGATGGGCGTGTAGGCGAAGTAGACGACGAAGAGCGCCGAGACGACCCCCATGAGGGGGTGGACGTCCCTGACCTTGCCGACGACGACCTTGATCAGGACGTACGCCACGAAGCCGGCGCCGATGCCGACCGAGATGGAGTAGGTGAAGGGCATCAGCACGACGGTCAGGAAGGCCGGGATCGCGACCTCGAGGTCGCGCCAGTCGATGTCGGCCACCTGCTGCATCATCAGGAACCCGACGAGCACGAGCGCGGGGACTGCCGCCTCGGACGGGATGGCCGCGACGAGCGGGGTGAAGAAGGTCGCGAGCAGGAACAGCGCTCCGGTGACGACGGAGGCGAGGCCCGTACGGGCGCCCTCCCCCACGCCCGAGGCGCTCTCGATGTAGGACGTGTTCGACGAGACACCGGCCGCGCCGCCGGCGATGGCGGCGACCGAGTCGACGATGAGGATCCGCTGGGCGCCGGGCGGGGTGCCGTCCTCGTCATTCAGGCCGGCCTCGGCGCCGATGGCGGTCATCGTGCCCATCGTGTCGAAGAAGTCGGCGAGCAGCAGGGAGAAGACGAGGAGGAGGGCGGCGAGCACGCCGGTGCCGGCGGAGCCGAACGCCCCGAACAGGTCGACGTCGCCGAGGGTGTCGAACGACGGGAGCCCCACGATGTCGCCGCTGAGGGTCGGCACGCTCAGCGACCAGCCCTTCGGGTTGTCGGCCGACGCGGGGCCGAGGTCGCCGACGGCCTCGACGATGACGGCGACGACCGTCGTGACGACGATCGAGATCAGGATCGCGCCGCGCACCTTGCGCACCCACAGGGCGATGACGAGGGCCAGCCCGAGGCAGAAGACGAGGACCGGCCAGCCCCCGAGGTGGCCGTCGGTGCCGAGCTGCACCGGCACGGTGGTCTGGAAGGCGTCGGGGATCCGGGTCACGACACGGGCATCGACGAACCCGATCAGCGCGATGAACAGGCCGATCCCGACGGAGATCGCCACCTTGAGCTGCTGGGGCACGGCGTGGAAGACAGCCTTGCGGAAGCCGGTCAGCACCAGCAGCAGGATCACGATGCCCTCGAGCACGACGAGGCCCATCGCGGCGCCCCACGTGGACTGGCGCGCGATCGAGTTGGCGACGAACGCGTTGAGGCCGAGGCCCGTCGCCAGGGCGAGCGGGAAGTTGGCGAAGCCGCCCATCGCGATCGTGAGCACCCCGGCCACGAGTGCCGTACCTGCGGCGATGGCCGGGATCCCGCTCCCGGGCTCGCCGCCGCCACCGAGGAAGGCGCCGGTCGAGTCGGGCACGAAGCCGAGGATCAGCGGGTTCAGCACGATGATGTAGGCCATCGTCAGGAACGTGACCACGCCGCCGCGGACCTCACGTCCGACGGACGATCCGCGCTGGCTGATCTCGAAGAATCCGTCGAGTCCGGAGCTGTTGGCGGGCCGCTTGGCAGTGGTGGTGTCGTCGCTCACGGGACCGGAGTCTGGCAGAACCGTGTGACGCGCGCGTGACGCCTCCCCGCGGCGCTGTAGCGTGGCGGCGTGGACCTGGGCGACGCGCAGCCGACGCAGCACGAGATCGGCAACCGCACCTTCATCGTGGCGCAGGTCGCGCCGCTCGACGTCGACGGCGTACGCACCACGGAGGTCGGCACGGCGCTGTGGCTGCTCGGCTTCCTCGGGCTCCTGCCCTTCTGGAGCACGCTCCAGGACAGCGGGCGCACGTGGTGGCTGTGGACCTGCCTGGCCGGCTTCGGTCTCGGCCTGTGCGGGCTGGAGTACTGCCGTCGCCGCCGCAAGGAGCGCGCCGCCCTGCGGGTCTCCCCGTGACGCACCCGCCGACCCGGTGGGAGCTCGCCGGCGAGGGCAACAAGGGCTACGGCGAGACCTTCGCCCACCGCGTCTCGGCCGGTGAGGACGTGGACGGCGAGGCCCGGCTGGCCGACGCCCTCGCGCCCCGCAATGCCCGCATCCTCGACATCGGCTCCGGCATGGGTCGGGTCTCGGCCGCCCTCCAGGCGCGCGGCCACCGGGTCGTGGCGACCGAGCCCGACCCGTCACTGCGCGCCCAGTCCGGGTCGACGTACGCCTCGCTCGAGGTGCTGCCCCACGAGGCGCTCGCCCTCGACCCGGCCGAGCTCGGGTCCTTCGACCTCGTCGTGGTCGTCGGCAACGTGATGATCTACCTGGGCGAGGGCACCGAGCGGTCCGTGCTGGAACGCGTCCGCGACCTGCTCGCGCCCGACGGTCGCGTGCTCCTGGGCTTCCACCTCACGGCCGTCAAGAGCGGAAGCCGCACCTATCCGGCCGACGAGTTCGTGGCGGACGTCGCGGCATCAGGGCTGCGGGTGGTCCACCGCTTCGGCAGCTACGAGCTGCGCGAGCCTGTCGACGACTACGCCGTCTGGGTGTTGGAGCCGGCGAGGGCCTGAGCCAGGGCTACAGCTTCTCGAACTCGTCGTCGGTCAGGGTGTCGAAGGCGTGGTCGGGCATCGGCAGCGGCTGCTGCTTGCGCGCCAGCTTGACCTCGGAGTGGGCGCCGCAGCCGTGGTCGAGGGTGACGACGGTGCCGTCGTCGTTGGCGTTGCCGTTGGCGCAGACGCCGAAGCTGTCGGCCAGCGAGCCGTTGAGCCGGACCAGGAACCCGCAGGACCAGCAGTGGTCGGGAGCGCTCTTGGCAATCGGGGCGTCGGGGCCGCCGTTGCCGGCGTGCCAGCGCTCGGCCGCCATGTCGAGGCCCTCGCGGCTCAGGGTGCGCACGCGCCCCAGGCCGAGGTCCTCGGCGACGCGGCGCACCTGGGCGCGGGCGTCGCCGTCCATCGGGCCGTCGAGCGGGTCGTCGCCGACGAGGTAGGTCGGGACCAGGCGGGCGTCCTCGTCCTCGACCGGGAGCAGGTCGCCGGGTGAGAGGTCGCCGGGCTGGAGGCGCTCCTTGTACGGCACCCAGGCGGGGGCCACGATCGCGGCGTCGCCGGGGAGCAGGACGACCTCGTTGACGGTGAGGTCCTTGCCGCGCTTGGCGCGGGTGAGGGTGACCGACCAGTGCCAGCCGGGGTAGCCCGGCCGGGTGCAGGCGAAGTGGTGCGTGACGACGCGCTCACCCTCGGCGTGGGCACCCAGGTGGTCGCCCACCTCGGCGGCTTCGGCGACCTCGAGGACGGCGCCGCGCGCGAGGTCGGCGGCCTTGGCGAGGACCGAGTCCGGCTTGCCGGAGCGGGTGGGGAGAGCGATCACGTACGCCATCATGACAAACGGTGCACGGTCCTGTCCCGTCGGCACCCCGGGCCGGGACGGCGTCCGCGTGGTGTCGGGCGGGTAGGCCAAGATGGACCCGTGACCAGCGACCACCCCGACCCGACCTCCGGGCAGGAGCCGGGGCCGCGGTCGGAGCAGGCCACTCCCCCGCGTCCGAGCGCCGTACGCCGGTCGATGTCCGGCGCCGCGCGCGGTGCCCGGGCAGCAGGCCGGGGCGCCAAGGTGGCCGGTCGCGGGGCCAGGGTGGCCGGGCGGGGCGCGGGCACCGCGGGCCAGTACGCCGTCTCCCAGGCGCGTCGGGCCGCGCGGGCCGAGGGCGCCGGCGACTCCGGCCTGTCACGGCTGATCGAGCTCCACGCCTTCAACGCCGCCGGCGACGCGGCCGTCGCGATCTCGCTGGCCGGCACGCTGTTCTTCCAGGTACCCACCGGCGAGGCGCGCGGCCAGGTCGCCCTGTTCCTCGGCCTGACGATGCTCCCGTTCGCGATCGTGGCGCCGCTGATCGGGCCGTTCCTCGACCGCTTCAGCCACGGCCGCCGGTGGGCGGTCGGCGCGACCATGGCGATCAGGTGCTTCCTGTGCTGGGTGCTGGCCACGGCGGTGGTGACCGAGTCGGGCTGGTTGTTCCCGGCGGCACTGGGCTGCCTCGTCGCCTCCAAGGCGTACGGCGTCACCCGCGCCGCGGCCGTCCCCCGGCTGCTGCCACCCGACCTGACGCTGGTGAAGGCCAACGCCCGGGTGTCGCTCGCGGGCATCGTGGGTGCCGGCATCTCGGCCCCGCTGGCGATCCTCGCCTCGACGTTCGGACCCGAGTGGTCGCTGCGCTACGGCTTCGTGATCTTCGTGCTCGCCACGATCTGGGCGATCCGGCTGCCCGAGAAGGTCGACGCCAGCCACGGTGAGGGCGAGCTGGTGCTCACCGGATCCACGACCGGCGCCACCTCGGGGAAGCGCCCGCGCACCCGGATCCCCGCAGCCGTGGCGTTCGCGCTGCGGGCCAACTGCGGGCCGCGCTGGCTGTCGGGCTTCCTCACGATGTTCATGGCGTTCCTGCTGCGCGACAACCCGATCGGCGACTGGAAACCCGAGATCCTGCTCGGCGCGGTGATCGGCGCGGCCGGGCTCGGCAACACCGTCGGCATCACCATCGGCTCGATGCTCCGACGGCTCAACCCTGCCGTGACCGTCGTGCTGGCACTCCTGGCGGACGTGGCCGCGGCCGTGGTGGCCGCCCTCTTCTACGGCCTGCCCTCCCTGATCCTGCTGGGCCTCACGGCCGGCCTGGCGCAGGCCCTGGCGAAGCTGTCGCTGGACTCGACGATCCAGCGCGACGTGCCGAGCCGGATCCAGGCGAGCGCCTTCGCCCGCTCCGACACCACGCTGCAGCTCGCCTGGGTGATCGGCGGCTTCATCGGCATCGCGATGCCGCTGATGCCCCAGCTCGGGCTCGGCATCGCCGCCGGCGTCCTCGGGATCTGGGCGACGTTCGTGCTCATCAGCCGGCCGGGCCGGCAGGCGCCTGCACCTGCTGCTGGCTAGGTCAGAGCTCGAGCTCGTCGGCGAGGGCTCGCAGCACCTTCGCCGTGCCGCGGGCCGCGTCGCGCTCGGGGTGACGACCGCGGCGGTAGCCCTCCTCGACGCCCTCGAGCATCTTGATGAGGTCCTCGACGATGCTCACCATCACCTCGGGCTGCTTGCGCTGGGCGTTGCGCTGGTTGCGGGTGACCGAGGCGGGGGCGTCGACGATCCGCACCTGGAGGGCCTGGTCGCCGCGTCGTCCCTGCGCGATGCCGAACTCGACCTTGGTGCCGGCCTTGAGCGTCGTGGTGCCCTCGGGCAGCGCGTCGGAGTGGACGTAGACGTCCGGCCCGTCGTCCTGCGACAGGAAGCCGAAGCCCTTGTCGACGTCGAACCACTTCACCTTGCCACTGGGCACGGGTCTCTCCCTGTTCCTGGTCACCACGGGTCTCTCCGTGGGTCTCTCCGTCCGCGGATCCGCGGGCGCGGGCAAAGAATAGGCGGCGGCGGGCGCGGTCCACCAACGGGTTGTGCACGGGAGGCTTTGTCTGAGCGCACCGCGACTGCGATCATGGGCGGTTCGGGGGACGACACACGTCACAGCAGGGGAAGGCGGGGACCGTGCGGGCACGACCGGTGGGGCGCATCGTGGGCTGCGCGCTGCTCGCGCTCGGCCTCACCGTGTCCGCTGCGAGCGTGGCGCTGGCCGAGGACGCGCCGGCCGCGGCCGCCGGGTCCGAGCCGCTGACCCTCGTCACCCTCCAGGGACCGGGCACCTCCGCGGGCACCCGCGACGCCGCCGACCTCCTCGCCCGGCAGGACACCCTCCTCGCGGCGATCGGCGCCAGCGAGCCCACCTACCGCTGGACCACCGCGCTCAACGGCTTCGCGGTCCGCCTGACCGCCGACCAGCTCGGCGCCCTCGAGGCCCAGCCGGGCATCGCCGCGATCGAGCCCGACAGCGTCCGGCCACTCGCCGGACGTACGTCACCCGCGACGGTGAGCAGCGCCGTGACCAGCCCGCGACTCCGCGGTGGTGCCGGCGTGGTGATCGGCGTGGTCGACTCCGGCATCGCGACCGAGTCCCCCGCCTTCGCCGACGTTCCCGGCCTGGGGGCCGACCCGCAGGCGTTCGCCGGCGCGTGTGCGGAGGGTGACGGCTGGACCGCCGACGACTGCACCCGCAAGATCGTCGGCGCCCGCTGGTTCGTCGACGGCTTCGGCGCCGACCGCATCCGGTCGTCCGAGTCCCTGTCGGCCCAGGACGTGCTCGGCCACGGCACCCAGGTCTCCTCCGTCGCCGCAGGCAACGCCGGCGTGAGCGTCCGGGTCGACGGCCGCGACGCCGGCCGGTTCGGCGGCGTCGCACCCCAGGCCCGCGTCGCTGCCTACAAGGCGTGCTGGGGAGCTCCCGACCCGGCCGACGACGGCTGCTCGACCGCCGACGTCGTGTCGGCCGTGGACGCCGCCGTCGCCGACCACGTCGACGTGCTGAGCCTCGCGCTCGCCGGTGGCGAGGGCATCGACACCCTCCAGCGCGCGCTGCTCGGCGCCGCGGAGGCCGACATCGTGGTCGTCGGCGCGGCCGGCAACTCGGCCGGCTCGGCGTACGCCGCGCACTCCTCGCCCTGGGTGACCACCGTCGGCTCGGCCGTGGGCCGGATGTCGCGCGGACGCGTCTCGGCGCCGGGCAGTCGCTCGTTCGCCGGGGGCGGACGTCCTGCCCGAGTCGCGGGGCGTGCGGTGCTGGCACAGCGGGCGCCTGCGCCGGGTGTCTCGCACCGGGTTGCCGGCCAGTGCCGGCGCGACGCCCTCGACTCGCGCCAGGTGGCCGGACGCATCGTGGTGTGTCGCCGCGGCGGCATCGGTCGCATCGACAAGTCCGAGAACGTCGCCCTCGCCGGTGGCCGCGCAATGGTGCTGGTCAACCTGCGCCCCGGGTCCGTGACCGCCGACTTCCACGCGGTCCCCACCGTCCACCTGTCAGCGCGCGCCGGTCGTACGTTCAGCCGCTGGGTGGCCCGCCACCCCGGCGCCAAGGTCCGAATGTCCCGCATCAGCGGCGCCCCCGGCACCCGACGTACGGCGCCGTGGAGCGCCGCCGGTGACCCGCGCGGCGCGTCGGTGAAGCCCGACGCCGTGGCCGACGGCGACGCCGTGCTGGGCGCCCTGCCCGACGCCACGGGCCGCACCTGGGGCGTCTTCAGCGGCAGCTCAGCCGCCACCGCCCACGCGAGTGGCCTCGCGGCCCTGGTGCTGGGCGAGCACGACTGGTCGGCCTCGATCGTCCGCTCGCTGGTCGCCTCCTCGGCCCGACCCATCCCGGGCTCGTCGGTGCTGGTCCAGGGAGCCGGAGCCCTGCCCGGGCAGGCGCCGACGGCCCACCTCGCCCTCGACGTGCCCACCCACGCGTGGCGTCGTGCCCTGCGCCGGCACACGCTCGCCGACCTCAACACCGGCTCGCTCCTGCTGCCTACGCGGCGGACGACGACCGTGCGCACGCTGACCAACATCGGCACCCGGCCGGAGTACTTCTCCGTCACCGCCCGGGGCTTCACCTCGCACGTCGTCAGCGTCCGCCCCCTCGCCGTACGCCTCGCGCCGGGGCAGTCGGCCCGCTTCACCATCACGGTGTCGGGTCCCACCACCCCCGGCGGCCTCGACGACGGTGAGCTCGTCTGGCTAGGCGCCCGCGGCGGCATCACCCGCATCCCGGTCGCCCTCACCCGCTGACGACGACGGACCGCCGCCCCTCGAGGGGGACGACGGCCCGGTGTCGGGACTGCGGCGTCAGTCGTTCAGCACCCGGTCGTGGCGCAGCGAGTTCCCTCGCGTCTCCTTGGCGAAGAGCACCGCGACGATCGTGATCACCGACGCGATGGTCATGTAGATCGCGACCTTGTCGACGTTGGCCGTGCCCTCGCTCGCCTTGCCGAGGAGGTCGATCGCGATGATCGGGGCGAGCGCGCCGGCGAAGATCGACGCGAGCTGGTAGCCCACCGAGGCTCCGGTGTAGCGCACCGAGGTGCCGAAGAGCTCGGAGAAGAAGGCCGCCTGCGGGGCGTACATCAGGGCGTGCAGCATCAGGCCGACGACGATCGCGAGGATGATCTTGCCCTCGGAGCGCGAGGCGATCAGGTCGAAGAACACCCACGACCACGCCGCGACGCCGACGGCACCGGCGAGGTAGAGCGGCCGGCGGCCGACCCGGTCGCTCAGCGCGCCGACGAGCGGGATCGTCACGAAGTGCACGACCGAGCCGATCAGCAACGCCTTGAGGATCAGCGACTTGTCGTCGGCGGTGCCGGCGTAGATCGTGAGGAACGAGATCGAGATGATCGTGAAGAGGTAGTAGGAGATGTTCTCCGCCATCCGCATGCCCATCGCGACGAAGACCTCGCGGGGGTACTTGCGGAAGACCTCGACCAGCGGCAGGTGTGGGGTCTCCTTGGTCTCCATCTCGGCCTTGGCCTCGGCGAAGACGGGCGACTCCTCGATCGAGAGCCGGACCCACAGGCCCACGCCCACCAGGATCGCACTGAGCAGGAACGGGATGCGCCAGCCCCACGCGTTGAAGTCGGCCTCGTTCTGCACGGCGGCGAGCACCCACAGGACGCCGGTGGCGAACAGGTTGCCCAGCGCCACGCCGGCCTGCGGCCACGAGGACCAGAAGCCGCGCTGCGAGTCGTCACCGTGCTCGGCGGCCATCAGGACCGCGCCACCCCACTCGCCGCCGACCGCGAAGCCCTGGAGCAGGCGGCAGAAGAGGAGCAGCAGCGGTGCGGCGACGCCGATGGAGGCGTACGTCGGGAGGAGGCCGATCGCGAAGGTCGCGACACCCATCAGGAAGAGGGAGACGACGAGCATCTTCTTGCGGCCGACCTTGTCGCCGAAGTGCCCGAAGACGACGCCACCCAGGGGGCGCGCGACGAAGCCGAGGGCGTACGTGCCGAAGGCCAGAAGTGTCGCCGTGGCGGGCTCGCTCTCCGGGAAGAAGAGCGTGCCGAAGACGAGGGCGGCGGCCGATCCGTAGAGGAAGAAGTCGTACCACTCCACGGCGGTGCCGATGAGGGACGCGAAGACGACCTTGACGATGTTGGTGCGCTCGGGCGCCGCGCCTGGCGCGCCGCTCCCGGTGGCGGTGGTGGTCTCGGTGGACATGACGTGCCTTTCATCGGGGGATGACATGGGTGCTGGTTCTGGGATGTGCGGGGTGGGGCTGGATCAACGTCAGGCGGCGGTCCAGCCGCCGTCGAGGAGCAGTGAGGAGCCGGTCATCGAGGTGGCGGCCGGGCCGCAGAGGAAGGCCACCGCGTCGGCGACCTCCTCGGGCTCGACCAGGCGCCTGATCGGCGTACGCGCGAGCAGGACGGTGTCGAGCACCTCGTCCTCGGGGATGCCGTGGGTGCGCGCCTGGTCGGCGAGCTGGCCCTCCACGAGCGGGGTGCGGACGTAGCCGGGGCAGACCGTGTTGCTGGTGACGCCCTTGTCGGCGGCCTCCAGCGCGATCACCTTGGAGAGGCCCTCGAGACCGTGCTTGGCGCTGACGTAGGCCGACTTGTACGCCGACGCGCGGTGGCCGTGGACGCTGGAGACGTGGACGATGCGGCCCCAGCCGCGGGCGTACATGCCGGGCAGGACCCGGCGGGCGAGCAGGAACGGGGCGTGGAGCATCAGCGCGTGGATGGTGCGGAAGAGCTCGGGGTCGAAGTCCTCGATCGGCGCGACGTGCTGGATGCCGGCGTTGTTGACGAGGATGTCGACGTCGAGGTCGATCGCCTCGATGGCGGCCTCGTCGGTCAGGTCGACGACGTGCGGGGTGCCGTGCACCTGCGCGGCGACCTTGGCCACGCCCTCCTCGTCGCGGTCGAGCAGGTGGACCTCGGCACCGCCCTCGGCGAGCCGGGTGGCGACTGCCGCGCCGATGCCGCTGGCGGCACCCGTCACGAGGGCGCGGCGTCCGCGGAGGGCAGGACTGTCGGAGGTCATGGCCCACAACTTAGGGAGCCGGGTGACGCTCGGCACATGGTCCGGTCGCCCACACTTGATTCGCGAACATGTGGCTCTGCGACATGTTCGAGCGAGTCAGGCGTCCCGCAACCGCTCGAGTCGCAGGGCCAGCTGCAGGTCGAGCGAACGGCTCGGGTCGCGCCAGCCGTCACCTAGCAGCTCGCCGATCCGGTCGAGACGCTGGGTGACCGTGTTGGGGTGGACGTGGAGTGCGGCGGCGGCCTCCTTGAGGCGCCCACCACTGGCGAACCACTCCTCGAGCGTGTCCACCAGGCCGGTCCCCCGGCGCTCGTCCCACGCGCGGACCGGCCCGATCATCGACTCGACGAAGGCGGCCACGTGCTCGGGGTCGTTGTCGCCCAGCAGCAGCCGCGCCACGCCCAGACCCGCGGGGTCGCTCACCTCCTCGACCCGCCCGAGCCGGAGCAGGGTGTCGAGGCAGCGCCGCGCCTCGGCGTGCGCGGCCACCAGCCGGTCCTCCCGGGCGTCGGTGGTGGCGGCGACGCCCACGGTCGCCCGGCCGTCGGCGGCCGCGATCGCCGCCTGCAGGTCGACGCCCACGCCGCGCGCGTCGTCGCTCGGCACCACCACGACGACCACACCGCGGTGCTCGCCCGCCAGGCCCGACAGCCGCTGCGCGTACGCGACAGCGGCCCGTCCGGCGCGCTGCGGGTCGGCGCCGTCGACGGCGGCCGCGGCCACGACGAGCGGCCCGTCGAGGCTCGCGCTGTGCCGGCGGACCCGGTCGCGCAAGCGGTCGCGCGCCTCGCCCCCGGCCTCCAGGAGGTCGGCCAGGAGCTGACCGCCCAGGCGCTCCTCGGCGTCGGCCACGGAGCGCGCGAAGAGCAGCACCAGGGCGGTGACCAGCGCACCGCGCTCGAGCGTACGACGCCCCGCAAGGTCGAGCGGCTCGTCGCGGCGCAGCACCAGGGTGGCCAGGTGCTCGGTACCGGCGAGCGCGACGGCGACCAGCCCGCCCTCGACCGCCACGGACCGACCCGACGCCACCGCACCCGCGACCGCATCGGCCCACGCGAGGCCGGGGTCCTCCCCCGCCTCCAGGTCGCCGGAGGCCGTCCACACCGAGACCGGCGCGCCGAGCACGCCCGTCAGGACCTCGGCCACCTCGGCGACACCGCCGCCCCCGACGAGCAGGTCGGTGAGCCGGTCGTGCGCGAGCGCGGCGGCGTCGACGGCCTCGGTGTGCCGGGTGAGCGACCGGTTGGCCTCGTCGAGCTCGGCGAAGAGCCGGGCGTTCTCCAGTGCGACCACGGCGTGGGCGGCGAACGAGGTGAGCAGGCTGACCTCGGCCTGCGGGAAGCGGCGTACGGACCGGTGGACGGCCAGCAGTGCTCCGATCACCACGCCGTCGAGCACGAGCGGGACACCCAGGATCGCCCGGATCTGCTCTCCCGCCACCGCCTCGTCGATGTAGCCCTTGTGCACGAACCGCTCGTCGGTGGCGTAGTCCTCGGTGAAGTAGGCGGCTCCGGTCTGCGCGACGAGCCCCAGCAGCCCCGTGCCCAGCGGCAGCCGCAGCGTCTGGAACTCGCGGGTGAGCGCCCCGTCGGTCACCTTCATGTACGACGCGCCGTCGTGCTCGTCGTTGAGCGAGAGGTAGGTCATGTCGCAGTGCAGCAGCTGGCGGGCGCGGCGGACGATGGCGGCGAGGATCGTGTCGACGTCACGGATCGCGGTGAGGTCGGACGCGGTCTCGTACAGCGCCGACAGCTCGGCCTCGCGCGACCTCATCCGGGTGATCAGGTCGCGCAGCCGGAGGGCGACGTCGTACTCGGTGCGCAGGACGGCCGCTTCGTCCTCGCCGAGGCCGGTCTCGACCCGCGCGAGGTGCTCGTCGAAGGCGGACAGCGGCGCCTCGTCGTAGATCAGGTCGAGGAAGGTCGGCACGGGCACATCCTGCCCTCCCCTGCCCCCCGGGCTCAGGCCTCGCGGGTGATCGTCATCTCGCGGTCGCCGTAGACGACCTTGTCGCCGTGGACGAGCGCGGCCGGCTTGCCCGGTGCGAGCTGGCGGGAGACGCCCTGCCGGACGAGCACGGTGCCGTTGGTCGACCCGCGGTCCATCACCACGATCGTCCCGTCGACGGCCGGTCCGAACTGGGCATGGGTCTTGGAGACCGACATGTCGGCCGACGCGAGCGGGATGAGGTGGGCGACCTGCTCGCCCGTACGCGCCTCGGGGCGCCGACCGACCAGGGCGAGACCGGCGATCACGAAGCTCTCGCCGTTGTCGAAGTGCACCCGCCACCGCTGCGGCGGCGCCTGCTGCTGCGGATGGGCCTGTGGCGGCGGCACGTGCTGGGGTGGCGCCTGCTGCTGGGGCGGCTGCTCTGCCGGACGCACCGGTGGGGCCGCGACCGGCGGCGGTGCGATGGGCGGTGCGGTGGGCGGCGCCGTGATGTCGGCCGGCAGCGGCTGGCGGCGCATCGAGTGCTCCGAGCGCTCGGGCGTCCGGACCGCCTCGACCGGCGGCGCGGGCACGAGCCGCATCGCGGTGAGGTTGACGATGTGGCGCGGCCCCTCGACGGCGTCGTGGTCGGCCACCTCCACCACCGAACGTACGTCGACCACGACGGTGCGGGTCAGGTGGTCGTGCCACCCGCGGCGCTGGCGGCCGCGGTCCTCGACGGCCGTCCACGCCAGGGTGGCCAGGCCGATGCCGAAGGTGGGCAGCCCGGCCGCGCCGAGCACGAGCGAGCGCGCGAGGGCGGGGCCCACGCCGATGGGGGTGCCGGTGCCGTGGTCGACCACCCGCAGGCCGGAGATCGCCTTGCCGGGCGAGCTGCCGCTGATCCCCAGCACGATCGCGAGGACCAGCCACAGGAGCACAACGGCGCCCGCGACGGCGCCGACGACGGTCCACACCTCGTCGGAGACGAACATCGCGGTCACGACGCCCACCGCGGCCAGCAGGCTCCAGGCCAGGAGGCGGTCGACCGCGAAGGCGGTGAACCGTCGCTCGAGCTGGGCGATCGGGTAGGTGATCGCGTACGGGGGTGCTTGCTGGGTCACGGTGCCGGCTCTGCTCAGGGGTTCGTGACCTGGATGGTGACTCCGTCGCCGAGGTCGAGGACCGCGCCCGGGATGAGGCTGACAGCGATGCCGGCCTTGAGGTCCTCCGGGTCGAGACCGGGCTGGGCCAGGACCGTGCCGTTGGTGGAGCCCAGGTCGGTCACGATGGCCGACCCGTGGTCGGCGCCGGCGCCCGGGCGGATCTCGAGGTGCGTCGAGGAGATCTCCTGGTGCGGGCTCGCGACGGTGACGACGTGGGGCTGGTCGTGCGAGGCGAAGCGCCGGGCCTCGGGCGCGCGCCCGACCAGGACCGTGCGGTCGACCGCCACCACGTCACCGGTCGAGAAGACCAGGGAGGCGACGGGCTGCGACACCACGTCGGGGGCCATCTCCTGGCCGGGGATCGGCGGGCGGTCGAAGTCGGGCACCGGGACGCCGGCCTGCGTCTGGCCGTCGTTGTCGGACCACGGCTCTTCGACGACCGGAGTCTCTCCGGTGGGGGTCGGGTCCTCCTCGGGCTCGCCGAAGCTCATCGGGGCCGCGGGCTCGGGCTCGGGTTCCGGCGTCGGCTCCGGCTCGGGCTCGGGCTCGGCCACCAGGACGGGCACCTCGGGCACCTCGGGCGGCACGGCCGCGACGGCGTCCGATGGCGTACCGAACTCCACGACGGAGACCCGCGCGATGCCGGGGGTCAGGAGGTGCTCGGCGGCACCGTCGCCGGTGAGGGTCACCCGGATGCTGGTGACGCCGGTGACGAGCCGCTCGGCCCAGGCAGCACCCGCGGCCGCACTGACGATCTCCTCGCCGGAGGTCGCGGCGACCGCGGCGGTGGGTGCGCCGCGCACGATCAGGCGGGTGGCGTCGTCACCGTGGGCGACGAGCGCGACGTGGTCGAGCGAGGACAACCCCTCGGCGAGGAGCGCGTCGAGGAGGGCGTCGGCGTCGGCGCCGGAGTCGGCGAGGTCCCACAGGCCGGCCACCCGCGCGCGCTGTGAGCCGGGCAGCAGGACGGTCACCTGCTCGCCGACGACGGCGTACCAGTCCCCCGGCGCGAACCTGGCCTCTGTGCTCACAGTCGTCCCCCAAGCTTGGATTCGAGGCTCTCCAGCTGGCGCTGGGAGTCATAACTGGCGTCCTTCACCAATCCCACCACATCGACGACGACGGCCGTCGCGTTGTCCCGGCCGCCTGCGGCCACGGCCGCCCGCACCAGCCGGTCGGCGGCGTCGCGCGGGTCGGCCACGCTCTCGAGGATCTCCTCGATCTCCTTGTCCTCGATCATCCCGGTGACGCCGTCGCTGCACAGCAGCAGCCGCTCGACCGAGCCCAGCGGCAGCAGGAAGAAGTCGGGCTGGATGCCTTCAGGACTGCCCAGGGCCCGGGTGATGACGTGGCGCTCGGGGTGCATCGCGGCCTCCTCGGCCGTGATCTGGCCGGAGTCGATCAGCTCCTGGACGACCGAGTGGTCGACGCTGATCTGCTCCAGGCGACCCTCGGTGATCCGGTAGATGCGGGAGTCGCCCAGGTTGGCGAGCAGCCACTTGGTCACGCCGTTGTCGTCGACCAGCACCGCCACGACGGCAGTCGTGCCGGCATGCCAGCCCGGCGTCATCGCCCGGTGCGCGTTGCCGAAGTCGATGATGCGCGCCTGCGCGCGGGCGAAGGCGTCGGCGACCTGCTCGGCGCCGCGGGCGGGGTCGTACGCCTCGGCGAGGCGCTGGAACTCCTCCACGACCATCTGGCTGGCGACGTCGCCGCCGGAGTGGCCGCCCATGCCGTCGGCGACCACGAAGACCGGGGGCGCGACGAGGAAGGAGTCCTCGTTGACCTTGCGCACCAGGCCGACGTCGCTCGACGCACCGTGGTGCAGGTCAACGTTCCTCATGCCCGACCCTCTCGGCCCCGTCGCGGGATGTGGGGCGGCGGCACCGACCCGGCGAGTAGCGTAAGAGGGATGTCCAGTCGTGGGCGGGCGACACCCGCACGAACCCTCGCCGACCAGCTGCGGAGCTGGCCGGACGAGCGACTCGTGGCGCTCCTGAGGGCCCGTCCAGATCTCGCCACACCCGCCCCTCAAGATTCGTCGCAGCTCGCCTCGCGGGCCGCCACGCGCTCGTCGATCCACCGCGCCCTCGACGGCCTGGACCGTCTGGAACTTTCCGTGCTTGATTCCCTGCTGGTTGCAGGTCAAACCACAACCGCTCGACTGATCTCGATCGTGCACGCCGACGCCGACCGTGTGGCCACCGCGCTCCAGCGGCTCCTCGACCTCGCGCTGGCCTGGGAGGCCCCCGGCGGGATCCGCGCGCTGAGCGGCGTCGCCGACGCGATGCGCGGGATGCCCGGCCTGGTGAGCGGGCTGCGGCCGTCCAGCCCGGAGCCGCCTGAGCCCGACGAGGTGGCCGCGCTGCTGGCCGGACTGAGCCCCGCCGCCACCGCCCTGCTGCGCCACGTCGACGCCCACGGCGGCGAGGGCACGACCGGTTCGGCACGGCGTACGGTCTCGCCGGAGCGGGCCGCGAGCCCGGCCGAGGAGCTGATCAGCCGTCGCCTGCTGGTGCCCCGGGATGGCGACACCGTCGTGCTGCCCGGCGAGGTGGGGCTGGCCCTGCGGGGCGGCCGGACCACCACCGAGCCCGTCGACGAGGTGCCCGGCCTGGCCACGTCCGCGCGGGACGCCGCTCTCGTGGCCCGGACCGCCGCGGGCGCTGCCTTCGACGTCGTACGACGCGTGGAGCTGCTGCTCGACCACTGGAGCGTGCAGCCGCCGAGCGTGCTGCGCAGCGGCGGGCTCGCCGTCCGCGACCTCAAGGCCGTGGCGCGCGAGCTCCACGTCGACGAGGCCGGGGCCGCCCTCATCGTCGAGGTGGCGCAGTCGGCCGGGCTGATCGCCGAGGGCAACGAGCCCGACGGCACGCCCGTCTGGCTGCCGACCGAGGAGTTCGACGTGTGGTCGGGACGGCCCACGTCCGAGCGGTGGGCGCGGCTGGTCGGCGGGTGGCTGTCGAGCAGCCGGGTCCCCTCGCTGGTCGGCACCCGCGACCCCGCCGGCAAGTCGTGGAACGCGTTGGCGCCCGAGCTGTCGAGCGGGCTCGCCGAGGAGGCACGGCGGCTGGCCCTGCGCGTGCTCGCCGAGCTCCCCGACGGCGAGGTGCTCGCCGTCGGTACGGGCACCGCGTCGCTCGTGCAGCGGGTCGACTGGATGCGGCCGCGCCGGCCAGCGATCTTCGCCGACCTCGTCACCGCGGCCCTCGGCGAGGCCGCCGTGCTCGGCATCAGCGGAGCGGGCGGCCTCCCGCCCAGTGGTCGCCGGATCGCCGAGGACGACCTGCCGGGAGCCGCTGCGGCCATCGACCCGCAGCTCCCCCGACCGGTCGAGCACGTCCTGCTCCAGGCCGACCTCACCGCGGTCGCGCCCGGTCCGCTCGAGACCGAGGTGGCGCGCCGGCTGCACCTGCTGGCCGACGTGGAGTCACGCGGTGGGGCGACGGTCTACCGGTTCAGCTCGGGCTCGCTGCGGCGCGGCTTCGACGCCGGCTGGTCGGCCCTCGAGGTCCGCGACTTCCTCACCGCTGTCTCGCAGACCCCTGTCCCGCAGCCGCTGGAGTTCCTGGTCGACGACGTCGCGCGCACCTTCGGCAGCGTGCGGGTCGGCCACGCCGAGGCCTTCCTGCGCGCCGACGACGAGGCCGCGCTGGCGGCGCTCGTCCACGACCCGAAGGCGCGCACCCTCGGGCTCCGGCTGCTCGCGCCCACCGTCGCCATCTCGACGTCCCCGCTCGACGTGCTGCTGCCGCGGCTGCGCGAGCTCGGTGCGGCTCCCGTCGTGGAGGCGGCCGACGGCACGGTCCGGGTCAGCCGACCCGACCTCCAGCGGGCCCGGAGCCGACGTGGTCGCCGGCCCGCCGGAGCCGTCGAGGCGCGGCGGGCCGCGCAGGTGCAGGCCGTTGCCACCGCGATCCGCGTGGGCGACCGGGCGGAGACCTCGCGCCCGGCGAGTGCCACGACGACCACCCCCTCGGGGGCGCTGGCCGCCCTCCGCGACGCGATCGAGGCCGGCACCACGGTGGTCATCGGCTACGTCGACAACCACGGCGCCAGCGGCGAGCGGGTCGTCGACCCGCGTCGGCTCGACGGCGGCCGACTCTCGGCGTTCGACCACCGCGCGGACGACGTACGCGAGTTCGCCGTGCACCGCATCACCGGAGTCCGGACAGCTTGAGGCCGTCTCCGTAGACTGGGTCGGTGGACTTCATCCGCTACGCCGAGCGCGCCGCGACGCTCGTGAACGCCGACCTGCCCGACGAGGCGGCGCTGCACGAGCACCTCGCCGACCGCACGTGGCTGCACCGTTCGGTGGTGCCGGAGGACATCCCGTCGCTGCAGGCCTTCCAGGCCGAGCTGCGGCCGGTCTTCGAGGCCTCCGACGTCGACGACGTACGCCTCCTCGTGGGGTCGCTCAACGACCTGCTCGCCAGCCACCCGGTCACGCCGATGATCTCCGACCACGACCCGTCGAACCTCCACATGCACGTGACCAACCAGGCCTCATCAGTGGCGGAACTGCTCATCGCCGAGTCGCTGATGGGGCTGGCCAACCTGGTCTGCGACCTCGGCGCCACCCGGCTCGGGATCTGCTCGGAGGCACGCTGCGACAACGTCTTCGTCGACACCTCGCCCAACCAGTCGCGGCGCTACTGCTCCGACCGCTGCTCCTCGCGCGCCAACGTCGCCGCCTTCCGCGCGCGGCAGCGCCAGGCCGTGCAGGCAGGGACCGACCAGGACGTCGAGGCCGCGGCACAGTGAACGACGGCCCCCTCATCGTCCAGTCGGACAAGACGCTGCTGCTCGAGGTCGACCACCCGTCGGCGCCGGAGGCGCGCAAGGCGATCGCCCCCTTCGCCGAGCTCGAGCGTTCGCCCGAGCACATCCACACCTACCGCCTGACCCCGCTCGGCCTCTGGAACGCCCGTGCAGCCGGCCACGACGCCGAGCAGGTCGTCGACGCACTGTTGACGTGGTCGAGGTACGCCGTCCCGCACGCGCTGCTGGTCGACGTCGCCGAGACGATGGGCCGCTACGGCCGGCTCCGTCTGGAGAAGCACCCCGTGCACGGCCTGGTGCTGTCGAGCACCGACCGCCCCGTGCTCGAAGAGGTGCTGCGGGCCAAGAAGATCGCCGGCATGGTCGGTGCGCGGCTCGACGACGACTCGGTCGCGGTCCACCCGAGCGAGCGCGGCAACCTCAAGCAGGCGCTGCTCAAGATCGGCTGGCCGGCCGAGGACTTCGCCGGCTACGTCGACGGCGAGGCGCACGCGATCGACCTCGACCAGTCGAGCTGGACCCTGCGGCCCTACCAGACCGAGGCCGCCCAGTCCTTCTGGGACGGCGGCTCCGGCGTCGTCGTGCTCCCCTGCGGGGCGGGCAAGACCCTCGTCGGCGCGGCCGCGATGGCGCACGCGCAGGCGACCACGTTGATCCTCGTCACCAACACCGTGAGTGCCCGGCAGTGGAAGGACGAGCTGATCGCCCGTACGTCGCTGACCGCCGACGAGATCGGCGAGTACTCCGGCGCCGTCAAGGAGATCCGGCCGGTCACCATCGCGACCTACCAGGTGCTCACGACGAAGCGGAAGGGCGTCTACGCCCACCTCGAGCTGCTCGACGCCCGCGACTGGGGCCTCATCGTGTACGACGAGGTGCACCTGCTGCCGGCCCCGATCTTCCGGATGACCGCGAACCTGCAGGCCCGCCGGCGTCTCGGCCTCACCGCGACCCTGGTGCGCGAGGACGGCCGCGAGGGCGAGGTCTTCTCGCTCATCGGACCGAAGCGCTACGACGCCCCGTGGAAGGACATCGAGGCACAGGGCTACATCGCGCCCGCCGACTGCGTCGAGGTGCGCGTCACCCTGCCGGACGGCGAGCGGCTGGCGTACGCGACGAGCGACCCCGACACCCGCTACCGCCTCGCCTCGTGCACCCACGCCAAGATCGACGTCGTACGCGACCTGGTGCGGCAACACGCGGGCCAGCCGACCCTGGTGATCGGGCAGTACATCGACCAGCTCGACGAGCTCGCCGAGCTGCTCGACGCCCCGGTGATCAAGGGCGAGACCCCCGTCAAGGAACGCCAGCGGCTCTTCGCCGCGTTCCGGACCGGCGAGATCGGCCTGCTGGTGGTCAGCAAGGTCGCCAACTTCTCCATCGACCTGCCCTCGGCCGAGGTGGCGATCCAGGTCAGCGGCTCCTTCGGCTCGCGGCAGGAGGAGGCCCAGCGCCTCGGCCGGCTGCTGCGGCCCAAGACCGAGGGCCGCAGCGCGCACTTCTACACGATCGTCTCGCGCGACACCGTCGACGCCGACTTCGCGCAGAACCGGCAGCGCTTCCTCGCCGAGCAGGGTTACGCCTACCGCATCATCGACGCCGGCGACCTCACCGCTGAGCCGAGCTGACGTCAGCCCAGGGTGCTGGCGTCGATCACGAACCGGTAGCGCACGTCGGAGGCGAGCACCCGCTCGTACGCCTCGTTGACCTGATCCGCACCGATCACCTCGACCTCCGAGGCGATGCCGTGCTCGGCGCAGAAGTCGAGCATCTCCTGGGTCTCGGCGATCCCGCCGATCATCGAGCCGGAGAACGAGCGCCGGTTGGTGAGCAGCGCGAAGACGTTGACGTCCAGCGGCTCCGGCGGCGCACCGACGTTGACCAGCGCGCCGTTGACGTCGAGCAGCCCGAGGTAGGCGCTCACGTCGATCTTCGCGCTGACCGTGTTGATGATCAGGTCGAACGAGTCGGCCAGTGCCTCGAAGGTGTTCTCGTCCGAGGTGGCGTAGTAGTGGTCGGCGCCGAGTCGCAGGCCGTCCTCCTGCTTCTTCAGCGACTGCGACAGCACGGTGACCTCGGCGCCCATCGCGTGGGCGATCTGGACGGCCATGTGGCCGAGCCCGCCCAGGCCGACGACGGCGACGCGCTTGCCGGGACCGGCGTTCCAGTGCTTGAGGGGCGAGTACGTCGTGATGCCGGCGCACAGCAGCGGAGTGGCCGCGGCGGGGTCGAGGCTCTCGGGGATCGACAGGACGTAGTCGGCGTCGACGACGACGTGGGTGGAGTAGCCGCCCTGCGTCGTGGTGCCGTCGCGGTCGGTGGCGGCGTACGTCCCGACCATGCCCCGCACGCAGTACTGCTCGTCGCCGTTGGTGCAGTTGTGGCACTCGCCGCACGAGTTGACCATGCAGCCGACGCCGACGCGGTCGCCGACCTGGTGGCCGGTCACGCCGGAGCCGACCTCGGAGACGCGGCCGACGATCTCGTGGCCCGGTACGAGCGGGAAGGGCTGCGGGCCCCAGTCGCCGTTGACGGTGTGGATGTCGGAGTGGCAGATGCCGGCGTACTCGATGTCGATGAGCACGTCGTTCGCACCCACCTCGCGGCGCTCGATCGTGGTGGCGGCGAGGGGCTTGCCGGCGGCGGGTGCTGCGTAGGCGTTGACGCGCATGAGTGTTCCGTCCTTCGGGGGTTCGGGGTGGTGGTCAGGGGTGGTGCGTGACCGCACGGAGCTCGTCGGCGAGCTCGCGTGCCCGGCCGGCGATCTGCTCGCTCCGGTCGGTGTCGCCGTCCAGCACGGCCTGCCAGTAGGCGATCTTGAGATCGACGTAGCGCTGGCGCAGGACCAGCCGCTCGGCCTCGAGCGTCAGGTGTCGCTGCTGCTGCTCGAGCAGCTGCTGCTGCTCGACGGCGGCCTCGGCACCGAGGCGCGCGTTCGCCATGTAGGTGCGCATGTCGTCGAGCGACATGCCGGTGGCGGACAGGCAGGAGACCGACATGAGCTGGTCGAGGTCGTCCTCGTCGTACACCCGGTGGCCGCTGCTCGCGCCCCGGCTGACGTGCGCGATGACGCCGACCTGCTCGTAGTAGCGCAGCGTGGTGGCGGGCAGCCCGGTGAGGGCGGCCGCCTCCTTGATGGAGTAGCTGCGCCGAGTCGTCTGGATGGTCACGACTTCAACGGTAGAAACTTCGAGTACTCGAAGTCAAAGCGCCACTGCGTTGTTGGCTGAGGGTCATAACCTCGACCACGTGAACCTCCGCGAACGCATCGGCGCCGAACTGTTCCGTAAGGTCGCCGGCCCCAACGGCGACCAGGCGCGCGAGCGCGTGCACGGCACGGTCGGCCCGCGCTGGTTCGCGCCCGACTCCCCGATCGCCCGCGTGCACGGCGACGCGTCCATGTTCGTCGGCGGCATCCGGGCGATCATGCTGCAGTCCCTGCACCCTGCGGCGATGCAGGGCGTGGCCGACCACTCGGGCTACCAGGGCGACATGTGGGGCCGGCTCGCGCAGGTCTCCACCTACCTCGCGATGACGACGTTCGGCACCGAGCGCGACGCGCTCCAGATCATTCGCGCGGTCCAGCGCGCCCACGAGTCGGTCGTCGGCACGATGCCCGACGGCACGTCGTACGCCGCCAGCGACCCGCACCTGCTCGGCTGGGTGCACGTCGCCGAGATCGACAGCTTCCTCGCCGCGCACGACCGCTACGGGCAGCGTCGGCTCATCGGTCCGGAGCGCGACGAGTACGTCGCCCAGACCGGGGTCGCGGCCGCCCACCTCGGCGTGATCGACCCTCCCCAGACCGAGGACGAGCTGCGCCGGATGCTCGCGGCGTACGGTCCCGAGCTGCGCGGGACGCCCGCGGCCCACGACGCGATCCGGTTCCTGCTGCTCCACCCCGACCTGCCCCTCGCGGCCCGCCCGGGCTACCTGTCCCTGGCCACGGCCGCCATCGGACTGCTGCCGGACGAGGCGCGGCGCCAGCTGCGCCTGCCCCGGGTGCCACCGGTGACCAACCGGGTCCTCGGCCAGGTCGGCACCCGCACCATCCGCTGGGCCATGTCGTCCGGGCACGAGCAGGCCGCGGCGCTCCAGCGCGAGACCGCCGCCCGGGCATGAGCCTCGCCGACCGCTGGCCGCTCGACGACCGGAGCGACCTGCGCGACGAGCTCCTGGCCGCGTGGGACCGCGACGGCTACCACGACCTGCTCCACCTCAGCGAGGTCCTCGACCGGCTCGACCTGCTCGCGCAGGAGGGTGCGGCCTTCGACCGGACAGTCGTCGGGCTCGCCGCGTGGTTCCACGACGCGGTCTACGCCGGCGCGGACGACGACGAGGAGCGCTCCGCCCAGTGGGCCGAGCAGGCGCTCCCACCGGCGTACGCCGACGAGGTCGCCCGACTGGTGCGGATGACCATCCACCACCGCCCGGCCGACGACGACGTCGCCGGGTGCGCGCTCAGTGACGCCGACCTCGGCATCCTGGCGGCACCGCGTGATCGTTACGACGCGTACGTCGCCGGCGTCCGGGCGGACTTCGCCCACGTCGGCGACGACGACTTCCGGGCCGGGCGCGCGATGGTGCTGGCCGACCTCGCGACGAAGCCTTCGCTCTTCCACACCCCGCAGGCGCGCGCGCTCTGGGAGGCGCCGGCGCGCGCCAACCTCGAGCGCGAGCTGGGTGAGCTCAGGGCCTAGCGGTCGGCGAGCTGCAGGTAGACCGTGAAGCGGTCGTGGCGGTAGCACGTGCGCGACACCTCGACAATGCGGCCGTCGGAGACGGCGCGACGCGCGTGGCGCAGCACCGGGTCACCCTCGGCGATCTCGAGGACGGTCGCCTCCTCCGCGCTAGCGCGGTCGGCGCTGATCGAGTCCTCCACCTCCGTCGGCCGCAGCCCGCGGGCGGCGAGGGCTTCGTAGAGACTGGTGGGCGTGCCGTGCTGGAGGAACCCCGGCAGCAGCACCTCGTTGAGGTAGGCGTCCTCGACGCACACGATGGCCTGGTCGGCACGGCGCAGCCGGCGCCAGTGCAGCACGGGGTCGCCGGGCGAGATGTCGAGCGCGCGGGCCACACCGGGGCCGGCCTGCTCAACGCGCGCCAGCAGCGTCTGGGACTCCGGCAGCATGCCCCGGCGGCGGATCTCCTCGGTGAAGGAGGTCAGTCGGCCGGCAGTCTTGGGCGGCTGCGCGACGAACGTGCCACGTCCGGGGATGCGCTCCAGCAGACCCTCGGCGACGAGCGCGTCGAGCGCCTGTCGTACGGTCATCCGGGCCACGCCGAAACGAGCGACCAGCTCGCGCTCGGACGGTGCCGCGGAACCCGGCGGTTGGGCCTCGATGAGGCTACGGACGTGCTCACGGACCTGGACATGCTTCAGCGCCCGCTGTCGCGGTACGACGAGGTCCACGTGATCCATACTGGTCAGGCTAGGACTGGGCTGGACCGGCGTCTGGAAATTGACCAAGTCTGTGGTAAAGCCTTGATTCAGGCTTGACGATCGAACGCCTGTTCGATCCATCGGTTATGCTGCCCTCGTGGACTTCCAGGCGTCCCTCTTCGCCGACGAGACGCCCGCTCCCGCGGACCTCGCGCCGCAGCGTCGCGTGTTGTCGCACGGCGCCTGGGTGGACGTGCAGCGCGACTGGTTGCGCGACCCCGACGACGTCTTCACCGCACTCGTGGAGCGGGTGCCCTGGCGTGCCGAGCGCCGCGAGATGTACGACGCCGTGGTCGACGTACCGCGGCTCGTGCACACCTACCTCGCCGACGACCAGCTGCCGCACCCCGCGCTCGAGCAGGCCCGTGCAGACCTCACTGCGCACTACCTCCCCGAGCTCGGCGAGCCGTTCGTGAGCGGCGGCTGCTGCTACTACCGCGACGGCCGCGACTCGGTCGCGTGGCACGGCGACACCATCGGCCGCGGCCGGGCCGAGGACACGATGGTGGCGATCGTCAGTGTCGGCGATCCGCGCCGGCTGCTGCTCCGCCCGCGCGGCGGCGGCCCGTCGATCGCCCTGACGATGGGGCACGGCGACCTGGTCGTGATGGGCGGATCGTGCCAGCGCACCTGGGAGCACGCGGTGCCGAAGGTCGCGCACTCCGGTCCGCGGATCTCGGTGCAGTTTCGCCCGCTCAACGTGTTCTAGACGCGACACACTGACGCGATGCCGCCGCAGACCGAGCTCCGCATCGCAGCTCCACGGCCTGCTCATCACCTGGCACTCGCTGGCTTCGTCGTCCAGGCGCTTGTGTCCCTGGTCGCGTGGTTCGCGGTCGACGACCGACCGGACATGCGCGCGTACTCGAACTCCGACTTCGCGGAGTGGTTCACCGTCAGTCTCGTCAGCTCGGCGCTGCTAGCGATCCTCGGCGGCGTGGTGCTGCGGCGCTCGCGGGCAGTCGTGGCGGTCGCCGGCGGATGCGTCCTCGCGGTGACAGCGGCGTGCGTCATGTACGTCGGCTACGTCGGCTTCAACTCCGCGTGACCGAGCGCTACCTGACAGTCGTGTCGCGCGCCCCACCGATCACGACACGACTGTCCGGTAGGTCACCGCTTCAGCAGTCGTCGCAGGACGGCGAGGCCGATCAGGGCACCGAGAGCCTGCTTCCAGTAGGACTTCAGGATCACCGGCAGGACCGCGCTCCCGAGGTCGAGCGCCTCGACGGGCGGAGGTGGAGGCTTCGGTGCGGCCCTCGGCGGCGGCGGGGTTGCCGCCGTCGTCTCCCCGGCCGACGCCAGAGGCGCGGCTGCCTCGACCACCGGCTCCGGCTCGGGCGCGGTGAGCCGCTGCTCGAGGCACGCCACGAACTGGCCGAGCAGCTTGTCCGAGACGTCCTGCATGACGCCGCGGCCGAACTGCGCGGGCTTGCCGGTGATGGCCAGGTCCGTCGTGACCGAGACGTCGGTCGAGCCGTCGACGTCGGTCATCTGGACGACGACGTTGGCGCCCGCCGTCCCGTTGCCGCGCTTGTCCTTGCCCTTGGCGTCGACGACGAAGCGGTGGGCCGCCTCGTCCTTCTCCACGAACGTGCCGGAGCCGTTGTACTGCAGCGCGATCGGACCGAGCTTGACCTTCACCGACCCGCTGAACGACGACTCGTCGGCCTCGGTGACCTGCGCGCCGGGGAAGCACTCGGCCACCGACGCGATGTCGTTGAAGTGGGCCCAGGTCTCCTCGACGCCGATGGGGACGGTGAACTGGTGGCTCAGCTCCACTACGCTCCCGCCGCCTTGAGCACCGCGCGCGCAGTCAGCACGCGGGCGAGGTGCTGGCGGTAGTCGGCAGCGCCGTTGAGGTCCGACGGCGGGTTGGTGCCCTCGGCAGCGAGCTCCGCCGCCTCGCGTACGCCCTCCTCGGTCGCGGTCGCGCCGGCCAGGGCGGCCTCCGTGGCGCTCGCGCGCAGCGGGGTCGAGCCCATGTTGGTCAGGCCCACACGCGCCTCGTCGATGGAGCCCTTGACCGTCGCGGCCACGGCCACGATCGGCCACTGGTGGGCGACGCGCACGAACTTCTCGTAGTGCGCGCCCCAGCCGGTGTGCTTGGGGATGCGCACCTCGGTGAGGATCTCGTCCTCGCCGATCGCGGTCTCGAAGAGGTCGACGAAGAAGTCCGCGGCCTCGACGGTCCGGCTGCCACCGGGACCCTGAATGACGAACTGCGCACCGAGCGCGAGTGCCGGCGCTCCGAGGTCGCCCGCCGGGTCGGCGTGCGCCAGCGCACCGCCGAAGGTGCCGCGGTGCCGGATCTGTGCGTCGGCCACCTCGGCGGCCGCCTTGGAGAGCAGCAGGGCGTGCTCGTGGACGAGCGCGTGGTCGCGTACGTCGTGGTGCGTGGTCATCGCGCCGATGACGATGGCGTCACCGTCGTCGCGGATCCCCCGCAGCGAGCTGATCCCGCCCAGGTCGATGACGACCTCGGGGGCGTTGAGCCGCATCCGCAGGACCGGCAGCAGGCTCTGCCCACCGGCCAGGATCTTGGCCTCGTCACCGTGCTCACCGAGCGCGGCCAGCGCCTCCTCGACCGAGGTCGGTGCGAGGTAGTCGAACTTCACCGGGATCACTGGCCTGCTCCATCCTGGTCGAGGGCACCTTCATGACTCTGCTGGTTTGCTTCGCCTTCGGCGAAGTGGGGCATCGCGTCCGGGGGTGTCTCGGTCGCACCGCCCGCCTTCGAGCCCTGGATGGCCCGCCACACGCGCTCCGGCGTGCACGGCATCTGGATGTCGTTGATGCCGAGGTGGCGGATGGCGTCGACGACCGCGTTGACGACCGCGGGCGTGGACGCGATGGTGCCGGCCTCGCCGACGCCCTTGGTGCCGAGCGTGTTGGTGGTGCAGACGCTCGGCTCGTCGGTGTGGACCACGTCGAAGGAGATCGTGTCGGCCGACGTCGGCAGGAGGTAGTCCACGAACGAGCCGCTGACCAGCGTGCCCGCGTCGTCGTGCACGGCCTCCTCCCAGAGCGCCTGCGCGATGCCCTGCACCAGGCCGCCGTGCACCTGGCCGGCCACGATCAGCGGGTTGATGATGACCCCGATGTCGTCGCAGCAGGTGTACTTCCGCATCTTCACCGCGCCGGTCTCGGTGTCGACCTCCATGGCGCACAGGTGCGTGCCGTGGGGGTAGTTGAAGTTCACCGGGTCGTACGTCGCGTCGGCGTCGAGGCTGGGCTCCATGTCCTCCGGGTAGTTGTGCGCCGCGAAGGCCGCCGTGGCGAGCTCCTGGATGGCGACGCCCTGGTCCGTGCCGGCGACCGTGAACCGCCCGCCCTTGTACTCGAGGTCGTCCTCGCTGGCCTCCAGCAGGTGGGCCGCGAGGTGCTTGGCCTTGTCGATCACCTTGTCGACCGCGCGGACGAGTGCCTCGCCGCCGACCACCAGGGAGCGCGAGCCGTAGGTGTCGAGGCCCTTGTGCGCGATCTGGGTGTCGCCGTGCAGCACCTCGACGTCCTCGAACGGGACGCCGAGCCGGTCGGCGACGATCTGGCTGAACGCCGTCTCGTGGCCCTGGCCGTGGGCACTGGCCCCGGTGACGATCTCGACCTTGCCCGTGGCCAGCATCCGCACGCTCGCGTGCTCCCAGCCACCGGCGCCGTAGTCGAGGCTGCCGAGCACCCGGCTCGGGGCCAGGCCGCACATCTCGGTGAAGGTCGAGACGCCGATGCCCAGCTGGACGCGGTCGCCGCGGTCGCGGCGCTCCTTCTGCTCGGCGCGCAGCGCGTCGTAGCCGAAGGACTCCCGGGCCTTGGCGGTCGCGGCCTCGTAGTTGCCGGTGTCGTACTCCAGCCCGGCCACGGTCGTGAAGGGGAACTCCTCGTGCGTGATCCAGTTGCGCTCGCGGATCTCGAGCGGGTCCACCCCGACCTCGGCGGCGAGCTCGTCCATCAGCCGCTCGATGGCGTACGTCGCCTCCGGCCGCCCGGCGCCGCGGTAGGCGTCGGTGAACGTCGTGTTGGTGAGCACCGTCTGGCACTCGAAGCGGTAGGACGGGAACTTGTAGATCGCGTTGAACATGAACGCGCCGAGCACCGGGACACCGCCACCGACAACGGCGATGTAGGCGCCGAGGTCGGCGTCGAGGTGCACCTTCAGACCGGTGACCTTGCCGTCCTTGTCCGCGGCCAGCGTGAGCGTCTGGACCTGGTCGCGACCGTGGTGGGCCGCCATCAGGCTCTCGCTGCGGGTCTCGGTGTACTTGACCGGCTTCGAGAGGCGCCGGGCCACGGCCCACGCGATCCACTCCTCCGGGGTGGTCTGCAGCTTGCCGCCGAAACCACCACCCACATCGGGGGCGATGACCCGGATCTTCGACTCGGGCACGCCGGTGGTGGCCGCGAGGGCGAACCGGAGGATGTGCGGGATCTGGGTGGCCGACCACATGGTGATCTGCTCGCCCGTCGGGTCGACCACGACACTGCGGGGCTCCATGAACGCCGGAATGAGGCGCTGCTGGCGGTACTCGCGCTCGATGACGATGCCGTCGGTGCGGGCCGTCTCGATGGCCGCCTCGACGTCCGAGCCGGTGCCGACCTCGTTCGAGTCGAAGACCCAGAGCGCGGACTTGTTGGTGCCGAGGTCGGGGTGGGCGAGCACCTCGTCCTTGAGCGCGTTCTTGATGCCGATGACGGCCGGCAGCTCGTCGTACTCGACGTCGACCAGCTCGGCGGCGTCGCGCGCCTCGGCTGCACTGCGGGCGACCACGACGGCGACAATCTCACCGGCGAAGGCGACCCGGTCCGCGGGCATCGGCGAGTGGTTGGGGGTCTTCTGGTCCGGCGTGATGGGCCAGGCGTTGATGCAGACGCCGAGCTCGGCACCGAAGTCCTTGCCCGACAGCACTGCCACGACGTTGGGCGAGGCCTTGGCCGCTTCGACGTCCACCGAGGTGATGGACGCGTGGGCGAAGGGGCTGCGCACCATCGCCAGGTGGAGCATCCCCGGCAGGGTGATGTTGTCGGTCCAGCGCGTACGACCGGTGATGAGGCGCTGGTCCTCCTTGCGGCGGCGGTCCTTGCCGATCTCGGCCGCGGGACGGTCCTGGGTGGCGGTCATGCCTTCGCCCCCTCAGCGGCGTGGAGCACGCTCTTGACGATGTTGTGGTAGCCGGTGCAGCGGCAGAGGTTGCCCTCCATGCCGAGCCGCACCTCCTCCTCGGTGGGGTCGGGGTTCTCGCCCAGCAGGTCGACGGCCTGCATGATCATCCCCGGCGTGCAGAAGCCGCACTGGAGCCCGTGGCACTCGCGGAACGACGCCTGCACCGGGTGGAGGTCGCCCTCGGCGGTGTCGGCCAGGCCCTCGATCGTGGTGACGGTGCGGCCGTTGGCCTGCACGGCGAGCACGTTGCACGACTTCACGCTCGTGCCGTCGAGGTGCACCGTGCACGCGCCGCAGTTGGAGGTGTCACAGCCGATCACGGTGCCGGTCTTGCCGAGCTTCTCGCGGAGGTACTGCACGAGCAGCATCCGCGGCTCGACGTCGTCGGAGACAGCAGCCCCGTCAACGGTGAGTTCGATCTTCGTCATCAGGCCACTCCAGTGTGAGGCGGGTCACGTTGGTCCCGAACCTAGGCCGACCCGGTTGGCGAAAGGTTGGAGGGCGGACGGACCGGCACCTCGATCCCGGCGGTGACCCGGTCGTAGACGAGCTTGGTCACCCGCCGGATGAAGGCGGGGTCGTCGCGGCCGGTCATCGTGACGAAGACGACGACCGCCATCCCCCGCGTGTTGAAGACGCCCACGCGGGCCAGCCGCCGCTCGTCGGGCGTCTGCCACTCGAGGGCGTACGGCGACTCGAGGACCTGGCCGTCGCGGCGCGGGCGGCCCGGAGTGATCACGAGGTCGCGGCCGCCGAGCTCGCGGATCCTTCGGGTCTGGATCCGCAGGACGGCGCGGGGCGGGAGCACCATGGTGGCCTCCCCGAGCGGCGCCACCAGCTCGACGTGCGCCTCGGAGTCTTCCTCGACGTAGTCGTACCACCAGTTGAGGAAGTCGGTGCCGTCCTGCCCGGTGACGGTCTCCCGCGCCGAGGGCATGACCGCCTCGGGGAAGACGAAGGTGGCGCCGGAGTCCGGGTCGGTCAACCGGCCCCATGCACCCGGTGTCCCCTCCGCCGAGTCGTCCAACTCGGGGGTGGGTGACTCCTCCGCCGAGGGTGACTCCCGGTCCCGGGTCGACTCCGCGTCGGGTTCGCGCAACTCCAGGCCGCAGCCCGCGAGGAGCACGCCGACCATCGCGGTCGAGAGCGCGCTCGACCACCGTCCGAGAGGTCTGCCCACGTCAACCCCGGCCCGCGGCCAGCTTTCCCTTGAGCAGCGGGGCCACCGGATGGAGCACCGGCAACGAGGCCAGGCACGCCTCCACCACCGCGGTGTCGTACGGCGCGAGGTCGCTGTAGCGGAGCACCGCGTCGGGGTCGGGGTGCGCCAGCAGCGCCTCCCGCACGCTGACAGCGAGGTAATCGCCCATCTGGACCAGCGCCGGCGACTCCGTGCCGGGCAGCAGGTCGCCGCCGTAGGCCCGCACCGCAGCGCGTACGTCGCCGCGACGCAGCAGCCGCTGCACCTCCTCGACGTCGGTGGCGACGGGCATGGTCAACCGGTAGGGCCGCGAGGACAGCTGACCGGCGAGCGCCGCGCGCAGGTGGGACACCTCGGCCTTGAGGGTTGACGTGGTGACCGTCGAGTCGCCGTAGAGCAAGGAGTGCAGGTGCTCGACCGACAGGCCGGTGGGGTGCATCGCGAGCAGGGCGAGGATCTCGGTCTGGCGGCGGTTGAGCAGCAGCCGCTGGCCGTCGAGCCACACCTCCGCAGTGCCGAGCAGCGTGAGGGTGAGGCCGGGCACGGCGGGTGCGGCGGCCCCGAGAGGCGTCGTACGCCGGTCGGCGGGCAGCGCGCCCTCGATGAGCCGCGCCATCACCCGCGCGGTCGCCAGGCCGATCGGGTGGGTGCGGTCCCAGGTGGTCGAGAGGTCGATGACGCCGAGCGGCCGTCCGGTGACCGGGTCGAAGACCGGGGCCGCCCAGCACACCCAGTTGTGCACGACCTCGGCGTAGTGCTCCGCGCTGAACACCATCGATGGCGCGCCGGTCCGGCCCGCGATCGCGAGGGCGTTGGTGCCGACGCTCGCCTCGTCCCAGCGACCGCCGGGCACGAAGTTGACCGTCTCGGCCTTGCGGCGCATCACCCGGCCGCCGTAGGTCCAGAGGATGCGGGTCTGCTCATCCGTGATCGCGATGACCAGGTCGCCGTCCTCGGCCGTACGGCGCAGCTCGTCCTGCACCCGCGAGACGGCGGTCTGCAGGGGCGAGTGGTTCCAGAACTCGGCAGTGTCGCCCTCGTCGTCGAGCGGGGCGTGCGTCACGGCCGGGGAGACCACGCCGGACAGCTGCCAGCTGCTGCGGATCTCGGGGCGGACCGCCTCGGCCTCCTCGTCGCCCTCGGCGACGAACTGGGTCCACGCGCGGACGGCTTGCACGCGGCGTGCGTGCAGGTCATCACTGGTGGTCATGGCGGCTCCCGACGGGTCGCGGCCGACAGTAGCCCGAGTGTGACGCTCGCAACAGGGCGAGGTGGACCGGTTCAGCTCCTGCGCGTGAAGGTGGCGACGATGCCGGGGTGATCGGTGACCAGGCGACGGTACGAGTCGAAGGAGTCGATGCGGAAGTCGGAGTCGCGCTCGCCCATGACGTAGTCGATCCCGGATCCACCCGCGCGACCGGTGTAGTTGGTCTCGAGCCGCAGGGGCCGGGTGATCCGCCCCTTGACGAGGGCGTCGGTGGTGTCGCGGTTCTCGGTGACGTTGCAGTCGCACATCGCCACGAACTGGTGCCCCTCGGTCGTGTTCTCCGCCAGGGCGCGCACCCGGTGCGCCATCCGCCACATCGCCTCGACCCCTGCGCGGTTGGCGTAGTTGGGCCCGCCGTTCCGGCGGTTGTGGAGGTGGTTGGGCAGGTGGAAGCTCACGGCGCGGATGACGTGGCCGCTCGCGCGGTGCCGGAGCACGGCCACTACGCCGTACTGGTCGTGGGCGACCTGACCGGTCTGGCGCCGCCACGTCCGCCCGGTGAGGAGGGCGGACCAGGTCCGCTCGAGCTCCCACACGTCCTTGTCGAAGGCGATCGGGTTGTCGTCCGTGCCGGTCGGCCCCTTCGGCATCAGCAGGGTCCACGACTCCGGCAGCGACGCGCGCAGTGCCGGGCGGCTGAACAGCCGCTCCTGCAACCCGACGACCGAGGCACCTCCCCCGATGACCTGCCGGATGTCGTGGCGCATGCCCGCGACCCGCATCCCCTTGCGCAGGTTGAGGGTGGCCACGGAGAAGCGGCCGGCGGGCCCTGCGGACCGGGCCTCGGACCGTACGTCCTCGCTGGTGGTCGCCCCCGATGCGCCGGCGGCCAGAGCCGAGAGCGGCAGGAGGGTGGCGACGAGGAGAGCGGTCATGTGGACACGGGCACGGGGCGGCACGGCGGGAAAAAGCATCCCAAAGAAGGTAGACGAAGCCTCAACTCACGCAAATTCGTCGAGGACGCGCGGTCGCGGGGCGTCAGTCGTCGTGGTGGATGCGGCCCTCGGTCGAGGCCAGCCGCTCCCCGGACCCGCCCCACTGCCGGGCCACGATCTCCGCCGCGATCGACACGGCCGTCTCCTCCGGGGTGCGCGCGCCGAGGTCGAGCCCGATCGGCGAGGACAGCAGCGCGATCTCGTCGGCGCTGAGCCCCGCCTCCACCAGCCGATCCATCCGCTCGTCGTGGGTGCGTCGCGAGCCCATCGCGCCGATGTAGCCGGGGCGTACGTCGTCGTCGAGCCGCAGTGCGACCTCGAGGAGCGGGACGTCGAACTTCGGGTCGTGGGTGAGCACCGCCAGCACCGTGCGCCGGTCGATGCGGCCGCCCTCGAGCTCGGCGGCGAGGTAGCGGTGGGGCCAGTCGACGACGACCTCGTCGGCTCCCGGGAAGCGCGAGTTGGTGGCGAAGACGGGGCGGGCGTCGCAGACGGTCACGTGGTAGCCGAGGAACGAGCCGACCTTGGCCACGGCCGCGGCGAAGTCGATCGCGCCGAAGACCAGCATCCGCGGCTTCGGCGCGAAGCCCCAGACGAAGACCCGCATGCCCTCGCCCCGGCGCTCGCCGTCGGGGCCGTAGGTCAGCGTGGCGTTGGTGCCCGCCGCGAGCAGGCCGAGCGCGTCGTCGTGCACGGCGTCGTCCGCCCGGGGCGAGCCCAGGCTGCCGTCGGCCGGGGCGTGCGGGCGGACGACCATCCGACGCCCCCGCCACTCCGGATCGGGGTGCTCGATGACGGTGGCCAGGGCGACGGGCCGGCCGGCCTCGATGTCGGCGGCGATCTCGCCCAGCTTCGGGAAGGTCGTGCGGGAGACCTGCTCGACGAAGACGTCGAGGATGCCGCCGCAGGTCAGGCCGACCGCGAAGGCGTCGTCGTCGGAGACGCCGTAGCGCTCGAGCACCGGCTGCCCCGAGGTGACCACGGTCTGGGCCAGCTCGTACACCGCGCCCTCGACGCAGCCGCCGGAGACGGAGCCCACAGCGGTCTCGTCGGGTCCGACCAGCATCGATGCGCCCGGCGGTCGGGGTGCGGACCGGAAGGTGGCCACGACGGTGCCGACGCCGATCGTCTCGCCGGCCTCCCACCACTGCATCAGCTCGGGCAGCACGTCACGCACGCGCGATCACCTCCGTGAGGTCGGCAAAGGTCGCCAGCGAGTGACCGGCGAGGAAGTCGTCGCAGTGCGGGAGCGCCGCGACGACGCCGCCCTGGAGCGGCTCGTAGCCCGCCTTGCCGCGGTGGGGGTTGACCCAGATGACGCGGTGCGCGACCCGGCGCAGCCGGGCCATCTGCTCGCCGAGGAGCTCGGCGTCGCCACGCTCCCAGCCGTCGCTGAAGACCACCACCACGGCTCCGCGCGCCATGCCCCGCTGTCCCCAGCGGTCGAGGAACACCCGGATCGTCTCCCCGAGCCGCGTGCCGCCCGACCAGTCGGGCACGACCTCGCCGGCCGCGACGATCGCGCGGTCGGCGTCGGGCGAGCGCAGGGCGCGGGTGACATGGGTCAGGCGGGTGCCGACCGTGAAGGTCTCGACGGTGCCGCCCGCGGCGCGTCCCGACTGGGTGAGGCGGTGGGCGAGCCGCACCAGCGCGTCGGCGTACGCGCTCATCGAGCCGCTCACGTCGACGAGCAGCACCACCCGGCGGGGTCGTACGCCGCGGCGGCGCCAGGCGATGTCGCCCGGCTCGCCGAGGTGGCGGAGCGAGTTGCGCAGGGTGCGGGAGGCGTCGATCTCGCCGCGGTGCCACCTCTGGTGCCGGGCCGTGCGCCGACTGGGCGGGCGCAGCGTCAGCCGGACGAACATCCGGGCCAGCCGGCGCTTCTCTGCGGAGTCGAGCGTCGCGACGTCGCGGTGCCGGAGGACCTCGGCCGCCGACGCGGCGGCGCGCACCACGTCCTCGTCGTCGCCGCCGTCGCCCCCACCGGTCTCGGTGTCGGGCAGGAGGTGGGCGGTCGAGGGTCGCGAGGCCTCGCGCGGCCGGGCCTGCGGCAGGCCGTCGCGCGCGTTGAACCAGGCCGCGAAGACCTGGTCGTGGCGGAAGAGGTCGTCGGGCGAGGCGCAGAGCGTCGCCCGGCCGGCCCAGTAGGTCGCCTGCCGGTCGTCGGCGCCGACCTCGGCGACAGCGGCCAGGAAGCCCTGGGCCCGGTCCTGCGTGACGGCGACGCCGGCGGCGCGCAGCGCCCGGGTGAAGCCGAGGAACACCTCGTCGGCGGCGTGGGCAGTGGCCGTCACTGCGCCAGCATCCGGTCCAGGGCGGCCTTCACCCGGTCGGAGTCCTCGCGGTACTTCAGGAGCGCACCCAGGGTCGCGGCGGCCGAGGCCAGGTCCAGCTCGGCGGTGCCGAGGTGGGTCAGGGCGCGGGCCCAGTCGAGGGTCTCGGCCACCCCGGGCGGCTTGAGGAGGTCGTCGCGCGTGCGCAGCTGCTGGACGAGCCTGACGACCTGCCGGGCAAGCGCCTCGCTGACCTCGGGCGCGCGCGACCGTACGATCTCGACCTCGCGCTCGAGGCCGGGGTGGTCGATCCAGTGGTAGAGGCAGCGCCGCTTGAGCGCATCGTGCAGCTCGCGCGTGCGGTTCGACGTCAGCACGACCAGCGGCGGCTCGGGGGCGGTGATCGTCCCGAACTCGGGGATCGTCACCTGCCACGTCGAGAGCACCTCGAGCAGGAACGCCTCGAACTCGTCGTCGGCGCGATCCACCTCGTCGACCAGCAGCACGGCGGGCGCCTGGCGCAGCGCCGCGAGCACGGGGCGCGACAGCAGGAAGCGCTCGTCGTACAGGCTCTTCTCGGCCTCGTCGGAGTCGACCTCGCCGCCGGCCTCCAGCGCGCGCAGGTGGAGGATCTGGCGCGGGAAGTCCCAGTCGTAGAGCGCCTGGCTCGCGTCGATCCCCTCGTAGCACTGGAGACGGACGAGCGGCAGCTCGAGGCTCTGCGCGAGGGCCTCGGCCAGCGCGGTCTTGCCCGTGCCGGGCTCACCCTCCAGCAGCAGCGGCCGCTGCATTCGCGACGCCAGGAAGACGACCGTGGCCAGCTCCTCGTCGGCGAGGTAGCCGGTCGTGCCCAGCCGAGCGGCCACGTCCGCGACGGAGTCCATACCTGTCGACATGTCGTCAGGCTACGACCCGGCACGTTGGTCGGACGTTGGGCCGGTCAGCGGGAGTCGACGTCGACGCCGGTGGCCAGGTCCCCGCACTCGACCAGGACCACCTCGTGGGCGGCGAGGTAGTCCCGCGCCCCGCGGTCGCCGGTCGCGCTCGCGACCACGCCCGCCCAGTGGTCGCGGCCGATCAGCACGGGGTGGCCGGGCACGCCGTCGTACGCCGCCCGGGCGACGACGTCGGCACCCGTGGCCGCTGCCGCCAGCCGGGCCACGACGGCGGCGTCGACGTCGGGCAGGTCGACCAGGGAGACGAGGGCGGAGTCGTGCGCGGTCGACGCGAGCGCGGCGAGACCGGCGCGCAGCGACGCACCCATCCCCTCGGCCCAGTCGTCGGCGCGGATGCGCGAGACCGACATCGGCAGGAGCGCCGCCGCCTCGTCCGCCCCGGCTCCGAGCACGACGACGATCTCGGCGCACGGCCGCAGCGCCTGCACCGAGCGCAGCAGCCACGAGGTGCCGTCGTCGTCGCGCGCAAGGGCCTTCGGCCCGCCGAACCGCTCCCCCGAGCCTGCGGCGAGCAGGACGCCGACGACCGACGTCACTGGGCGAAGGCCTCGTCGTACAACGCCTGCAGCTCCGGGCTCTGCTCGGCGGTGAAGCCGCACAGGGTGACCCGGGTGTCCGTCGCGCTGACGAGGTAGGACTTCCCGGCCTCGAAGTCGACGGCCATCAGGAGGTCCTGCAGGTCCTGGCTGGGCGACTCGACGGTGACGGTGTCGGCCTCGTCGCCGGCGTACCACTGGTCGACCGACAGGGTCGCCGTGCCGCCGTCGAGGGACGTGACCGTGCCGGCGAACGCGGTGTCGAAGGTCGCCAGTGTCTCGGCCGAGGGCATCGCGCACTTGGCGGCCGCCGAGCCGTCGGCCGTGAGGGCCAGGGTGCCACCGGATCCGCTGTCGGCGTCCGGGCTGGTGGGTGCGCTGGTGTCGCGGCCCGTGTCCTCACCAGTGCCGTCGTCGCTCCCGCCGCACGCGGACAGGAACGCCAGGGCGACGACGAGGAGGGGCGTGGCGAGAAGGGTGCGGGTTCGAGTGGCGTTCACGATTCCTCCTGGTGGGACCGGGCCGGTGCCGTCACCGTGCCACATCGATGGGACGGGACTGAGCCTGCGGGGGTTCCGATCGTCACCGGACCGTCGCGTCCGTCTCGTCCTGGCCCTCTTCCTCGTCGATGCGCCGCTTGAGGCGGCCCATGCCGGGGATCTTGGCGAGCATGTCGTTGAGCTCGCGGGCGACGGTGAGGAGGTCGTGGACGTCCGGGGCGACCGTGCCGAGCGTCGCGAGGACCGGCATCACGTCCTTCTCCATCGAGTCGGTCAGCGCGGGCAGCGTGTCGACGAGGCGTACGAGCGCCGCGACCTCGTCCGGGTGGGTGGTGTCCGCGAGCGTCTCGAGGGTCGGCTGCAGCTTGGTGAGCGACGGCTCGAGGGCGTCGGTCAGGGTGGTGACCCGCCCGATGGCGGTCTCGGCCCCGTCCACGACGCCGTTCGCGCGTACGACGACCACGTTGGCCGCCTCGGTGACCTCCCGGACCCGCTGCACCGCCACGTGGGCCCCGTCGAGCAGGGCCTCGGCCCGGTCGAGCAGGGCGAGCGCGCGCGGGACGGCGCCGATCAGGGCCTCGAACTGGTCACCACCCCGTTCGAGGGCGGACAGGACGTCGCGGGGTCCGGGGACGGGGAGGCGCATGCCGCATTCCTACCAGCGGGTCCTACCAGCGCGCCCTGCCTGCTACCTCGCGGCGGCCACGGACTCGTCGGTGCCAGCCAGCTTCTGGGACAGCCAGATCGGGACGATCGAGAGGACGATGAGCGCAGCCGCCACGACGTTGACCACGGGAGCCTGGTTGGGTCGGAACAGGTTCTGGTAGATCCAGATCGGCAACGTCTGGATGCCCTGTCCCGCGGTGAACGTCGTCACGATGATCTCGTCGAACGACAGCGCGAAGGACAGCAGGGCCCCGGCCAGCAGCGCCGAGCGCATCATCGGGAGCGTCACCGACCAGAAGGTGCGGAACGTGCCCGCACCGAGGTCCATCGACGCCTCCTCCAGGTTGCCACCGAGCCGGCGCAGCCGGGCGATGGCGTTGTTGAAGACCGTGACGATGCAGAAGGTCGCGTGCGAGACCACCAGCGTCAGCATCCCCAGCTCGATCCCGAACATCGTGAGGAAGGCGTTGGCCAGCGCGATGCCCGTCACCACGCCGGGCAGTGCGATCGGCAGGATGATCAGGAGCGACACGGTGTCGCGGCCGAAGAAGCGGAACCGTTGCAGCGCCAGCGCTGCCATCGTGCCCAGCACGAGCGCGATGACCGTGGCCACCAGGGCCACCTCGAGCGACACCACGATCGCGTTGCGGGCACCCTCGCTGTCGACCGCCGCCGACCACCACTTCGTCGTGAACCCCGGCGGTGGCCACTCGAAGGTCCGGGACGTGTTGAACGAGTTCAGCACCACCAGCGCGAGTGGCGCGTAGACGAAGAGCAGCACCAGCGCGCTGAACGCCAGGAGCACCGAACGGGTCATCCGCGAGAAGCTCACAGCGAGTCCAGCGCTCCCGTCCGGCGTACGGCCGTGAGGTAGACCAGCATCGCCGCGACCGGGATCGTCGCAACGGCGGCCGCGAACGGCAGGTTGTTGCCCGTGAGGAACGAGTCGTAGACGACGTTGCCGAGCATCTGGTTGGCGCCGCCGACGATCTTCACCGCGATGTAGTCGCCGAGGGTCAGGGAGAAGGTGAAGATCGATCCCGCGACCGCCGCCGGGAACAGCACCGGCAGGACGACGCGCCGCATCGTGGTGCCGGTGCCGGCGCCCAGGTCTGCCGAGGCCTCGATGAGGGAGTTCGGCAGCCGCTCGAGGCCGGCGTACATCGGCAGGATCATGTAGGGCAGCCAGAGGTACGACAGCGTCAGCACCGTCGCCGCCAGCCCGTAGCCGGGCGACAACCCGACGGCGTCGAGCGGACCGCCGCTCGCGAACATGCCGCGCCAGGCGTACGCCTTGACCAGGTACGACGCCCACAGCGGCGTCAGCACGGCGATCACGAGGATCCGCTGGAGCCGCGGCGAGGCGACCTTTGCCATGTAGAGGGCGACCGGGAACGCCAGGACGGCGTCGATGATCGTCACCGCGGCTGCGATGAGAAGCGTGCGCACCGTGATCGTGCGGTAGACGTCGATCGTGAAGAGGTCGCGGTAGTTGTCGAGGGTCCAGATCCGCTCGATGTTGCCGCCGAAGGCGTCGACGGACCACAGCGACGTGATGAAGAGCGCCGCCAGCGACCCGAGGTAGAGCACCCCGAGCCACAACATCGGCGGCCCCAGCAGCAGCCCGAGGCGGAGCCGGGGACGGCGGTGCAGCACCCCTGCGCGGAGTGCCACACCGCCTCCCGGTCGTCCGTCCTGCTGCTGGGCCAACGCGTCAGCCCTTGATCTCGGTCCAGGCCTGCGTCCAGTCCTGGTACGTCGTGCACGTCACGTCCGTACGCCCGTCCAGGCACTGCTCGATCGGCGTCGTCCAGTAGTGGATCTTCTCGGCGTAGGCCTCGTCACCGGCGTGGTACGACTCGCAGAAGCCGTCACTGGTGAGGTCACACGCCTTCTCGTTGGCCGGCGCCTCGCCGAACCACTCGGCGACCGCGGCGTTGGCCTCCGGGCTGACGATGTGGTTGAGCCACGCGTACGCACAGTTGGGCGCCTCGGTCTTCGACGACACCATCCAGGTGTCCGACCAGCCGGTGGATCCCTCGTCGGGGAGGAACGCCTCGACGGTTGCGCCCTCCGACTGGGCGAGGTTGGCGATCACCTGCCACGTGGTGCCGATGACCGAGTCGCCGGTCTTGAAGGCCTGCGTCTCCTTGAGGTAGTCCGACCAGTACTCGCCGACGTGCTCGCGCTGCTGCTTCAGCAGGTCCACGGCAGCCGCCAGCTGGTCGGCGTCGAGGGAGTAGGGGTCCTTGATGCCCAGGTCGGGCTGCGTGTTCATCAGGTACAGCGCCGCGTCGGCGATGTAGATCGGCGAGTCGTACGACGTCACCTTGCCGCTGTAGGTGCCGGCGTCGTCGAAGACCGAGCTCCAGCTCGTGGGCGCGGGGTCGACCTCATCGGTGTTGTACATCAGCAGGTTGGCGCCGTAGCCGTGGGGCACGCCGTACATCTGCCCGTCGACGGAGTTCCAGTCGCGGTCCTTGAGGAACGACCACACGTCGGCGTAGTTGTCGATGAGGTCGGTATTGACCGGCGCGACGTCACCGCCCGCGATCAGGCGCAGCGAGGCGTCACCGGACGCCGACACCACGTCGTACTGCCCGGACTTCATCAGGCTGACGGCCTCGTCCGACGTGCCGAAGTACTTCACCTCGACCTGGCAGCCCGTCCCCTCCTCGAACGGCGTGACCCAGTCGACCGACTTGTCGGTCGAGCCGTCCTCGGCGTAGCCGGGCCACGCGAGCACGCTGAGGGTGCCCTCGTTGTCGCCGAGGGACTCGGCCATCTCGATGTCGGGGGCGGTGAACCCGCCCTGCTCCTCGGAGCCGGTGGCGCCGCCGCCTCCGCCGTCGTCGTCCCCGCTGGACGTCCCGCATCCGGTCAGGACCAGCGCGAGCACCGCTCCTGTCGCCGCGCGGGTGATCGTGGATCTCCTCATGACTCCTCCAACTCCTGGTGCTGTTGTCCTTGCCGTTCCTGGTCGAGCTCGATGACGTGCTCGGGGGCCCAGCCGACGGTGACCCGTTGACCGCGGAGAGCCATGGCCTCGTGCGTGGTGCCGCGCAGGTTCTGGCGCAGCACGGTGAGGGTCGGCCCGGCATCGAGCTCGACCAGGTAGTGGTTGACCGAGCCGAGGTAGACCACGTCCTGCACGACCCCGGGTGCCGTGGCGTCGTCGTCGCCCACCTCGTCACCGAGGTGGATCTTCTCGGGCCTGATGCTGAAGACACCTCGACGGCCGAGCACCGTGTGCGCGGCCTCGCCCTCCAGCAGGTTGGAGGTGCCGACGAATCCCGCCACGAACGGCGAGGCCGGGCTCTCGTACAGGTCGGCCGGAGCGGCCACCTGCTCGATGCGACCATCGCGGAAGACCGCGATCCGGTCACTCATCGTGAGCGCCTCCTCCTGGTCGTGGGTCACGAACACGAAGGTGATGCCGACGTCGCGCTGGATCTGCTTGAGCTCGAGCTGCATCGACCGGCGCAGCTTGAGGTCGAGGGCGCCGAGCGGCTCGTCGAGGAGCAGCACCTTGGGCCGGTTGACCAGCGCCCTCGCGAGGGCGACGCGCTGGCGCTGCCCGCCCGAGAGCTGGGTGGGCCGTCGCGCGGCGAGGTCGCCGAGCTGGACCGCCTCGAGGGCCGCAGTCGCCCGCTCGCGGCGCTCGGCACGCGGGACCTTCTTGACCCGCAACCCGTACTCGACGTTGGCCAGCACGTCCATGTGCGGGAAGAGCGCGTAGTCCTGGAACACCGTGTTGACGTCGCGGGCGAACGGGGGCCGGCCGGTGACGTCCTGGCCGGCGAGGTGCACCCGGCCCGAGGTCGGCTGCTCGAAGCCCGCGATCATCCGCAGCACGGTGGTCTTGCCCGAGCCACTGGGACCGAGCATGGAGAAGAACTCGCCGTCGCGGATCTCCAGGTCCACGCCGTCGACAGCCGTGACGTCGCCGAAGGACTTGCTGAGTCCGACCAGCTCGACGGCCGTTGTGCTCATGCAGTGCCCCTTCACGCGAATGCATGGGGACGACGGAATGCGTCGTCGGGCTCACAGTAAGGGGTCGATACGCGCGTACGTGTGACGCGCAGATCACGATTCAGCAGAGGTCCAGACAGGTGCGCCCGGAGAATGCAGCAGGGCCCCCGCCGAAAGCGGAGGCCCTGCTGGTGGAGCTGTGTGGCTGGGGGACGGATCAGCCGAGCTGAAGCTTCTTCGCTTCGCTCAGAAGTCCATTCCGCCCATTCCGCCCATTCCGCCGTCGCCGCCGCCCATGGCCGAAGCCTTCTCGGGCTTGTCGGCCACGACCGCCTCGGTGGTGAGGAACAGCGCGGCGATCGACGCGGCGTTCTGCAGCGCCGAGCGGGTGACCTTGGCCGGGTCGATGATGCCTTCGGCGATCATGTCGACGTAGTCACCGGTCGCGGCGTTGAGGCCGTGACCCGCGGGGAGGTTGCGCACCTTCTCGGACACGACGCCACCCTCAAGACCGGCGTTGATCGCGATCTGCTTGAGCGGGGCCTCGATCGCCACGCGGACGATGTTGGCACCCGTGGCCTCGTCGCCGGTGAGGTCGAGCTTGGCGAACGCCTCGGTGCCGGCCTGGACGAGCGCCACGCCGCCTCCGGCGACGATGCCCTCCTCGACCGCAGCCTTGGCGTTGCGGACAGCGTCCTCGATGCGGTGCTTGCGCTCCTTGAGCTCGACCTCGGTGGCCGCGCCGACCTTGATGACGGCCACGCCGCCGGCCAGCTTGGCGAGGCGCTCCTGGAGCTTCTCGCGGTCGTAGTCGGAGTCCGACTTCTCGATCTCGGCGCGGATCTGGTTGACCCGGCCCTCGATCTGGCCCTGGTCGCCGGCACCCTCGACGATGGTGGTCTCGTCCTTGGTGATGACGACCTTGCGGGCCTGGCCGAGCAGCTCCAGACCGGCGGTGTCGAGCTTGAGGCCGACCTCCTCGGAGATGACCTGGCCACCGGTGAGGATGGCGATGTCCTGGAGCATGGCCTTGCGACGGTCACCGAAGCCCGGCGCCTTGACGGCGACGGAGCGGAAGGTGCCCTTGATCTTGTTGACGACCAGGGTCGACAGCGCCTCGCCGTCGACGTCCTCGGCGATGATCAGCAGCGGCTTGCCGGACTGCATGACCTTCTCCAGCAGGGGCAGGAGGTCCTTGACCGTCGACACCTTGGAGTTGGCGATGAGGACGTACGGGTCCTCCAGCACGGCCTCCATGCGCTCGAGGTCGGTGGCGAAGTAGGCCGAGATGTAGCCCTTGTCGAAGCGCATGCCCTCGGTCAGCTCGAGGTCCAGCCCGAAGGTGTTGGACTCCTCGACGGTGATGACCCCTTCCTTGCCGACCTTGTCCATCGCCTCGGCGATGATCTCGCCGACGGTGGTGTCAGCAGCGGAGATCGACGCCGTGGACGCGATCTGCTCCTTGGTCTCGACGTCCTTCGCCATGCTGAGCAGCTGCTCGGACACGGCGGCGACGGCGGCCTCGATGCCGCGCTTGAGACCCATCGGGTTCGCGCCGGCCGCGACGTTGCGCAGGCCCTCGCGGACCATGGCCTGGGCCAGGACGGTGGCCGTCGTCGTGCCGTCACCGGCGACGTCGTCGGTCTTCTTGGCGACCTCCTTGACCAGCTCGGCGCCGATCTTCTCGTAGGGGTCCTCCAGCTCGATCTCCTTGGCGATCGAGACGCCGTCGTTGGTGATCGTGGGGGCTCCCCACTTCTTCTCCAGGACGACGTTGCGGCCCTTGGGGCCGAGGGTGACCTTGACGGCGTCGGCGAGGGTGTTCATACCCCGCTCGAGGCCGCGGCGGGCCTCCTCGTTGAAAGCAATCAGCTTGGCCATATCGCGTGCGATTCCTATCGACGTGAGTCTGTGTGTCGACACCAGGCAGGCTGCCCGCGACGGACGATCCGCTCCCCCGGCGATCCATTCACGCCGGCATCTGCGGACCTCAGCATCACCTGGGTCGTTGTCACTCTCATGACGAGAGTGCCAGCGTCATGTTTAGCACTCGACCCCCGAGAGTGCAAACGCCTCAGAGGCTCGTCGGCGCGGCCGTCACGAGAGGTCGGCGAGCTGGGCGATGCTGACCCGGCCCACGATCTCGCTGACGAGGTGGACGTCCTCGGTGCCGACGTCCCAGGCCAGGATCCGTTGGCCCTCCGTGCTGGATGAGGAGAAGAGGACGGTGTCCCCGCCGATCCACCCCAGCGGGAGGCAGCACCCCTTGCTGCGGGTCCCGTCGCCGCCGAAGCCGTAGTCGAGCGCCAGCGCGGTGCGGTCGCCGTGCCGGTCCACCATGAGCGCCTGCGGATTGCTGACCGAGCCGCCGGACACGCCGCCGGCGAGGAAGGCCGCCTGCGCCGTGCCTGCCCGGCCCACGGCGACTGGGCCCCATGGCTCGTCGGCTCCCGTCCAGCCCTGCACCCAGTCGACGTCGGCGACCGAGGTCTCCCCGTCCAGGCTGTGCACGACCCCAGATGAGTCGTCGCCCAGCGCGTCAGGCACCCATATCTGGTTCGTCATCAGCCACCGCGCACCCTCCGCCAGCCAGTCCGGGGTGTCGACCGTCGTCCAGGCGCCGGTCATCAGGTCCAGCACCTCGATCGAACTGTCCTGTACGAAGAAGGCACGGAGCCGGTCACCGGACAGGCTGGCGTGCGACAGCGGGGTACGCCCGTTGCCCTCCTCGTCGGTCACCGGCTCGAGCCGCGAGATGTCGATCTCGACCGCCCGCTGGCTCTCGGTCAGGGCGAGCACCCGCTCCCCGCGGCCCGCGAACAGCGCGACCACCGGCTCCCCGACGGATCCGACGACCTCGGCTCCCTCGAGGTTGATCACGGCGGGGAGACCGGCGACGGGGAGCACGGGAAGATCGGCCTCCTCCACCGCGGAGGGTGCCCACCAGATCGGTGCTCCGGCGTACTCACCAGCCGGGCGTGCCACCGGAGCCTGACCGGTCGCCGAGGCTGTGGCGGACGGCGTGGGCGACGTGGAGGGGGCCGGCGCCGGTGCCACCCGGCCGCCGGGACTCGCCAGCACGGCCACACCGGTGACAATTGCGGCTGCCGCGGCGGTCGCGGCGACGACGCCGACCCGCGACCCGACGCGACGACGGGTGCCGTCACGCCAGGCCCGGTCGATGGCAGCCGGGTCCTGCAGGTCCTGGTCGGGGGCCGCGGCGCGGAACAGGTCGCGGAGGTCGGTGTCGGTCATGAGGTCTCCAGGAAGAGCAGGTCGCTGAGCTCGGGAGCGAGCTCGCGCAAACGGCGCAGGGCCAGGTGGGCGGTGCTCTTGACGGTGCCGGTGGAGACACCGAGGGCCTGCGCGATCTCGGCCTCGGAGAGGTCGTCGAAGTAGCGCAGAACGAGGACGGCCCGCTGCCGGTCGGTGAGGCGACCGAGGGCCCCGAGGAGCACCATGCGTCGCTCTACGGCGGAGTCGCCCGCGGGCGTGCGACCCGGGTCAACAATCTCGGAGGCCACCTCGAAACGGGCGCGACGCCACCAGGAGACGTTGTCGCGCACCAGGATCTGTCGGGCGTACGCATCGGGATGGCCGTCGCGCAGCCGTGGCCAGCGCTGCGCCACCTTGGTCAGCGCCTCCTGGACGAGGTCCTCGGCCAGGCCGGGGTCGCCCGTCAGGAAGCTCGCGGTCCGGAGCAGGTGGGGACGGCGGAGGGTCGCCCACGCCGTGAACGACTCGCGATCGCCCAACCGTTGCTCCATGACCACCTCAACGCGTGCGCGACTCGCGAGGTTGGAGGTGCGCGACAACGAGGTCCGCGAACGGTCCCGCATTGGCGGGCGAGACGTCGAGGTAGAGCCCGGGCTCGATCAGCTCGAGCTCGCTGACGACCCAGTCCCCCTGCCAGTGGAGGAGGTCGACACGCAGGTAGTCGATCGGCCGGCCGAAGCGTCGCGCCATGGCGTCGTACGCCCTCAGTGCGAGCGGGCCGACCTCGCCCGTCGGCACCTCGCGCACCTGCCCGCCGAACTCCTCGTGGACGCGGATCTCGCCGGTGCCGGCCGGCACCTTGTCGAACCGCGCGGTGACGCGGCCGTCGATGACGTAGACCGACACCTCGCCGTGGGTGTGGATCGACTCGACGAGCGGCTGGACGACGACCGGCCCACCCTCGACATGGGGTGCTGCCTGGTCCTCGTCGAGCCCGGCCTGCAGGACCGCCAGGCCCTGCCCGCCGGCGCCGATGGCCGGCTTCACGACAGCCGTGCCGAGGCCGTCGACCGCGGCGACCAGCTGCGTGGCGCTGGCGACCCAGGCGGTCGGGACGCCCGGCAGGTCGTCGAGGTCGAGGAGGTAGCGCTTGTCGTGGTTCCACGCGAAGACGTCGGCGCCGTTGAGCAGCCGGGACTGGTCGAGCGAGGCCGCCCAGCCGAGGAAGTCCGCCGGTCGCTCGACGTAGTCCCACGTGGAGCGTACGGCGACGAGGTCCGCTGCGGCCCAGTCCACGGCCGGGTCGTCCCACCGCACCCAGGCGAAGTCGATGCCGCGCTCGGCGAGGGCAGCGTCGAGTGCGGGCGCGCCGGGCTCGCCCTGCGGCAGGTCACCGCTGGTCGCGAGGAGGACGGTCATGCGGGGGCAGTCATGCTTCGGGCAGCTCGGAGGCGCCGTACAGCTCGTGGGCGACGTCGTCGCGGTTGGTGCCCTCGCGGTTGTCACCCTTCTCGATGATCACGAGGTTGTGGTAGCAGTGCACGCCCCTGACCCACTGGTCGGTGTAGGTCGCCTCGTAGCCCTCGACGAGGAATTCCTCGTGGTTGAGGCCGTCGATGAGGTCCTTGACGAGGTCCATCGAGGTGCCGGGAGCACGGGGGTCGAGCTCGCCGCCCCAGGCGGGCCAGTAGGACGTCTGGATGTCCTCGATGCAGTAGATCGCGCCGTCGGGCAGCAGGGGGAACAGGATCCGGAAGGACTCCCGGACGTGGGCCGGGATGTGGCTGCCGTCGTCGATGACGACGAGCGGGGCGCCCTGCTCCTCGATGATGCGGTGCAGGATCTCCGGGTCGGTCTGGTCGCCGAGGTAGGTGTGGATGTGCCCGCGGGTCAGCCACGTCTTGTCCTCGATGTCGAGGCCGACGATCGTGGCGCGCGGGAAGAACCAGCGCCACATCTTCATCGAGGCGCCGCTCTTGCGCCGCTTCTTGTAGCCGCCGATGCCGAGCTCGAGCAGCGTGAAGGAGTCGCCGCGCAGGTGCTGGAGGTGCCGCTCGTAGTGGGGGGTGTAGCGGTGCACGCCCCACTTGTCGGTGCGGAACTCGACCGCGAGCTCGGTCAGGTTGCTGGCCAGCAACCGGCGGCGGCGTTCGGCCTTCGGGTCGGCCACGGCGCTGGCAGGCGCGGGCTGCGACGGAGGTGCGGGCGGGTCCTGCATGCGGCTGGCCTTCTGGGCCGCCTTCTTGACGGCCTGGCCGGCTCGTCGAGCAGTGGTGCGCACCCGGGAACCCTAACCTGACCCGCGCTGCCCGGGTGCGTGGTGCCCGAACGGCAGATGCTGCACCACACCCAGCGCTGCAAGCACCGACGGCAGCATCGCCTTGGCGGTGCGCTTGTAGCCGTGCGCGCTGGGGTGGAAGCGGTCGAGGCTGAACATCTCCTCGGGATTGGTGATGAAGAACGGTCCCACCACGTGCGCGAGCGACACCACCCGCGCGCCGTGCTCCAGGGCGACCACCCGTTGGGCCGCCGCGAGCTGGCGCGAGGCCCGCGAGCCGAGCGCCCGCAACGGCTGCGGCACCGGTCGCAGCGCGCCGAGGTCGGGGCAGGTCCCGACGACCACCTCGGCACCGCGCCCGCGGAGGTCGTCGATGGCCTCGGCCAGGTGTCGTACGGAGTCGGCCACCGGCACCCGGTGCGTGACGTCGTTGCCGCCGACGACGATCACCGCGACATGGGGCCTGTACGTCGCGGGCAGCGAGGCGAGCTGCGTCGCCAGCATGCTGCTCTCCGAGCCCACGACCGCCGCCGTACGCAGGCGCACCGACCGTCCCGCGTGCCGGGCGACACCGCGGGCCAGCCGGCCCGCGAGCGTGTGCTTGGCACGCTCGGCGCCGAGGCCGGCGGCGATCGAGTCGCCCAGGACGAGCAGGTCCACCGGCTCCCCGTACTTCTTCTTGTAGTGCTTGTCGGCCGATGGCGCCTGCTCGCCCAGCGGCTTGCCGATCGCGCGCCGTGCCTGCGCGGCCTGCCGCTGCAGCAGCTCGCGGGCGGCGTACGCCGTCGCGCCGCCGACGCCGCCCACCACCGCGAGGGCGGCGCCGGCCCGGGTCAGGTGCTTGGTCGCCACCCCACCCATCAACCACACCGACATGGACCGGCGGTCAACTACGGGCGACGGATGGCCCAACGACACCCCCAACCTGGGTCCATGTACTCACGACAACAGGCCCCGGGTTCGTCACGCTGGGCTCATGAGCGACTCCGCAGTCCTGACCACCCGCCCTGTTCCACCGCGCCAGCTCGCCTGGTTGCGCTCCGAGGTCGCCGACTGGACCTCCCAGGGCATCATCACGCCCGACCAGGCCGACCGCATCTCCCGGCACTACACCGCCTCCGACCACACGAGGTTCAGCGTCGGCCGCGTGCTGCTCTACCTCGGTGGCGGCTTCGTCGGCATCGGCCTCATCTGGCTGGTCGCCGCCAACCTCGACCAGCTCTCCCCCGTCGCCCGCTTCGTCGCGGTGACCGTCCTCTGGCTGTCGTTCCTCGCCGGCGGTGAGCTCCTCGCCTCGCGCCAGGCCTCACGCCCGCTCGTCGGGGCCGTACGCCTCCTGGCCGCCCTCGGCATCGGTGCGGTCCTCTTCCAGGCCGCCCAGTCCCTACAGGTGCCCGCCTTCGAGCCGCGCCTCATCGGGCTGTGGGCCGTCGGCGCCCTGCTGCACGCGTACGCCGTCCGCGCGTACGCCCCGTTCCTCGTCGGCATCCTCGCCGGGGTCACGTGGTGGTTCGCGCAGCCGCTCTGGGACGAGCAGAGCGGCCTCGCGGTCGTCGTGCTCTTCGGCGCCGCCGCCGTGCTGGCCGCCGGCCTCGCCGTCCTGCACGACGGCCGTCTCGACTCCTTCGCCTGGGCCTGGCGCACGGTCGCCGGCGCCATGGCGCTGCTCTCGCTCTTCGCCGCTGCCATCCCCGACATCGGTGAGGACGGCCTGACCTGGTCGCCGTGGCTGGTGGGCGCGCTCGTCGCGGCCGGCGTCGCAGCAGTCGCCGCCGCCGTCGTGGCGCGGGGGGCCCGTGCCCTCGAGCCGGCCGGCGCCGTCGTGGTGCTAGGCGTCGCGACCCTGCTCGGCCTCTGGTCGACTGGGTCCGACACGAGCGACGTGGATGCGTCCGACTGGATGCACGCCGCGGTCTCGGTGGCCGCGTACGTCGTGCTGGCCGTCGCCCTGGTGGCGCTCGGCACCGTGCGCGAGCACACCGCCCTCACCTGGATGGCGATGGGCGGGCTCGTGGTCTTCACGACCTTCCAGAGCTTCGCCGTCTTCGCCCCGATCGTGACCGGCGCCTGGCTCTTCGTGGTGCTCGGCACGGTCTTCCTCGGCAGCGGCTTCCTCTTCGACCGGGCCCGGCGCGAGCTGGTCCAGGCGCTCGACACCGACACCGACACACACACCGATGGAGCAGCCCGATGAACCGCACCGCCGTCACCGCCCTGATCGCCGTCGGCCAGCTGGCCCTGGTCGGCGTGGCCGTCGCACCCCAGCTCTCGGCCCGCACCCTCGGCGACACCTACCTGATGAAGGTCGCGCCGCTCGACCCGATCGACCCGTTCCGCGGCGCGTACGTCGCCCTCGACTACCCGGACCTGCGCCACGACGACTCCCAGTCGTTCGGGAACCCCGGCCTCGGGACGCTCGAGGACGGTGAGGAGGGTGCCGTCTACGTCACCCTCGTCGAGGAGGACGGCGTGTGGGCCGCCGACGCGTGGACGCGCGAGCGCCCCGAGGACGGTCCCTACCTCGCCTGCGACGACCGCTCGTGGCAGATCAGGTGCGGCATCGAGAGCTTCTTCCTGCCGCAGGACGAGGCCCGGGAGACCGAGCAGCTGCTGAGCGACGGGGCGGTCGCCGAGGTGCGCATCGACGGTCGCGGCAACGCTGCCGTGGTCGACGTACGAGCGCCCTGAACTCAGTCGCTGCGGACGACCGAGACCGTGTAGTAGGTCTCGTCGTCGGCGACCATCGTGCTCGGGTCGATCGCGATGGACTTCGGGACGCCGCGGCGGGCGTAGTCGACCGTCACGGAGTCGGAGGCGGCGGTCGCTTCGCGGATCATGCTGAAGAGCTCGTCCATCGAGGAGCCGCGGCGGGGCCGCAGCCGCCGGTCGCCCTGCGTGACCTTGATCATGCGGTCACCGCGGATGATGGTCACGACGGGCTTCGCGGGGACGCAGAAGCAGCTGACGCGGACCGAGATGACGTAGTCCTCGATCTCCTTGGACTGCCACTCCTGCCAGGCCGTGGACAGCTCGGGGTCCTCGTTGATGCCCGGCACGAACGGCTGGACGGGCTGCGGGTCCGCCGCGACCGCGGGCGTCGCACCGGCGCTCCATCCACTCACGACCAGGGCGAGCGGGACGAGGGCTGCGGTCAGGACGTGCTTCATCGTCGTCATGGCCCTACGACGTGCCGCGGGGTCGATCCGGTTCCGCCCGGGTGTCTCAGCCGCCGGCGACCGCGGGGATCACCGAGATCTGTACGCCGTCCGGGGTGGGCGTCGCGAGGTCGTCGAGGAAGCGCACGTCGTCGTTGCCGACGTAGACGTTGACGAACCGGCGCAGGGCGCCCGCCTCGTCGAGGATGCGGCCCTTGATGCCGGAGTAGCGGGCGTCGAGGTCGTCGAGCACCGCGGCCAGGGTGTCGCCCTCGGCGCTCACCTCGGACTCGCCGCCGGTGTAGGTGCGTAGGATGGTCGGGATCCGGACGGACACGCTCATGTATCTATCTTCTCCTCAGATGATCTTGGCCGCGACGAAGGCGTCGTAGGACGGGGCGATGGTGGCGACGGCGCCGACGCGGTCGGACACGGCATCGAGGGTCTTGAGCCCGTGCCCGGTGTTGATGACGACGGTCTCCAGCGAGGTGTCGAGCTGGCCGGTCTCGACCAGCTTCTTGAGCACGCCGACCGTCGTGCCGCCGGCGGTCTCGGTGAAGATGCCCTCCGTACGGGCGAGCAGGACGATGGCCTCGCGGACCTCGTCGTCGCTGATGTCCTCGACCGCACCACCGGTGCGGCGGCAGACGTCGAGGACGTAGATGCCGTCGGCCGGGTTGCCGATCGCGAGGCTCTTGGCGATGGTGTCGGGCTTGACCGGGCGGATCGCGTCGGTGCCGGCCTTGTAGGCCACGGACACCGGGGAGCAGCCGGTGGCCTGCGCGCCGAAGACCTTGTAGGGCTTGTCCTCGACGAGCCCGAGCTTGATGAGCTCCTGGAACGCCTTGTCGACCTTGGTCAGCTGCGAGCCGGACGCGACGGGGATGACGATCTGGTCGGGCAGGCGCCAGCCGAGCTGCTCGGCGATCTCGTAGCCCAGCGTCTTGGACCCCTCGGCGTAGAACGGGCGGACGTTGACGTTGACGAACGCCCAGCCCTCCTCCTCGCCGGCGATCTCCGAGGCGAGCTTGTTGACGTCGTCGTAGTTGCCGTCGACGGCCACGAGGCGGTCGGTGTAGACGGCGGAGTTGACCTGCTTGGGCTGCTCGAGGTTGCTCGGGATGAAGACGACGGTCGTGATGCCGGCGCGGGCCCCTGCCGCGGCGACGGCGTTGGCCAGGTTGCCGGTCGACGGGCAGGCGAACACCTTGGCGTCGAGCTCGCGGGCGGCGCTCAGGGCGCAGGCGACCACGCGGTCCTTGAACGAGTTGGTCGGGTTGGTCGAGTCGTCCTTGACCCAGAGGTTGTCGATGCCGAGCTCGCGGCCGAGGTTGTGGGCCTTGAGGAGCCGGGTGTAGCCGGGCTCCATGTTCGGGCTCTGCTCGATGTCCGACGGCACCGGGAGCAGCGCCTTGTAGCGCCAGATGTTCGCCGGGCCGGCGGCGATCTCCTCACGGGTCACCTCCGGGAAGTCATAGGCCACCTCGAGGGGGCCGAAGCACTCCGGACAGGCGTACGACGGGCCGAGGGCGACCTCGTGCCCGCACTCGCGGCAGGCCAGCGCGCGGGCGTTGCCGAAGGCACCCTCACGCAAGGTGTGGGTGGTGGTCTCGTCCAGCAGGGTGCTCATGAAGTCCTCCTTCTCATCTGTCCCCGCGACTCTCGCGGGTCGGATTTGGCACCTGCTCCCATGAACTGCCGGATGGATCCGGGCAGGAGGCATCATGGGTGGTTGCCGGGACTTCGTCGGGCCGTTCCCTCAGTCCCTCGTGATGAGCAGGACCAGAGTAGGCAGGCCGTCTCACGATGTGCACATCACGTCCACCATCTGGATGGGGGTCCCGGTCGGATACGGTGCCCGCGATGAGCGACACCACTGCCCCCTCGACCCGCCGTACGATCTCGTTCCTCCTCCCGGTCTACGACGAGGCGGAGAACATCGAGGTCTTCCACGCCGCGCTCGTCGAGAGCGCCGCGCACCTCGAGGATCGCTACGACGTGCAGTTCCTCTACGTCGACGACGGGTCGAGCGACGGGTCGCTGGCGGTGCTCAAGGGCCTGCACGACCGGGACCCGCGCGTCGTGGTGCTCGCCCTGTCGCGCAACTTCGGCCACCAGAAGGCGGTCACCGCCGCGCTCGACGCCTGCCACGCCGACGCCGCGATCATCATGGACACCGACCTCCAGGACCCGCCGCGCGTCAGCCTCGACCTCGTCGCGGCCTGGGAGGCGGGTGCGGACGTCGTCTACGCCCAGCGCCTGACGCGCGACGACTCGGCCTTCAAGCGCGCCACGGCCCACGTCTTCTACCGGGTGCTGACGCGCGCCGCCTCCATCGACATCCCGCGCAACACCGGCGACTTCCGGCTGCTCGACCGCAAGGTCGTCGACGAGCTCCGGCTCTACCGCGAGCACAACCGCTTCCTGCGCGGCATGGTCAGCCACGTCGGCTTCACCCAGGTCGCGGTGCCGTTCCACCGCGACAAGCGGCACGGCGGCAGCACCGGCTACCCGATCAGCAAGATGGTCAAGCTCGCCGGCGACGGGATCTTCGGCTTCTCGACCGCCCCGCTGCAGCTGATCAGCCGGGTCGGGATGGCGTTCAGCCTGCTCAGCCTGCTCGGGATCGTGTACGCGCTCGTCGTCCGCCTCGCCTACCCGGAGAACGCCGTCCCCGGCTGGGCGTTCCTCGCCATCACCCTCTTCCTGATCGGCGGCGTGCAGATCTCGATGCTCGGCATCCTCGGCAGCTACCTCGGGCGGGTCTACGTCGAGGTGCAGGACCGGCCGCTCTACAGCGTCGCCGACACCATCGGCGACCCCTGGTGACAGGGAGCCGGGCCGGACGGTTCGCCCTGGTCGGGGTCGTGAACACCCTGATCGACCTCGTGCTCTTCACCGTCCTCACCGCGGCCGGCCTCGGCGTGCTCGCGGCCAACACCGTCTCGACCACGTCGGGCATGACCTTCAGCTTCTTCGTCAACCGTGCGTGGTCGTTCAGGTCCGAGCGGCCCGCCCGCGAGACGGTGGTGCCGTTCCTCGCGGTCACGCTCGTCGGCCTCTGGGTGCTCCACCCGCTCGTCATCTTCGGCACGGCCGCGGTCGGCCGCCACCTCGGCCACGAGGGCGACGAGGTGCTGTGGCTCGGCAAGGTCGCCGCGATCGCCGTCGGTCTCGTCTGGAACTTCACGTGGTACGACCGGGTGGTCTTCCGCCAGCGCGGAGCCGAGTCGTGAGGCGGGCGGCTGTCTGGCTGCTGTCGGTGGTCGTCGGGCTGGTCCTGCTCCACGTCCTCCTCGACCCGCTCTACGGTCCCTACCGCTGGTCCCGCACGTACGTCTTCCTGGCCGCGGCGCTGTGCGCGGTCGCGCTGCCGGCCCTCGCGCTCGGCGTACGCCGTGCCGTCCCGTGGCTCGAGCAGCACCCCTGGGCCCGGCGGGCGCTGGTGTGCGGCAACGCTGCCGCGCTCGTGGTCGTGCAGTACGCCGTCGGCCACGCCATCGCGATCCCACCGGGCTTCGACGCGGGGATCGTCCACACCATCGCCGGGACCTTCGCGCTGGAGCTCCCGCTGGGCGTCGGGCTGTCGGACTACATGGCGGCGTACCCCAACAACTGGCTGCTGATCAGCGTGCTCGCGCACTGGTACGACGTCTGGCTCGCGCTGGGCGGCCAGGACGTGCTCACGGCGGCCGTGGTGCTCAACGCCGTGGCCCTGACCGTCTCGGTGTGCCTGACCTACCTGGCCGCGCGGCGGATGGCGCGACCCGCGACGGCGTACGTCCTGCTCGGCCTGTCGTGGCTCTTCATCGGGCTCTCGCCGTGGGTCGCCGTGCCCTACTCCGACACCCTGGCCATGCCGTTCACCGCGCTCGTGCTCTTCCTGTTCAGCCTCGAGCGGGCCGAGGGAGCCGCCCCGTGGCGGCGCGCCCTGCTCTGGGCCGCGATGGCCGCGACCGGCCTCATCGGCTACCAGGTCAAGCCCACGGCAATCTTCGTCCTGGGTGCCGTGGCGCTGGTGGCGGTGGTCGCCGGCCGACGCCCGTCGAGGTCGACGCTGCGCGCCGGAGCGGCGTACGCCGGCGCCGCGCTTGCGGGCATCCTGGTCGCCTCCGCCGCGGTGTCGTACGCGGTTGACGGCGTGGAGGGCAGGGCGGCCTCCTCCGAGGTCGAGCCGTCCTTCCGGCTCGACGCGAGCCACTTCCTCAAGATGGGTGCCCAGTCGAGCCCCGGCCCCTACAACGACTATTACGGCGTCTACGACGAGGACGACATCGCCGAGACCCGCACCCTGGAGCCCGGTCTCGGGCGCACGCGGTTCAACGTCGAGCGCTACCTCGAGCGGGTGGCCGACATGGGTCCGGTCGGCTACCCGGAGTTCCTGTGGGACAAGGCCGCCTGGTTCGTCGGGGACGGGTCCTTCTTCATGTGGGGCGAGGGCGGCATGGTCCTCGACCCGATGCCCTGGACCGCCACCGATCCGGTGAGCCGGCAGGTCCAGGACTGGTTCTTCCTCGGCGGCGACCTCTGGCCCGCGCTTTTCACCACCTGGCAGGGCGCGTGGATCGTGGTCCTCCTGCTGCTGGCGCTCACGCCCCTCGCCCGACGCGACGACGTCGACGGGCCGGTGCCCGCCGCCGCTCGGATCAGCGTGCTGATGCTGATCGCGTTCCTGCTGCTCTTCGAGGCGCGGGCTCGCTACGTGGTGCTCTACCTCCCACACATCCTGCTCGTCGCGGCCCTCACCCTCGACTCGCTCACCGGGCGCGTGGCAGAGCGGGTCAGGCGCGCAAGGGGAACGACAGCCGACTGAGCAGCTCGACGATGCCGCCCGGGCCGTCGACGACGACGTCGGCCAGCTCGACCAGGTCGGGCTGCTCGTGCGACGCGGAGCAGACGACGAGGCCCGGCAGGCCCTCGTCCCGCAGGGCGCGCACCGCCTCGAAGGCCTCGATGTCGCCGAGGTCGTCGCCGCCGAAGACGATGCCGGTGGCCTGCTGCTCGGCGACGAACGCGCGTACGGCCTGCCCCTTGTGCATGTCGCCGGACCGGATCTCGAGGACGTTGCGCCCGGGCTCGATGGTGAGGTGGTGCCGTTCGGCCAGGGCCGCGACGGGGCCCCTCAGCCGCTCCAGTGCCTCGGCTGGGTCGGCCATCCTCCGCGTGTGCACCGCGACGGCGAGGCCCTTCTCCTCCACGAACGCGTCCGCGGCACCGGCCGTACGCAGCACGGCGGGGAGCTCGCGCTCGAAGCTCGCCAGCCCGGCGGGCGGCCGCGGCGAGCGGATTCGCTGCTCGGTCGCCGACCAGCGCTCGTTGCCGTACTGCCCGAAGACGAACAGCTCAGCACCGCGGTCGAGCATGGCGTTGCCCAGCGCGTCGAGGTCGCCCATCGCGATGGCCTGACGCGCCGGGCGGCCGGTGATCACCGCGACGGCGCGCACCACCTCGGCCAGCTCGAGCAGGACGCCCGGTGCGCCCGGGTGCAGGCGGGCGGCCTCGGGGTCGTCGACCACGGGCGACAGGGTGCCGTCGAAGTCGAGCCCGACGACCACACCGTCGAGGACGGCGCGTACGGCGTCGTAGTGGGCGCGTGCGTCGTCGGAGGTGAACTCCATGCGCCAAGCCAACCACGCGGCGCGGACCGCCGGTGAACCGGTCCGAGACGGGAAGATCAGCGAGGTGCGTCGGTGGTGAGGATGATCGTCAGGCGGTCGCGCTTCATCTCGCCCACGGCCGGGGCGGTGCGCTTGATGCCGAGGTCGAGGGCCAGCTGCTTGCCGGCCGCCTTGAGCCGCGGCGGGAAGTAGACCGTGGTGGTCGGGACGACGCCGTACCAGTTGTCCTCGCCGACGACCGCCCAGCCCACCGTGGTGGCCTTCTGCGCGGTCGACGCGGCCAGGCCCTTGATGCCGGAGCTGTTGAAGACCTCGACGTAGACCTCGCCGCGCGTGACCTGCGGCTTGGGCTTCGGCTGCTTCGTGGGCTCGGTCGTGGGATCGGCGCTCGGCGACTGCTCGGCGCTCGCGATGGTCGCGGTGTCGATGCGACGCTCGGTGGGCGCCTGGTCGCGGGTGGCGACGAAGGTGATCGACGCCATCGCGACGGCGAGCACCGACAGCATCACGAGCGGGGACGGGAAGGCCACGCCGCGCTCGTCACGCCCACGGGGGGCAGGGCGACGCATCGGGAGACGGCCAGGACTGGGGAAGGAGGCCATGGGGAAGGTGCCGATCGTGAGTGGTTGGTCAGACGTCGAAGCCGAGGCGGCGGGCGGAGCGCTGGCGCTGGCGGGAGGCCCGCAGGCGGCGGAGCCGGCGTACGAGCAGCGGGTCGGCCTCGAGCGCGTCGGGACGGTCGATCAGCGCGTTGAGGACCTGGTAGTAGCGGGTGGAGGACATGTCGAACTTCTCGCGGACGGCCTGCTCCTTGGCGCCGGCGTACTTCCACCAGTGGCGCTCGAACTCGAGGATCTCGCGATCGCGCTGGCTCAGCCCGGCAGCAGCCTCCCGCTCGACTGCGATCTGCTTGGCGGCGTCCATCTGCCATCTCCTCCTTCGACCCCACGTCCACCCGTGACCGGGTCGACTGGAAGTGAGTCTAGGCGACGAACGACAACGATGTCATTCGCCTCCGGCGAGTCGTCTGGACAAACCCGACGGATGCGACCGAACGGCCCGCGTACGAGCAGGACACCTCGGGGTGGCCTGCGTGTCACCAGCCATCGTTAGGGTTGCCGACGTGAGCCCAGCCCATCAGGCAGACCTCGTGATCGTGGCGAACCGGTTGCCCGTCGATCGCGTCCACCTGCCCGACGGCTCCGTGTCGTGGCGCCGCTCCCCCGGCGGGCTGGTGACCGCGCTGGAGCCGGTGCTGAGGGCCAACGACGGCGCATGGATCGGCTGGCCGGGCTCGGCGGACGACGAGGAGGTCGAGCCGTTCGTCGAGGACGGGCTCTCCCTCGTGCCGGTCTCGTTGAGCGCCCGGGAGGTGGAGGAGTTCTACGAGGGCTTCTCCAACGGCACGCTCTGGCCGCTCTACCACGACGTCATCGCCAAGCCGGAGTTCCACCGCGAGTGGTGGGAGTCCTACGTCGAGGTCAACCGTCGCTTCGCGGACCGCGCGGCCGAGGTGGCTGCCGACGGGGCGACCGTGTGGGTGCAGGACTACCAGCTCCAGCTCGTGCCGCAGATGCTGCGCGAGCAGCGACCCGACCTGCGGATCGGCTTCTACCTCCACATCCCCTTCCCGCCGGCAGAGCTCTTCTCCCAGCTCCCGTGGCGCCGCCAGATCCTCGAGGGGCTCCTCGGCGCCGACCTGATCGGCTTCCAGCTGCCCGGTGCGGCGGCCAACTTCGTCCGCCTCGTGCGCAGCCGGGTGGGCCACAAGACCCACCGCGACACGATCTACCTCCCCGACGGCCGCCCGGTGAAGGCCACGGCCTTCCCGATCTCGATCGACACCGCCGGCTTCGAGGAGCTGGCCAGGTCCGAGGGCGTCGAGAAGCGCGCCGCGGAGATCCGTGAGGCCCTCGGCAACCCGCGCCGGATCTTCCTCGGCGTCGACCGCCTCGACTACACCAAGGGCATCTTCTCGAGGCTGCGCGCGTTCGGCGAGCTGGTGCGTGACGGGCACCTCGACGTGGAGGACGCCGTCTTCGTCCAGGTGGCGACCCCCTCGCGCGAGCGCGTCGAGCAGTACCGCATCCTGCGCGACGACATCGAGCGGCTCGTGGGCGGGATCAACGGCGACCACGGCCGGATCGGACGCCCGGCGATCTCCTACATGCACTCCTCCTATCCCCGCGAGGAGATGGCCGCGCTCTACCGTGCCGCCGACGTCATGGTCGTCACGCCCTTCCGCGACGGGATGAACCTCGTCGCCAAGGAGTACGTCGCCTGCCGCTACGACAACGACGGGGCCCTGGTGCTCTCGGAGTTCGCCGGCGCCGCGGCCGAGCTGCGCCAGGCCTGGCTGGTCAACCCCTACGACATCGACGGGATGAAGGCCACGCTGCTCGAGGCCTTCGCCGCCGACGAGAAGGAGACGTCGCGTCGGATGCGGGCGATGCGCAAGACGGTCCTGACCCATGATGTGGCCAAGTGGGCGCGCGACTTCCTCGATGAGCTGGGCTCGATCCCCGAGCACCACGACAAGTCCGTACGCCGCTCGCGCGCCGGCTGACGGCCGGCCCGGGCTGCGGTCAGTGGTGGGCCTCCGCGGCCCCCGGGAAGGTGGCGTCCTGGGCGACCATGATGGCCTCGATCTCGCGCACCAGGTCGGGTCCGAGCCGCGGTCGTGTGGGGTCGTAGCCGTACGTCTCGGCCAGCCCGAGGGCCGACCTGGTGCCGCTGACGATGTCGACGTCGCGCGGGGAGATCAGGCCGGGATGCACCACCCCGATCGCCTCGGAGACCTTGAGCAGGTCGCGGCGCAGCGACCGTACGTAGTTGGCGGCGCGGACGCTCTTGAGGCTCACGTCGAGGCCGCGGGTGTAGCGCGGGTTCTGGGTGGCGACGCCGACCGGGCAGTGGTCGGTGTGGCACTTCTGCGCCTGGATGCACCCGATCGACATCATCGCCTCGCGCCCGGCGTTGACCATGTCCACGCCGAGGGCGAAGGCGACGACGGCGTTCTCCGGGATGCCGAGCTTGCCGGCGCCGATGAAGACCACGTCGTCGGTCAGGTCGGCGTGGGCGAAGCGGCGGTAGACCTCGGCGAAGGCGATCCGGAAGGGATAGGCGACGGAATCGGCGAAGATCATCGGCGCGGCGCCGGTGCCGCCCTCACCACCGTCGATGTTGACGAAGTCGACACCGCGGTCGCCGCTCGACATCGCGGCGGTCAGCTCGTCCCACATGGTGAGGTTGCCGACCGCGGACTTGATGCCGACCGGCAGGCCGGTGGCCTGGGCGACGGACTCGACGAAGTCGAGCATCGAGTCGACGTCGTGGAACACCTCGTGCCGGCTCGGTGAGGCACAGTCCACCCCTTCCGGGATGCCGCGGATCTCGGCGATCTCGCGGCTGACCTTCCCACCGGGGAGCATCCCGCCGAGGCCGGGCTTGGCTCCCTGGCTCAGCTTGACCTCGATCGCCCGGACCGGGGCGGACTGCACGAGGTCGACGAGCCGGGCCATCTCGAAGCGGCCCCGGTCGTCGCGGCACCCGAAGTAGGACGTGCCGATCTGGAAGATGATGTCGCCGCCGTGGCGGTGGTGCGGGGAGAGCGCCCCCTCACCCGTGTTCTGCAGGCAGCCGGCCATCGCCGCTCCCTTGTTGAGCGACTCGACCGCCTTGCCGGACAGCGAGCCGAAGCTCATCCCGGAGATGTTGACCACCGAGCTCGGGCGGAAGGCGTGCGTACGTCCGCGGGCGGAGCCCATCACCTTGGCGCAGGGCAGGACGATCTCCTCCTGAGCGTGGGGCATCGTCGCCGCCCCGGGGCCGGTGAACGTGCGGTGCTTGATGATCGGGTAGCCGACGACCGTCTCGACGTCGTTGTCGGTGCCGAAGCCGAAGTAGTTGTTCTCCAGCTTGGAGCTGGCGTAGACCCACCGCCGCTGGTCGCGGCTGAACGGACGCTCCTCGTCGTTGCTGGTGACGATGTACTGGCGGAGCTCCGGGCCGAACCGCTCGAGGAAGTAGCGGGCGTGGCCCACCACCGGGAAGTTGCGGATGATCGCGTGCTTCGTCTGGACCAGGTCGTGCACCGTGGTGGCGGCCGCAGCCGCCACGGTGCCGCCGAGGATCGCGTACCTCCACTTCATCCCTCGTTCCTAGTGCCCGGCGGGCCGGTTGTCGAGGAGCGCCCGCCCCGAGGGCGGGGATGGGTCAGACCAGCTCGCCGCGGGCCAGGCTGACGCCGGAGTGGGTCGGGTCGCCGTCGTCGGGCTCCACGGAGATGTCGACGACGAGGTAGCCCTCGTCGAGGAGCCCGCGCGGCACCTGGAACTCGCCGGCGTCGCCGTCGGCCAGCACGCCGAGCGCGACCATCCGCTCGCCGTCGACGTTGATCAGCCACACCTCGTGGAAGCCGTCCTCGCCGCCCAGCTCGCTGGCCTGCACGCGCAGGGTGATCGTGTCGTCGGACTCGACGGCGCGCGCGACGCCGCGTCCGGCGGTGCTGTCGAGCGCGGTGAGGTCGGCGGCCGCGACGACCGCTTCCGGGGCGTCGCGCCCGGGCGTGGTCGCATCGTCCAGCGTTGTCCGGCCCAGGCCCAGGCCCGCGACGAGCGCGACGCCTGCGGCGAGACCGGCGGCCCACACCGGGACCCGGCGTCGCGGGCGCGCCACCTCGGGAGGCGGGGCGGCCACCTGCAGCGGCACGGGGCGGACCGGGGCGTCCCCGGGCACGTCGTTGACCTGCGCCAGCACCTGCTCGCGCACCCGGGCGGGCGGGGCGACCAACGGCTCGCCGGACGTGAGCCGGCGTACGTCGAAGAGGGCGGCCAGCCGGTCGGTGCACTCGGGACACGACTCGACGTGCTCGCGCACGGAGTCGGGGGTGGCATCGGGGTCGAGGACGAGGTCCGCGAGGTCGTCAAGGTCGACGTGAGTCATGGCGCACCCCCTCGAGCTGCTGGTGGAGCTTGATCAGGCCACGACGTACGTGGCTCTTGACGGTGCCGAGAGGAAGGCCGACCTTCTCGGCGATCTCGGCGTGGCTGAGCTCCTCCCAGAAGGCGAGCAGGACGATCGTGCGGCGCGGGTCAGGCAGCTCCTCGACCGCCTGCCTCACCACCAGTCGTTCGGCGACCTCGTCGTCCTTGGATTGCTCCTCGGCGTGACGGACTTCCGGCAGCGCCACCGCGGCCGCCAGTCGGCCGGCGTCGCGGGCGCGCGCGGCGCGTACGTCGGCCACCTTGTGGCGAGCGATCCCGACCAGCCAGGCGGGCAGCGCCGAGGGGCTCGGGGTCAGGGTGTGGCGGCTGCGCCACGCTGCCACGAAGACCTGCTGGGTGACCTCCTCGGCGTCGTGCGCGTCACCGAGGGCGCGGAGTGCATAGGTGTGGATCAGTGCGGACCAGCGGTCGTACACCGCCTCGAGCGCCGATTCGTCGCCCTCCACCAGGCGCGCGGCGAGGGACCGGACGACGTCGTCCTGCTCCTCCTCGAAATCCCGCACGCCGGTGACCACGCCGTCAACGTAGCGGCGGGGTGCCCGCCGGTCGAGCAGCACGGGGGTCTGCTCGACCGGCGGGACATTCATCTCGCGACCGGCCTCAGAGGTTGATCGGGCGCAGGACCTGGTCGATGCCGTGGGCCACCTGCTTGTTGCCCTTGTTGAGGTCGAGGGAGGTCAGCACCGCGCGCGCGTCGCGGTCGTCCTTGTCCCGGTCCTTCAGCGTGATGCGCGGCGAGGGCTTCATCCGGACGTCGACCTTGACGGTCTTGCCGGCCGCCGTCATCAGCTTGGCGCCGTCGGCCTTGAGGACCTTGCCGCTGGTGAGCGTCTTGCCGGGGATGACGTGGTAGAGCAGTACGGTCTCGATGGTGTCGACACCGGCGAGCTCGACGAGCGTGTCGAAGATCTTCTGCTCGCTCTTGATGGTCTCGCCGGTGAGGTCCTTGACGAGCAGGCGGAAGGCCTGGTCGGTGGGGACGAAGACGGTGGCGCGCTGGGTGCCGTCGGCGACGAGTGCCACCGGGGAGCCCGGCTTCGCGCCGACCACGGCCAGGGCGGCCTCGGTCAGGATGTCGAAGTCCTTCGCGAACTTGTCGAACTGGTCGCCGTCCGACGTCAGCAGCCCGGCGAGGGGCGCCTCTCCGGGGACACGCTGCGCGGAGGCAGCGGGCGCGGTCGCCTGGACGGCGCCGAGGGCGAGGGCCGAGACAGCCAGCAGAGCGAGTACGCGTCGCATCATGAGGTCCTATCGTCGGGGGCACCGGATCGCGCCCGTCACCCCCTTCTCCGTGCGAAGCGGCCGCCCGGATGCACCATGGCCGTAGATTTCTCGCATGGACCTGATCCCCAAGCCCGACCAGGTGGTCGCGGCGGCTGGCAACGTCGCCCACACCCTGCTCTACGGCGGGCTGGCCGACCTGCGACCGATGCCGCGCACGCTCATCGACGACGGGGTGCTGCGGGAGGTCTACCACTACCGTCCGGCCGCCGACGTCGCCGAGACCGGCGACCCGGTGCTGCTGGTCAACCCGCTGGCCGCCCCCTCGCTGTGCTTCGACCTGCGCCGCGACTGCTCCCTGGTCGAGCACCTCGTGACCGGCGGCCGCCCGACCTACCTGGTGGAGTACGGACAGGTCTCCTTCAAGGACCGCGGGCTCGGCATGGAGCACTGGGTCGACGAGGTGCTGCCGGAGGCGATCCGGGCGGTGCACGAGCACTCGGGCGGACGCGGGGTGCACCTGGTCGGCTGGAGCCTGGGTGGCATCTTCGCGCTGCTGGTGGCCGCCGACCGGACCGACCTGCCGATCGCGTCCCTGACCGTGATCGGCTCCCCCGTCGACGTCACGAAGGTGCCGCTGATGGCACCCGTCCGCCCGCTCCTCAACATCGGCCAGGGCGCCGGGCTCGTCACCCGGGCCTACCGGGCGCTCGGCGGCGTGCCGACGCCGCTCGTCAACTGGGCCTTCACGGCCGCCTCGGCGCAGAAGGTCGTCACCAAGCCGCTGGCGGTGCTGACGCACCTCGACGACACCGAGTACCTCAAGCAGATGGAGGCCGTCACGCGGTTCATGTCCAACATGACCGCCTATCCGGGCCGGACCTTCGGCCAGCTCTACCACCGCTTCGTCAAGGGCAACGCGCTGGCGAAGGGCCGGATGGAGATCGGTGACCGGACGATCGACCTCGCCGCCATCTCCGTCCCGGTGCTCGTCTTCGCCGGCAACACCGACGGCATCGCGCCGCTGGCCGCCGTACGCGCTGTCGTCCCGCTGCTCACCGGCTCGCCGCAGGTGCGCTTCGAGGTCGTGCCCGGTGGCCACCTCGGCATGCTGACCGGTCGCGCCGCCCGCGGCACGACGTGGGAGGCCATCGACGAGTGGGTCGCCGAGTGGTCGGCCGGGCCGCTGCCCGTACGGAAGGCGGCCGGGCGGTCGAGGAAGGCACCTGCGAAGAAGGCTGCTGCCAAGAAGACCGCCGCGAAGAAGGCTGCTGCCAAGAAGACCGCCGCGAAGAAGGCTGCTGCCAAGAAGACCGCCGCGAAGAAGGCTCCCGCACGGAAGAAGGCGGCGAAGAAGGCCGCCTCGCCCGGCGCCATCGGCTCCAACCCCACGCGCCGCTACGGCTCGTCGGGCTCGCGCGCGCTGGGCCAGCGGTGACGGCGACCACCTCGCCGGGCGGGGCGACGCGGCTGCCGCGCGGCGTACGCATCGGCTACGGCAGCGGCTCGGTCGCGACCGGCGCGTTCGGCACGGTGCCCGGCCTGATGCTGCTGCCCTACCTCACCGACGAGCTCGGCATCGCCGCCCTGTGGGCGGGCGTCATCGTCTTCCTGCCGAAGGCCTGGGACGTCGTCCTCAACCCCGTCGCCGGCCGCATCAGCGACCGCACCGTCGACCCGGCCGGCCCGCGCCGACCCTGGCTGCTCCGCGCCGGGCTGATGCTGGCCGGCGCCTTCGCGCTGATCTTCGCCGCGCCCGACCTGGGCAGCCAGTGGCTCGAGGCCGGCTGGGTGCTGGTCTTCTTCGTGCTGGCGGCGTCGGCGTACGCGTTCTTCCAGGTGCCCTACGTCGCGATGCCGGCCGAGATCACGACGTCGTACGACGAGCGCACCCGACTGATGACGTGGCGGGTCGCGATCCTGGCGTTCACGATCATGCTGGCCGGGGCGACCGCGCCGGTGATCCGCGACGCGGTGGGCGGGCGCGACGGCTACCGCGTGATGGGCGTCGTCATGTCGCTCGTCATCCTCGTCGGCGTCGTGAGCGCGTGGTGGGGCACCCGCCACGCGCCGATCGGCGCCGTCAGCGCCGGGGCCGGGTCGCTGCGCGAGCAGCTGCGGGTCGTGGGCCGGGCCCGCGACTTCCGCGTGCTGCTCACCACGTTCGTCCTGCAGGCGCTCGCGACCGGCTGCATGCTGGCCGGGGTGGCGTACGTGGCCGAGGACCTGCTCGGCCGCTCGGGTGCGGCCACCGTGCTCTTCGTATGCTTCGTCGGACCGGCACTCCTCCTGACTCCTCTGTGGGCCCGGTGGGGCGAGCGCGTCGGCAAGAAGCAGGGGTACGTCGCCTCGTCGCTGGTCCTGGCCGCGGGTGCGGCGCTGGCCGTGCTCGCGCGTGGCGGCAACGACGTGTGGACCTTCGTCGCGACCGGGCTGGTGGGCGTCGGCTACGCCGGCTGCCAGGTCTTCCCGATGGCGATGCTGCCCGACGTGGCCGCGGTGGACGCCGCACGGACCGGCGAGAACCGGGCCGGGGTCTACACGGGCGTCTGGACCGCCGGCGAGACCCTCGGCCTGGCCCTCGGCCCGGCCGTCTTCGCCCTCATGCTGGCGCTCGGCGGCTACCTCTCGAGCGAGGGCCGCGACATCAGCCAGCCCGACTCCGCGCTCACCGCGATCGCCCTCGGCTTCTCGCTCGTCCCGGCCGCGCTGACCATCCTCAGCCTGTGGTGGCTGCGGCAGTACACCCTCGATCCGGCCGAGGTGGCGGCCAGTTCGGTCGGGGAGGAAGGAGCCATCCGTGCCTGATCCCCTCGAGCGGCTCGCGGCGCTGCAGGCCGGCGACCTACCGGTCCACGGCGGCCGCACGCTGGCCTACGTCTACGACTCCGGCGACCCGGAGATCGACCGCGTCGCGCGGGAGGCCGTCGCCGCGTACGCCGCCTCCAACGCGCTCGACCCGACGGCGTTCCCCTCACTTCTCCAGATGGAGAACGAGCTGGTCGGGTTCGCGTGCGGGCTGCTCGACGCCCCGGACGGCGCGGTGGGCACGGTGACCTCGGGCGGCACCGAGTCGATCCTGCTGGCGGTGCAGGGCGCACGGGACAGCCGCCCCGACGTCCGGCACCCCCGGATGGTGCTGCCGGCCACCGCCCACGCCGCCTTCCACAAGGCCGCCCACTACTTCGGCGTCGAGGCGGTGCTCGTGCCGGTCGGACCCGACTTCCGCGCCGACGCGGCCGCGATGGCCGACGCGATCGACGACGACACCGTGCTGGTCGTCGCCAGCGCCCCGTCGTACGCCCACGGGGTGGTGGACCCGGTGACCGAGATTGCCGCGGCCGCCGCCGCCCGCGGCGTGCGCTGCCACGTGGATGCCTGCATCGGCGGCTGGGTCCTGCCCTACGCCGCACGGATCGGTCGCGCGGTGCCGCCGTGGACGTTCGCGGTCGAGGGGGTCACCTCGATCTCGGTGGACACCCATAAGTACGCGTACGCGCCCAAGGGCACGTCGCTCCTGCTGCACCGCGACGCCGGCCTGCGACGCCCGCAGTTCTTCGCGTCCGCAGCCTGGCCCGGATACACGATGCTCAACGCGACGACGCAGTCGACCAGGTCGGGCGGCCCGATCGCGGGCACGTGGGCGGTCGTCGAGCACATCGGCGACGAGGGCTACCTCGAGCTGACCGACCAGGCCCTCGCCGCCGTCGACGCGATCGTGGCGTGCATCGAGTGGGAGCCAGGGCTGCGCGTGGTCGTGCCGCCGGACTCGACGCTGGTCACGCTGGCGACCGACGAGACCCTGGACCCGTTCACGCTCACCGACGAGCTCGTCGCGCGCGGGTGGTACGTCCAGCCGCAGCTGTCGTTCGGCGACCAGGGGCCGAGCATCCACCTCTCGGTGAGCGCCGGGACCCTGCCCCACGTGCAGGAGTTCGCCTCGGCGCTCAGCGAGTCCGTGGCGGCGGCTCGCGAGGCCGGTCCGGTCGCGGTCGACGCGGGAGTGGTCGCCTTCATCGAGGCGCTCGACCCGGCCGCGCTGGGTGACGACGACTTCGACGGGCTGCTCGCCGCATCGGGCCTGGTGGGCGCCTCCGCCGACGGCGAGCTCGAGCTGCCGACGCGGATGGCGGAGGTCAACGCGATGCTCGACGTGGCCTCGCCCGCGATGCGCGAGGCGCTGCTCGTGGCGTTCCTCGACCGGCTGCAGAGGCCGTCCTTGTGAGCTCGCTGGCCGGCCTCGTCGAGAAGGGGCGGGTGGCCGCCGACTGGGCCGAGGCCCTGGCGCCGGTCGACGACCGGGTCGCGGCGATGGGACGCTTCCTGCGCGACGAGGACGCCGCCGGTCGCGGCTACCAGCCCGCTGCCGACCGGGTCTTCCGGGCGTTCGAGCGGCCGCTCGCCGACGTACGCGTGCTGGTGGTCGGGCAGGACCCCTATCCCAACCCCAGCCACCCGATCGGGCTGAGCTTCGCGGTCGAGCGGCACGTGTGGCCGCTGCCGCCGAGCCTGGTCAACATCTACGTCGAGCTGCGCGACGACCTCGGCATCACCCCGCCCAGGCACGGCGACCTGTCGGCGTGGGCGGACCAGGGCGTGATGCTGCTCAACAGGTGCCTCACCGTGCGGCCCGGCGACTCCAACAGCCACCAGGGCAAGGGCTGGGAGGCGATCACCGAGCGGGCGATCTCCGCGCTCGCCGAGCGCGGCGGGCCGGCGGCCGCGATCCTGTGGGGACGGCACGCCCAGTCGTTGAAGCCGCTGCTCGGACCGATCCCGTGGGTCGAGTCGGTGCATCCCTCGCCGCTCAGCGCGCGGCGCGGGTTCTTCGGGTCGAAGCCCTTCAGCCGGGTCAACCGGCTCCTCGAGGAGCAGGGCGCGGCGCCGGTGGACTGGACCCTGCCGACGTACGACGACGTCCCGCCGCGGTAGTCCACCGGGAAATGGTCGTGCCGGCACCCTGCAGCCAGCCACTTGCCGGTGGACTACCGAGGGAATATAGTTGAATCTCGGACTATTGAGGATGTCATGACCTCTGCGATGCCTGCCCTCTACATCGGCCACGGTGCGCCGCCGCTGCTCGACGACCCGATCTGGTCCGGCCAGCTCTCGGCGTGGGCCGCCGACCTGCCGCGCCCGAAGGCGATCCTCATCGTGAGTGCGCACTGGGAGTCGGCGCCGGTGAGCCTGACCGCGAGCCACGCTCCGCTGGTCTACGACTTCGGGGGTTTCGCGCCGAGGTACTACCAGATGACGTACGAGACGCCCGACGCGACGGCCCTGGCGCAGCGGGTCGCGGCGATGATGCCCGGCGGCGAGCCGGTCCACCAGCACGCGACACGCGGCCTCGACCACGGCGCGTGGGTGCCGCTCAAGATCATGTACCCGCAGGCCGACATCCCGGTGCTCCAGATGTCGCTGCCCACCGACGACCCCCACCGCCTGATGAAGCTCGGCGAGCGGCTGCGCCCGCTGCGCGACGAGGGCGTGCTCATCATCGGGTCGGGCTTCCTCACCCACGGCCTGCCGTTCCTCAAGGAGTTCCGCATCGAGGCAGAGGCCCCCGGCTGGTCCCAGGACTTCGACCTCTGGGCCGCCGACGCGCTCGCTCGCGGTGACGTCGACCTGCTCTCCGACTACAAGGCCAAGGCCCCGGGCATGCCGTACGCCCACCCGACCGTCGAGCACTACACGCCGCTCTTCGTCACCCTCGGCGCGGCGACGGCCGCCGACACCCCCGGCAGCCAGGTCATCGACGGCTACTGGATGGGGCTCTCGAAGCGGTCGCTGCAGGTCGCCTAGTCTCGGGGGATGCGCGTCCTCTCGATCCAGTCCCACGTGGCGTACGGCCACGTCGGCAACTCCGCCGCCGTCTTCCCGCTGCAGCGCCTCGGCCACGAGGTGTGGCCGGTCCTGACGGTGAACTTCTCCAACCACACCGGGTACGGCGCATGGCGCGGGCCGCTGATCTCGGCGGAGGACGTCGCCGCCGTGATCGCTGGGATCGGTGAGCGGGGTGCGTTCGAGTCCTGCGACGCGATCCTCTCGGGCTACCAGGGATCACCGGAGATCGCGGACGTCATTGCCGACGCGGTCGCACAGGTCAAGGCGGCCAACCCCGCGGCGACGTACACCTGCGACCCGGTCATGGGCAACGCGACCTCGGGCTGCTTCGTCAACCCGGCGATCCCGCCGAAGTACCGCTCCATCGTCATCCCGGTGGCCGACGTGCTGACGCCCAACCAGTTCGAGCTGGGCTTCATCACCGACCGCGACGCGCTCAGCGGCTCGTCGTCGCTCGACGACATCCTGTCGGCGGTCGACGAGGTCCGCGCCCTCGGTCCCGCGACCGTGCTGGTCACCTCGGTGGACCGGGCCGGGGCAGCGGAGGACGCGATCGAGATGCTGGCCGTCACCGGCGACGGCGCCTGGCTGGTGAGCACGCCGCGCCTCCCGATGAAGGCCAACGGCTCGGGCGACATCACCGCCGCCCTCTTCACCGCGCACCTCCACGAGACCGGCTCCCCCGCCGACGCCCTGGCTCGGACGGCCTCGTCGGTCTTCGCCGTGCTGAAGGAGACGCTCGACTCCGGCGAGCGGGAGCTGCGGCTCATCGCCGCCCAGGACGCGATCGCCTCCCCCGCCTGCGAGTTCGAGGTCGAGCAGGTCCGCTGACGAACATAGGCAGTTGGCCGGCCGCCGCCGATCGACCACGGTTGCGGACGACCCATGGCGTGCCGAACTGCCTACGTTGGAGCCGGTGACAGGAGTCGAACCCGCGACATCTTCTTTACAAGAGAAGCGCTCTACCAACTGAGCTACACCGGCGTGCGTCCGAGGACGCGGCGGCAATCCTAGTCAGCGCGTGACGGCTGAGAGGATGACCCCCGTGAGCCTCCTCCACCTGCCCCATCACGACGGCTCCCCGCTCTACGTCTCCGACGAGGCGCCCACGTTGGGCGACACGGTGACGGTGCGGGTCCGGACCAGCGCCGAGGACCCGGTCGACGCGATCTGGCTGCGCACGACGTACGACGCCGAGCCGGTCTTCCATCCGACGACCTCGCAGGCCGCCGAAGGTGCCGTGTGGTGGGAGGCGCGGCTGCCGGTGCACAACCCGGTGACCCGCTACCGCTTCCTCATCGTGCGTGGCGGCGAACAGGAGTGGCTCACCGGCGGCGGGATCGTGGGCCACGACGTGCCGGACGGTGCCGACTTCCGGCTCGCCGCCTTCCCTGCGGCGCCCGACTGGGGTCGCGACGCCGTCGTCTACCAGGTCTTCCCCGACCGGTTCGCCCGTTCGGCGGCGGCCGACGAGCGGGAGGTGCCCGACTGGGCGCTGGAGGCGGGCTGGGACGACGAGGTGGTCTTCGAGGGCAGCGACCCGCGCACCCCGATGCAGTTCTTCGGCGGCGACCTCGACGGCATCACCGAGCACCTCGACCACGTCGCCGAGGTCGGCGCCGACGTCGTCTACACGACGCCGGTCTTCCCCGGCGAGAGCAACCACCGCTACAACGCGACCACCTTCACCAGCGTCGATCCGCTGCTCGGCGGCGACGAGGCGTACGCCCGGCTGAGCACCGCCGTCCACGCGCGCGGCTGGCGGATCCTGGGGGACCTGACCACCAACCACACCGGCGACACCCACGAGTGGTTCCTGTCCGCCGTCGACGGCGGCGTCGATGACCCGCACCGCTCCTTCTACTACTTCGAGGAGGACGGCACGTACGCCTGCTGGATGGGCCACGGCACGCTGCCGAAGATCAACCACGCCGACCTCGATGTGCGGCACGCGATGGTCGAGGGACCGCACTCGGTGGTGGGCCGCTGGCTCCGCCCGCCGTACGACGTCGACGGCTGGCGCATCGACGTCGCCAACATGACCGGCCGGCTGGCCGACATCGACGTGGCCCACGAGGTCGCGCGGGCCGTGCGCGCTACGGCCGCCGAGCTCCGCGAGGACCCGTGGGTCATCGGCGAGCACAACCACGACGCGACCGGCGACGTGGACGGCGACGGCTGGCACGGCACGATGAACTACTCCGGCTTCTCCTGGCCCGTGTGGTCGTGGCTGCGCGACCCGGCCTCGCCGGCGCGGCCCTTCGGCCGGCCCGTGCCGGTCCCCCGCCGCGGCGGCGGCGCGGTGGTCGACACCCTCCGCGCCTGGCAGGGCACCCTCGGCTGGCGGGCGACGGCATCGAGCTGGAACATCCTCGGGTCCCACGACTCCGCGCGGATCCGTACTGTCGTGGGCGGCGACGCGCAGGTGCACCGCGTCGCGGCGGGCCTGCAGTTCAGCCTGCCCGGCGTGCCGATGCTCTTCGCCGGCGACGAGATCGGCCTCGAGGGCGTCACCGGCGAGGACTCCCGCCGCACGATGCCGTGGCACCGCGAGGACGAGTGGGACCGCACCACGCTGACGGCGTACGCCGACCTCGCGCGGGTGCGCCGTGACCACGTCGCCCTCCGTCGTGGCGGCCTGCGCTGGGCGTACGTCGACGACGACACCCTCGCCTACGTGCGCGAGCACCCCGACGGGTCGGTCCTCGTGGTGGCCCGCCGGGCCGCGGGCTCCGCATTCGCGCTCGCAGTCGAGCCGGGCAGCCACCTCTTCGGGTCCGAACCCGGCGGCGCCGACCTGGCCGGCGGACCCGAGGGCGTCGAGGTCCCGGCTGCCGACGGACCGCGCGTCGACATCTGGGCCCTCGGCGAGGAGTGACGCCGCTAGGGTCATCGCATGGCCATGCGGATCGTCGCCAGCCGGCCCGACCCGGCCATCCTCAGCCTGCCCTGGGACACCCCGCTCGAGGAGTGGCCGGACGACGTCGTCGTCCCGCTGCCGCGCGGGCTGTCGCGCCACATCGTGCGCATCGTGCGGCTCGGTGACCGGGTCTACGCCGTCAAGGAGACGCAGGACGACATCGCCTTCCGCGAGTACCGTATGCTCCGCGACCTCCAGCGGATCGGGATGCCGGCGGTCGTGCCGCAGGGCGTCGTCACCGGCCGCGAGGACGCCGACGGCGAGGAGCTGCCGGCGGCCCTGATCACCCGGCACCTCCAGTTCTCGCTGCCCTACCGCAGCCTCTTCAGCCGCGGGATGACCGCCGCACACGTGCCGACCCTCATCGACGCCATCGTCGTGCTGCTCGTACGGCTGCACCTGGCGGGCTTCTACTGGGGCGACGTGTCGCTCTCCAACGTGCTGTTCCGGCGCAACGCCGGCGAGTTCTCGGCCTACCTCGTCGACGCCGAGACCGGCGAGCTGCGCGACGAGGTCGGCGAGCGGATGCGGGAGTACGACATCACCGTCGGCTGCGAGAACATCTTCGCCGAGCTGATGGACCTCGAGGCCAGCGGCGCCGTCCACGAGATCGACGGCTTCGAGATCATCGAGCGCCTCCGCTCGCGTTACGAGGCGCTGTGGAAGGAGCTCACCGACCTCGAGGAGTTCCGGGCCGATGAGATGTGGCGCATCGAGCGTCGCGTCGAGCGGCTCAACGACCTCGGCTTCGACGTCGACGAGCTCGACATCGTCACCGACCTCGACGGGGACACCATCCGGATCCAGCCGAAGGTCGTCGACCTCGGTCACCACGCCCGCGAGATCCAGGCCCTGACCGGGATGAGCGTCGAGGACAACCAGGCCCGGCGGCTGCTCAACGACCTCGCCTCGTTCACCGCCCACTACGACCTCGGCCGCGAGGACCGCCACCTGGTGGCGAGCAAGTGGATGCACGAGATCTTCGAGCCGATCATGTCGATGATCCCACCGGACGCGACCGGCAAGCTGGAGCCGGCCGAGGTCTTCCACGAGATCCTGGAGCACCGGTGGTACCTCTCGGAGCAGGCCGGGTTCGAGATCAGCATCCACGACACCGCGCGCGACTACATCGACCGCTTCCTCACCGCGAAGCCGGACGAGGCGATCACCGGCGAGGAGTGAACGGGTGGGCCCCCCCGTTTGTGGGGAGTGCGGTCGGCAGCGCACCCGGCGGAGGATCCGTGGAGCACCACTCCCCGGAGGATTCATGCGCCTGGTCCACGCCGTCGTCGCGGCGCTGCTGCTCGCCCTGCTCGCTCCGCCCGGGGTCGCCTCGACCCCCGAGCCGTCGGCCGTCAGGTCACAGGCGGTCCGCGTCTCCCTCTCCGCCTCGCCGGAGTGGGTGAAGAAGGGCGGGCTCGTGACCCTGTCGGGGGCCGTGACAGGTGTGCGCGGCCGCGTGTCCGTCACGATCTACCAGAAGACCAAGGGCAAGTCGTCGTGGAACGTCGAGGCCGTCAAGCGCACCACCCGCAAGGGCCGCTTCACCCACCGCGAGGACGTCAAGTCCGGCGACCGCACCTACAAGGCGTGCGTGAAGCGCAGCTGTGACAGCGTTCTGGTGCACATGGGCCAGCAGCCGAAGCAGGACACGGCCGTCTCCATCAGCTCGCTCAGCGCGTACACCACGGAGGCGGGTCAGCCGTTCACGGTCTCCGGGGTCGCCAGCGGCAACCTCAACGGCCAGCAGGTCCAGGTCCAGGCGTACGACACCGGCAGCTCGTCGTGGAGCTCGATCGGCGGCGCGGGCGTCCAGAACGGACAGTGGGCGGCGACCGTCACGGTCACCACCGCCGGCAAAGCCGTGCCTCTCCGCGCGGTGTTCCTGGGTGGTGGGACGCTGCTGTCCTCGGTGAGCGCTGCCTCCACGGTGGCCGTGTACGGCTGGTACTACCTCTACGACGGTCCACCCGACCAGGTAGCGCAGAGCGGGACGCCGGAGTACGACTCTTTCAACGTCAACGGCACCAACTACTCCAAGTCGGTCGGCATCTACGGTGGCACCGGATACACCAACTACGTCGAGTTCAACGTGGGCCGTGCGTGCATCCGGATTGACGCAACCGTCGGCGTGAACGACGAGGCGAGCACCTCCCTGAGGACCACCGCCCGCCTGCTCGTCGACAACGTGACGAAGTGGACCAAGTCGGGCATCGCCCTCGGATCGTCGGATGCGATCAGCATCGACATCAGCAACGGTCTGCGGCTGCGTCTCGAGAACACCGAGACAGTCGACGGCAGCGGCTACCTCGTCTTCGGCGACGCACGGGCGCTCTGCGCCTTCTGACCACCGCATCGAGCCGGGCTGACGACGAGGGGCGTCTCAGCCCGGCTCGATCGGCTCCCACTCGCCGACCAGCCACGAACCGTCCGTGCGCAGCCGCACCCACTGCAGGCCGACCGGTCGCCCGTCGGCGTACGTCACCAGGCTGACGTCGGCGTCGCGTCGCGGCTTGCTGCCCAGCGCGATCGCGTACGCCGCCCCGCCGGTGGTGCCGTTGGTCCAGGTGTACCCGGTCGCGCCGTCCTCGCCCTCGACGGCGTCGGGCCCGGACTGCACGTGGGTGTGGCCACCCAGCACGAGGTCGACGCACCCGCGGGTGAGCGCCTCGCGCCCGAGGTTGGCGTCGTGGACCAGCACTGTGCTGACCCGCTCCCCGTCCTCGGCTGCGGCGCAGGCAGCGTCGGCCAGGCGGTCGCCCACCTCGGTGAAGCTGAGCCCCGACTCCTCGCGCCAGCTGCCGAGGCCGCTGCTGCGCGGGTCGTCGACGCCGAGCAACGTGCCGCCCCAGGGTGCGTCGACCGCCTCGCCGTCGAGCATCGTCCAGCCCTCCTCGGCGAGATAGCTGCTGACGAACGTGCCGTGGTCGTGGTTGCCGGCGACGCCGAAGCGGTCCCAGTCGTCGAAGGCACCCGCGAGCGAGTCGAGGCTGAACGCCTCCCACGGTTGGCCGGTCGAGGTGTCGTCGCCGGCGTCGAGCACCACCGTCGCGCCGGCCGCGTCGCCGATCGCCCGCGCGACGCGGTCCATCCCGATGTTGTCGTGCCGGTCGCTCACCAGCAGGGCCACGGTCTCGCCGTCCTCGGGCTGGCGGACCGCCAGGTCGGCAGCGCCCTCGGCGGCGGTGGAGTAGAACTCCTTGCTCTTGTCGTAGGTGTCGATCGCACTCAGCACCAGCCGCTTGCTCTGGGTGGTGACCGGACCGGTGCGAACCTCGATGTCGCGGACCTCGTCGGGCAACGTCACGTCGGGACCGGCCAGCTCGGCGAGCGTCTGCCAACTCCCCTGCTCCTCCTGCGTCTCCGCGCGCGACTGCCACGGCTGCCACACCAGTAGCGGCAGCGTCAGCAGCAGGACGAGGGCGAGCCACCCCTGCCGGGTGCGGAGGCCGCGGAAGAGCTCGCCGCGCCGGTGCCGGCCGAGCAGCAGGAACACCGCCACCGGCACCAGCCCGACGCCCAGCCCGCGTACGGCGGCCGAGATCGCCATCTCGACCACCACGCCCTGCACCTTGTCGACCTGCGCGGTGGGGTCAGCGGCGATGTACGCGTAGCGCTCGACCAGCTCCTCGATCGAGCCCACCTCGGTCTTGCCGAGGGTCAGGGTGACGCCGACCGGACCGATGTCGCGGAAGCGCAGGTCGGGCAGCAGCGGCCCGGTCTCGACGACCGCGTCGCGCGCCATCGTGGGGCGTACGACGGTGTCGTGGCCGACCACGACGACCGTCCGGCTGCTCGTGAGGAACAGCGACACCGCGACCACCAGCCCGAGCGCCACGCTGCACGCGAGCAGCACGACGCCGACCAGCAGCCGGCGCGGAGTGCTCATCCGATGGTCATCCGGGGAGGCGGGCCTGCGAGATCGCGTAGAGGGCGACCGAGGCGGCCACCCCGGCGTTGAGCGACTCGAGCTGACCGGCCATCGGGATGGAGACGATCTGGTCGCAGGTCTCGGCCACGAGCCGGCCCAGGCCCTTGCCCTCGGACCCGACGACCACGACCAGCGGTCCCTCGGCGAGCCCACCTGCCGCGACGAGCTCGGGCAGCGAGATGTCACCGTCGGCGGCCAGGCCGACGACCATGCAGCCCGCCTCCTGGTACGCCTTGAGCTGGCGGGTCAGGTTGACGGTCTGGGCGATGGGCAGTCGCGCGGCCGCACCGGCGCTGGTCTTCCACGCCGAAGCGGTCATGCCGGCGGCGCGACGCTCGGGGATCAGCACGCCGTGGGCGCCGAACCCGGCGGCCGAGCGGACGACGGCGCCGAGGTTGCGCGGGTCGGTGACCGAGTCGAGGGCGACGATGAGCACCGGCTCCTTGGCCTCGTCGGCACGGTCGAGCAGGTCGTCGGCGTGGGCGTACTCGTAGGCCGGCAGCCGCGCTGCCAGGCCCTGGTGCACGGCACCGGAGGTCATCCGGTCCATCTCGTTGCGGGTGACCTCGAGGAGGCGTACGCCCTGCTCGGCGGCGAGCTTGAAGGCCTCCCGCAGGCGGTTGTCGCGCTCGGCGCCCTCGGCGACGTAGATCGCGGTTACCGGCACGCCGCCGCGCAGCAGCTCGACGACCGAGTTGCGCCCGGCCGCCCACTCGGCGTCGGACGTCGTACGCCGCTTGGGCCGCGTGTCCTTGGCCTTCTCGGCGCGCTTGGCGACCTTGTGCGCCTGGTGGTACGGGCGCTCGCTGGCCTTGGGCGTCGGCCCCCTGCCCTCCAGGCCGCGCCGGACGCGACCGCCCGAACCGGCGGTGCGGTTGCCCTTACCGGTCTTCTTGATGGCGCCCTTGCGCTTGGAATTACCTGCCATGACGGGTCACACGCTCCCTGCATCTATCGACCACCGTGGTCCGGCGGGCGTGTCCTCGACCTCGAGGCCGGCGTTCGCGATCTGGTCGCGGATGGTGTCGGCGCGGGCCCAGTCCTTGGCCTCGCGCGCCGCGGTCCGCTCGGCGAGCAGCCCCTGCACGAGGGCGTCGACGACGGCGCTGAGCTTGTCGTCCGAGCCGCTCGTCGCCCACGCGGGGTCGGCCGGGTTGAGGCCGAGCACGTCGAGCATGGCGATGACCTCGCCGAACTTCTGGCTGAGCTCGTCGGACGGTCCGTCGGCGAGGAGCCGGTTGCCCTCGCGGACCGAGTCGTGGATGACGGCGACGGCCGCGGGAGTGCCGAGGTCGTCGTCCATCGCCTGCCGGAAGTCGTCGGGCATCGCCGCGAACCAGGTGCCGACGACACCGGCGGCCCGCTCGAGGAAGTCCTCGATCCGGCGGAACGCCTTCGCGGCGTCGTCGAGGGCCTCGAAGCTGAACTCGACGTGCGAGCGGTAGTGCGCCGCCACCATGTAGTAGCGCAGCTCGATGCCGCGGACCCGCTCGAGCACGGACGGAATGAGGAGCGAGTTGCCGAGCGACTTGCTCATCTTCTCGCCGGCCGTGGTGATCCAGGCGTTGTGCAGCCAGTACGACGAGAACGGACGACCCGCGGCCCGCGACTGGGCCTGCTCGTTCTCGTGGTGGGGGAAGCGCAGGTCGACGCCGCCGCCGTGGATGTCGAAGGCGGGGCCGAGGTACTTGCCGGCCATCGCCGAGCACTCGATGTGCCAGCCCGGACGACCGGGACCCCACGGGGAGGGCCATGACGCGGTCTGCGGCTCGCTCTCCTTCTTCCAGCCCTTCCAGAGTGCGAAGTCGCGGGGGTCGCGCTTGCCACGCGGGTCGGCGTCGCCGGCGGGCTCCATGTCCTCGACCTTCTGCCGCGTCAGCTCGCCGTACGCCGCCCAGCTGCGGATGTCGAAGTAGACGTCGCCGCTGCCGTCCTCGGCCGCGTAGGCGTGGCCGCGCGCGATGAGCTGCTCGATGAGCTCGACGATCTCCGGGACGTGGCCGGTCGCGCCCGGCTCGTACGTCGGCGGGAGCACGTTGATCGCGGCGAGCGCCGAGTCGAGCTCGCGCTTCATGGCCGCGGCGAGGGCGTACCAGTGGATGCCCTGCTCCGCGGACTTCGCCAGGATCTTGTCGTCGATGTCGGTGACGTTGCGGATGAAGTCGACCTCGTAGCCGGTGGCGGAGAGCCAGCGGCGGAGCACGTCGAAGTTCACCGCGGACCGCACGTGACCGACGTGAGGCTCCGACTGGACGGTGAGGCCACACACGTAGATACCGGCCCGGCCCTGCTGCAGCGGGACGAAGTCGCGCGTCTCGCGCGTCGCGGTGTCGTGGAGCCTCAGTGTCACCCGGCGATTCTAGGGTGGAGGACGGCGATCCCCCGAGTCGCCGACGGACGACGAAGGAGTCCCGAGCCGCCGTGGGGGTAGCGGTTCGGGACTCCTTGTCGTGCTCCTACGTGGTCAGCTGACCCGCAGGCGCGTGCTGACGTGGTCGCCCAGCGTGTGCACGTCGCCGAGGTACTTCACCTTGACGACGTACTTGCCCGACCGCGGCAGCCTGATCTTGACCACGACCGTCCCGTCGCCCACCTTGCGGGTGAGCTCCTTCTTGAAGGAGCCACCCACCTGCTTGACCAGGATCTCGACCGGGCCGGTCGCGTCGCCCGCGGCGCTGTCGACCGTGGCCTTGATCTTCGCCCTGTCGCCCGCGTCGACCGACTTCGGCACCGACACCTCGACCTTCGACCGGCCCTTGGTGACCGTGACGGTCACCGTGGACTGGCTGGGCAGGTAGCTGCCCGAGCCGAGGTACTTCAGCGTCAGGCTGTGCGTGCCGACCTCGAGCGACTTGGCGGGCAGCGCGATCCGAGCCGTGCCGTCGCCGCGCAGGGTCGCCTCGCCCAGCTTGGTGGAGCCGTCGTAGAGCTCGACGGTGCCGCCGGCGGGCGGGGCCACGGTGATCGACACCGACGAGGCCTTCGCCCACTGCAGGGTGACGTTCGGTGCCGAGACCGTGGTGGGGGCCTTGAGGACCACCACCTTGACCGTGCCCTGGCTGGCGTTGTAGCTGCCGTCACCGACGTACTTCAGCGTCAGCGAGTGGTCGCCCACCGCCAGCGCCCTCGCAGCGACCGCGATGCTGGTCGCGCCACCGGTGAGAGTGCCCTCGCCCAGCTTGGTCGCACCGTCGTACAGCTCGACCTTGCCGGTCGCGGCGGACGGGGTGACCGTCACCGACACCGAGCCCGCGTTGCCCCACGTGATGTCGGCAGCCGTGCCCGACACCGAGGAGGACGCCTTGACCACCGTGACGCTCATGGTGCCCTGGCTGCTGCTGTGGCTGCCGTCGCCGAGGTACTTCAGGGTCAGCGCGTGGGTGCCCACAGCGAGTGCCCGCGACGGGATCGCGATCAACGTGGTGCCGCTGGTCAGGTTGCCCTCGCCCAGCTTGGTCGCACCGTCGAAGAGCTCCACCGTGCCGGTCGCGGCGGACGGAGTGACCGTCACGGTCACCGAGCCTGCGTTGCCCCAGGTGATGTCAGCAGCAGTGCCCGACACCGAGGACGAGGCCTTGACCACCGTCACCGACACGGAGCCCTGGCTGGCCGTGTAGCTGCCGTTGCCCAGGTACTTCAGCGTCAGAGAGTGGGTGCCCACCGCGAGCGCCTTCGCAGCGATCGTGATCGAGCCCTGCGTCACCGTGGTGTCGCCGAGCTTCGTCGCACCGTCGTA
>NZ_SDWV01000007.1 GCF_004137345.1 Nocardioides zhouii
CTGAGCACCGCCATCCGCGTCATGGACCCAGCATCAAGCCCGAACCACGCTCAACATTGGAGACACGCCCTAGCTGCGCGCGGCCTCGTCGATCAGGGCGGCCAGCGCGGCCGGCTGGGTGAACATCGGCCAGTGGCCGGAGTCGATGTCGACGAAGTCGACGCTGGTGGACTTGGCGAGCTCGGGGATGTCGCCCGACTCCATCCACTCCTTCGCCTGGGCCGGGGAGTACTCCGGGCACACCATCGTCACCGGCACGCCGTAGCGGCGCTCGTCGGTGAGGTGGATGGTGCCCTGCGTGACGGCGGCCGGTACGGCGATGGCGCCGGCCGCGACGCTCGCCTTGAGCTCGGCGGACATGTCGTCGGAGTCCGGGCCCTCGAACGGCTCCCACCCCGGGAACGGCACCACGCCGTCGACCGGGGCGAAGAAGCCGAAGTAGGTCTCGCCATCACCGTTGGGCATGCCGCCCACCAGTGCGACGCGCGCCACCTTCTCGGGCCGGGCGTCGGCGGCGACCCAGGCCAGCGCACAGGCCGCCGAGTGGCCGACCACGAACGCCGGTCCGTCCGTGGCGTCGACCGCGGAGAGGATCGCGGCCACCTGGTCGTCGTACGTCGCCGCGGTGTTGCCGTCGCCCTGCCCGGGCAGCGTGAGGGCCTGGGGACGGTGCCCGAGCCGCTCGAGCTCGGGGACGACGTCGTCCCACGCGGATCCGTCGAGCCACATGCCGGCGATGAGGACGATGTCCATGGTGTTCTCCCAGTTGAGTGCGGGTGGGGTCGGTGGTGGAGGTACGTCGACCACGCTAACGAGCATTCCGGACGCTCCACGACCGGATCCGGTGGCACCATCGCCCCATGAGCGAGATCAGCCCGACCGCGCGCGCCCTCCGGGCGCTCGACATCCTGCAGACCCGGCCGGGCATCACGGCCGCCGACCTCGCCCAGCGGCTCGGCGTCACCGAGCGTGCCGCGCGCCGCTACGTCGCGATCCTGCGCGAGGCCGACATCCCGGTGGAGTCGACCCGCGGGCCGTACGGCGGTTACACCCTGGGCCGGGGCCTGCGGCTGCCACCGCTCGTCTTCTCCGCGACCGAGGCGCTCGGCCTGGTGATGGCCGCGCTCGACTCCCAGCACGCGGTCGCCGACCCCGACGACCCGGTCGGCTCCGCGCTCGGCAAGATCCTGCGGGTGCTGCCGAGCAACGTCGCCCGGCAGGCCGTCGCCCTCCGCGAGACCGCTCGCGCCGTGCCCGAGCGCTTCCCGGCCAAGCCCGACGCCACCGTGACCACCGAGCTGGTGGAGGCCGTCGCGGGGCAGCGCCAGGTGCGGCTCGGCTACCGCACGGCTGCCGGCAACGCTCGTACGTTCGAGGTCGACCCGTGGTCCGTGGTGGTCCGCTACGGCCGGTGGTACCTGCTCTGCCACTCCCACCACGCCAGCGAGCTGCGCACCTTCCGGATCGACCGGATCACCGAGGTCCACCTCCTCGACGGCACCTTCGAGGTGCCCGCCGACCTCGACCCCGCGGCCGAGCTCGAGGCCAACCTGGGCAAGGGCTGGGAGCACGAGACGTACGTCGTGTTTGAGGCGCCGCTCGAGGAGGTCAGGCCGTGGATCCGGCCCACGCTCGGCGAGCTGCGCGCGCGGCCGGGAGGTGGCTGCGAGCTGGTGGGCACCACGAGCAACGCGACGGCGTACGCCGGCGAGTGGCTGGCCGGCGTCCCGTTCGCGTTCACCGTCGTGGGAGGTGCGGAGCTGAAGGCTGCGGTGGCGGTGCTGGGGGCGCGCTTCACGGCCGCCGTCAGCGACTGACCGCGACCTCCTTGCCGAGGGTCCAGCCGTCGGAGATCGGGAGGTAGTCGCCGCTCCAGAAGGTGCCCGGGTCGTACCAGGTGGCGCGGCGGTCGTCTCGCAGGATGCCCATCTCGATGTAGCAGCTCGCCACGATCTCCGCGCAGAACGCCGCCTCGGGGGTGACGCGTCGGGCCCGGTGACGGTGCGGGACGTACGCGTCGCGGCCGCGCAGCCAGCGCGCGCCGAGCTTGGTGAGGCTGGGGAAGGAGACGCCGTCGAGGCGCGCGACCGTACGGAGCATGCCGTCCTCCTCGACCTGGCCGATCTCCGGCTCGAGCTGGCGCAGCCACGCGTCCTGGCCGTACTCGGTCTGCCACCGCGACACCGCCTCGCGCAGGTCGTGCAGCTGGACGCCGCGGTGGTGGCCGCCGGTCCACATGTCGACCTGCTTCTTGCCGAGCTCGGCGTGGAAGATCAGCGGCGGCAGGTCGTCGACGACCACAGCGATCCCGACGTGGTTGACCGGCGAGTTCGTCACCGCGCGGATCGCCCGGTCGGGCGCGCGGCGCCCACGGAACAGCCAGATGTCGCCGCTCCGGGTCAGGTCCACCGCCTGGTCGAGGGTCACCGACGTCGCCATGCCGGGAAGTCTGCCGCACGACCCCGCCTCGCGGTGCGCGGTCGGGGATACGCTCGGGCCATGCGCGTGTGGAAGCTGCTCGGCCTGGCCGGGATCCTGGCCGGTGTCGCGACCGGTGCCGCGGTCGCCCGCGACGAGCGCGTACGCCGCCACTACGACGCCGGCGAGATCCGCGACCGCCTCCACGCCCGCCACGACGAGGCCGTCGCCCGGGAGTCCTCGGACTCCTGAGCGCTCGTGTGCGCGCCGGGGGTAGTCCAGTGAGGGATGGCTGTCGAGACGGCCTCCGGACAGCCGAAAGTCACTGGACTACCTCAGGAGCCTAGGGCCAGCCGGACCGCAATCGCGAGCATCACCAGCCCGATGAGGACGTCGAGGACCTGCCAGGCGCGGGGGTTCGCGAGCCGCGGCGCGGCGAGCCGGGCGCCGTACGCCAGACCGGTGAACCAGCCGATGCTGGCCAGGCACGCGCCGAGGGCGAACCACCAGCGGCCGGGGTGGCCGTGGGTGCCGGCGATCGAGCCGAGCAGCAGGACGGTGTCGAGGTAGACGTGCGGGTTGAGCCAGGTCAGCGCGACCGCGCGGGCCACCACGCCGCCGCGCGACTCGACCACCGCTCCGTCGACGGCGAGCGCCTGGGTTCGGCGCGCGCGCAGCAGCGAGGCGAGGCCGTACGCCGTCAGGAACGCGACGCCGAGCCAGCGGATCACCTCGATCGCCCACGGCGCGCGGTCGACCACCACGCCGATGCCGGCGACGCCGGCCACGATGAGTACTGCGTCGGAGACCGCGCAGATCGCGACGACGACCGCGACATGGCTGCGGCGCAGGCCCTGGCGGAGGACGAAAGCGTTCTGCGCGCCGATCGCGACGATGAGGGAGAGGCCCGTCAGCAGCCCGGCGGCGATGTCTCCCACGCGCTCAACCTAGAGGTGCGACAGCAGTGGTCCAGACCCCTGCCGACACCCCGGCACACCCCTGACGGATGTCAGGGCAGGCTGGGGGTGATATCCCATGGCTGCCCGCTTCGCAGCCCTGCGAGACTCGTCGCATGACTCAGCAGCCGGGGGACGCGACGAACGCCGTCGCAGCAAGCGCACGCGACCTGATCAAGGTGTACGGCAAGGGCGAGGCGGAGGTGCGGGCCCTCGACGGTGTGACCGTCGACCTCATGCAGGGGGAGTTCACGGCCATCATGGGGCCGTCCGGCTCCGGCAAGTCGACCCTCATGCACTGCCTGGCCGCCCTCGACACCCCGACCTCCGGCGAGGCCGTCGTCGACGGCACCTCCCTCGGCAAGCTCAAGGACAAGGACCTCACCACGCTGCGCCGGGAGCGGGTCGGCTTCGTCTTCCAGTCGTTCAACCTCGTGCCCACCCTCAGCGCGGAGGAGAACATCCTGCTGCCGCTGAGCCTCGCCGGCCGCAAGCCCGACCGCGCGTGGTTCGACCAGGTCGTCGACGCGGTCGGGCTGCGCCCGCGCCTCGGTCACCGTCCGAGCGAGATGTCGGGCGGCCAGCAGCAGCGCGTCGCCTGCGCCCGCGCGCTGGTCAGCCAGCCGAGGATCGTCTTCGCCGACGAGCCCACCGGCAACCTCGACTCCACGAGCAGCGCCGAGGTGCTCGGCTTCCTCCGCCGCAGCGTCGACGAGTTCGGCCAGACCGTCGTGATGGTGACGCACGACCCCGTCGCGGCGTCGTACACGGACCGGGTGCTGTTCCTCGCCGACGGCGTCATCGTCGACGAGCTGCGCTCGCCCGACCGCGACCAGATCCTCGCCAAGATGGCCAGCCTGCAGGACGCCGCCGTGAAGAAGGCGGCGAGCTGACGTGCTCCTCCTGACCTGGCGCAACCTGCTCGCCCGCAAGGTGCGCCTGCTGATGAGCACGCTCGCGATCGTGCTCGGAATCGGCTTCCTCGCCGGCGTGATGACCTTCAGCACCGGCCTCAACGCCACCTTCCAGAACATCGTCAGCGGGTCGACCCCCGACGGCCTGGTGCGACCGGCCGGTGACGTCTCGGGCGCCAACGCGGGTGTCGCCACCACGCAGCTGATCACCCCTGCCGACATCGACAAGATCGGCGCCCTGCCCGAGGTGGCGGCCGCGACCGGCTCCGTCGACGGCTTCGGCTCGTTCCTCCTCGGCAAGGACGACAAGCTGGTCGGCGGGCAGGGTGCCCCGACGCTGGCGTTCAACTACGCGCCCGGCGAGAACATGGCCGGTGACGAGGTCCTCGAGCTCAGCCAGGGCGGCTGGCCCGAGAAGCCCGGCGAGGTCACGCTCGACACCTCGTCGGCGGAGCGCGGCGGCTACGACATCGGTGACACCGTCACGATGATCGTGCCGACCGAGGTCCAGGACCCCCGGCGTACGTTCACGCTCGTCGGCACCGCCGACTTCAACGGTGGCGGCACGGCCGGCGCGACGCTGGTGCTGCTCGACACGTCGGAGGCGCAGGAGATCTTCCTCGGCGGCGAGGACGCGTTCACGAGCGTCGCGCTCACCGCAGCGGACGGCGTCTCCCAGACGCAGCTCGCCGATGCCGCGGACGCGGTGGTGCCGGGGGGCTTCACCGCCGTGACCGGCGACAAGGTGGTCAAGGAGACCCAGGACCAGATCGGCCAGTTCCTCGACGTCATCTCCATCTTCCTGACCACCTTCGCCGTGATCGCGATCGTGGTCGGCGCCTTCATCATCTTCAACACCTTCTCGATCCTCGTCTCCCAGCGGGTGCGGGAGTCCGCCCTGTTGCGCGCGCTCGGGGCGAGCAAGAAGCAGGTCACCCGCTCGGTGCTCATCGAGGCGTTCCTGATGGCGGTGGTCGGAGCGACGCTCGGGCTCCTGCTCGGGCTGGGGCTGTCGCGCCTGCTCGCGGGGCTCTTCCGTACGTTCGGCCTCGACATCGCCGGCGACGTGCTGACCCTCACGCCCTTCACGATCATCGCGGGCTACGTCGTGGGCATCCTGGTGACGATGGTCGCGGCCTTCGTCCCTGCCCGCCGGGCCGCCAAGGTGCCGCCCGTCGCGGCGATGCGCGACGACCTCGTGGTCCAGGAGAAGGGAATGGGCCGGCGCCTCGTGCTGGGCTCGATCGCCATGGCCGTGGGCGTCGCCCTCGCCGCGGCCGGGCTGGTCGGAGCACCCGGCACGGACGCCATCTGGATCGGTGCCGGCGCGGTGATCTGGGTCATCACGACCGCGGTGCTCGCACCCGTCCTCGGCCACCCGGTGCTGGTCGCGTGCCGCGCCGTGTTCGGCCGGCTGTTCGGCACGGCGGGTCTCCTCGCCGGTGAGAACGCCCTGCGCAACCCGCGTCGTACGGGCGCCACCGCGTCCGCCCTGATGATCGGGCTCGCGGTCGTCTCGGCCGTCGGCGTCCTCGCCTCGTCGCTCAGCGCGACGAACGACAAGGTGGTCGACGACCAGTTCAAGAGCGACTTCCTCGTGCAGATGCCGACCTTCCAGGGCTTCCCGTCCGGCTTCGGAGACCGGATGCAGGACGTCGACGGCGTCGACCTGGTCTCGCGCCAGCAGGGCACGCCGGTGAGCGTCGACGTCGACGGCACGCCCGACCAGACCTTCGCGATCGGCGTCGACCCCGGCTTCTTCGAGATCTACGACCTCACCATGATCGACGGGACCGACCAGATCTCCGGCCACCAGACGCTCCTCAGCGAGGGCCGCGCCGACGACCTGAAGGCCGGTCCCGGCGACACCATCGACGTGGAGTTCCCCGGTGGGAAGAAGATCCCGCTGGAGGTCGTGGGGGTCTTCGAGGACACCCCGACCACGGGCGGGATCACCTTCCCGCTCTCCGTGCTCGCCGACGCCGGCATCAAGCGCAGCGACTCCACCCTCAGCATCACCCTCGCCGACGGCGCCGACCGCGCGACGGTCAAGCGGGACCTCGAGGACGTGGTCAAGGACCTGCCGATCCTGTCGGTGCAGGACAAGGAGGAGTTCAAGGAGCTGATCAGCGGCCAGGTCAACCAGCTGCTCTACGTCATCTACGGACTCCTCGCCCTCGCCGTCGTCATCGCGGTCATCGGCATCGTCAACACCCTCGGGCTCAGCGTCCTCGAGCGGACCCGCGAGATCGGGCTGCTGCGCGCCGTCGGGCTCTCGCGGCGCAAGCTGCGCACCATGATCACCCTCGAGTCGGTGGCGATCGCCCTGCTCGGCGCCGTCCTGGGGATGGTGGTCGGCCTGGTCATCGGGGTCGTGCTGCGGCAGTCGCTCAAGGACGACCTGACGGTGCTCTCACTGCCGGTGAGCAACCTGCTGATCTTCCTGGTGGTCGCCGTGATCTTCGGCGTGCTTGCGGCGATCGTCCCCGCCATCCGTGCCTCGCGGATGAAGGTGCTGGCGGCCATCGCGACGGAGTGATCGGTGGCATGATCGTCACGTGATCGAGGCCCTCGGCTGGGGAGCGCTGGGCGCCAGCTCGCTGCTGATCGGCGCCGCGCTGGCGCTGGTGCGGACGTGGTCGGACCGCGTCGTCGGGCTGGTGCTCGGCTTCGGCGCGGGCGCACTGATCGCGAGCGTGTCCTTCGAGCTCGCGGAGGAGGGGCTCAAGGTCGGCAGTGCGTACGCCGTGGCGGGCGGGCTGGCCCTGGGCGGCCTCACCTTCTTCGCCGCCGACCGGCTGGTCGAGCGGTGGGGTGACCGCTCAGGTGGTTCGTCGGCCGGGGCGCCGCTCGCCGTCGGCGCCTTCCTCGACGGCATCCCCGAGCAGGCGGTCCTCGGGATCGGCATCGCGGCGGGCGGCGGCGTCAGTGCGGCGCTCGTGGTCGCGATCTTCGCCTCCAACCTCCCCGAGGCGATCGGCTCCGCATCCGACATGCGCTCGGGTGGCCGGTCGGGTCGCTCGATCCTCGGACTGTGGGCTGGTGTCGCTGCCCTCTGTGCCGCCGCGACGGTCGGCGGCGCGGCGCTGTCCGACGTGGTGTCGAGCGAGGGCCAGGCCTTCATCGACGGCTTCGCAGCCGGCGCGCTGCTCACGATGCTGATCGACTCGATGGTGCCCGAGGCCAAGGACAAGGCGAAGGACCTCGCCGGCCTGGCCACCGTGGTCGGCTTCGCGATCGCTGCCGGCCTCTCGCTGATCGGTCAGTAGCCGGCATTCTGCTGTCACTCGGTGCTGATGGCGACAGTGGAGCCAGCGGCCCGACCTAGCGCCCTCGGGCTCCACTGTCGTCGGTCAGTAGCCGCCGTCGGGCGGGACCATCTCCCCGCGCACGCCGAGCAGCCGTACGCGTCGCTGGTCGTCGAGCGCGAGGTAGAGGTCGTACGCCGTCTGCGTGATCACCTCGACGTCGAAGGTCGGCTCGGGCAGCTTGCGCACCTTGGTGAAGGTGAAGAACGGCGCGAACCGGACCTTGAGGTGCACCCGCTGCACCGCGCGCTCCTCCTTGCGTACGTCGTCGACGACGCGCGCGGCGAGCTCGGCCAGCGCGGCGCGCACCTCGTCGGGCGTGATCAGGTCGGCCTGGTAGGTCGTCTCTCGGCCGTGTGCGCGTGCCACCCACGGGGTGTCGTCGGGCGTCGTCCGTCCGCCACCTCGCCCGAGCCGACCCAGGTGGGAGCCGCTCGCCGGTCCGAAGGCGGCGACCAGTGCCTCCTCGTCTGCCGCGGCCAGGTCGGCGACCGTGCGGATGCCGATCGCCTCCAGCCGTGCACCGATCTTCGTGCCGACACCCCACAGGGCCGTCGTCGGCCGCTCGCCCATGACCTCCATCCAGTTGTCGCGGGTGAGCCGGAACGTGCCCTGCGGCTTGCCGAAGTCGGTGGCGATCTTGGCCCGTACGAGCGTGTCGCCGATGCCGACCGAGCAGTGAAGTCCGGTCGCCTCGAGCACCGCCGCCTGGATCGAGCGGGCCGCCGCGAGCGGGTCGTCGGTCTCGATGCCGACGAACGCCTCGTCCCACCCCAGCACCTCGACGACGGCACCAGGCGTCGCGCGCAACGTCTGCATCACCACCGCCGACGCGGCCTCGTAGACCGGGAAGTCCACCGGCAGGAACACCGCGTCGGGGCTGCGCCGCTTGGCCAGCTTGAGCGCCAGCCCGCTGCGCACGCCGTGCGCCCGCGCCTCGTACGACGCCGTCGACACCACCGCTCGTTCGGTGGGGTCGCCCCGCCCGCCCACCACGACCGGCAGCCCCACGAGCTCGGGGCGGCGCAGCAGCTCGACCGCGACCAGGAACTGGTCCATGTCGACGTGGAGCACCCAGGGGGTCACGCCGTCATTGTGGCCGAGGGGTGCGACAGCGGGGTGCGTCGAAAACCAGGTGCGCTGCGATGCGGTCGGCTCCTACCCTTGGTCGCGGCGAGATCAGCGGCAGGCCAGGAGTTCCGGGGCCGGTTCCGCGCGTCGTACCTCGCCACCAGCCCTGACAAGGCAATGGCATCGGAGCTGTTCACTCCTGTGAGTTCGACTCTCACTTCCTCAGGTGGTGGCCGGTGACGACGCGCAGGGTCGAGCCCTGAGGCGGATCCGGTCAGCACGACGGTTCCGGTCCCCGCTCGACGTTGTGGTCACCGGCCACCATCCCCATCCCATCCGTCACGCACACCCACCACGCCCACCAGAAGGAGGATCGCCATGTCCCTCATCCACTCACTCATCCACGTCCTGCGGCCCCGTCTCACGGTGCAGCCGTGGCAGGTCGCGCTCGAGCGCCGCGACGGTGAGCCCACCCGGGTGCTGCAGCCGGGTCGGCACATCGAGCGGACCCGGGCGACGTACGACGTCCTCGACGTGCGTCAGCACATCGACGTCGTGCCGGCCCAGGAGCTGCTGACCGCCGACGGTGTCACCGTCAAGGTGTCGGCGGTCTGGGTGTGGACCATCGGCGACCCGGTCGTGTTCACCGAGAAGGTGCGCGACCCGGTTCACGCGGTCTACCTCGCCATCCAGCTCGCCCTGCGTGACGCGCTGGCGACGCAGGAGGCCGAGGCGCTGGTGCGCTCACCGCGGACCGGTCTGGTGGCCGGCTTCACCGAGACCGTCGCGGGGGCGGCGGCCGAGGTGGGCATCCGGGTGCACGACGTCGTCGTCAAGGACGTCGTGCTGCCGATCGACCTGCGGATGGCCTACTCCGAGCTCGTCGTCGGCCGGCACCGGGCGCAGGCTCAGCTCGAGGCAGCGCGGGCGGAGACGGCCGCGCTGCGGTCGCTCGCCAACGGCGCCAAGCTGCTCGACGACCACCCGTCGCTCGCGCAGCTGCGGCTGGTCCAGGCGCTGCCGCCCGGCTCGCGTGTCGAGCTGGTGCAGCCCGGCCGCTCCGGCTCGCGGTCCGGGGAGTAGGCCGTCGAGCGGTGCGCGAGGCAGGTTCTGTCGTCCGGGAACCTGTCCCGCGCACCGCTCCCGGAGGCGTGGACGCCACCACCCCTGTGGGCGACCACGGCGGTACGCCGTCGGCGTAGCGTCGCGAGCATGAGCGACGACCAGCCCGAGGCCGACCCCTACGCCGTGCACTCCGAGGAGTCGGACTTCCCGGCCGCCGGTGAGCGGGTCAGCGACGAGGACCGGCAGCGCGCCCTCGACGCCGAGCCCGCGGGCAACGCCACCGTCGGCGACACCGTGGACACCGACGGCCTGGACTCGCGTACGCACGAGGACGGTGCGGGCTCGGAGGAAGTCGCCGAGCAGGCGCACGACAACTGAAAAAACGCGGTGCCGCGCAGGCGGCGGCGGTGCGAGAGTGCGGCCATGACTCCCGAGCGGCTGGACATCGACGCTGCCCTCCCGCGCATGCAGGCCCTGGCCTCGTCGCTCTGGTCGCCGCGGGCGCGCCACCACCCCGGGCAGCTCGCCTGGTCGGCGGCGTACGGCGAACCCGCGGCGCTCGACCTCGGACCGGTGTTCATCACCGACGGTGCCTGGGCCTGGCTGGAGTCGCCGGGGTGGCTGGAGGTCTGCGGCGCCGACCCCGAGGCCGTACGCGCCGTCGTGGACGCCGCGCTCGGAGAGTGCGACGGCGAGGTCAGGACCAGCACCCTCGAGACCGAGGACGTGGTGCTGGCGGTGCTGGCCGACGTCGCTTTCGTCGAGGTCGAGTCGCCATGGTTCACCCACCACTTCATCGACCTGGCCGACCTGCCGGACGTGGCCCTTCCCGAGGGGTACGCCGTCCGCGCGGTGCGCGAGGGCGAGCACGAGCCGCGGTCGGCGGTCCACCGCGCCGCCTGGTCGGCGACGTCGCTTGTCACGAGCGCGGCGTACGAACGGCTGATGGCCACGGCGCCTTATCGCGCGGCCACCGACCACGTCGTCGTCACGGACGAGGGCGAGTGGGTCGCGTCGTGCTGCGTGTGGCTCGACGAGGCGACCGGCATGGCACTGGTCGAGCCCGTCGGCTGCGTGGATCCGCACGCGCGCCGCGGCCTCGCGACTGCCGCCTCCGTCTCGGCCCTCACCGCCGCCCGCGAGCTGGGGGCGACCACCGGGCTGGTCTGCCCGCGCGGTGACGACGACTACCCGGCGCCGGCATTGCTCTACCGCGGCATCGGGTTCGAGCCGGGCGCGCGCACGCGGACCTACCGACAGCGGGGCTAGGTCGACCTTCGCTCGCGGATGCCGCGAGCCGACTTCGAGTCAGGCACGTCGGAGGCCGAGCGTGGCTCGCTCAGTCGGTGCGCCGGTACGCGGCCCACGCACAGAGCAGGAATCCCACGGCCACTGCCGCCCGCAGCCAGCTGAAGCCGTCGAGGAGCCAGAGCCCCTGCATGATGCCGAGGAACGCCAGGAGCATCGCCTCCCACCTGTGCTTGCGCGCGCGGTCCGGGGCGAAGCCGGCGGCGCACTCCTCCGGCGTCCCGAACTCCTCCTGCACCGTCCGTCCAGCGTGTGCATACCTATATACGGCACAACCTCACTTCAGGAAGTCGTCGAGGCCCTCGAGCAGGCGGTCCACGTCGGAGTCGTCGGTGTACGCCGCGAGCCCGATCCGCAGGCCCGAGTCGACGGGCAGGCCGAGCGCGCGGAACGTCTCGTACGCGTAGAAGGTGCCGGCCGGGACCAGCACGTCACGCTTCGCGAGCGCCTCGTACGCGTCCACGGGCAGGCGGTCGCGGAACGTGAGGAACAGCGTGGAGGTGCGATCGGCGGCGCGCGAGTGGAGCGTGAGGTCATCGCCCAGGTCGGCGAGGCCATCCTCGATCCGGAGTCGCAGCCGTAGCTCGTGCTCGGCGATCGAGGCGGCGGCCGAGACGAGCCGTTCGCGTCGGGTCGCGCCCGAGCCGAGGGAGGCGATCAGGTCGATCGCCGCGGTCGCGCCGGCGAGCAGCTCGTAGGGCAGCGTGCCGAGCTCGAACCGCTCCGGCACGGCGTCGCTCGACGGCAGCAGCTTGTCGGGGCGGAGCGTCCCCAGCAGGGCCGGGTCGGCGACGAGCGCGCCGCAGTGGGGCCCGAAGAACTTGTACGGCGAGCAGACCATGAGGTCCGCGCCCATCGCGGCGAGGTCGGGGGCGGCGTGCGCGGCGTGGTGGACGCCGTCGACGTAGACCAGTGCACCCACCTCGTGCGCGCGCGCGGCGACGGTCGCGACCGGCGGCTGCGTGCCGAGCAGGTTGGACGCCGCGGTCATCGCGACGAGCCGGGTGCGCTCGGTGATCGCGTCGAGCGACGACAGGTCGAGCTCGCCGGTGGCGGGGTCGAGCCGCAGCCACCGCACGGTGACGCCGGCCCGCTCGGCCGACTGGATCCATGGCCGCACGTTGGAGTCGTGGTCGAGCTCGCAGAGGACGATCTCGTCGCCCGGCGACCAGGTGCGCGACAGCGTGCGCGAGAAGTCGTACGTCAGTGCCGTCGCGCTGCGCCCGTGGACGACCCCCTCGGCCACCCCGCCGACCAGGTCGGCGATGGCCGAGCGGAAGCCGGCGACGGACTCCTCGGCGTTGCGCTGGCTGGTCGTCGCGGCGCCGCGCTGCGACAGCGGCCCGGTGAGGGTACGGGCGATCGCCTCGCCGACCACTCGGGGCGTCTGGGTGCCGCCGGGGTTGTCGAAGTGGGCGATGCCCGACTCGAGCGAGGGGAACTCGGCACGGAAGCCAGCGACGTCGAAGGACATGCAGGGCACGCTAGTTGGCGATGTGCACGACCGCGTCACCGGAGTTGACGAGGGGCGCCTCGGTGCGGCCGATGACGATGCCGTCGCGGCTGGCGTACACCGCGCGCAGCGTCCGGCCGAAGGAGTCGAAGAGGGTGCCGAGCCGCTCGCCGTCGCTGACCTTCTGGCCGAGGGCGACATCGAGGTGCAGGATCCCGGTGCGGCGCGCCCGCACCCACCCGCTCGACCGGCACTCCAGGCTGGGCTCGACCGTCGGCTCGTCGACCGGCTCGGTCATGCCGAGCGACGCCAGCACGCGGCGTACGCCGATCACGCCCGCGTCGACGGCGTACGCGTCGAACCGCAGGGGTTCGCCGGCCTCGTAGAGCAGCACCTTCGCGCCCTGCTCGCGGGCGGCGTGGCGCAGCGACCCGTCGCGGATCTTGGCGTGCAGCATGACCGGGGCACCGAAGGACTGGGCGAGCTCGCGGGTGCCGGGGTCGTCGAGGTCGGCGCGGATCTGGGGCAGGTTGCTGCGGCGGTCGGACCCGGTGTGGAGGTCGATGCCGACCTCGCAGCCAGCCACGATCTCGCGCATGAAGAGGTAGGCGATCCGGCTCGCGAGCGACCCGCGCGCCGAGCCGGGGAACGACCGGTTGAGGTCGCGGCGGTCGGGGAGGTAGCGGTCGCCGTTCATGAAGCCGAGCACGTTGACGATCGGCACCGCGACGAGCGTCCCGCGGAACGTCTTGGGGTCGAGGCCGGCCATCACCTGTCGAACGATCTCGACACCGGCGACCTCGTCGCCGTGGATGGCGGCGTCGATCCACACGCTCGGCCCGTCCTCGCGACCGTGCACGACCCGCACCGGGAGCGTCACGTCGGCACCGGTCACCAGGCGGGTGATCGGAAGCTCGAGGGCGCGCACCGTGCCGGCGCGGATCCGGACGCCGCCGATGGCGAAGGACTCGCGGGCCACTAGGCAGCCTGAGCGGGAGCGGCGGCAGTGGTCACGGGCTCAGGGTAGTCGCGCACGAGACCCGCCCCGGCCACCTCACGGGGAGAGGCGGTCCGGGGCGGGTCGGTCGGGGGTCAGCTGTTCTGCGTGGCGGAGTCCGAGGTCGAGCCGGAGTCGGTCCCGCTGTCGGAGTCGGTGTCGGGCTGGCCGTCGCCGTCGAAGTCCGGCGCCTGCCCGGTGCTGCCGTCGCCCTGCGTCGTGCCGTCCATCGGACCGCCCGGCATCTGGCCGCCCATCTGCCCGTCGCCGTCCATGTCGCCCATCGGGCCGCGGTCGCCGGGCATCCCGCGGTCTTCCCAGTCGGTGCCGGTGGTCCGGGTGGTCGCGGCGTCGTCCGCGCCGCTGTCCGCGACCGCGTACCCGGCGCCGAAGCCTGCACCGCCGATCGCGAGCCCGGCCACGACGGCGCCGGCCGCGGCCGCCTTGCGACCCGACGGGAGGCGGTCACGCCAGGTGCGCCGCGCCGCCGGCTGGTCGACGGGGGTGGCGGAGCCTTCGGTGGCGGGGGCGGTGGGGAACTGGTTCTCGGTCATGGAGGTTCCTTCTTCTTCTTCTGGAGTGGTGGAGGGAGTGGAGGTGCGGTCGGTCATCGGAGTCAGCCGCCCATCGGGCCGCGGCCCCCGGCCGGTGCCACGCCGGCGGTGACGGTGGTCGCGGTGCCGTCGACCGTGACGGTGTAGGTCGAGCCCTGCTCGATGTCGACCGACGAGAAGACGACGGAGGCGAAGTCCTTCTCGATCGCGTACGTCGCCACCTCGGCGCCGTCGGCGTCGCTGATCACGACCTCCGAGCCGGCCGCGGCGGTCGAGGCGAGGGCGGTGGCGATCCAGCCCTGCGCGGAGTCGGTCGACGGGGCGACCATCATCCCGGAGCTGCCGGTGGCGACCAGGGTGCCGCCGCTGACCTCGAAGGTGCCGTTCACGTCGAGGGCGCCGTTGCCGTCGGTGGTGGGTCCGTAGACCATGATGTCGCCGGCGGTGATCGTGGCGTTGCCGTTGGAGTCGAGGCCGTCGCCGCTCGCCCAGACCTCGAGCGAGCCGCCGTTGACGAACAGGTGCAGCGAGTCGTCGGCCTGCATCGCGCCGCCGCCCATCCCGCCGCCCTGTCCGGCCTCGCCGTCGGTGGCGGCACTGTCGTCGGACGTCGCGGCGTTGACCCCGTCGTCGGCGGAGTGCAGCTCGACGTCGCCGTCGTCGATGATGATCAGCGAGCCCTCCATGGCCTCGTTGGAACCAGCCACGTCGATGGTGCCGCCGCTGACGAGCACCTGGACGCCCTTGATGCCGTCGTCCTGGGTGGTGACGGTGAGCTCGCCGCCCTCGACGAGCACGAAGCCGGAGCCCGCGTCCTCGGTGTTGTCGGACTTGAAGGCGTCGCCGACGGAGTCGACCGTGACGCTGCCGTCGGTCAGGACGAGGTAGTCCTTGCCGATGATCCCGTCGTCGACCGAGGTCACCTCGACGGTGCCGCCGGTGATGACGAGCCCGTCCTTGCCGACGATGCCGTTGTTGCTGTTGCCGGTCACCGTCAGCGATCCGGCGCCGCCGATGGTGAGGTCGGCGGTGGAGTACAGCGTCGCGGTGGGCGCGTCCTCGGACGAGTCGGCGTACGTCGCCGCGTCGCTCAGCGCGTTGTCGCTGCCGTCGGCGAGCACGACCACGACCGACCGGGCGTCGACCACGTTGATCGCTGCCGTGGTGTCGGAGGTGATGGTCGCGTCGTCGAGCACGAGGCGTACGACGCCGTCGGCCGCGCTGTCGACGACCACCTGGCCGGTGAGGTCGCCGGTCAGGACGTAGGTGCCGGCGGCGGTGATAGTGACCGTGCCGTCCTCGGTGCGCACCGCGTCGCTGTCGGCGCTGGCGGTCGTGCCGTCGAGGGTGACCGCGATCGCGTCCGACTCGTCGTACGCCGTGTCGCCGGTCTCGACGGTGACGTCGTCGGCCAGGGCGTCGGCCACCGTGGTGCCGTCACTGGCCACCACGGACGTCGAGGAGCTCGTCGACGTCGTGGTGGTGGACGTGGTCTCGCTGGCGACGGAGGTGCCGCAGCCGGCGAGGAGGAGGACGGCGGCCCCGCCGGCGACGGCCTGGCGGATCCTGGTCGAGGTGGGCAGAAGTCGCATGGGAGCGGCCTTTCGGGGCAGGTGGAGAAGAAGGGAGCCGGGTTCAGCGGCTGGTGGAGTCGACTGTGGTCGGCTCGCCTGTCGGGGACGTGGGCTGACCTTGTGGACTGCCTGTGAGACCAGCCGGCGCCCGGAAGACGAAGCCGCGCTGGGCCGCGAAGCTCGTTGAGACGAGGGCCAGCTCGGTGACGACCTTGGCCGGGAGCAGCCCGACGCCCGCGCCGGAGAGCGCGCTGAGCAGGAGGTAGTTGAGGCCCAGCAGGCCGGTGGCGAGGAGGGCGTAGCGGCCGATGGCGCTGCGGGTGCGGACCCGGTGCCCGGCGTCGAAGACGAGCTGACGGTTGACCGCGAAGTTCACGCCGGCGCTCGTCAGCCGCGCTCCGACGACCGCGACGAGCAGGTCGCCCGTCATCGCCTGGAGCGCGACCAGCGCCACTGTGTCGATCACGAAGGCGGCGAGCGACGAGGCCAGGAAGGCCACGACTGGGGCGTAGACCCGCAGCGAGTCGAGCACGGGCCGGAAGTGGGACGACGCGTTGTGCTCGAGGTAGATCGTGGCGATCGGCAGCTGGTCGAGCTCGATGCCGGCCCGCCCCGCGCGCAGCAGGACCTGGAGCTCGTACTCGTACCTCGCGCCCGGCACGGCGCAGGCCCAAGGCCAGCAGGCCGGCCGGGATGCCGCGCAGGCCGGTCTGGGTGTCGGTGATCCGGGTGCGGGTGGCGGCGGTGAACAGCCACCGGGTGACGGTGTTGCCGAGCTGGCTGCGCAGCGGCACCCGACCGTCGAAGGTCCGCGCGCCGAGGACGAGTCGACGCGCGTCTGGGTCGGCGACGAGTCGTTCGCCGACGGCGACGATGTCGTCCAGCGCGTGCTGGCCGTCGGCGTCCGCGCAGACCACGGGTGCGCCGGGTCGGGTCGCTGCGACGTGGGCGAGCCCGGCCTTGAGGGCGGCGCCCTTTCCGCGGTTGGTCGGCAGGGTGACGACCTCGGCCCCGGCCGCGCGGGCCGCCTCGAAGAGACCGGCGTACGCCGCTCCGGAACCGTCGTCGACGACGAGCAGCGCCCAGTCGGGGCGGGCCGTCCGGAGGTCGGCGAGGGTCTGGAGCAGGGCGGGACCGGGGACGTACGCCGGCACCAGCACGGTGGGCAACACGGGGTCAGCCCTTGACGTAGAGGATGTCGGAGGTGCCGCGCTCACCGCCGTTGCTCGGCTGGTTCACCAGCTCGCCGTCGAAGACCATCGTCGAGGAGCCGCCGCCGTCGATGTTGTACGCGGTGACGGCGCCCAGCCCCTGCATCAGCGTCGCGAGCTCGGTCATCGTCGCGCCGGCGCTGTAGCCCGAGGACCGGCCGTCGACCACCACGAGCAGCAGGTGGTTGTCGTCGACGACGCCGACGGCGGTGCGCGGCTGGTCGCCCTGGATCGAGTGGTTGCCGACATTGGTGTCGACCTCGACCTCGTCGATGCCGCTCAACACCTGGCCGTCCGCGACGAGCGCCGGGCCGAAGGACAGCGTGTTCCACACCCCGGCGTCGACGAGGGTCGCGGCGTCGGTCGCCGTCTCGTCGTAGAGCTCGACGTGGCCGTCGCGGTAGAACGCGAGCCCCTCACGGGCGCCCGCGTCGCGGTAGGCGACGCCGTTGCGGATCACGATGCCGGTCTCGCGGAAGCCGTAGTAGTCGCCGTTGATCGCGAAGATCGCGCCGTTCTGCTCGGCGATGTCGGAGGTCTCGTCGACGATGTTGGTGCCGAAGGAGTCGCCGGCGAAGGCGGAGCGCAGCACCGTCGCGTCGCTGAGGACGAGGTCGGCGACGAAGTACGTCACGGTCTGGCTGCCCGATCCGGTGCTGACCTCGCGCACCGTGAGCGTGGTGCCGTCGGCCGACCAGCCGTCGTCGGTGAGCACGGCCTGCGAGGTGTCGAGCTCGGCGCCGTCGCTGCCCTGGCTCGCCTCGTACGCCGACGCGTCGGCGATCTCGACGTGGTCGATGACGAAGCGGTCGAGCGCCCACGCGCCGGTGCCGGTGGTCAGGGTGAGGGCGGTGAGGCCGCCCACGAGGAAGGCGCGTCGGGTGGGTGTTGGCACGGGAGGATTCCTGTCGTCGATGTGTTCTCGACGATGGGTCGACTCCCTGTTCGGACCCTGTGGTCCGCCTCACGATTCGATGTGGGCTACCGGCCCCAGTTCCTCCGTCGGACGGCCCGGCGCGGCTTGCCACCGGCGTACGAGCGTGCCGAGTCGACGAGGAAGCCGCGCTCGAGAGCCTCGCGCCCGATCAGCATCCGGAAGCCCATCTCGTCGCGGTTGCTCAGGGTCATCACGGTCGTGATGGTGCGCCCGGCGAGCGTCACGTCCAGCGCGACGGCGTACCTCTGCTCGACCTGGCCGTTGCTCGAGCGGACCTCGCGCCGGTCGAGGACCGGGAGGCTGACCTCGACGTGGTCCTCGTCGGACTTCTGCCAGGGATGGAGGGAGAAGCGCACCCACTCCGCGCCGTCGCGGTCGAAGGCCTCGAGGTCGAAGGCATGGATGGCCGACGACCGCGCGCCGGTGTCGATCTTGGCCTTGACCCACTCGACGCCGGCCTGCGGGAGGGCGACCCACTCGCGCCAGCCGACGACCACGGGATCGGTCACCTCGACGGGCTGGTCCCCGGAAAGCGAGGTCTCGGGGGAGGTGGACACCCGACCATCCTGTCAGGTCGCCTCGTGCTTGTATGAGGCCCGTGAAGCTCGCCATCCTCTCCCGCGCACCGCGCTCCTACAGCACCCAGCGACTCCGCACCGCCGCCCTCGAGCGCGGCCACGACGTCAAGGTGCTCAACACGTTGCGCTTCGGCATCGACCTCACCGGGGACGAGCCCGACCTGCTCTTCCGCGGAAAGCAGCTCTCGACGTACGACGCCGTGCTGCCGCGCATCGGCAACTCGATCACCTACTTCGGCACCGCCGTCGTGCGACAGTTCGAGCAGATGGACGTCTACACGCCCAACACCAGCTATGGCATCGCCAACAGCCGCGACAAGCTCCGCGCGACGCAGATCCTCTCGCGCCACAAGATCCCGATGCCGGCGACGACCTTCGTGCAGGACCGCGCCGACGTGATCCCCGCGATCGAGAGCGTCGGCGGTGCGCCGGTCGTGATCAAGCTGCTCGAGGGCACCCAGGGCATCGGCGTGATCCTCGCGCCGACGCTGAAGGTCGCCGAGGCGATCATCGAGACGCTGCAGAGCACCCGGCAGAACGTGCTGATCCAGCGCTTCGTCAAGGAGAGCAAGGGGCGCGACATCCGCGCTCTCGTCGTCGGCGACCGCGTGGTCGCGGCGATGCGTCGCGTGGCGCAGGGCGATGAGTTCCGCTCCAACGTGCACCGCGGCGGCAGCGTCGAGCCCGTCGCGCTCGACGAGGAGTTCGAGCGCGTGGCCGTACGCTCGGCGCAGATCATGGGCCTGCGCGTCGCCGGTGTCGACATGCTCGAGGGCAAGAACGGTCCGCAGGTGATGGAGGTGAACTCCTCGCCCGGCCTGGAGGGCATCGAGGCCGCGACCAAGCTCGACGTCGCCGGCGCGATCATCGACTACATCGACAACCAGGTCGCCTTCCCCGACATCGACGTACGCCAGCGGCTGACGGTCTCGACCGGCTACGGCGTGGCCGAGATCGTCGTGCACGCGGGCTCCGACATGGTCGGCAAGAAGCTCGGCGACTCGGGCCTCGACGAGCGCGACATCACCGTCCTGACGCTCCACCGCGGCCCGCAGGTCATCCCGAACCCCCGCAACAAGACGGTCCTCGAGGGCGAGGACCGGCTGCTCTGCTTCGGCAAGCTCGAGGAGATGCGCTCGATGATCCCCGACCGCAAGGAGCGCCGCGTCAAGCGGCTGATGAAGAAGCACCTGCCGCCCACGTCGCCGTAGGGCTGCGTCACATGTGGTGCGCGCCGAGGGAGCCCTGGACGGCGCCCGCCGGGTACGTCCGGTTGTGGACGTTGACGTAGTACCTGCCCGGTTGATCGGCGATGCGACGGATCAACCGACGCGAGGCGTTCGTGCACTTCGCGCCGCCGGTCACCGACCCCGTCAGGTCCACGACCACCTGCCCGTCCGATCGGCGGTGGATGTGGGCCGCGGAGGGCTTGTCGATCCCGGACCACGAGATGGTCGCGCAGACTCGGCTCACGGCCGGCCTGAGCGTGACCATCGCCATGCCCGAGCCGTCAGCGTCACCGCTCGGTGCGAGCGAGGCGTGCAGCACGGTGGCACTGACCAGGAGGGCGCCGGCGGAGGACGCCGGCAGGAGCAGCAGGGCGGCACCGAACGCGGCCGCGGCACGGGTGGCGAGGTTCATCTACTGATGGTGCTCCGAGCGACCCACGAAGTCGAGTGCGCGGCCCCGTGGCGACCACTACCGCGAGCGCACTCAACCTCGGGGGCGCGTGCGCCAGAGCCAGGCCAGGCCCACGAACGGCAGGACGAGCGGCAGCCAGCCGTAGCCCGCGCCGTACGCCGACCACACGGTCTGGTCGGGGAACAGCTCCGGGTCGAGGACGGTCAGCGTGCCGACCGTGAGCACCCCGACCAGCTCGAAGCCGACGGCCGCCCAGGCCAGCCGGCGCGGTGCCGGTCCGACCTCGGCGAGCCCGAGGGTGGCGGCGACGTAGACCAGCGCGGCGAGGGCCGAGAGGGCGTACGCGAGCGGCGCCTCGTCGGCCTTGGTCGCCAGCTGCACCAGCGAGCGCGCGGTGGCGGCGAGGGCGAAGACGCCGTAGACCGCGACGAGGGCGCGCCCCGCGCCGCTGCGCGTGGAGCTCACGACCACACCTGCAGCGTGCGTACGATGACAAAGGCTTGGGTCAGGCCCGTCACGGCGAGTACAGCGGTCGCCCCGCGGCTCCGCTCGGCGAGCGACCACACGAAGCCGATCGGCAGCACGACCAGTCCGGCCAGCAGGTAGCCGAAGAGCGTGACGGTGGCGCCGCCGCTCAGGTCAGCGTTGCCGACCTGGACACCGGCGATCACCAGGAGCACGAGCGTCCCGGCCTCGATCAGCCCGGCGAAGCCGAGCAGGCCCCAGTCGGGCGTACGGGCGAGGGCGACGTACACCAGCACCACCACGGCGAACGCCAGCGACGCGTAGATGAGCACGAGGGGCAGGGGTCCGTCCACGGCGCCGATCCTCTCAGGTCGGTCCGCATCTACAGCGCGGCCACAGGTCGGGAGCAGGCGGGCGACAGGTCGGCGCGACAACCTCGGGGCACACCGAACGCCGCCCGATCTGCAAGGACACCGCAATGAACCCGACCTACCTCCTCGCCGCCGTCGACCTGGTCGCCGTGCTGGTGCTCGCCATGGCCGTCTACTACCCGCGCCACCGTCGCGCCGACCTCGTCACCGCCTTCATCGCCGTCAACGTCGGCGTCCTGGCGGTGACGATCGTGCTGTCCGGCAGCGCGGCGACCGTCGGCCTCGGGCTGGGGCTGTTCGGTGTCCTCTCGATCATCCGGCTCCGCTCCGACGAGCTCGGGCAGCACGAGATCGCCTACTACTTCGCCGCGCTGGCCATCGGCCTCATCGGCGGCCTCGGCACCGGTGACGTCGCGCTCTCCGTCACCCTGATGGCCGCGTTGGTGGGCGTCCTCGCTCTTGCTGACAGCCGGCTGCTGCACGGCACCGGGCTGCGGCAGGTCGTCGTGCTCGACTCAGCGATCACCGACGAGGCGACGCTCGTCGAGCGCCTCGAGCTGCTGCTCGACGCCCGGGTCACCCGCGTCACGCCGGTGCGCGTCGACCTGGTCAACGACACGACCACCGTCGAGGTCCACTACGCCGCAGCGTCCCGACCTGCCATGCCCCGGGTGGAGCGCCACGACGTGCCGGCGGTCACCCGATGAACACCCCACGACGTTCTCCTCCCCCGCTCCGCTCCTCCGAACAACGCCGTAGGGACCCCGCATGAGTGCCGTCGATCGCCTTCCGACCGTCTCCCTCGCCGAGCTCAACGAGCGGGCCGAGCTGCTGACCCGCACCGATCGCAAGTACGTCATCCCTGCGGGCGACCTCGACGCCGTGCTGACCGGCATCCCCGGGATGCGCGTGCTGGAGATCGACGGCCGGCGCTCCTCGCGCTACGAGTCGACCTACCTCGACACCGTCGACCTCGACAGCTGGACCTCCGCCGCCCACCGCCGGCGGAGGCGGTGGAAGGTGCGGACGAGGACGTACGCCGACTCCGGCGAGCGCTGGCTCGAGGTCAAGACCCGCGGCCGCCGCGGCGTCACGGTCAAGGAACGGCTGCCCGGCTCCGGCGACGACATCCTCGTCATCGACGGGGGCGCGGGCGCGTGGGTGCGCGGCCGCCTCGCCGCGGCCCACGTGCACGACGTGGACCCGGCCGGTCTCGTGGCCACGCTGCACACGAGCTATCGCCGTACGACGCTCCTGCTCGACGGCGACACCGCCCGGGCGACCATCGACCGCGACCTCCGCTGGGTCTCCGGCCACGGCACCGCCGAGGTCGGCGACGTGCTGGTCGTCGAGACCAAGTCGGCCAGCGCCCGGCCCGGTCCACTCGACCGCCGGCTCTGGGAGCTCGGCCACCGGCCGACCCGGATCTCCAAGTACGGCACCGGACTCGCGCTCCTGACCCCCGACCTGCAGGGCAACCGCTGGCACCGCGTCACCAGCCAGCACCTCGCCAGCCGGCTCACCCTGCACACCGGGGTGCTCGCATGAGGCGCGGGCTCGCCGGTGTCGTTGCCGTTGCCGCCCTCACGCTCGGTGGCTGCGCCGACGGGGGCCCGCCGGACGCGGGATCGGGAGTCTCCGCGGCCGCTCGTACGGTGGCCGACGGCGCCGGCGTCTGGGACGCGAGCACCGTCCACCAGATCGCGATCGAGGTCGACGAGTCCGCGGTCGCCGCGATGATCGACACCTACCAGGAGACGGACGAGAAGGAGTGGCTGGAGGCCGCGGTCACGATCGACGGCACCACCTTCGAGCACGCGGGCATCCGGCTGAAGGGCAACTCCTCCCTGCGCGGCGTCGGCGACGGCGCCGACCCGACCGACCTGCCGTGGCTCGTACGCCTCGACGAGTACGTCGACGGCCAGGCGCTGGACGGCTGGACCGAGCTCGTGGTGCGGTCGAACGGCTCCGAGACCGCGCTCAACGAGGCGGTGGCGCTCGACCTGCTCGCGAAGGCCGGCCTCGCGAGCGAGTGCCCGGTCAGAGGTCAGGACGGGCACGAAGTGCCCGGTCAGCTGAGCACGTCGCGGATTTCGTCGGCCTCCTGCTGCACGGTGTCGGCGTCCACGAGGGCGTTGGACCCGCCGCGCATCCCGCCGCCGGCGCCCCCGGGGCCGCCCTCCGGCCGCTCGCCGTCCGGCATCTCGGGCATCCCCTCTGGCGCTCCCTCCGGGCGCTCGCCCGGGAAGCCGCCGGGGCCGCCACCGGAGCCGCCGGGCGACCCGCCGAACGCGAGGTTGTGGTCCCACGCGACGACGGTGAACCCGCCGGACTCGGCGTCGTAGCGGAGGTAGGCGTTGTTGCCCGGACCGTCGATGTCGTCGAAGTTGCCGACGAGCTCCTCGAACGCGAGGTAGCGGGCGAAGGCCTCCACGTCGAGCCGTTCGGGCAGCTCGGCGGCGAAGTCCTCGTCGCTGCTGGTGTCGAGGAACTCGAGGAAGTCGATCAACGGCGTCAGGTCGTCGTCGCCGGTCTCCTGGTCGAAGACGTCGGTGTACGCGTCGGGGTCGTCGCCCCGGTAGGTCCAGTCGCCGCCGGCCTCGGCCTTGTAGAGCAGGCCGGGGGTGCTGAAGTTCTCCGCCTCCCAGGCCTCGTCGAGCCCCTGGACGACCAGGCGCAGGCGGGCGTCCGCGCCGTTGACGCTGAACGACGACGCGATCGCGTGCTTCGTGCCCGTCCTCATCGGCGGACGGGCACGAACTGCCCGGTCGGTCTTCATGACCGGCACGAAGTGCCCGGTCACTGCACGGCGGGGAACTCCGTCATCGCATGGTCGGCGATCTTCTTCATCATGAAGCCGTCGATGCCGCCTCCGACGAGCCCGCCGGCCACGGGGATGCCGCGGCCGAAGCGGGAGAGCACCTTTTCGCTCACCCCGCGCATCAGGCGGAAGCCGACGGCCTTGTTGACCACCATCAGCGCCGCGGGCGGCAGGCCCTTGAGGGCGTACGACGTGACGCGGCTGCCGGCGGTCGCCATCCCGGCTTTCTTGAGCACCTCGTCGGAGTCCGAGCCGACGAGCGTGAGGAGGACGGCCGTACGCACCCGCGGCTCGGCGATGTCGTACCCCCGGAGCGTCGCGATGCCGCCGACCATCCGCACGGCCTGGACGTAGAACTCCGCGACGTTGACCGGCAGCGCAACCGGCATCGTGACGAAGCCGCCGAGCCCGGTGACGAAGCCACCGATGCTGCCGGTGACCATCGTCGAGCGGGCGAGCCGGTTGATCGCCTGCTCGCGGTCGCCGTGGGTCTTGGCGAGCGCCCCGTCGGCCAGCTCGCGCGCCGAGCTCAGCGGTCCGCGCCCCTCGAGCCCCGTGTCGACCAGCATTGCGACGAGCTTGTCGATCGCACCGGGGTCGGGGTCGACGTCATTGGCGGCGTCGAGCGCGGCGCGCGTCTTCTTCGTCTCGGAGCGGCCCGGCTTGAGCATGTCGATGAGTCCCATGCCGGGGAGCCTACGAACCCAGCGCCGGTGGCGGCTCACCCGAGCGAGTCTTTCAGCGCTGCGAGCGGTGGTCCACCCACATTTCGACAGCTTGAAAAGGTGGCTGGACCACCGCCCGAGCGGGATGTCAGATGGAGGAGCGGAAGCCCCGCAGCCGCAGGCTGTTGGTCACCACGAAGACGCTCGAGAACGCCATCGCGGCACCGGCGAGCATCGGGTTGAGCAGGCCGGTGGCGGCGAGGGGCAGGGCGGCGACGTTGTAGGCGAAGGCCCAGAACAGGTTGCCCTTGATCGTGCCGAGGGTGCGGCGTGAGAGCCGGATCGCGTCGACGGCGACGAGCAGGTCGCCGCGTACGAGCGTCAGGTCGCTGGCCTCGATCGCCACGTCCGTGCCGGTGCCCATCGCCAGGCCGAGGTCGGCCTGCGCCAGCGCGGCGGCGTCGTTGACGCCGTCGCCGACCATCGCGACGACCTTGCCGGCCGCCTGCAGCCGCTGCACCTCTGCCACCTTCTCGGCCGGGAGCACGTCGGCCACGACCGTCTCGATCCCGACCTGGGCGGCGACGGAGCGGGCGGCGGCCTCGTTGTCGCCGGTCAGCAGGATCGGCGTGAGCCCGAGGTCGCGCAGCCGGGCGATGGCCTCCGCCGACGACGGCTTGACCGTGTCGCCCACGACGATGACGCCGCGCGCCTTGCCGTCCCAGCCGACCGCGACGGGCGTACGTCCTTCGCCGTGCGCGCGGTCGACCGCGGCGGCCAACGACGCGTCGAGGTGCTGCGACCAGTCCGCCAGGAGCCGGGGTCGTCCGACGACGACGGCGTGGCCCTCGACGATGCCCTGCACCCCGAGGCCCGCGACGTTGGCGAAGTCCTCGACCCCCGATACCTGAGGACGCGGTGAACGGATTCCGAGGTGGATCACGTTCATGGTGTCCTCAGACATCGCGGCGATGGCCCGGCCGATCGGGTGCTCGGACGCGGACTCGAGGGCGGCGGCCAGACGGCGTACGTCGTCGACGGACTCGCCGTCGGCGGCCACCACGTCGTGGACGGCCATCTCGCCCGTGGTCACCGTGCCGGTCTTGTCGAGCACGATCGTGTCCACGCGGCGGGTCGACTCGAGCACCTTGGGGCCCTTGATCAGGATGCCGAGCTGCGCGCCGCGGCCCGTGCCGACCATGAGCGCCGTCGGCGTCGCCAGCCCCAAGGCACACGGGCAGGCGATGATCAGCACCGAGACCGCGGCCGTGAAGGCAGCCGTCGCCCCGCCGCCGGCGCCGAGCCAGAAGCCGAGCGTCGCGACGGCCAGGCCGATCACGACGGGCACGAACACCCCGGACACCCGGTCGGCGAGGCGCTGGACCTCCGCCTTGCCGTTCTGCGCGTCCTCGACGAGTCGCGCCATCTGGGCGAGCTGCGTGTCGGCGCCGACCCGCGTCGCGCGCACCACCAGCCGCCCGCCGGCGTTGACCGTCGCGCCGACGACGAGGTCGCCGGGACGGACCTCGACGGGCACGGACTCGCCGGTGAGCATTGAGGCGTCGACGGCGGACGTCCCCTCGAGGACCTCGCCGTCCGTGGCGACCTTCTCCCCGGGGCGTACGACGAACTCGTCGCCGACGACCAGCTGGTCGATCGGGACGCGCACCTCGCTCCGCCCACCAGAAGCGTCGTCGCGCAGCACGCCCGCGTCCCGGACCCCCAGCTCGAGGAGCGCCCGCAGGGCCGCTCCGGACTGGCGCTTCGAGCGGTGCTCGAGCCACCGGCCGGCGAGCAGGAACGTGGTCACGCCGGCCGCGGCCTCGAGGTAGATGTTGCCCGCGCCGTCGGTGCGGTCGATCGAGATCCGGAACGGGTGGGTCATGCCGGGCTCACCGGCGGTGCCGAGGAAGAGCGCCCACAGCGACCAGCCGAAGGCTGCCAGCACGCCGACCGAGACGAGGGTGTCCATGGTCGTCGCGCCGTGGCGCAGGTTGGTCCAGGCGGCCCGGTGGAAGGGCAGCGCACCCCAGACCACGACAGGTGCGGCGAGCGCGAGCGAGGCCCACTGCCAGTAGGTGAACTGCCACGCCGGCACCATCGCGAGCGCGACGACGGGGATGCTGAGCAGGGTGCTGACCAGCAGCCGCTGGAGCAGCGGGTCCCGCTCCGGCTCAGCGGGGGCCTGGACCGAAGGCGGCGTCGGCAGCGCGGCGGCGTACCCCGCGGCCTCGACGGTCTTCAGCAGGTCATCGGTCGAGACGGTGTCGGGGTAGGACACCTTGGCCTTCTCGGTCGAGTAGTTGACCGTCGCCGTGACGCCGTCGAGCTTGTTGAGCTTGCGCTCGATGCGGTTCGCGCACGACGCGCAGGTCATGCCGGTGATGGCGAGCTCGACGTCAGTGCTCATGGTCGCCTCCTTCGGCGTGGTCGCCCGAGGGTGCTCCGCCGGACTCGACGGTGAACGCGGCCGTACGGACGGTGCCGCGGTGCTGGAAGTCCAGGAAGAGCCCGTACGTCGCCGGCTCGGGGAACGCGGTGGCGAAGTCGATCGCGGGACCGGGCTCGCCCTCCTCGGGGTGGACGTGGAGGTAGCCCAGGTCGCCGGCGCGGATCGCGACGAGGTGGCCGAAGGCGCCGAGGTAGGGCTCGAGGTCGGTCACCGGCTCGCCGTCGAGCTCGATGCGGGTGGTCAGCACGGTCGCCGCGCCCGGCGCGGTGTCGCCCTCGAGAGTCACGGTGTACGTGCCCTCGTCGGTCGCGAGCGTCGCCGTCCGGGTGTCGCTCGGCAGCGGTTGCGGGGTGAAGTCGCCCACGACCGCGAGGTCGTCGGCGAGCGTGATGCCCTCCCAGCCCTCGGGCGTGAAGTCGGCGACCACGCGCCACACACCCGGCGTCAGGCGGACGTCGACGGACCAGGTCCCGCTCTCCGGGTCGAGGACCGTGTGCACGTGCTGGAAGCCGGTGAGGTCGCGGCGTACGACGATGAGGTGCAGGTCCTTGTCGTGCTCGCGCGTGTAGTCGAGCAGCGGCCGACCGCTGGACGTGAGGACCTGGAAGTCGAGCCGAGTGCGTCCGGCGGCCACCTCGCGGTCGGCCAGCGCCAGGGTGAAGCCGTCGGCGCGTGCGGTGAGGCCACCGACATCGGCGGCCGTCGTCGCGCCGTGCGCATCGCCGTGCTCCGCCGCGTCACCGTGCGCGGTGTCCTCGTGGGCAGCGACCGGCTCGGTGTCGATCGGTCCGACGGCCTGGCCCGCGCCCCACGCCACCGCGAAGGCGGCGACGAGGGCGGTGACGAACGCGGCCACCCGCAACGGCGTACTCATGCGATCGCGTAGCCGGCTTCCTCGACGGCGGCCCGGACGGCGGCGGGGTCGAGGGGGGCGGCGCTGGTGACGGTGACGGCTCCGGTCTCGACGACGACGTCGACGTGCTCGACGCCGGCGATCTCGGAGATCTCCTCGGTGACCGAGGCGGCGCAGTGGCCGCAGGTCATCCCGGTGACGGTGTAGGTGCTGGTGGTCATGGTGGCTCCTCGGGCGTGGGGATGGGTCAGGACTTCACGAGGCGCGCGATGGCCTCGGAGGCTTCCTTGAGCTTCTGCTCCTGCTCCGCGCCGCCCTGGCGGGCGGCGTCGACGAGGCAGTGGGCCATGTGGTCGTCGAGCAGCGACAGCGCGAGGGCCTGCAGGGCCTTCGTGGCCGCGGACACCTGGGTGAGGATGTCGATGCAGTACTTCTCCTCCTCGACCATCCGCTGGATGCCGCGCACCTGCCCCTCGATCCGGCGCAGTCGCTTGAGGTGGGCCTGGACGGCGGCGTCGTTGCCTTCGAGGTGTCCGTGCTGGTCGCTCATGCCTCCACCATACCCCTAGGGGGTATGTATTCAAAGTCGTTGAACCCGCCGCGCCCACCCCTGGGGGTGGAGTTTGCTACCCGATTCACGCTCAACCGGCCGACGGTGAAGGCGATCTGGTCTGGTCCAGTCCTACAGTGACGAACGACGGTCCGGGGGGACGTCGAGGACGCACTACCGTGCGCTCCTCTTCCTCAGGACTGTCAGGACGCACATGATCATCCGCGTAGCCATGCTCGGGGGCGACGAGCTCGTCCGCCGAGGACTCGAGAGCATGCTCCGGACCCTGGGCGGGTTCGAGCTCGGCAGCGTCAAGGACCGCATGCGGGCGCCGATCGACATCGCGCTCGTCGAGACGTACGGCACCTCGCTCGACGACACCACGCTCGCGCGCGCCGCCGCCGACCCATTCATCCACCGGGTCGCCGTCTTCACCTGGAACCACCACCCGGGACTCGTCGACGAGGTGCTCGTCAACGGCGTCGCGGGCTACCTCGGCAAGAGCCTCACGGCCGCCCAGCTCGGTCGCGCGCTGCGCTCGATCCACGAGGGCCAGGCTGTCGTCGCCCCGCCGCTGCCGGGCCCGGGTGCGCAGGGCATGGCCGTGCCGAGCGAGGTCGACATGCTCACCGCCCGCGAGCGCGAGACGCTCGCCCTCATCGCCACCGGTCGCAGCAACGACGAGATCGCCCGCGAGATGCGGATCTCGCTCAACTCGGTGAAGTCCTACATCCGCAGCGCCTACCGGAAGATCGGCGTGCAGAGCCGCAGCCAGGCCGTGCTCTGGGCGGTCACCCACGGTGTCCGCGTCGAGGTCCTCGAGAACGCCTGAACCCGCATCGGCCGGGCAGCCTCACGCCACCGGCGAGGGGCGTACGACGTCGGGGCGGGTCCACTCGCCCCGGCTGACCAGCACCTCGCGCAGCACGTCCGGCCGGTCGGTGATGATCCCGTCGACGCCGGCGTCGAGCAGGGTGCGCATGGTGGCCGGGTCGTCCACCGTCCACACCACGACCCGGATGCCGAGGTCGTGGGCACGGGCGATGACCCGCGCGGAGTGGATCGGCATCCGCCCCAGCCGCATGGGCACGTGCGCGAAGGCGCCGCCCGAGCTGCCGGTCGCCCGCACGCCGAGCGGGCGTACGCGCCCCTTCGAGCAGGCGATCAGGGTGGTGAGCGAGCGCCAGCCCAGCGCGGTGGTGACGCCCGGCGCCTCGTCCTGCAGTCGGCTCAGCCACCGGCTCCACGCCCCTGCGACGAGCACCCGCTCCGCCCAGCGGGGGTTGGCCGTGAGCAGCCGGGCCATCGAGTCGATGGAGGCCTCGTCCTTGAGGTCGATCGCGAACCTCGCCTGGGCGAAGGTTCCCATCGCCTCGGCCAGCGTCGGGATCCGCTCGGTGCCGTGCACCCGGAGCCTCCGCAGGTCGGCGAGGTCGAGGTCGCTGACCCGGCCCCGTTGTCCGGTCACCCGGCGCAGGTCGGCATCGTGGAAGCAGACGACGTGGCCGTCGCGGGTCGTGTGCACGTCGGTCTCGAGGTGGGTCAGGCCGAGTGCGGTGGCCCGGCCGAACGCCGCCAGGGTGTTCTCGGGAGCAAGCCCCATGCCACCGCGGTGGGCGATGGCGAGCGGACCGTCAGTGTCGCCGTAGCTGGTCACGCCTTCAGGATGCGCGTCCGGGCACCTCGCGCGAAGCCGTACGGCCCTCCATCGGCCACTGTTCATGCAGCCTTCGTCCGTGGTCCGTCCCCGACACCTGCTGGACACCGGGATGCCCCACAATGCGCGCGTGCCGACCCTGCTGACCGCCCTGCTCGCGAGCGGGCGAGCGCCCGCCCCCCGGACACTGGTCGACATCTTCCGTGAGGTCGTCGACTTCGCGCCGCAGAGCCCGGCGGTCGACAGCGGCGTCGCCCTGCTGACGTACGCCGAGCTGGCGGAGGCCGCCGACCGGGTGGCCGCCGAGCTCCACGAGGTGGGTGTGCGCGTCGGCGACAAGGTCGGCATTCGCATCCCGTCCGGCACCACCGACCTCTACGTCGCCATCCTCGGCATCCTCTGCGCGGGTGCCGCCTACGTGCCGGTCGACGCGGATGATCCCGACGAGCGCGCCCGCGTGGTGTTCGAGGAGTCCGGGGCGGTGGCCGTGATCGGCAACGACCTGCGCATCGAGGCACGTACGCCTGCCGACCTGCCGAGCGCCGACCACGTCGACCACGCCGACCACCCCGACCACGCCGGTCCGTCGATCGGCGACGACGCGTGGGTGATCTTCACCAGCGGGTCGACCGGCAGGCCCAAGGGTGTCGCGGTCACCCACCGCAACGCGGCGGCGTTCGTCGACGCCGAGTCGCGGCTCTTCCTGGCCGAGGAGCCCATCGGCCCGGGCGACCGGGTGATGGCCGGACTCTCGGTCGCCTTCGACGCGAGCTGCGAGGAGATGTGGCTGGCCTGGGCCCACGGCGCCTGCCTGGTCCCGGCGCCGAGGTCGCTGGTGCGCAGCGGAGTCGACGTCGGACCGTGGCTCGTCGCCAACTCGATCACCGTGGTCTCGACCGTGCCGACGCTGGTGGCGCTGTGGCCCGCGGCGAGCCTCGACGACGTCCGGCTGCTGATCATGGGCGGTGAGGCGTGCCCGCCCGAGCTGGCCCAGCGGTTGCAGCGGCCGGGACGCGAGGTGTGGAACACGTACGGGCCGACTGAGGCCACGGTCGTCGCCTGCGGCGCACTGCTCGACGGCTCGGACCCGGTCCGGATCGGTCTGCCGCTCGACGGCTGGGACCTGGCCGTCGTCGATTCCCACGGCGAACCGGTGGCCGAGGGCGAGAGCGGGGAGCTGATCATCGGAGGCGTCGGCCTCGCGCGCTACCTCGACCCCGAGAAGGACGCCGAGAAGTACGCCCCCATGCCCAGCCTCGGGTGGGAGCGCGCCTACCGCTCCGGCGACGTGGTCCGCAACGATCCGCTCGGACTGGTCTTCACCGGCCGGGCCGACGACCAGATCAAGCTCGGGGGCCGCCGCATCGAGCTCGGCGAGATCGACGAGCAGCTGCTGCGCCTGCCGGGCGTGCACCAGGCGGCAGCCGCCGTCCGGTCCACGAAGAGCGGCAACACGCTGCTCGTCGGCTACCTCACCGTCGACGACTCGTACGACGCCGTGACGGCCCAGGAGCTGCTCCGGGGCCGGCTGCCAGCAGCCCTCGTGCCCCGGCTGGCCGTGGTCGCGTCCCTCCCGACCCGCACGAGCGGGAAGGTCGACCGGGACGCCCTCCCGTGGCCGCTGCCCACGGTCGCGAGGCCCACTGTCGGGCTCAACGAGACGCAGCGGTGGGTCGCCGACATCTGGGCGGACGTGCTCGGCGCCGATGTCACCACGCCGGAGGACGACTTCTTCGCGTTCGGCGGCGGCTCGCTCACCGCCGCGCAGGTCGTCAGCCGGATCCGCGAGCGCTACCCCGAGGTGGTGGTCGGCGACGTGTACGCCCACCCGACGATCGCTGCCCTCGTCGACGCGCTGTCCGCGCTGGCCGGCAGCCAGGGCGCCGCGAACCGCGACGTCCGGCCGCTCCCGCTGAAGAGCCAGGTCGGCCAGCTGCTCAGCCTCGTTCCGCTGCGTACGCTCGCCGGCCTCCGCTGGCTGAGCTGGCTGCTCCTCGGGTCGGCCGTCGCCGGACCACTGCTGGACCTCGACGGCCTCCCGCAGGCGCCCGCCTGGGTGCTCGTGCTGACCACCTGGTTCTTCCTCGTGCCGCCAGGACGCATGACGCTCGCCGCGCTCCTGGCCCGCCTCGTGCTCCGGCCGCTCACGCCGGGGGAGCACCCGCGCGGAGGGAGGATCCACCTCCGGATCTGGCTCGCCGAACAGATCCAGGACGAGCTCGCCGCGACTTCGCTCGCCGGCGCCCCGTGGTTCCCCTACTACGCCCGGCTGCTCGGCAACACCATCGGCAAGGGCGCCGACCTGCACACCCTGCCGCCGGTCACCGGGCTGCTCACCGTGGGCAACGGCGCCGCGATCGAGCCCGAGGTCGACCTCGCCGGGCACTGGATCGACGGCGACGTGATCCACGTCGGTCCCATCGCGGTCGGTGCCCGGTCGCGCATCGGTGCCCGGTGCACGCTCAGCCCCGGCGCCGTCATCGGGAAGGACGCGGAGGTCGCACCGGGCTCGCTGGTCGAGGGCACGGTCCCCGCCGGCGAGTTCTGGGCGGGCTCGCCCGCACAGCAGAGCCGCGCGGAGGCGCGGGGACCCTGGCAGGGAGCACCGACCGGCCGGACGGCCACTGCCGAGCAGGCCTGGCTCGGCCTCTACGGCGTGATGGCCGTGCTCATCGCCGCGTTGCCGGCCCTCGCGGTCCTCGCCGGCGCGCTCGTGGTGCTGCCGGTCGTCCGGGACGCCGACGGACTGGGGGACGCCGTGCGACGTGGGATCCCGTGGCTGCCGCTGGCCGGGTTCGTCGGCTACAGCGCGCTGATCCTCATGATCTGTGCCCTGGTCCGGCTCCTCGGCGCCGGGATGGAGGCCGGTGTCCACAGGGTCCGCTCGGGGACCGGCGTACGGATCTGGAGCACCCTCCGGGTCCTCGACGAGGCGCGCACCTGGCTGTTCCCGCTGTACGCCAGCGCGCTGACCCCGACCTGGCTGCGGATGCTCGGTGCCACGGTCGGACCCGGCGTGGAGGCCTCGACGGTCCTGCTCATCCCGAAGTTCACCACCGTCGGCGAGCACGCGTTCCTGGCCGACGACACCCTGGTCGGCTGCTACGAGCTGGGTGGCGGATGGATCCGCGTCGACCACGTCAAGATCGGCAAGCGGGCCTTCGTCGGCAACTCCGGCATGGCGGCTCCGGGCCGCAAGGTCCCGAAGGAGTCGCTGGTCGCCGTGCTCTCCGCCGCGCCCGCGCGGCAGGTCGCGAAGGCGGGCTCGAGCTGGGTCGGGAGTCCGCCGACCCGCCTGCGTCGTACGGCGGGTGACTCCGACGACACCCGCACCTACTCCCCGGCCACCCGCCTGAAGATCGCCCGCGGGATCGTGGAGACGCTGCGCGTGTTCCCGCTCCTCCTGCTGCTCGTCCTCCACCTCGGCGTTGCGGTCGTCCTGCTCGCGCTGCTCGGAGCCCACCCGCTCGCAGCGGTGCTGCTCGCTGGACCGGTCCTGATCGTCGCCGGGCTCCTCGCCGCCCTGGTGACCGTGGCCGCCAAGCTGGTCCTCGTGGGCCGGCACCGCGTCGGCAACCACCCGCTCTGGTCGTCGTTCGTCTGGCGCAACGAGCTCGCCGACACCTTCACCGAGGTCCTGGCCGCACCCTGGTTCGCGGCCCCCGCGCGCGGCACGGTCGCCCTCAACGCATGGCTGCGCCTCCTGGGCGCCCGGATCGGACGAGGGGTGTGGTGCGACTCCTACTGGCTGCCCGAGACCGACCTCGTCACGCTCGACGACGGCGCCACCGTCAACCGCGGGTGTGTCGTCCAGACCCACCTCTTCCACGACCGCGTGCTCAGCATGGACGTCGTCACCCTCAAGGCTGGTGCGACCCTGGGGCCGAACAGCGTTATCCTTCCCGCCGCGACGATTGGTCGGCACGCAACCGTGGGCCCGGTTTCTCTCGTGATGCGCGGCGAGGGCGTCCCCTCCCGCACCTGCTGGATCGGCAACCCGATCGGCCCCTGGGAGGCACCATGAGCGACGAGCCCTACATCCCCGACCACGGGGACGACAGCTTCGACGTCACGCACTACTCGCTGGGCCTGGCCTACAAGGTCGTCGGCAACCGCCTGGACGGAGACGCAGAGCTGGCATGCCTCGCGCGTACGGGCACCACCAGCGTCACCCTCGACCTCGCCCACCTCCGCGTCAGCAGGGTGCTGCTCGACGGCAAGCCGGTGCGCTACTCGCACCGGGGCTCACGGCTGAAGATCACCGCCGGGCTCGCGGCCGGGCAGCAGTTCGAGCTGCGCGTGAAGTACGCCGGCTCGCCGAGCACCCTCAAGGCGCGCCACCTCGACGACGCCGGCTGGGAGGAGCTGACCGACGGTGTGATCGTCGCGGCCCAGCCGCACGGAGCTCCGACCTGGTTCCCGTGCAACGACCGCCCCAGCAACAAGGCGACGTACGCCGTCACGCTGGCCGCGCCGTCCGACTACTACGTCGCCATGTGCGGCCGGTTGACCGACCAGCGTCGCCGCGGCTCGGTCACCGATTGGACGTGGGAAATGACCCACCCGATGGCCACCTACCTCGCGACCGTGCAGATCGGTCGCTACGAGGTGCGCGACCTGGAGCACGGCATCGTCGTGGTCGCGCCGTCCGACCTCGCGGGCGAGGGGTACGACGCGTCGTTCGGCGAGCAGCCGGAGATGATGGCCTACTTCGAGACGGTCTTCGGCGACTACCCGTTCGACGCCTACACCGTGGTGGTGACCGACGACCCGCTCGAGATCCCGCTGGAGTCGCAGTCGCTCTCGACGTTCGGCCGCAACTTCGCCTCCGCCGACTGGGACGCGGTCCGCCTCGTCGCCCACGAGCTGGCCCACCAGTGGTTCGGCAACGCGGTGACGTTGACCGAGTGGAACGACATCTGGCTGCACGAGGGCTTCGCCTGCTACGCCGAGTGGCTGTGGTCGGAGGAGTCCGGTCGCGAGAGCGCCGCGGAGCAGGCCGAGCACCACCACGGCAAGCTCTCCGATCTCGACCAGGACCTGCTGCTCGCCGACCCCGGCCCGGCGCTGATGTTCGACGACCGGGTCTACAAGCGCGGCGCACTCACCCTGCACGCCCTGCGCACCACCGTCGGCGACGAGCCGTTCTTCGACGTGCTGCGCCAGTGGGTCGAGCGGTTCGGTGGCGGCAACGCGACCACGGCGGACTTCGAGGCTGTCGTCGAGGAGGTCACGGGCGAGCCGCGCGCCGACCTGTTCGACTCGTGGCTCAGGGAGCTCCCGCTCCCGGCGCTCCCCAGCTGATCGCGGCGACGTAGCCGTCAGGGGCGTCCAGGTCGTGCCACTGCTCGTCGGCCAGCACGACCTCGATCATCGGGGTCGCCAGACCCGTGCCGCGCTGCTTGAGCACCGCTTCCTTGCGCGACCAGGCGCGCGCCCGGTCCTCGTCGGTGGCCGGGTCCTCGCCGGGAGCGAGGACGAGGCTCGCGTCCCAGCGGCGCGCCACGTCGGCGACCGACTCGACGTCGATCCCGACGGGCGCGTAGGCCAGGACGGTGACCAGATGAGCACCGGAGCGCGACAGCGACACGTGGTGCGCGACCCCGTAGGCGCGCAGCCACGGGCGTCCGTGCCGCGATGAACCACACTGCAGACACAGGCGCCCGCTGTTCACGACGTCCGCCGTCACCCCGAGGTGGGCGGCGGCATGGAGCTCGAGCGCTCGCTTGCTGGTGGTGCCGGTGGCGTGCCAGCGGACGTCGTACGGCACCCGGGTCATGGCGCTCAGGCTCGGTACCCGCCGAGCAGCTCAGCCAGCCGGAGGTGCGGTTGGGCCTCGTCGCGACGACCCTGCCGCTGCAGGGACCGCCCCACCAGGAGGTGGGCGTACGGCTCGTTGGGGTCGTGCTCGAGCAGCTCGGTCGCGACCCGGATCGCCCCGTTGAGCTGGGCGGAGTGGTAGAGCGAGCGCGCCAGCAGGAGGCGTACGTCGGTGAGCTCGTGGCGTACGTCGTCGGACGCATCGGCGGCATCGAGCAGCTCGGTCAGCAGCACCGCCGCCTCGCGGTAGGCGCGCTCGTCGAAGAGCGCCTGGGCCCGCACCCAGCGGTCGTGGTCGCTGTCCCCGAGCAGCCCCGCGTGTCCGCGCAGCAACTGTTCGAATGGGATCTGGTCGAAGGGGGTGAAGTCGGTCATCGTCGCTCCTCTCGAGCGGGTCTCTCCTCCGAGCGTGCGCCCGGACACCGTCCCAACGCCGTAACGGTGCCCGGCGATTCCGCGGAATACTGCAGCCTCCAGCCTCGTTGGAGATAATACAAACTTCAACCACTGTGCATCTGGGAGGAACACCATGCAGTTCGGCATCTTCAGCGTCGGCGACGTCACCGAGGACCCCACCACGGGTCGCACGGTGTCGGAGGCCGAGCGCATCGAGCTCATGACGAAGATCGCGCTGAAGTCCGAAGAGGTCGGCCTCGACGTCTTCGCGACCGGTGAGCACCACAACCCGCCCTTCGTCGTGTCGTCCCCGACCACCCACCTGGCGTACATCGCGGCGAAGACCGAGAAGCTGCTGCTCTCCACGAGCACCACGCTGATCACCACCAACGACCCGGTGAAGATCGCCGAGGACTACGCGTTCCTCCAGCACCTGTCCGGCGGCCGCGTCGACCTGATGATGGGCCGCGGCAACACCGGCCCGGTCTACCCCTGGTTTGGCAAGGACATCCGCGACGGCATCAAGCTCGCGGTCGAGAACTACCACCTCCTCCGCAAGCTCTGGCGCGAGCCGCAGGTCAACTGGCAGGGCCAGTTCCGTACGCCGCTGCAGGGCTACACCTCGACGCCCGCGCCGCTCGACGGCACGCCGCCGTTCGTGTGGCACGGTTCGATCCGCAGCAGCGAGATCGCCGAGCAGGCGGCCTACTACGGCGACGGCTTCTTCCACAACCACATCTTCTGGAACAAGGAGCACACCGAGGCCATGGTGAAGCTCTACCGCCGCCGCTTCGAGCACTACGGCCACGGCGCCGCGGACCAGGCGATCGTCGGACTCGGCGGGCAGGTCTTCATGGCATCGTCCGAGGCCGAGGCCAAGCGGGTCTTCCGGCCCTACTTCGACAACGCGCCGGTCTACGGCCACGGCCCGTCGCTGGAGGACTTCAGCGAGATGACGCCGCTGACCGTCGGCACGCCCGAGCAGGTCATCGAGCGCACGCTCGGCTTCGCCGACTACGTCGGTGACTACCAGCGCCAGCTCTTCCTCGTCGACCACGCCGGCCTGCCCGAGTCGCTGGTCCTGGAGCAGGTGGAGATGCTCGGCACCGAGGTCGTGCCCGTGCTTCGCAAGGAGTTCGAGCGCCGCCGTCCGGCCCACGTGCCGAGCGACCCGCCGACCCACGCCTCGCTCGTTGCCGCCGGCCCTGACGCCCCGCACCACCTCGTCGAGCCGGCCCGCGCGCGGGCCGAGGAGCTGGCGAAGGCATGACGCGGAACATCGTCGTGGTGACGGCGGGACTGACCGTCCCGTCGTCCACCCGGCTGCTCGCCGACCAGATCGCCGAGGCCACCTCGGCTCAGGTCACCGCGCGCGGCGAGTCGGTCGACGTCGAGTTCGTCGAGCTGCGCGAGGTCGCGAGCGAGCTGGCGACCTTCATGACCACGGGCGGCATCCCAACCCCGCGGATCACCCGGCTGCGCGAGCAGGTCGCCGCGGCCGACGGCCTGGTCGCCGTGACGCCGGTCTTCAACGCCGCGTACAGCGGGCTGTTCAAGATGTTCTTCGACGCCCTCGACCCCGACGGCCTCACCGGTACGCCGGTGCTGATCGCCGCGACCGCCGGCACGGCCCGGCACTCGCTGGTGCTCGACCACGCGATGCGCCCGCTCTTCGCCTACCTCCGCGCGGTCGTCGTACCGACCGGGGTGTTCGCGGCCACCGAGGACTTCGGCAGCCACGGGCTCTCCGACCGGATCACCCGGGCCGCCTCCGAGCTCGCCGCGGCAGTGCTGAGCCAGGGCGACTACGGCGTCGGTGGGTTCGCTCCCGACCTCGCCGCCCGCCCCCGGCGTACGTCCGGCACGCAGGTGGAGTCCGATGTGACGCCCTTCGGTGACCTCCTCAGGGGTCACAGCGGCACCGACTGACGCCTCCCCGGTTCCGGTAGGTACGCCCCGAATCGCGTGCCCGTCGGCCACTCCGTCGTTAGCGTTCCGCTGGAGCGCAGCCGACGAGGTCGGGCTGGGCGTGGTCAAGGGGGCGTGGGATGGCGGGTCTGCCCGGCGAGGGTGCGACGTTCGGTCGGTACGACCTGAAGCGGCGGATCGGTCGCGGCGGGATGGGCGTGGTGTACGAGGCGACCCACCGCGACCTGCAGCGATCGGTGGCGCTCAAGCTGTTGTCGATGGACCTGCTGGACAACGAGGCACTGCGCAACCGCTTCATCCGCGAGGCGCAGGCACTGGCGGCCGTGGACTCGCCGATGATCGTGCCGGTCTTCGACGCGGGTGAGCACGAGGGCTGGCTCTACATCGCCACCAAGCTGTATCCCGACGGCGACCTCGGCGACTGGATCCATGAGCACGGCGCCCTGTCGCAGGAGGAGTCGATCTCGGTGCTGGCGCAGGTGGCCGAGGGGCTGGCCGACGCCCACGAGGCGGGATTCCTCCATCGCGACATCAAGCCGTCCAACGTCCTGCTGCAGCAGCGTCCGGGCGGCCTGCGCGCGGTGATCTGCGACTTCGGCATCGCGTTCGCCGAAGGCAGCGAGCACACCAAGACCGTGGGCGTCATCGGGACGCTGGGCTACATGGCGCCGGAGCGCCACGAAGGGTTGCCGGCCACTGCCGCCTCTGATGTGTACAGCCTGGGCTGCGTGCTCTACGCGTGCCTGCAGGGTCGGGCGCCCTGGGTCGGCACCGACGTCAAGGTGGCGATGGGCCACCTCTACAACCCCGTGCCGCAGATCCCCGAGGGCGCTGACGCGCTGAACCGCGTGCTGGCGCGCGCGCTCGCCAAGAGCCCCGACGATCGGTACCAGACCGCGGGGGAGTTCAGGGCCGCGCTCCTCCGCGTCGACGAACCCGAGGAGTCGACCGTCATCGTCGACTTCGCGCCCGGGGGGAGTGCCGAGGACCTGGTGGTCGTGCCGCCCGATCTCACCTACCTGCTGCCCGCCTCGTCGTCCGGCAACGGTCCGACCGTCGACGACACTTTCGTCCCCCGGATCGAGGCGGCCGCCGCGGCGCCCGAACCCATCGACCCGCCTTCCCCTCCTCGCCCTGACGGGGATCGCCACGTGGTCGCCGAGGACACCGTCGTCCCGCTCGCCGGCGCCGTTCCGGTCGCCCCGACGGAGTCGTCGCCGGCGTCCTGGCGCGACCGGCTCGCCGGGCTCGACCGCCGGCGTACGTGGTGGGTCGCAGGAGCAGCTGCCGTGCTGGTGGGCGCGCTCGCGCTGATCCCGGTGCTGAACGGGAGCGACGAAGCGCCGGCGAGCACTGGCCCGGACACGCTCACGCTCGAGGTCGTGGGCAACTGCACGCCGTACGAGCCGCGCTGCGACAAGGTGCGCATTCTCGCGACGGGACTTCCGCCGAATGAGCTGGTGCTCGTGCGGACACTCGTCGACGGGGTGATCGACACGGAAGGCTGCAGCTACGAGGACGACACGGTCCTGCCCTGCTTCTCCGGGACGACGTCGAGCACCGGCCGCCTCGAGGTGGGCATCGACTGGACGTCTCCCGGCGACATCGAGGTCCAGCTCCGGGGCAAGACCGCGAGCGTCGAGGTGCCGTAGCGACGTCCTTCACGATGAGGGGTCCTTAGGGGTCCTCAGGGGTCACAGCGGCACCGACTGACCCACGCGTGCCGTCCGGGCGCTGTCCACCCCTATCAAGGAGGTGGACTCCGAGGATCACGCGTGGTTACGTCGAAGGCGCACCACAGATCCCTGGGGAGGGAACATGCGTGACACCGTACGGAGGGACGTCGACGGCGTGATCGGGGCGGACCGGTGATCCGCGTCGGACGGGATCCTGCCTCGCGGCTGCCGCGGCCACTTCTTCCGCGACCGCGGCAGGAGTCACTAGGTTGGGTCGACAACACCGAGCCACGGGAGCCGACGATGTCGATCAACCTCAACCCCTACCTCAACTTCCCCGACGCCAAGGCGCGCGAGGCGATGGAGTTCTACCACTCGGTCCTCGGTGGCGAGCTCAGCGTGATGACGTTCGGCGACATGGGCACCGAGGGGCCGCTGGCCGACCAGGTCATGCACGGCCAGCTCCAGGCGCCGGGCGGTCTCGTGCTGATGGGCGCAGACGCGCCGCCGGAGATGGTGCAGGTCACCTTCGGCGACAACGTCTCGGTGAGCCTGTCCGGCGGGCCCGAGGACGCCGACGAGCTGCGTGGCTGGTTCGCTGCGCTCGCCGAGGGCGGCGACGTACGCCAGCCGCTCGAGGCCGCCCCCTGGGGCGACGAGTTCGGGATGTTCGTCGACCGCTTCGGGATCAGCTGGCTCGTGAACATCGCGGGTGCGGCTGCCTCCTGAGATCGGCTCGCTTCGGTCCGTAGGCTCGTCCCATGTTCAAGCGGCGCTCCCGACCTCAGCCACCGGTGGTGCGTACGGACGCGGAGTGGCGGGCGCGCCTGGAGCCGGAGGCCTACCGCGTGCTCCGTCAGGCGGGCACGGAAGCCCCGGGGAGCAGTCCGTACGCCCACCCGTCGCCCGGCTCCGACGGGATCTACCGGTGCGCCGGCTGCGAGGCCGAGCTGTTCCGGGCAGGGGACCAGTTCGACTCGAGGACGGGCTGGCCCAGCTTTTCGGATGCGGCGACCCGCGATGCGGTGTCGATCCACACCGACTTCAAGCTGCTGATCCCGCGCCGCGAGGCGACCTGCGCCACGTGTGGTGGCCACCTCGGGCACGTGTTCGGCGACGGTCCTCGGCCTACCGGCCAGCGGTGGTGCATCAACGGCGCCGCCCTCACCCTCGATGACACCCGTCCACAGGGGATCGAACACCTTGACGGATAGTGTCTTTCGGCGGTAGGATGGACGTACGTCCACGAGCTTCCGGGCCACCACTTCAGGCGGTGCGCTTTCCCGGTTGTGATGAGGACGAGTTGCGAGGGTAAGTAATAGCCCGGTCACCGGGCCTCCAGGAGCGACGACCGTTGTCAGGCACGCGAGCGCGTGCAGACCCCGTCGTCGAGAGGAGGCCGACCGTGACCGATGTGGCGACGCATCCGATCGTGGCAGCCGTGTCCGACGTCCGGTCCTCGCTCAAGTCGGTGTCGGGGGTGAACCCGACCTTCATGTCGACCGCCGACAAGGCTGTGGCGCTGATCGACCTGATCCGCGCGGAGTCGCAGCTCGCGGAGCTGCGGCTGCGGATCCTGGCCGATGCCGGCGACCTCGCGCACGAGACCGCTGCGAAGGATGCTGCCGGTTGGCTCGCGCAGGTGACCCGGACGCGGTTCGCCGACGCCCGCGCCGACCTGGGCTTGGCCTCCGCTTTGGTCCAGGACCGTACGAGCGTTGCTGCGGCGATGCGCGAGGGCTCGGTGACCTTGGCGCAGGCGCACGTGATCCACCGGGCTGTCTCGGCGCTTCCCGCGTCGGTGGACAGCGACACCGTGGCGCGTGCGGAGTCCCACCTCGTGGAGAAGGCGGGCGAGTTCGGGCCGAAGGAGCTCGGCCGGATCGGACGCCGGATTCTCGACGTGGTCGCACCCGAGATCGCCGAGGCCGTCGAGGCGGCCCGGCTGGCCGACCTCGAAGCGAATGCTGCGGGCCGGACCCGGCTCACGTTGCGTCGCCTCGGCGACGGAACCACCCGGATCTCCGGGCGGGTACCGGACGCTGTCGGCACGCGGTTCGCGACCTACCTCGAAGCCTTCGCCAACCCCCGCCTCCAGAAGAAGACCAGTGGAGGCGACCCGGTGGCCCGGTCGGCGTACCCGAAGCGGCTGGGCCAGGCGTTCAGCCTGTTCCTCGAGGCCGTCAACCCGAACCGTCTCCCGCTCCACGGCGGCGACGCCACGACCCTGATCGTCACCATCCCGCTCGCCGCGCTCCTGTCCGATCTCGCCGCAGGCGACCTCATCGGCGCCGGTCTCGTCCCCGGCGACGACCTCACTGGCGACCGGATCACTGCCGCCCAGGCGCGACGGCTCGCGTGCACCGCCAACATCCTTCCCGCGGTCCTCGGCGGTGACAGCCTGCCGCTCGACCTGGGCCGCACCCGGCGCTTCTTCAACTGGCCGCAGCGCAGGGCCTTGCTCGTGCGCGACAAGACCTGCCGCGGAGAGGGCTGCGACGTCCCCGGCGCCTGGTGCGAGGCCCACCACCGGGGCAAGCCCTGGAGCCAGGGCGGCCGCACCGACCTCGACGACGGTGAGCTTCTCTGCGGCCATCATCACCATCGGGTCCACGACCCCGCCTACCGCACCGAACGCCTCCCCAACGGCGACCTCAGGTTTCACCGACGCAAATAGGAGCCCTCGCCGAGGCTATGAAGGTGACTGCCGGCGGGTGTTGCATCCGAAGACGCGACGTGTCAACGAGGCGCTGGACAGCGCCGCTTGTCGGGCCGGACTTGCGCCAGGTCTCGTCCCACGTCGACCGCGAGCTCGTCAACATCCGACACTGACATCGCAGAGACCCGCGAGCTGCCGGAGTCCTGACGCCGGATCGAGGTGCGGGCCGAGTACCGCTCGTTAAACGCCCGATAGACAAACCACCCCCGACGAAACCCGCCGGGGGTGGTGATGGTGTCTCGTGCCCCCTCTCAGGGGGTCCGGGTGTCCGTTCTCTCGACCACCCGATCCTGGGGCAACGAGCATTCATGAATGCGTTGCCACCTGAAGTGACCGTACCCGGAATCGATCGTGGGATCCGTCTGTGCGCCCGTTGTCGCTCAGTCGTGACAACTGCCAACGTTGTGAGGCGGCCAGTGTGCGTACGGCGGAGCGTCAGGCATGAGGCATGAGGCATGTGCGCGTGGGTGATCTTCGTGGTCGCCCGTGCGTTCGAGTCCGGCCCAGGGACATGTCGGCGCGTTGAGCTAGCTCGCCTGGGGCGCCGGCTCAGTGACGGTCGCATTGCCTTGATTGTGGTGCGCCACGATGTCCTGGGCCATCTGCCGCAACTTGATGTTGAGGTCTTGGGAGTGGCCAGTGAGCTTCTCGAACGCCGCCGCATCGTCGAGCTTGTACTGCGCCATCATCAGTCCCAGTGCCTTGCCGATCTGGCGGCTGCTCTCCATCCCCTGCTCGAGCTGCTCGGCTAGCTTCCGGTAGTGTTCGGCGGCTGCTTCAACCTCGTGCCGCCGCTCTTCCTCCAGTCGCACGACCCGAATCGCGGCGAGGCGCAGCTCGAGTGAGTCCATCACGGTGGCGGCAAGCGTCCGGAGCGTTACTGCTTCTTGCACGCTGAGCTGGCGTGGCTGACGGTCGATGATGCACAGGGTGCCTAGCCGATGTCCCTCAGCGGTGATGAGCGGCTGGCCGGCGTAGAACTGCAGACCCATAGCGCCTGCGACCAACGGGTTGGCGAGAGTGCGCGGGTCGGCCTGTGCGTCCTCGACCACGTAGATGTCATCCGCCAGGATCGCCGAAGCGCAGAGCCCTGGGTCGCGGGAGGTCTCTGCGGCGTCGACGCCGTGATGGGACTTGAACCAGATCCGGTCGGTGTCGACGATGCTCACGATCGAGATCGGCACGCCGAATAAACTCGACGCCAATTCCGTGATCCGGTCGAAGGCGCCGTCGCGCGGCGTGTCGAGGATGTCGTAACGACGCACGGCTGCGAGACGCTCGACCTCGATCTCCGCCAGATGACGGTCATTCACATCGAGGGACGTGTCGTGACCACCCCGGGACGCGGGTTGATTGCCCTTGGTTGTAGAGATCGTCGCTCCTTCCCCGAGTTCCGCCAGAACCCCACCCGGCCAGCATGTCCTGATGGGGAGTTGATCGCTCCACTGCGCGAGGACCTCTGAGCTGAGTGAGAGGCCACCGGTCGCACTGCCGACACCTCGCTGACGAACACCGCTAGCGCGTGCGTCGATACAAAGGTGCGGGGGTCAGGGCACCACCCGCCAACTTACCGCAATCCTAGAGGGTGGAAGAACTACGGGTCGGCCGCGAGAGTGCGTCCTTTCGCCGCCAATGCCCGCCGCGTTGCGTACTCACCAGTCCAACTGCAAGCAGTAGAACCAGGCCGCGTGCTCTGGGCATAGCCCTCAGTGCTCAGAAGCCGCCGAAGTCGAATCCGCCGCCGCCGTCGAACCCGCCGCCATCGAAGCCCCCACCATCGCCACCACCGTCGTACCCGCCGCTGTCACCACCGTCGGATCCGCCACCGTCGCCGGAGTCGTCGCCCCCGTCACCACCGCCGTCGTAGCCGCCACCGAAGTCGCCGAACATCATCCCGCCCATGAACATCCACGACATGGGGCCGAAGGCGCCGAAGTAGCCGGCGGCGTACGGCTCGTAGGCGCGGCCGCCCTGGTAGTAGGGGACGCGCTGCGCGCCGACCATCACCTTGCGGACGTCGGGCTCGGCGCCGGCGTTGACGCGCTCGACGTCGAGGGCGCAGGCGGGGACGTCACGCTCGACGCCGTCCGGCGGGACGAAGAGGACGTCGGCGACGGACGGTCCGTGGCGGGGGTCGAAGAAGCACGGCGGCCGTCGGGTGGGCAGCGGTCGTCCTTCGACCCGGGCGCGCACGCACGCGACGGCGTACCGACCGTCCTCGACGATCGAGGTGATGTGGCGGATGTCCTCGGGCTTCGTGATGGAGTCACCCGCGGTCTTGGCCGACTCGTACGTGTCGAGTGCGCGCTGGTAGTCGGCGTTGGCGCCGGCATCCAGGTCGTGGCCGCTCATCTCGTAGTCGAGCTCCTGCAGGTCGACACCGAACGCGGTGATGTCCTCGAAGGCGAGCTTCTTCACCGGGGCGAGCTCGTCCTCGCGTCGCTGGAGCTCACGCTCCTTGGTGCGACGTGACATGACGACCGCGACGGCGCCGACGACACCCAGGACCACCAACAGCAGGATCAGCTCCATGACGAGAGCCTAGGTGGCCAGTCGAAGCCGGTGCTCCGTCTCGTCCTCGCCGACGTACGCGAAGCCGCACGACTCCCAGAAAGCGCGGGCGCGCGGGTTGTCCTTCTCCACGCCGAGCTCGACCGGCAGCCCGTCCGCGCGGGCCGAGGCGACGACGCCCTCGACGATGGTCCGTCCGACCCCGCGGGACTGGTGGTCGGGAAGCAGCTGCAGCCCGGCGATCTCGACGAGCCCGCCCCGGCGTACGACGCGCAGGCGGCCCGCGGGCTCACCGTCGACCTCCACCACCGAGATCGACGACCCGGCGCCGTCGCCGTCGACCTGCTCGGCGGTCCACGCGCCGAAGCCGGCGCGGTAGTCGACCTCGTCGAAGTCGTCGGGCAGTCGCCCCTGGTGCAACGTCGCCTCGATCACCACGGTCGTCAGGAAGTCGACGTCGGCGCGGGTGGCGGGACGGACGGTGACCTCCACGCCGTTCAGGACTCCCACGCCGGGCCGGACCCGCCGAGGCGCTCGACCAGGAGACGCCCGACGTGAGCGGCGTTGGCGCGACGTACGTCGTCGGGGATGTCGGGAAGGTTCTCCTCCCAGTCCAGGACGCACGAGCCGCGGAGCTGGCCCATGCGGGCCGGGCGACCGAAGAAGAACGGGTGCAGGTGCGCACCGCCGTCGCCGTAGCGCCCGACGTGGCAGCGACCCACGCTCGGCAGCGACTCGATGGCCGCGGTGATCGCGACCATCAGCCGGCCCATCTCCGAGGCGAGGTCGTCGGGGAGATCGGCCAGGTCGTGGTGGGCGCGCGGCTTCAGGATGAGCGTGACCGGGAGCTTCATCCCGGCGTCGGAGACGACCCACCGCTCGTTGCTCCACACCACCCGGGCCTCCTGCTCGGCCGAGGTGGGCTGGGCGCACGGGCACTCGGCCGGGTCCTCGCCGCGGCGGGCGGGCTCCTCGTCCAGCAGCGGCTCGAGCGGCTTGATCCGCAGGCCCTCGAGCTCGAACGGGAAGATGTCCCACCCCGGCATCAGCTCGATCGCGACGGGCAGCCGGCCCTCGTCGTCGGTCGCGGCGGCGACGCGTGCGTGGAAGTCCTCGGCGCTCTCGAGATCGCTCATGGCGCCGAGTCTGTCAGGTCACCAGGGGGACGGCTGGTAGTCCTTCACGAAGCAGCCGAAGAGGTCCGTGCCGGCCTCGCCGAGCACGATCGGGTCGTACACCCGGGCCGCGCCGTCGACGAGGTCGAGGGGCGCGTGCCAGCCCTCGGCGGCGATCCGCAGCTTCTCGTGGTGCGGCCGCTCGTCGGTGATCCAGCCGGTGTCGACGGCCGTCATCAGGATCTTGTCCGTCTCGAACAGCTCGCCCGACGAGGTGCGGGTCATCATGTTGAGCGCGGCCTTGGCCATGTTGGTGTGCGGGTGCCCAGGGCCCTTGTAGCGCCGCGAGAACTGGCCCTCCATCGCCGAGACATTGACGACGTACGCCCTGCCGGAGGCCGCCGATGTGGCCGCTGCGGCGAGCGCCGGCCGGAGCCGGGAGACCAGCAGGAACGGGGCGATCGAGTTGCACAGCTGCACCTCGAGGAGCTCCAGCGGGTCGACCTCGCCGACGGTCTGGGTCCACGAGTTGTTGACCTGCATGTCCGGCAGCAGGCCGCCGGCGTCGACGGCCGTGCCGGCGAGGTGTGCGTCGAGCGAGGCGTGCCCGGCCTTGAGCGCGAGCGCGGTCAGGGTCGCCGCGTTGTGGGCTGCGAGGGCCTGCTCGGCGGTCTCGCCGACGTGGTGCGCGACCGCGGTGTCGGTGAGCGCTCCGGCGATCGCGGCCGGGTGCGCCTCGGAGATGTGGTCGAACGTCACCAGCTCGGGCAGGGCGATCCCCGACGGGAGCGGCTGCTGCTCGGCGTCGACCAGCGGGGCGTACGCGCCGGGCGTGCGACGTACGGTCTGGCACGCGTTGTTGATGAGGATGTCGAGCGGACCGGACGCCGAGACGTCGTCGGCGAGCGAGATCACCTGGGTCGGGTCGCGCAGGTCGATGCCGACGATCTTGAGCCGGTCGATCCAGTCCGCCGCGTCCGGCAGTGAGGAGAAGCGGCGGACGGCGTCCTTGGGGAACCGGGTGGTGATCGTGGTGTGCGCGCCGTCGCGGAGCAGACGGAGTGCGATGTACATCCCGATCTTGGCGCGCCCGCCGGTGAGCAGCGCGCGCTTGCCGGTGAGGTCGGTGCGCTGGTCGCGCTTGGCGTGGCTCGTGGCCGCGCAGGCGGGGCAGAGCCAGTGGTAGAACGCGTCGACCAGGGTGAAGTCCTGCTTGCAGATGTAGCAGCCGCGCGCGACCGCCAGCTCGCCGGCGAACGCGCCGACAGTGGTCGACACCAGCGGGATGCCGGCGGTCTCGTCGTCGATGCGCATCGCCGACCCGGTCGCGGTGCGCTCGATGATCTCGCGGTCGTGGGCCAGCTCCGCGGCGCGCGCGGCCAGCTTCCGCTCGGCCTTGATCGACTTGTACATGTGCGAGGCCGCCCGCTTGACCGTGACGTGGTCGGGGTGGTCGCCGGGCAGGTGGTGCAGCGCCGCCAGCACCCGGAGCGTCGCGGCGAGGTCCTCGGGGTCGACGCCGTCGACCTGGGGGTGCTCGCTCACCGGGGAAGCGTACGGGCGATGTCGCCCGCCCCGGACATCCGGAATGGGGGTCAGCTGCGAGCGGGGGACCCGTTGATCCGTACGCGGTCGGCGCGCATGCCGTGCTCGACGCCCCAGAGCACCGCCTTGGAGCGGGAGTCGACGTCGATCTTGCGGTAGGCCGAGCGGATGTAGGACTTGATCGAGTTGAGCGACAGCAGGGTGCGCTCGGCGATCTCCTGGTTGCTCAGGCCCATCGTGATGAGGGACAGCACCTCGGCCTCGCGGGCGGTCAGGCCCTCCTCGCGGCCGGGCCAGTCGCCACCGACGAGCGACGAGCGGCCGCGCGAGGGGGAGACGACGAGCTGGCCGGCGGAGATCGCGTGGAGCGCGTCGACGAGCCGGGCCGCCGGGAGGCTCTTGGAGAGGTAGCCGCGGACGCCGGTGCTGAGGGTGTCGCGGGTCAGCCAGGGCTGGAAGTTCCAGGTGTAGACGGCGACGCTGCGCACCTGCGGGCTGTCCACCAGTCGCTGCACCGCGGGGCCGTTGCCCTGGCCCATCCCGAAGGTGTCGTAGAGGGCCACGTCGACCGGCTGGCTGACCGGCTTGCTCGCGACGAGCTCGACGACCTCGATCCGCTGGCTGTAGTTGCGCATCATCGCATCGAGGCCGCGGACGACGACCTCGTCGTCGTTGACGAGCGCTACACGTATGACCATGCGCTCAACGTACGTCAGTTTATGTATGTTGAAGCCCGTTGTTCATGACTTAGGGGGGGACGTGCGGGGAAGGGCCACCACGGTCGAGGAGACCCGCACGGGAGGACTCGGCATCCGCTGCGAGGGCGTCGTCCACCTCTACAAGACCTTCGGCGGTCACGACGTCGTGGCGCTGCGCGGCGTCGACCTGACGATCCGTGCCGGCGAGCGCGTCGCCTTCCTAGGGCCCAGCGGCTCGGGCAAGTCCACCCTGCTCGCGCTGCTCGGCGGCATCCAGCGCCCCAGCGCCGGCCAGATCTTCCTCGGCGAGGAGGAGGTCTCGCGGATGGGCGAGCGCTACCTCGCCCGGATCCGCTCGCGCCAGGTCTCGACGATGCTCCAGGGCGCCACGCGCAACCTGCTGTCGTACGCCACCGCTCGCCAGAACATCGCCTTCGCGCGGCTCTCGCTGTCCGGCAGCGAGCGCGAGGACGCGCTCATCGACACCGAGCTCCTCGACCGCGTCGGACTGCTCGACCAGGCCGACCAGGTGGTCTCCACGATGTCGGGCGGCCAGCGCCAGCGCCTGGCCCTCGCCTGCGCCGTGTCCACCTCGCCGCGCCTGCTGCTCGCCGACGAGCCGACCAGCCAGCTCAGCCACGCCGACCGCGACCACGTGCTGCACCTGATCCACTCGCTCGGCGACGACTTCGGCACCACGATCGTGGTCGTCACCCACCAGCCCGAGGTGGCCGCGACCTTCCCGCGCACCGTCACGATGAAGGGCGGCCGCGTCGGGGCCGAGGGCCACGGCGGTTCGGAGTACGCCGTCGTGGGCGAGGACGGCGTCCTCCACCTGCCCGGCCACATCGCCGCCGAGTGGCCTCCCGGCACGCTGGTGCGGTTCGAGGACGACGAGCAGGGACGGATCATCGTGACCCGCGCGAGCAACGAAGGGGCACAGTCATGACCTCACCCCACGACGTTCTTCTCCCCCGCTCCGCTCCTCCGAACAACGCCGCAGGGACCCCGAAATGACGCTCGGCGGCTTCCGGCCCGGCCCCGTGGTGACCGACACGGCACTGCGGCTCGACTCGATCACGTACGTCGCCGGCCGCACCCTCCTCGACGACGTCAGCGTCACCTTCCCCGCCGGCAAGGTGACCGCGCTGTCCGGGCCCAGCGGGTCGGGCAAGACCACGCTGCTCTCCATCGCGGGCGGGCTGCTCCAGGCCACCTCCGGCACCGCCGAGCTCGACGGGCGCGAGATGTGGACCGGCAGCGGCGACCCGCTCCCGCAGGTCGCGTTCGTGCTCCAGGTCTACGGCCTGGTGCCGATCCTGTCCGCCCGCGAGAACGTCTCCATCGCGCTGAGGGCCCGCGGCACCGCGCCCGCCGACGCCGACGACGCCGCGGAGGCCGCGCTGGCCCGCTTCGGCATCGCCGACCTCGGGGAGCGGCAGGTGGAGGAGCTCTCGGGCGGCCAGATGCAGCGCGTCGCCTGTGCCCGCGGCTTCGTCGTGGGCGCCGAGGTGCTGCTGGCCGACGAGCCGACCTCCGAGCTCGACGAGGGCAACCGCGGCGTCGTGCTCGCCGAGCTCCGCGAGGAGGCGGCCCGCGGGGCCGTCGTCGTCGTCGCCACCCACGACCCCGCCGTCGTCGAGGCCTGCGACCTCCACATCGCCCTCGACGAGGGCCGGGTCGTCGGGTGAGCCGAGTCCTTCGCGGGGCCTGGAGTCGTCGCGGTGCCCTGACCACGCTGGTCCTGATGACCGTCGTGGTCGTCGGTGGCGCGGTGACCGTGCTCCAGTTCGCCGAGGCGGCCGGCACGTCGCGATGGCTGACCGCGCCGCTGCTCCTGCTGGGCGCGGTCGCCGTGCCCAGCATCGGCGCCGAGCTCGCCGTCGCACGGCGCGAGGAGATAGGGCTGGCGCGACTGCGCGGGATCCACGGCCTCCGGCTCTGGCGCTTCCTGCTGGTCGAGCCCTTGCTGGCCATCGCGATCGGCACCCTGCTGGGCCTCGCCGTCGGCGCGGCCGGCACCGTCCTGGCCACCCGTACGTGGCTCGACGACACCGCCGCCGCGCTCCAGCAGCCGGCCCTCGTCGCCGCGGCCGCCATCGCCGGTGCGGCGCTCGTGATCATCGCGCTGTCCGCCGCCGCCGCGCTCCGCGAGCCGCTGGCGGTCCAGGTCTCGATGCGACGACGGCCGCGCCGCGCGACGACCGTCGCGGTGTTCCTCAGCGTCCTCGTGCTGGTCGGCGCGGCGGTCGCGGCCTACCGCAGCCGCTCCGCGAGCGACGAGCCCGACCTCGTCGTCCTGCTCGGCCCGGCCCTGGTCGGGCTGGCGCTCGGGCAGGCCGCCATCTGGGTCATCCGCATCGCGGCGCGCGGCCTCACGCCGGTCACCGAGCGGCGCGGCATGGGCGCGTTCCTCGCGGCCCGCCGGCTGGCCCGCGCCGACGACCTGGTCACCCCGGTCCGCCTGGTGGTGGCCGCGGCCATCGTCGGGTCGCTCGCGCTGAGCGGCGCGGTCAGCGTCAGCAGCTGGACCCGCGACCAGGCGGGCGTCGAGGTGCCCGGGGCCCGCACCATCGACGCCACTGAGCTCGGCGCCGTCGGTGCCGTCGACCTCACCGAACGCGCCGACCCCGAGGGCGACCACCTCATCGCCTCGGCGATCGTGCGCAACGAGGAGCGCCTCGGCGAGCGCCGGGCGTACGTCGACGCCGCCCGCTGGGACGCCGTCGTGGGCGACTTCTACGACGGCACTCCCGCCCGGGCCGCCTCCGACGCGGTCGACCGGCTGAGCACGGACGCGGCGCCCCTGCAGGTGCGCGGCGACCGGTTCGAGGTCACGCTCTCGGGCATCGTGGTGCCGGCGGTGCGCTCTATCAACCTGCCCGGTGAAGAGGTCTACAGCAGCGGCGGCGGAGCAGCCGAGGTGACGCTGACCTACGTCACGACCGCCAACGCCTCCGGCTCGGTCGCCGTACAGCTCGTCACCCCCGGCGACGGCACGCCCGCGACCGCTCGGGCGCGGGTCCGCGAGTGCGCCCAGGGGTGCACCGTCACCGGGCTCGAGTTCGGCCGCAACGACGAGGGCGTCATCGACGACAGCGAGTTCGTGGTCCTCGCCGAGCGCCTCACGCTGGGCGACACCGACCTGCTGGCCTCGACGTGGGCACCCGACCCGGCATCGGTGCAGGCCGTGCTCAACAACAACTTCATCCGCGGCTGGACCCCACCGGGCAGCTTCGTCGTCAACCGGACCGACGGCCTCCAGGTGGCGATGCTGCCCATCGGCGCCGTGCTCGACGTCCACCTGGACCGCACGGGCGACGCTGTCCCGGTGCTCGTCGCCCCGGTCGACGACGAGGCCGAGACCCAGGCCCTCGACCTCGGCGGCGACGACCGGACGACCGACGTGATCGGCATCGGCGGCTCGCTGCCGCTGGTCGGCAGCGTCGGAGTGCTCTCCGACATCCGCACCTCGGCGGCCGGCTCCGGTCCGACGGTCCCGTCGGCCGAGGTGCAGATCGTCGCGGCTTCCGGCACCCCGGACGCCGTGCTCGACGAGGTCGCGGAGGCGACCGGGACGTCGTGGCGATCCTCCGGGGCCGTACGCGACTCGCTCGGCGAGACCTACGGCGGCGACCAGTCGGTGGCGTACGCCCTCACCGCCCTCGCCTGCGCGCTCGTCGCGCTGCTCGCGCTGGGCGCCGGGGTGGCGCGGCACCTGCGCGACTACCGTCGCGACGTGGCTTCCCTGCGCGTGCTCGGCATCTCCGTCGGCACCGCCCGCAGGGCCGGCCGTGCCGAGCTCGTCAGCCTGACCGTGCTCGTGCTGGCCATGGTCGTGGCAGGCGGCTGGCTGGCCGTGACCCTGCTCCTCGGCGGCCTCCCACTCCTGGCGCTCCCCGTCGCGGCGCTGCCGCTCGACACCGCTCCGCACCTCCTGCCCCTGGTGATCCCGGCGGTCCTCTCGGCCGCCGCGGTCGTGCTCGTCGGCGGCCGCGCCCGCGCGGTGCGGGCGTCGACCACCCGGCCCAGCCTGCTGCGCGAGGAGGACCAGTCATGATCCAGCTCCTCGGCGCCATCGTCCGCGGACTGCGCTCGCGCGCGCTGCTGTCCGCCGGCTCGGTGCTCCTGACCGCCCTCGCGATCGGCTCGGCCGTGCTCGGCCCGGTCTTCTCCGAGGCCGTCACCAACTCCTACATCGTGACGCGCCTCCAGGAGACGCCGGCCGGACTGACCGGCCTCAGCCGCGTCCTCACCCCGGACTCCACCAGCTCGGTCGAGCAGGCCGAGCGGGACGCCGTGGCCGTCGCGGACGCGGTGAACGTGGGGCCGTGGGCCCCGTCGGTCACCACAGTCGAGTCGCCGCGGTTCATGGCGCTGCGGGGCGCCGTCCGCTTCTGGGCCCGCGACGGGGCGTGCGAGAGCCTCGAGGTGACGGGCCGCTGCCCGGAGCGTGTCGGCGAGGTCCTGATGCTCACCGCCGACGTCGAGACGACCGGCGCCACGCTGGGCGAGCCGCTGACGCTGGCCACCTTCGAGCCCGTCGAGCTGCAGCGGCTCGGACTCGAGCGCCCGGGCCTCGACCAGGTGGTCGTGGTCGGGTCGTACGACACCCCGCGGACGGACGAGGACTGGCTGATCCCGAGCCGGCTCACCAAGTCGAACGAGCAGACCAGCATCAACGGCGGCTACCAGCCGTACACGCCGGCCCCGTTCATCACGACCCCGGAGACGGTGGAGGCGCTCGGTGGCTGGACAGTCCGCGTCGACACCCATCTGTCGATCCCGGCGGACCTGACCCCCGAGCAGCTCGACGAGGCCGCGGCGGCGGCGGTCGCCGTGCCGCGCGACACCGAGGTCGAGGTCGAGGGCGGCACCATCCGGGCCGACGACACCAACTCGCTCGCCGACGTCGTCGAGGAGGTGCGCTTCCAGCAGTCGACCGCGCGCAGCTCCATCGCCCCGGCCGTCCTCTCGCTCGTCCTCGTCGCCTTGGCGCTGCTGATGCGCCTGCTCAACGCGGCCAGCGAGCTCCGCGTCCCCGAGCTCGCCCTCGCCTCGCTGCGCGGCGTGACCGCGCGCCGGCTGTGGGGCCTCGGTCTCGCCGAGCCGCTGGGGATCCTGCTGATCGCCACCCCGCTCGGGATCGCGTTCGGCATGGGCCTCTCGTTCCTGCTCGTCCGCAGCTGGCTGGTGCCCGGCCTGCCCGTCCCGCTCCCCTGGGCGAGCTGGGTGGCGGGAGCGCTGGTGCTGCTCGCGGCCTTCGCCGTCGCGTGCGTCGCCGTCGGCCTCGTGGTGCGCGAGTCGCTGGCCTCCCAGCTCAGCGGCGTACGACGTCCGGTGGCCGCGCGCCGCTGGTCGGTCATCGCCCAGCTGACCCTCGTCGCGCTCGCCGTGGCCGTCCTCGCCAGCAAGCTGTCCGCGAGCGGACCGGGCGAGCCCGACGCGACCGACCTCGTCCTCCCGGTGCTGCTCGCCGTCGTGGCCGGGCTCGCAGCCACGCGGCTGACCGCGATGCTCGCCACCTGGTGGACCGCCCGCTCGCGTGGCCGCTCGCTGAGCGGCTTCGTCTCCTCCCGGGCGATCTCGCGCCGGCAGGAGGGCACCCTGGTGATCCTGCCGATCACCGCGGCGATCGCGGTGGCGGTCTTCGGGGTGGGGGTGTACGACTCCGCCGCCACCTGGCGCACCAGCGTGGCCGCGACGGTCTCGCCGGCCCAGACGACCTGGGCCACCACCCTCACGCTCTCCGAGGCCATCGACCTCACCCGGAAGGTCGACCCCGACGGGGACTGGATCATGGCCGCCGGCAGTGCGACCAACCCCGGTGCGAACTTCTCGATCGTCGACTCCAGCAGGCTCGAGCGGGTCGCCACCTGGCCCGCCACCTGGAGCCCGGGGCTCGAGGTCGGTCAGGTCGTCGACGACATCAGGCCCGCGGGCGTGGTGCCGACGGTCACCGGCAAGAGGCTCACCCTCACCATCGACAACCAGGCGGAGATGACGGCCGACCTGGCCGTCGAGGTCAGGTTCGGCAGCCGTGGCGGCCGGCCGCTCAAGGCGTACCTCGGCCCCTTCCCGCGCGGCGAGCAGACCCGATCGGTCCGGATCCCGTTCTGCAAGGACGGATGCCCGCTCGAGGGCATGACCCTCGGTGGCGGGGCCGGCACCAACACGGCGATGTCCGGGACGCTGCGGCTCGCGGGCATCGAGGTCGACGGCGCGCCGGTCGACGGCGCCATCGACGGGGCCGGCTGGACGCCGACCCCCGACCCCTCCGTACGGACGTCGATCGTCGAGATGACCGAGTCGGACGGGGGGCTCGACATGACCGTCGACACCGGCGACTCGGTCGGGATGGCGCGCATCACCGTCGGCGGCATCACCCGCGACCGGCCCGCGCTGGCCGGCCCCGGCGTGCAGCAGCGCGCGATCGCCAAGCTCGACGAGGGCTTCGGCCTGATCCCGGTCGCGCAGGTCGGCGAGATCGAGGGCATGCCCTTCACCGGGCCGTCCGGCCTGCTGGTCGACTACTCCTCCTTCATCACCGACCACTCCGTGTACGACAACCTCGTCACGGTCCGCGTGCTGGCGCGCGAGGGCACGCCCGCCTCGATCGAGGCGGCGCTCTCGGAGGCCGGGCTCACTGTCGGCACGACCCTGGCGCAGGAGCGGCACGTGCTCGACCAGAGTGCGTACGCCCTCGCGCTCCGGCTCTACGGCGTGGTCGCCGCGCTCGTGCTCGCGATGGCGCTGGCCGGCCTCTTCGTCAGCGCAGCCGTGCAGCTCCCCGCCCGGCGCCGGGACGCCGCTGCGCTGCGGGTGGTCGGGGTGCCCAAGGGAGCCGTGATGGTCGCGGTGGTCCGCGAGCTGGCGGTCGTGCTCGGCAGCGCGGCGATCGCGGGCATCCTCGCCGGCTCGCTCGCGCAGTGGGTCGTGCTGCGCACGATCACGCTGGGCTACGCCGACGACCCGACGACGCCGGCGCTCGTCGCGGCGATCTCGCCGCTCCGGCTCGTGGTGCTGGCGCTGCTCGCGGCGGCGGTCTTCGGCACCGTGGCACTGATCAGTGCCTCGATGACGGTCCGGGGTGCGCGCGGCGCGACCCTGCGGGAGTCGGCCCGCTGATCGAGCTGCTTGGTTACAGGCAGCAGGGGTCGAAGCGGAACCCGACGCCGCGGATGGTGCGGATCCACTGGTTGTCGGCCGAGGCGCTGCGCAGCTTGCGGCGCAGGTTGGCCAGGTGGACGTCGACGACGTGGGTGCTCTCGGGCACGAAGTCGGTGGACCACACGGCGCGGAGCAGGTCCTCGCGCGCCACGACGACGCCGGGATGGCTGACGAGGTGGGCGAGCAGGTCGAACTCGGTGCGGGTGAGCTCGATCTCCTCGCCGTCGACCCGCACCTCGCGGGCACGCGGGTTGAGCACGAGGTCGTCGCAGCCGGTCTGCCCCGAGACGTCGACCGGCGCCTGCAGGGCAGGGCCGTCCTGGGCGAGGGGCGCCTCGGGGGCGGCGATCAGCTCGCCGCTGCGGGGACGACGGAAGAGCGCCGCGACCCGCGCCTGCAGCTCGCGCATCGAGAACGGCTTGACCAGGTAGTCGTCGGCACCGACCTCGAGGCCGACGAGACGGTCGACCTCGCTCGTACGGCCGCTGACGACGATCACGTAGCAGTCGCTGAGGGTGCGGATCTGGCGGCAGACCTCGACACCGTCGATGTCGGGAAGGGTCAGGTCGAGGGTGACCAGGTCGGGGTCCTGCTCCCGGACCACGGTGAGCGCCTGCGCGCCCGTACGCGCCACGGTGACGTCGAACCCGGCCTGGACGAGCAGGCGCGAGAGGGCGTCGCCGACGTCGTGGTCGTCTTCCACGACCACGGCTGTGCGTGTGTTGTCCATGCGTCTGTCCCCCGACGGCCGATCCTATGGTGCACACGATTGTGCCGACCAGAGCGCCGCTCGTCCCTGGGGACGCGCGCAGCCGAGCCACTGCCGATGCTAGGCGGCAGGGCTCGGCGCGCGTGGCGTTATCGCGATGCGAGCGGGACTCAGAAATCGAGGCCGCGGGCCCAGTCCTCGGAGTCGATGCGCGCCACGAGGTAGGGGCCGCCACCTGCACGACGGTCCTGCTGCTGGCCCTCACGGTCCATCCGGTAGCCGATGCCGCGGATCGTGTGGATCCAGGTGGCGTCGGAGTGCCGGCGCAGCTTGCCTCGCAGGTTGGCCACGTGCACGTCCACCAGGTGGTGGTCGTGCGTGAGCGCGCTGCTCCAGATGGCCAGGACCATCTCCTCGCGGGTGCACACCCGCGAGAGGTGCGTGGCGAGGTACTCGAGCACGTCGTACTCGATGCGGGTCAGCTCGACGATCGAGCCGTCGATCTGCACCTCGCGCCGGGCCGAGTTGATGACCAGGCCCGCACCGCACGAGATCGTGGTCGGCTCATCGGCCGGCTGCGACGGGCTCGGCACGTGCGGGGCCGAGGCCGGCACGTCCTCGCTCGCCATCGCCGAGCGCGGCCGGCGGAACAGCGCGGCGACACGGGCCCGCAGCTCGCGCGGTGAGAACGGCTTGAGGACGAAGTCGTCCGCGCCGACCTCCAGCCCGATCAGCTTGTCCACCTCGTCGGACCGTGCGGACACGATCACGATGTAGCAGTCGCTGGTCTCCCGGATGCGGCGGCACACCTCGATGCCGTCCATGTGCGGCAAGGTCAGGTCGAGCGTGACCAGGTCCGGTGGATCGGCTGCCGCCACGTCCACCGCTGCCCGTCCGTCGCGCGCCGAGGTCACGCGGAAGCCCGCGCCCTCCAGTGTCTCCACCAGCGCCGAGGAAATGTCCGGATCGTCTTCGACGACCAATGCATGTAGATCTTGCACGTTGAAACCCCCACAGAAAAAGCCGAAACAGGGACCCCACGTCCCCGCCGTGGCGCCGCCCGATCCGGCGTCGGTCGATGGTAAGGCCAAGATCCCCTCTAGAGGGAGCGTTGTTTCCGAAGGCGAGTCGGATGTCTAGACCAGTGGATTTGACGGAAACTTTTGCCATGAGGCAATTAGTGTGCGCTTTCCGTGGTTGGCGCGACGTCGATCGCACGGTTGACCCAGATGCTCTCTGCGACCATTCCGACCCGTTCGTAGAGGCCGAGCGCGCCGGTGCGCGAGTCCGTGCTCAGCTCGGACGTCGACGTCCCGTGGGCCCGCGCCTGCGCGAAGGAATCGACGAGGAGCGCCTGCGCCAGCCCGCGGTTGCGCTGGTCGCGGCGCACCGCCAGCCGGTCGACGTACCCCGTCGAGCCGGTGTCTGAGACCAGCACCAGCGAGACCCCCACGACCGTGCCGTCGGGGTCGAGCGCCACACGGAGGTTCCACGGCTCGAAGCCGGGCCGGCCGGTCGTCGAGGCCGTGAAGTCCTCGAAGCTCTCGCGCTCGCGCACCGACCACTCGAGGAAGGCGTCCTCCAGGACGTCGTGGGCGTCCCGCAGCTCGCCGGGCTCGGCCGTACGGACGACGTAGCCCTCGGGCAGGTCGCGCTCCGGGATCGTCGCGCCCGCGGGGAGCTTGAGCACCCAGCTGGTCCACCGCACCCGGAAGCCGAGCTCCTCCAGGAGCCGGTCGCCGGGGGAGCCCTGCGGCACCGGCATCCCGACGACGCCCGACCTGACGCGACGACCGAGGTCCTGGAGCCAGTGGGCCAGCCAGGTGCCGATGCCGCGACCCCGGTGGGAGGGGAGCACGGAGGTGTCGGCGCGGTCGGCGCCCATCAGCTCGGCGTACGCCACCAGCGTCTCCCCGTCGAACACCCCGACCGAGCGGGCACCGAGGTCGTGGCTGGGCTTGGCCCAGTCGCTGACGATGTCGGACTCCTCGATGGCGACCTCGCCGATGTCCTCCTGCTCCTGGGCGGCCATCAGCACGAAGACGGCGTGCGCGTCGGACTTCTCCAGCGGGCGGGTGGTGAGACCGGCGGGGAGGGTAGACGGGTGCTGGTCGGGCATGGGGAAAGTGTGCTGCCTCACGTGGCGCGCTGTCGCGCGCTTATTGCCGGTCTCCGGGCCCGCTGGGGAATGTCCGATTCCCCCGTGAGGCCCTACCTTTGTGAGCGTGAGTGACGACCAGCCCGACGCCCCCCAGCAGACCTTCGCCGACCTCGGTCTCTCGCCCGAGGTCCTCAAGGCCCTGTCCGACGTCGGCTACGAGTCGCCGTCGCAGATCCAGGCCCAGACCATCCCGCCTCTGCTCGAGGGTCGTCACGTCGTCGGGCTCGCCCAGACCGGGACCGGCAAGACCGCGGCCTTCGCGCTGCCGATCCTGTCGCAGCTCGACATGAACCAGAAGACCCCGCAGGCGCTCGTCCTGGCCCCGACCCGCGAGCTCGCGCTCCAGGTCTCGGAGGCCTTCGAGAAGTACGCCGCGCACATGAAGGGCGTACGCGTCCTGCCGATCTACGGCGGCCAGGGCTACGGCGTCCAGCTCTCCGCGCTGCGCCGCGGCGTCCACGTCGTGGTCGGCACGCCCGGTCGCATCATGGACCACCTCGAGAAGGGCACGCTCGACCTGTCCGAGCTGCGCTTCCTTGTCCTCGACGAGGCCGACGAGATGCTCAAGATGGGCTTCGCGGAGGACGTCGAGACGATCCTCGCCGACACCCCCGACAGCAAGCACGTGGCGCTGTTCTCGGCCACGATGCCGGCGCAGATCCGCCGCATCTCCAAGAAGTACCTCCACGACCCGGTCGAGATCACCGTCAAGAACAAGACGTCGACGGTCTCCTCGATCACCCAGCGCTACCTGATCGTGTCGTACCCGCAGAAGGTCGACGCCCTCACGCGCATCCTCGAGGTCGAGAACTTCGAGGGGATGATCGTGTTCGTCCGCACCAAGAACGAGACCGAGACGCTCGCCGAGAAGCTCCGCGCGCGCGGCTACTCCGCGATGGCGATCAACGGCGACGTCGCCCAGGTGCAGCGTGAGCGCACGATCAACCAGCTCAAGGCCGGCAAGCTCGACATCCTGGTCGCGACCGACGTCGCCGCCCGCGGCCTCGACGTCGAGCGGATCAGCCACGTCGTCAACTACGACATCCCCACCGACACCGAGTCCTACGTCCACCGCATCGGGCGTACGGGCCGCGCCGGGCGCAGCGGCGACTCGATCGCCTTCGTCACCCCGCGCGAGCGCCACCTGCTGCGCTCGATCGAGAAGGCCACCCGCCAGCCGCTCACCCAGATGCAGCTGCCGACGGTCGACGACGTGAACGCCACCCGCCTGTCCCGCTTCGACGAGCAGATCACCCAGGCGCTGACCGAGCCGGACCGGATCGACTTCTTCCGCGACGTGGTCTCGCACTATGTCAGCGAGCACGACGTGCCCGAGGTCGACGTCGCCGCCGCCCTGGCCGCCGTCATGCACGGCGCCCAGCCGCTGCTGCTCGAGCCGGAGCCGGAGCGGTCCACGCGCACCTTCGACGAGCGCCCCACGCACGGCGGCAAGGCCGAGCGCGCGCCGCGGGAGTCGCGCACCGGCCAGCCGATGGCGGCGTACCGCATCGAGGTCGGCAAGCGCCACAAGGTCGAGCCGCGCCAGATCGTCGGCGCGCTCGCCAACGAGGGCGGCCTCTCGCGCGGCGACTTCGGCTACATCTCGATCAAGCCGGACTTCTCCGTCGTCGAGCTGCCCGCCGACCTGCCCGCCGGCACGATCGAGCGCCTCGCGGCCACCCGTATCTCTGGCAAGCTCATCGAGATCAAGCCCGACAACGGCCCGTTCCGCGGCCGTCCAGGCGGCGGCCACCGCGGCAGCTCGTCCGGCGGCGGCTACAAGGGCAAGAACCCCCGCTGACCGGGCGGTTCCTCGCGCTGACATGCACTGACCGGGCGCTTCGTGCCCGTCCTGAACGCCGACCGGGCACCTCGTGCCCGTCCTGAACGCCGACCGGGCACCTCGTGCGAAACGAGGTGCCCGGTCGATCATGGTGACGGGCACGAAGTGCCCGCTCAGCGGTAGGTCAGGCGCTCTTGATCGCCGAGATGTCGAACTCGAGCTTGATCTTGTCGGAGACGAGGACGCCGCCGGTCTCGAGCGCGGCGTTCCAGGTGAGGCCCCAGTCCTTGCGGCTGATGGTGGTCTCGCCCTCGAAGCCGACGCGGACGTTGCCGAAGGGGTCCTGGGCGGAGCCGGTCTGCTCGAACGGGATCGTGACGGAGTGGGTGACGTCCTTGATGGTGAGGTCGCCGGTGATGGTCCAGTCGCTGCCGTCGCGCTTCACGTCGGTCGAGGTGAAGGTGATGTTCGGGTAGGTCTCGGCGTCGAAGAAGTCGCCGGACTTGAGGTGGCCGTCGCGGTCGGCGCTGCCGGTGTCGACGGAGGTGACGTCGATGGAGAGGTCGACCTTGGAGTCCGCGGGGGTGGCCTCGTCGATGTGCGCGGTGCCGGTGAAGGCGCCGAGCTGGCCGCGCACCTTGGTCACCATGGCGTGGCGGGCGACGAAGCCGAGGCGGCTGTGGCTCACGTCGAGGGTGTAGTCGCCGGTGATGTCGTTGATGGCGGTGGTGGGGGCGTCGAACGAGGTGGTCATCGGAAATGCTCCTGGGGTAGTGGTGGAAGTTGGTAGAACTTTCAACCACTAGAACGAGAGAGGTCCGAGCTTCATTCCCGATGGGCGGAAAGTTTTTCCGGCACCCCGGCACGAGGGCGTGACATGCAGCGAGCCACGCACCCGGGTGGGGCGTGGCTCGTCAGCGGGGGAGCGCGGTCAGGCGGCCTGGACCGCGGTTGCCTGCGCAACCGCCCAGCGTGCCTCCATGTGGGTGCGACCCGACGCATCCGTCACGGAGATCCAGGTGCAGACCGGCGCTCCGGTCATCTGCTGCTTGCTCATGTGACACCTCCCGTTCACTTTCTGTTCACCTAAACTAGCACGTCCCCACCAGCGCGCACGCATTTCGCTGAAAGAGCGTCGACATTCCCCACTCGCGCACCATCTGATCGCGTGTTGACCGGATGGCGCCCCACTTGTGGCGGATGGTGCACGGGCGATCCGAGCCTGGTCACTGCCAATCACTGGAACCTGCCCGAAATCGGGCAGGAAATTGGCTTTCGACGGCACGCGCGCTCATCCTGTTGCGGTGCCCGATCCCGCTCTCGTCTCCCACGTCGTCGCCACCACGTCGCTGACACCGGGAGAGGCGGCCCGCGTGATCGACGACGTGATCGCCTTCCACGCCCAGACCGTGGAGGAGTACGTCCGTGTCCGGCACGCCCACCTCAAGACGTACGGGGCGAAGAACCCCGAGATCTTCGCCCGGATCGCCGACGAGCTCAGCGGCCGCGTCGTCGCGGCCCCCGAGCTCTCCGAGCGCCAGCTGCGTCGCCTCGTCTACGGATGACCAGAAGTAGGAACAAGGAGCTCATCGCATGTGTGGAATCGTCGGCTACATCGGCCGCCAGGACGCGGCACCCGTCGTCCTCGAAGGACTGACCCGCCTCGAGCACCGCGGCTACGACTCGGCCGGCGTGGCCGTGCTGGGGTCACGCGGCATCAAGGTGGCCAAGCAGTCGGGCCGCGTCCGTGACCTGACGACGGCGCTGCCCAAGCGCTTCGCCGGCACGACCGGGATCGGTCACACCCGCTGGGCCACCCACGGTCCGGCCACCGACGCCAACGCGCACCCGCACCAGGACGAGTCGGGTCGGGTGGCCGTCGTGCACAACGGCATCATCGACAACTCCGCCGCCCTCCGCGCCGCGCTCACCGACGACGGCGTCACGCTGGCCAGCGACACCGACACCGAAGTCATCGCCCACCTGGTCGCGCGCAGCAGCGCCGACACCCTCGAGGGCAAGGTGCGCGACGCCCTCGGCTCGGTCGTCGGGACGTACGGCCTGGCGGTGCTGCACGCCGACTTCCCCGACCGCATCGTCGTCGCCCGCAACGGCAGCCCGCTCGTCGTGGGAGTCGGTGACAAGGAGATGTACGTCGCCTCCGACCTCGCCGCGATCGTGCGCCACACGACCACCGTGGCGATGCTCGACGACGGCGAGATGGCCACCGTGACGGCGGCCGGCTTCACGACCATGCGCCACAGCGACCTCTCCTCGACCGGCAAGACCGCGAGCGAGGTCGACATCGACGCGTCGGCGTACGACGCCGGCGACCACGAGTCCTTCATGCGCAAGGAGATCCTCGAGCAGCCCACCACCGCGCAGGCCGTGCTCCGCGGCCGGCTCGACGACCGGTTCGGCACCGCGCACCTCGGTGGCCTCGACATGGATGCCCGCGACCTGCGCGCCGTACGCCGGGTGAAGATCCTCGGCTGCGGCTCGGCCTACTACGTCGGCCAGATGGGCGCCGCACTGATCGAGGAGCTGGCCCGCATCCCCGCCGACGCCGAGGCCGCCAGCGAGTTCCGCTACCGCGACCCGGTGATCGAGCCCGACACCCTCTACGTCGCGGTCAGCCAGTCCGGCGAGACGATCGACACCCTGCTGGCCGTCCAGGAGGTACGCCGCAAGGGCGGGCGCTGTGTCGGGCTGGTCAACGTCGTGGGGTCGGCGATCGCCCGCGAGTGCGACGGCGGGATCTACCTGCACGCCGGGCCCGAGGTCGCGGTCGCCAGCACCAAGGCGCTGACCAACATGTTCCTGGGCTTCGCGCTGCTCGCGCTGCAGCTGGGCCGGGTGCGCGACCTGTCTATCGCCGACGGCAAGCGGCTGGTCGCCGGGCTCGAGCGGCTGCCCGGGCAGATCGAGGAAGTGCTGGCCGGCGAGGCCGCGCTGATCGAGATCGCGCAGTCGCTGGCCGAGGCCCGGAGCCTCTTCTTCATCGGTCGCGTACGGGGCTTCCCGGTGGCTCGCGAGGGCGCGCAGAAGTTCAAGGAGATCAGCTATCGGCACGCCGAGGCCTACCAGACATCCGAGCTCAAGCACGGCCCGCTGGCGCTCATCGACCCCGAGGTGCCGACCGTCGCGCTGGTGCCGCGCGACGAGCTGACCGAGCGCAACATCGGGGCGCTGCACGAGATCGATGCGCGCCAGGGCCCGCTCGTCGTGATCACCCACGCGGAGGTCGACCTCGGGGAGGTCCGCGCGCGCCGGATCGACGTACCCCGCAACGAGCCGGAGCTCGACCCGATCCTGCTCACCATCCCGCTGCAGCTGCTGGCCTACCACGCGGCGCAGCACCTGGGTCACGACATCGACAAGCCGCGCAACCTCGCGAAGTCCGTCACGGTGGAGTAGCCAGAAATGGACTGGGCGCCCCTTGCCGCATGGGGTCGGCAAGGGGCGCGCCGTGGAGAACGATCCCACCGGCCCGGCACGGTGTCCCTGCTTCTCCGGAAGTCCCGATGGATTTTGCTGTCGCCTTGATCACTGGCGGCTCAACCGCCCCACGGGTGTGCCGGCGCCTCGTCAGCGAGCGACGGAACGGTTCTGGGCGACGAGCTCGAGGGCACGCTCGGCCAGCGGCTCGGCGACGGCCCGGTCCGCGGCGATGAGGCCCACGCGCGTACGCCGGTCGAGCAGGTCGTCGACGTCGTGGGCGCCCTCATGGGTGATCGCGAAGACCAGCTCGGCGAGCGTCACCGGCACCTCGGGCGACGCCGGCGCCAGCAGCTCGTCGTCGCCGAACCCGGTGACCTCCCGGGCCGTGGCCAGCACCAGGTCGGCGTCGGTGCCGAAGCGGCGAACCAGACGATCGGGGGCGAGCCGGGTCGGAGCGGTCGTGTGCTCGAGCGGCCCGGCGCCGAGGAGGGGGAGCGAGGCGGTGCGGCACGGCCCGGCGGGGAGGCGGTCGGCGAGCGCGTCGAGGGTGTCCTCGGCCATCCGGCGGTAGGTGGTCAGCTTGCCGCCGACCACGGTCGTCACGCCGGTCGCGGAGGTGAGGATGGCGTGGCGGCGCGACAGGTCGGTGGTGGTGTTGCCCGTGGCCCCGGCCACCTCGAGCAGCGGGCGCAGGCCGGCGAAGGCGCCGACCACGTCGGCGCGCGTCGGGGGCACGGTGAAGGCGGTGCCGACCACGCCGAGCAGGAAGTCGATCTCGGCCTCGCTCGGCGTCGGCACGTCGGGGATCGGGCCGGTGACCGGCTCGTCGGTGAGCCCGACGTACAGCGTGCCGTCGGGCTGCGGCAGCACCATCGCGAAGCGCGACGACGAGCCCGGGATCGGCACCATCACGGCCACCCGCGTGTGCGGCAGCACCGACCCGCGCAGCACCAGGTGGGTGCCGCGGCTGGGCCGCAGCCGGACCTGGTCGTCGAGGTCGCCGGCCCACACGCCGGTCGCGTTCACGACGGCCTGCGCGCGGACGGCGTACGTCCGGCCGGTGAGCTCGTCGCGCAGCTCGACGCCGGTCCCGGTCGCCGCGGTGACCCGAGCCCGGGTGCGCACGTCGGCGCCGTACGACGCCGCGGTGCGCGCCGCGGTGACGACGAGCCGGGCATCGTCCTCGAGCTGTCCGTCCCAGGCGAGCAGCCCGCCGCGGAGGGTGTCGGCGCGCAGCGACGGGGCGAGGCTGAGCGCCTCGGTGGCGTTGAGCCGCCGGGGTCGCGGGAGCGTACGCGTGGTGGTGCGGGCGGTGCGGCGCAGCAGGTCGCCGGCGCTGAGGCCGCCCCAGGTCATGGCGGTGCGGGCGCGTGACATCACGTCGTTCACGGGCGTCAGCATCGGCAGCGGCCGCACCAGGTGGGGCGCGGTGATGCCCATCAGGATGCCGCGCTCGACCGCGCTCTCGTGCGCGATCGCGAGCTGGCCCTGGGCGAGGTAGCGCAGTCCGCCGTGGACGAGCTTCGACGACCACCGCGAGGTGCCGAAGGCGAGGTCGTGCGCGTCGACGGCGAGCACCGTCAGGCCGCGGGTGACCGCGTCGAGGGCGACCCCGGCGCCGGTGATGCCGAGGCCGACGACCACCACGTCGACCTCGTCCGGGATGCCGACGAGGCCCGGGGTGATCCGGCGCTCGGTCGGCACCGTGTCATTCACTGGGGCTCCAGGGTCCGGGCGATGAGCCGGGCGTACTCCGCGTCGAGCTGCTCGAAACCGATGCCGGCGTCGGTCATCGTCTGGGCCGAGAGCACGAAGCCGTGACCGGCCAGCGTGAGGGAGCGCGCGATCAGGATCGCCTCGCCCGTACGGATCGCGCCGGACGCCTGCCCGCTCTCGATCTCGGCGGCGAGGATCTCGACCAGCGCCTCCTGGGAGCGGCCGCGCCGGGAGATGAGGTAGGGCAGCAGCAGGTCGGGGTCGAGCTCGACGATGCGGACGAAGAGCTCGTTGTCGCGCAGTGCGCGGATGGTCGACAGCGCGGCGGCGGCGATGCCGGCGGGGGTCGAGGTGTCGCGGGCGGCGACCCGGGTCGCGGCGGCGATGCCGACCCACTCGCGGGTCATCAGGTCGCCGAGCAGCGATCCCATGTCGGGCCAGGCCCGGTAGATCGTCATCCGGGAGACCCCGGCGCGCTTCGCGACCTCGGTGAGCGTCGTACGCCGCCAGCCGACGTCGAGGATGCAGTCGCGGGCGGCGTCGAGGTACGTGGCCGTCCGCGGATCGGGTGTGTGACGAAGTGACGACATATGTCACACTGTAACGCATGAGCCCGACGACACCGACGGTCGAGATGCACCCGCAGCGCTGGGGCGACCCCGCCGCCGCCACGGACCTGCCCGCGACCGCGCTCGGCCTGGTGGAGCTGGCCTTCGGGCTGCAGGACCGGCCAGCCGTCACGGACGCGACCCCACCCGGGTCGGCCCTGGACGCCACGCTGCTCGACGGCCTGCGCGAGCTCGTCGGCGCCGAGCACGTCCTCACCGACGACGAGACGCGCACCCTGCGCACCCGCGGGAAGTCGACCACCGACCTGCTCCGCGCCCGGGCCGGCGACCTGACGGACGCGCCGGACGCCGTGGTCCGGCCCGACGGGCACGACGAGGTCGCCGCGGTCCTGGCATGGGCGAGCGAGTACCGCGTCGCGGTCGTCCCCTTCGGCGGTGGCACGAGCGTGACCGGCGGACTGGCCGCCCGCCGCGACGGCTTCGCCGGCGTCGTCAGCCTCGACCTGGTCCGGATGAAGCGCCTGCTCGCCGTCGACGAGGTCTCGATGACCGCGACCCTCGAGCCGGGGCTGCGCGGTCCCGAGGCCGAGGCGCTGCTGGCCGGGCACGGGCTGACGCTCGGCCACTACCCGCAGTCGTTCGAGCACGCGTCGATCGGCGGCTTCGCCGCGACCCGGTCCAGCGGCCAGTCGAGTGCGGGCTACGGCCGCTTCGACGCGATGGTGGTCGCGCTCACCGCCGCCACCCCCACCGGACCGCTGGTGCTCGGTTCCTCGCCGGCCAATGCCGCCGGCCCCGACCTGCGCCAGCTGCTGCTCGGCTCGGAGGGCGCCTTCGGCGTCATCACCTCGGTGACCGTGCGCGTACGTCGCACCCCCGCCGTGACGACGTACGAGGGCTGGCGCTGGTCGTCGTTCGACGCGGGCTCCGACGCGATGCGCACCCTGGCCCAGGCCGGCCTGCTGCCCACCGTGATCCGGTTGTCGGACGAGTCCGAGACCGCCATCAACCTCGCCGACCCGGCCTCCATCGGCGGGACCGAGGACCCCGGCTGCCTGATGATCACCGGCTACGAGGGCACCGCGTCGCAGGTCGACTCGCGGCGGGCCGCTGTGTCGGCAGTCCTGGCCGGCCTCGGTGGCGCGCCGCTCGGCACCGAGCCCGGTGAGAAGTGGTCGCACGGCCGCTTCGGTGCCCCCTACCTCCGCGACGCGATGCTCGACCACGGCGTCCTCGTCGAGACCGTGGAGACGGCGACCTTCTGGTCCCACCGCCAGCGGCTCTACGCCGACGTGAAGGCCGCGCTGCAGGCCGCGCTCGGTGAGGGCTCGCTCGTGCTGTGCCACGTCTCGCACGTCTACGAGACCGGCTGCTCGCTCTACTTCACGGTCGCCGCCCGCCAGGTCGAGGACCCGGTGGCGCAGTGGCAGGCCGCCAAGGCCGCCGCCAGCGACGCGATGATCGCCGCCGGCGCCACCATCACCCACCACCACGCCGTCGGCACCGACCACAAGCCGTGGTTCGCGCTCGAGATCGGCGAGGTCGGCGTACGCGTGCTGCGAGCGGTCAAGGCCGAGCTCGACCCGGCGGGGATCCTCAACCCGGGCGTCCTCATCCCCTGAGCGTCACTCGGTCCTCCGGGTCGGGGTAGTCCAGTGACCGATGGCTGCGTTCAGCCCGATCTGACGACCATCCCTCACTGGACTACCCCGGCCAGACAGCCAGAAGTCACTGGACTACATCCCTCGGGTCGGTCAGCGGAAGGACCAGACCAGCAGCTCGGTGTCTGAGCTCGCCCGTACGACGTGGCCGGGCTCGTCGGTGACCCGGGCCGCGTCACCGGGGTGCAGGACCCGAGCGTCGAGCGCGACCGACCCCGAGGCGGCGAAGACGTGCTGGCGCGGACCGTCGGGCAGGGCGACGGACTCGCCGACGGTCAGTCGGGCGACCAGGAGCCGGGCGCCGTGCGTACCGAGCGGCAGGCCGTCGCCGCCGGCCACGTCGACGAGGCCGGACCCCGGCGGCGGCGCCTCGCCCAGGACGTACGACGGCTCGGTGCCGGCCACGGTCGGCGCGAGCCACGCCTGGACGAACCGGCAGCGACCCGACCCGGGGTCCGCCACCTCGCTGTGCCGGATGCCGGTGCCGGCCGACAGCACCTGCGCCCGGCCGGCCTCGACGACGTGGCGTACGCCTGTCGAGTCGGTGTGCACCAGCGCCCCCTCGAGGACCCAGGTGACGATCTCGAGCTCGGAGTGCGGGTGGTCGGGATAGCCCGCCACGTCGGACCGGGACGGGTCGAGGACGTCGTCGTTGTGGCACACGAGCGGCCCGAAGCCGAGGTTGGCGGGGTCGTAGTGCGGGCCGAAGGAGAAGGAGTGCCTGGTCACCCGCCCGTCAGCGGTCGAGGACGACCTCTGCGAACCGGCGTACAGGGCCACTGACATGCCGATATCTTCGCGGACGTGCCCCCCACACACGACTTCCCCCTGCTCCCACCCGGTTTCCGTTTCGGAACCAGCACGGCGAGCTACCAGATCGAGGGAGCGGTGGCGGAGGACGGCCGGGGCCCGAGCATCTGGGACACCTTCACCGCCAAGCCGGGCACCGTCGTCGACGGCAGCAGCGGCGAGGTCGCCTGCGACCACTACCACCGGGTCGACGAGGACGTCGCCCTGATGCAGGAGCTCGGCACGGGCGGCTACCGGTTCTCGATCGCCTGGCCGCGCATCCAACCGACCGGCCGGGGTCCGGCCAACGAGAAGGGGCTGGCGTTCTACGACCGCCTCATCGACACCCTCCTCGAACACGGCCAGCAGCCGATGGTCACGCTCTACCACTGGGACCTGCCGCAGGCGCTCGAGGACGACGGCGGCTGGCTCAACCGCGACACCGTCGAGCGCTTCGCGGAGTACGCCGCCATCGTGGGCGAGCGCTTCGCGGACCGCGTCGAGCACTGGATCCCCGTCAACGAGCCCAACGTCGCCTCGGTGCTCGGCTACGCGATGGGCACCCACGCCCCCGGCCGGAAGATGCTCTTCGACTTCCTCCCCGCGGCCCACCACCTGCTCCTCGCGCACGGCCGCGCGGCGATCGCGCTGCGCCAGGCCGGCGCGCAGTCCATCGGCTGTGCCAACAACCACGCGCCGATCTGGCCGGCGAGCGACGACGACGCCGACGTCGGGATGAGCAAGATCTTCGACGCCCTCTGGAACGGCATGTTCCTCGAGCCGATGCTGCTCGGCCGGTACCCGGCGGACCTGATGCCGCTCTTCGAGGACGTGATGGCCGACGGCGACCTCGCCACCATCCGCCAGCCGCTCGACTTCTACGGCGTCAACTACTACAACCCGATGAAGGTCGCCGCTGCTGGCGAGGACTCCGACATCCCCTTCGAGTTCCGCGACATCGTCGGCTACCCGACCACCGACTTCGGCTGGCCGATCGTCCCCGACGCGCTGCGCGAGTGGCTGGTCATGTTCCGCGCGCGCTTCCGCGCCGCCCTGCCGCCGATCTACATCACCGAGTCGGGCTGCAGCTACAACACGGGCCCCGACGAGCACGGCGTGGTCGACGACCAGGCCCGCATCGACTACCTCCGTTCGCACGTCAACGCCGTCTCCGAGGCGATCACCCGGGGCGTCGACGTACGCGGCTACTACTCCTGGTCGCTCATGGACAACTTCGAGTGGGCCGAGGGCTACACGCAGCGCTTCGGCCTCGTCCACGTCGACTACGAGACGCTGGAGCGCACCCGGAAGAACTCGTTCCGCTGGTACGCCGACCTCATCGCCGCGCAACCCCAGCACCTCTGACCGCGATACCTGAGGACATCACGTACGTCCTCGAGGGTCGGATCCGTACGTGGCGTCCTCAGGTATCTGCCGCTCCGGTGGACCAGACAGGTCGGTAAAGGACACGCCGAGTCCATAGCGCGAACGCGCCACTGTGGGACAAGAAAAATGACCCGGATTGGGCATTTACACAGGGATGCGCCATTGGGCCTATCGGGGTCGTGTCGCCGAGGCGTAGGACGGGACCGTCATCCGGCTCGGGCTGACCTCTGCTCTCGGCGTCGACTCGACCGGTCCTCCTGACGTGAGGCTTTGTCATGCCCGACACCCGATCCAGCCGTCCTGCCCGCTTCCGCGCGCTCGTCGTCGCGATGGCGCTCGCAGTGGTCGCGGCCTTCCTGGCTGCCGTGACTGTGCCGGCGCAGGCGGATGCCTCGCCCTTCGTGGTGACGATGACGCCGTCGAGCAACCCGGTGTCGTCAGGGTCGTCGCTGACGTACACGATCGACGTGAAGAACGGCGGGGGTGACATCACCGAGGACACGTTCCTCTCGACCCAGATCAGCGGCATGACCGGGCTGATCATCACTAGCAACGTGGGCACCTGCGAGCAGAGCGGCGAGCAGGTGACGTGCCATGCCGGCACCCTGTCGGGCCAGCAGAGCTGGCGCCTGATCATCCGCGGCACGGTGACGGCCCCGAACGGCGCCACGCTGCACAACGGCGTGACGGTCACCGGCAACCACGAGAGCAGTGGCTACGAGACGACCGTCTACTCCGACGTGCTGGTGTCCAACACCTCCAGCAGCCCGCTCGCGGACCTGCGGGTCAGCGTCTCCGGCCCGTCGGTGATCCTGGACAACTCGCAGGTGACGTACACGCTGACGGTCAACAACTCCGGCAACGCCCACGCGACCGATGTCGTGGTGATCAACACCCTGCCCGACGGCACCACGGTGGCCTCGAGCAGCGCGACGAGCCTGTTCTCGTGCTCGAGCGCTGCCCAGACGACCACGTGCGTCGGTGGGCGGGTGAATGCCGGCACCAACGCGACGATCACGATCCTCGCGAACGTCGCCAGCCCGGACGACCTCAACCAGTTCAAGGACACCGCTGTCGTCGACCCCTACGACGCGATCGAGGAGTCCAACGAGCTCAACAACACCGGCTCACTGGTCTCGACGAACGGTGCGCCGCCCGCCCAGACCGGTGGCCTCACGATCCTCAAGACCGGCACGCCGGACGTGCTGCGGCCCGGCGACAAGATCACCTACACGCTGCTGGTGAGCAACACCGCGGCGACGCGCGCCGACAACGTGTCGATCACCGACGTCACGCAGGGGTTGAACGCCTCGAGCATCACGGCGACCACGACGGCGGGCGCCTGCACGGTCACCGCGCCGCAGGTGGTCTGCACGCGCAAGAGCCCGACGCTGCGGCTCGAGCCCGGCCAGACCATCACGGTGACGATCACCGGCACCGTGACCAGCCAGGCCGGCACGCTCATCACCAACGTCGGCACCGTGACCGGTGTCATCAAGAACAAGTCGGTCACCAACACGTCGCGCTCGACGGCCACCATCAGGCCGGGCTACGACCTGACCGTCGTGCAGTTCGCCCACACCAACCACGAGGACGCCGACGACACGCCTGGCGCGACCGACCCGTTCCGCGCGTGGGACCACTTCCAGTACGACGTCGCGGTCGGCAACAGCGGCCTCGACACCGCCACCAACGTGCTGCTCCGAGAGGTGGTGGCGCCGGGAGTCCTGTTCCTCGGCGACAACCGCGGCGACGTCCTCTGCAACCAGGCGGGTGGGGCGGGCAACCCCATCATCTGCACGTTCCCCTCGATCGTGGGAGCCACGAACCCGCTGCCCGGAGGGTCGGTCGAGTTCATCACCCTCAACGTGGTCTCGCCCCACACGCCCGGCACCATCGATGCGACGGCCACCGTGGACCCGGCCAACGCCATCTTCGAGGCCGACGAGACCAACAACGTCTGGAAGATCTCGACCCCGATCGTGACCGGCATCGACCTGTACGTCGAGAAGTCGAGCGAGTCGCCGATCGCGCCGAGCGGCACGCTGACCTACACGGTCTTGGTCAAGAACCTCGGCACCCAGGACGCGACCGGGGTGACGATCAAGGACACGCTGCCCGCGGGCGTGCGCTTCCGCTCGGTGCAGGACGACCCGAGCGACCCGCACAACTTCACCTGCAGCCACGACGGAGCGGCGACCGGTGGTGACGTGACCTGCGTGGGCGGGCGCATCGATGGCACCCACGACCACTTCCCGGACATCCTCGCGCCGGAGATCGACGTCGCCACGATCACGATCGTCGTCTTCGCGCCGTCGCAGCCGGGCTTCGTCCGCAACCAGGTCCGCGTCGATCCCGCCAACGAGATCGCCGAGCTCCTCGAGACCAACAACATCAACACGTTCCGCACCGAGATCCAGATCGACGGCGGGCTCCACCCGTACCACGAGTTCAACCTCACCAAGACCCAGGTGTCGCCGCTCGGCGGGGTCGGCAACCCGGTCGCGCCCAACGGGATCGTGGAGTACGACCTCGTGGTCACCAACACCGGATCGGACGTCGCCTTCGACGTCCAGGTCGACGACATCATGCCGGCGGGCTTCACCTTCCGCTACGCCGTCGACACCCTGCCGGGGACGGGTGACTTCCAGTGCGACCTGGTCGCCTCGACGATCCGCTGCACGGGCGGCACGCTCGACGGCGACGAGGTGCCCCCTCCCGGTCAGACGGCCCAGCTGGGCGACACGACGCGCACCATCCACGTCAGCATGTTCAGCGCCGGCCAGCCCGGGACGTACACCAACAAGGCGCTCGTCGACCCCAACAACACCCACCCCGAGGCCGACGAGACCAACAACAGTGCCCAGGCGATCACGACCGTCGCGGTCGGCGGAGGCGGGAGGTACAAGGACCTGACGATCGACAGCAAGCAGGCCGCACCCGTCGGTGACGTCGCGCCGAGCGGCACGCTGCGCTACACGCTCGACGTCAGCAACACCGGCACGGCCGTGGCGTTCAACGTCAAGGTGCGCGACACGCTGCCCGAGGGCTCGGTCTTCCGCACCGCGGTTGACAGCGCTCCCGGAGCGGGCGCCTTCGAGTGCACCGGCGCCGGCGGCATCGTCACCTGCACCGGCGGCACGCTCGACGGCAACGTCGACGAGACCACGAGTCCGAGCACGCGCCAGATCGTCATCGAGGTCTTCGCGCCTCCTGAGCCGGGCAACTACCTCAACACGGCGATCGTCGACCCGGACGACGCGATCGCGGAGAACGACGAGCTCAACAACACCGACACGACACCGCTGCAGGTGCGGATGGGCGGTGGCGGCCTCTACCGCGACCTCACCATCGACGACCCGATCGTCACCAACGTCACCTACGGCCCCGTGTCGCTGCGCGAGCCCAAGCCGTCGCAGGTCTACACGTACACGGTCAAGGCCACGAACACCGGCACCAACCCGGCGTACAACGTGGTGGTCAGGCACGTCCTCGAGGACGGGGCGACGTTCCTCAACGCCACGGCCGACCAGGACTTCAGCTGCACCATCGCGGCCAACGTCGTCCTCTGTGACGGAGGCGTCCTCGACGGCACGCCGGGCTTCGACGCGGCCGGTCCGACGGCGACGTTCACCCTCACGGTGCGCGCGCCGGCCCGGCACAACTACGTGTACGGCCTCACCAGCCGCGTCGACCCCGGCAACGTCATCGCCGAGGCCAACGAGGCCAACAACTCCCGCTCGCTCAACGTCAAGGCCGTCTCCCAGGTCGACCTGACCGTCGACATCACCGACGTCGACGGCACCCAGGGCAACCCGGGCTCGGTCACCTGGAAGGCGCTCGCGACCGGGGACGACGCCAGCAACGTGTACGTCGTGGTCGAGCTCCCGGTAGGGGTCATCCCGCAGAACATGACCACGGTGCCCACGGGATGGACGTGCCAGATCCAGCAGAACCCGATCAACAAGGTCACCTGTCACGGCGACCTCGCCAAGGACGACGCCACGGTGGAGTTCAAGGTGGACACCTATGTGACCGCCACGACGACGACGGCCAACGCGTTCATCGATCCGGACAACACCGTGGTCGAGTACGCCGAGGGCAACAACGCCGACAGCGAGAGCTGACTCGTCGTGATGCGTGCCAGCAGGCTGGCCGTGGCGACCACCACCTTCTCGGTGGCGGTCGTCACGGCGATGTCCCTGCACGTGCCGGTGGTCGTGGCGGCGTCGGGTGACCTGCCGATGCCCGACCCCTGCGGCAAGCCGATCGAGCTGCCGTACGTCGCGGTCGGCGACGGTGTGCCGTTCGGCGCGAAGAAGGTCGACGACACCAACGCGATCAGCGAGGCAGAGCGGTTCCCCGAGGAGCTCACCAAGCTGCTCCAGGCGGCCAACTTCCCGTTCTGCCTGCACAACGCGTCCCAGGGCGAGACCACCACCGACGACTACCAGGACGAGGACACGGACACCGGGTTCACCCAGCAGAGCATCGCCCACGACCTGCGACCGCGGCTGGTCACCGTCACCCTCGGCCGCGAGCAGGACCTGATCCGCGAGCACATCGACAAGTGCATGACGCTGATCAAGAACCACCAGTTCATCGAGGCCAACGCCTGTGCCCTGGCGATCTACACCGGTGGCCCGTGGAAGAAGCTCAACGACGACCTCTCCGAGATCCTCGGCCAGCTGGCGCAGGATCTCGCCGATCACCCCTACAAGGCGGTCGCGGTCATGGGCTACTACAACCCCTACCCGCGCGCCGAGGATGTCATCACCGAGATCGCCAGCTTCTGCTCCGACCTCCAGGACACCATCCCCACGTGCACGATCCGGTGGATGCTGCTCCCACCGGTGCTGGTGACGATGGACCAGATCACCAAGAAGCTGAACTCGACGATCGAGGAGGTCGTGAAGAAGTTCTCGCTCGCCACGCAGGGCAGCTTCTACTTCGTCAACCCCTACGACGCGTTCGAGGACCACTGCATGGAGATGCAGGTCCAGATCCAGACGCAGGTCTACCACCCGACGAACACCGTCCACCCGCACAACAGCGACGAGGACTTCGGCTGCTCGGACCCGTGGATCGAGAGCGATGGCGACGCTGGGCAGCTGCCGCCGTGGCACTACCTGCCACCGGCCGTGACCGGAGTGCTGGTCTTCACCACCCAGACCACGACCGGCATGGGTGCCTACCCCGACACCGACGGCCACGAATGCCTGGCCAAGCTCGTCTACAACGCCAAGGGCGATGCCAACAACGGTTTCAAGCCGCTCAAGCAGAAGCTGGGCATCCCTGAAGAGGCGGAGGACGACCCGTGCTGACCGGGCCGGCGCCGCGTCGCGCCCACTTCGTACGCCTCCTGCTGGCGCTGGTCCTCGGCCTCGCCGGGATCGCGTACGCCGCCTCCCCCGGCGCCGGCGACTCCAGCGAGGGCGGCATCGCCGCGACCCGCGACGCGCAACGGCTGATGTCGCTGGGCGCCGAGCACTCGTGCGCCATCACTGATGCGGGGGCGGTCGAGTGCTGGGGAGACAACTCCCACGGCCAGCTCGGCACCGGTGACGTCACCACGAGCACCACCCCCCGGCTGGTCGCGGGCATCACGGGAGCCCTCGAGGTCGGCTCGGGGACCGAGCACACCTGCGCGCTGGTCCACGGCGGGACCGTGAAGTGCTGGGGGCTCAACGGGAGCGGCCAGGTCGGCACCGCGTCGGACGACGACCAGCTGATCCCCGTGACCGTGCCGATCTCCGGCGTCAAGCACCTCACTGTCGGGAGCGTGCACAGCTGCGCGATGAAGCAGGACGGGTCGGTCTGGTGCTGGGGGCAGAACGGCATGGGCCAGCTCGGCGACGGCGTCCCCGGCGGCACCAGCAAGGTGCCGGTCCCGGCGTCGGGAATCGATGCCACGTCCCCGGCAGCCGACATCACCGCGGGTGAGAACCACACCTGCGCCCGCATGGTCGCGGAGGGCACGCTGCGGTGCTGGGGAGACAACTCGTTCGGCCAGCTCGGCGACGGGACCAAGGACCAGCACGACACCCCGGTCGCGGTCCGCAAGCCCGGCAATCCGGGCGCCCGGATGAAGGGCGTGCTGGCGGTCAGCGCCGGCGGGGGTCACACCTGCGCGCTGCTCGGCGGCGCCGACTGGGCGGACAACCCGGTCTACTGCTGGGGGCAGAACAGCTACGGCCAGCTCGGCAACCTGACACCTGTCGTCGACGGGGTGATGAGCCCGAGCCTGGTCCCGGTGCGGGTCCAGATCGACCTCGAGCCCGGGGACGCGCTCGTCGACACCAGCGCGGACTTGGAGGAGGCGCGGTCGATCTCGGCCGGCCAGTTCCACAACTGCGCGGTGATGAACACGCGCGAGGTGCGCTGCTGGGGACAGAACGGTCACGGCCAGCTCGGCTTCGACCGCAACATCCTGACCAAGCCGTGGGAGGACTCGCGCTGGGCCAACGCCGTGCCGGGCATCGACGCGGATGCGGTCGTCGCGGGCGGCTTCCACTCCTGCTCGCTCGACACCGGCCAGATCTCCTGCTGGGGCTACGACTTCTTCGGCCAGCTCGGTGGCTACGTGCCGCAGGTCCCCACGCCCACCACCGTCACCGGGGTGCGCGGCGCCAAGCGGATCGCGCTCGCCAACGACGCTGCGTGCGCGCTGATCACCGACGGCATTACCGAGGCGACGAGGCCGCAGTGCTGGGGCAGCAACGCCGACGGCAGGCTCGGGATCGGCTCGACCAGCCCCACCTCGTCCACCATCCCGGTGCGCGTGGACCTCGATCCGACGCAACCTCCCGTCGTGCTCGACCCGATCCACCAGGGCCGCGAGCCCGCGACCGCGCTGCACGGAGGCAACGGCTCCTTCTGCGCCACCCCGGACGGGATCCCGGGGGAGAGGTGCTGGGGCCTCAACGGGCACGCCGAGCTCGGCGACGGCACCACCACCTCACGAGCCACGCCGATCGCTCCGACCCACCTGGCCGGAGTGACGGCGTACGACCTGGGCGGGACGCTGGTGGGTGGCATCGAGCGCGGCACGACCTGCAAGGCCGTCGGCGGTCAGGCCCGGTGCTGGGGCTACAACGGGCAGCGCCAGGTCGGGGACGACACCACCACCGACCGGACGGCGCCTGTCCCGGTCCTCCACGACCCCGACCCCGACGACCCGGACAACCCGCTGGTCCCGATCACCGGCGTCACCGCCGTGGCGGTCGGCGGCGACCACGCCTGCGCGATCGTGGGCGGCGGCCAGGTGCGCTGCTGGGGCAGCAACACCGTGGGTCAGCTCGGCAACAACACCACCGACCCGCAGGCCGGTGCCGTCACCGTGCAGAGCGACACCGACCCCGACGACGACGAGCCGCTGACCGGCGTCACGGCGCTGGTGGCCGGCGACAGCCACACGTGCGCGATGCGCGGTGCGGGTGAGGTGCGCTGCTGGGGGCTCAACTCCCGTGGCCAGCTCGGCACCAGCGGCGGCAGCCGTGACGAGGCCGACAAGGTCGTCCGGGCGCTCGCCCCGACGCCGCTGTTCGCGCCCGGTGACCTGACCGACGCGACGAAGATCGTGTCCGGCGACGACCACACGTGCGCGATGCGCGCCTCCGACGCCGTCACCTGCTGGGGCGAGAACGCCGACGGCCAGCTGGGGACCGGCGGGATCGGCGGCTTCCAGTCCGTCGGTCAGGTGAGCCTGCCCGCGCCCACCACGAGCGGCCTGCCCGAGCCGTGGATCAAGGACATCGGCGCCAGTCGCCGCAACACCTGCGCGGTGCTGCTCGACCGGACGGTGTCGTGCTGGGGGGACAACAGCCTGGGCCAGGTGGGTGACGGGATCGGCACCCACTCACTTGCGCCCGTAGCGGTCGGCGGAGGGGCGTCCGTGGGGCAGAACCACGTCCCGACGCCGGCCGCCATCTCGGTCGCGACCACTCCCGGCACCTCCGTCGTCATCCCGGTCGTGCTGACCGGCATCGACGTCGACGGCGACGCGGTCACGCTGGTCTCGGCGAGCGACCCGCCGAAGGGGACGTCCGCGCTGACCGGCCCCGCGCAGATCACGTACACCCCCGACGCCGGCTGCCAGGACGACGAGTTCGCGTACGTCGTGTCCGACGGCACCGCGCAGGTGGCGGCGACCGTGACCATCACGATGAACTGCCCGCCGGTCGCCGATGCCGACTCGGCGATCACCGTCGAGGACCAGCCGGTCGACATCGACGTCCTGGCCGGGGACACCGACGAGGACGGCGACACGCTGACGATCAGCGGCTTCCCGGTGCCGCCCGCCCACGGCACGGTGAGCCAGGTCGGCGGGAAGGCGCGCTACGTCCCCGCACTCGACTACTGCGGACCCGACTCCTTCACCTACTCCGTCTCGGACGGCCACGGCCACACGGTGATCGCACCGGTCACCGTCACCGTGACCTGCGCGACCGACCCGCCGAGCGCCGTCGCGGACGCCCTGCCTGCTGACGAGGACACCCCGACCCTCTTCGACGTCCTGGCCAACGACTCCGACCCCGACGGCGACCCGCTCGCCATCGTCGCAGTCACCGCACCGAGCCACGGCACGGCCGTCAAGGACGGTTCGCGGATCCGCTACGTCCCCGCGGCCGACTACTGCGGACCGGACTCCTTCACCTACACGGTCTCCGACGGAGCCCTCACCTCGGCCGCGACGGTCACCGTGACGGTGGTGTGCGTCGGCGACTCGCCGCGCGCCGTGCCGGACTCCGCGACCACGGCCGAGGACACCTCCGTCGACGTGGCGGTGCTCGCCAACGACACCCACCCCGACGGCCTGACCCTGTCCCTCACCGGGGCGCTCGGCCAGCCTGTTCACGGCACCGCGACGGTCGTCGGCACCCAGGTGCGCTACGTGCCGGCGGCCGACTACTGCGGCCCCGACTCCCTGACGTACGTCGTCACCGACGGCACCCTCACGGCGACCGGGACGGTGACCCTCACGGTCACCTGCACCAACGACCCGCCCGTGGCGGCGCCGGACGTGGCGAGCACCGACGAGGACGTGACCGTCCACGTGCACGTGATCTCCAACGACTCCGACGTCGACGGCGACGTCCTCCACGTGGGCACGATCTCCGACCCGGCGCACGGCGCCGCGGTCGGCGCGATCGACAACGCCGTCGCCTACACGCCGGACCCGAACTTCTGCGGCACCGACTCCTTCACCTACGAGAGCGTCGACGGCAAGGGTGGGGTCACGACCGGCACCGTGACGGTCACGGTCAGATGTGTGGACGACCTGGTCCAGCTCGCGCCGGTCGCCGACGTGACCGTGCCGTGGGGCGAGCCGGTCTCCGTGCTGCTGGCGGCCACCGACATCGACGAGGGCGCGGTGATCACGTACGACGTGTCGCCGCTGCCGCTGGGCGCCTCTCTCACCGGACCCGCGTTCGCCTGGACGCCCGGCGCCGCGCAGGTCGGCTCGCGGCTCCTCACCGCGACCGCCAGCTCGGGCGGCAGGACGGCCACCCGCACCTTCCGGATCGTGGTGACCAAGCGCGCGACGTCGCTGTCGTGGACCGGCCCGACCAGCGGCCAGATCTCCGACCAGACGCCCGTACGGGCGGTGCTGCTCGACGCGGGCAGCCCGGTGCAGGGACGCAGCGTGGGCTTCGCGCTCGGCACGGCGACCACGTCCGCGTCGACGGACGCGACCGGCACGGCCACCTCGGCGGTCCAGGTCACCGGTGCCCTCGGGGCCCGGTTCGTCACCTCGTCGTTCGCCGGTGACGCGGCCTACCTCCCCGCCACCCTGACCACGCCGTTCACGGTCCTGGCCGAGGGCCTCGCGGTCCAGCTCGCGGGCACGCCGCACGTCGTCACGACCGGCAGCAGCGCGACGGTGACCTACACGGCCGACCTCACCGAGGAGCAGGACGGCTCGTACGTCGGTTCGCTCTCGAGCAGCACCGTCCGGTTCAAGGGCCTCGACGGCACGACCATCTGCACCGGCGCGATCAGCGCGACCGGCGCGGGCAAGGCCCGCGCCACCTGCTCGGCCAGCCAGCCGCTCGGCGCGCTGCCCGTGGTGGTGACCGTGACGTCCTCGGCCCACACGCCCCGCGCGGACGTCGGTGTCGTCACCGTCGCGAAGGCCGGGGCCGGCCTCGCCTCGGGCGCCGGTCGGGTGGCCGGCGACGCCTTCGGCTTCACCGCGACCAGCGCCAGGAAGGGCGCCCCGACCGGCCGGCTCGTCCACGTCGTCCTCGGCAGTGGCCAGGCCACAGTGGTCGACACCGCCACCCTGTCGTCGTACGCCACCACGTGCACCGGCGGCGGGTCCAGCAAGGTCTGCACGGCGACCATCGCGGGCACAGGCGCGACGGCGCGCACCGTCGACCTCGCCAGCGGCGCGGTCTCCGGCCCCGTCGCCGCGAGCATCACGGTGACCGCGGTCAGCACCAACAGGTACGGCGTGCAGCTGGGCGGTCCGGCGCCGAAGACCCTCGCGCCGACCGTCCTCACCTCCGGCGCGGTCCGCGTCGACTGACCCCCATCCGATAGCTGAGGACGTGGCCTACGTCCGGAGGCTCCGGATCCGTCCATGGCGTCCTCAGGTATTGGGGGCGGAGGCGGCCCCGAGGGCCACCGATAGGCTGCGGAGCGTGACTTCTAGGCGTGTGGTCTTCGTCGTCGGGTCGGGCCGCAGCGGCACGAGCACGATGGCCGGGACGCTGCGCGCGCTGGGCCTGCACGTGCCGCAGCCCGAGGTCGTCGCCGACGCCACGAACCCCAAGGGTTTCGGTGAGCCGCGCTGGGTGGTCGACCTCCACGCCGAGCTCCTCGCGCGCAGCAACGTGCAGGTCTCCGACGCCCGTCCGCGCGCCTGGCTGGACACCGGGACCACCAGCGGCGACCACGCGACCCGGGAGCGTGTTGCCGCCTGGCTCGAGGGCCAGTTCGAGGTCGCTGACGAGCTCGTGATCAAGGACCCGCGGGCCTCCTGGTTCCTCGGCCTGTGGCGTGCGGCGGCCGAGCGCTGCGACGCGACGCCGTCCTACGTCACCATGCTGCGGCCGGTGACCGAGGTGGTCGGGTCCAAGCAGAAGTACTACGGCCAGATGGGCGCCGGCTCCGACCAGGGCGCCGTCACCCGCACGGCGGCGTGGATCAACATGATGCTCCACACCGAGCGCGCCACCCGTGGCCAGCACCGCGCCTTCGTGCACTACGGCGACCTCCTCGACGACTGGACCCAGCCGGTGTTCGCCCTCGGCGAGTCCTTCGACCTCAACGGGGTGAAGACCGCGATGGCCGTCGACATCGCCGAGGTGCACCGCTTCATCGACCCGTCGCTGCGACGCGTGACGGCGACGTGGGACGACATCGGCGTCCCCGACCGGCTCCGCGAGCTCGCCGACGAGACGTGGCAGGCGCTCGGCGCCCTCGCCGCGGACGACTCCACCACGAACCAGGAGTGGTGCGACCGGCTCCGCACCGCGTACGCCGGGCAGTACGCCGACGCGGAGGCGTTCGCCCACTCGACCGTCCTGGCCCAGCGGCGTACGGCTGCCGCCGAGGCCCGTCGCGAGGCGGCCGGCCAGGCGTCGTCGGGCCGCAGTGCCGCCGACCGGGTGCCCCACGCCGTACGCGCGATGGTCCCGCCGGCCGCCCGCCAGAAGCTCCGCAGGGCCATGGGCCGCGAGCGCCCCGAGGGCCAGGGCCAAGGGCAGGCCTGATGCCCGACATCGCCGCGCTGGAACAGGATTCCGGCTACGACGTGACCTGGCCGTGGTCCTCCGGCGAGGCCCTGGTGCCCGGGCTGACGTGCGTCTTCCGGGTCCGCAACGAGGCACGCAACCTGCCGTGGGTGCTGCCGCCGATCTTCTCGGCCGTCCAGCACGTCCTGCTGGTCGACAACGGCTCCGACGACGGCACCGCCGACGTGGCGAGGCGGGTCGCGGAGCAGTGCGGTGCGGCCGACCGGCTGACCGTGCTGGTCTACCCGCACACGGTGTCGCGCGCCGGCGGCGAGCACCTCGCCACCCCGGCCACGAGTGTCCACTCGCTGACCCACTTCTACAACTGGTGCTTCTCCCACGTGCGTACGACGTACTCGATGAAGTGGGACGGCGACATGGTGCTGACGCCGGAGGGCGCCGGCATCCTGCGCGACCTGTCGTGGCAGCTCCAGTCGACCCGCGCGATCGTCGCGATGCCGCGCCACCCGCTGACCGTCGTCGACGAGTCGACCGGCTGGCTCGACCTGTCGCTGCGCTTCCTCGAGCCCTGGGTCTATCCGATGGGGCCCGACTTCACCTTCGTCAAGGCCTTCGACTGGGAGCTGCGGGAGTTCCCGCCCGGTGTCGAGCGGATCGTGCTGCAGCAAGGACTCTGCGTCGAGGTGAAGTGGCTCGACGCCGACGAGTACGCCCACTGGCGGCGCGACGGGGTCGACTTCACCAACACCCGGCTCTACCGCAAGCTGCGCGAGTTCGAGGTCGACGAGGCGATCCGCAACGGCGATCCCGAGGCGCTCGGCGGGCTCGTGAAGGTGACCGCCCCCGAAGGAGTGCACATCATCGACCACGTCAGCCGCGACTGGCTCTGGCGCCAGCCCCGCCCGCTGGTGCAGCACTCGCTGCCCGCCTCGTTGAAGGAGCGGGTGCGGACGTGAGCCCCACTATCCCCGGACAGGCGCTGCACCCCCTCCACGACCTCCGGATGCCCGGACCGACGCTCGTGCTCGTCGACGACTCCGACAGCGTCGCGCTCGACGCGCTGCACGGCATCGAGGACGTCGAGGGCCTCGAGCCGCAGGTCGTCACGCTGTCCTCGATCACCGGACCGCTCAAGGGCTGGGGCTCGGTGCTCGTGGTGGCGGGCGACCGGTCCCGCCTGCGCCGGATGGCGAGCGCCGTACCCCTCCTCGGGCAGTGCAAGGCGGTGGCCTGCTGGCTCACCGACGCCCCCACGCCGTGGGTGCTGGTGCCGCGCCCCGAGTGGCCGCCCCTCGCGCACCTCGCGGCCCGGCCCGCCGGCGACCGCGGGGTCCTGACGGTTGTCCGGTTCGCCTCCGGCGCCCGCGCCCAGCTCGTCGTGATGGAGATGGCGCGGCAGGCCGCCGGTCCCGGCGACACGACGCACGGCGGGGTCGTCGTGGCGTACGCCGGCCGCCCGGCCGCTCCCGGTCTCGACGCCCGGAGCGTGCTGCTGCCCGATGTGGCCGGCGCCGGTGACGCCGAGCGCGACGTGCCGCCCGACGTGGTCGTCGCCCGCCGCGGCGGAGACGTCGCGGAGCACCACGTCATCGACCGTGCGCCGACGGTCGTCACCGACCCCGGACCCGAGCCGGTCGACGAGCGCGTCTTCAACCCGATGGGCTTCCGCAAGGACTGGGACCACCCGGTCGTCGACCTGTCCCGGCTGGTCCAGGGGTCCGGTGAGGGGCCGGTCACCGAGGACGTCATCGAGGCGGCGCGCGGGTTCCAGGGCGTACGACTCACCCCCGACACCCCCACCGCCGACCTGCTCGCCCTCGCCATGTCGGGCGTGCCGATCGTGACCGAGGGCGTGGTCGACGTGGCGCCGCCGGTGGCGGCCGCGCTCGACGCAGCGGTCGACCTCGACGACGCCCTGCGGCGCGAGGAGCACAGCCTCGCCGTGCGCCGCGCCGCCTTCGACCACCACTCCACGCTGGCCTGGCGTTCGGCGCTCGCGACGCGCGCCGGCGTACGCCACACCGCGCTCCCGCCGGTCAGCGCGCTGCTGGCCACGAAGCGCCCGGAGATGCTCGACTTCGCCCTGCGGCAGATCGCCCGGCAGCGGGGCGCGGAGGTCGAGCTGGTGCTGGCCGCGCACGGCTTCGAGCCCGACCGCGACGCCGTACGACGTGCTCTCGGCGACCGGCCGCACCGGGTGCTGACCTTTGACGGGTCGGAGTTCTTCGGCGACGTGCTCACCGCCGCCGCGCACGCCGCGTCGAGTGAGGTGCTGCTCAAGGTCGACGACGACGACTGGTACTCACCCGACGCGGTCCACGACCTCCTCATGGCGCGCCGATTCTCGGGCGCCGACGTGGTGGGCATGCCCTCGGAGTTCGTCTACCTGCACGCCAACGCGGACCGCGCCGACCTCACGGTGCGGCGGATCCACCCCTCCGAGATCTTCGCCCGCTTCGTCGCCGGCGGCACGCTGCTGCTCGACCGCGGACTGCTCCGCTCGCTCGGCGACTTCCGCCGGGTGCGCAAGTTCGTCGACGCCCAGCTGCTGGCGGGGGTGGAGGCTGCCGGCGGCCGGATCTACCGCACCCACGGCCTCGGCTACATCCTGCGCCGCACCGGCAAGGGACACACCTGGCAGCGCGACGACGAGGAGTTCCGCCGACCTGACATCGTGGCCACGGAGTGGGCCGGGTTCCAGCCGAGCCTGGCGATGGAGGTCGACCCGCTCGACCTGCCCGACACGGACGGGGGTGCCTAGGTGGCCCGGCAGCCCGTGGTGCGCCACAACGACTGGGGATCGCTCGTCCCCGCGACCCTCGGTGCGTGGGAGCCGACGCTCGGGGTGACGGTCGTGGTGCCCACCTTCAACTACCAGCACACCCTGCCGTACGTGCTCGCCGGCCTCGCCGCCCAGTCCTACCCGGCCCACCTGCTCGAGGTGCTCGTCGTCGACGACCAGAGCAGCCCGGTGCAGGAGCTGCCCGAGGTCCGTCCGGACAACACCCGGCTGATCCGCGTCGAGGAGGGCTGGGGTCGCGCCAACGCGTGCCACCTCGGCGCGCTCGCCGCCGAGGGCGACGTCCTGCACTGGTACGACGCCGACATGCTCGCCTACCGCGAGGAGGTCGAGGCGCACGCGCGCTGGCACCACCTCGTCGACTACGCCGTGCCGGGCGGCGACAAGCACTTCGTCGACCCCGCCGGACTGCTCGGGCTCGACCCTGCCGTCGTACGCGACCGGGTGGCGGCGGGCGAGGCCGCCGACCTCTTCCCCGGCCAGGACCACGAGCCGCACCAGTGGGTCGAGGACTATTGGGCCCGGACCGACGACCTGCGCACCGCCGGGCCGCGGGCGCAGCGCTTCCACATCGGCATGACCGGCTCGGTGACCAAGGCGCTCTACTTCGACTCCGACGGCTTCGACCGGTCGCTGCGGCTCGGCGAGGACATGCACCTCGGCCACTCGCTCGCCCAGGCCGGCGGCGTCTTCGTGGTCGACCGCGAGGCCCGCAGCTGGCACCTCGGCCGCTCGCAGGTGCTCCGCCGTGCCGAGCAGGTCAACCGCTACAACGACCCCTACCTCGCCGACCTCGTGCCCACGATGCGCCCGAAGCGCAACAAGCGGGGGCGGACCTACCAGGTGCCGTACCTCGAGGCGGTCGTGACCGCCGGCCCGGCCGATGAGACGATCCGGGTCGTCGACGCGCTGCTCGACGGCGACGTTCCCGACCTGCGGGTGACGATCGTCGGGCCGTGGGGCTCGGTCCACGAGGACCGCGTCCAGCCGGTCGAGGACCCGGTGCTCGAGACCCGGCTGGTGCACCGCTCCTTCGTCCACGAGCCGCGCGTACGGCTGGTCGTGGCCCTCGTCGGCCCGAGCGACGCCGAGTTCGTGCTGACCCTCCCCGACGTCACTCTCGCCCCGCTGCGCGGCGTGCTGCCGGCGCTCCTCGACGACCTCGAGCGCACCCACCACGGCGCCCGCCTGCTGTCGTACGACTCGGGCGCGGTCGCCCGCCTGGAGCGGACCTCGGCCCTCGCCCGCGTCGCGCGGGTGGCTGATTCCGGAGACGATCACGAGGTGCTCCTCGAGGAGTCGTTCGGCACGAAGACGTACGCCGCCACGGCCGTCGGCTGGGTGCCAGTGGGCGAGCGCGAGGTCGAGCGCTTCACCCTCCCCGCCCGCCCGCCGATGGACACCGAGAAGTCCGAGCAACGCATGGTCAAGGCGCTGCGCAAGGCCGACGCGATCTCGGCCCCCGGCGCTGAGGGTCCCCCCTCCGAGGGCGGCGAGAGCGTCGATCTCACGAGCGAGGCTGACGACGGCGACCAGGGCAAGCGGGGGCTCTTCGGCCGCCGCCGCTGAGGGCGTTGCTCTTGTCGGAGTCCCCGCTTAGGCGGTGACTCCCGCGCGGGTGGGCTGTTGCAACGGCCGAAGGGCGCAAGACTCCGCCGAGCTGTGTGTCGCACGGGGCTGGCGGGGCGAGGGCTCTCGAGACGCCTCGCTCGACTGCTCGACTACTCGACCAGCGAGGAGGGATCAGTCGGCGCCGAAGAGGTCGCGGGTGTAGACCTTGTCGGCCACGTCGCGCAGCTCGTCGACCATCCGGTTGGCGACGATCAGGTCGACGCGCTCCTTGAACGACGCGAGGTCGCTGGTGACCTCCGAGCCGAACCAGGTGTCGGCGCCGAGCTCGGGCTCGTAGACGACGACCTCGATGCCCTTGGCCTTGATCCGCTTCATGATCCCCTGCACCGAGGACTCGCGGAAGTTGTCCGACCCGGCCTTCATGATCAGCCGGTGGATGCCGACGACGTCCGGCTTCCGGTCGATGATGTCGAAGGCGATGAAGTCCTTGCGGGTCGTGTTGGCCTCGACGATCGCAGAGATCAGCGTCTGCGGGACGTCGGAGTAGTTGGCCAGCAGCTGCCGGGTGTCCTTGGGCAGGCAGTAGCCGCCGTAGCCGAACGACGGGTTGTTGTAGTGGGTGCCGATGCGCGGGTCGAGCCCGACGCCGTCGATGATCTGGCGCGAGTCGAGCCCGCGGGAGAGCGCGAAGGAGTCGAGCTCGTTGAAGTAGGCGACCCGCATCGCGAGGTAGGTGTTGGCGAACAGCTTGATCGCCTCGGCCTCGGTCGGCTGGGTGAAGAGAACGGGTACGTCGTCCGCGTCGGCGCCCTTGACCAGCAGGTCGGCGAACGCCCGGGCCTGCTCGGTGTCGTCGCCCACGACGATCCGGGCCGGGTGCAGGTTGTCGTGCAGCGCCCGGCCCTCGCGGAGGAACTCGGGGGAGAAGATGACGTTGGTGGTGCCCAGCCGCGTGCGCACGTCGTCGATGTAGCCCACCGGCACCGTCGACTTCACGACCATGGTCGCGTCGGGAGCGATGCGGATGACATCGCGCATCACCGACTCGATGGAGTGGGTGTCGAAGTAGTTCGTCACCGGGTCGTAGTTGGTGGGCGTCGCGATGATCACGAAGTCGGCGTCGCGGTGCGCCTCCTCGGCCTCGGTCGTGAAGGCGAGGTCGAGGTCCTCCTCGGCGAGGAACCGGGAGATGTCGTCGTCGTGGATCGGGCTCTCGCCACGGCGAAGCCGGTCGATCCGCGGGGCGTCGACGTCGAGGCCGACGACGGTGTTGTGCCGGGACAGGAGCACGGCCATGGAGAGGCCGACGTAGCCCAGGCCGGCGATGGAGATCTTCGCAGTCACCTGCTCAGTCTGCCGCACCCAGCCCGGGCCGGGAGGCCGAGGACGCCATGCGGAGCGGTCGGGAGGTGACCGCTCCGCACGGCGCCGGCCGGTGGTGCGATCAGCTGCGGTCGCTGGAGTCGCCGGTGATGACGACGTAGAACCTCTTGCGGACGCCCGGCTGCGTGACGCTGCCGTCACTGTTGCGAGGGCTCACCACGACGTACTCAGGGAAGTTGGTCCCCGGAGGGGCACACGTGGTGCCCGGGAGGCCGCACTGGCTGACCGAGATCTCGCCGGAGAACTCCGCGTTCATGTTCGGCGGGGTAGTCGAGCCCGGGGGGGTCCGCCCGGCCATGCCGCCGCCGTCCTGGTCAACCGAGTTCTGCAGGGCAATGGTCGCAATGATGCCGTTGTTCGTCAGGTCCTCGTTGGTCTCGATGTAGACGTTGCCGCTGGCCCGCAACGAGTTGTCGGGAGCCCCGCCCACTGCCGTGTTGGGCAGAGTCGGGTAGGCAAACTCGACCTCGAAGCCACCCGACTGCGCCACGATCGCGCCGTTCGCGTCGATGAGCGCCCAGCGCCCGACACCTGCCGGACCAGCGGGGCCGGCGGGGCCGGACTTGAGCACTCCGGCCTTGAAGTCGCGCTCCTTGAGTGAGCCGTTGCGGATCTTGTTGGAGCCGATGACGTTGTTCTTGATGTCGCGGCCCTTGATGGTCTTGTCCTTGATGTCCGAGGACTGCAGCGAGTTGTTCTTGACGTCGTCGGAGCCGATCAGGCCGGCGGCGTACGACGTGCCGGTCGAGGCGACGACCAGGGCCATGATCGACACTGCCATGGACGGGGAGGGGCGGAGACTGGGGAGGCGCATGGGTTCGAACCCTTCATCGGCAAAGCCGCCGGGTGTCGACGGCTAGGAGGTGTTCGGAGTGACGCGGCTCACGGATGGGAGACTTTCGTAGCATTTGGCGCGGAAGCGGGTTGGTGGGCGCTGGCAGGGTGGTGAGCATGGGAATCATGACGAAGGCGGGCGCGTTCGCCGTAGCCAAGAAGGTCTACGACGAGGCCCGGAAGCCGCACAACCAGGCGAAGATCAAGAGCGCCGTGCGCAAGGTGCAGGAGCGTCGTCAGCGCCCGAGCTGACCGTCCCGCCGACGCGGCCGGTGCTCCCACGCGACGCCGGCCAGCCCGAACAGGACCGGCCACAGCGCGAGCCGCTCGAGCGCACCGCCGGCTTCGAACGACCGGTCGCCGGACACGATGAACCCGATCGCAGCAGCGGCCGTGACCGCGCCGGTGGCGAGCAGCGCCCTCGCCAGCCGGGGCCGGTCCTCACGCAGCCTCACCCCGAGCAGCACCAGCGCCAGCGGCTGGGCGACGAACAGTGGCGTCGCGGCGATCGCGTGGAGGGTCGCGTCCTGGTCCAGCGGCGCCAGCCCCGTGGCGTACGAGCTGACGCCCGACACCACGAGCAGGCCGGTCACCCACGGGCCGAGCGGTCGGGCGAGCAGCAGCGCGCCACCGGCGAGCAGGACGCCGTAGCCCATGAAGGAGCCGTTCATCACTGCGTGCCGTGGTGAGCAGTACGCCTCCGAGCAGCCGACCTCGCCGAGCTTGCTCACCGAGTCGGACACGAAGCTGTAGCCGCCCGTCGTCGCGGCGGCGGTGACGACCTCGGTGGCGATGTAGGTCGGCCGGAGCAGGAAGGCGAGGGCTCCGAGCTGAGCGGCGCGGGCGGGGAGGTCGGGCACGACGTCACCGTAGTCGGGCCTGCACACTGGTCCCGTGGACCTCCAGCGCTTCGTGGCAGCCCAGGACGCCCTCGGGACGTACGACCGCGCGCTGGGCGAGCTGCGCGCGGGTCGCAAGCGCAGCCACTGGATCTGGTTCGTCTTCCCGCAGCTCGCCGGCCTCGGCTTCACCCTGACGACGCGGGCGTTCGCCATCGCTGACCTCGCCGAGGCGCGGGCCTATCTCGACCACGACGTGCTGGATCCGCGGCTGCGCGAGTGCTGCGCGGTGCTGCTCGCGCTCGAGGGCGTGTCGGCCGAGCAGGTATTCGGCCCCATCGACGTGGTGAAGCTCAGGTCGTCGATGACGTTGTTCGGTCGCGCCGCGCCGGACGAGGCTGTCTTCGCCGAGGTCCTCGACCGCTTCTTCGACGGGCTGGAGGACGAGCGGACCGTACGACTTCTGGGCTGACCCCGGGGCGATCTCGCGTTCAGCACGCGCTCTGACCCGAGCGACGCAGCACCTCACTCGGGGTGGTCGGCCGTTGCCACCGTGGCGAGGGCGGCGTACGACTGAGGCATGACCACGACGCCGTTCGAGCCCAACCCCGACCCCGAGATCGTCCCGTCCGGAGATCCCCAGGTGAACCCGATCGACCCGGGCGTGATCCCGGATCCGGGCCTCCCGGACACCCAGCCGGACGGTGCCCCTTAACCCGGCACCGTTGGCTGCCTATGCTCGCGGGATGACCATCCAGCAGCCGACCGAGCTCACCCACGCAGCGATGCTCGGCCTCGGGGTCCACCGGCCCGAGCGCCTCGTGACCAACGACGAGATCTGCGAGGTGCTGGACTCCTCCGACGAGTGGATCCAGACCCGCTCGGGGATCCGGACGCGGCGCTTCGCCGGCGAGGACGAGACGCTCATCGGGATGTCGACCAGCGCGGCCGAGAAGGCCCTCACAGCAGCTGGCGTCGGCGCCGACCAGGTCGGCTGCGTCATCGTCGCGACCTCCACGCACCCCGAGCACACGCCCGCGTCGGCGCCGCAGGTCGCGACCGCGCTCGGCATCAACGCGGCGGCCTTCGACATCTCCGCCGGTTGCGCGGGCTTCTGCCACGCCCTCAACCTCGCGGCCTCGATGGTGCGCTCGGGTGCGGAGTCGCACGTCCTCGTGATCGGAGTCGAGCAGCTCAGCCGCTTCATGGACCCGACCGACCGCGGCACCGCCTTCATCTTCGCCGACGGCGCAGGTGCGGTCGTGGTGGGACCGTCGGACGCCACCGGCATCGGCCCGACCGCCTGGGGCTCGGACGGTTCGCAGGCGCACGTCATCACCCAGACCCCGAGCTGCATGGGCACGCGCAGCCACTCCGACGCCGACCACCCCGTCGTCCAGATGGAGGGCACGGCCGTCTTCCGCTGGGCTCCGTTCGCGATGGCCGAGGTCGCGCACGAGGCGCTGCGCCTCGCCGGCGTCGCGGTCGAGGACCTCGACGCCTTCATCCCGCACCAGGCAAACCTGCGCATCACCCAGACGCTCGCCAAGAACATCAAGCTGCCCGACTCTGTCGCCGTCGCCACCGACGTGATCGACTCCGGCAACACCTCCGCCGCGTCGGTGCCGCTGGCGATGGAGGCGATGCTGCGGCAGGACGAGGCGTCCGCCGGAGACACCGCTCTCCTCATCGCCTTCGGTGCCGGGCTGAGCTACGCCGGCCAGGTCGTGACGCTGCCGCCCCTCGGCTGATGCCACGGGTGCCCGTCTAGGTTCGGGAGATGGCTCACCACTGGATCGCGACCAGGCCCGGCGGGCTCGACGTCTTCTCCTTCGAGGAGTACGTCGTCCCCGCGCCGCAGCACGGCGAGGTCACCATCGCGGTCCGCGCGGCCGGGATGAACCCCGCCGACGCCAAGCACGTGGCCAGTGGCGCCGGGGACTTCCCGCGGGGGATCGGGTACGAGGTCGCCGGCGTGGTGAGCGCCGTCGGTCCGGACACCGAGATCGCGTCGGGTGCCGTCGCGGTGGGTGACGAGGTCCTCGCCTTCCGGGTCAGCGGGGGCTGGGCCACCGACGTCACCGTCCCTGCGGCGGACGTCTTCGCGAAGCCGCCCTCACTGTCGTTCGGCGAGGCCGCCAACCTCCTGCTCGCCGGCACCACCGCGGCGGAGATGCTGCACGTGACCGGCGTGGGTCCGGGCGACACGATCCTGGTGCACGGGGCGTCCGGTGCCGTGGGGGTGAGCGTGCTCCAGCAGGCAGCCCTCATCGGCGCGCAGGTGGTCGGCACGGCGAGCCCGGCGAGCCACGACGTGGTGGCCCGCTTCGGTGGAGTACCGGTGGCGTACGGCCCCGGGCTCGAGCAGCGGGTGCGCGAGCTGGCACGGACGAGGCGCTCGACGTGTCGCTCGCGCTGGTCGCGGACCGGGGGCGGATCGTCACGATCGCTGCCGCCGACCGTGCCCGTAGGGACGGGTTCACCCACATCGCCGGCGCGCTGCCTGCCAGCAAGGCCTTCCGCGCGTCGGTGCGGGCCGACCTCGTGCAGTGGGCGGCCTCCGGCCGGCTCGTGGTGCCCGTGGCGCGCTCGTACGCCCTGGCCGACGCGCTCGAGGCCACCGAGCTGCTGATGGGGCAGCACCCCGGCGGGAAGCTGGTCCTGCAGCCGTAGGGCCTGGGCTCGCGAGCCTGTCGTACGCTCGAACCACGCTCGGGCCCACGCTGACGGGAGGACGACCATGACCCCGCTCGGCAAGAGCTCGTCGTACGCCGTCGTCGGTGGCGGCATCCTCGGTGCGGCCGTTGCGCGCCGGCTGCAGGTGAGCGACCCCGACGCGGTCGTGACCGTGTGGGAGAAGGAGGACCGCCTCGCCGCGCACCAGACCGGCCGCAACTCCGGAGTGGTCCACGCCGGCCTCTACTACGAGCCCGGCTCGCTCAAGGCGACCCTGTGCCGCCGCGGGGTCGGCCTGCTCCGCGACTTCTGCGACGAGCACGACATCGCGTACGACGCCTGCGGCAAGGTGCTGGTGGCGCTCGACGAGGTGGAGGAGGGGCGCCTGGACGCCATCGAGGCCAAGGCCCACGCCAACGGCGTGCCCGGCATCCGCCGCCTCTCCGGCGGCGAGCTGCGCGAGATCGAGCCGCACGTGCGGGGCATCGCCGGTCTGCACTCCCCGTCCACGGCGATCGTCGACTACCCCGGTGTCACGCGCCGCCTCGGGCAGCTCGTCGAGGAGAACGCCGGCACCGTCCGGCTCTCCACCGAGCTCACCGGCATCCGCCAGGACGGCACCGGCGTGGTGCTCACCGGCCGGACCGACAGCGGGCCGGTCGAGGACCGCTTCGACCGCGCGGTGCTCTGCACGGGGCTGTGGGCCGACCACACCGCCGAGCAGGCGGGCGACACGAGCGAGCCCCGGGTCGTGCCGTTCCGCGGGGAGTACCTCCTGCTGCGCCCCGAGCGTCGCTCCCTCGTCAACGGTCTCGTCTATCCCGTCCCCGACCCGCGCTACCCGTTCCTCGGCGTGCACCTGACGCCTCGCGTGGACGGCGAGGTGATGGTCGGGCCCAACGCCGTCCTCGCACTCGCCCGCGAGGGCTACGACTGGCGGACGGTCTCGGCGCGCGACCTGCGCGAGGTCGTGGCGTACGACGGCTTCCGCCGCTTCGCCCGCCAGCACTGGCGTACCGGCGTGAAAGAGGTGGCGGGCTCGCTGAGCCGGCGGCGCTTCGTCGCCGAGGCCCGCCGCTACGTGCCCGAGCTCCGGCTCGAGGACGTGGTCGCCGGCCCGAGCGGCATCCGCGCCCAGGCGATGGAGCGGTCCGGCGCACTGGTCGACGACTTCCGGATCACCACGCGCGACCGGGTCACCGCGCTGCGCAACGCGCCGTCGCCGGCGGCCACCTCGAGCCTGGCGATCGCCGAGCACGTCGTCGACGTCGTCCTGGGTCGCGACGTCGCACGGTGAGCGCGGCACTCCCCGATGGGGAGGACCTCTACGACGACCTGGTCCGGTCCGCGAGCCGGGCGGCCACGATCGACCACACGTCGGGGTCGAACCCCATGCCGAGGTGGGTCGAGGAGATCTCGATGTGCTCTGCCAGCGGGCTCGCGTGGTCGATGCAGGCCTGCCACGACACGATCCCGTCGCGGCGCGAGAACAGGATCGTGAGCGGCACCCGGATCGGGTTGCTCTCGTCGAGGCGGCGGCTCTCGCGGTGGCCGTCGACGTCCGCCCCACGGTTGTAGGCGCGCGCCACCGTCGTGTACGTCGGCCCGCCCACCGGGGTGCCGTACGTGATCACCCGGTCGATGGCCTCCGGGTGGAGCCGCGCCACTTCGCGGGCGACCACGCCGCCGAGGCTCCAGCCGACCAGCGAGGCGGGCCTGCCCGTCTCCTCGGCCAGCTCCACGACCCGTGCTGCCAGCCGCTCGATGTCGCGGCGCGTGCTGCCGGTGTTGGTGCCGAAGCCCCAGCCGCGGGCGTCGTACCCCAGGCGCCTGAGGTACTGCCGCAGCGGTGCCCCCGAGACCTCCGGTGCCTTCCACCCGGGGATGTCGATGACCAGGTGGCCGTCCCCGCGGGGCGCCGCTGCCAGTCGCGGCAGGGCGCCCACCAGTCGGGCGGCGTCGAGCGCGGCGCGGACCTCGCCCAACGCCGTACGCGTCGCGGGCGGACCGCTCGGCCGTTGGAGGGACACCGTGTCCGACCGCTCGCGCGCCCGGGTGCGTACGCCGACAGTGGCCAGGAGGGCTGAGGGGCGGAGGGGGCTGGCCATGCCGGCGACTGTACGACGGGGCGAGACCTTGGTCCCGGCGATGTCGGGACCTTCGCCGCTGCCGGGCGCCGCGCCGGTCCTCGACGCTGGGTGCATGACGTACCCGCTCGCTGTCCTCGTGCCTGTCCTGCCCACCCACGAGCGGTGGTTCGTGGAGTCCCAGCAGGCGGGTGACTGGTCGTTCTTCTTCTCGCCGTTGCCGCTCGTGCTCACGACCGCGGTCGTGGTGGTGACGGTGCTGTGGCGCGTCCTCGCGCTGCGGGTCGACCGACCGGAGCTGGCGTTCCTCGCGCCGCTGGGCAGGCTCGTGCCGTGGGTGCCGCGCCTGCTCGGGATCCACCTCGGCGTCGCGCTGCTCGCACTGGCGGCGACGGGCGCCTTCATGACCCCGGCGAACGACGACCTCCACGGGGTCGGCGGGACGGCACTGCTCCTGGTCGAGGCGGCCCTCGGGATCTGGCTGGTCACCGGCATCAACCTGCGTCCGGCCGCGGGCTTCGTCCTCGCGCTCGGGCCCGCGCTCGCCCTCGTCGCCGGTCCGACGGCGCTCGGCGAGAGCGCCAACCTGGCTGCGGTCGCGGCCTTCCTGCTCGTCGTACCTCCCGGCCCCGACGCCCACGGCGCCGCCCACCCGTCGAAGGCCCAGCTGCGGCTGGCGCTCCTGCTGCTCCGCCTCGGCGTCGGCACGGCGCTGATCGTGCTGGCCTTCAGCGAGAAGCTGACCAACCCGGCGATGGCGATCGACACCCTCGAGCGCTTCCCGGCCCTCGATGTCTTCTCGCTCGTCGGCATCCAGGTCTCGCCCGAGACCTTCGTCGCGATCGCCGGCGCGACCGAGCTGCTCTTCGGCCTGCTCGTGATCTCGGGGGCGTTCCCGCAGGTCGCCGTGCTGGTGGCGATGGTGCCGTTCAACGCCACCCTCCTGCTCTTCGGGCAGACCGAGATGGTGGGCCACCTGCCGGTGTACGGCGTCTTCCTGGCGCTGCTCGCGTACGGGTCCTCGGCGCAGACCGCGGCTGCGGTCCGGTGGCTGCCGAGTCCCGCCTGGCGACGCCTGTCGGCCGTGAGGCATCCGGTCGAGGCGTAGCCGTCGCGGGGGCTACTCGTTGGTAGGGGTGACCCCTCCCGCGAAAGAGGCCCCTGATGAACCGACTCCTCGCCGCCACAGTCATCGGCGTCGTCACCGCCGCCACCAGCCCGCTGCTCGTCGCGCCACCGGCCACCGCGGCCGACGTCACCACGACGGACGGCTGCCTCACGAGCATCCCGGATCCGGGCACGACCGCGCCGGTGCAGATCTGCTACACCCTCTTCCGCCCGGCCGGCGCGACGACGGCCGCGCCCGTGCCGATGGTGCTGCACAGCCACGGCTGGGGCGGCAGCCGCACCACGGACCCCGCATCCTTCTCCTACCTGACCGACGCCGGCTTCGGCGTGCTGAGCTTCGACCAGCGCGGCTTCGGCGAGAGCGGCGGCCACGCGTACATCGAGAATCCCGACGTCGAGGGCAAGGACGTGCAGAAGGTCGTCGACCTCGTGGCCGCCCAGCCGTGGGTCGCCAAGCAGAAGCCGGGCGATCCGGTGCTCGGTGCGATCGGTGGGTCGTACGGCGGTGGCTACCAGTTCGTCGGCGCCTTCAGCGAGCTCCGCGACACCGGCACCACCCGCTTCGACGCGCTCGTCCCCGAGATCACCTGGTGGAGCCTGACCGAGAGCCTGTTCCCGCAGGGCGTGCCGCGCACCGAGTGGGCCGCCGCCCTCACGGCCGCGGCGCTGCCGACCGACGCGCTGCCGCCGATCGTGCTCCAGGGGTTCGCCGAGACGACCGCGACGGGCAACGTGCCGTCGTACCTCCACGACGTCCTCGACAAGAACGGTCCGGAGTGGCACGTGCGCAACGGTCGCAAGCTCGACATCCCGGTGCTGTTCGGCCAGGGCGAGACCGACAACCTCTTCCCGCTCCACCAGGGGCTGAAGAACTTCCAGCGCGCGCTCACTGACAAGGCCCGCAGCCGCAGCATCTTCGTCGGCTACAACGGCGGCCACACGCTGCCGTCCGCGCTGCCCGCCGGCACGAACTACGACATCCCGCTCGCGGTGAACGACGCCTGCTCGCCGACGCTGGGCAGCCCGTCGTTCGACCAGCTGGGCCTGCGGTTCCTCCAGCAGAACCTGCAGGGGAAGAAGACCGGCCTCACCGGCTTCGGCCGCTACCACCTCACGACCGCGGCCGGTCGCTGCGTGAACGTCCCCTCCGTCGCGCCCTCGACCACGGTGCCGCTCGGCGACGTCGTCAGCACCGTCGGTGTCGGTGCGCCGATCGCCTACCCGATCGCGCAGGGGCCGCTGACGATCGCCGGCTCGCCGTCGCTCGACGCGAGCATCAGCACGATCGGCCTCGACAACCGCGCGTTCCTCGCGCTGTCGGTCGGCACCAGCCCGCTCGACGCGAAGATCGTGCAGAACAACATTCTGCCGATCCGCGAGAACGGCATCACCCTCAACAAGCCACGCACCGGCATCGAGCTGCCGTCGGTCGCCGTCGACGTGCCCGCCGGCCAGACGCTCTTCCTCACGGTCTCGCCGATCTCGGACATGTACGCCGGCTTCGGCAGCCGCGTGGTCGGCGCGATGACGCTCCGTGGGGTGAAGGTGCACCTGCCGGTGACGTCGAGGTGACCTCGCTCCGGTAGCGCCGGCGGGAACTCGGAGGCGTACGTCTGCCGCCGCAACAGCGTCGTCAGAGCGCCGCGAAGATCGACCAGCCGAACGGGTGAGCCGTGGGTTGTGGCACTCCCCGAAGCGGTGGACAGTGGGCCGGAGCCCCGTGCTCTCGATGCCGTCGTCACCCAGCGGGGCTCAGGAGGGCGCAGCCCTCTCAACGACGTACTCGGAAGGCACCCAGTGACCAATCTGGCCGACAACCTGACCCGGACCGCCGAGCAGCACGGGGACCGCCCCGCGGTGAAGCTCGACGACCTGGTGGTGACCTACGCCGAGCTCCAGGACGGCGCCCGGCGGGTGGCCACCCTCCTGAAGTCCAAGGGAGTGGGCCCGGGTGACCGCGTCGGCCTGGTGATGCCCAACGTGCCGCCGTTCCCGGTGGTGTTCTACGGCGCCCTGGCTGTCGGTGCCGTGGTCGTGCCGATGAACCCGCTGCTCAAGGGCCGCGAGGTGAAGTACTACCTCGAGGACTCCGGCGCATCGATCGTCTTCGCCTGGAAGGACATGGCGGACGAGGCGGGCAAGGGAGCCTCCGAGGTCGGGATCGAGTGCGTGGAGGTCAGGCCCGACTTCGCCGAGGTGCTGGCCGGTCACGACCCCGACGAGGAGGTCGTGGACCGCGACGACGACGACACCGTGGTGCTCCTCTACACCTCCGGCACCACCGGCCAGCCCAAGGGCGCCGAGCTCACGCACCGCGGCATGAGCACCAACGCCGCGCTCAGCGCGGAGACGCTGGTCGAGCTCACCGAGGAGGACGTCGTGATGGGGTGCCTGCCCCTCTTCCACGTCTTCGGCCTCACCTGCGGCCTCAACGCCTCGGTCCTCACGGGGGCGTGCCTGACCCTGCTGCCGCGCTTCGACGCCGACAAGGCGTTGACGATGGTGGCCCGCGACCAGGTCACCGTGTTCGAGGGCGTCCCGACGATGTACGCCGGCATGCTCCACGCCGACGGCGCGGACGAGGCGGACATGTCCAGCCTGCGCACCTGCATCTCCGGCGGGTCCGCGATGCCGGTGGAAGTGATGAAGAAGTTCGAGGAGAAGTTCGACTGCGTCGTGCTCGAGGGCTACGGCCTCTCCGAGACCTCCCCCGTCGCGTCCTTCAACCAGCCCGACCAGGAGCGGAAGCCGGGGTCCATCGGCACCGAGGTCCGCGGCGTGGAGATGAAGCTCGTCGACGACGACGACAATGACGTCGCGCAGGGCGAGGTCGGCGAGATCGTGATCAAGGGCGAGAACGTGATGAAGGGCTACTGGGGACGTGAGGAGGACACGGCCGAGGCGATCAAGGACGGCTGGTTCCACACCGGCGACCTCGCGAAGGTCGACGAGGACGGCTACTTCTTCATCGTCGACCGCAAGAAGGACCTGATCATCCGTGGCGGCTACAACGTCTACCCCCGCGAGGTCGAGGAGGCGCTCTACGAGCACGGGTCGGTCGCCGAGGTGGCCGTCATCGGCATCCCGGACGACGACCTGGGCGAGGAGGTCGGGGCCGCCGTCGCGCTGAAGTCGGGCGAGGACGTCAGCGTCGAGGACCTCCGCGCGTTCGCGAAGGAGCAGCTGGCGGCGTACAAGTACCCCCGCGTCATCTGGATCGTGGACGAGCTGCCCAAGGGACCCACCGGCAAGATCCTGCGTCGCGAGGTCAGCGCGCCCGACGGAGACTTGACGTGAGCACGACGGCCGAGACCGAGCGAGCGGTCACGAGCAAGAAGAAGCCGGCCGCGAAGAAGTCCGCCCGCACGAGGGCCCCAGCCAAGAAGGCCCCAGCCAGGAAGACCGCAGCCAGGAAGACCGCAGCCAAGAAGACCGCAGCCGCTGCCCCGGCGCCCGCGCAGCAGGCCGAGGGCCGGATGCACGCGCACGACGAGTCGGAGGAGTCCGCCGAGCGCGACGCCAGCAGCGCGCTTGCGACGCCGCTCGACCTGCTGCTCGCCAACGCCGGCAGCGGCCCGATGCGGCGCTTCGTCCCGGGGATGTCGGGGGTGAAGTTCACCGCTGGGCTCGCCCGCCACCCGCGCGTGGTCGCCCGGCGCGCGGCCGGGCTCGCCACCGAGCTCACCCGGGTCGGCGTGGGTCGCTCGCGGCTGGCTCCCGACGAGAAGGACCGCCGCTGGAGCGAGGAGGCGTGGGCCCGCAACCCGGCGTTCAAGCGCACGCTGCAGAGCTACCTGGCGATCGGCGCCGCGGCGCGCGGCCTGGTGGACGACGCCGGGCTGGGCTGGGGGGACGACCAGCGCATCCGGTTCATCGTCGACAACCTGGTGGAGGCGGCCGCCCCCAGCAACAACCCGTTCCTGAACCCCAAGGTGATCAAGCGGACCCTCGACACCGGCGGCGGCAACCTGGTCGCCGGTGGGCGGCGCTTCGTCCGGGACTTCGCCACCGCTCCCCGGGTGCCGTCGATGGTGGAGGCGGACGCGTTCGAGGTGGGCCGCGACATCGCGGTGACACCCGGCGCGGTGGTGCTGCGCACCGACGTCTTCGAGCTCATCCAGTACACCCCGCAGACCCCGCAGGTGCGGACCGTGCCGATGCTGATCGTGCCGCCCACGATCAACAAGTACTACGTGATCGACCTGGCGGAGCAGCGCTCGCTAGTGGAGCACCTGGTGCAGAACGGCCAGCAGGTCTTCTGCATCTCGTGGCGCAACCCCGACGTACGCCACGCCGACTGGGGGCTGGACACCTACGGCCAGGCGATCCTCGAGGCGATGACCGCCTGCGAGGACATCACCGGCCAGGACCGGACGGCGGTCTTCGGCATCTGTTCGGGCGGGATGATCGCCTCGATGGTGATGGCCCACCTCGCCGACATCGGCGAGCAGGACCGGGTCGCGGCGTACAGCCTGGCCGTGACCGTGCTCGACCAGGAGCGGGCCGGGGTCACCAGTGCGCTGCTCTCGCACAAGGCGGCCGCGGCCTCGACGCAGGCGTCGAAGGAGAAGGGCTACCTCGACGGCCGCACGCTGGCCGAGATCTTCGCGTGGCTGCGCCCCAACGACCTGATCTGGAACTACTGGGTCAACAACTACCTGATGGGCCACGCGCCCAAGGCGTTCGACATCCTCTACTGGAACGCCGACCCGGTGCGGATGAGTGCCGCGATGCACCGCGACTTCATGGACATCGCCCTGCGCAACGCGCTCGTCGAGCCGCGGGCGGCCACGATGCTGGGCACCAAGGTCGACCTCGGCGAGATCACCACCGACACGTACGTCGTTGCCGGGATCGCCGACCACCTCTGCAAGTGGGAGTCCTGCTACCAGACCACGCAGCTCTTCGGGGGCGACACCAAGTTCGTGCTGTCGACCAGTGGCCACATCGCCGCCATGGTCAACCCGCCCGGCAACCCCAAGGCCAGCTTCCAGACCTCACCATCGGGTGGTGGCCGCAAGGGCACGGACAACCCCGACGACACCCGGGAGTGGTTGGACCGGGCGGTGAAGGTCAAGGGCAGCTGGTGGGACGACTGGGTGGCGTGGCTGGCGGAGCGCAGCGGCGAGGAGCGCGCCCGGCCGCGCTCCCTCGGCAACGCCTCCCACCCACCCCTGGACGACGCCCCGGGCACCTACGTCCATGACCGCTGAGCACGGCGACCGCGTCCGCAACGTCACGGTCCGGGGCATCACCGCCCGGGTCTCGGTGCGGCCCGGGGTCGGGTCGTACACCGACCAGCCGCCGCTGCTGCTGTGCAACGGCATCGGCATCAGCTTCGAGGCGCTGCAGCCGCTGGTCGACCGGCTCCACCCCGACCGCGGGGTGGTGCGCTTCGACGTCCCCGGCGTGGGTGGCTCGGCGCTGCCACCGCTGCCCTACCCCATCGCCGGGCTGGCCTCCTGGGTGACCGCGCTGATGGCGAGGCTGGGGCACCGGCGCTTCGACGTCCTCGGCCTGTCCTGGGGTGGTGGCCTGGCCCAGCAGCTGGCGGTCCAGGCTCCGCGGCGCGTACGCCGGGTGGTGCTGGTGGCCACCGGCACCGGCACCCTGATGGTGCCGGCCCACCCGCGCGTGCTGAAGATCATGTCGACGCCGCGCCGCCACCGCGATCCGGCGTACGCCGCCCTGGTCGCCCCGCAGATCTACGGCGGCTCGATGCGCACCGACCCCGGGCTCGGTGCAGCACTGCTGCACGGCGCCACCCGCTCCGGTCCCAAGCGGGGCTACTACTACCAGCTGGCGGCCATGGTCGGCTGGACGAGCCTGCCGTTCCTGGGCCTCCTGCGGCAGCCGACGCTGGTCATGGGCGGCGACGACGACCCGATCATCCCGGTCGCCAACCCGAAGATGCAGGCCGCACTGATCCCGCACTCGCAGCTGCACATCTACCACGGAGGACACCTCGCCATCCTGACCGAGGCTGACGAGCTCGCACCCATCATCGACGTGTTCCTCGATGCCCCCGGCATCGACGGCACGAGCCTGAACGAGGAGAACCCCGGATGAGCAGGAACGAAGACCTGAGTCTCGAAGACTCCCCCTCCTCGGACTTCCTCGGCTTCGAGCTGCTGCTCGGCGAGGAGGACCGCACCGTGCTCAGCAGCGTGCGCGCGTTCATGACGCGAGAGGTCGAGCCGATCATCAACGACCACTGGACCCGCGCCACGTTCCCGCATGAAGTGGTCCCGGGCCTCGCGAAGCTCGGCATCGCCGGCCTGGCGTTTGACGGACCCGGCTGTCCCGACCGCGGGGCGCTTGTCGACGGCATGGTCATGATGGAGCTCGGCCGCGTCGACCCGTCGATCGCCACGTTCATGGGCGTCCACGGCGGCCTGGCGATGGGCTCGATCAACCTGTGCGGCTCCGACGAGCAGCGCGAACGCTGGCTGCCCGCGATGGCGCGGATGGAGATGATCGGAGCCTTCGGACTGACCGAGCCCGACGTCGGCTCGGCGATCTCGGCCGGTCTCGCCACGAGCGCCCGGCGCGACGGCGACGAGTGGGTCCTCAACGGTGAGAAGAAGTGGATCGGCAACGCCGCCTTCGCCGACCTGGTCATCATCTGGGCGCGCGACGAGGAGGACGGGCAGGTCAAGGGCTTCGTCGTCGAGAAGGACACGGACGGGATGACCTTCGACAAGCAGGAGGACAAGATCGCCCTCCGCGTCGTGCAGAACGCCGAGATCCACCTCCGCGACGTCCGCGTCCCCGAGGCCAACCGGCTGCAGAAGGCGGACAACTTCCGCTCCACCGCCGACGTGCTGCGCGTCACCCGGATGAGCGTGGCCTGGTCGGCGGCTGGATGTGCGCGCGGTGCGTTCGAGCACGCGCTTCGCTACACCAAGGCCCGCGAGCAGTTCGGTCGGCCGATCGCCTCCTTCCAGCTGGTGCAGGACTTGCTCGTGAAGATGCTCAGCAACGTCACCGCCTCCACGGCCATGAACGTACGAGCGTCGCAGCTGCAGGATGCCGGCCTGCTCCGCGACGAGCACGCATCGCTGTGCAAGGCGCATGCGACGGTGCGGATGCGCGAGGCCGTCGGCTGGGCGCGGGAGGTCCTCGGCGGCAACGGCATCCTGCTCGAGCACCACGTGGGTCGGTTCGTCGCCGACGCGGAGGCGATCTACTCCTACGAGGGCACCCGCGAGATCAACACCTTGATCGTGGGACGAGCCATCACCGGTGAGAGCGCTTTCGTCTGACGGCGAACCGCCCTACCCCCTCACAACCCCGCGACGACCTCGGTCCCCTGCTTGATCGCGCGCTTTGCGTCGAGCTCCGCCGCGATGTCGGCTCCGCCGATGAGGTAGGCGTCGCGGTCGAGCCCGTCGTACAACCCGCGCACCGAGTCCTGGCCGGCGCAGACGACTACGGTGTCGACCTCGATCACGCGGGCGACACCGTCGACGGTGACGTGCAGGCCGTCGTCGTCGATGCGGTCGTAGGTCGCGCCGCTGACCTGGGTGACCTTCGACTGCTTGAGCACGGCGCGGTGCGCCCAGCCCGACGTCTTGCCGAGGCTGATGCCGATCGGCGTGGTCTTGCGCTGCACGAGGGTCACCTCGCGGGCCGGCGTACGCGGCTTGGGCTCGGTCAACCCGCCCTCGGTGAGGGCCGGGTCGCCGACGCCCCAGTGGGCCATCCAGTCGTCGAGGTCCTCGTCGGTGTGGGTGAGGAAGACGCTCACGTCGACGCCGATGCCGCCGGCACCGATCACGGCGACGCGCCTGCCGGGCACGACCGCGCCGCTCAGCACCTCGGCGTACGACGCCACGGATGCGTGGTCGATGCCGGGGATGTCCGGCATCCGGGGCTCGACGCCGGTCGCGACGACGACCTGGTCGAAGCCGGCGAGGTCCCCGGCGGTGGCCTCCGCCCCGAGGCGTACGTCCACGCCCAGCACCTCGAGGCGACGGGTGAAGTAGCGCAGCGTGTCGGCGAAGTCCTCCTTGCCGGGCACGGCCATCGCGAGCCGGAACTGGCCGCCGAGCCAGGCCGACTTCTCGAAGAGGGTCACCTCGAAGCCACGCTCCGCGGCGCTGGTCGCTGCCGCGAGGCCGGCGGGACCGGCGCCGACGACGGCGACGGTCTGCTTGCGCAGCGTCGGCATCAGGACGAGCTCGGTCTCGTGGCAGGCGCGCGGGTTGACCAGGCAGGAGGCGCGCTGGTTGGCGAAGACGTGGTCGAGGCAGGCCTGGTTGCAGGCGATGCAGGTGTTGATCTCGTCGGCGCGCTCGTCCATCGCCTTGGCGACGAAGGCCGCGTCGGCCAGCAGGGGCCGCGCCATCGACACGAGGTCGGCCTCGCCGCTCGCGAGGATGTCCTCGGCGAGCTCGGGGGTGTTGATCCGGTTGGACGCGCAGACCGGCACGTCGACGACCTGCTTGAGGCGGGCCGTGTACGACCGCCAGGCGCCGCGCGGGACCTGCGTGATGATCGTCGGGACCCGCGCCTCGTGCCAGCCGATGCCGGTGTTGAAGACAGTGACGCCGGCCGCCTGCAGGTGCAGCGCGAGCTCGGCGGTCTCCTCCCACGTCTGGCCGCCCTCCACGAGGTCGAGCAGCGAGATCCGGTAGACGATCGGGAAGTCGTCGCCGACCAGCTCGCGCGAGCGGCGTACGACCTCGACGGGGAAGTGCATCCGGCGCGCGGCCGAGCCGCCCCACTGGTCGTCGCGGTCGTTGGTGCGCGAGGCGAGGAACTGGTTGATGAGGTAGCCCTCGGAGCCCATGATCTCGACCGCGTCGTAGCCCGCCTTGCGGGCCAGGGCGACGCTCTTGGCGAAGGCGGTCGCGGTGTGGTCGACCTCCTTGGTCGACATCGCGCTGGGGCGGAACGGCGTGATCGGCGACTTCTTGTCCGACGCGCTCTGCGACAGCGGGTGGTAGCCGTAGCGGCCGGCGTGCAGCACCTGCAGCGCGATCGCGCCGCCGGCCTCGTGGACCGGGCCGGTGACCCGCTCGTGCCGCTTGGCGTGGAGCCGGTTGGTCATCTCCGAGGCGAACGGCTTGAGCCACCCGCGCTTGGTGGGGGCGTACCCGCCGGTGATGATCAGCCCGACCCCGCCGCGCGCCCGCTCCTCGAAGAACGCGGCCAGCTTGTCGATGTCCCACGGGTGGTCCTCGAGGCCGGTGTGCATCGAGCCCATCACGACGCGGTTGCGCAGGGTGAGCGCGTCGGGACCGCTGCCGAGGGTGATCGGCTCGAGCAGGTGGGGGTAGAGGGGGTGGGTCATGGTGTCGCCTCACTCATTTGGTGTGCCTGCAGGTAGTCGGTGAACCACTCGATCCAGAACCGCTCCATCCGGATGCCGCCGCGGAGGACGAGCCACTGGTCGAGCGTCGCCCCGTCGAGGGCGGCGGGGTCGGGGAACTGCTCGCGCTCCATCTGCTCGTAGTGCGCCAGCCGCGTCGCGTGGTCCGAGCGGAGGTCGGTCAGGTGGCCGGTCAGCCTGGCGCGGTCCCCGTACGACGCCCCGCGCAGCTTGACGGCGACGTCGCTGCGGAACGCCTCCATCGGCATCGGCCCGGCGAGCCAGTCGGCCAGCACCCGGCGGCCCTCGGCGGACGGCGTGTGGACGCGCTTGTCCGGACGTCCGTCCTGCTCGACCACCTCGACGGTGACCCAGCCGTCGGACTCCATCCGCGCGAGCACGCGGTAGATCTGCTGGTGGGTGGCGTGCCAGAAGAAGCCGAGCGACTTCTCGAAGCGGCGGGTGAGCTCGAGGCCGCTCGCGGGTCGCTCGCTCAGCGCGACGAGGAGGGCGTGCTCGAGGGCCATGGAGGCAGTCTGACTGACCTATGCAACGAGTTGCAATCATCGTGCCTGAGTCGAAGATCACTCGTGGGATCCACGAGCAGCCTTCGACCCTCGGTCGTCCACAGATCGCCCCGACGCGCTGGCAGCGGGCCGGTCGCCGGACGAGGGTGGTGGTCGTGACCGCCGAGCTGAGCCCGAGGACGTACGCCGACCCGGTGACCGCGCTGCTCTCCGCGCAGGACGGAGTCGTGTCACGCGCCCAGCTGGTCGACGCCGGGTGCGATCCGCACGACCTCGAGCGGATGCTCCGGCGCAAGGAGCTGTTCGTCGCGTTGCCGGGTGTCTACGTCAACCACAACGGACCGCGCTCGTGGAACCAGCGGGCGTGGGTCGCCGTGCTGGCGTGCTGGCCGGCCGCGCTCGCCGGGGCCTCGGCGCTGCGGGCCGAGAGCGGGCCCGGGCTCCGAGGGTTCGACGACAGCGCGGCGATCGAGGTCGCCGTCGACGTGTCCCGCACCGTCCGCGACAAGCCGGACGTCCGCGTACGCCGGATGGCCGGGCTGCAACCCCGATCGCGGTGGAACGCCTCGCCGCCGAGGGTTCGCTACGAGGAGGCGGTGCTCGACGTGGTGGCGGGGTTGCCGCGCGAGTGGGACGTCATCGAGGCGTGCGCGGCTGCGGTGCGTGGGCGGTGCACCACGGCGCCGCGACTGGCGAAGGCGCTCGCCGCGCGTCACCGGTTCCCGCGCAGGACCTGGCTCGCCCGGGTGCTCGCCGACGTGGCAGCCGGGACGGCCTCGGTCCTGGAGCACGGCTACCTCGACAAGGTCGAACGGGCGCACGGCCTCCCTGCCGCAGACCGCCAGCAGCCGGACCGGATCGCGGGAGGCCGGGTATACCGCGACGCCCGCTACCCGGCGTACGACCTCGACGTCGAGCTCGACGGCCGCCTCGACCACAGCGCTCTCGCCGACCGCGACAGTGACCTGGAGCGGGACCTCGACACGGCCACCCGTCGCAGACGCAGCGTCAGGCTGGGATGGGGCCAGGTCTACGACCGACCCTGCCGAACGGCAGCGCAGGTCGCCCGCCTGCTCGCGATCGGTGGCTGGGAGGGCACGCCGACTCCGTGCTCACCGACCTGCTCGGTCGGAGGCGTCTGACTCGAAGTCCGCTCGTGGATGTCACGAGCAGAGTTCGACCTAAGGGCTCGCGACCGTGACAGCACCGGTGTCATGATCGGGCGCATGACGTACGAGCTGGGGCAGGGGACCGGGCCGCTGCGGGGCGTGAAGGTGGTGGAGGTCGCCGGCATCGGGCCGGGGCCGCACGCCTGCATGATCCTGGCCGACCTCGGTGCCGACGTGATCCGGATCGACCGACCGGGTGGTGGGATGTTCGCGAGCGGGCGGGCCGACCTGCTCAACCGGGGGCGGCCGAGCGTCGCGCTCGACCTCAAGCGGCCGGCCGCGGTCGAGACGGTGCTGCGGCTCGTCGAGGGCGCCGACGTCCTGGTCGAGGGGATGCGGCCGGGCGCGATCGAGCGGCTCGGGCTCGGCCCCGAGGAGTGCCACGCGCGCAACCCGCGGCTGGTCTACGGGCGGATGACCGGCTGGGGCCAGGACGGGCCGTGGGCGCACGCCGCGGGCCACGACATGAACTACATCGCGATCACCGGAGCCCTCCACGGCCTCGGGCAGGACCGCGACCGGCCGCACTTCCCGAGCAACCTGCTCGGCGACTTCGGCGGCGGCTCGACCTACCTCGTCATCGGCATCCTCGCCGCCCTCGTCGAGGCGCGCACCAGCGGGCAGGGGCAGGTCGTCGACGCCGCGATCGTCGACGGCACCGCCCACCTCAACGCCATCGCGTCGACGTTCGCCGCGGTCGGCCTCGACACGGGACGGCGCGCGTCGGGGATGCTCGACGGCGGCACTCCCTGGTACGACGTGTACGAGACCGCCGACGGGCAGCACGTGAGCGTCGGTGCGCTCGAGCCGCAGTTCTGGAGCGCGCTCGTGGAACGCATCGGCGTCGAGCTGCCCGACCGCGACGACCCGGCCAACCATGCGACCATCCGCGGTGCCCTGACCCGCCGCTTCCGGGAGCGTACGCAGGCCGAGTGGGCCGAGGTGTTCGACGGCACCGACGCCTGCGTCGCACCCGTCGTACCCCTCTCCGATGCGCCGCACCACCCGCACCTGGCCGCGCGCGGCACCTTCGTCGAGCGCGACGGCGTCACCCAGCCGGCCCCCGCGCCGCGCTTCTCACGGACCGCGGCCACGCTGACAGCGCCGCCCGCGCTCCCCGGCGAGCAGACCCGGGAGGCCCTCGCCGCCTGGGGGATCGACGGCGTGGACGCCCTCGTCGCCGACGGCGTCGCGACGCAGTGGACTGAGGTGTAACTCATAGTTACAACTCCCACCCTCGCGCCTAGGCTGGTGGCGTGACGAAGGCCGAGCACGTGGACGTGCTGATCATCGGGGCGGGGTTGTCGGGCATCGGCGCGGCGGCCCACCTGGTCAAGGACCTGCCCGGGACGACGTACGCCGTACTCGAGCGCCGCGAGGCCAGTGGCGGCACGTGGGACCTGTTCCGCTACCCCGGCGTGCGGTCCGACTCGGACATGCACACCCTCGGCTACCGCTTCCGTCCGTGGCGCGGCCACGTGGCACTCGCCGACGGCCAGTCGATCCTCGACTACGTCCGCGACACCGCGCGCGAGTACGGCGTGGACGAGCACGTCCGCTACGGCCATCACGTCGTCTCCGCTGCGTGGGACTCGCTCACTGCGAGGTGGACCGTCACGTCCGAGGTGGCGGGCGAGACCCGCACGACAACCACCGACTTCCTCTGGGCGTGCAGCGGCTACTACGACTACGACGAGGGCTACACCCCGCACTTCGAGGGCCAGGACCGCTTCCGCGGACAGGTCGTGCACCCGCAGCACTGGCCCGCGGACCTCGACTACGCCGGCAAGCGCGTCGTCGTGGTCGGCTCCGGCGCGACCGCGGTGACCCTCGTCCCGGCGATGGCGGCAGCCGGCGCGGCCCACGTGACGATGCTCCAGCGCTCGCCGACGTACGTCATCTCGGTGCCCGGCAAGGACGCGGTCAAGAAGCGCCTCACCCAGCTGGTCGGCGAGCGGAAGTCCTACGCCGTCACCCGCTGGAAGAACATCGCCCTGCAGTCCGCGCTCTATCGCGTCAGCCGCCGCCGGCCCGACCTTGTCCGCAAGGTCGTCCGCACGACCAATGTCGCGCAGCTCCCGCCGGGCTATGCCGTCGACACCCACTTCAAGCCGGCGTACGACCCGTGGGACCAGCGGATGTGCCTGGTGCCCGACGGCGACCTGTTCACGGCGATCAGGAACGGCTCGGCCTCCGTCGTCACCGACCGGATCGCGACCTTCACCGAGACCGGGCTGGACCTGGCGTCGGGCGACCGGCTCGAGGCCGACGTCGTGGTCACGGCGACCGGCCTCAACCTCCAGGTCTTCGGGGGCACCGAGCTCACCGTGGACGGCGAGACCGTCAAGCCGCACGAGACGATGGCCTACCGCGCGATGATGCTCTCCGGCGTGCCCAACTTCGCCTTCACCATCGGCTACACCAACGCCTCGTGGACGCTGAAGGCCGACCTCGTCGCCGAGTACGTCGTCCGGCTGCTGACGCGGATGCGGTCCACCGGCTCGCGCGCGGTCGTGCCGGTGCGCGACGAGTCCGTCGCCGAGGTGCCGCTGATGGACTTCGACTCCGGCTACGTCCAGCGACTGGTGCACACGCTGCCGCGGCAGGGCACGGAGGCGCCGTGGTCGCTCAGGCAGAACTACCTGTACGACGCCCTGGCGATCCGCACAGCGTCGCTCGACGACGGCGTGCTGCACTGGCGCTGATGCGGCGCCGCAGCCTCCGTTGAGCGTGGTTGGTGGAAGCGCTCTCACAAATCTGGGACGACTTCCCAGCGTGGCATTGACACTGCCTGTGACGCGCGCCATAGTCGTGCCCGGACGAAAGTGGAAGCGCTCTCACACCCCGCTCCCGTCCACCTTCCCGGCCGGGCACCGCGCCCGGCGTTCCGCAGGACGGCAGGAGTGCAGTGGTGCAGACATCCAGGACCCGGCGAGCCCGACTCGCCACGAGCGCGCTGATGGCGCTGACCCTCGCATCGACGTTGGCCGCGTGCGGCGGCGGCGACGACGGGGGCGAGACGGCCGACGGCAAGACCAGGATCACCGTCGCGACGTTCAACGAGTTCGGCTACGAGGGACTCATCGAGGAGTACAACGAGATGCAGGACGAGGTCGTCCTGGAGCAGGTCAAGGTCGGCACCTGGGACGACGCCAAGGCCAACCTCTACACCAAGCTCGCCGCCGGCTCGGGCCTCGCCGACATCGAGGCCATCGAGGGCGACGCCATCGCAGCGGTGCTCGCCGAGAGCGATGCCTTCGCCGACCTGAGCGACCCTGAGCTCGACGGTCGCTGGCTGGACTTCGTCGCGGAGAAGGGCACCAACGCCGATGGCCAGATGATCGGCTACGGCACGGACGTCGGCCCCGAGGGGATCTGCTACCGCGCCGACCTGTTCGAGAAGGCGGGCCTGCCCACCGACCGCGACGAGGTGGCGGCGATGCTCGGCACCTGGGACGACTACTTCGCCGCCGGTGAGAAGTTCGTCGCCAAGGTGCCCGACACCGCGTGGTACGACTCGTCCGGCGCCCTCGGCCAGGCGATGCTCAACCAGGTCGCGAACCCGTTCGAGGCTGACGACGACACTATCGAGACCGACAACCCCGACCTCGAGGCCGTGTGGGACGACGTCACCGGGAACTCCGACACGCTGTCCACCCAGCTGGCCCAGTGGGGCGACGACTGGACCGCCTCGTTCCAGAACGACGGCTTTGCCACGACCTTCTGCCCCGGCTGGATGCTCGGCATCATCGAGGGCAACGCCGAGGGCGTCGAGGGCTGGGACATCGCCGACGTCTTCCCCGGCGGCGGCGGCAACTGGGGCGGGTCCTACCTGACCGTCCCCGCCCAGGGCGACAACATCGACAAGGCCACGGAGATCGCTGCCTGGCTCTCCGCCCCGGAGCAGCAGGCCAAGGCGTTCGCTGCGAAGGGCACGTTCCCGAGCCAGGTCGATGCACTGGCCGCCCCCGAGATCGTCGACGCGGTCAACCCGTTCTTCAACGACGCGGAGATCGGCCAGATCCTGGCCAACCGGGCCCAGGCCGTGACGGTGCAGCCCTACAAGGGACCCAAGTACTCCGACATCCTGACGGCCTTCCAGGCCGCCGTGCTGCGGGTCGACGAGGGCGCCCAGGAGCCCGACGAGTCGTGGGAGCAGTTCCAGGCCGACGTGGCAGCGCTGGGCTGAGACCCTTGTCGCAGCGGACTCTCGACCCCGCCGGGGCCCGGGACGGGGAGGCCATCGCCTCCCCGCCCCGGGCGGGTCGTCCCCCCGGTCCGGCGCCGGCCGCCCCGCGCCCGTGGCGTGAGCGCCGCGCGGCGTGGGACGCCCGCCTCGCGCCGTACCTCTATGTCTCGCCGTTCTTCCTGGTGTTCGCGGTGGTGGGGGCGTTCCCCCTCGTCTACACCGCGTACGTCTCGGTCCACGACTGGAGCCTGCTGGGCGGCAAGGGCGACTTCGTCGGGTTCCAGAACTACCGCGACGTGTGGGCCAACCCGTACTTCTCCAAGCATGTCGTCAACACGCTGAGCATCTTCGTGCTCTCGTCGGTGCCCCAGGTCGTCGTCGCAGTGGTCCTCGCCGGCCTGCTCGACAACCAGCTGCGCGGCCGGACCTGGTGGCGGATGAGCATCCTGCTCCCGTTCGTGGTCTCCCCGGTCGCCGTCGCGATCATCTTCGGCAGCGTCTTCGGTGACCGTTACGGCCTGCTCAACGAGCTGCTCGGCACCGTGGGGATCGGTCCCATCGCCTGGCACACCGACCGGCTGGCCAGCCACGTGGCGATCGCCACCATGGTCAACTGGCGCTGGACCGGCTTCAACGCCCTGATCTTCCTCGCCGCGATGCAGGCGGTGCCGCGCGACCTCTACGAGTCGGCGGCGCTCGACGGCGCGAGCCGCGTACGACAGTTCCTCGCGATCACGCTGCCGATGATCCGCCCGACGATGATCTTCGTCGTCATCACCTCGACGATCGGCGGGCTGCAGATCTTCGCCGAGCCGCGGCTGTTCGACGAGACGACCGCCCGCAACGGCGGCAGCGACCGGCAGTTCGGCACCATCACGATGCTGGTCTACGACTTCGGCTGGCAGCTGCGCGATCTCGGCCGCGCCTCGGCGACCGCGTGGATGCTCTTCGTGCTGATCATGCTGATCGCGCTGGTCAACCTCGTGCTGATGAAGCGCATCGGCAGCCTGGCGGGTGAGCGATGACCCGGCGTCCCGGCTTCCTCGTGTACGGCCTGCTCGCGGCCTTCGTCGTCGGCTCGGCCGCGCCGTTCTACTGGTCCTTCCTGCTCGGCTCGCACACCGCGCAGGTGGCGGCCCAGGGCGTGCCGCCACTGCTCCCCGGCGGTCACTTCCTCGACAACGCGAGCCGGGTGATGGACACCGTCCCGTTCTGGAAGGCCCTCGGCAACAGCGTGCTGGTGTCGTCGGTCTGCGCCACCTCGACGGTCGTCTTCGGCACGCTGGCCGGGTACGCCTTTGCCAAGCTGCGGTTCCGCGGCCGGTCCGCCCTGCTGGCCGGCGTCGTGGCCACCATGGCGGTGCCCACCCAGCTCGGCATCGTGCCGCTCTTCATCGTGATGTCGAAGCTCGGCTGGACCGGCACCACATGGTCGATCATCGTGCCCACCCTGGTCACCGCCTTCGGGGTCTTCTTCATGCGTCAGTACCTCGTCGACGCCGTGCCCGACGAGCTGATCGAGGCCGCGCGGATGGACGGGTGCTCGCAGATCCGGGTCGTGTGGCACGTGGTGGCCCCGGCCGCCCGGCCGGCTGCGGCGATCCTCTGGCTCTTCACCTTCATGGCCACCTGGACCGACTTCTTCTGGCCCTTCATCGCCCTGCCCGCCGACAACCCGACGGTCCAGGTCGCGCTCAACCAGCTGCAGAGCGGGTTCTTCAAGGACTACAGCCTGGTCCTCACCGGAGCCACGCTGGCCACCGTGCCGCTGCTGATCCTGTTCGTCCTCACCGGCCGCCAGCTGGTCGCCGGCATCATGCAAGGAGCAGTCAAGGGATGAGTGTCCAGAGCAAGGTCGAGCCGGCGCGCACCGCTGCGACCACCGCGCGCTTCCCCAGCGACTTCGTGTGGGGCATGGCCACCGCGTCCTACCAGATCGAGGGGGCCGTCGCGGAGGACGGACGTACGCCCTCGATCTGGGACACCTTCTCCCGGGTCCCCGGCGCCGTGCTGGGCGGGGACACCGGCGAGGTCGCCTGCGACCACTACCACCGGATGCCGGCCGACGTGGATCTCCTCGCCGATCTCGGCGCCACGTCGTACCGCTTCTCGGTGGCGTGGCCGCGGGTGCGTCCGGACGCCGGTCCGGTCAATGCGACCGGACTGGCGTTCTACGACCGGCTCGTCGACGCGCTGCTCGCGCGCGGCATCGCGCCCTGGCTGACGCTCTACCACTGGGACCTGCCGCAGATCCTCGAGGACGCGGGCGGCTGGACGAACCGCGACACCGCGCACCGATTCGTCGAGTACGCCACCGCGGTGCACGACGTGCTCGGCGACCGGGTGCCGACCTGGACGACCCTCAACGAGCCCTGGTGCTCGGCCTTCCTCGGCTACTCCGCCGGGCACCACGCCCCGGGGCGGCAGGAAGGCGCGGCCGGTCTCGTCGCTGCGCACCACCTGCTGCTCGCCCACGGGATGGCGACCCAGGAGCTGCGCAGCCGCGGCGCCGACCGCCTCGGGATCAGCCTCAACCTGACGGTGCCCGACCCCAGCGACCCCACCGACCCGGTGGACGTCGACGCCGCGCGGCGGATCGACGCGCTGCACAACCGCGTGTTCCTCGACCCGATCTTCCGGGGTGCCTATCCCGCCGACCTGCTCGACGACACCGCCGGCCTGCTCTGGCAGGGCGGCGACTGGTACGACGTCGTACGCGCCGGAGACCTCGACGCCATTGCCGCGCCGATCGACGTGCTCGGGGTGAACTACTACCACGGCAACGAGGTGTCGGGTCACCCGCGCACGGACGTCGTCGGCATCGGCGCCGACCACCCCGACCGGGTGGCGCTCTCGCCGTTCGTCGGCTCCGAGCACGTCACCTTCCCCAGTCGCGGCCTGCCCGTCACCGACATGGGATGGGAGATCCAGCCCGACGGCCTGCACCGGCTGCTCCGTCGCCTGCACGACGACTACCCGCGCCTGCCGATCTACCTCACCGAGACCGGCGCCGCGTTCGCCGACGTGCCCGACGAGGACGGCGAGGTGCACGACCCCGACCGGATCGCGTTCCTGGACTCGTATCTGCGCGCGGTGCACCTCGCCCTCGAGGACGGCGTCGACGTGGGCGGCTTCTTCCACTGGTCGTTCTGCGACAACTTCGAGTGGGCCTTCGGCTATGCCAAGCGCTTCGGGCTGGTCCACGTCGACTACGCGACACAGCGGCGTACGCCCAAGGCGAGCGCGCGGTGGTACGCCGAGCTCTCGCGCACCGGCACCCTGCCCACGTACGACCCGATGGACTGAGCCATGGCCTTCGATCTGGTTGCCTGCTACGCGCCGCCCGGACACGCACGCTGGCTGCGTTGTCGTCAGTCGCCATGGCTCCGCCATGTCTCCCTCCTCCGCCTTGCCATCGCACGCGCCGAACGGCGCTCGCGACGGCCCCAGCTCGAAGGACATGGCCTAGCGTGGCGCGCGTGAGCAGCCCGCGGCCCCCGTCGAGCGCTGGCTCGCCCACCCTCGACGAGGTCGCGCGGGTCGCGGGCGTCTCGAGGGCGACGGCGTCGCGCGCCATCAACGGTGGCGAGCGGGTCAGCGCCCGCGCGCAGTCGGCGGTGGACGAGGCTGTACGCACCCTGGGCTACGTCCCCAACCCGGCGGCCCGCAGCCTGGTCACCCGGCGCACCGACTCGATCGCCGTCGTCGTGCCCGAGCCCGACGACCGCGTCTTCTCCGACCCCTTCTTCGCCGGCACGCTGCGCGGCGTCACGCGGGTGCTGGGGGAGCGCGACATCCAGCTCGTGCTGCTGCTCGCCCGTCCCGGCCCGTCCGCCACGCGCGCGCTGCGCTACCTCAACGGCCGCCACGTCGACGGGGCGCTCGTGGTCTCCCACCACCGCGATGACCGACTCGCCGAGCACCTCGCCGACCTCGGCCTGCCCTGCGTCTTCGGTGGCCGGCCGTGGACCGGCGGCGACCGCGTGGCCTACGTCGACGTCGACAACGCGCTCGGCGAGCGTGAGGCCACCGAGCTGCTGATCGCGCGCGGCTGCACCCGCATCGGCACGATCGCCGGGCCCTCCGACATGACGGCGTCGGCCGACCGGCTCGCAGGATGGCGTCAGGCGATCGCCGCGGCCGGACTGTCGGACGCGGCGGTGGAGCACGGGGACTTCACCGAGGCGAGCGGCGTCGTCGCGGCCCGCAGCCTGATGGAGCGCCACCCCGACCTCGACGGCCTCGTCGTCGCCTCCGACCTCATGGCCGCCGGTGCACTACGGGTGCTCGCCGAGCTCGGCCGCCGGGTGCCCGACGACATCGCCGTTGTCGGGTTCGACGACCTCGGCGTCGCCGAACGGACCACGCCCCAGCTCACGACGGTGCGCCAGCCCGTCGAGGAGATGGCCGAGCGGGCGACCCGCCTGCTGATCGAGCGCGTCGACGCCGTCCACGGCAGCCACCCGATGCGGGTGATCATCCCGCCGACGCTCGTCCGCCGCGACAGCGCCTGAGCGCCGAACGCGACAAGGGCTCAGCCGAGCGAGGCGATGAGTGCCTCGACGCGGCCGCGGATCTCGTCGCGGATGGGGCGTACGGACTCGAGGCCCTGCCCGGCGGGGTCGTCGAGCTTCCAGTCCTCGTAGCGCTTGCCGGGGTAGAACGGGCAGGCGTCGCCGCAGCCCATCGTGATCACGACGTCGGAGGCCTGCACGGCGCTGTCGCTGAGCAGCTTGGGCTGCTGCGCCGCGATGTCGATGCCGACCTCGGCCATCGCCTCGACCGCGATGGGGTTGATGGTGCCGGCCGGCGCGGAGCCGGCCGACAGCACCTCGACGCCGTCTCCGGCGAGGTGGCGCAGCCAGCCGGCGGCCATCTGGGAGCGGCCGGCGTTGTGCACGCAGACGAACAGGACGGTCGGCTTCTCAGCCAGTGCGTTGGTCAAGGGGTGCCTCCAGGGGTGAGGGGGTCGGGTGCAGCACGCGCAGCAGGCCGAGGGCGAGCCCGCCGCCGACGAGCTGCATGAGGACGAACATCGGCACCGACGCGGGGCTGATCCCCGCGAACGTGTCGGACAGGGTGCGGGCGATCGTCACCGCGGGGTTGGCGAAGCTGGTCGACGAGGTGAACCAGTACGCCGCGACGATCCAGCCGGCCACGGCCCACGCGATCGCGTCCGTACGCCCGGCGCGGACGCAGCCGAAGATCACGAGCAGCAGCCCGAGGGTCGCCACGACCTCACCGGTCCAGATGCCGGCGCCGGTGCGGTCGTGCGTGGAGATGCTGACCGCGTCGAGGTCGAACATCACGTTGGCGAGCACCGCGCCGATCGCACCGCCGACGACCTGGGCAGCGACGAGCACCGCGGCCGCGGACGGTGGCACCAGCCGCAGGACGACCTCGGCGAGCGTCACGACCGGGTTGAAGGCGGCCGACACCGGCTGGAGCGACACGATGAGCGCGACGAGGGCGGCGCCGGTCGCGACCGAGTTGGCCAGCAGCTGGAGCGCGACGTCGTCGGTGAGGTTGGTGGCCATCACGCCCGAACCGACGACGGTGGCGACGAGCAGCGCCGTGCCCACCAGCTCTGCGGTCGCGCGGGCAGCCAGGGACGGGGTCATACGCCCCCACCGATGAGGGCGGCCACGTCGGCCAGCACCTCGCGGCGTACGGCGTAGTAGACCCACACGCCACGCTTGGTGCGGTCGAGCAGGCCGGCGTCGTGCAGCACCTTGAGGTGGTGGCTGATGGTCGGCTGCGAGAGGTCGAAGGCGTCGTTGAGGTCGCACACACACGCCTCGCCGCCCTCGCTCGCCGCGACGATGGACACGAGCCGGAGGCGGACCGGGTCGGCGAGGGCCTTGAGCAGCGGGGCGACGCGCTCGGCCTGGTCGGTGGACAGCGGCTCGCGCAGCAGAGGCGAGCAGCAGGCGGCCGTCTCGACCGGGGTGAGGGTGAGCTGAGACTTCGACACAGATCAATATTGACAGATGTCGATGTCTGGTGCAATCTCAACACATCGACAACCATCGATATGGCCATCCTGATGAACGGAGCAACCCATGTCCCGCCTGCAGCTCGCCCTCAACGTCGACGACCTCGAGGCGTCGATCGCGTTCTACTCCGCACTCTTCGGCGCCGAGCCCCACAAGCTCCGCCCGGGCTACGCCAACTTCGCGATCGCCCAGCCGCCGCTCAAGCTCGTGCTGATCGAGAACCCCGGCAAGGGCGGCAGCGTCAACCACCTCGGCGTCGAGGTCGAGGACGTGGACACCGTCGACACCGAGCTCACCCGCCTGGCCGCGGCCGGCTTCGCGACGACCGAGGAGCGCGACACCACGTGCTGCTACGCCAAGCAGGACAAGTTCTGGGTGCAGGGCACGCCCGACGGCGAGCGCTGGGAGGTCTACACGATCACCGACGACCTGACCGACGTGGTGATCGAGGAGTCCCGCGAGCACCTGACGGGCCCCTGAGTCCGGGCTCACACTGCAAAGGATTCACCGGAACACCACCCGTCCCGCTAGTGTTGACGCAGAAGTCGCCCGGCCGGTCTTGCCCCGGGCGCAGGTCGTCGCTCGAGCAGTGACACCCTTCCTCAGTTCCTTGAGGCACGTACGCCGCAGCACATACAGCGGCTCACGGTGGCGAGACGCCAACCGAAAGCTACTCACATGAACTTCGCCGAACTCGGCGTGCCCGCTTCGCTTGCCCAGATCCTGGAGCAGCAGGGCATCACCACTCCCACTCCCATCCAGGCCGCGACGCTGCCCGACAGCCTCGCCGGCCGCGACGTCCTCGGCCGTGGCCGCACCGGCTCCGGCAAGACGTACGCCTTCCTCCTTCCGCTGGTCGCCCGCCTCGACGCGAGCAAGATGCCGGCCATGCCGCGCAAGCCGCGCGCGCTGATCCTGGCGCCGACCCGCGAGCTCGTCGGCCAGATCCACGCCGCGCTGCAGCCGCTGGCTCGCGCTGCCGGTCTGTCGTCCGTCGTCATCTACGGCGGCGTCGGCCAGAACCCGCAGACGACCGCGCTCAAGAAGGGCGTCGACATCGTCATCGCCTGCCCCGGCCGGCTCGAGGACCTCATGGGCCAGGGCTACGCCGACCTGTCCGCCATCGAGGTCACCATCCTCGACGAGGCCGACCACATGGCCGACCTCGGCTTCCTGCCCGGCGTACGCCGGATCATGGACAAGACGCCCCGTCAGGGCCAGCGGATGCTGTTCTCCGCGACCCTCGACAAGGCGATCGACGTCCTGGTCAAGCGCTACCTCGACCAGCCGAAGACCCACGAGGCCGACTCGGCCCAGTCGCCGGTCGCGACCATGCACCACCACGTGCTGCACCTCAGCCGCGAGCAGCGCGTCCCCGTGCTCGTCGACCTGACCAGCGCTCCCGGCCGTACGGTCGTCTTCACCCGCACCAAGCACGGCGCCAAGGCCCTGGCCCGCCAGCTCAACAAGAGCGGCGTGCCGACCGTTGACCTGCACGGCAACCTGTCGCAGAACGCGCGCACCCGCAACATGGAGGCGTTCCACTCCGGCACCGCCACCACGCTGGTCGCGACCGACATCGCCGCCCGCGGCATCCATGTCGACGACGTCGCGCTCGTGATCCACGCCGACCCGCCGACCGAGCACAAGGCCTATCTGCACCGCTCCGGACGTACGGCCCGCGCGGGCAACGAGGGCACCGTCATCACCCTCATGACCGACGAGCAGGTCCGCGACGTGCGCGACCTGACCCGTCTGGCCGGCATCAAGCCGACCACCACCAAGGTCAGCGGTCCCGGCCACGCGATGCTCGAGCAGCTCGCCCCCGGTGAGCGCAGCACGCCCGGCGGCCTCACGATCGACGTCCCGACGTCGACCGGCGGCGGTGGCCGCTCGAACGGCGCCAACGCCCAGCGCAAGCGCGCCCGCAGCACCGGCCAGACCAACGGCCAGTCGCGTCGGGGCAACCCGACCAGCTACACCAGCGAGACCCCCGGCTCCGGCTCGGGCTCGACCGGTGGCGGCCAGCGTCGTCGCTCCGGCGGCGGCTCGACCGGCGGCGGTCAGGGCGGTGCCCAGGGTGGCGGCCAGGGCCAGGGCGGTGGCGGCAACCGCCGGCGTCGCTCCGGTGGCGGCGGCCAGTCGGCCGGCACCTCGACCGGCGGTCGCGCGCACAGCGCGTCGTCGTTCAGCCGCGGTCGCTGACACTTCTCGAACGAGTCCTTGCCCTTGAGTCTCCTGGAGACTCAAGGGCAAGTCTCGTTCCAGGGCTGCCGTCGGAATGCCTCGCGATCCTCGGTGGTTCACCCTTCAACCACCTGAAGGAGCGCCATGACTGACCTCGACGGCACGTTCGACCACACCGTGCTCGGCACCCGCGAGCACCCCTCGCTCGGCCTCGACACGTTCGGCGACGCGCCCCTCGACGGGGCCCCGGGCAACCACGCGGCGACGCTGCGCGAGGTGGTCGCCGAGGCCGTCCTGGCCGACCGCGTCGGCATCGACTACATCGGGCTCGGTGAGCACCACCGCGCCGACTACGCGATCTCCGCGCCCGACATCGTGCTCGCCGCGATCGCCGGGCAGACCGAGCGCATCCGTCTCGGCACGGGTGTCACCGTCCTCTCCTCCGACGACCCGATCAGGGTGTACGAGCGGTTCGCGACGCTCGACGCGGTGAGCAACGGCCGCGCCGAGGTGCAGCTGGGCCGCGGCTCGTTCATCGAGTCGTTCGGCCTGTTCGGCCTCGACCTCGGCGACTACGACCGGCTCTTCGAGGAGAAGCTCGACCTCTTCGCCGCGCTCCAGCACGAGCAGCCGGTCTCGTGGGAGGGCAGCATCCGTACGCCTCTCGTCGACCAGCCGGTCTACCCGACCACGACCGCCGGCAAGCTGCCCGCCTGGATCGGCGTCGGCGGGACGCCGCAGTCGGTTGTCCGCGCGGCCCGCTACGGCATGCCGCTGATGCTTGCCGTGATCGGCGGATCGCCCTCGGCGTTCGTCCCGTTCGCCGAGCTCTACCGCGAGGCGCTGGGCCAGCTCGACCTGCCCGAGCTGCCCATCGGCATGCACTCACCGGGGCACATCGCGGCCACCGACGAGGAGGCGCGCGAGCAGCTCTTCCCGCACCAGGCCGAGCTCGTCACCCGCATCGGCCGCGAGCGCGGCTGGGGTCCGTACAGCCGGATCGCCTTCGAGCAGAGCGCAGCCCCGCAGGGGGCGCTGTTCGTCGGCTCGCCCGAGACCGTCGCCCAGAAGATCGCGTGGGCGGCGCGCACGCTCGGCCTCTCGAGGTTCCAGCTGAAGTACTCCGTGGGTGCGCTCCCGCACGACCAGCGGCTGGAGTCGATCCGGCTCTACGGCGAGGAAGTCATCCCGCGCGTCCGTGAGCTCATGGCCGCCTCCTAGGCTTGGTGACATGCGCACCTTCATCCAGCGATCGCTGTGGGACGTCGTCCCGCGCGACCAGCGCGACAGCGACGCCGCCTTCCGGCGCCGCCAGGTCGTTGCCGCGATCGTGGTGCTCGTCGGAGCCGGCGTCCTGGGCTGGTCGCTGCGCCTCGAGCCGGGCGGCAACACCTTCTACGTCGCTGCGATCGTGCTGGCCGGGGTCTGGGCGGCAGGCGCGTTCCTGTCCGGTCGTCTCCACCTCGGTCGGATGGCCCGCAGCAACGAGGTCTTCGTCCGCCCGATCCTGGCGCCGATCATGCTCGGGCTGCTGCTGGTCGGGGTCTTCGTCCTCGGCGCGCTCGTCGTGCGCGAGATCCCACCGCTGGCGACGTACGTCAGCTCCGTCCTGGAGTACGCCGACGAGGGCTCGCTGACCCTGCTCGCGATCATCACGTTCTTCAACGGCATCGCCGAGGAGCTGTTCTTCCGGGGCGCGATGTACGCCGCGATCCCGAAGCACCCGGTCTTCTGGACGACCCTCGCCTACGTCGTCGCGACGCTCGCCACCGGCAACGTGATGCTGGCCTTCGCGGCCATCCTGCTCGGCGTGGTCTGCGGCCTCGAGCGCAGGGCCAGCGGCGGCATCCTCGCGCCGATCCTGACCCACATCACGTGGTCGCTGTCGATGCTCTTCCTGCTACCGCTTCTCTTTGCCTAGGGCCGCCGCCCGCTCGGCCAGCGCACGGCGTACGGCCTCCTCGTAGGTCTGCGGCTCGCCCGGCACGACCTCGCGGATCGAGGTGTCTCGGACCACGACCTCGGTGGACATCGAGTCGATGAGGTTGCGCCCGGTGGTGACGTCGACGTCGGTGACCAGCGCGAGCCAGCGCGACGAGAGGCCGGGCGTGAGGAGCGGGACGACGACGATCGGGAGCTTGCGGCCGTTCATCGCGAGCGCGACGCCCTGCAGCATCTCGCGGTAGGTCAGGGTGTCCGGGCCGCCGATCTCGAAGACCCGGTCCAGCGCCTCGTCCTGGCCGACCACGCCGGCGAGGTAGCGGACCACGTCGTCGATCGAGATCGGCTGGGTGCGGGTGCCGACCCACTTGGGCACGACCATCGCGGGCAGGTTCTTGACCAGCTGGCGGGTGAGCTCCCACGAGATGCCGCCGTGGCCGACCACGATCGCGGCGCGCAGCACGGTGACCGGCACGCCGTCGGTGCCGAGCAGCCCCTCGACCTCGCGGCGCGAGCGCAGGTGGGCCGAGAGCTCCTGGCCCTCGTCGCCGAGCCCGCCCATGTAGACGATCTGGCTGAGCCCGGCCGCCTTCGCTGCGGCGCTGAAGTTGCGCGCCGCCTGCGCGTCCTTGCGCTCGAAGTCGGGGTCGTCGAGCGAGTGCACGAGGTAGATCGCGACATCCACGCCGTCGAGCGCCGGCCGCAGCGAGTCGGCGTCCATCACGTCCGCGCCGACCGGCTCACCCGGGCCGTCGTACGTCTCCGGGTGCCGCGTCATCGCGCGTACGTCGTGCCCGGCGTCGATCAGTGCAGGGACGAGGCGGCGGCCGATGAAGCCTGTCGCGCCGGTGACGAGGACGGTGGTCATGGGTCCATGCTGTCAGCCGCGCCCAGCGGGCTGCCTCATCCTGCGGGGGAAGTCCGTCCGCGACGGGCGTCGAGCCGCGCCATCGCCGGTGTCGCGGTGATGCCGTGGAGCAGCACCGACACGATCACGGTGAAGGCCACCGTCGACCACAGCCACGACTCGTCGGCCAGCTGCTCGTGGCTCGCGGCGTACGCGAGGTAGAACAGCGACCCGACGCCGCGGACCCCGAAGAACGCGACCGCCATCATCTCGCCGCGGTCGAGTCCGCCCTCGCTCCGCTCGTCGCGGGGGAGCACGGCCAGCGCGACCCAGCCGGCCAGCGGGCGTACGACGAGCACGAGGGCGAGCGCGACGACGACGCCGCGCCAGTCGAGGTGCTCGAGCAGGCCCTGGGTCATCGCCATGCCCAGCACCAGCAGGACGAGGAGCGTCATCAGTCGCTCGAGGCGCTCGACGACGGCGTGCATCGCGCGCTGGTAGGAGTGGCCCCGCTCGGACGCGCGGAGCCGCATCGCGCAGGCGAAGACCGCGAGGAAGCCGTAGCCGCCGACCAGCTCCGCGGCGCCGTACGACGCCAGCAGCGCCGCGAGCGCCAGGAGCGGCTCGCCGTGGTCGGCCAGCCGCAGGTTGTCGCTGCGGGAGTGGAAGGCCTGCCGACCGAGCAACCAGCCCACGCCGAGCCCGACGGCGACGCCGAGCGCGATCTTGCCCAGGACGTACCACCCGACCCAGGCGCCGGCGTCCAGCGCCGTGAAGCCGCCCGCCAGGAGCAGGAGCGCGAGGTGGACGAACGGGAAGGCGAGGCCGTCGTTGAGGCCGGCCTCGGCCGTCAGCGAGAACCGGATGTCGTCGTCCTCCTGCTGCCGGTCCTCCTCGCCGTCGGGATCGTCGACGTCGTCGGTCAGCGGCTCGCCGACCTGGACGTCGGAGGCGAGCACGGGGTCGGTCGGGGCGAGGACGGCGCCCAGCAGCAGCGCGACAGCCGGCGCGAGACCGGCCACCCACCACCCGATGACCGTGACGCCGAGGATCGTGAGTGGCATCGCGACCAGCAGCAGCCGCCACACCGGCGACCACGCGCGCCAGCAGGCCCACCTCCGGAGGTCGAGGGGTCGGTCGATGGCGAGGCCGACGCCCATCAGCGAGACGAGCACGGTGAACTCGGTGACGTGCGTGATCAGGTCGCGGTGGTCCTGCGGCTCCATGCTGACGTCGCCGGCGAGGGGGAGCAGCCCCATCGCCATGCCCACCGCGACCAGCACCATCGGCGGCGACAGCGCGATGCGTCGCGTCGCCTGCGGCAGGACGATCGCGAGCAGGAGGGACAGACCGAGCAGGAAGTAGACCGCGGCTGCAGTCATCGGGCCCGCGGGGCAGGGGTCTGGGCGTCGGGCACGCGCCCACTCTCGCAGCGCACGGAGGCTGCTGTCGTCCGGTGACCACCCGGATGGGCGCGGTCGCGCCTGTCGCGTCGATCCGGGCCCGACCCCGATGATGAGTCTGTGCACTCGCCGCGACCTCCGACCGCGGTCCTGCTCGTCGCCGCGGCGGTGCTGCAGCTCCTCGGCCAGCTGCTCCTCCGGCTCCCGTCGGCGCACGCGCCCGGTGCGGACGAAGCCTCTGGCGCGTGGGTCGTCGCCCACGTCGTCCTCGTGCTGGCCGCGCTCTCCCTGCTGGCCGCCATGGTCCTCGTCGCCCGGGTGGTCGGGTCCGGCCCGCTCACCTGGCTGGGCCTCTGCCTGGCCGCCGTCGGCCAGGCGCTGACGCTCGCGGTGCTCGGCATCGACCTCGGGCTGGGGTCCGCGCCGGTCGACGTGATCCGCGCGCTGGACACGTGGGACTTCCTCGCGGTCGCGGGTGCCGTGGTGCTGCTGCTCGAGCTCCGCCGGCGTGGGCGAGTCGGGCCGGGCGTCGAGCCGGCACTCATCGCGCTGGCCGTTCCGTCCATCGAGGGGCTGGTCCTTGTCGCAGCGGTGGCCGTCGTCCTGGGGTTCGGTGCGCTCGCGGTCGACCTCGTCCGCGGGCGCGGGCGCAGGCACCGGGCGTACGCGTGGCCGCCCGTCGTGACCGTCGTCGCGTACGCCGTGGCAGGGTCGGTGAGCTGGCAGCGTGCGGCGCTCGCCGTCGTCGTGCTCGTGTGGACCGTGGTGGCCCTCAGGTCGCAGCGCCCGGCGGCCGAGGTCTAGCGGGGGCGCTTCCCGTCGTACGTCGCCTGGCTCTCGTCGATCGCCTGCTCGTAGGCCGTCACGAGACCGGCGATGGTGAGCGGCTTGAGCCGGTGGATGAACTCACGCAGCTGCTCGGCGGTGTAGCCGGCCTCGCGGAACTGCGGCCACACCATCGCGCGGACGATCTCCGACAGTTCCTCGGCGACCTGGCGCCCGTGCTCGGCGTACACCTCGATGACGGCCTGCGCCGCCTCGGGCGAGATGCCCATGCCGGAGAGGCCGCCGGGGACGTCGACGTCGCGGTCGCCGGTGATCGGCGCCAGCAGCGAGAGGTGCCGCGCGATGTCGGACGGCGTCGCCGAGTCCGGGATGCGCTCGACGTACTTCTCGATCGCGGAGAGCGTGAAGCCGTGGCCCTGGAGCTCGCGCACGAGCTCGAGGCGGGCGACGTGGTCGGGGCCGTAGTAGCCCGACCGACCGCGGCGTACGGGCGGGGGGACCAGGCCGCGCGAGGCGTAGAAGCGCACGTTGCGCGCGCTGACGCCCGTACGCTCCGTCAGCTCGTCGAGCGTGAGCAGCTCGGCCTCCACCTCGACCTCCACTGGTCCCTCCTCCGTGACGCCCGACACACCTGTTGGACTGTGACAGTAATGGTGTCACAATCGCTGGCATGGCAGAAGCATTCGTCTACGACCACATCCGGACTCCTCGTGGCCGCGGCAAGGCCGTCGGCTCGCTGCACGAGGTCAAGCCGGTCGACCTGGTCGTCGGACTCCTCGACGAGCTCAAGACCCGCAACCCCACGCTCGACACCGGCCGCGTCGACGACGTCGTGCTCGGCGTTGTGACCCCCATCGGCGACCAGGGCGGCGACATCGCCAAGACCGCGGCCCTCAAGGCCGGCTACCCCGAGACCGTCGCTGGCGTGCAGCTCAACCGGTTCTGCGCCTCCGGCCTCGAGGCCGTCAACCAGGCGGCGCAGCGCGTGCGCTCGGGCTTCGAGGACCTCATCATCGCCGGTGGCGTCGAGTCGATGAGCCGCGTGCAGATGGGCAGCGACGGCGGCGCCTGGGCGATGGACCCGGCCACCGCGCTGCAGACCGGCTTCGTGCCGCAGGGCATCGGCGCCGACCTGATCGCCACGATCGAGGGCTGGAACCGCGAGGACGTCGACGCGTACGCCGCCGAGTCCCACCACCGCGCCGCGAAGGCGTGGGCCAACGGCTACTTCGACGGAGCCGTCATCCCGGTCAAGGACCTCAGCGGCGTGACCGTGCTCGACCGCGACGAGACCGTTCGACCCGACACCTCGGTCGAGGGCCTCGCCGGCCTCAAGCCCTCGTTCGCCGGGATCGGCAAGGACGCCGGCTTCGACGACGTCGCGCTGGAGAAGTACCACTGGATCCCCGCGATCGACCACGTCCACCACGCCGGCAACTCCTCGGGCATCGTCGACGGCGCTGCCGTGATGGCGATCGGCACCGAGGAGGTCGGCACGTCGCTGGGGCTGACCCCGCGGGCCCGGATCATCTCGACCGCCGTGTCGGGCGCCGACCCCACGATCATGCTCACCGGCCCGGCCCCCGCCGCGCGCAAGGCCCTCGCCCGCGCCGGCCTCGAGGTCGAGGACATCGACCTCTTCGAGATCAACGAGGCCTTCGCCGCCGTCGCCATGCGCTTCATGCGCGACCTCGGCATCAGCCACGAGATCACCAACGTCAACGGCGGCGCGATCGCGATGGGCCACCCCCTCGGCGCCACCGGCGCGATGATCCTCGGCACCCTCGTCGACGAGCTCGCCCGCCGCGACCTCAAGCGCGGCCTCGCCACGCTCTGCGTCGGCGGCGGCATGGGGATTGCGACGATCGTCGAGCTCGTCTGACCTTCCTCTCGGCCCGGGGTAGTCCAGTGAGAATTGGCTGCCCCGGAGCCGCGAGCACGACCACTTGCCACTGGACTACCCCGGCAGACAGGACCTCCGCATGAGCACGACCCAGACCCAGACCGCCGTCCGCTACGACCGCGACGCCGACGGCATCGTCACGCTGACCCTCGACGACCCGAACACCAGCGCCAACACCATGAACGAGCTCTACCTCTCGTCCATGGAGGCGGCCGTCCGGCGCCTGTACGACGAGCAGGACGACGTCACCGGTGTGGTCCTGGCGAGCGCCAAGAAGACTTTCTTCGCCGGAGGCAACCTCAAGAGCATGGTCACCGCGACCCCGGACGACGCCGACGAGATCTTCGCGATGGGCGAGGCCGTGAAGTCCAGCCTGCGCCGGCTCGAGACCTTCCCGCGGCCCGTCGTCGCGGCGATCAACGGCGCCGCCCTCGGTGGCGGCCTGGAGATCGCACTGGCTGCCAACCGCCGCATCGCCGTCGACGACCGCTCGGTGAAGATCGGGCTGCCCGAGTCGACGCTCGGCCTGCTGCCCGGGGGCGGCGGGGTCACCCGCGTCGTACGCATGCTGGGGTTGCAGTCCGCGCTGATGGACGTGCTGATGCCGGGCACGCAGTTCGACCCGCAGGGTGCGCTGGCGAAGGGCCTCATCGACGAGGTGCTTCCGACGCGTGAGGAGCTCGTGCCGGCCGCCAAGGCATGGATCCTGTCGCACCAGGGCGACGAGGACGCGGCGAAGAACCCGTGGGACCGCGCCGGCTACAAGATGCCCGGCGGCACCCCGAAGACCCCGGCGCTGGCACAGTTCCTGCCGGCGTTCCCCGCGCTGCTGCGCAAGCAGACCAAGGGCGCCATCTACCCCGCGCCGCGCGCGATCATGAGCGCAGCGGTCGAGGGCGCGCAGGTCGACTTCGACACCGCGTCGCGCATCGAGAGCCGCTACTTCACCAACCTGGTCGTCAGCCAGCAGTCGAAGAACATGATCCAGGCGTTCTTCTTCGACCTCCAGGCGATCAACTCCGGATCCCTGCGTCCGCAGGGCATCGAGCGCTGGCATGCCACCAAGGTCGGCGTGCTCGGCGCCGGGATGATGGGTGCCGGCATCGCGTACTCGTGCGCCCGCGCCGGCATGCAGGTCGTGCTCAAGGACGTCTCGCTCGAGTCGGCCGAGAAGGGCAAGGCGTACACCGGGAAGCTCAACGCCAAGGGCATCGAGCGCGGCAAGCTGACGCAGGAGAAGGCCGACGAGCTGCTCGGCCGGATCACCGCCACCGCCGACCCTGCGGACCTCGCCGGCTGCGACCTAGTCATCGAGGCCGTCTTCGAGGACCCGTCGCTGAAGGCCAAGGTCTTCGCGGAGGTGGCGCCGTTCGTGAACGACGACGCGCTGCTGTGCTCGAACACCTCCACGCTGCCGATCACCGAGCTCGCGGGCGGCATCGACCGTCCCGCCGACTTCATCGGCCTGCACTTCTTCAGCCCCGTCGACAAGATGCCGCTGGTCGAGATCATCCGCGGCAAGGAGACCTCCGACGTGGCGCTGGCCAAGGCGTACGACGTCGTCCAGCAGATCCGCAAGACGCCGATCGTGGTCAACGACGCCCGCGGTTTCTACACCTCGCGGGTCATCGGCACCCAGATCAACGAGGGCCTGACGATGCTCGCCGAGGGCGTGCACCCGGTCTCGCTGGAGCGCGCCGCGACGTCAGCCGGCTTCCCGGTGGGGCCGCTGCAGATCAGCGACGAGCTCAACATGGAGCTGATGGCCAAGATCCGCAAGGCCACCGAGGACGCCGCCGCACGCGACGGCGTCGACCTGGGCGACTACCGCGCCGGTGACGTGATCGCGACGATGATCGGGCTCGGTCGGCCCTCCCGGCTCAAGGGCGCGGGCTTCTACGACTACGACGACAACGGCCGGCGTACGACCCTGTGGCCCGGGCTCGCCGAGACGTTCCCCACGGCTGGCGCTGGAGGGGGCGAGCAGCAGGTCCCGATCCGCGACGTACGCGACCGGATGCTCTTCATCGAGGCGATCGAGACCGCGAAGTGCTTCGAGGAGGGCGTCATCACCTCCGCCGCCGCGGCCAACATCGGCTCGATCATGGGCATCGGCTTCCCCGCGCTGACCGGTGGTGCCGCCCAGTTCATGACCGGCTGGCAGGCGCTCGACGAGACCGGCCACGGCGTCGGCCCCATCGGGCTCGCCGCGTTCCTGGCTCGCGCCGACGAGCTCGCCGAGGCGTACGGCGACCGCTTCCGCCCCACGGCGTACCTCCGCGACCTGGCAGCGAAGGGCGAGTCCTTCCCCGCCTGACCGGGCACTTCCTCGCGCTGAGGGACGCTGACCGGGCACTTCCTTGCGCTGCTACCGCGAGGAAGTGCCCGGTCGCTGCATTTCACCGCGAGGAAGTGCCCGGTCGGCGAGAATGTATGGGTGAGCCAGCCCCCGCCCCCCGCGGTCCTCGTCCGCGACCTCCACGTCCGCTTCGGCGACGTCGAGGCCGTCTCGGGTGTCGACCTGAGCGCCGACAGCGGGCAGGCGACCGCGCTGCTCGGCCGCAACGGCGCAGGCAAGTCGACCACGATGAAGGTCCTCGCCGGAGTGGTGCCGCCGACCGCCGGTGAGGTCACCGTGGGCGGCCACGACGCCGCCTCCGACGCCCTCGGCGTGAAGCGGGTCGTCGGCTACTGCCCCGACGTGGGCGGCCTGGTCCCGCGGGCGACGCCGTGGGAGCACCTGCAGCTCAGCGCCCGGCTGCGTCGGATGGACGACTGGGAGGAGCGCGGCCGCGACATGCTCGAGCGCTTCGAGCTCGGCGATGTCGCGCACCGGGTCGTCGGCGGGTTCAGCCACGGCATGAGCCGCCGGCTCAGCGTGGTGCTAGCCGCCCTGCACGAGCCCTCGGTCCTGTTGCTCGACGAGCCGTTCGACGGCGTCGACCCGCTCGGCGTCGAGGCCACCCTGGAGGTCGTGGCCGACGCGCGCGCCCGCGGTGCCTGCGTCCTGCTCTCCACCCACTTGCGCGACCTCGCCCTCGAGGCCTGCAGCACGGCGGTCGTGCTGCGCGGCGGCAACCGCGTCGCCGCCATGCAGGCCGGCGAGCTCACCGGCGAGGCCTACCGTGCGCTCCTCGACTGACGGCTGGGCCGATGCGCTTCGCGACACCGGCCACCTGGTCGCCTTCCGCGCCCGGACCGTACGCCGCCGCAGGGCCTCGGCCGTCGGCCTGGTCGTGGTCCTGCTGCTGACCGCGGGCTTCGCGGTCGGGCCGAGCTCCTTCGACCTGCACACCTCGGGGTCCTCCGCACTCGACCGGGCGGTCTCTGCGCTGGAGGGCAACCTCGGCGGCACCTTCGCCGGCTTCCTGCTGCTGGCCATCAGCGCGGCGATGGGCAGCGGCGGCGGTCGCGAGCTGCTGTCGCGCAGCGAGGTCGCGATCCATCCCGTCAGCCCGGTCACCGAGCACCTCGGCGCCCTCCTGCTCGCGCCGCTCAACCTCGCCTGGCTCGTCCAGATGTGGAGCCTGCTCGCGATTACCGCGCTCGTCACCCCGCCCGAGCGGCTGCTCGGCGCCCAGCTGGTGGTGCTCGCGTGGGTGCTTGCCGCGACGGGCATCGGCCAGGCGATCGGCTGGACGGCGGAGGGAGTGCGGCGTACGACCCATGGCGTCGTCGTGGTCCGCGTCGTCAGCGGCGTGGTCGTGGTCGTCCTCGCCGGACTGCACCTCGCCGGGGCCCTCGGCCCACTGGTCCGCTCGCTCCCGACGACGTGGATGGCCGAGACGGCCCAGACCACGAGCTGGCCCGTGGCAGCGCTGCTCCTGCTGGCGCTCGCAGTGGTCGGCGTCGTCGTCGGCGCCCGCCCGGCGGCCTGGGCCCTCGGGCTGCAGCCGCGCGAAGAGCTGCGCGTCCAGTCCGGGGTGCACGAGGCGCGCCACGCGCCCGCGCCGCGGTGGGGCTCGCCCGACCGTGCCCTCCTGCGTCGGCTCGACCGAGGCTCGGTCTGGCGCTCGGTCGGCATGCGTCGCGGACTCCTGGTCCTCGGCATCGGTCCCGGCCTGGTGGCGCTCGTCGCCGGACTCCAGTGGAGCTCGGTGATGTTGCTGCCCGGCCTGACCGCGAGCGGCGCAGCGCTGCTGTTCGGCGTCAACGCCTGGTGCCTCGACGGCAAGGGCATGGTCTGGCGCGAGACGCTCCCGGTGTCCGCGGCCGACGTGTTCGACGTACGAGCGCTCGTCGTCGCCGAGTGCATGGCGATGGTGTCCGGCGTGACCGTCGTGCTCGCGCTGCTCCGCAACGGGCTGCCGCCTCTCGTCGTCGGCGCGGCCGTCCTCTCGTGCTGGCTCGTTGTGCTTGTCCAGGTCCTCGCGATCGTGATGTCGTGGTCGATCCGCGCGCCCTTCTCCGTCGACCTCTCCTCGCCCCGCGCGACGCCGGCGCCGCACGCGTCGATGGCGGCGTACGCCGGCAAGCTCTCGCTCGTCACCACGCTCACCGGCATGGTCTTCACGACCATCTCGACCGGGCCGTGGGCCTGGCTCCCTCCCGCCATGGCCGTCCCGTTCCTCGCCTGGTCGACCGTCCGCCTCGTCCGCGCCCGCCGTCGCTGGCTCGCCCCCGCCGAGCGGGCCCGGGTCGTCCTCACGGTCGCGGCCGTCTGAGGGCTGCCCGCTTGCAGGAGTCACCGCTGAAGCGGTGACTCCGTCGCGGGTAGGCCGTTGCAACGGCACAGCAGCGCAAGACTTCCCCCAACCGCCCCTCGGCGGAGGGATGCTCAACGGCATGCATACGTGGTATACATACCCGGTATCCACTGCTCACGGGGGGCGGCGGAGGGTGACCACGGAGGCGCGGATGTCGATCCGGCAGGCGATGCTGGCGATCCTGGAGCAGGGGCCGATGTACGGCTACCAGCTGCGGGCCGAGTTCGAGCAGCGCACGGGGGAGACCTGGCCGCTCAACATCGGGCAGGTCTACACGACCCTGACGCGCCTGGAGCGTGACGGACTGGTCGAGGTCGTCGTTGAGGAGGCAGCGAGCGGGAACGCCGGGCACGGGGGTGCCGGCGAACCGCTCGGATCCGACCGTACGCACGTCTACCGCGCCACCGAGGCCGGACGGAGCGAGGTGTCGGCGTGGTTCGCCACGCCGGTGCCTCGCTCCCAGCCGCCGCGCGACGAGCTGGCCATCAAGCTCGCGATCGCCGTGACGCTGCCCGGCGTCGACGTCGGCTCGATCATCCAGCGCCAGCGCAGCGCCACGATGACCTCGCTCCAGGACTACACCCGCCTCAAGCGCACCGGCCGCGCCGCGACGCCCCAGGATTCCGCCGACCTGGCCTGGAGCCTGGTTCTCGACTCGCTCGTCTTCGACGCCGAGGCCGAGGTGCGGTGGCTCGACCACTGCGAGGCCCGGCTGCGGCGCGCGGCGGTGGAGCGTGGAGACGTACGCACGGGCGCCGCGAGCGCGAACAGGACCGAGGGGGCTCCCCGATGAACGCCGTCCTCCACCTCGCCGCCGTCTCGCGCGTCCACGGCCAGGGCGCGACCGAGGTCCACGCCCTGCGCAGCGTCACGTTCCGGGCACGCCCCGGCGAGCTCGTCGCCGTGATGGGTCCGTCGGGTTCGGGCAAGTCGACCCTGCTGACCCTGGCCGGCGGCCTCGACGCCCCGACGTCGGGCTCGGTCTGGATCGAGGGCACCGACCTGGCCTCGCTCGACAACGCCGGCCGCGCGCGCATCCGGCGTACGTCCGTGGGCTACGTCTTCCAGGACTTCAACCTGATCCCCGCGCTCACGGCCGCCGAGAACGTCGCCCTGCCCCGCGAGCTCGACGGCGAGAAGTCGAAGATCGCGCGCCGGCTCGCGCTCGTCGCGCTGGAGGAGGTCGGCATCGTCGACCTCGTCGACCGGTTCCCGGACGAGATGTCGGGCGGCCAGCAGCAGCGGGTCGCGATCGCCCGCGCCATCGTCGGCGAGCGCCGGCTGATCCTGGCCGACGAGCCGACCGGGGCCCTCGACACCGACACCGGCGAGGAGATCCTGCGACTCCTCCGGGCCCGCTGCGACGCCGGCGCGGCCGGGGTGATGGTGACCCACGAGGCCCGGCACGCGGCCTGGGCCGACCGGGTGGTCTTCCTGCGCGACGGCGTCATCGTCGACGAGACCGGCGCCGACGAGCCGGAGACCCTGCTGGCAGGGGAGACGAGGTGACGGGCTGGCGCCCGGCCCTCCTCATCGCCTGGCGCGACGCGCTGCGCCACAAGGGCCGCAGCGTCCTGGTGCTGGTGATGATCAGCCTGCCCGTGCTCGCTGTCAGTGCGGCCGCAGTGGTCATCAAGACCGGCGAGGTCAGCGGCATCGAGGGCGCCGAACGCCGTCTCGGAGCGGCCGACGCGCGCATCCTCACGGAGGGCCGTGGACGGATCGTGCAGGCGCCCGACGTCAGCAACGGCGAGTGGAGCTTCATCGGCGAGGCCGACTACGACAACCCCGCGACGGAGGACGACGTACGCGGTGTGCTGGGCGCCGACACCCGACTGCTCCCGATCACGAGCGGCTGGTCGCGGGCGCGGCTCGGTGATCGGGTGATCGACTTCTCGACGACCGGCGTCGACCTGTCCGACCCGCTCACCCGCGGGCTCTTCGACCTCGAGACCGGCCACCTGCCCCAGGCGCCCGGCGAGGTCGTCGTCAACGACGCGATGATCACGAAGGGCTTCGCTGTCGGGGACGAGCTCGAGGTCGGCGGCACGACCCTCACCATCACGGGGGGAGGCCGCGACGCGACGGACCGTACGCAACCGATCGTCATCGGCTCCGTGGAGGACCTCGTCGACGAGTCGACCAACCGCCGGGAGTGGCTCGTGGATGCCGGCGGTCCGGTGTCGTGGTCGACGGTGCAGGAGCTCAACGAGATCGGCGGCGTCGTCACCTCACGCGCCGTGCTGGCGGACCCGCCCGACGTCGCGTCGATGGCCGAGCAGATGGGCTACGACACCGGGCAGGACGAGATCTTCGCGATCGTCGCCCTGATCGTCGTGATGGCGCTGATCGAGGTCGTCCTGCTGGCCGGGCCGGCGTTCGCGGTCGGGGCCCGACGCCACGCCCGCACCCTCGCGCTGATCGCCGCGTCTGGCGGTACGCCCGCGCAGTCGCGGCGCGTCATCCTCGGCAGTGGCGTCGTGCTCGGGCTCGTCGCCTCGGGCATCGGGCTGGTGCTCGGCATCGTGGCCGGCTGGGCACTCCTGCCGCTGGTCCAACGGTTCAACGGCGAGTGGTTCGGCCCGTTCGAGCTGCCCTGGCTCTACCTCCTCGCCATCGTCGCCTTCGGGCTCCTCTCCGCCCTCCTCGCCTCGGCCGTGCCCGCCTGGCTCGCCAGTCGCCAGGACGTCGTGGCGGTGCTGGCCGGACGTCGCGGCGACCGCAGTCCGCGCGCGTCGACGCCGGTGGTCGGCCTGGTGCTCCTCGGCGTCGGCATCGCCGCGTCGGCGTACGGCGCGGTCACCTCCGACAGCGGCAACGGCGCCCTCTGGATCGCCGGCTCGGCCGTGGTGTCGGTGCTCGGGATGATCCTGGTCGTGCCGGTGGTGGTGTCCGCCGTCGCGCGCGTCTCCGGTCGGCTCCCGCTCACCGCGAGGTACGCCGCCCGCGACGCGGCGCGCCACCGTACGCGGACCGTGCCGGCCGTGGCCGCCGTCGCCGCGACGGTCGCCGGGGTTGTCGCGCTCGGCATCGCGAACGCCAGCGACGAGCGGCAGAACGAGATGACGTACACGCCGCAGGCCCAGATGGGCGCCGGCTTCATCTCCTGGGGCCCCGACCTCCTCCCGGGCGAGGAGCTCGCCGACGCCGCCACCACCTGGACGCGGTTGGAGGAGGTCGCCCGCGCGGCCGCCCCCGGCGTCGAGGTGACCGCCGTGCAGGGGCTCAACGACGTCTACGACCCCAACGGCTACACCACGACGTTCATCGAACCGGCCCGCGGCATGCAGGACACGTGCTGCCTGTCGGTCTACGGCCCGACCGTCACCGTGGCCGACAGCGCTGCCGACCTCGGCATCACCGGAGCGACCGCCGAGGTGGTGGACCGTACGCTCGCGGCCGGCCGCGCGATCGTCTTCACCGGCTCCCTCGACGGCGAGACCGAGGCGACCGTGCGTCGCGAGACCTGGCGCCCGAACAGCGACGAGTCGGACGTCGAGACCACGCCCGGTGTGGCGGCCCAGCTGGTGCGATGGGACCCCGCGGACTCCTCGCCGGCACCGACCAGCGCGATCCTGCCGACCGCGCTCGCCGACGAGCTCGGCCTCGACGTCACGACGGTCAGCCTGCGCCTGACCGGCGACCTCGACGAGGCGAGCGAGACCCGGATCCGCGAGGACGTGCGGGGCGCCGTCGACGGGACCTACCTCTACGTCGAGCGCGGCTACGAACGCCCCGACGAGGCGGTGATCATCCTCCTGGTGCTCGGTGCGCTCGGCGGCGTGCTCATGCTCGGCGGCACCCTCACCGCGACGTTCCTCGCGCTCTCCGACGCCAAGCCCGACCTGGCCACGCTGTCCGCGGTCGGCGCGGCACCGCGGGCGCGGCGGCGGGTCGCGGCGGCGTACGCCCTGGTCATCGGCGTCGTCGGCGCGATCCTCGGGGCGGGGGTGGGCTTCATCCCGGGCATCGCGATCTCGCGTCCGCTGACCGCCGGGTCGGGCAGCAACAGCGCGGCGCCCGACGGTCCGTTCCTCGCGATCCCGTGGCTGCTGATCATCACCATCGTGGTGGCGCTCCCGCTGCTGACCGCCGCCGTTGTCGGGCTGACCGCCCGCTCGCGGCTGCCTCTGGTCGCCCGCCTCGACTGACCTCCCTCGCTTGTGCGCTGGGTATCTAGGGACAATCTGGTAGGTGAAACGGGGGTTCTGCCCACCAGATTGTCCCTAGATACCCAGCCGGGTGAGAAAAAGTCAGGCTTGACTGTTTGTTTGTACGACGGCAGGCTGGGGTCGTGACCTCACAGGCCCAGGCGACCCGGGTGCCCCAGGCGGACCGGACCCGCGCGATGCGGGCCCGGCTGCTGGAGGCGACGGTGGAGGTGCTGGTCGAGCGGGGGTTCGCCGGCACGTCGACCACACTTGTCTCCGAGCGGGCGGGCGTGAGCAGGGGAGCGCAGCTGCACCACTTCCCGACGAAGAACGATCTCGTCGTCGCGGCCGTCGAGCACCTCACCGAGCGCCGGGGCGCCGAGCTGGCGGAGGCCGTGGCGCAGCTGCCGGCCGGCGGCCGCCGTACGCGCGCCGTCGTCACGATGCTCGGTGACCACTTCGCCTCCCCGGTCTTCGCCGCCGCGCTCGAGCTCTGGGTCGCGGCCCGCACCGACGAGGCGCTGCTCGCTGCCGTCGCGCCGCTGGAGCAGCGGGTCGGGCGCGAGGCGCACCGGATGACCGCCGCCGCCCTCGGTGCCGACGAGTCCAGGCCCGGCGTACGCGAGCTCGTGCAGGCGACCCTCGACCTGGTCCGCGGGCTGGGCCTGGCCTCCACCATCTCCGATGACTCCGCCCGCCGGCGCAGGATCCTGCGCGAGTGGGCCGACGTCCTGGACCGCGAAATGACGAGGAACTGAACGATGACTGATGTGCTCACCCAGGTCCTCGACGACCTCGCCGCCGAGGGCGACCGGCTCGACGCCCTCGTCGCCGGCCTCGACGACGCCGGCTGGCACACCGCCACGCCGGCGCCCGGTTGGGACGTCGCCGCGCAGGTCGCCCACCTCGCCTGGACCGACGACGTGGCGCTGAAGGCCGCGACCGACAAGGACGCCTGGGACGCCGTGGTCCTCGACGCGATCGCCGACCCGGAGGGCTACGTGGACCGGGAGGCCCTCGCGATCGCCCGGGACGCCGACCTCCTCGGTCGCTGGCGCCGCGCCCGCACCGACCTGCGCGCCGCGCTGGCGGCGTACCCACGCGCTGAGAAGATGCCGTGGTTCGGCCCGCCCATGTCGGCCACGTCGATGGCGACCGCGCGGCTGATGGAGACCTGGGCCCACAGCCTCGACGTCCACGAGGGGCTCGGCGCGCCCGTCGAGGACACCGACCGGATCCGGCACGTCGCGCACCTCGGCGTGCGTACGCGCAACTTCGCCTTCGGAGTGCACGGCCTCGACGTCCCGACCGAGGAGTTCCGGATCGACCTCGTCGCTCCGTCCGACGACGTGTGGAGCTGGGGTCCGGACGACGCCGCCCAGACCCTGACCGGCAGCGCCGCCGACTTCTGCCGCCTCGTCACCCAGCGCGTCCACCGCGCCGACACCGACCTCGTCGCGACCGGCCCCGACGTCGACCGCTGGCTCGGCATCGCCCAGGCCTTCGCCGGCCAACCGGGCGAGGGGCGGGCGCCGCAGTGACCGCGCGGCATCCCGAGAAATCGGCACTGAGGATCGGCAACTGCTCCGGCTTCTACGGCGACCGCCTCTCGGCGATGCGCGAGATGCTCGAGGGAGGCGAGCTGGACGTCCTCACCGGCGACTACCTCGCCGAGCTCACGATGCTCATCCTCGGCAAGGACCAGCTCAAGGACCCCTCGCTCGGCTACGCCCGCACCTTCGTCCGCCAGGCTGAGGACTGCCTCGGCCTCGCCCTCGAGCGCGGCGTGAAGATCGTCAGCAACGCCGGTGGCCTCAACCCCGCCGGCCTCGCTGATCGGATCCGCGAGGTCGCGACCGGCCTCGGGCTCGACCCGCAGGTCGCCCACGTCGAGGGCGACGACGTCCGCGACCTCACCGCTTCGATGGGAGTTGGCACGGGCGCCCTCACCGCCAACGCCTACCTCGGCGGCTTCGGCATCGCCGCCGCGCTCACGGCCGGCGCCGACGTCGTCGTCACCGGGCGCGTCACCGACGCCTCGCTGGTCGTCGGCCCGGCCGTCGCGCACCACGGCTGGAGCGCGACGTCGTACGACGAGCTGGCGGGCGCGGTCGTCGCGGGCCACGTCATCGAGTGCGGCACCCAGGCGACAGGCGGCAACTTCAGCGGCTTCCTGAGCCTGCCGGATCGACAGAAGCCGCTGGGATTTCCTCTGGCCGAGGTCGCAGCCGACGGCTCGAGCGTCATCACGAAGCACGCCGGCACCGGCGGCGCGGTCACGGTCGACACGGTCACCGCGCAGCTGGTCTACGAGATCCAGTCGACCCGCTACCTCGGGCCCGACGTCACCGTCCACCTCGACAGCGTCCGGCTCGAGCAGGTCGGCGAGGACCGCGTCGCGATCGGGCCCGTTGTCGGCGAGGCACCGCCCGAGCGGCTCAAGGTCTGCGTCAACGAGCTCGGCGGCTGGCGCAACAGCGCCGAGTTCGTCCTCACCGGGCTCGACGTCGAGGCCAAGGCGGAGTGGGTGCGCGAGCAACTGGGCGCGCGACTCACGGCCGCGGAGATCGTCTGGTCCGACGTCACGATCCCGCCGGCCGACGCCGGGACCGAGGAGTCCGCGTCGACGCTGCTGCGCTGCACCGTGAAGGACCCCTCGCCCGACCCCGTCGGTCGCGCCTTCACCGCAGCGGCCGTCGAGCTCGCGCTCGGGTCCTACCCCGGCTTCACGATGACCGCCCCGCCCGCCCCCGCGACGCCGTTCGGCATCTACCGACCCGCGTACGTCGACCGCGCCGACGTCACGCACACCGTCGTCCACGCCGACGGCCGCCGCGAGGTCGTCGCGGACCCGGGGCCGTACACGCCGCTCGACGAAGCACCGGGCGCCCGCCCCTCGCCGTACCCCGGCCGCGCCGACGTGCTCACCCGCCGCCTTCCGCTCGGCACCTTCGTCCACGCGCGCTCCGGCGACAAGGGCGGCGACGCCAACGTCGGGCTCTGGGTCGCGCACGACGGCGTCGACCACGAGACGTACGACGCCCGCGTGCAGTGGCTCTTCAAGCTGATGTCGCCGCGCGGCATCCCGGTGCTGCTGCCGGAGGCGGCCGACCTCGACGTCGACGTGTGGCTGCTGCCCCACCTCGGCGCGGTCAACGTCGTCATCCACGGCCTCCTCGGCGAGGGTGTTGCGGCCTCGCCGCGCTTCGACCCGCAGGCCAAAGGGCTGGGCGAGTGGCTCCGCTCGCGGCACGTCTCGATCGAGGACAGCCTCATATGAACGCAGAGCGAGAGGCGCTCCGCTCGACCGCGACGGAGTTCACCCGTCGCGAGGTCGTGCCGCACCTCCAGGAGTGGGAGGACGCGGGCGAGATCCCGCGCGCCCTGCACCGGACCGCGGGCGATCTCGGGCTGATCGGCATCGCCTTCCCCGAGTCCGTCGGCGGCAGCGGCGGCGACCTGCTCGACTCGGTCGCGATGCAGGAGGCGATGTTCGACGCCGGTGCATCGAGCGGGCTGATGGCCGGCCTCTTCACCAGCGGCATCGCGTTGCCGCACCTCGCGGCGAGCGGCGACGCCGACCTCGTCGACCGCTTCGTCCGGCCCACGTTGGCCGGCGAGCTGATCGGCTCGCTGGCGATCACCGAGCCCGGAGGCGGCTCCGACGTCGCCCGCATCACCACGCGGGCAGAGCGCGACGGCGACCACTACGTCGTCAACGGCGCGAAGACCTTCATCACCTCCGGCGTCCGTGCCGACTTCGTGACCACCGCCGTCCGCACCGGCGGCCCGGGCCACGCCGGCATCTCGCTGCTCGTCGTCGAGAAGGGCACGCCCGGCTTCACCGTCGACCGCTCGCTGCGCAAGATGGGCTGGCACTGCTCCGACACCGCCGAGCTGTCGTACGTCGACGTCCGCGTGCCGGTCGCGAACCTCGTCGGCGCGGAGGGCTCGGGCTTCGGCCAGATCGCCGACCAGTTCGTCGTCGAGCGGATCGCGCTCGCCGTGCACGGCTACGGCATCGCTGCCCGTTCGCTCGACCTCGCGGCGGCGTACGCCCGGGACCGGCAAGCGTTCGGCCGCGCCCTGATCGGCAACCAGAGTGTCCAGCACCTGCTGGTCGAGATGCGCCGGCAGGTCGAGGTGGCGCGCACCTACACGCACGCCGTGGCCGCCCGTCATGTCGCCGGCGAGTTCGTCGTCGCGGAGGCATGCCTGGCCAAGCAGACCGCGGTGGACTGCGCGGCGTACGTCTGCGACCGGGCCGTCCAGCTCTTCGGTGGCAGCGGCTACATGCACGGCACCGAGGTGGAGCGGCACTACCGCGACGCCCGGCTCCTGCCGATCGGCGGCGGTGCCGACGAGGTGCTGCGCGACCTGACGGCCAAGTTGATGGGGTACGCCTCATGACCACAAGAGAGAAGGACTTTCGATGATCAAGCTTCCGTCCCTGGGCGACGAGGTGTCCGTCTGGATGGACGCCCCGCCCGCCGAGGTGTGGGACCTCGTCAGCGACGTGACGCGCATCGGCGAGTTCAGCCCCGAGACCTTCGAGGCCAAGTGGACCCGCGGGTCGACCGGCCCGGAGGTCGGGGCCTACTTCGCCGGCCACGTGAAGCGCAACGGCGTCGGCCCGACCTACTGGTCGCCGTGCAAGGTCACCGAGTGCCAGGTCGAGAAGGTCTTCGAGTTCTCCGTCGGCACCGACGCGGTCACCGTCAACAACTGGGGCTACCGGCTCGAGCCGAAGGACGGCGGAACCCTCGTCACGGAGTACTTCCGGATGGAGCCCTCGCTGCCCACCCGCCTCTACTGGCTGGTCCTCGGCGGCCTGCGCGGACGCACCAACCGCAACGGCATGCGTACGACGCTGGAGCGGATGAAGGCGGTGCTGGAGCCATGACCAATCGTGAGGCGATGCTCGAGAAGCTCGCCGACCTCGACACGCAGCACGCGGTCGCGGTGGCCGGCGGCGGTCAGAAGTACGTCGACCGTCATCACGCGCGCGGCAAGCTGACGGCGCGCGAGCGGATCGAGCTGCTCGTCGACCCCGGGTCGGCCTTCCTCGAGCTCTCACCGCTGGCGGGCTGGGGGTCCGACTTCACCGTCGGTGCCTCGCTGGTGACCGGCATCGGCGTGGTCGAGGGCGTCGAGTGCCTGGTCACCGCCAACGACCCGACCGTGAAGGGCGGCGCGAGCAACCCGTGGACGGTGAAGAAGGCCTTCCGGGCGGCGCAGATCGCGGAGGAGAACAACCTCCCGACGATCTCGCTCGTCGAGTCCGGCGGCGCCGACCTGCCGACGCAGAAGGAGATCTTCATCCCCGGCGGCCGGCTCTTCCGCGACCTCACCCGCTCCTCCGCGCGCAAGCAGCCGACGATCGCACTGGTCTTCGGGAACTCGACCGCCGGCGGGGCGTACGTCCCCGGCATGAGCGACTACACGGTGTTCGTCCGCGGCGGCGCGAAGGTCTTCCTCGGCGGCCCTCCCCTGGTGAAGATGGCGACCGGTGAGGAGTCCGACGACGAGTCGCTCGGTGGTGCCGAGATGCACGCCAGGGTCAGCGGCCTCGCCGACTACCTCGCCGAGGACGAGCACGACGCGATCCGCATCGGCCGGCGGATCGTGGCCCGCCTGAACCGGCGCCACGGCGGGGGTCGAGCGGACCATGGTCCGCTCGACGCACGCCACGGCGTGCGTCCAGCGTCCACGAGAGGGTCCCAGTCCTCCTTCGCCGAGCCCGACGCCGACCCCGGCACCCTCCTCGACCTCATCCCGACCGACCTCAAGGAGCCGTTCGACCCACGCGAGGTGATCGTCCGGATCGTCGACGGCACGAGCGCGCACAACGGCAAGCCCTTCGACGAGTTCAAGCCGCTCTACGGCACGTCGCTCGTGACCGGCTGGGCGCAGCTGCACGGCCACCCGATCGGGATCCTGGCCAACGCGCAGGGGGTGCTGTTCTCCGAGGAGGCGCAGAAGGCGACGCAGTTCATCCAGCTCGCCAACCAGGCCGACACCCCGCTGCTCTTCCTTCACAACACGACCGGCTACATGGTCGGCAAGGAGTACGAGCAGGGCGGGATCATCAAGCACGGCGCGCAGATGATCAACGCCGTGTCCAACTCCACCGTCCCGCACCTCAGCGTGATCATGGGCGCGTCCTACGGCGCCGGCAACTACGGCATGAACGGCCGTGCGTTCGACCCGCGCTTCCTCTTCACCTGGCCCAGCGCGAAGAGTGCGGTGATGGGCCCTGCGCAGCTCGCCGGCGTGCTCGAGATCGTCGCCCAGCAGTCCGCGGAGTCTAAGGGCGAGACCTTCGACGCCGAGGGGTTCAAGGGCATCAAGGACTACGTCGAGGCGTCCGTCGAGGAGCAGTCGCTGCCCTACTTCCTGTCCGGGATGTTGTACGACGACGGCGTCATCGACCCGCGCGACACCAGGACGGTGCTGGCGATCTGCCTCAGCGTCATCGCCAACACCCCGATCCGCGGGGCCGAGGGATACGGGGTGTTCCGCACGTGAGCTCACTCATCCAGCGAGTTGCCGTCGCCAACCGTGGCGAGATCGCCAGCCGGGTCTTCGCCACCTGCCGCCGCCTCGGTATCGAGAGCCAGGCGCTCTACTCCGATCCCGATGCCGGCCTGCCCTACGTCGACGACGCCGACGTGGCGACCCGGCTGCCGGGCAGCACGCCCGCCGAGACCTACCTCGATGCCGAGCGGGTGATCCACTCGATCCGCGCCGTGGGAGGTCAGTCCGTGCACCCGGGCTACGGCTTCCTCAGCGAGAACGCCGACTTCGCCCGTGCCGTCCAGGACGCCGGACTGCTCTGGCTCGGACCGCCACCCGACGCGATCGAGGCGATGGGCTCGAAGATCCGCGCCAAGGACCTCATGCGCGCCGCCGGCGTACCCGTCCTGGAGGCGCCCGAGCAGCCGACCGAGGCCGACTTGCCGCTGCTCGTCAAGGCGAGCGCCGGCGGCGGCGGGCGCGGCATGCGGGTCGTACGTCGCCTCGGGGACCTCGACGCGGAGGTCGAGAGCGCCCGGGCCGAGGCGGCCTCGGCCTTCGGTGACGGCACCGTCTTCGTCGAGCCGTACGTCGAGTCCGGCCGCCACGTCGAGGTGCAGATCCTGTTCGACACCCACGGCACCGGCATCGCCGTCGGCGACCGTGACTGCTCGCTGCAGCGCCGCCACCAGAAGGTGCTCGAGGAGGCGCCCGCGCCGGGTCTGCCCGACGCGGTGCGTGCCGCGATGCACAAGGCGGCCGTCGCGGCCGGCCGTGCGGTGGGCTACGTCAGCGCCGGCACGGTCGAGTTCCTCTACGACCCCGCCGGTGAGCGGTTCTGGTTCCTCGAGATGAACACCCGCCTCCAGGTCGAGCACCCGGTCACCGAGTGCGTCACCGGCATCGACCTCGTCGCCGCCCAGATCGGGATCGCCGAGGGGCGCACGCTGCTCGAGGTGCTCGGCACCGACACGACCCCGGAGCCGCGCGGCCACGCGATCGAGGTCCGGCTCTACGCCGAGACCCCGGACGCGGCCGCCACCCCGCAGAGCGGTCGCTTCTCGCGGCTGCAGATCCCGCACGACATGGCCTTCGACCTCCTGCCCCGCCACGGCGTACGCGTCGACGCGGGGTACGCCGACGGCAGCGAGGTCTCGACCCACTACGACGCGATGCTCGCGAAGGTCATCGTGTGGGCGGCGGACCGGCCGTCCGCGCTGCGTGCCCTCGGCCGCGCGCTGCGCCGGTCCCGGCTGCACGGCCCGGTCACCAACCGCGACCTGCTCGAGACGATGCTGCAGGTGGACGAGGTGGTCGCGGGCACCATGACGACCACGACGCTCGAGCAGCAGCTCTCCGGCGAGCACCCCATCGGTGGCGTCCCCGCGGGCGACACCGAGCTCGGCCCGTACGTCGCCGCCGTCGCCATCGCCGTACGCGACGCCGCGGCCCGCCGCGTACAGCACGGCATCCAGCCGGGCTGGCGCAACGTGGCGTCGCAGCCGCAGCGCACGTCGTTCGAGGTGCCCGGACGCGACGAGCCCGTGGTGGCCGAGTGGTACGCCGGTCGCGACGGCTTCCGCCACCCGACCGAGGACTGGACGGTCGTCTCCGCGACGCCCGACCTCGTCGTGCTGATGGTCAACGGCCACCGGATGCGCTTCGAGGTGCACGTCGACGAGTCCGGCGAGATGTTCCTCGACAACGACGGCACCATCCGCGAGCGGTTGCGCCCGTTGCCCCGGTTCACCGACCCCGCGGACGCGGTCGCCAGCGGCTCGCTGCTCGCGCCGATGCCCGGCACCGTCGTGAAGGTCGCGGTCGTGGCCGGGGCGCAGGTCGCCGCCGGCGACGTCGTCCTCGTCCTGGAAGCCATGAAGATGCAGCACACCGTGACCGCGCCGCACGCCGGCACGGTCACCGAGATCAACGTCGAGCCCGGCACGCAGGTCGCGTCCGGGGAAGTCCTGGCAGTAGTCGAGGAGAACTCATGACCACCTTCACCGAGACCGACGAGCGCATCGAGCTGCGCCGACAGGTGTCCAAGCTCGCCAAGGGCTACGGCCGTGCGTGGTTCACCGAGCGCGCCCGCGCCGGCGAGAAGACCACCGACCTCTGGATGGAGATCGCCAAGGCGGGCTACCTCGGCGTCAACATCCCCGAGGAGTACGGCGGCGGTGGCGGCGGCATCGGCGACGTGGCCGCGGTGTGCGAGGAGCTCGCTGCGCAGGGCTGCCCGCTGCTGATGATGGTCGTCAGCCCCGCGATCTGCGGCACGGTGATCGCCCGCTACGGCACCGAGGTGCAGAAGCAGAAGTGGCTCCCCGGCATCTGCGACGGCACCGGCACGATGGCGTTCGCGATCACCGAGCCCGACGCCGGCACCAACTCCCACAACATCACCACCACGGCCCGCCGCGACGGCGACGAGTGGGTGCTCAAGGGCCAGAAGATCTACATCTCCGGCGTCGACGAGGCAACCAACGTCCTGGTCGTCGCGCGAGTCCAGGACGCACCGGATTCATCGGGAGGGGCGGGCAAGCTCAAGCCCTGCCTCTTCGTGGTCCCGACGGACTCCGCGGGCTTCGAGTTCACCGCGATCCCCATGGAGATCGTCAGCCCGGAGAGCCAGTTCCAGGTCTTCATCGACGACGTCCGGCTCCCGGCCGACGCGATCGTCGGCGACGAGGACGGCGGCCTCGTCCAGTTGTTCGCCGGGCTCAACCCCGAGCGGATCATGGCGGCCTCGTTCTCGACCGGGCTGGCGCGCCACGCCCTCGAGAAGGCGTCGGCGTACGCCCAGGAGCGCACGGTCTTCAAGGCCCCGATCGGCTCCCACCAGGCGATCGCCCACCCGCTCGCGATGGCGCACATCGAGAACGAGCTCGCCCGCCTGATGACCCAGAAGGCGTCCGCACTCGTCGACGCCGGCGACGACATGGCCGCCGGCGAGGCCGCGAACATGGCGAAGTACGCCGCCGCCGAAGCCGCGGTCCACGCCGTCGACGCTGCTGTCCAGACCCACGGCGGGAACGGCATCACGCAGGAGTACGGCATGGCCGGCATGCTCGTCGCCGCCCGCGCCGGCCGGATCGCGCCGGTCAGCCGGGAGATGATCCTCAACTTCGTCGCGATGCACAGCCTGGGGCTGCCGAAGTCCTACTGAGATACCTGAGGACGTGGTGAACGGGAATCGGCCGAGAATCCGTACGCCACGTCCTCAGGTATCACTCGCAGGTGTCGATGCGGGCTACCCGCCACTGGACCGGGCCCTCCACGACGACGCTCCTGATCAGCTCGCCGTCGGCGTCGTAGCCGCGGTAGGTCACGGTGTGGAAGCCCTTGGCGTCGCTCGATTCCTCGGTCACCTGCGCGGCATCGTCGAGCCGATCGCCGAGGGCGTCGTCTGCCGTCGGGCTCAGAGGCCCGCCCTCGGGGATGCCGGACAGGGTGCTACCCGGGCAGCTCAGGTCGGGTCCGCTCGCCCATGCGTTGATCCCGACAGCGCCCGCGACGAGGAGCGCGAGGACGACGAGCCACTTCACGAGCACACCCACGACCGGCCCTCGTACCAGCGGCCGTCCTCGGCCTGCCAGATCTCGATCTTCTTCAGCAGGTGCTCGTCCTGGTCGTAGCCGCGGAACACGACGACGGCCTGCTGGCCCTCGGAGCGGGTCTCCTGGTCACGCGTGATCTCCGCCGCGTCGTCGAGCAGTGACCCCAGAGCCTCCTCTGGGCTTGCCGGCCCGCGGACGTCCGCGTCGCGGAAGCCGCCGGGCGAGAACGCGACTCCGCCCTCGCACCCCGGCTCCCGGTCCGAGAGCAGCGCCGGGACGCCGATCGCGCCGGCGGCCACGAGGAGCAGCGCCACCCACTTCATGGCCGGAACCTACTCCGCTGCGAGCACTACGAAGGCAGTTCGGCGATCCAGGGGCGCGGCTGAGCGTGGGAGCGGTGGTCACAGGAGCGAACTGCCTGCATGGTGTCGGCGGGTGGTGGCAGGCTGATGCCGTGGCCCTCGCAGACCGTCCGCTCGTCCCCGAGGAGTGGGTACGCCGCATCGACGCGGTGCTCGGCGCGCTGCCGCGGTGCGAACAGGAGGCCGCATGGACCGGCACCCGCTGGCGGGTCGGCAGCGCCACGGTCGCCCACGTCTTCGGTGGCGAGGACCAGGTCTTCCGGATCACCTTCCGCGGGGAGCCCGACGAGGTCGCGGCCTTCGAGCACATGGGCGAGCCCTACTTCCGCTCCGGCTGGGGCGGAAACGTCATCGGGATGGTGCTCGACGACGAGACGGACTGGGCCGAGCTGGCCGAGCTGCTCACCGACTCCTACTGCCTCCAGGCGCCGCAGACCCTCGCCGCCCGGGTCGATCGCCCTCGGTCCTGACGCGGCAAGGCCTCATGGGTCGCCCGGCAGGATGACCGCATGACCAGGACGACCGAGGGCCGCCTCGTCGGGCTGGACGTCGCCCGATGCCTCGCACTGCTGGGCATGGTCGCCACGCACGTCCTCGACGCACGCACCCCCGCGGGGGACCTCACCACCGGTCAGTGGCTGGCCGGCGGACGGGCATCGGCACTCTTCGCCGTGCTGGCCGGAGTGAGCCTGGGGCTGATGACCCGCGCACCGCTGCGAGGTCGCGCTCTCGCGAGGCGATCCGCCGGGATCGCCGGCCGGGCACTGCTCATCGCCGTCCTGGGACTGCTGCTGGGTGGCCTCGACAGCGGCATCGCGATCATCCTCACCTACTACGGGGTGCTCTTCGTTCTGGGCCTGCCCTTCACGCTCCTCGGCGTCCGGACGCTGCTGCCGCTCACCGTCGTGTGGGTCGCGGTCGCGCCGGTGGCCTCGCACCTCGTGCGACCGCACCTGCCGGACCGCGGGTTCGAGAGCCCGACCTTCGACCAGCTGGCGGACCCCGCGCAGCTGGCCAGCGAGCTGCTCCTGACCGGCTACTACCCCGTCGTGCCGTGGCTGGCCTACCTGCTCGCCGGGCTCGTCCTGGCGCGCATCGACCTGAGGGCCGTCTCGCTGCTGGGTGCCATGGCCTTCGGCGGCCTCGGGACGGCGGTGTTGGCGACCCGCGTCTCCCGCACGCTGGTCGACCCGGCAGTGGCCTCCGAGAACGCCGCCGGGATGTTCGGCACCACCCCGGCCGACGGCGACTGGGACTGGCTTCTCCTCGTCGCGCCGCACTCGGCGACACCGTTCGACCTCGCCCAGACCATCGGCAGCGCGGTGCTCGTGATCTCCTGCTGCCTCCTCCTCGAGCGCCTGCTACCTCGCGCAGCGACCGTGGCGCTCGCCGTCGTCTTCGGCGCCGGCACGATGACGCTCAGCCTCTACTCGCTGCACGTCCTGATGCGTACACCGGGTGTGTGGCCGCCGGAGGAGCCCTCTGCCTACCTCTCGCACGTCGTCGTCCTGCTCGGCCTCGGCGCGGGCATGCGGTTGCTCCGGCTGCGCGGGCCCCTCGAGGTCGTGGCCGGACTGCCGGTCCGACGGGCGCGGCGGGCAGCCTCCGACGCCGAGTCGCGCCGGCCTCAGCGCAGCGGCACGAACCGGTAGTGGCCGTGCTTCACGGGGGGTTCAGGGCGGCTTCAGCACCGGGGGCGCATGGTGGCGAGTGTTCCCGATCTTGCGGGGCACCTACCAAGGAGCGGACATGGACACACCTCGAACCAAGAAGCACACTCCAGCGGCCGTGGTCTCGGCGGCGGTGGCGTTCGGCGCCATGGTGTGCAGCGCTCAGTCAGGCAACGCCGTCGCCTCCGGCCCGGTCGGTGGCCCCGTGGCCGCTGCCAAGGGGCCGGAGATCATTCCACTGCCGGGGCCGGGCAGCTTCGTGAGGAAGATCGACAACCCCTACTCGCCCTTCGCGCCTGGGATGAGGTGGGTCTATGGGGGCGGGACGCGGGAGCAGCGCGAGCGGATCGTGGTCAAGGTCCTGAACCGAACCAAGCTGATCGAAGGCATCACCGCGACCGTGGTCCGCGACACCGTGAAGGTCAACGATGAGGTCATCGAGGACACCTTCGACTGGTACGCCCAGGACCTCGAGGGCAGGGTGTGGTATCTCGGTGAGGCCACCAAGGAGTACGAGAACGGGCAGGTGGTCTCGACCGAGGGCTCGTGGGAGGCCGGCGTGGACGGCGCCAAGGCAGGCATCATCATGTTCGCCCAACCGGAGGTCGGCGAGGCGTATCGGCAGGAGTTCTACGCCGGTCATGCCGAGGACCAGGGAAGGTTCCTGACATTGGACACCCGGGTAGCCACGAAGGCGGGTGTCTTCAAGCGCGTGCGGATGACCGAGGACACCACGTCGCTGCACCCCGAGATCGCAGAGCTCAAGTTCTATGCACCGGGCGTGGGAATCGTGCTGGAGTTCGACCTGGCACCCGAGGCCGGGCGCACCGAACTGCTCCGCTTCACGGCCGGGTGAAACCCTCCCGAGCTCCCGAGGACATGAGTCAGGAAGGCGGGTGCGTCGGCAACCAGATGCACACCGTCGCCGGTGCACCCACCCTCACGGTTGACCGTCCGCCGTGGGCATCGACGATGGCGTGCACGATGGCCAGACCGATCCCAGATCCGGTGCTGCGGTCGGCTGGGTGCGCCCGGGACAACCGTTCGAAGGCACGAGGGGCGAACCAGGTCGCAAAGCCGTCGCCCTGGTCGCGAACCTCGATGGTGACTCCGTCGCTGTCGGCTCGGGCCGACAGTGTGATGTCCCCCGCGCCGTGGCGCAGCGCGTTGTCGACCAGGTTCGTCAGTACCTGCCGCAGCCGGTCCTCGTCGGCAAGGACCACCAGCCCGGGATTCGCGAAGACCGTGATGGTGCGTCCAGACACGTTTGCAACGGGCGCGAACCGGCAGCGAGCCCACGTCAGGACGTCGCCGACCTCCATCGGTCGGGCTGCGATCGGAAGCTGGCCACCCGCAGCTCGAGCGAGCACCAGTAGATCCTCCGCGACACGAACCAGTCGGTGGGTCTCGTCCAAGGCGCTCACCAGTGCGGCACTGACCCCCTCGGAGTGGCCGCCGGCCAGCAGCGCACCTTCGAGATCGGTCTGGATCACAGCCAGTGGCGTCCTGAGCTCGTGACTGGCGTCGTCGACGAACCGCCGCTCGCGCTCATAGGAGTCTCCCAGCCGCCCGAGCATGTCGTTCAGCGTCTCGCCAAGTCGCCTGATCTGGTCGTTGGCCACAGGCAGCGGCAGCCTGGCATCTACGTCGCTCGCCGAGATCTCGCTTGCCCGTGACCGCATCGCCTCGACCGGCGCCAAGCCCGACCGGGCGAGCGCATAGCCCGCCAGTGACGCGGCCACCAGCGCGCCGATCCCACCGACCAGGAATGAGGTGACCACGCTCGAGAGCGCCTCGTCGCGATCGCGAAGCGACTGGCCGACCGCGATGACCATGGGCCCGGTGCCCGACTCGTGACGTACGGCAAGGATACGTGCGACGCCATCGATCCCGGGCAGCTCGCGCTCAACGACCAGATCACGTCGCAGGGCCTCGGCCACCTGGTCGCTGTCGATCACGGCGCCGATCGGGGAGCCCGCTGTCTGGAGAACCTCCGATGTCGACAGGACCTGGGCGAAGCTCTCTTCCGGATCCTCGACAGCAACGCTCCCGACGTCGGTCCCCGCGCTGAGCGCAGTCGTAGCCGCGGCGCTGCGAGCGTGCAGGTTGGCGTCGACCCGGTCGTCGAGATCGTGGCGCAACCGCACATAGACGAACGCGGCAGCCGCGGCGAGCATGAACAAGGTGGCGGCCGCAAAGGCAGCGGTGAGCTTGACCAGGATCGGGAGGCGGGTCACGCGCCACCATCCTCACGCAGGCGGTACCCGACCCCGCGAACCGTCTCGATCGAAGCGACTCCGAAAGGCCTGTCGATCTTCGCGCGCAGGTAGCGGACATAGACCTCCACGACATTGGATCGATGTTCGTAGCCGAAGTCCCACGCGGCATCCAGCAGCTGCAGATGGCTGAGGACCTGGCCCGGTCGCCTCATCAACGCTTCCAACAAGGTGAACTCGCGAGCGGTCAGCGAGACCTCGCTCTCCCCTCTCCACACCCGCCGCCCAGCAGGATCCAGTCGAAGAGACCCGACGCTGACCATGGCGGGGCGGTCGACCACGTCACGACGAGCCAACGCCCGCAACCTTGCCAGCAGCTCACCCAGGGAGAACGGTTTCGTCAGGTAGTCGTCGGCACCCACGTCGAGACCCCGGATCCGATCCGCCACCGCGTCGCGCGCGGTGACCATGATGATGGGGGTCCACACACGCGCCAGCCGCAGTTGCTCGCACACCTCGAAGCCATCGACGTCCGGCAACATCACGTCGAGCACGATCACGTCGTACGGCGCAGCCTGCGCCATCCACAAGGCGTCGTCCCCCGACCCGGCGATGTCGGCCACCACACCCGCCGTGTGCAACGCGCGGTTGAGTGCAGCCGCCATCGCCACATCGTCCTCCACCACCAGGATCCGCACTCCAGCACAGTACGAGTCGCCACATGAGACGAGCATGAGAAGCGCGTTGCGCGATCACGGTTCAGTCGGGCCACCGGGCTTCTCACCGTCCCCTCATTCCAGATCTCTAGCGTCCGTAACGTCGCTGGGACCCGCCCGGCACGGACGGAACGAGGCCTTCATGAACACTCGACCCCTCAACCGGATGCGGCGTCGCCGCCTCCCGACGCTCCTGACAGCCGCCGCCGCGGTGGCGCTGGGTATGCCGCTGGCGGTCGCCGTACAGCCCCTCCCGAGCAGTGGCGTCACGAACGTCTCTGCCACCGGCGACTCCGCAAGCAGGACTCGCGCCGAGTGCCAACTTCCGAGGGGGCACGAGCACGCCGACCTCGACCCGGCGGACTTCACGACCAAGATCGACAACCCCTACTTCCCGATGCGTCCTGGAGACCGGAAGGTGTGGCGGGAAACGGCTCCGGACGGCACCCGGCAGAAGATCGTGGACCTGGTCACCCACCGGACCAGGCTGATCGCCAACGGCGTCACTGCACGGGTGGTCATCGCCCGGGTCAGCGACGAGCGTGGCCGACTGGTCGAGCGCACCGAGGAGTGGTTCGCCCAGGACCGTGTCGGCTGCGTGTGGTACTTCGGCGAGGACACCTACAAGATCGAAGACGGCACCATCAACACCGAGGGCTCCTTCGAGGCCGGCGTGAACGGCGCTGAGCCCGGCGTGCAGATGCCGGCACACCCGAGGGCCGGAATGATCTTCCGGCTGGAGGGCGGCTACCGGACCGGCGCCGCCGACCACACCGAGATCCTCAGTGTGGGCACGGAGCAGATCGAGGTGCCCTACGGGCACTTCGACAACGTGGTCTTCAACCGGGACACCACTCCGCTGCACCCCAAGGCCGCCGAGCTCTGGTTCTACGCCAAGGGAGTCGGCGGCGTGCTGGCCATCGACATCTCCGACGGCGACAGCCGCGAGGAGCTGGTGAGGTTCACGCGCGAGTGATGCGGGTCGACTCACCGCAGCGGCACGAACCGGTAGTGTCCGTGCTCGGTCACGACCGCGCCCGGATGGGTCACCCGCAGCATCGTGCCGGCCACCGGGATCACGAGGACGCCATCGTCCGCGAGCTGGTCGACCAGCGACATGGGGAGCGAGGCGGGCATCGCGGACACCAAGATCCGGTCGTACGGCGCTCCGGCGGGGTCGCCCAACACGCCGGGTGTCGCGAGCCGGATGCCCGCCCAGGTTCGGGCGAACGCGGCGAGGTTGCGCGCACCGATGGTGACGAGGGACGGCTCGAGCTCCACTCCGGTCACCGTGCCCGTCGCACCGACGAGGTGCGCCAGCAGTGCGGCCGTCCAGCCCGAGCCGGAGCCGACGTCGAGTACCCGCTGCCCAGGACGTACGTCGAGCAGTCGCAGCATGTCATCGACGGTGCGCGGCTGGGAGTTCGTCTGGCCGGCCGCGATCGCGAGCGGACCGTCGTACGCCGCCCGCCGCCCGCCGCCGGACGCCGCGCGGGAGGAAGTCCCGTCGCGGGGTCTCGGCGAACGCCATCCCTACTGCGTCGACGGGGTCGCTCACAGCCAGGTGTTGTCGTGCTCGCGCATGAACCGGTCGTACGCGTCGCCGTCGAGGTGGCCCATCCCGGCGGCGAGGCCCTCGAAGTAGGCCTCGCGGGGAGCGCCGGGCGCGAAGTGGAGCAGCATCTTGGCGGCGCCGTCCTCGTTGCGGAAGCCGTGGATCCCGCCGGCCGGGACGTGGGCGAAGTCGCCGGCGTGGCACCGCACCCAGTCGGTGCCGTCATAGATCGTGACGGTGCCCTCGAGGACGTAGAACGACTCCGTGATCGTCCGGTGGAAGTGGGCATCCGGTCCGCTCTGCGGGCCGGCGAACTCCCAGCGGTAGAGCCCGAACGTCCCCTGCGTCTCGGTGCCCTGCGCGAGGTAGAACACCTTGTTGCCGTTGGGGTAGACGACCGCCGGCTCGATCCCCGCCCGCACCACGTGGGCGGAGACCTCACCGGAGTCGCCGTCGTAGAGCAGCGGCGGGTAGCTCACTGTGCGGAGGCCTCGTAGGCGTCCTGCACCTGGGCCGGTGTGGCGGTGTTGGGCTGGCTGATCCGGACGTGGTTGCCGAACGGGTCGCGGATGCCGAAGTCGGTGCCGTAGGGCTGCTCGACCGGCTCCTGGGTGACCTCGACGCCGGCGTCGCGGAGGGCGGCGTACGTCGCGTGCACGTCGCTGCTCTGGAGGAAGAGCCCGCCGAGCGCGCCCTTCGTGACGAGCTCTCGGACCTGGGTCGCGGTGGACTCGTCGTGCTGCGGCCCGCCGACGAGCTCGAGGAGCAGCGAGGTGTCCTGGCCGGGGACGCCGACGGTCAGCCAGCGCATGAAGCCGAGGTCGATGTCGTCGCGGGCCTCGAAGCCGAGGTGGGTCGTGTAGAAGTCGAGCGCCTCGTCCTGGTCGAGGACGGGCACGGAGCGGATGTGGAGGCTGGTGATGTGGTTGGAGTTCATGACGAGGACGCTAACGAGCGTCGACCTCCTCACGCTTCTCCGAAACCGCTGTCTCCGCAAGCGCTGTCTCTGGGGCAGCTGTCTCCGGGGCGGCGCTCTCGCGTGGTCGGGTCCACGCCGCGATGAAGCAGGAGGGCACGGCGACCGGCTGGTGTGCGGTGCGGAACTCGGTCGGGGAGATGCCGACGATGTTGCTGAAGGTCCGGCTGAACGTGCCGAGGCTCGCGAATCCGACGTCCCACGCCACGTCGGTGACGGGCCGGTCGGTCTGGCGCAGCAGCGTCATCGCGCGCTCGACGCGGCGGCGCTGCAGGTAGCGGTGCGGGGTCTCGCCGTAGACCTCCTTGAACACCCGCCCGAACTGCGACGCCGACAGGTGTGCAACGGCCGCCAGCGTGGGTAGGTCGAGGGGCTCGGCGTAGCGGCGGTCCATCTCGTCGCGGGCGCGCAGCATCCGCCGGTTGGTGTCCTCCTGCGCGGAGAGGGGCGTGCTGGCCATGATCCGAACCTAGCCGCCGGCGCGGACAGCCGCGGGAGATGGACAGCGGCACGGCCCCGGGGGGAAGCCGTGCCGCTGTGGTGCGTTGTGGGCCTTGGCCATCGCGCTGTGGTGCGGGGGAACCCGTACTCGATGCGGGGGTGTGAATACGGTTGCGATGGTCGTGGGCCCGCGGAACGCGGCCGCTCCGATCCCGAGAATCGGACACTCAGGGTTTCCGGCCGCCCCCCTGGTCCGTCGGGGACGGCTTGTCGGTGGGCGTGCCGGGCGCGGTGCTCGGCTTGCCGGTGGGCTGGGTCGTCGGAGTCGGCAGCTGCGACGGCTTGCCGGTTGGCCGATCGGTGGGCTTCACCGGGGTCGGCTTGCTGGTGGGAGTCGGCCTGGCCGTCGGCGTCGGCAGGACGGACGGCTTGCCGGTCTCCTGCGGCTCGCCGATGAGCGCTACGCACCATGTCGCGATGCTGTCGCCGCCACCAGCCGCGGCGGAGAGCGCGGCGAAGGCTGCGCTGTCGAGGGACGAGCCGTTGGCTGAGCGGTCGACGGCCTGGAAGGCGCGGCACAGGCCTTCGTAGTTCGGCGTCGGCGCCGAGGACGCCGACGGCGACGACTCCGTGGATCTGCTCGGCGTCCCACTGGGGTCCGTGGCCGAGGTGGACGTCGACGGGGCGGTCGAGGCGGACGTCGAGGTGGCGGTCGGCCTCGGGGTCTTCGTCACCGACTCCGTCGCCTGGTCGGAGGCCTGGCCCGGCAGGCCGGGCAGGTGGGCGGTGTTCGCGAGCGCGAACCCGCCGGTGGTGACGGCGACGACGGCACCGGTGGCGATCACGGCGCGGGCGGCGGCCCGGCTGGCGAGGCGACGAGGCGAGACGAAGCCGGCGCCCCTGGTGGTCGACGGCGTGAGGCGCGCCCGGTGGAACGCCGCGACCTCCGCGTCCTCGCGCCTGAGCTCGCCCGGCAGGGCCGGCGCCGAGGCGGCCGAGAGCAGCGAGCCGAGCGCGCTGCCGTGCGCCGCGGGGTCGTCGAGCAGCTGCTCGGCCTCGCGGCGCGTCGGGTGGTCGTCGGGGGTGCGCATCTCACTCCGTTCAGCGCCGCGGCGGCGCCGGCTGTTACGGGTTCGGGTCGATCTTCTTCGAGAGCTGCCGGAGCCCGCGGAACGCGGCTGCCCGCACGGCACCGGGGGACTTGCCGAGGATGCGGCCGCAGGTGGCCGCGTCGAAGCCCAGCACGGTGCGCAGCATGATCGCCTCGGCCTGGTCCTGCGGGAGCGCCGCGACGAGGGCCAGCGCGGCCTGCGACTGCACGCGCCCGAGCGTGTCGCCCTCGACGTCGGACTCGTCGGGCAGGTCGACCAGCTCCTCGACCGTACGGTCGTCCGTGGGTCGCCGGCGGGAGTGGCGCAGGTGGTCGAGCGCACGGTTGCGCCCGATCGTGGTGATCCACCCGCGGAAGCCGTCGGCGTCGCCGCTGAACCGGTCGAGGTCGCGGAACGCCTGCGCCCAGGCCTCGCTGGCGACGTCCTCGGCGTCCGCGCTGCCGACCAGCACGGTCAGGTAGCGCAGCAGCGGAGGCTGGATCGCGCGGTAGACCGTCCGGAACGCGCCCTCGTCGCCCGCGAGCATCTGCTCGACGGCAGCGTCGAGGGCGTCGGGAGCGGGCACTCGCTGTGTCTACCCCAGCCGGGCGCAGGATCACAGCCCGGATCTGTGGTGTGTTGCGCCGTCAGCGCCGCGGCGGGCGCGGGACGAACAGCGGGACGCGGGCGGCGTACGCGTCCCAGCCGGGTCGCTGCGACATGGTCTTCTCGAGCAGCTTGGCGCCGGTCACGTTGCGGATGAAGTACGTCATGGCGACGGGCGCGAACACGGTCGCGAGCCCCGGCAGCCAGCCGAGCGAGAGCGCCCCGGCGAGCCAGAGGCCCCACCAGACGCAGGCGTCGCCGAAGTAGTTGGGGTGCCTCGTCCAGCCCCACAGGCCGGTGTCGAGCACGGGCGGGCGCTGGTCGCGGGGACGCGAGCGGTACGCCGCGAGCTGGGCGTCGCCAACGACCTCGAAGAAGATGCCGAGCGCCCACACCGCCACCCCGACCCACACGAGCGGCCACCAGCGGACGTCGTACGCCGCCGCGACGATGAGCGGGAACGAGATGATCCAGGCGACGAGGGCCTGCGTCCCGAAGACCCGCAGCAGCACCTTCGCGGCGCCGGCGTGCCAGCCGGGCCCGCCGAGCATGGCCTCGTAGCGCGGGTCCTCGCCATGGCCCTTCGAGCGCTTCGCGATGTGCCAGGCCAGCCGGCCGCCCCAAAAGGTGACGAGCGCGGCGAGCAACCACGAGTGCCGGTCGGGCCACACGAGCGCCAGGACGAGCGCGATGGCGACGAAGACCGAGCCCCACGCCACGTCGACGACCGCGACCCGGTCGACCTTCTTGCTGACGGCGGCGGTGACCCCCATGACGACGAGGGCCGCCAGGAGGGCGACCAGCGCCTGGGTCACCACGACCGTACGGCCGGAAGGGTGTGCGGAGCGCCGGGGCGGACGGCGAGGATCTGGTCGACGCCCATCCGGCCGTCGCGGAAGGCGAGGGCGCCGCCGACGAGGTAGAGGCGCCACACGCGGACGACCTCCTCGCCGACGAGCTCGCGCAGTCGCGGGAGGTTGGCCTCGAACCGGTCGATCCACCCCGCGACGGTCAGCACGTAGTGCTCGCGCATCCCGTGCACGTCGCGGACCTCGAGGCCGCCGGCCTCGATGAGGCCGACCGTCTCGCCGACCGGTCGCATGGTCATGTCGGGGGCGATGAACGACTCGATGAAGGGCCCACCGCCCGGGTGCTTGCCGCCGCCCGTGCCCTGGCGCGACATCTGCTGCACCAGCACCCGGCCGCCGGGCCGCACCGCGCGGCGCAGCACCTCGACGTAGGTCGGGTAGTTGGTGGCGCCGACGTGCTCGCCCATCTCGAGGGAGCCGACGGCGTCGTAGTGGTCGCGTTCGGGGACCTCGCGGTAGTCCTGGAGCCGGATCTCGACCCGGTCCTGCAGGCCGCGCTCGGCGATCCGGGCGTCGATGAACTTCTTCTGCTCCGCCGCGATCGTTACCCCGGTGACCTGCGCGCCGAAGTACTGCGCGGCGTGCAGCGAGAGCGAGCCCCAGCCGCAGCCGACGTCCAGCATCCGCAAGCGACGACCGCCGCTCGCTCCACGCTGGACGTCACCGTCCAGGCTCCCCGGAACGCCCTCGGTGAGCCCGAGCTTGGTGCAGACGAGGTCGAGCTTGGCGCGCTGCGCCTCCTCGAGCGGGGTGTCCGGGGTCGCGTGGTAGCCGCAGCTGTAGGCCATCTGCGGCTCGAGGATGAGGGAGTAGAACTCGTTGGAGAGGTCGTAGTGGTGGCTGATCGACGACCGGTCGCGGGCCAGGCTGTGCAGCCGGCCCTTGATGCGTGCCTGCGACGACGGGGCAGCAGGAGGACGGCCCAGGGCGCCGAGATCGGCGGCGGTGCGGATCGCGTCGACCATGGCGCGCGGCGAGAGGCGTACGCCGGACAGGCCGCGCTCGGCGCCGACGGCGAAGGCGTGGGTGAGCGTGGACTCGAGGTCCCAGCCGTCCTGCGCGGGCACGTCGAGCTCGCCGGTGACGTAGGCCTGGGCGGCGCCGAGCTCGCCCGGGTGCCACAGCAGGCGCCGCAGGGCGTCGGGGGAGCGCAGCACGACCAGGGGCGCGTCCACGGGTCCGGCGACGGAGCCGTCCCACGCCTCCAGCCGGACCGGCAGGTCGCCGCCGATGAAGGGGCGTACGGCCTCGGCGAGCCGGTCCGCGACCCCGGCCGTGGTGATGGTCGGGCGGGGTGCGGTCTGGGTCACTGGTGCTCCCTCGTGAAGGTCAGCTGCGAGACGTTGATGTAGCCACTGGCGAACCCAGCCTGCGAGTAGGCGAGGTAGAAGTGCCACACCCGCATGAACAGGTCGTCGAAGCCGAGCGCCACTACGGCGTCGCGCTGCGACAGGAACCGGCGGTCCCACCGGCGCAGCGTCGCGGCGTAGTGGCTGCCCATCTCGAGCTGGCCGGTCAGCCGCAGGCCGGTCTCGTCGCGGGTGATCTGGTCGATCACCTCGACGCTGGGCAGGAAGCCGCCGGGGAAGATGTACTTGTTGATCCAGGTCTGGCCGTCGCGGGTGGCGAGCATCCGGTCGTGGGGCATCGTGATCGCCTGGATGGCGACCCGGCCGCCGGGGGCGAGGACCAGGTCGATCGTCTGGAAGTAGGTGCCCCAGAACTCGTGGCCGACCGCCTCGATCATCTCGACGGACAACACCGCGTCATACGTCGCACCGGTGGTCGCGAGCGCGCGGTAGTCCATCAGCTCGACGGTCACGCGGTCGGCGAAGCCGGCCGCGGCGATCCGCTCCTCGGCGAGCTCGAGCTGCTCGACCGACAGGGTGATCGAGTGCACAGTCGCGCCGCGGCGAGCGGCCCGGATCGCGAGCTCGCCCCAGCCGGTGCCGATCTCGAGCACGCGCGTGCCGTCGGTGACGCCGGCCTCGTCGAGCAGCCGCTCTATCTTGCGGCCCTGCGCCTCGGCGAAGTCGGGGCTGTGGACGACCGGGTCGGCACTGTCCCCCCTCCCTGAACCGGGCTCCGGTGGAGTGGCCACCAGGTGGTCACCGACGGAGCCGGGTCCCTTCCCGGCCGACGAGAGGGAGGTGTCGAACAACGCGGACGAATAGCTGAGCGTCTCGTCGAGGAACAGGTCGAAGAGGTCGTTGGACAGGTCGTAGTGGTGCGAGATGTTGGCCTGGCTGTTGGCCTCGGTGCTGCGCTGGTGGCCGGGCAGCCGCGGCGTCACGAAGGCGCGCAGCTTCTGCAACGGCTCCGGGATCAGCGTGGCGATCCGGGCAGCCGGGACGGTGAGGAAGCCGGCCAGGTCCTCGGCGTCCCACGCGCCGGTCAGGTAGGCCTCGCCGAAGCCGATCAGGCCGTCGCGGCCCAGGCGTGCGTAGAACTCGTCGGGACGGTGCAGGCGCATGACCGGCCCGCCCTGGCCGAGCCGGCGACCCGTGGGCTCCTCGACGACCGTCACCGCGAGGCGGCCGACCGCGGAGCGGAAGAGGCGTCGCGCGACGGCGGAGGAGATGGCGGTGCGGGGACCGCGGGCGATCTGCTCGAGCGGGGGGACGCCCTGGCTCGGGTTCGGGTCGGCGCGGTGGGTCGGCTGGGGCTGGTTCTTCTCGAGGGTCATCGGACGCCCTCCTGACGGTGAGTGGGACGGGGACGGATCGGCAGTCGGCGCGCCCAGAGCCAGATGCCGTGGGCACGGATCAGTGCGCTGCCGCGCAGCGCGGCGCCGAGGGTCTTGCGGACGGGGAGGTCGCTGCGGGCGCCGGTGAGGCTGGCGCTGAAGGGGGACGACACGCCCTGCTCGTGCCCCCGGAGCGTCACGGCTATGTGCAGCCGGTCGGTCGGGATCGGCACGGCGACGTCGTACGTGCCGTCGACGCCGTGGAACGGCGAGACGTACATCGCCTTCTCGGTCTGGGCGCGGCCCTGCTCGTCTGGGTGCACGAGGTAGGCGTGGCGGTCGCCGTAGGTGTTGTGCACCTCGACGACGACGCCGGCCTGCTCGGCCTGGTCGTCGAAGCACCAGAAGACGCTGATCGGGTTGAAGCTGTGGCCCATCGACCGCGGGTTGGTGGCCATCAGGATCGTCCCGGGCCGCTCTCCGTCACCGAGGGTGACGTCGTGGGCGGCCAGGAACGCCTCGACGTTGGCGCGCAGCGTGCGGTCCGGCGAGCCGAGGTGGTCACGCGCCTCGAACCGGGCGAGCAGGCCGTGGTCGGGCAGGGCGTCGAGGTCGACGAGCCAGAAGGTCGAGGAGTGCTCGAACGACCGCTTGATGGGCGTACGTCGGGTGTGGCGGATCGTCGTCGCGAAGCGGCCGGGCTGCGGCAGGACCCGCGCGGTGTGGGTCCACGGCAGGCCGAGGTGCGTGGCGGCCGCCAGCCCGGAGCGTGCGCCGTCCTCGTGGAAGCCCCAGCCGTGGTAGGCGCCGGCGAAGGCGATGCGCTCGGTGTTGATCTCCGGCAGGCGTCGCGAGGCCGCCACCGACTCGGGGGTGTAGAGCGGGTGCTCGTACTCCATCCGGTCGATCACCGTGGCCGGGTCGACCAGGTCCTCGCCGCCGAGGGTGACGAGGTAGTGGGTGTCGGTGGGGAGCCGCTGCAGGCGGGTGAGGTCGTAGGTGACCGTCACCGCACCGGTCTCGTCGGCCGGGCGGAAGAAGTTCCAGGACGCGCGGGCATCGACCGCGTCGGGCAGCAGCGAGGCGTCGGTGTGGAGGAGGGCCGGGTTGCTGCTGTAGGGCATCGCCGACAGGAGCTCGCGCTGGAGGTCGGTGGGTGCCTCGAGCATGCCGAGCGCCTGGGCGGGGTGCGTGGCGATCACGACGGCGTCGAAGGTCGTCGTGGCGCCGCTGCCGTCGGTGATCTCGACTCCGCCGGGCACCTCGCGGACCGAGGTCACCTTCGTCTCGAGGCGTACGTCGTCGAGCTGGGCGCCGACGGCGGCGACGTACGTGCCGGACCCGCCGGTCACGGTGCGCCACTCGGGCGAGCCGAAGACGCCGAGCATGCCGTGGTGCTCGAGGAAGGTGAAGAGGTAGCGCGCGGGGTAGTCGAGGGAGGTCGCCGGGTCGCAGGACCAGACGGCCGCCACCAGCGGCTCCATGAAGTGCCGGACGAACCCGGGGGTGAAGCCGCCCTCGTCGAGGAACTCCCGCAGGGTCTGGTCGGAGTCGGCGGACTCGTCGGTCGCGAGCACGGCACGCGCCCGGCGGTGGAACCGTGGGATCTCGAGCAGCATCCTCCAGTGGGACCGCGAGCGCAGCGACGAGCGCTGCGCGAACAGGCCACGCGCGCCGAGCGCACCGGCGTACTCCACCCCGGTGCCGGCGTCGCTGACGGACAGCGACATCTCGGACGGCTGGGTCTCGATGCCGAGCTCGGCGAAGAGCCGCAGCAGGGTCGGGTAGGTGCGGCGGTTGTGCACGATGAAGCCGGTGTCGATCGCCAGCTCGCCCTCGGGGGTCGCCACGCGGTGGGTGTCGGCGTGGCCGCCGAGCCGGGCGTCGGCCTCGAAGAGCGTGACGTGCGCAGTGCGGGAGGCGACGTGGGCAGCCGTCAGCCCGGCGACACCGGAGCCGACGATGGCGACCCGGCGCTGGTGCGCGGTGGTCATGTCGTCTCAGTGAGGTCGAACAGGGCGATGGGCTCGGTGGTGGGCTTGTCGGAGCCACCCTCGGGCTCGACGGTGATGCCGACGGCGGCGGCCTCGGCGGCAGATCCGTCGAGGACGACCGTCTGGTCGGCCTCGTTGGGCATCAGCCCGGCCGAGGTGAACTCGTCATCGGTGATGAACCACAGCTCGAAGGCCTTGCCGTCGGGGGCGGAGGCCATGCCCTCTGTGCGGATGACCGCGCGGTCCTCCGACTTCGAACGCACGACCGTGGCCTGGCCGGCATCGCCGAGGTCGACGAAGACCTCTTCGGCGTCGGGGGCCTGCAGGACCTGCTCGGCCGCGGTCAGTCGGGGCACCTCAGTGGACCAGGGGCTCCACGCGGAGACACCCACGCCGGCGACCACGATCAGGGCCGCGGCGACCAGAAACGTCGTCCAGACGGGACGCCTCCTGTGGGCGCGGGTCGACGAGATGTTGGTGGGGGCCGCGACGGTGACCTCGGGAGGCAGCGGTCGGACCTGGGAGATGCCGGCCAGCACGGAGGCGCGCAGCGAGGCAGGAGGCGTGGCCGAGACGGAGTCGGTGAGCAGGGATGCGGTCTCCCGCAGCTCGGCCACCTCGGCCCGGCAGTCCTCGCAACCTGCGAGGTGCTGCTCGAAGCGGGCGCGTTCGATGTCGTCGAGGGCGTCGACGGCATAAGCGCCAGTGAGCTTGTGCAGATCGCTCATGTCGCAACTCCCATCAGGTCTCGCAGGCGGATCAGTCCGTCGCGGATGCGTGTCTTGGCTGTGCCCAACGGAACGTCGAGCAGGACGGCTACTTCTGTGTGGGTGTAGCCGCCGAAGTAGGTGAGCTCCACTGCCCGACGCTGGACGTCGGTCAGGGTGGCGACCGCGTTGCGGACGCGGGTGGCGTCGAGCGCGGCGTGTGCCGACTCGGCGGTCTGGTCGTGGTCGACCGGTGCGGTCTCGCGGTTCCAGGTCTCGTCTCGGGCGGTGGCCGCCTCGACCGAACGGATCCGGTCGACGGCCTTGCGGTGGACGATGGTGAGGAGCCAGCCGGCTGCGCTGCCTCGCTGGGAGTCGAATCTGGCACTGGATCGCCAGGCGTCGAGGTAGGCCTCCTGGGTGACCTCCTCGGCATGCGCCGGGTTGCGTACGACCCGCAGAGCCAGGCCGTAGGCCCGGGCCGAGGTCGCGTCGTAGAACTGGGCGAAGGCGGCCTGGTCGCCCTGCGCCGCCTGGCCGAGGAGCTCGGCCAGGCGACGCGGGTCGCCCGGGGACGGGGCGCCGCCAATCGGGGCACTGTCGCCCCCAGACGGGGCGCCCTTGGGCGCCCCGTCCGGAACGGGCCTTACGTGGTTCACGTCAGCATCCTTGCGCAGTCATCGTCGGTTGACGATCACATCTCCGGCATCAGGACCTGGTCGACGACGTACACGGTGGCGTTGGCGGTCTGCACGTTGCCGCAGACGACGGTGGCGTCACCGATGGTGAAGTTCTCACCCTCGCCCTCGACGGTCAGCATGTCGCCGGCCAGCGTCTCGTGGTCGCCCGCGACGTCCTCGGGGCTGAGGCGCTCCCCGATCACGTGGTGGGTCAGGACCGTGGTGAGGGCCTTCTTGTCCTTCAGGAGGGCGTTGAGGTCCTTCTTCGGAATGGCGGCGAACGCGTCGTCGGTGGGCGCGAAGACCGTCAGGTTCTCGGCCGAGTTGAGCGTGTCGACGAGACCGGCGGCGGTCACGGCGGCAACCAGCGTCTTGAGGAGCGGGTTGTTCGACGCGGCGGTGGCGACCGGGTCGTCGGCCATGCCCTCGACGGAGCCCTCACCGGAGGTGGGGACGCCCGCGCAGCCGGGGCCGAACGGACCGTCGGCCATGGGCTCCTCGGACTCGGTCGGCGTCTCGGAAGGCGTCTCCGAGGGGGTGGCCGAGCTGGTGGTGTCGTCGGCCGCGGTGTCGGAACCCTCGTCGCTGCCACAGGCAGCCAGGCTCATCGACGCGGTCAGCGCGAGGGCGGCGAGGCCCAGGGTGCGGGTGCGGAGCTTGGTGTTCATGGCACTGCCTTTCGGTTGATTCAGATGTTCGGTGGGGGCCGGGAGGCCCGCTGTCGGGAGGTGTTCGGTGCGGGTCGTGCGGTGGATGGGTGCCGGATCGAGAAAGTCGGGGAATTTCGAGGGAGAAATGTCGCCGGGGCAGAAATGTCCTCGAGCGGTGAGTGGCGCAGGTTCCGGAGGCAACAGAACCTGCGCCACACCGCTCGAGGAGTTGGCTGGGCTGGTGTGGCGTCAGCCGACGGAGACCGAGATCTCCTGGAGGCCGCTGGAGCCCTCCGGGAACGGTCGCGCGCGTACGTCGGTCTGGACGTCGCCGTCCTTGTTGGTCGCGCGGCAGGCGATGAAGTGCTGGCCGGGCTTCGCGTCCCACTCGAGGTACCACTGGCGCCAGTAGTCGTCAGTCACCTGCGGCCCGAGCGTGGCGGGCTGCCACGCCTCGCCGTCGATGCGGACCTCGACCTTGTCGATGCCCACGTGCTGGGCCCAGGCGATGCCGCCGACGATGACCGTCCCGGTCTTGCTGGTGGAGAGCGGCTTGGGGGTGTCGATCCGGCTCGAGAGCTTGATCGGGGCGTCGATCGCCCAGTCCCGCTCGGTCCAGTAGGCCTGCTCGGCGTCGTACGTGGTCAGGGTCATCTTCGTGATCCACTTGCAGGCGCTGACGAAGCCGTAGAGCCCGGGCACGACCATGCGTGCCGGGAAGCCGTGCTCGCGGGGCAGCGCCTCGCCGTTCATGCCGATGGCGATGATCGCGTCGCGGCCGTCGAGCGCCACGTCGAGCGGGGTCGAGATGGTCATGCCGTCGACGTCGGTCGACAGGATCTGGTCGGCCTTGGTGGCGTCGATGCCGGCCTTGGCCAGGACGTCCTTGAGGGGTACGCCGAGCCAGCGGGCGCTGCCGATGTAGGGACCGCCCACCTCGTTGGAGACGCAGGTGAGCGTGATGTCGCGCTCGACCGTGTTCATCGCGGCGAGCTCGTCGAAGGTGAGCGTGATCTCCTGCTCGACGTCGCCGTCGATGGTCAGCGTCCACGAGTCGACGTCGACGGCCGGGACCGTCAGGCGGGTGTCCACGCGGTAGAAGTCGGCGTTCGGGGTGCGCAGCGGGCTGATGCCGCTGTACTTGCCTTCCAACCCCTGGGGGAAGGAAGGCGCGGGGTCGGTGGCAACCGGCAGCGCGATGTCGGTCCCGCCGAGGCGGTACGACGTCACCCACCGACCGAGCGCCCCCATGGCCACTGCGGCCGCGGCGAGGCCGCCGGTTGCCAGCACGACCCCGCGCCGGCTCGGACCGTCGACCCCACTCGACGACCGATCGGGACCCTGGTCCGAGACCCGGTGCAGCCACCACAACGAGGTGGCGGCGACGACTGCGGTGACCAGGGCAGGAACGATGTCCAGCGGCCCGGAACCCGGGCGCAGGACCGCGAGCACGCCGGCGACGCCGGCGAGGCCCACGAGGATGAGCAGGCCCACCGTCTCGCGACGGTCGGCGACGACCCCGGCGATGGCGGCGAGCAGCAGGACAACCACGATCACCGAGCCGACGAGGATGACCTTGTCGGCACTGCCGAACTGCCGGATCGCCCACTCCTTGAGCGGGGTCGGCGTCAGGTCGATGACGGTGGAGCCGACCGCAAGAACGGGTGAGGCGGCGGGCACGGTCAGGGCGGCGACCAGGTGGCCGGCTGCGAGGCCGACGACCGTCGCGAGCACGCCGTAGGCTGCATGGAGCAGCGTGCGGCGGCGCGGGTTCGGGGCGGTTGTCTGCATGGCCGGTGTTCGGAGCGGGCGGGCCGGCGGATGGGGTCTCGGCTCGGGGTAGTCCAGTGAGAACTGGCTGTCGATCGGCCCCCTGGGCAGCCATCCCTCACTGGACTACCCGGAACCAACAGCCATCCGTCACTGGACTATCCCCGGCGAGGGAGATGGCACGGTGCGGCAGGATGGCCGACATGATCGATGCGGCCACTGACCCGTCCCCCGAGCTGGTCCACTACGCCGTCGACGGTGCCGTCGCGACGATCACCCTCGACAACCCCGCGAACCGCAACGCGCTCAGCCGCCGGCTGGTGACCGAACTGTTCGCGCGCCTCGAGCGGGCCGGTGCCGACGACGACGTACGCGTGGTGCTGGTCGAGAGCAGCGGCAAGGTCTTCTGCTCGGGCGCGGACCTGTCCGAGGCGACGACGGAGGGCATGGAGGTCGGTGCGCGACGGATCGTCGACCTCCAGCGGCTGATCGCGACCCTCGACAAGCCGGTCGTCACCAAGAACCTCGGCGCCGTCCGGGCCGGTGGCATCGGCATCGTCGCCGCGGCCGACATCGCGATCAGCGCCGACGACGCGACCTTCGCGCTCACCGAGGTCAAGCTCGGGCTGGCCGCCGCGATCATCAGCCTCACCGTCCACCACCGGATGAACCCCCGGGCGGCCGCCCTCACCACCCTCGGCGGCGAGGTGTTCACCGGCGCGGAGGCGGCGGCGTACGGCCTCGTGACGAAGGCGGTGCCGGCCGATCGCCTCGACGAGGAGGTGGCCGCGACCTGCGCGAGCCTGGCCACCGGTGCGGCGCAGGGGCTGCGCGAGTCCAAGCGGATCCTCAACCGCGACCTCGTGGCCGGCATCGACGCCCTCGGCGACGAGATGGCGACCACCAGCGCCCGCCTCTTCGCCAGCGACGAGGCGCGCGAGGCGATGACCGCCTTCCTCAGCCGCAAGAAGTAGCGCTCCGACTGCATCCGCAGGGGCTCCCGCGCCGGAGAGACAGTCGAGCACCGACGAAGGAGACCCGATGGCACCGTCCACCACTGGCCGCGAGCTGTCCGGCGCCCGGATCGCGGTGGTCGGGGCCAGTGGTGCCCTCGGCTCGCTCGTCGCCGCCGAGCTCGAGCGTCGTGGCGCCCGGCTGCTCGTGGTCGGCCGCGACGCCGACCGGCTGACCGCACTCGGGACCGGCGTCCCGGTGGTGGCCGACCTCGGCGACGCGGGCGCCGGTGACGCGGTCGTCGCCGCGGCGCGCGAGCACCTCGGTGGTCTCGACGGACTGGTCAACGCTGCCGGCGTCGTGGCCTTCGGCGCCCTCGTCGACACCCCGGACGAGGTGGTCGAGGAGCTGTTCCTCACCAACGTCGTCGGTCCGCTCTTCCTGCTGCGCCGGGTCGTGCCGCTGCTCGAGGAGTCGCGGGGCTTCGTGCTGCAGATCAGTGCCGTGGTCGCCGATCGCCCGATGCCGCGGATGGCGGCGTACTCCGCCAGCAAGGCGGCCCAGAGCGCGGTCGCGACGGCGCTCCGCACCGAGCTGCGCCGCAGCCGCGTGGACGTGTACGACGTACGCCCGCCGCACACCGAGACGGGTCTGGCCACCAGACCGCTGTCCGGCGAGGCGCCCGGCCTGCCGCCGGGGAAGGACCCCGCCGACGTCGCCCGACGCATCGTCGACGCGCTGGCCGCGGGCGAGCAGGACCTGCCTGCCGAGGCCTTCTGATGAGGCGCCGGTGAGCCTGGCCGATCCTGCGCCGTGGTTGCTCCTGGTCGCCGGTGCGCACCTGGGCTTCCAGCTGACCGTCGACCTGGTCGTCTATCCCGCCCTCGGCGACGTGACGCACGACCGGTGGGCCGTCGCCCACGAGCGCCACTCGCGCCGCGTGACGCCGGTCGTGGCCGCGATCTATCCACCGCTCGTGCTGCTGCTCGTCTGGAGCGCGGTCGAGCTGCCGACAGAGGTGGGCACGTGGGTCGCGGTGGCAGGCGGCCTGCTGGCCGTCGTCACCACGGCGGCCGTCGCCGCCCCGACCCACGGCCGGCTGTCGTCCGCCACGGCCGACGAGCGATCGGCCCTGCTGCGCCGGCTCGACCGGGCCGACCGGGTCCGCAGCCTCGGCGCGCTCGTCTGCGTGGTGGGAGCCCTGGTGCTCGTGGCGTGAACGGGCAGGCGACCGGCTCACGGATTGCCGGGAAGTCGGCGAGCGGGACCACTCGGCGGTAGGCTCCTCGGTCTGTCCTGAGCGTGGGCAGTGATTCATCGGGGGATGAGGAGCAGGACTTGAGCGAGGAGCTCGCGGCGGGTTCGATCGAGGACAGGGAGATCGCGACGGAGCAGGACTACGTCGACGAGGTCTACGTCCAGCTCGACGCGTCCACCCAGAACGCCAAGGCGCTGGCCGCCGAGGGGCACCAGCGCGGCAAGCTGGAGCACGAGGGCGGTCTCGTCGAGCGCGACGCGATGGTGTTCCAGGCCGCCAAGCGGATCGCCCAGCTCGACGCCGCGCACGAGGGCCTGGTCTTCGGCCGGCTCGACATCGACCCGTCGATCGACGTGCTCCCGCGCTACATCGGGCGCATCGGCGTCCGCAACGCCGAGCGCGACGTGCTGCTCATCGACTGGCGTGCCCCGGCCGCCGCGGTGTTCTACCAGGCGACCGCCGCGACCCCGCAGGGCGTCGTACGCCGCCGGGTGCTGCGCTCGCTGCACCGCACGGTCATCGGCGTCGAGGACGAGCTGCTCGACGACCAGGCCGAGACCGACCTGCCGATCATCGGCGAGGGCGCGCTGATGGCGCAGCTCTCCCGCGCCCGCGACCGCTCGATGCACTCGATCGTCGCCACCATCCAGGCCGAGCAGGACCAGGCGATCCGCGCGCCGGGCAAGGGCGTCGTGTCGATCTCCGGCGGCCCCGGCACCGGCAAAACCGTCGTCGCGCTGCACCGCGCGGCCTTCCTGCTCTTCTCCGACCGTCGTCGCTACGAGGGCGGCGGCGTGCTCGTCGTCGGCCCGAGCGGCGTCTTCATGCGCTACATCGAGCGGGTGCTCCCGAGCCTCGGCGAGACCGCCGTCGCCCTGCGCTCGCTCGGCGAGGTCGTCGGCGGCCTCCGCGCGACCCGGCACGACGAGCCCGCGGTCGCCGACATCAAGGGCGCCACGCGGATGTCCGAGCTGATGCGGCGTACGTCGCGCCAGCACGCGCCCGGTGCGCCCACCAGCTTCCGGATCTACTGGCGCGACGACGTCATCGTGCTCGACCCGGGCGTGCTCGGGCGCCTGCGTCGCCAGCTGATGTCGCAGGGCCGCCGCAACCGCCAGCTGCCGCGGGTCGCGCGCACGCTGCTCGACGCCATGTGGCGCCAGGTGCAGGGCGAGCGCGGTCGCGAGCGCGGCCGGGAGGCCTTCGACGACGACATGCTCGGCCACGCCGGCTTCGTCGAGTTCGCGTCGGCCTGGTGGCCGCCGCTCGACGCGAAGACGGTCTTCGGCTGGCTGCGCGACCCCGAGTTCCTGTCCCGGGTGGGCGAGGGCGTCGTGACCCGCGAGGAGCAGCTGCTGCTCGCCAAGTCGTGGGCCGCGGGCGACATCTCGATCGAGGACGTGCCGCTGCTCGACGAGCTGCGCTACGCCCTCGGCGACGTGCCGCAGCGCACCGACGACGAGCGTGACCTCGACGAGACCGGCCTCCTCGAGGGCGGCGTCGACCTGCAGGAGCTCACCACGATCTCCGAGCGCGAGTACGCCCCGGGCGGGCTGGCCTGGTCGGCCCCGACCCACCGCATCGAGGACGACGGCTACGCCCACGTCCTCATCGACGAGGCCCAGGACCTGACGCCGATGCAGTGGCGGATGGTCGGGCGTCGCGGCCGGGCCGCGAGCTGGACGATCGTCGGCGACCCGGCACAGTCCTCGTGGCCCGATGCCCCCGAGGCCGCCACGGCGCGCGCCGAGGCGCTGGAGGGCAAGGAGCTCGACGAGTTCCACCTCTCCACCAACTACCGCAACTCCGCCGAGATCTATGCCTTCGCCGCGGCCTACGCCGGCCGCGTGGGCCTCGACGCCGACCTGCCCGACGCCGTACGCCGTACGGGCGAGGAGCCGGCCGTGGTCGGCCCGGTCGACGACCTCGAGGCCGCCGTGCGCGAGGCCGTCGTGACGACCGCCGGCCGGGTGCAGGGCACCGTCGGCGTCGTGGTGCCGGTCGCCCGTCGCTCGGAGGTCAACGCCTGGCTGGCCTCGTGGCCCGAGCTCGCCGACGATGCCGCCGGCGCCCGCGCGGCGGTCGACTCCAGCGTCACGCCGAGCGGCGAGGACCGCGTCGTCGTGCTCACCGGGCTCGACACCAAGGGCCTCGAGTTCGACGGCATCGTCGTGGTCTCGCCGCAGGAGATCGAGGACGAGTCCGCCACCGGCCGCTCGACGCTCTACGTCGTGCTGACCCGCGCCACGCAGCTCCTGACGACCGTCGGCTGACCCGCTCCGGTCGGTTGTCGGTCCGGCCGCGTAGCATCCCCGGCTCGGGCTCGACGACCACCACGACCCTCGACGGAGGCTGATGTCCGCCCACGCCCGCCGCCGCACCGCCCGGTGCGCGACCGCCCTCGCCGGCACGGTCGTGCTGGTCGCGGCCGTGTGCGCAGGTCCCTTCGTCGCACCCGCCCACACCCCTCCCGGCGCCAAGGCCGCACCCGTCCCGGACGACCCGTCGCCCCCGGCGACGCCCGAGCCGACGCCGGCGCCCGCTCCGGAGTGGCAGACCGTCTTCATCGACCACTTCGACGGTCCGGCCGGCACCTGGCCCGACCAGTGGCACCACATGACCGGCTGGAACGCGGCCGCGCAGAACGGCCTGGGCCAGCTCGTCGTCGGTCATGTCGGCCAGATCCGCTCGACACCCGGATGGGCACTGCCCGTCGGTACGCAGGTGCGGGTCTCGGCCAGCCTGATCATGCCCAACACCGGCAGCAACTACGCCGCCCTCTGGGTCCAGCACCCCGATGCCGCCGAGCCCCGGGAGATCGACGTGATCGAGAGCTACGGCCCGCTCAAGTCCGCGGGCGCCCAGCTGGGCTCGCACGTTTGCTACGACGAGACGGTCGACAACGGCGTCAACGAGTGCGATGTCGCCGGCCTGCCCGCACAGCTGTGGCCGGTGACCGAGGCCTTCCCCGACGGCGCCAAACCGTGGGAGTCCTTCTGGGAGTACCACGCCGAGTTCACCGTCGGCGGCGAGAGCGTCCTGTTCGAGGCCCGGGACGGGTCGGGCAACCAGGCGTACGCGGTGACCTCGGACCCGGACCTCCGACGGGTCCCCGGCAACGCCGTCCCGTTCCACCTGAGGCTCTCCAACAAGGACGTCGAGCCCGGCAACGCCGTGCCCGGCGGTGACCGCTACAGCATGCTCGTGGACTGGGTCGCCGTGCAGGTGATGTACCCCACGGCAGCCGGTTAGGCCTGGATCCGGGCTAGGCCTCCGGCAGCACCGGCCCCGCCGCCGTGGACGGATGCCCCAGGCCGGCGACCGCGACGAGCACGAGCAGGATCCCGACGACCGCGACCGGCCCGAGCGCCTCGCCGAGCACGACGGCCGCGACGACCGCGGCGGTGACCGGCTCCACGAGACTGGCGGTGACGGCCGTGCTGGGCGCCACCACGCGCAGGCCGGAGTAGAGCAGGACGTAGGCGAGCGCCATCGTCAGCACGCCGAGGTAGGCCAGCCACGCGATCGCGACCGGGTCGCCCGGCAGGCGCGGCCCGTCGACGAGCGCGACGCACGGCAGCAGCACCGCGGCCCCGACGAGGGTCATCGCGCTGGTCAGCGCCAGTGGCGACGCACTCCGGCTCACCGAGCCGCCGGCCACCGTCGTGAGGGCGTACGTCGTCCCGGACGCGATCGCGAGCAGCACTCCGGCGACCGGGGCCGGGCCCGTCGACGACGCGTGCCCGGCGACGCTGACCAGGACGAGACCGACGAGCGCGGCGACCAGCACGCCCAGCCGGCCCGCGGCGGGCGCCTGACGGTGGCGTACGGACTCCGCGATCGTGAGCAGCACGGGCGCCAGGCCCAGGCTCACGACTGTCGAGACGGCGACGCCGACCTGGGTGACGGAAACGAAGTAGAACCCCTGGTAGGCCGCCGTGCCGACGCCGACCACGAGCACCTGGCGCGGGTGGCTGCGGACCAGCGCGACGAGCTCGCCGCCGCGGCGCAGTGCGAGGAGCGCGACCAGCAGGACGGCGGCCGCGACGGCCATCCGCCACGCGCTGATCGTGACCGGGGAGAGGTCCTCCTGCTCGCGGATCAGCTGGACGGCCAGGCCGCCGGTGCCCCACAGGACGCTGGCCAGGCCCACCTCGACGAGGCCGCGCACGTGCGACCTCGACCCCTGGCTCATGGCGGGAGTCTGTCAGCGGAGGGCGGGCGCGACATCCGCGTTTCGCTCCTCGACTCCTAGGCTGTGGCCCATGTCGACATCGCATCAGGCAGGAGGTCGCGTCCTCGTCACGGGCGGCGCCGGCTTCATCGGTACGACGCTCGCCCGCGAGCTCGCGGACTCCGCCGAGCAGTGGGTCGTGCTCGACAACCTGCACCCGCAGGTCCACCCCGGCTCGCAGCCGCCGGACGACCTGCCGGCCTCGGTCGACCTCCGCGTCGGCGACGTGACCAGCGCCGACGACCTCGACGCGGTCGTCGCCGACCTGCGCCCCGACACCGTGGTCCACCTCGCGGCCGAGACCGGCACCGCGCAGTCGCTGTCGGAGAGCACCCGCCACGGCATGGTCAACGTCGTCGGCACCACCCAGCTGCTCGACGCCCTCACCCGGGCCGGCCACGTGCCCGAACACTTCGTGCTGACCAGCTCGCGCGCCGTCTACGGCGAGGGTGTGTGGCGCAACGCCGACGGCTCCACCTTCCAGCCCGGCCTGCGTACGCACGCGCAGCTCGAGGCCGGGAAATGGGACCACGGCGACGGCGCGGCCCACGTGCCCAACACCGTCGCCGGCACCCACCCGAACCCGATCAACGTCTACGGCGCCACCAAGCTCGCCCAGGAGCAGATCCTCTCCGCGTGGACCGGCTCGCACGACACCCGGCTGTCGGTGCTGCGCCTGCAGAACGTGTACGGACCACGCCAGTCGCTCTCCAACCCCTACACCGGCATCGTGTCGCTCTTCTCGCGGCTGGCGCGCGAGGGGGAGTCGATCCCGCTCTACGAGGACGGCGACATCACCCGCGACTTCATCTACATCGACGACGTCGTGAGCGCCCTCGTCGCGGCGATTGCCCACCAGCCCGCCGATCACATGCGCACCGTCGACGTCGGCAGCGGCGTACGCACCACGATCGGGGACCTGGCCCGCGAGATCGCCCGCTACCACTCGGCGCCCGCGCCCCACGTCACCGGCCAGTACCGCGACGGCGACGTCCGGCACGCGTCCTGCACGGTCGAGACCACGCTGCGGCACCTCGACTGGCAGCCGCGGGTGAGCCTGCGCGACGGGGTCGCCGGGCTGCAGGAGTGGATCGCCACCCAGCTGGACTGAGGGGCCTCCGGGGGTTCGTCGTCCACGATCCGCCTCGGCTATCCTGCGGGCTGCTGCCGCCGGGGTAACGGAGCTCGTTGATGGTCGTGTTCGGAGTGTCGTTGGTCTGTGCGGCGACGGCTGTCGGCATCCTGATCCCCGCCCTTCGCAGGTGGCAGATCATCGACGTGCCCAACGCCCGCTCGTCGCACGATGCTCCCGTGCCACGCGGTGGCGGGATCGGCGTGCTGGTCGGGGTCGCCGCAGGCGTCCTGGCCGCGAGCCTGGCCGACAGCACCGGGGCGACGGACGGGGCAGGAGCCCTGGCCTGGGTGCCGCTGCTCGTCGCCCTGGTGATGGGCGTGCTGGGACTGGTCGACGACATGTCCTCGCTGGCCGGAGGCGTACGCCTGGCGGTGCAGGCAGTGGTGTTCGTCGTGGCGGCCTGGATCGTGGCCGGTGCGATGTCGGACCCGCCCGTCGCCGCGTGGGTCTTCGTCCCCTGTGCTGCCTTCGTGTGCGTGGGATTCGTCAACGCGTTCAACTTCATGGACGGCGTCAACGGCATCTCGTCGCTCAACGCCATCGTCTCGGGACTGTGGTTCGCGTGGATCGGGACCTCCCAGGACGTCGCCGGCCTGCTCGTCCCGGGCCTGGCGCTGGCGGGAGCGTCGCTGGGATTCCTGCCGTGGAACGCCCCGCGTGCCCGTGTGTTCCTCGGCGACGTCGGCAGCTACGCGATCGGTGCCCTGATCGCGATGATGGCCGTCGTCGGCTGGTCCCAGGACGTGCCGCTCGCGCTGTGCGTCGCACCGTTGGCCATCTACGTCGCCGACACCGCCTGGGCGATCGTGAAGCGGGCACGGGGTGGCCGTGCGCTGATGGATGCCCACCGCGAGCACGTCTACCAGCGGTTGGTCGACGGCGGGTGGTCGCACCTGGCCGCCGGTCTCACGACTGCCGGTGCCTCCGTCCTGTGCGTCCTCGCCGCGGTCCTGCTCCAGCACCAGCCCGCGCTCGTCGCCCTGGCGGCCATGGCCCTGGTGGCCGCGCTCTACCTGTCCCTGCCACACTTCGTCCCCGACCACGACAGGGTCAACCAGTCATGAGAATTGCCTTCCTGACCCAGTGGTTCGACCCGGAGACAGGGTCTGCCGCGATCCCCGGCGCCATCGCTCGGGCGCTGAAGGACCGGGGCCACGATGTGACCGTGATCACGGGATATCCCAACTACCCCACTGGCCGGCTCCATGACGGCTACCGCGTCAAGCTGCTCCAACGTGAGCGGTTGCGCGGCCTCCGGGTGTTCAGGGTGCCGCTGTACCCCTCGCACGACTCGTCGCCCGTCCGCCGGGCACTCAACTTCCTGTCGTTCATGGCGAGCGCCTCCTCGCTGGGTGCGCTCATCGCCCGCCGCTCCCCGGTGACGCTCGTCTACTCGACCTCCGTCACGGTGGGGATGGCCGGGTGGGTCCTTCGACGTGTCCTGCGCAAGCCATTCGTCCTGCTCGTCCAGGACCTGTGGCCGGACACTGTCATCGCGACCGGCATGGTCCCGGACCGCCTCGCTCGGCCCGCCGAGCTCATCATCGGCGCGTTCTGCCAGCGCATCTACGCCGCCGCGTCGGTCATCCTTGTCATCTCCCCCGGCCTGAAGGACCTGCTGGTCGACCGGGGGATCCCGGAGGAGAAGATCCGGGTCGTCTACAACTGGGTCGACGAGGACATGTTCCGACCCGTCGAGCCTCCGGCTCGCGACGGCAGCACCTTCGACGTCATGTACGCAGGCAACCTCGGTGACGTGCAAGGCCTTGACGTCGCCCTCCGTGCGATGGCTCTCCTCGACGACCTGCCGCACGTGCGCCTGCGCTTCATCGGCGACGGCGTGGCGCGGCTCAAGCTCGAGGAGCTCGTTGCCCAGCTGGGAATGGGCAACCGCGTCCTCTTCGAGGGAAGCCGACCGGTCGAGGAGATGTCGGCGACCATGGCGAGCGCGGACGTCCAGCTGGTCTGCCTCAAGGACATCCCGCTGTTCCGGGTGACGATGCCGAGCAAGATCCAGGGCATCCTGGCGAGTGGTCAGCCGATGCTCGTCTCGGCGCCCGGTGATGCCGCAGTCCTGGCCGAGCGGTCCGGTGCCGGCATCGCGGTCCCGGCAGGAGACGTCGAGGCGCTCGCGGCAGCCATCAGGCGCTGCGCCCGGATGCCGAAGGCCGAGCTGCGCGCCATGGGGCACCGGGGGTACGAGTTCTATGAGCGCGAGCTGTCGGCCAAGGTCGGCGTCAGGACCATGGAGGAAGCACTTCTCGACGCTGCGCGAGGGGTAGGTCGATGACCGGTGCCCGACACCCTCGTCGTCACCTGACCCGCTGAGCCCGCCGCCGGCCGGTCCTCCGGACCGCCGCGCGGCTGTCGCCACGACCCCGCGGTCGCTCGAGGATCCGAAGCATCCCCTGGCGCGGAAGGGACACCGCCAGAGCCAGTGACCACCATCCGAGCGGCACGGTGAACATCGGCTCTGCAACCCCGGCCGAGAGCAGGGCCACGAGGACGAGGAGCAGCAGCCGTCCGGCAAGCGGGTCGGCGGATCCCTCCCGCACGCCGCACCAGCGCACCTCCCGGACGGCGTACGCCACCATCAGCAGGACCACGAGCAGGCCCAGCAAGCCCAGCTCGGGGAGCACGTCCACGAAGAAGTTGTGTCCGTGGGAGAGGCCGACGCCGGCCCGGCGGTAGATGTCGAGGGCGACATGGTTGGGCGGCGCCGGGTCCCAGGGGTGCTCCCACACCGCGCCCCATCCCTCGCCGCGCCACCGCGCGAACACCCATGTCGACTCGACGGTCGCCTTCCAGAACGGAGCCCGACCCGAGATGGTCGCCAGGTCCTTGCCGAGGACGAGGGTGACGAAGAGCAGACCTGCCGTCAGGACGGCGAGTGCGCCCGCTGCGTAGGCCACTCGAGCCATGCGTGTCATGGTGTGGAACAGGGGTGACAGGCCCACCAGCCCGGCCGTGATGCCGACGATCAGTGCGGCGAGGTATCCCATGCCCGAGTCGGCGCGGGAGAGGCCGTACAGCTGGATCAGGATCGCGACCACCCACAGTGCTTGGACGAACCGGCCGCGCGGAAGTCCGATCGCCAGGGTCGCCGCCAGAGACACCACCAGCGTGTACGCCAGGATGTTCTCGTTCCTCCCGACGCCACCGAAGACGATGCCGGTCACGGCGCTGTACTGGACGTCCGGCAGGGCCATGTGGAGCGCGTACAGGGACAGCACGACCACGCTCACGCCCCCGAGCGCCATGCCCCACGCCACCACGACTGGCTCGCAGTTGGCGGCCGCGAGCACGGCCATGAGCGCCACCTTGATGTACACCGTGTTGCTGACGTCGGTATAGAAGGGCTGGAGGCTCCACGTGTGGGAGACCAGGGTCAGCGTGAGGAACGCCACCCACGGCCAGGGGAGTCGGGGCACGCGCAGGAACGGAAGCATCAGGACCAGTACGACCTTCGTCCAGACCAGCGCCTCGTTGAAGGAGAGGTAGTAGGTGGGGATGAAGACGAGCGGGTTCGACATCCACACGAACGTCGACGCCACCAGAGCGAGCCAGATCCATCCTCGTGCGTCGACGAACGACGCACGCGGGCGGGCATCGTGCCACGCGAGGAAGTCCCGCACTGCGCGCCACGGCCGGTTCGAGATCCCGGCGAGGGCATGTTGCGCCATGGTGTCTGGACTCCGTCGGGTGTGCGGACCTGGTCGTGGCCGTGCCGGCCGACGCCACAGGGTAGGCCACCGAGGCTGGTGAGCGGATGTCGGGAACGAGCCCGATCCGCGACTGGTTGCGCCGTCGCACCACCCCGGGCGAACGCCGATCGGGCCGGGGACGGCACTTGGCGTTAACATCATCAAGGTCTTTTGCTGAGTCGACGGGGTTCGGGATGTTGTCCAACAGTTATCTGCGACGGGGCGCGCTGGCGACCTGGGACGTCATCTGCTGGACCCTCGGCATGGTCTTCGTGATCGGACTGCGCTACTCCTTCCGGATCTCCGAGGTCCAGTGGGAGGCTGTCCTCCGCTACCTGGTGATCTCGTGGCTGCTGCTCGTGGTCATCGGCTGGGTGACGAAGTTCTACCGGGGCAGGTTCCTGGTCGGCTCGTTCGACGAGGCGCTCGGACTCGCGCTGCACTTCCTCGGCGTCGCCGCCGTCACCGTGGTCACCACGCCTCTCGTCAACGACCTCCTCCCGCGGAGCCTGCCGGTGCTGGCGCCCCCGATCGCGCTGGTCGCCGCTGCCGCGGGTCGGTGGTTCTACCGGGCGCTGCGCGACCGGGACAACGAAGCGCGGCGCCGCTCGGGTCGTCCCGTGCTCATCTACGGCGCCGGCGACGCCGGTCGGCAGGTGCTGCGCCTGACGAGGTCCGACCGCAGTCTCGGCCTGCGCGCGGTCGGGTTCCTCGACGACAACCCCGGCAAGCGCCACCTCCGCATCCACGGCGTACCCGTCCTGGGCACCGGCACCTCGCTTGTCGAGGTCGCCGACGACCTGGACGTGGCAGCTGTCGTCCTGGCGGTGCCGGGTGCATCCGGCAAGCTCATCGACACGGTCCAGAGGGCAACGGCCGATGCCGGTCTCGAGCTGTTGATCCTGCCCCGGCTGAGCGACCTCGTCGGGGGCCAGGTCAAGCCGAAGGACATCCGACGGGTCGACATCGGGGACGTCCTCGGACGTCGCCAGGTCGAGACGGACCTGTCGTCGATCGCGGGCTACCTGAGCGGCAAGCACGTGCTCATCACCGGTGCTGGCGGGTCGATCGGGTCCGAGCTCGCGCGCCAGGTTCACCGCTTCGGGCCGTCGTCCCTCACGCTGCTCGACCGCGACGAGTCGGCGCTGCACGCCGTACAGCTCGCGATCTACGGCCACGGGTTGCTCGACTCCCCGGAGACCGTGCTCGCCGACATCCGCGACAGCGACAGCCTGCGCGCGATCTTCCGCGACGCACGACCGCAGATCGTCTTCCACGCCGCTGCGCTCAAGCATCTGCCGATGCTCGAGCGCTTCCCGGCGGAGGGATGGAAGACCAACGTGCTCGGCACGCTCAACCTGCTGGAGCTGTCCGCGGAGTTCGGCGTCGAGCGGTTCGTCAACATCAGCACGGACAAGGCCGCTGACGCCACCAGCGTCCTCGGTTCGACGAAGCGGATGGCTGAGCAGCTCACCGCCTGGCAGGCCCGCGAGACCGGCCTGCCGTACATGTCGGTCCGGTTCGGCAACGTCCTGGGCTCGCGTGGATCCATGCTGCACACGTTCAACGCCCAGATCGCCGCAGGAGGGCCGATCACGGTCACCCATCCCGACGTGACCCGGTACTTCATGACGATCCCCGAGGCGTGCGAGCTGGTCGTCCAGGCCGGGGCGATGGGGGACTCGGGCGCCGTGCTGGTCCTGGAGATGGGCGAGCCGGTCCGCATCCTCGACGTGGCCAAACGGATGATCTCGATCTCCGGCGCCAGCGGGATCGACATCGTGTTCAGCGGACTCCGTCCGGGGGAGAAGCTCCACGAGGTGCTCTTCTCCGACGAGGAGACCGCTGAACCGACCGGGCATCCGATGATCCGGGCGGTGTCCGTTCCTCCGATCGACCCCGCCGAGTTCACCGACCTGGAGCGGAGGGCGACGTGATCGGCACGGCGCTCTGCGCGCCGTTCCCGTCACCACTGAGCGCCTCCACCCACTGACTTGTCCGATCGATCGTGGGCCGCATGAGCTCCCAGGTCGAGCGCGTCGTGAGACACCTCGCATCGTCCCCGAAAGGCACACCCATGACCGACGCGCGTGACACCTCCCTCGATGGCGTCGACGGCCGGACCATCACCATCACTGGTGGCACCGGCTCGTTCGGCTCCACCATGGCCCGTCACCTCCTCGACGACGGCGCGGCGCGAATCAACATCTTCAGCCGCGACGAGGCCAAGCAGGACTTGATGCGGCGTGCCTTCAACGACGAGCGCGTGCGGTTCTTCCTCGGCGACGTCCGCGATGTCGACAGCGTCCGTACGGCGGTGCTCGACGCTGACTTCGTCTTTCACGCGGCCGCGCTGAAGCAGGTGCCGTCGTGTGAGTTCTTCCCGCAGCAGGCGGTCAAGACGAATGTCGTGGGCAGCCACAACGTGATCGAAGCCAGCGCCGCCGCCGGCGTCCGGTCCGTCGTGCTCCTGAGCACCGACAAGGCGGTCTACCCGGTCAACGCGATGGGCATGTCGAAGGCCCTCATGGAGAAGACCGCCCAGGCCTTCGCCCGCAACCAGCCGGACTCCGACATGACCGTGTCCGTGACCCGCTACGGCAACGTCATGTACTCCCGCGGTTCGGTGATCCCGGCCTTCATCTCGCTGCTCAAGGAGGGAAAGCCGCTCACGATCACCGACCCCCGGATGACACGCTTCCTGATGTCGCTGGCCGACTCGGTGGACCTGGTCAAGCACGCCTTCGTGCACGCGCAGCCGGGCGACCTCTTCGTCCGCAAGGCCGCCGCCACCACTGTTGCGACGCTCGCGACCGCCGTCGGCACGCTGTTCGGCCAGGAGGAGCCCGAGGTGCACCACATCGGTACCCGTCACGGCGAGAAGCTGCACGAGACCCTGCTGACCCGCGAGGAGATAGCCAAGGCCACCGACCAGGGCGACTACTTCCGCGTGCCGCTCGACGACCGCGGCCTGCAGTACGAGAAGTACTTCTCCGAGGGCGAGGAGGAGGTCGACACGACCGTCGACTACTCGTCGGACTCCGTCGCCCCGCTCGACGTCGACCAGACCGTCGCCCTGCTGCGCACCATCCCCGAGATCGCCGCCGACCCGGACCTGCACTCGTGAGGATCCTGGTCACGGGTGCCGACGGGTTCCTGGGGTGGCACCTGCGCTGCCGCATCCACGCCACGACCGAGCACACGTCGGTGGCCGTCGGGCGCGCCGACTGGCACCGCCTGTCCGAGCTGGTCGCCGACGCCGACGCCGTGATCCACGTGGCCGGCGTCAACCGGGCCGAGGACGAGGAGCTGGTCGCGGGCAACGTCGGGCTGGCCAGGGACCTCGCCGATGCGCTCGCGTCGACCTCTGGTGTGCCAGTGGTCTTCGCCAACTCGATCCAGGTCGGCAACGGTACGGCCTACGCCGCCGGCAAGGCCGGTGCGGCCGAGGTGCTGCGCGCCGCCGCGACGAGCACGGGCGGCCGGTTCGTCGACGTGCTGCTGCCCAACCTGTTCGGAGAGCACGGCCGCCCGGGCTACAACTCCTTCGTCGCCACCTTCGTCGACCGGGTCGTGTCCGGCGACACGCCCGAGATCACCGACCGGCCGATCGAGCTGCTGCACGCGCAGGGGGCCGCCCAGGCGCTCCTCGATGCGCTCGCCCCGGACTCGCCCGCCACCGTGCGGCCGTACGCACATCCCACGTCGGTGCAGACCGTCTGGGACGCGCTGGAGCGCTTCCACACGACGTACGTCCCGAGCGCCGACGTGCCGGCGATGGCCGACGACTTCGAGCGCGACCTCTTCAACACCTACCGCGCGGCGCTCTTCCCCGCCCACTACCCGCTCGCGCTCGCGCCCCGCAGCGACGAGCGCGGACGGCTCGTGGAGACCGTACGCACACACGGCAGGGGCGGCCAGACGTTCGTGTCCACGACCGTTCCCGGCGTCACGCGCGGGATCCACTACCACCTGCACAAGATCGAGCGCTTCGTCGTGCTCGACGGCGAGGCAGTGATCCGGCTGCGCAGGATGTTCCACGACGACGTGGTCGAGCTGCCCGTCACCGGGAAGGATCCGGTCGTCGTGGACATGCCGACGATGTGGTCACATGACATCACCAACGTCGGTGATGGCGTGCTGACGACGCTGTTCTGGACCGACTCCCTCTTCGACCCCGAGGCGCCCGACACCATCCACGAGCCGGTGGTGCGCAGCGCAGCGCAGGAGACCTCATGACCAAGGTGATGACCGTCGTCGGGACCCGGCCGGAGATCATCCGGCTGTCCGAGACGATCAAGCTGCTCGACCGCACCGTGGACCACGTGCTGGTGCACACCGGACAGAACTACGACCACAACCTCAACGAGATCTTCTTCGCCGAGCTGGGCCTGCGGGCGCCCGACCACCTGCTCGACGTGGACACCAGCAGCCTCGGTCGCGTGCTGGGCGAGGTGCTCATCAAGACCGAGGAGGTGCTGCTCGCCGAGCAGCCCGACGCCGTGCTCGTCCTGGGCGACACCAACAGCTGCCTGGCGGCCGTGATGGCCAAGCGGATGCGGATCCCCGTCTACCACATGGAGGCGGGCAACCGCTGCTTCGACGAGAACGTCCCGGAGGAGACCAACCGCCGCCTCGTGGACCACGTCGCCGACTTCAACCTCGTCTACACCGAGCACGCCCGCCGCAACCTGCTCGCCGAGGGCCTCCACCCGCGCCGGATCCTCAAGACCGGCTCGCCGATGAAGGAGGTGCTCGCCGCGCACGCCGAGGCCATCGATGCCTCCGACGCGGTCGAGCGGCTCGGGCTCACTCCCCAGGGCTACGTCCTGGTGAGTGCGCACCGCGAGGAGAACGTCGACGCACCCGAGCGGCTCGACCTCCTGCTCGATTGCCTCGAGGCCGTCGTCGCCGACACGGGCATGCCCGTGCTCGTGTCCACGCACCCCCGCACGCGCAAGCGCCTCGACGCGCTCGGCCGCTCGACCGACGGCATCACGTTCCACGACCCGCTGGGCTTCCTCGACTACAACAAGCTGCAGAAGCACGCCTACTGCGTGCTCTCGGACTCCGGCACCATCTCGGAGGAGTCCTCCCTGCTCGACTTCCCGGCCGTGACGCTGCGTGACTCGATCGAGCGGCCCGAGGCCCTCGACACCGCCTCGATCCAGATGACCGGACTCGACGCGGACAACGTCATCGAGGCCGTTCGCTTCGCCGTCTCGGACACCGACCGGTCGTCACGCGTCCCTGAGGACTACCGCATCGGCGACTGCTCCCGCCGAGCCGTGGGCTTCATCCTCTCGACCCACAGGCGCTACGAGGCCTGGCTCGGGATCCGGGGTCGACGAGACGGTGCCTCGTGAGCGCGGCACCGTCGGCCGACGCTGAGGTCCGCGCAGGCGAGCCCGGCGGACGACATCCGATGCTCGGGTCGCAGGGACGCCTGTTCCTCTGGCCCGTGGTCACCACCGCCTGCGTCTTCGGCCCCTACCTGATCGGCGGGGTCCGGACCGAGCAGCTGGCGCTGCTCTGCTCCGCGCTCGCCGCAGTGGTCGTCCTGCTGGTGTCCCGCCGGCTGGTGCCCGCGCTCCGGCCGGGATGGCCGGTGCTCGCTCTGTGGGCCGCGTACGCCGCGACCGCCGCCGTCGGAGGTGTCCTCATCGAGAGCCGGATCCCCTGGGGCTCGGGGTCCCTGGTGGCCGGGCTCGACAACGCGTTCCTGCCCCTGGCGACGATGACGGTGACGGCGACCTGGATGGTGCTGTTCGACAAGCAGCACCTGGTCCGGATCCTCTCGTGGATGGTGGCCGGCGGCATGGCGGCCAACGGCGCCGTCGCGCTCGCCACGTCGTACGTCGGCGCCGACCGCATCCCGCTGCTCCGGCTCTTCTGGGCGGCCGGTGGCGACGACGTCACCGTCGCCGAGCTGGCGGCCGGCAACGGACGGTTCTCCGGCATCTTCAACCAGCCGGCCGAGGCCGGCGTCGCGTACAGCCTCGCGGCGTTCTGCCTCGTCCACCTGATGCGGTCCGGGACGCGCGTCCCCACGAAGGTATGGCTTCCGCTCTGGGCCCTCATCGTGGTGGGCGGTCTGCTCACCCTGTCGAAGATCTTCGTCATCGGCGGCGTCGTCGTGGCCGGTGGACTGATCCTCTCGGGGCGACGGCACCGACTGCCGCTGTCGATGGCCTCGGTGGCGGTGGTCGTCGCGGCCGGTGTCCTCGCGGCGGTGGGAGGGCTCGGCAGCTGGGGTGCCTCCGGCCAGCTGGCCTGGTACGTCGACAGCGCCCGCGCCGGCAACTCCTGGGCCTACACGCTGAGTGCGGGACGCTTCGGCGACGCCTCGGCGGACGCCGGGAGCCTGGGCGGGGAGCAGGCGCCCTCGGGTGACTCGGGGGTCCCCGAGGAGTTCCAGCAACCCGGTGGCCTGGTCGAGCTCTCCCGGGTGGTGCTGGACGAGCACCCCTGGTTCGGCGTGGGCGCTCGAGGACTCCCCGTCTCCTACGACGCGACGTGGGTCGAGACGATCATCGTGGCGGGGCTGGTCGGACTGGTCCTCATGGTGGGCGTTCACCTCTTCCTGCTCGTGCGGTGGTGGCGACTGCGCGGGACCCTCGCGCGGGAGGAGTGGCGACTCGCCGGTGCCGTCGTGCTCCTCGTCTGGGGCTCCTCGTTCGGCATGCCGTCGTTGACCGGCAACCGCGAGAGCTCGCTCATGTGGATCCTGCTCGCGCTCCTCGTCGTGTTCCGCTCGCCGAGCGAGCGCTCCAAACCGCCCGCGGAGTCGCAGGCATGACGGCGTCCGTCCTGATCGATGCGGGCAACCTCGTCGCTGGCGGTGGCGTGCAGGTCGGCGCGTCGTTCCTCGACGAGCTCGGTCGGCGGGCGCACGACCCCGAGGCGCAGCAGCGTTGGCCCTGGCTCGCCGACGTCGTCGTCGAGGCGTCCGAGGAGGTCGTGGCGAACACGACAGGCGAGACCACCTCGCTCTCCGTGGAGATCGTGGACGGACGGCCTCTCGACCGGCTGCGGCGCCGACCCGGGCGACCCGCCCACGACGTGTCCTTCACGGTGTTCGGTCCCGACTACGGCCCGCGCCGCGCCCGGACCCGCGTCGTCGGGTTCGCGGACGTCACCAGCCTGTTCCCCGAGTTCGCCGCGGTCCCCGGTGCCCGCGCCCGGCTGCGGCAGGCCGTCCGGTCGCGGGTGTCCCGGCAGCGCTTCGCCCGGGCTGACGTGGTCGTCGCGGAGTCGTCGTACGTGGCCGCCGAGCTCCAGCAGCGGTGGAGCATCCCGGCAGACCGTCTCCGCGTCGTGCCCAACGTGCTGAACCGGGTGTTCTTCGACGAGTCGCTGCAGACCCCGCTGTCGCACGATGCCTTCGAGCACCCCGTCTTCGCCTTCCCCACGCGGGCGTATCCGCACAAGAACCTGGTGGTGCTGGGCGCCGCCGCGCAGGCCCTGCACGACACGTACGGTCGGGACGTCCGGTTCGCGCTCACCCTCACCGACGCCGAGTGGCAGGGACTGGACCCGGCCACCAGGAAGGTGAGCCACAACGTCGGTCCCCTGCGGGTGTCCCAGGTGCCCGGCCTGTACGACGTCAGCGACGGCGTCGTGTTCCCGAGCCTCAACGAGTGCTTCTCCGTCACGCCCCTCGAGGCGATGAGGAGCCGGCGACCGCTGGTCGCGTCCGACCGGCAGTTCGTCCGTGAGGTGGCGGGCGATGCCGCGTGGTACTTCGAGCCGACGGACCCGGCCTCGCTCGCCCGGGCCCTGGCCGACGTCCTGTCGGCAGACGATGGTGCCCGCGAGCGGCGGGTCGCGGAGGGTGGTCGGGTCGCCGACGGCTGGGCGACGGGGGCGGACCGGGCCACGGCGTACCTCGAGCTCATCCACGAGGCGCTCGCACGCCGAGCGACATCGCCGACATGACCGCCTTCCGGAGGCTCGGCCTCGGCGTGATCGACCAGGCCCTCTCCAGCCTGTCGAACGTCTTGTTCCTCGTGGCCGTGGCGCGCGTGTCCGGCGTCGAGGAGTTCGGTGCCGTGTCGTTCGGCTACGCGCTCTTCGCCTTCGGGCTGTCGGTGCAACGCTCCTCGATCGGGCTGCTGGTCTCGCTCTCGGCGCGCAGGAACCTGCCACCACCGGCCCTGCTGGCACTGTTGTGGGCGCTGGTCGTCGTGGCGCTGGGGCTGGCGCTCGGAGCCACGGTCGGCGACGGGGGGTCGGCTGCCTACTACGTGGTCGTCGCCGGGTGCCTCGTCGTGTACCCGCAGGACATCCTGCGCTACAACGCCATCGCGCAGCGCCGCGCGGGACATGCCGTGCTGAGCGACGCCATCTGGACGTCCGCCACCGTGGCGCTGGTCCTCGCGAGCCTGGCGGGGGTGTCGATGGACACGACCACCATGGTCCTGGTGTGGGTGGGCGCAGGCTGTGTGGCCCTGGTGGCGATCGCCCTCGCGGAGCAGGTGGCTGTGGCGTCGAGTCCTCGGCGGTGGTTCGCCGACCACGCGGACGAGCTGCGCATCCTCGGACCGGACGCGGTGCTCGCCTCGCTCGCGCCTCTGCTGCTCGCGGCCACGATGGCCGAGTTCATGACGCTGGGGGACGTCGCCGCGGTGCGTGGTGCCGGCACGCTGCTCGGTCCGACCGCCGTGCTCTTCGCCGCACTTCCGGCCGTGATCCTGCCGGAGATGGCTCGGATCCTCGGCGACGACCGGGCCAGGCTCGCGCGGGTGCAGGCGTTCGTCATGGGGCTGCTGGTCGTCGCCTGGGGTGGCTTCCTGCTGCTGGTGCCGGACGACGTGGGGGTGCACGTGCTGGGCGAGACCTGGACACGGTCGATCGCCGTGCTGCCCTACGCCGTGCTCGAGCTGGTGATGTGGGCGCTGGCCGCAGGCCCCATCTCGCTGCTGAGCGCCTACCGCCGCTGGCGGACGCTGCTGCTCGCGCGGGTCGCCTACATGGCGATGGTGACCTGCGCGCTGGCCGTCACGATCGCGAGCGACAGCGTGGTCCGCGTGATGATCGGCATGGCTGTGGCGAGCGCGGGCAACTGCCTCGTCCTCGCCATCGCGGCTCGCGGGCTGAGCCGGGACCACGTCGCGGTGGGCGGGGCACCGGACTCCTCGAGCACGTGAGTGAGCATGCACGTCTGTCTGAGTTCCGCGTCTAGGGTTGCGTCGTGCACAGCTCTCGGGTCTGGTCCCTCCGTGATGTCGCGATCGCGTGGGCCCTCGTCGTCGGATCAGGCGTTCCCACGATCCTGTTCTCCCCCTATGACGTCGATCAGCCGGGCTCGATCCCGGCCTACGTGCTGCTGTGCGTCGTGACGGTGGCGATCATGTGGACCACCTGCATGACCGACGGTCGGTACCGGCTGCCCGAGTGGGCAGCCGTGTCCGTGCTGGTCTCTGCTGTCATGGCCCTGGCCACCTGGTACGGCGTGTGGGGCCCCATCATCGGCGCTACCTCTGACAGCTTGGACGCCCTCGCGGTCGGTGTCGATCAGCTGATGAAGGGAGCGAATCCGTGGGGCGCACTGACCTTCCTGGACAACATCCCGTCCCCGATGCTGGGCGGATTCATCCTTGCGGTCCCGTTCGTCGTCGTTCCGTCGGCGTTGTTCCTCCAACCACTCGTCTGGTTGGCGGCATTCGTCGCGTTCCTCGTCCGGACGGGCGGTGTCCACGTCGCGGCAGTGGTGTCCGTGCTGTTCTTCCTGTCGCCGTGGACGCGGCTCGCGTTTCCCGCGGGCAATGACCACTGGAGCGTTGCTCTCGTCGTGGTCCTGACCGGCACCTGGGGCTACTGGGTGCTTCGCGACGACCTCGGAGGGTGGCACTGGTGGCTGTCATCGCTGGCCTTCGGTGTGGCGCTGTCGAACCGATTCACCGTGTGGATCGCAGTCATCCCGCTCCTGGCGCTCTGGTGGCGCTCGTTCGACCAGCGTGGGATCCGCTGGTTCGTTCCCGCCGGCGTGACCACGCTCGTGCTGGTCGTGGGGCCTGTGTTCGTGAACCCCACGGCCTACCTCGATGGCCCCATTGCCGTTTCGGTCGGCAAGGCCGAGGACGGCGCCGTCGCTCACGCAGCGGTACTTGTCGCAGCATCCACCCTGCTGGTCACGGCATTGTTGTCGTGGCGGGTCCGCGATCTCGCGGGAGCGTGGCTGGCCGTCGCCGGCGGACTGGCGACCCTCACCGGTGTGGCGATCATGACGAAGATCCCCGTCGAGGGTTGGTCCGCGATCGGCACCTACGAGGGCACCGCCTACAACGGCGCCTGGTTCGTGTTCGGTCTCATCGGCCTGGCCGTGCCGCGCGGCGAACGGACGTCAACCACGACACCCGGGCCCGCAATCGCGACCGCTGCTGACGCGAGTCGGCCCAGCAGTTCCCGGTCTTCCGCCCGCGGGTGACGTGGGTCAACGGCTCCCGATCAGTCAGGACCGTCTCAGGACGTTCGGCGTACGACGAACAGGTCGCCGCCCTTCGCGCGAACCAGGGTCGCCTCGAAGTGGTTGGGCAGCAGCGCAGCGACCACGCGCCAGAAGTCCTGTGCGGCCGGGATGATGTCCTCGATCACCAGCCACCCGTGCACCGGCATGATCCGCAGGCCGAGCAGGAGCACCTGCATATTGGCGTCGGGGCTGTGCAGGCCGTCATCGATGATGAGGTGCACGTCGTCGGGAAGCTGTGCCTCGAGCGCACGCACGCTCTCGGTACTCGTCTGATCGACCCACGTGGTGGTGATCCGGTCCTCCTGGAAGAGGATCTCCCGATCGATGTCGGCCCCGAAGACGGCGGACGTCGGGAGGTAGTCGCGGAACGCGCGCAACGATGCACCCGGGCGGGCGAGACGCCCCATGGTCGACACGATGCTCTCGTCGTTGGTGCCCAGACCGATCTCGAGGAGGCTAGATCCTTGGGGCATGGAGTCGAGGATGCCGGCGTACACGAGGTGGTAGTCGTGGTCGGTCGACTTGTCGCTCCCGTGCCGGCGAAGGAGCTCGTCCAACCGCCCGACCGCGCCGTGGTCGGCCGCGCCCGCCCAGAACTCGACGGGATCCACGACCGACAGGCCACGCGCCTCCACGTGGTCGGCCAGCTGCCCGACGAGCTCGATGCTCCGGTTGGCGGCATGGAGTGCCATCGCGGACCGGACTTCGGGATACCCCGCGGAGTTCGGGGCGTAGGCAGGCAGGGCCTCGAGGATCTTGAGGTCCCGCCGCACCCGCACGCGGTTTGCCGCACGGGCGAAGGGCACATTGCGTACTGCTCGGCGGACCTGCTTGTTCACGTTGCTCTCCCCGGACGACCGACGTGCACGGACGGCAGCGACTCTAACAATGGGTGACCTCGGGTCCGACGGGTCGGTGAGGCGCGTGTCGACGCCGGCCGCGCTACCGGGCCGAGTGACGCAGGCTCTCCAGCCAGGCGAGGTAGGGAGCGCGGAGGGCCTCGGCGGAGACCTCGGCGCGCATGTGGTGGGCCGCGCGCTCTCCCAGCCGGTCGTCGCTGGACAGCTCGACGATCCGCTGGGGGAACTCCTGCACGTCGGAAAACGTGAGAGCGGCGGCGGCCGCTGCGTAGTCCGCGGCCGCATGGACGGTGGAGTTGACCAGGCACGGCGTGCCCCGCGTCATGAACTCGAGCAGCACCATGCTGCACGCGTCCCAACGGCTGCTGTGGACATAGCCCCGGGCGTGGATCATCAGGTCCTCCTTCTCCGGCCCCGACACCGAGTGCCGGGTCGTCACGGAGTCACCCAGGCCCAGTTGCACCACGAGGGCCTCGACCTCGGCCCGTCCGCCCAGGTAGTCAGGTCCCGCCAGGACGAGGCGCGGGCGCGGTGCGGGCAGCTCGGCCCAACCGCGCAGCAGGAGGTCCAGTCCCTTGTGGTCGACCACAAACCGGCCGATCCAGACGAAGTAGTCCCCGTCCCCGACCCAGGCCCCCGAGGCGTCGATCTCCGGTGCCGGGTTGGAGAAGACCCCGGCTGGCACGGCGGCCCCAGCCACGGCTGAGACCTCGGCTACCTCTGAGGGGAAGAACAGGTGCACGGCGTCGACCCGGCGGAGCGCGTGCCGCTCCAGGCGCGCACGGATCCCGAGGATGTCGCGGCCCGCGTCGACGATCTGCGGTGCGTAGACGCCGTGCGGCATCGCGACGACCGTCGCCCCGACCCGGCGGGCATGGCGGACCGCGAGGACGTTGGACGGCACCCAGCCCTCGTGGACGTAGAGGATGTCGCCCCGCCGAAGGTTCGTCGCCCACCATTTCATCAGGTACGTGCGGCTGCTCCGGCCGACGTGGGAGACGCGTCGCAGCGGGATTCCCAGCTCGTCGAGACGCTCCGCATCACGGTGGGCACCGTCGCGCTCGCCGGCGACCCACACCTCGGTGGGGCCACCCGTCGCGGCGATGGCGGCCCAGGAGGCGATGCTCTCGGTGACCCCGGACCGGTGATCGAGGAATCGGGGGTAGTAGTGGATCACGCGTCCTGAGACTGGCACCGCGTCATCGTAGAGGGAGCCGCTCGCGCGGCGGTCCTCTCGGGTCACTCCCGCTTCCTGGCGCGTTCGCGCTGCCGCCGCAGCCGCTCCTCGAGCTCGGCCACCCGGGCGCGCAGGGCGTCGACGGCCTCGTTGACGGTCACGAGGTCGCTGGCCGCCTGCTCGTTGAGGCCGGCGAACCGGAACTTCTCGGCCCGCTCCTCCTCGAGCTCGCTCCGGAGCCGGCGTACGTCGGCACCCGCGCCCGGCGGCAGCAGGAGCACGCGGGCATCGACCTCGGCGAGCACGGCCTCGCGGGCGGCTCGCCAGACGTCGGCGTCGTGGATGTCGCGTGAGCCCTCCGTCCGGGCCCAGAGCCGGTAGACGCTGGTCGCCGCGGGCCCGCTGGTGACGCCGGCCAGGGCCGCGGCGTCCATGAGGTAGGCCCAGTCCTCGTTGGTGGCGAGGCCCTCGTCGAACCGGCGGCCGAGGTCCGCGTACACGCCCCGGGGCATCGCGACCGTCATGAACGGCGAGGCGTTGTCCCAGAGGTGGTCGACCATGCTGAAGGCCGCCGGCCACACTGGGCGGGCCGGCCCGTCGTCGGCCGGAACGGCGCCCCCGCCGTCGGGCCCGGACGGCACCGGATGGACCTCCTGGGCGAGCGCGACCGTGCGCAGCACCGTCCCGGGCGCACGCGACTCGAGCTCGGCGAAGGCCGCGACCCAGTCGAGGGTCACCGCGTCGTCGTCGTCGAGCACCGCGACGTACCTCCCGCGTGCCGCGTCGAACGCGTCGTTGAGGGGAGCCGCCCGACCGGGGCGGTCCACCTCCAGCACGCGGATGCGCTCGCGCAGCCAGCCCGGCGTGGCCGCGACGACCTCGCGCACAGCGGCGAGGGCGTCCACACCCACCCGGTGACAGGCGAGCACGATTTCGAAGTCGCGCGAGGTCTGGCCGGCCAGGCAGGTCAGCGTCTCCTCGAGCAGCAGCAGGCGCGTGCCCTGGGTGCGGGTGACGACCGTCAGGAAGGGCCGGTCCTCCAGCCCGGCAGGCAGCTCGGGGGTCGGCAGCCCGGCCTGGCGCAGGAGGAGGTGGAGGGCGGTCGCCGGCAGGGCTGCGGGATGGCCGTACGGCGGCACCGTGTTGCTGGCGGACGCGGGTGCCGTCGTCCCGTCGACGCGCCGGTCGGTGAACACGGCGGCGGACTCGAGGCGGCGTACGCCAGTGGGGTCGGCGTCCTGGTCGGCTCCGGCGGGGAACGCGACGCAGACCACAGGGGTCGGGGCCGGCTCCGCGTCCGGTCCGTCGGCCGTCGCCCCCCACGGGAGGACCCGGGTCTGGTGCGGCTCGCCGGACGCGGCGGTGGCGGCGACCAGGCGGTGCAGGGCGCCGGGCGAGGGGAGGTCGTACGCGGCCGCGACGACCACCACGTCGGCATCGCTCGCGCCGCCGATCTCCACGCCGGCCTGCGCACACCACTGACGGAGCTCGTCGCCGGGCTCGGCGTCGGGCTCGGCGTCAGGCAGGTGCAGGTGCCGCCGGCCGGTGGAGGCCCGGCCCAGTGCCTCGACCCACGCGCGCAGGCGGTCGGCGGGGCCGGTGCCCGCGAGCCGCAGGAGCACGGTCGGGTCGCTCACTCGGTCCTCCTGCCGGGGCGTGAATGGTCGTCGGCGACTCTAGTGGCGTCGGAGCGGCTGAGACGCCCGGACCCGGCACCGGCGCCCCGCCGTAGGGTTTCGGCCATGACCGAGACCCGTGCCGTGCCCGACCTCCTGGAGCAGGTCCAGGGGTACGGCGCGTGGGCGGTCATCCGGCGCAAGGCCTCGCCGACCGCCGGCCTGATCGGCGGTACGCCGCACGAGGTGGCGTCCCTGCTCGACATCCCCCTCGAGGCCGGCGCCCCGGAGGCCGGCCGCAGCGCCGACCGGCTGGTCGCGGTGCCGTTCCGGCAGGTGCGCGAGCGCGGCTTCGCGGCCATCGACGACGGCACCCCGCTGACGGTCGTGGACATCGAGGCCGAGCACGAGGTGTCGGTCGACGACCTGATCGCCGCGCTGCCGGACGTGGCCGTCGAGCTCGCCGACCGCGGCGGCTTCACCACCAGCGACGAGGACTACGGGAAGGTCGTCGAGGCGATCATCCGCGACGAGATCGGCCAGGGCGAGGGTGCGAACCTCGTCATCGGCCGGCACTACCGCGCCGTCCTCGCCGACTGGGACGCGACGAAGGCACTCACGGTGCTCCGTCGGCTGATGGAGCGCGAGCGCGGGGCGTACTGGACCTTCTGCTTCTTCACTGGCGAGCGGTTCCTGATCGGCGCCAGCCCGGAGCGGCACGTCTCGGTGCGCTCGGGCGACGTCCGGATGAACCCGATCTCCGGCACCTTCCGGGTGGCCGGCGAGGGCGACACCAAGGAACGCCTGCTGGAGTTCCTCGCCGACGAGAAGGAGGTCTTCGAGCTCTTCATGGTCGTCGACGAGGAGCTCAAGATGATGTGCGACATCTGCCACGAGGGCGGCCAGGTGCTCGGGCCGTTCCTCAAGCCGATGACGCACCTGATCCACACCGAGTACCTCCTCGCCGGCCGCTCCGACCGCGACCACCGCGAGATCCTGCGCGACACGATGTATGCCGCCACGGTGACCGGCGCGCCGGTCGAGAACGCGTGCCGGCTGATCGCCGACTACGAGCCCGAGGGGCGCGGCTACTACGGCGCCGCCCTGGCCCTGTTCGGCCGCTCGCCCGACGGGACCCCGACCATGGACAGCCCGATCCTGATCCGTACGGCCGACGTCTCGATCGACGGCGAGCTCAAGGTCACCGCGGGCGCGACCCTCGTACGCGACTCGGACGCGGCCTACGAGGTGGCCGAGACGCGGGCCAAGGCCGGCGGCATCCTCAGCGCGTTCGGGCTGGCCCCGGCCGCGACCTCCGACGGCTCGGACATCGCCGACCTCGCGCGCGACGAGGACGTCCTGCTCGCGCTGGGGTCGCGCAACCAGCGCCTCTCCCGCTTCTGGCTGACCGACCAGGCGGGCGAGCCTGCCGACCCGGCGCTGGCCGGGCAGACCGCGGTGATCCTCCACGGCGAGGACGACTTCGTGAACATGCTCGTGCACGTCCTCGGCGTCTTCGGCATGACAGCGCGCGTCGTGCGGCACGAGGACTACGCGACGGGTGCCTTCGACGGTGCCGACCTCGTGATCGTCGGCCCCGGCCCCGGCGACCCGCGCGAGGGCGACCACCCCAAGATCGCGGCGTTCCGCCGCGCCGTCGACGACCTGCTCGCCTCCGGCCAGCCGTTCCTCGCGGTGTGCCTCGGTCACCAGACGCTGTGCGACCGGCTGGGCCTCGACCTCGGCTACAAGGACGTCGTCTTCCAGGGCACGCAGTCGCCCGTGCGCCTCGACGGGCGTACGGAGCGGGTGGGCTTCTACAACACGTTCGTGGGCCGGGTGCCTGACGGCTTCGATCTCCCCGCCGACGTCCGCGTCGAGGCCGACGAGGCCACCGGCGACATCCACGCCGTCATCGGCCCGCACTTCCGCGGCATCCAGTTCCACGCCGAGTCGATCCTCACCGAGAACGGCTACGACCTGCTCCACGGCGCGGTCCGCGACCTCCTCGTCCGCTGACGCCCGCCCCCTCCCTCCCGGTATCTAGGGACGATCTGGGTGGTCGGAAGGGCCGTCGACCTACCAGAACGTCCCTAGATACCGGGACGGGTGGCTAAGTGAAGTCGTCTGGTAGACATTGAGTCGGACCGGCGTGGCGGGCGACCGACGGCGCCGGCCGCCACCAGTCTGGTGACTCGGGACACGACGGGGGAACGACATGCAGCACTTCAGACGAGCGTGGGCCGGCCTCTGCCTGCTCGCGCTCGTGCTCGGCGCAGCGGGGTGCGGCGTCGCGACGGGGAGGACGACTGCCCCGGCTCCGGCGGCCGCGCCCGACGCCCGCCCCAACGTCGTCGTGGTGATGCTCGACGACTTCTCGATGGACCTCGCGCCGACCATGCGGTCAGTGCAGCGGATGCGGAAGGCAGGCGCGTCCTACCCGCACTCGTTCGTCACCGACTCGCTGTGCTGCGTGTCGCGCTCGAGCTTCTTCACCGGGCAGTACCCGCACCAGACCGGCGTGCGCACCAACACGAGCAACGAGGGCAGCTCGATGCTCGGCGGCTGGCCGGCGTACGACACGAACGGCAACCCCGAGCGCGCCTTCAACGTACGGCTGCAGGAGGCGGGCTACACGACCGGCTTCGTCGGCAAGTTCCTCAACGAGTACGAGTGGTCGCCGGGTCGCGCGCTCCCGCCGGTGGTGCCGGGCTGGTCGACGTTCAACACGGTCTTCGGCTCGGCGTACGACGGCTGGGACTTCGCGAGCACCTCGGTGGTAGACGGCCGGATGCGGCTCACCCAGCACGACGCGCCGACCGCGAGCGCCAGCGACAGCGCCAAGGACAAGGCGTACGCCGGCACGGTGATCGGCGACCTGGCGATGGACTTCCTCTCGGCCAACGAGGCTGCGGACGCGCCGTACTTCCTGGAGGTTTCGCTCTACGCACCGCACAGCCGCACCCAGCCGGAGGGCCACTACGCCGACGACCCGCTCTTCCCGCCGATGTTCCGCGACCGCGCGGGCGAGCGGAGCTGCGGGCGGGTCGCGTGCCGCAAGCTCACCGTCGACGACCTGCCCGGGTTCGCCGATCGGCGCAAGGACAACCGGCCCCGCACGGTCGACGGCAAGCCCGCCCGCGCCTGGAACACCGTGCCCACGCTGCCCGCGGCGGCCGCGGTCCGTGACCTGCGCGACCGGGCCCGGATGGCGCAGTCCGCCGACCGGCTCATCACGAAGATCCTGCGCACGGTCGGCCCGGAGACGTACGTCGTGCTCACCTCCGACAACGGGTTCCACCTCGGCCAGAACGGCCTCTGGCGCGGCAAGGGCACGGCGTACGACACCGACGTGCGGGTGCCGCTGCTCGTCACCGGGCCGGGAGTCGTGCCGGGCGCGCGGCGCGAGGTGACCAGCAACATCGACCTCGCACCGACCTTCGAGGAGCTGGCTGGGCTCGCACCTGCGCCCTACCGCAGCGGCCTCTCGCTCGTGCCGACGCTGTCGCAACCCGCGCTCGTACGGCAGTCGTACGCGTTCCTCGAGCACACCCAGCAGACGCTGACCGGCGGCGATCCCGACGCGGCCTTCAGTGGCGCCGAGCTCGACCGGATCCCGTCGTACACGGCCGTTCGGAGCCGGCGTGCGCTGCTGGTGCGGCTCGACCTCGACCCGCGGCGCCGTACGACCGAGTGGGGCTACGAGTTCTACCGCTACGGCGCGAGTCGCTGGGAGAAGCGCAACGCCTTCGCCAGTCCGAAGCGGAAGGCCGAGGTCGACCTGCTGATGGCGAAGCTGGCCGCGTTCGACGGCTGCCGCGAAAAGGGCGACGAGCCGGTGTCGGAGGCGTGTCGCGGCGTGAGGCAGTAGCACTACTGTCGGCGCGTGCAGCCGGACGTGATCGTGGTCGACCACCACGACTCCTACACGTGGAACCTGGTGCACCTCATCGCCGCGGTGACCGGCGCGCTGCCGCGGGTCGTGCAGCACGACGAGGTGGCGGCCGAGGACGTGCTCCGGCACTCCCACGTGGTGCTCTCGCCCGGTCCGGGCCACCCCGCGTCGCCGGTCGACTTCGCCGTCGGGACCGCCGTGCTGCTGGCCGGGACGCGCCCGGTGCTCGGGGTCTGCCTCGGGATGCAGGGGCTGGTCGCGGCGTACGGGGGGACGGTCTCGCGGCTGACGCCGGCGCACGGTGACGTGGCCGCGATCCGCCACGACGGCGCGGGCGTCTTCGACGGCCTGCCGCAGGACTTCGCGGCCGTGCGCTACCACTCGCTCGGCGCCACGCGGCTGCCGGCCGCGCTGGTCGCGACCGCGTGGAGCGAGGACGGCGTCGTGATGGGGGTCCGGCACCGCGACCTGCCGCTCGAGGGCGTGCAGTTCCACCCCGAGTCGATCCTCTCGACGCACGGCGCCGACCTGGTCAGGAACTTCCTTCGTGAGTGAGCGCAGCCAGCGAGCCATCCAGCACAGGGTGATACGTGCCTCATGTGCGCACGGAGCGAAGCGAGTACGTGCATGAGTGAACCGGTCTCCTTCTTCCTCGACGTGGCGGCCCGCCACCGGCGCTGCTTCTGGCTCGACGGCGGCGGCGCGCGGGAGTGGTCCGGCAGCCGCTCGATCATCGGCTGGCTCGAGGACGACGACGTCTCCCTCACCTGGTCGGCGACCCGGCGGGAGGTGCGCGCCCACACGGGCGGGACGTCCGAGGTCGTCGGTGACGACATCTTCACTGTCCTCGAGGAGCGGATGGTCGCCGGCGAGCAGTGGTTCGGCTACCTCGGCTACGCCTCGCGGCCCGACCTCCCCGCACTCCTTCCCGGCCCCGGCGACCCCACCCTCCCCGACGCCGTCTGGATGCGCCCTCGCGCGGTGCGGGTGTTCGAGCACGCGGTCAGCCCGTCGGGCTCTCCGTCGGGCTCTCCGTCGGGCTCTCCGTCGGAGTCACCGCTTGAGCGGGGACTCCGTCGCGATTCGGCCGTTGCAACGGCCCAGCAGCGCCAAGCTCCGCCCACCTCTGTGACAGCAGGGGTTCCTGAGTCGTACGCCGCCGCCTTCGCGACCGTCCAGGAGCACCTCCACGCCGGCAACTCGTACGAGGTCAACCTCACCCACCGCCTCACGATCGCGTCCGACCTCGACCCGGTGTCGGCGTACGTCCGGCTCCGCGACCTCAACCCCGCGCCGTACTCCGGCTTCCTCCAGCACGATGTCGACGGCGCCCGGGCGTGGCTGCTGTCGAGCTCGCCGGAGAGGTACGCCCTCGTGACGCCCGACCGGCACCTGGAGACCAAGCCGATCAAGGGCACGACGCCGCGCGGCACGACCCCCGACGAGGACGAGCGGCAGCGCGAGCGGCTGGCGAGCGACGCCAAGACGCGCGCCGAGAACCTGATGATCGTCGACCTGCTGCGCAACGACCTGTCGCTGGTGTGCGAGGTCGGGTCGGTCGAGGTGCCCGCACTGATGGAGGTCGAGAGCTATGCGTCGGTGCACCAGCTCGTCTCGACCGTCCGCGGCCGGCTCCGCGACGACGTGACCACGGTGGGGGCACTGCGCGCGCTCTTCCCGGCGGGCTCGATGACCGGCGCCCCGAAGCTGCGCACGATGGAGGTCATCGGCGAGGTCGAGTCGACGCCGCGAGGGGTGTACGCCGGCGCGTTCGGCTGGATCAGTGGCGACGGCCCGGCCGACCTCGGCGTCGTCATCCGGTCGCTGACGACCGACGGCACCGGCACCTGGCGCCTCGGCACCGGCGGCGGGATCACCGTGAAGTCCGACCTCGCGGAGGAGTGGGCCGAGTCGGAGTGGAAGGCCGAGCGGTTGCTGCGCGTCTTCGACGTCCCCGACCAGCTGTAACGCCGGGTTACTACTTGTACCCACCCCCGAGCAAGGGGGTGGGTACAAGCACTAACCCGGCGTTACAAGGGCGTCGACGCCCGGCAGCCACAGCGAGAACCGAGCCCCGCCGGTCGGCGCCTGGGACACCTCGACGCGGCCGCCGTGGCGGTCGATCACCTGCCGCACGATCGCCAGGCCGAGCCCGGAGCCGGGCATCGCGCGCGACTCCTCGGAGCGGAAGAAGCGCTCGAAGACGTGAGGCCGGTCGGCCTCGGCGACACCGTCGCCCTGGTCGTCGACGACGAGCACGCCGTCGGCGAGCCGGACGATCACGGTGCCGTCGGCGGGGCTCCACTTGGCGGCGTTGTCGAGCAGGTTGGTCACCGCCCGCTCGAGACTGCTCGAGTCGCCGACGACGACCCACGGGTCGGTCGCGACGTCGAAGGAGATCCCCTGCGCGCGCCGCCGCACCCGCGTCACTGCGCGGTCGACGACGTCGGCGAGGTCGACCTGGGCGACGACGTGGGTCATCGGCTCGTCGCGGGCCAGCTCGACGAGGTCGCCGACCAGCGCGCTCAACTCCTCGATCTGCCCGCGGACGTCGTCGAGCAGCTCGAGCCGCGCCTCGGCCGGCAGCGCGGTGTTGCCCTCCGCCTGCCGCAGCAGGTCGAGGTTGGTGCGCAGCGACGTGAGCGGCGTACGCAGCTCGTGGCTCGCGTCGGCCACCAGCCGACGCTGCCGGTCGCGCGACGCGCCGAGCGCGAGCAGCATCTGGTTGAACGCCGTCGCCAGGCGCGCCACCTCGTCGTCCCCCTCGATCCGCAGGGGGGTCAGGTCCTCCGTGACGGCGATGCGCTCGACCGCGGAGGTCAGCCGGCGTACGGGTCGCAGGCCGTTGCGGGCCACCAGCCAGCCCGCCAGCAGAGCCGTCAGCACACCGAGCGCACCGAAGGCGAAGAGCACGCCGCCGAGCTTCTCCAGGGTGCGGTCGTTGGTGGCCAGCGGCTGGGCCAGCACGAGCGCCTGGCCGCTGCCGGCCGACACGGTGGCGACGCGGAAGCGCTCGCCCTCCTCCGTGACGAGGGTGCGGACCGTGGAGTCCCGGCGCCCGGTGACGACGTCGTACTCCGGCTGGCCGAGGGTGAAGTGCGGGATGTCGGTGCCGCTCGGGGGGCCGTCCGCGGTCACGAAGATGATCCGCACGTCGGCCGCGCCGAGCACCCACGGCGGGAACCCGCGCACGGTGAGGTCCGACAGGGCGGAGATCGTGGTCGCCTTGTGGGCGCGGTTGAGCAGCGACTGGTCGAGCGAGCTCATCAGCTGCTGGCGCATCACGACGTACGCCGTCAGCGACAGGATCGCGATCGACACCCCGAGTGCGACGGTTGTGAGGACCGCGACGCGCGACGCCAGCGACCGGCGGTAGTGGAAGCGACCCTGGGCGAGCGCGGCGTCGGGCTTCATCCGGGTCACGTCTCCTTCAGCACGTAGCCCACGCCGCGTACGGTCTGGATCAGCCGGGACTCACCCTCCGCCTCGGTCTTGCGGCGGAGGTAGCCGACGTAGACCTCCAGCGAGTTGGCGCTGGTCGGGAAGTCGAAGCCCCAGACCTCCTCGAGGATGAACGACCGGTCGAGCACGCGCCGCGGCCGGCGCAGGAACATCTCCAGCAGGGTGAACTCGGTGCGGGTCAGCTCGATCGGGCGCCCGCCGCGGGAGACGTCGCGGCTCGACACGTCCATCGTGAGGTCCGCGAAGGTCAGCAGCTCGCCGTCGCCGTCCTCGTCCGGGACGACCCGGCGCAGCAGCGCGCGGAGCCGGGCCAGCAGCTCCTCCAGCGCGAAGGGCTTGGTGAGGTAGTCGTCGGCCCCGGCGTCGAGGCCCTCGACCCGGTCGCCGACCGCGTCGCGGGCGGTGAGCACCAGGATCGGTACGTCATTGCCGGCCGTACGCAGCGCCCGCGTCGTCTCGATCCCGTCGAGGCGCGGCATCATCACGTCGATCACGACGACGTCGGGATGCTGGGCGCCGACCGCCACCAGCCCCTCGGCGCCGTCGGCGGCGAGGACGACCTCGTAGCCGTTGAACTCCAGCGACCGGCGCAGCGAGTCACGCACCGCGCGATCGTCGTCGACGACCAACACGCGGGGCTTGGAGTCGGTCACGCGGCAAGGATGCCACCGCGGCCTGAGCCAGACCTGAGAAGTCGAGTGCGGAGCCCTGCGGCGACCACGACCGCGAGCGCACTCGGCTCAGGTGTAGCGCGCCGCGATCGTCCCGGCCCGCGCGCCGTAGCTCCCCCCGAACATGCAGGCGTGGACGAGCAGCGGGAACAGCTGGTGGAGGCCGAGCCGGTCCTCCCAGCCGTCGGCGAGCGGGTGCGCCTCGTCGTACGCCGCCACGACCCGCGGCAGGTGCGTGAGCCCGAAGAGGTGCAGCATCGCCAGGTCGACCTCGCGGTGCCCGCCGTAGGCCGCCGGGTCGATCACGTGGATCGCGAGGTCCTGGCCCCAGAGGCAGTTGCCGTTCCAGAGGTCGCCGTGCAGACGGGCCGGCGGCTCGTCGGGGACCAGCTCGGTGAGCCGGCCGACGACCGCCTCGACCGCAGCCGCATCGGAGTCGGTGATGGCGCCGCGGTCGCGGGCGAGCTTGAGGTAGGGCAGCAGCCGGCGTACGGCGTAGAACTCGGCCCACGAGCCGGCCGTCTTGTTCGGCAGCGGCAGCCGCCCGATGAACCCGTCGTGGTCCAGGCCCCAGTCGTCGGCGCCGGCGGCGTGGGTGCGCGCGAGCTGCTGGCCGAAGGTGACCGCGGCCTCGGCCGGCGTCTTCGAGCTCTGCTCGATCCACGCCAGGATCACGCAGTCGCTCGCCGCGGCCAGCACCTGCGGGAGCGGGATGCCGCCGTCGACCTCGGCCAGCCAGCGCAGGCCGGCCGCCTCGGCTTCGAAGAAGCCCTCGGGCGCGTGCGGCAACGTCTTCATCAGCGCGGTCTGGCCGCTGGAGAGGCGCAGCCGGGTCGCGGTGGCGATGTCACCGCCCGCGACGGGCGAGGTCGCGACGACCGACGACCCGAGGAGCTCCTCGGCGCGCCGGGCGGCCAACGGTTGGCGAGCCATCAGGCGTGGTCCCCGGCCGGGGTGCCGAGCGTGCCGGGAAGGGCGCCCACGATCGCGTCGCTCGTGCGCTCGACCATCGCCAGCACCTCCTCGAAGCCGTCGGCACCACCGTAGTACGGGTCCGGCACCTCGCCACCCGGATCGACCGGATCGAAGTCGCGGAACAGGCCGACCCGCTCCGTACGCCCGCCGACGTCGGCGAGGTTGGCCGCGTCCATCACGAGCACGAGGTCGTACGCCTCGGGCCACGTCGCGCCGTACTGCCGCGCGCGGTGCCGGCTCGGGTCGTAGCCGGCGGCGGAGAGGGTGGCAGCGGCCCGCTCGTCCATCGGGTTGCCGACGTGCCAGCCGCCGGTGCCGGACGACGCCACCTCGACGCGGCCGCCGAGCCCGGCGTCGGCGAGGCGCCGCTCGAGCACGACGTGCGCGGTGGGGGAGCGGCAGATGTTGCCCAGGCAGACGAGCGCGATGCGGTAGCCGTCGGTCGACCGGGGCGGAGGGAGCGGGGCAGGCTGGCTGGAGGGGTCCGGCACCCGCATCAGTCCCGCGCGGGGAGCGCCGTCCGGACGCCCCAGCCGACGACGGTCACGATCACGGCGCCGACCAGCGCGTTCCAGAAGCCGTCGACGTGGAAGCCGAGGTCGAACGCGTCCGCGAGCCGTGCGGTGAGCAGCAGCATGAGGGCGTTGATCACGAGCAGCAGGAAGCCGAGCGTGAGGATGATGAACGGCAGCGAGAGCAGCTTGATCACCGGCTCGATGAAGGTCGACACCAGTCCGAGGATGAGCGCGACCACGAACAGCGGCAGGATCTTCTCCTGGATCTCCGCCTGGCCGTTGGCGGGGCCGTCGAAGAAGATCCCGTCGAGCAGCCAGGCGGCCACGGCCAGCCCGGCGGCATAGGTCAGCAACCACGTCACGAAGCGCATGAGGCGAGGGTAGCCAACGCGGACCACCGGCTAGCCTCACCGCCGTGGTGACCTTCGGCGGGACGGGCGTGATGGTGCTCGCCGTCCTGGCCGCCGGCGTCGTGTCGGCGCTCCTCGGCCTGTCGCTGCGCGCGCGGCTCGGCACGCTCTCGGCGGTGGCCGTCTCGGGGCTGGTCTGGTCGCTGGCGGCGATCGCGGTGGCGACGCTGGTCCCCACCCGAGCCGACGTCGGGATCGTGCCCGCAGACAGCCGCAGCGACTCCTGCTCGTGGGACTACGGCGGTCCCAACGGTGCGGCGTTCGAGGGTCTCGGGTTCGACCAGCGCACCCTCAACGTGCTGCTCTTCGTGCCGGCCGGGATGTTCCTCGTGCTCGCCGTCGGCCGCTGGTGGTCCGGCGTGGTGCTCGCCCCGATCGGGCTCGCGCTGCTGGCGGCGTACAGCGTGGGCGTCGAGCTCGCCCAGCTCCAGCTGGCCCGTATCGACCGCGCCTGCGACGTCACCGACATGGTCGACAACATCGTCGGCGCCGGGGTGGGCTTCCTGATCGGTGTGCTCCTGCTGCCGCTCACCCGCCCGTGGCGGGGACGGAAACCGGCTCACTAAGGTCGGGGCATGGCTCCGTCCCCCTCTCCCCAGCCCCGGTCCAACGTGCTCGCCATCCCGGCGTACATCGCCGGCAAGCCGCCGGTCGCCCGTGAGGGGCTGACGTCCTACAAGCTCTCGTCCAACGAGAACCCCTACCCGCCGCTGCCCGGCGTGCTGGAGGCGGCGACCGAGGCCGCGGCGCAGATGAACCGCTACCCCGACATGGGCAGCACCGCGCTGTACGCCGCGCTCGGCGAGGCGATGGGCGTGCCGGTCGACGACCTGGCGGCGGCGACCGGCTCGGTCGGGCTGATCTACCAGCTGGTCAACGCGTTCTGCGACCCCGGCGACGAGGTCGTCTACGCCTGGCGCTCCTTCGAGGCCTATCCGATCGCCGTCACTGCGGGCGGCGCGACCAGCGTGCAGGTGCCACTGACCGCTGACGGCCGCCACGACCTCGACGCGATGGCCGCCGCAGTCACCGACCGCACCAAGGTGGTCATCGTCTGCACGCCCAACAACCCCACGGGTCCGGCCGTCACCCAGGCCGACCTCGACGCCTTCATCGCGAAGGTCCCGTCCCACGTCGTCGTCGTGGTCGACGAGGCCTACCTCGAGTTCGTCCGGATGGACGACGCGATCGACGGCATCGCGACCTACCGCCGCCACGACAACGTCGTGCTCACCCGCACGTTCTCCAAGGCGTACGGCCTGGCCGGCTTCCGCGTGGGGTACGCCGTCGCCCCGTCGCCGATCGCCGGAGCGCTCCGCGCGGTCTCGCTCCCGTTCGGGGTCAGCCACGTCGCGCAGGCCGCCGCGATCGCCTCGCTGGCCGCGCGCGACGAGCTGTTCGCCCGCGTCGACGACCTGGTCGAGCGCCGCGCCGACCTCGTCTCCCGACTGCGCGAGGTGGGCTGGGAGCTGCCGGATGCGCAGGGCAACTTCGTCTGGTTCCCCCTGGGCGAGCGCGCCCTCGAGTTCGCCGCGGCCTGCGGCGAGATCGGGATCTCGGTCCGGCCCTTCGCCGGCTCGGGCGTACGCGTCAGCATCGGCGAGGCCGAGGCCTTCGACCGGGTCGTCGAGGTGGCGGCGCGCTTCACACCCTGAGCATCGTGGAGCGGTGGTCCAACCACATTCCGCCGGCGGGAAACGTCGCTCCGCCACCGCCCCCAGCGAGACACGAAACGACACGCCGATGGGCGGTGCTCCAGCCACAGTCGAAGTCTTCAGAATGTCGTTGGACCACCGCTCGACACCGGCTCCGGATCACCCTCCGGGGCGCGGTCCATCCGCCGGAAGGACGGCACGCGGGTCGGCGCCATCGTCGTGACGAAGTACGCCGCACCGGCGACGAGCAGCGCGGGTGAGAGGCCGAGGCCGGCGACGGCCAGCCCGCCGAGCACCCCGCCGAGCGGCATCAGCGACCAGCAGATCGCGGTGTTGAGCGACGAGACCCGCCCGAGCAGCGGGGGCGGGATCCGCTCCAGGATCACCGCGCCGAGGATCGGGTTGAGGAAGCCCGACGCGACGCCCGCGACGAACGTGACCGCGAAGACCGCCCACAGCGGCGACTCCAGCGCCATCACGACGAACCGCGGCGCACCGCAGATCAGGAACGCGACGACGTACGTCCGGTAGCGCGGCAGCGTCTCGCCCCACCGCGCCGCCGTCAGGGCGCCCAGCACCGAGGCCCCGCTCATCACGGCGAACAGCGTGCCGAGCACGGCCACCCCGGCGCCGGACTCCTTGGCCCACACCGGTGCGAGGACGGCGCTGTAGGCCTGGTCGACGAGGTTGGTGACCGCCACCATCGCGCAGATTGCGACGAGCACCGGCTCGGTGCGCAGGAAGTCCCAGCCCTGCCGGAGCTCGTGGACGTACGACGTCGGGGTGACGTCGCCCTCCCGCGGGACGGGCCGGCCGAGCCCGGTGGTGGCGATGGCGAAGACGACGAAGGAGACGAGGAAGGAGGCGGCGTCGACGTAGAGCGCGTTGGCCGCGCCGACGCCGGCGACCAGCAGGCCGGCCAGCGCCGCGCCGCCCATCGACGACGTGCGCTCGACGGCTGCGGCCAGTCCGGACACCCGCTCGAGGGAGTAGCCCGCAACGCGCGCGATCTCGGGGCTCATCGCGCCCTTGCCGGCGTCCCCCGGCCCGCGCAGGGCGCCGGCGACCGCGACCAGCACGAGGAGGGTCGGGAAGCCGAGCATCCCGAGCCCGTGGAGCAGGGGGATCGCGGCGACGACGAAGGCCGAGAGGAGGTCGCAGACGAGGGTGACCCGGCGGGGACCGACCCGGTCGAGCAGCGGCCCGCCGAGCGCCTTGAAGATCACCAGCGGGGTGATCTCGGCCGCGGCGACCAGCCCCGTCTGGGTGGCCGACCCGGTGGTCGAGAGCACGAACCACGGGATCGCGATCATCGACACCCGCGTGCCGACGAAGGAGATGCCCTCGGCAACGAGGGCGCCGGCGAGCGGTGTACGCGCGCTCACTGGTGCACCATCTTCCTGTCGGCGGTCACCTGATCGCTGATGCACCCGAGGTGCCGTTGGGTCACTGCCC
>NZ_SDWV01000008.1 GCF_004137345.1 Nocardioides zhouii
AGCGGTGGTCCACCCACACTCGTTGGCTCGGGAATGTGGCTCGGCCACCGCTGGAGCGCGAGTCGTACGCCGACACGTCCGTCAGCGGTGGTCCACCCACACTCGTTGGCTCGGGAACGTGGCTAGGCCACCGCTGGAGCGCGAGTCGTACGCCGACACGTCCGTCAGCGGTGGTCCACCCACACTCGTTGGCTCGGGGATGTGGCTCGGCCACCGCTGGAGCGCGAGTCGTACGCCGACACGTCCGTCAGCGGTGGTCCACCCACACGTGGTGGCTCGCGAATGTGGCTAGGCCACCGCTCGGGCGCGCGCTGCTGCGGGTCGCGTGGCTCAGGCGCGTAGGCACGCCGGCCGAGAGATCTCGATACGCGCTTGCGACCTCGTTCCTCGGTCGCCGCGTGCTACTCGATCTTCCGTGACTACGACACTGCTGGCGCAGTGTCGGTCAGGGGACGATGCCGTGCTCGACGAAGGCGTTGAACGGGTCGACCGGGCCGCCGCCACCGGGGCGGACCTCGAGGTGGAGGTGCGAGCCGGTCACGTTGCCGGTCGCGCCGACGGTGCCGATGACGTCGCTGCCGTAGACGCGCTCGCCGACGGAGACGTAGATCGACGTCTGGTGGCAGTACCAGATCTCGGTGCCGTCATCGAGGGTGACGACCGTCTTGTTGCCGTAGGCGCCGTCGTAGCCGGTCGAGGTGACCGTGCCGTTGGCGATGGCGTGGATCGGATCACCGGTGTTGCCGTTGAAGTCGAGGCCGGTGTGGTAGCTGGCCCAGAGGCCGTACTGACCGAAGGTCGCGGTGATCTGGTAGACGTCGAGGGGGAGAAGCCACTTGTTCTCCTTGATCTTCGCCGCCTGCTTCTCCGCGGACTTGCGGATCTCGGCGAGCTTGGCCTCACGCTCGGCCATCTGCTTCTCGGCGAGGGCGACCAGCTCGGGGTCGGTCTCCTCACCGGAGCTGCGGGTGCCGTCGCGGCTGACAACGACACCGCGGCGCGAGAGCGCCTGGCCTGCAGCGGTGCCGATCGAGCCGGCGGCGTCGAGCGAGGAGCCCGACGAGGTCAGTGCCGTGACGCCCGCGCCGGACGCGGTGACTGCCCCACCTGCGGAGATCGCCAGAACGGCGACACCGGCCACCAGCGGGAGGGACGGCACGCTGCGCCACACCGAACGGCGGGGCGGCGTGGTCGCACGTCGCTTGCCATTCAGGGGTGCCGCTGCCGAGGTGCGACGCTGGGGAGCGCGCTCCGCTCGGTGGTTGCCCATAGGGGTATTTACCAATCTGCCGGGTCAGGGGGGTGGTCGGCAAGACCGCGCACGACTGTAACGGAAAGATCACGGAAAGTTGCATTGAAGGCCAGAAAAGGCGCATACCTGCAGGTCAGCCGCGTGCAGCTCGATAGCGGTCCAGCGCCTCGACCCTCTCATCCGCGTGGTCGACGATCCGCACCGGGTAGTCCTGCTCGTAGCCCACGTCGGACTTCCACGGCTCGTGGGCGGCCTTGCCGGGCAGGTGGTCGAGCTGCGGGACCCAGCGACGTACGTAGTCGCCCTGCGGATCGAACTTCAGCCCCTGGGTGATCGGGTTGAAGACGCGGAAGTAGGGCGAGGCGTCCGTGCCGGTCCCGGCGACCCACTGCCAGCCGTGGTTGTTGGAGGCCACGTCGCCGTCGATCAGCAGGTCGAGGAAGTGCCGCGCGCCGACCGGCCACCACACGTGCAGGTCCTTGGTGAGGAAGGACGCGGTGATCATCCGCACCCGGTTGTGCATCCAGCCGGTGTGCAGCAGCTGCCGCATCCCGGCGTCGACGATCGGGAACCCGGTGGTGCCGGTGCGCCAGGCCTCGACGGCGTCCTCCGGCTCGTCGTACGCCATCCCCTGCAGCGCGGGCTTGAGGTCGGCCCACGCCGACGCCGGCTCGTGCCACAGCACGTCGGCGTAGAACTCGCGCCAGGCGATCTCGTTGGCGTACGTCGAGCGGGTGTCGATGTCGGCGAGCAGCGAGCGAGGGTGGAGCACCCCGAGGTGGAGGTAGGGCGAGAGCCGCGAGGTGCCGTCGTGGTCGGGGCGGTTGCGCTCGTTGGAGTAGGCACGCACGCCGTCCTCGCGGAACTCGCGCCAGCGCCGCCAGGCGGCGTCCTCGCCGGCACCCGGCAGATCGAACGGCGCGTCCGCGACCGACTTCTCCAGGAGGTCGACGGCCTTCGCGTGCGAGTCGGCGGGCGCCAGGTCGGGGGAGCGGGGCGTGTGGGCGGGCTCCGGCCAGCCGTGCTCGCGCCAGCCGCGGGCGAAGGCCGTGAAGACCTGGTAGGGGTTGCCGCTGCCGTTGCGCACCCGCCCCGGCCCGACGGCGTACGGCGAACCGGTGGCGACCAGCTCGACCCGCTCGCCCACGGCCTCGTCACGACGGCGGCCGTACGGCGTGGTCTCGGCCGACACGTGCACCCGGCGACCGTCGGCCACGCGCGGCACGACGTCGCGGGGGTCGCCGTGGCGGATCGTCAGCGGGATGCGCTCGGCCAGCGCCAGCACGTTGGCCGCGAGCCAGGCCTGCCGCGCCGCGCCGGCGCCGGACCAGATGGCCGGATCGACCACGAACAGGGCCGTCGCGGTGCCGTCCTCGAGCGCTGCGAGCAGCGCCGGGTTGTCCCGCACGCGGAGATCGCGCCTGAACCACATCACCGAGGACATGCCCCTCAACGTAGCCGGGAGGTGACCACCACCACGTGCACCCGACCTCGTGCGACCGCCCCGCGGAGGTCTAGGGTGCCGAGAGGGAAAACCCGCCACTGTTCGCAGACGAAAAGGATCGGTCACCTCGTGGACCTGATGGAATTCCAGGCGAAGGAGCTCTTCGCGAAGCACGGAGTCGCAACGACGTTGGGTGTGGTCGCCGAGACCCCCGAGGCCGCGCGCGCAGCCGCCGAGGAGATGGGCGGAGTCACCGTCATCAAGGCGCAGGTCAAGGCCGGTGGCCGCGGCAAGGCCGGCGGCGTGAAGATCGCCAAGACGGCCGACGAGGCCGAGTCCTACGCCCGCGACATCATCGGCATGGAGATCAAGGGCCTGCGCGTCAACCGCGTCCTGGTCACGCCGGCGACGCCGCCGGTCGAGGAGTACTACTTCTCCTTCCTGCTCGACCGGTCCAACCGCTCGCACCTGTGCATCGCATCGGTCGAGGGCGGCGTGGAGATCGAGGAGGTCGCCAAGACCAACCCCGAGGCCGTCCGTCAGATCCGCATCGACGCGATCGAGGGCGTGACGCCGGAGAAGGCCGCCGCGATCGTCGACGAGGCGAAGTTCCCGGCCGAGCTGCGTGACCAGGCCATCGAGATGGTCCAGAAGCTGTGGCAGGTCTACGTCCAGGAGGACGCCACCCTCGTCGAGGTCAACCCGCTGGCCCGCCTCGAGGGCGACAAGCTCGAGGCGCTCGACGGCAAGATCTCGCTCGACGACAACGCCTCCGAGGTGCGCCACCCCGAGCACGCGCAGTTCGAGATCCGCGAGGAGGCCGACGCCCTCGAGTCGAAGGCCAAGGACAAGGGCCTCAACTACGTCAAGCTCGACGGCCAGGTCGGCATCATCGGCAACGGCGCGGGTCTCGTGATGAGCACCCTCGACGTCGTCGCGTACGCCGGTGAGGCGCACGGCGGCGTGAAGCCCGCCAACTTCCTCGACATCGGCGGCGGCGCCAACGCCCAGGTGATGGCCGACGGCCTCGACGTGATCCTCAACGACGAGCAGGTCAAGAGCGTCTTCGTCAACGTCTTCGGCGGCATCACGGCCTGCGACGAGGTCGCCAACGGCATCAAGGGTGCCCTGGAGATCCTCGGCGACAGCGCCACCAAGCCGCTCGTCGTACGCCTCGACGGCAACAACGTCGAGAAGGGTCGCGCGATCCTCGACGAGCTCAACCACCCGCTGATCACCCAGGTCGACACGATGGACGGCGCGGCCGACAAGGCCGCCGAGCTCGCCCACCAGGCCTGAGAGAGAACTGGACACAATCACATGAGCATCTACCTCAACAAGGACTCCAAGATCATCGTCCAGGGCATGACGGGCGGGATGGGCGCGAAGCACACCACCCTCATGGTCGAGTCGGGCGCGGACATCGTGGGCGGCGTCAACGCCCGCAAGGCCGGCACGACGGTCGAGCTCGGCGGCAAGGAGCTGCCGGTGTTCGGCACGGTCGAGGAGGCGATGAAGGAGACCGGCGCCAACGTGTCGGTCGCGTTCGTCCCGCCGGCCTTCACCAAGGACGCCTGCATCGAGGCCATCGACGCCGAGATCCCGCTCCTCGTGGTGATCACCGAGGGCGTCCCGGTCCTCGACACGGCCGAGGTCGTGCAGTACCTCGACGGCAAGTCCACCCGGATGATCGGCCCCAACTGCCCCGGCATCATCACGCCGGGCGAGTCGCTGGCCGGCATCACGCCGCACACCATCGCGGGCACTGGCCCGGTCGGCCTGGTGTCGAAGTCGGGCACGCTGACCTACCAGATGATGTTCGAGCTGAAGGACTTCGGCTTCACGACCGCCATCGGCATCGGTGGAGACCCGATCGTCGGCACCACGCACATCGACGCGCTCGAGGCGTTCGAGAACGACCCCGACACCAAGGCGATCGTGATGATCGGCGAGATCGGCGGCGACGCCGAGGAGCGGGCAGCGGCCTACATCAAGGACCACGTGACCAAGCCGGTCGTCGGCTACGTCGCGGGCTTCACCGCTCCCGAGGGCAAGACCATGGGCCACGCCGGCGCCATCGTGTCCGGCTCCTCGGGCACCGCGCAGGCCAAGAAGGAGGCCCTCGAGGCCGCCGGGGTCAAGGTCGGCAAGACGCCGTCCGAGACCGCAGCCCTGATGCGGGCCATCCTGAACGAGCTCTAGCCTTCAGAACCTCTGATCGACCGGGTCGTCCAGACGGCCTTCGAGGCGGCTCCGCAGGTCCACCTGCGGGGCCGTCGTCGATTTCGGAGGGCGCTCGTGACGGGCGGGCCGCTGCGCCTCCCAGAGGATCCGCCACACTACGTGCGCGCCGAGCAGGCGTACGGGCGCCACCGCGGAGACGCGGCGTGGCGAGGGCAGGGTCGGGCAGGCCGAGCTGGCCAGCGTCGAAGGAATGGACATGACTGGTTAACACCCCGTTTTCGTGAACACACACATCGCCGGAACGATCTTCCCCGTGGTCTCCGTGACCCCGTCAGCCTGCTCGTCCAGCGATGCGAGCGAGCCTTCACCGTATGTCTGGACCATCAGTCGTGCCGCACCGACCCTCGTCACCTGGAAGACCGAGCTCCCCAGGCTGTTGTCGTACGTCAGCCCGACCGTGACCGTGTCGTAGCCGGTGTCGCGGTCGAGGACCGTCCACACCTGGTGGTCGACCGACCGGCAGTCGCCGGCCGCCCCGCGGAGGACGGCCATCACGTTCGAGGCCACCTCGGCGTCGGCGTGCACGATCAGCTCACGGCCGTCGAAGTACTCCGGGCCGAGCGCGCCCGTGACCAGGCGTCGGCTGCCTCCGGCGGTGCCGCCCAACGGCCACACCTCCCGGCCGCACATCTCGACGACACCGATCCCGTCGCCGTCCGGCGAGGGCGGGGACACCTCCGTCTCGCCGTCGTCCTCCGGCAGCCCGACGGCCAGCGGGAAGTCGTCGGGTACGGGCGTCACCACGCCGGCCGGACCCGCGGTGGGCGTCGCTCCGGGGCTGGCCGCACGATCGAACAGCGCCATGGCCGAGACGGTGTCGCGAGTCAGAGCGACGGTGTCGGCGATGCCCTGCTCGACGTCTTCCCACTCGCCGTACGTCCGTGTCGCCAGCAGCGCCGCGCCGACCGGCACGACGTGGATGACGATCGCGCCCGGGACGGACTCGCCGTCGACGGCGTAGGTCTGCACCAGCAGGGTGGCCGGGTGCGACCCGAACGGCGACTCGCGCACCTCGGTGGTCGTCTGGACGCCGTCCTTGACGATGGTGAGGTCGCACCGAGACGTCAGGTCGGCGAACGACTGCGCCACCTTGGCCGCCTCGTCCGGGCTGCCGAGGATCAGCAGCTCCCGGCTGTCGAGCGCCTCGCCGCCGCTGTTGTCGGCGACCATCCGGTCGCGGGTGCCGAGGCCTCGCAGGGGCGAGGTGCCGCACAGGGTGAGGTCGCGGAGGCCGGTGCCGGTGCGTGAGGTCGCGATGGCGTCGTCCGGTCCGCCCATGCCGCTCGACAGGGGGAAGTCGTCCGGGATCGTGGTCGCGCCGGTGGGCTCGACCTCGGCGGGACCGTCCGACTGCTCGGTCGTCGCGTCGGACACGGTGTCGTCCGCCGCGCCGTCTCCCGACGTCGCCAGGTCCGAGGGCTGGCCGCCGCACCCGACGAGCGCGACAGCGCAGGTCAGGGTCGCGGCGAACAGCCGTGCTCGATGCCTCACGACACCTAAGACACCGCGGAGGCCGAAAAGGTTGCGTCAGTCCCGTGCGGGAGCTGCGGCCATGCGCTCGAGCATCCGGCGCGCGAGCGCGACGAAGTCGTCGCGGGACATCGTCATCGAGCGGTCAGGGGCGAAGCCGAGCTGCGAGACGGTGGTGCCGTCGCGCCCGATCGCCATCAGGAACGGGAACGACTGCTTGTCGTTGAGCTCGGTCGACAGGGCCCACACGCTGAGGTCGCCCGACGTCGAGGACGACGTGGCCAGCTGGGTGACGCTGGTGCCGAGGTTGGCCTGCCCGCACTGCCGGATCCGGGTGCGGACCTGGTCGACGAACGTCGACGCCTTGGCCTGGTTCATCGTGCCGATGGTCTGGGTCAGGCCGAGCTGCAGGGCGTTGGTCGTCTCGGGGAAGACGAAGGTCCGGGTCAGCGCGCGCGAGATGCCCTTGCCCGTGAACGTGGTGCGGTCGCAGCGCGTGGAGGCGAAGTTGGTCTTCGCCCGCTCCGGGGGGATGCCGACCCACGGGCCGCGGACGGCGGCGACGGGCGGCAGGTCGACGACCGCGAGCAGCCCCGCCGGCGTACCGATGTCGAGCGGTGCCGTGCGGTTGGCCCGCGCACGGCCGGCGCAGGCGCCGGCCCCGTCGGTCCCGCAGAGCGCGTTGACGGAGGCGGCCAGCCCCGTGAGGGTGGCCTTGTCGCTCGCCGGGCGGCCCGTGCTGCGGACCACGGTGGTCACCACGAGGCTGCCGGTGCGGGCCAGGGCCACCGTGATCGTGGACGGCACCTTCCCCCACGTGCGCAGCCGGAACGCCCGGGCCTCCTCGCCGACGCGCTTGACCGTGCGGGTGTCCATCAGCTGGGTGCGCGGGTCGGTGCAGCCGGCGTACCAGGCCGAGGCCGTCTCGAAGCTCTGTGCGGCCTGGTCGGCGTCGCTCGACATCTCCACGAGCTGGACGACGGTCGACTCCACGCTCGTCTCGGTGCGCTTGTCGGTGCGCTGGCCCTCACCCTTGCCGACCTTGGCCCGGACCGTGCGGGTCGCGGACCCCTCCCAGGTGCGGGCGAGGGCGGTGACGCCGGCGGGGTCGGAGAAGCGCTCGCGCTGGCAGGGGGCGAGGAGTCCGCTGCCGGCGAGGTTGTCGGTGGTGGCGGTCTCCGCCCAGTCCAGGCCCGAGCCGAAGCGGGCCATCTGGGTCGAGGACAGCAGCGTCGTCTCGTCGATGAGCTGCTCGCCGGTGGCCTCGTCCGGCGCCGGGTCGTGCACGGTGACGCCGGTGGACACCTTCTCCTCGCTGAGGCTGGTCGGCTCGGCGTCGGCCCCGGTGGCGACGAGCGAGCCGGAGACGACGAGTGCAGCGGCCGCCACGCCCGCGCCGATGACGGTGTGCGTACGACGGCGCGCGGCCCCGGAGCGACGGATCACGGTCGCGCGCGGCCAGCGGATCTCCTCCAGGGGCGCGGCGAGGTCGTGCAGGAGGCGGCGTACCTCCGTCGTGGGGACGTCGCGGGCGAGCGAGAACTGTGACGTGGCCGTCTGCAGCTCGCGCTCGGCGTCGGAGCGCGGCAGGCCGACCATGCGCCCGATGTCGGTGAGCGAGAGGGTGGACAGGCCGTTGAGCACGAGGAGCTCGCGCTGGCGCGGGGTGAGCTTGGACAGCGCGTCGAGCGTGGTGCGCGCCTCGGGGGCCAGGGACTTGTCGCGGTGCCAGATCCGGGCGGTGTGCCGGCGTCGGGCTCGACGGAAGGCGATCGGGCGGATGTAGGAGTCGCGGTCGTCGAGGTGTCCGACCTTGCGCCAGTGGTGCCACGTGACCACGAAGGCGTCCCGCACCGCGGCCCGGGCGGCCGGGGCGTCGCCGGTGAGGGCGTACGCCTCGTGCAGCAGGCGCGTGCGCGTCTCGACGTAGTAGGCGTCGAAGGTCTCGGGGCTCCTCATGACCAGTCCACGGTACGGGAGCGGCACACGGTGCGCACATCGCCCGTGGGCGGCGTGGCAGCGCCGTCGGCGGCGGGCACCGGGTGATGATGGATCGGCCATGACGTCGCTCCTCACCCGTCCCGACACTGCCCGGACCGACGCTGCCCGCTCGCGGCCGCTCGTGCTGATCGCGACCCTCGGGGGTGTCGCGGCCGCCCTCGCCCCGCTCGTCGTGCTGCTCGCCGTGGGGGTGATCGGCTGGTTCGTCACCGACGCCGGCGTGCACGGCGCGCCCCGCGACGGCATGCGGATGGGCGCCCTCGCGTGGCTGGCGGGCCACGGGTCCGGCTTCACCGTGATGGGCGCACGCGTCACGATCGTGCCGCTGGGCGTGACCGCGATGACCGTGTGGTCGATGTGGCGGATCGGGCACCGGGTCGGCGACGCCGTCTCCGGGCACGGTCCCGACGCCGACCGGATCTCCGACGGCGAGCGCGACCTCACGGTGCCGATCGCGATCATGACGTTCTTCGCCGGGTACGCGGTGGTGGCCGTCGTGGTCGCCACACTCGCCGCCGGCACCTCGGTGGACCCGTCGGTGCCGCGCGTCCTGGCCTGGACCGTCGTGATGACGGCCCTCGTGGCGGCACCCGCGATCGCGGTCGGGTCGGGTCGGGCCGCCATCTGGGCGACGTTCGTGCCGGTGACCGTCCGTGCCGGTGCTGCCGTCGCGGGAGCGGTGCTCGGCGCCCTGCTGGTCGTGTCGACCGTTGCGTTCCTGCTGACGCTGGCGCTGTCGCTGGACGACGCGGCGACGATGACCTCGAGCCTCCACCCGAGCCCGTCCGAGGCCGGCCTCTACGCCCTCGTCAACGCCGCCTTCGTCCCCAACGCGGCGCTCTTCACCGGTTCCTTCCTCCTCGGCCCCGGGTTCGCCGTCGGCGGCGCCACGCTCGTCACGCCCGGCGCGGTCGTGCTCGGTCCGCTCCCCGTCGTCCCGATCATCGCCGCGCTGCCCGCGGTCGGCACGCCTGCCGCCTGGGTGGGCGGCCTGATGCTGCTGCCGCCGCTCGTCGCCGCGATCGCGGCCTACCGGACGCTCCGGACCCGGACGCTCGCCTGGGACCAGGTCGCCCTCGCCGGGTGCGGCGGTGGGCTCGTGGCCGGCTTCGGCTTCGCCGTCCTCGCCTCGCTGTCCGGCGGCGCCGCCGGACCGGGCCGGATGCGCTTCGTCGGTCCCTTCAGCCGCGACGTGCTCGTCCACGCGGTCACCGCGTGCGGCATCGGCGCCCTCCTCGGTGCCGCGGTGGTCGCCCTGCTCGTGTGGCGCGCGACCCGCGCCTGGGCGGACGACGAGCCCGCCGAGTCCACCGAGGTCTGACCGTGGGCGGTGGTCACAGCCACGCCGAGCGGCCGTCGCTCGGTCCTGCCCCGCGCGGGATGCGGGTGCTCATCGCGCTGCTCGTCGGACCCCTGGTGCTCGCGACCGTCGTGGGCCTCGCGGTGCTCTGGCCCGACGGGGACCTGCAGGTCTCCGGGCTGGGGACCGACGTCGAACGCGGGACGGCGAAGGTGCGGGACATCGGTCCCTGCCAGCAGGCGCGGGCCATCGACGGCTGCCAGGTGGCGGAGGTCGACCTGCTCTCCGGCGCCGGGGCGCCGGGCCAGGCCGTCGCGCTGCTGCCCTTCGGTCCGGGCGCCCCGGAGGTGGAGGTCGGCGACCGGATCATCGTGTCCTTCGCCGCGCAGGCGCCGCCGGGTGAGCAGTACGCCTTCCAAGACTTCGACCGCGGACCGCCGCTCCTCGTCCTGACCCTCTTCTTCGCCGTCGGCGTCCTGGCGCTGTCGCGCTGGCGGGGGATCGGGGCGCTCGCCAGCCTGGCGTACTCGCTGGTGCTGATCGCGGTGTTCACGCTCCCCGCGATCATCGAGGGGTCGTCGCCCCTCGCCGTGGCGGTGGTGACCGCCGCCGCGATCATGCTGGTCACGCTCTACCTCTCGCACGGCTTTGACGTGCGTACGACCGTGGCGATGCTGGGCACGCTCGTCTCGCTCGTGCTCATCGGGGTCCTCGGCCTGGTCTTCACGCGGGTCGGGCACTTCACCGGCCTCGTCGACGAGGGCAGCCAGTACATCTCCGGGATCGCTGGCCAGGTCGACCTCCGCGGGCTGCTGCTCGCCGGGCTCGTCATCGGCGCGCTCGGCGTGCTCGACGACGTCACCGTCACCCAGACGTGGGCGGTCTGGGAGCTCGCCGACCTGGACCCGGGGGCGACCACGCGCTCGCTCTTCGTCCGGGCGATGCGCATCGGCCGCTCGCACGCTGCCTCGACCGTCAACACGCTCGTCCTGGCGTACGTCGGGGCGACGCTGCCGCTGATGCTCGTCTTCTCGGCCCTCGAGCTGCCCTTCGGCATCGCGGTCAGCCAGGAGATCGTCGCCCAGGAGGTCGTGCGCGGGCTGGTCGGCGGCCTGGGCATCCTGGCCGCGGTGCCGGTCACGACGGCCATCGCGGCGCTCGTCGCGAGCCGGCTCGCTCGCCGCCCCTAGACTCCGGGGCGTGGACCGCACCGCTCGCCTCGTCGTCCTGGTGTCGGGCTCCGGCACCAACCTCCAGGCCCTGCTCGACGCCTGCGCCGACCCGACGTACGGCGCCCGCGTGGTCGCTGTCGGCGCCGACCGCGAGGGGATCGAGGGCCTGGCGCGCGCCGAACGGGCGTGCGTCCCCACCTTCTCGCGGTCGGTGTCGGACTTCGAGACCCGTGAGGGCTGGGACTCCGCAATGGCGACGTTGGTCGAGCGGTTCGAGCCCGACCTCGTCGTGTCGGCCGGCTTCATGAAGCTGCTGTCGACCGACTTCCTCGGCCGCTTCCTCACCCTCAACACCCACCCGGCGCTGTGCCCGGCCTTCCCCGGGATGCACGGCCCGCGCGACGCGCTCGAGCACGGCGTCAAGGTCACCGGGGCGACCCTCTTCGTGGTCGACGCCGGAGTCGACACCGGCCCGATCGTCGCCCAGGTGCCGGTGGAGGTCGCCGAGGACGACGACGTCGCCTCGCTCCACGAGCGGATCAAGACGGCCGAGCGCGCGATGCTCGTCGACGCGGTCGGGCGGATCGCGCGCGAGGGCATCACCGTCGAGGGTCGCCGGGTTCGCATCGGCGGTCGGGATCGCTAGTCTGCTGCCACACGACTGGCGCAGGTGGGCAACCACCAGGGAGTGACGCGCGGGAGCATCGAACGCCTGGGTGCCCCGACTCAATCACCATCCGAGGAGTCCCGTGTCCGACCTGCCCACCCCGATGCGCATCCCGATCCGCCGAGCCCTTGTCTCCGTCTACGACAAGGCCGGTCTCGACGACCTGGTCCGCGGCCTGCACGAGGCCGGCGTCGCGCTGGTCTCCACCGGCGGCTCGGCCGCGCTCATCGAGTCGCTCGGCCTGCCGGTGACCAAGGTCGAGGACCTCACCGGCTTCCCCGAGTGCCTCGACGGTCGGGTCAAGACGCTGCACCCGCGCGTGCACGCCGGGATCCTCGCCGACCGCCGCCTCGAGTCCCACGTGGCTCAGCTCGAGGAGCTCGGCGTCGAGCCGTTCGACCTCGTCGTCAGCAACCTCTACCCCTTCACCCAGACCGTCACCTCGGGCGCCAGCCCCGACGAGTGCGTGGAGCAGATCGACATCGGCGGTCCGTCGATGGTGCGCGCCGCCGCCAAGAACCACCCCAGCGTCGCGATCGTCACCTCGCCCGCGACGTACGATGCCGTGCTCGCCGCGGTGGCCGCCGGCGGCTTCACGCTGGCCGAGCGCCAGCGCCTCGCCGCCGAGGCGTTCGTGCACACCGCGACGTACGACGTGCACGTGGCGTCGTGGATGGGCAACGTGCTCACCGACACCAGCGAGGGCTCGGGCTTCCCGGCCTGGATGGGCGCGACGTGGAACAAGGAGGCGGTGCTGCGCTACGGCGAGAACCCCCACCAGGGCGCGGCGCTCTACTCCAACGGCTTCCTCCCCGAGGGCCCCGGCCTCGCCCAGGCGACGCAGCACCACGGCAAGGAGATGTCCCACAACAACTACGTCGACGCCGACGCGGCCCGCCGGGCGGCGTACGACTTCGACGGGCCCGCCGTGGCGATCATCAAGCATGCGAACCCGTGCGGCATCGCGGTCGGCGACGACGTGGCTGCCGCGCACCGCAAGGCCCACGAGTGCGACCCGGTCAGCGCCTTCGGAGGCGTCATCGCCACCAACGTGCCGGTGTCCGTCGAGATGGCGCGGCAGGTCGCGGAGATCTTCACCGAGGTGATCGTGGCGCCGGGCTACGAGGACGGCGCGATCGAGGCGCTGCAGGCGAAGAAGAACATCCGTATCCTCGAGTGCCCGCCGCTCCACCGCGGCGGTGGCGAGATGCGCGCCATCTCCGGCGGCCTGCTGCTGCAGGCGCGCGACGTGATCTCCGCCGAGGGCGACGACCCCTCGGCCTGGACGCTCGCGACGGGCGAGGCCGCCTCGCCCGAGGTGCTCGCCGACCTCGCCTTCGCGTGGCGCGCGTGCCGGGCGGTCAAGTCCAACGCGATCCTGCTCGCCGCCGACGGTGCCTCCGTGGGCGTCGGCATGGGTCAGGTCAACCGCGTCGACTCCTGCCGGCTCGCGGTCGAGCGCGCGGGGGAGCGGGTCACCTCCGCCGTCGCCGCGTCCGACGCGTTCTTCCCGTTCGCCGACGGTCCGCAGATCCTCATCGACGCCGGCGTGCGTGCGATCGTCCAGCCCGGCGGGTCGGTGCGCGACCCGGAGGTCGTCGCCGCGTGCGAGGCCGCGGGCGTGACGATGTACCTGACCGGCACCCGCCACTTCTTCCACTGATCCCTAGGATGACCGACGTGACGGCACAGACCCTGGACGGCGCAGCCACGCTGCGGACCATCAAGGCCGAGCTCGCCCAGCGCGTGGCCGTCCTCAAGGAGCAGGGAGTCGTGCCGGGTCTCGGCACGGTGCTGGTCGGCGACGACCCCGGCTCCCACTGGTACGTCGGCGCGAAGCACAAGGACTGCGCCGAGATCGGCATCACCTCGATCCGCCGCGACCTTCCCGCGACGGCGAGCCAGGCCGAGGTGGAGGCCGTCATCGACGAGCTCAACGCCGACGACGCGTGCACCGGCTTCCTCGTGCAGCAGCCGACCGGGCTCGACGAGTTCGCGCTGCTCTCGCGGGTCGACCCCGACAAGGACGTCGACGGGCTGCACCCGACCAACCTCGGCAAGCTGGTGCTCGGGGAGTCCGGCCCGCTGCCCTGCACGCCAGTCGGTGCGATCGAGCTGCTGCGTCGCCACGACGTAGAGATCGCCGGAGCGGAGGTCGTCGTGGTCGGTCGCGGGCTCACCGTCGGCCGGCCCCTCGGGCTGCTGCTGACGCGCCGCTCGGAGAACGCCACCGTCACGCTGTGCCACACCGGCACGCGCGACCTCGCGGCCCACGTACGCAACGCCGACATCGTGGTCGCCGCCGCGGGCGTGCCCGGCATCATCACCGGCGACATCGTCAAGCCGGGCGCCGCCGTCCTCGACGTGGGCGTCTCGCGCGTCGACGGCAAGGTGACCGGCGACGTGCACGCGAGCGTCTGGGACGTCGCAGGCTGGGTCTCGCCCAACCCCAAGGGCGTCGGCCCGATGACCCGCGCGATGCTGCTCAGCAACATCGTCGAGATCGCCGAGAAGTCCGTCCGGGCGTGATGGTCGAACCCGAGCAGGGGACCCCCGACGGCGCTCCGGGCGAGCAGGAGCGGCGCTACCCCTCGACGATCGGCGGGATGTTCTACCTGCTCGTGCTGGCCACCGTGGCCGTCGCGATCACGGTCGCCACGCTCGACGAGTGGCGCACCGGGATCCGGGTGATGGGCGGCGCGCTCGTCTTCGCTGCCCTGGTCCGTCTGGTCCTCCGCGCCCGCGACGCCGGCATGCTCGCCGTACGCCACAAGGTCCTGGACGCCCTCATCCTGCTCGTGCTGGGCGGGCTGCTGATCTTCCTCGCGGGCTCGATCCCGGACCAGCCCGGCGGCTTCTAGGACCGTTCAACGCACGAGCGGCGTGTGAGACAGGTTCCGCGGCTGCAGAACATGTCTCACACACCGCTCGAGAGTGCGTGAAGCAGATGGCTCAGATGAGGCCGAGCTCCGTGACGGCCTGGCGCTCGTCGGCCAGTTCGGCGGTCGAGGCGTCGATCCGGGCGCGGGAGAACTCGTCGATCTCGAGGCCCTCGACGATCGACCAGTCGCCACCGGAGGTGGTCACCGGGAACGAGGAGATGAGGCCCTCGGGCACGCCGTACTCGCCGCTGGACACGACGGCCATCGAGACCCAGTCGTCCTGCGCCGAGCCGAAGAGCCAGTCGTGCGCGGCGTCGATCGTCGCCGACGCGGCGGACGCGGCCGAGGAGGAGCCGCGGGCTTCGATGATCGCGGCGCCGCGCTTGGCGACGGTCGGGATGAAGTCGTTCTCCAGCCAGGACTGGTCGCCGACGAGCTCAGCGGCGTTCTGGCCCGTGACCTCGGCGTGGAAGAGGTCGGGGTACTGGGTCGCCGAGTGGTTGCCCCAGATCGTCATCTTCTTGATGTCGGTGACGCTGGCGCCCGTCTTGGCCGCGAGCTGCGAGATCGCGCGGTTGTGGTCGAGGCGGGTCAGCGCGGAGAACCGCTCGCGCGGGATGTCGGGCGCGTTGGTCATCGCGATGAGCGCGTTGGTGTTGGCCGGGTTGCCGGTGACACCGATGCGGACGTCGTCCGCGGCGACGGCGTTGAGGGCCTTGCCCTGCGCGGTGAAGATCGCGCCGTTGGCCGAGAGCAGGTCGCCGCGCTCCATGCCGGGGCCGCGCGGGCGCGCGCCGACGAGCAGGGCGAGGTTGACGCCGTCGAAGATCGTCTCGGCGTCCGAGCCGATCTCCACACCGGAGAGGAGCGGGAACGCGCAGTCGTCCAGCTCCATGACGACGCCCTCGAGCGTCTTGAGGGCCGGCTCGATCTCGAGCAGGCGCAGCTCGATCGGGCGGTCCGCGGCCAGCGCACCGCTGGCGAGGCGGAAGAGCAGGCTGTAGCCGATCTGGCCGGCGGCGCCGGTGACGGCCACCTTGAGGGGTTCGGAGGTCACGATTCTTCTCCTCGTACGGGGTGGTCTGTGGTGGTCTGGCTTGTCCCGCTGACGCTAGCAGCGCGGTTTCTCTGGTGTGCGGCTGGCATGCTGGCGCCCATGTCCCGAGCCGTACGACGTCGCGCGGCCGGTCTGCTGGCTGCGTCGCTGCTCGTCTCGCTGACCGGGTGCGCCGGCCTCGGCCAGCCCGTGCCGTACGACTCCCCGGGGATCAACGGGCTGGTGATCCCGACGCCGTCGCCCGACGCGAGCGACTTCGTGGCCGTCGTCGACAACCCGTGGCTGGCGCTGGAGCCCGGGACGAGCCGGACGTACGACGTCACGGGCGCCGAGGGTGCCATCGAGACCGAGGTCCTCGCCGGGACCACCAAGGTCGCCGGGCTGACCGCGACAGCCCTACGCACGGTGACGGACATCGACGGCGCGACCTCGGACGAGACCCGGTTCTACGCCCAGGACGACGACGGCAACGTGTGGCTGGTGGGCATCGACTCCGACACCGGGCTCTCGTGGCGTGCCGGCGAGGACGGCGCCGAGGCCGGCCTCGCCATGCCGGCCGACCTCCGGCTCGGCGACGGCTGGCTGACCTACCGCGTCGCGAACCTGCTCGAGCCGAGCACGATGGTCGAGGACGTCTCGCGCGAGATGGTGCAGGTGCGGGAGACGGCCGGCGGCGAGGCCGACACCACGACGCGGGTGTACGAGTCGGGAGCCGGCCTGGTCAGCATCAAGGACGTCGACGCCGGGTGGCAGGCCGTGCTCGCCGAGTAGTCGGTCCGGTCAGGGCTGATCGGGCCGACGGACCTGCGTACGGCCGTCGTCGTCGCCCTCGGGGTTGCCCCAGTGGCCGGGTGCACCCGGTCCGGGCTGCGGCTGGGCCGGCGGCTGCGGCGCGCCCCACTGGCCAGGCTGGCTCGGCTGCTGCTGCGGCTGCTCGGCCGTGGCCGGCTGGCCCCACTGCCCGGGAGCCGGCTGCGCCTGCGGCGTGGAGTAGGGGTCGGGCTGCTGCTGCGCGGGCTGGCCCCACTGCTGCTGGGGCGGCGCGCCCCACGCGGCGCCGGGCTGGCCCCAGCCGCCCTGCGCGGGGTTCTGGCCCTGGTTCCACTGGGCCTCGTAGCTGCCCGGGACGAACTGCTGGCCCTTGCGGCCACCGCCGAAGTTGAGGCCCGAGCCCGCGACCGCGTCGGCGCCGTGGCCGAAGAGGACGGGGTAGGTCAGGCCGGCGATCGCGGCGCCGAGCAGGGGAGCGACGACGAAGAGCCAGAGTTGGACGATCGCGTCGGTGCCGGCGAAGACGCCCACGCCGATCGACCGGGCCGGGTTGACCGAGGTGCCGGTCGCGCTCATCGAGGCGAAGTGGATCATCGCGAGCGCCAGGCCGATGGCCAGCGGGCCCATCGCCACGTTGACCTCGTTACGCTCGTCGGTGACCGCGAGGATCACCCAGAGGAAGACGGCGGTCATCAGGACCTCGAGCAGCAGCGCCGCCCACCAGGCGAAGCCGGTGCCCTGGTCGCCGAAGAAGTTCTGCGCCATGTTGCCCTCGGCGCTGAAGCCCTCGAAGCCGTGGTTGAGGCCGAAGAGCGCCGCGCCGGCGAGGAGCCCGCCGAGCAGCTGGGCGGCGGAGTAGATGCCGACCTGGTTCCACGGCAGCCGGCCGCCGAGGACGGCGCCGAGCGTGACGGCCGGGTTGAAGTGGCCGCCCGAGATGCGGCCGACGGCGTACGCCATCACGACCACGGTGAGACCGAAGGTGAGCCCGGTGGCCACGTAGTCGCCGCCGCTGCGCATGGCCGCCCCGCAGCCGAAGAAGACGAGCACGAAGGTGCCCAGGGTCTCGGCCGTGAACTTCTGGCCGGTGGTGGGTGTGTCGATGGTGTCGCTCATCGCGAGCTGTCCTCCCAGTCGTGACGGCCGTACCCCGCGTAGGCCACGCGAAGCCTAGCCGCGCTCGCACGGGGGTGCGAGGGTAGGCGAGTCGCACCGCGTGCCCACGTCAGGTATCTTGACGTCAAGAGTTACTGTCGATCCTCAGGAGCTGCCTACCCATGGCCAAGATCATCTACACCCACACCGATGAGGCGCCCCTGCTGGCGACGTACTCGTTCCTCCCGATCATCGCGGCGTACGCGAAGACCGCCGGTGTCGAGGTCGAGACCCGTGACATCTCCCTGGCCGCCCGCGTGCTCGCGCAGTTCCCCGACCGCCTCACGGGCGAGCAGCGCGTCGACGACGCCCTCGCCGAGCTCGGCGAGCTGGCCACGCAGCCCGAGGCCAACATCATCAAGCTCCCCAACATCTCCGCCTCGATCTCGCAGCTCAAGGCGACGATCGCCGAGCTCCAGTCGCAGGGCTACGACCTGCCGGCCTATCCCGAGAACCCGCAGACCGACGAGGAGCGCGAGACCCGCGCCCGCTACGACAAGGTCAAGGGCTCCGCGGTCAACCCCGTCCTGCGCGAGGGCAACTCCGACCGCCGCGCGCCCGCGTCGGTGAAGAACTACGCCAAGTCGCACCCGCACTCGATGGGCGCCTGGAGCAGCGACTCGAAGACCAACGTCGCGACGATGGACCAGGACGACTTCTTCAGCAACGAGCAGTCCGTGGTGCTCGACGCCGACGACACCCTCGCGATCGTGCACGTGGCCAGTGCCGGTTCGGATGGGGGCGGCGAGGAGACCCTCCTCAAGGAGGGCCTGAAGGTCCTCGAGGGCGAGGTCGTCGACGCGACCCTCATGAGCGCGGCCGCGCTCGACGAGTTCTTGGAGGCCCAGGTCGCCCGGGCCCAGGCGGAGGGAGTGCTCTTCTCCGCGCACCTCAAGGCCACGATGATGAAGGTCTCCGACCCGATCATCTTCGGCCACGTCGTGCGCGCCTACTTCGCCGACGTCTTCGCCCAGTACGGCGAGCAGCTGGCCGCCGCGGGCCTCTCGGCCAACGACGGACTGGGCGGCATCCTCGCCGGCCTCGACTCCGTCGACAACGGCGCGGAGATCAAGGCCGCCTTCGAGGCGGGTCTCACCTCCGGCCCCGCCCTCGCGATGGTCGACTCCGACAAGGGCATCACCAACCTGCACGTGCCCTCCGACGTCATCATCGACGCCTCGATGCCGGCGATGATCCGCACGTCCGGCCAGATGTGGAACGCCGCGGGCGAGCAGCAGGACACCCTCGCGGTGATCCCCGACTCGTCGTACGCCGGCATCTACCAAGCCACGATCGACGACTGCCGCGCCCACGGCGCTCTCGACCCGGCCACGATGGGCTCGGTGCCCAACGTCGGCCTGATGGCCAAGGCTGCTGAGGAGTACGGCTCGCACGACAAGACCTTCGAGATCCCCTCCGCGGGCAAGGTCGAGGTCCGCAACGCCGCCGGCGACGTGCTGATGTCGCACGACGTGCAGCCCGGCGACATCTGGCGCGCCTGCCAGACCAAGGACGCCTCGATCCGCGACTGGGTGAAGCTGGCCGTCACCCGCGCCCGCGCCAGCGAGACCCCGGCGGTCTTCTGGCTCGACGAGACCCGCGCCCACGACGCCAACCTCATCGCGCTGGTGACGGAGTACCTCAAGGAGCACGACACCGACGGCCTCTCCCTCGAGGTGATGGCTCCGGCCGAGGCGACGACGTTCTCGCTCGAGCGGATCCGTCGCGGCGAGGACACCATCTCAGTGACCGGCAACGTGCTGCGCGACTACAACACCGACCTGTTCCCGATCCTCGAGCTCGGCACCAGCGCCAAGATGCTCTCGATCGTCCCGCTCATGAATGGCGGCGGCCTCTTCGAGACCGGTGCCGGCGGCTCCGCGCCCAAGCACGTGCAGCAGCTGGTCAAGGAGGACTACCTGCGCTGGGACAGCCTCGGCGAGTTCTTCGCTCTGGCCGCGTCGCTCGAGCACCTGGCCGGCTATGACGACAACCAGCGCGCGAAGCTGCTCGGCGACGCCCTCGACCGTGCCACCGAGACGTTCCTCAACGAGGACCGCTCGCCGGGTCGCAAGCTCGGCACGACCGACAACCGCGGTTCGCACTTCTACCTCGCGCTCTACTGGGCCGAGGAGCTGGCGAAGCAGACCGAGGACGCCCAGCTGGCCGGCGCGTTCGCCGCGCTGGCCACGACGCTGCGCGACAGCGAGCAGACGATCGTCGACGAGCTCCTTGCGGTGCAGGGCAAGCCGGCCGACATCGGCGGCTACTTCCGCCCCGACCCGGAGAAGGCCGCCGCGGTGATGCGGCCGTCCGCGACGTTCAACGAGGCCCTCGCCACGTTGGGCTGACACGTTCGGCTGGCGCCGAGACCCACGTCACGACCAGGACCCCCGGGGAATACCTCCTCGGGGGTCCTGTCTTGCATCCTGTGATGACCATGACGACTGCCGCCAGCAACCGCACCACCGATCCGACGTCGGACGACCTCGACGTCCCCTCGGTCACCGCGCGCCACTTCGGCCTCGCTGTCGTCGCCCTGGCGATGGGCGGCTTCGCCATCGGCACCACCGAGTTCGTGACGATGGGGCTGCTGCCACAGATCTCCCGCGGCGTGGACGTGTCGATCCCCACGGGCGGCCACGTCATCTCCGCGTACGCCGTCGGGGTGGTGGTCGGCGCCCCGCTGCTCGCCTTCCTCGGCGCGCGGCTGCCCCGCCGGGCGCTGCTCGTGGCCCTGATGGCCGCGTTCGCGGTGGGCAACGGCGTGAGCGCCCTCGCCACGTCGTACGAGCAGCTGATGCTCGCCCGGTTCGCCGCCGGCCTGCCGCACGGCGCCTACTTCGGCGTCGCGTCCCTCGTCGCGGCGAGCATGGCCCGCCCCTCGCGCAAGGGTCGTGCCGTCTCCCAGGTCATGCTCGGCCTCTCCGTCGCCAACGTGGTGGGTGTCCCGGCAGCGACGCTGCTCGGCCAGGAGCTCGGGTGGCGGGCCGCCTTCTGGGCCGCGGCCGGCCTGGCCGTGGTGACCCTCGGCCTCGTCGCGTGGTTCGTCCCGTCGTGCCCCGGTGACGCCGAGGCGAGCGGACGTCGCGAGCTCAGCGCCTTCAAGGTCCCGCAGGTCTGGCTGACGCTGCTGGCCGGTGCCGTGGGCTTCGGCGGCATGTTCGCCGTCTACACCTACATCGCTCCTGTCGTCACGGACGTGTCCGGGCTGGGGGAGCGCTCGGTCCCGGTCTACCTGCTCTTCTTCGGCCTCGGCATGGTGGTCGGCACGTGGGTCGCCGGGATCATGGCCGACTGGTCGATCTTCCGCTCGCTCATCATCGGCGGCGTGGGCATGGCCGCGACGATGCTGCTCTTCTGGGCCACGGCGCCGTACGGGTGGGCCGCGCTGCCGGTCGTCTTCCTCATCACCGTGCTCGGCTCGGTGCTGGTGGTCAACCTGCAGCTGCGCCTGATGGACGTGGCGGGCGACGCCCAGACCCTCGGCGCCGCGATGAACCACGCCTCGCTCAATGTCGCCAACGCCCTCGGCGCCTGGCTGGGCGGCGTGGTGATCGCCTCGGGCTACGGCCTGCGCGCCCCGGCCCTCGTCGGCCTCGTCCTGTCGCTGGCGGGTGTCGTCATCCTCCTGATCTCGGCGCGACTCCACGTGCGCGGCCGAACCGTCACAGGTTCCTGAGTTTTCCTGCCGTTAACACGGCCGGAACCGTTGCGTAGCCGGGGTTTGGAACGATCCAATGACACGAGGGCGGAGAGTCCGCCCGACTGGCACTGGGGAGTCAGCATGGACGAGAACAAGATCGCGATCGAGATGGAGCGCCGGCGGAGCCTGGCCGACCGCAACATCGGCCAGGTGGTCGAGCTGCTCGAGCGGCGCCGCGAGCTGCGGGGCATCTACCCGATGGCCGACCTGGTCGCCGACAACGTGGGCTGGATCGTCTGAGCCGAGTCGTGGGTGCCGATCAGCCGAGTCCCGGCAACGGCTGGTCGGCCCACTCGGTGAGGCCGTCGGACGAGCACACCAGCGCGTCGTAGCGCCCGCGCTCGACCACCACGCACACGTCGTCGCCCGACGCGAAGACGCCGCTCTCGAACGCGGACAGCTGGATCGGGGTGACGAACCCCTCGTCGTCGATGCGCAGCAGGTGGTGCGACTCGGTGGTCAGGTAGGCCGTGCCGTCGGCCCCGACCGCGAGCGCCGACATGTTCCGCACCCGGTCGGTACTCATGGTGTCCAGGCTTCGGGCCACGACGCCCGCTGCTGACGCCCACGTGGTGCCGCCATCGTGCGAGACCTGGACGTCGAGAAGGGGAATTCCGCCGCTCGGGTCGTCACCAGAGAGGGCCACGGCCACGTGGTCGCCGGAGCCGGCGACCACGGCGCTGCTGACCTTCTCCGTGGCCCGCGTCGCGATCTTGTTTTCCCAGTTCCGGCCGTCGTCGGTGGTGGAGATCCATGTCACGGGTCCGGTGCCGGTGCCGGTGACGGCGACAAGCCTCCCGTCCGCCGTGACATGAGCGGCATAGGTCCGCCGATCCGCCTGCGCCGGCAGCGGCACCAGCTTGTCGCCGCGCAGCAAGCGCCACCCGTCGACAGTTGGCACCGCCGTGTCGCCGGCCATCACGTCGCCACTTCCCGGCCCGGTGTCGAAGATCTCCGACCGGTCGCCCGCGGGGGAGAGCCGGAAGGTTCCGCGGGCGTCCTGGACGAGCCAGCCGCCGGGCACCGGGGTGACCGTGGGGAAGGACGCCCCCAGGACTTCGCCGAAGACGCCGTCGCCGTCGCGCGTGACCAGTGCGAACTGGCACGGGTCGAAGTCGCATCCGCGCCACAGCGCCACCTGCGCGCCGCCCTCGCCACCGGCGATCGACCACAGCTGGACCTGGTCGTCGTCGAGCACCGCCCGGACGCTCGAGGGCAGCCGCTCGTCAGGTGCGCTGGTCCCGTCCCAGGGCGTCGAGGTCGCCGGTCGCGTCGGGTCGGGGGAGGCGTCGTCCGCCCCGACCAGACCGCCCGCGGCAGCGCCCAGCCCGCCGACCACGACCGCGGTGGCCAGCCCCGACGCGATCGTCGTACGGCGGCGACGGCGGCTGGCGGCGGCCCGGTCGAGGACGGCGTCGAAGCCGGGCTGGGCGACTCGGTCGGCGACGTCGTGCTGGAGGTCGGTGGGAAGAATCATCGGGGGCTCCGCTCGGTGGGCTCTATCTCCGGCTCGGGTTCGGTGAGCAGCTCCGCGAGCGCGGCCCGACCGCGGGACAGCCGCGCCTTGACCGTGCCGACGGGGGCGCCGACCGCCTCGGCCACCTCATGCACCGGGAGGTCGGCGAGGTGGTGGAGGGCGATCGCCTCGCGCTGGGCGGCGGGCAGCCGGCGCAGTGCAGCCAGCAGCACGAGCCGGTCCTCCGGCAGGTCGGCGTACGACTCCTCGGCGACGAGGCGGTGGCTGACGTCGCGGAAGAAGCGGCCGCGCCGCCACCGGGTGCGGGTGACGTTGACCGCGACGGTGCGCAGCCAGGCCTCGGGGTTGTCGGCCGCCAGGAAGGAGCGCCCGGAGTTCACGGCCCGGGCGAAGGCCTCCATCACGGCGTCCTCGGCCTCGACCGGGTCCCCGGTGACGCCGGTGAGCTGGCCCACGAGCCGGCGGTAGGACGTGGCGTACACCTCGTGCACGCGGTCCACCGCACTCCTCGGGGGCATGGCCCACCCTCCCACTGGTCGTCTGCTCTCAGCATGACGACTCGTGGGACGGCGGGGCGGTTGCATGCCCCGAGGAGTTCGCTAGATCAGCCAGCAGCCGCTGAGCTGCGGGAGCCCGGCGAACCTCGCCTCGAAGAACGGCAGGGCCTCGGTCGTCTGCGGGACGATGCCGCCGACGTGGCCCGGCGCGAGGTTGGTGGAGAGCCGCACGTTGGCGCCCCGGTCGCACCACGACCGCGCCATCTGCTTGCCGACGGCGTACGGGATGACGTCGTCGATCGCGGAGTGGGTGACCAGCACCGGGACGGTCGGCCTGATGGTGCCGATCCGCTGGGCCTCGACGATCGACCGGAACGGCTCGACGGCCATCAGTGCCGACATCGGCTGGCCGTTGGCGCTGAGCGTCGACGACTTCACGAACGAGTGGTTGAGCAGGTCGAAGACGCACTCGGTCTCGACCTGGTCGCTCACCGCGCGACCGCGGTCGTTGAGGTAGGGGGAGAGGTCGACATCGTAGCTGGCCGAGAGACCGCGGAGCGCGAAGTAGGCGAACGCGGAGTAGAGCCCGCCGTCGAGGGCGGTGGCGACCTTCGCCAGGTCGGCGGGAACCGCGCCGACCACCGCGCCCTTGACCCGCAGGTCGGGGGCGTAGGTGGACGCGAGCTCGACCGCGGACGCCGCGGCGCCGCCACCCTGCGAGTAGCCCATCAGGCCGACCGGGCTGCTCGAGCTGAGCCCCGTGCCCGACAAACGCTGCGCGGCACGTACGACGTCGAGCGTGGCGCGGCCCTGGGAGACCCGGTCCATGTAGGTGTGGACGCCGACGGTGCCGAGGCCCTCGTAGTCGGGCATCGCGACGGCGTAGCCGCGCTGGAGGAGCGCCTCGATCCCGAGCCCTTCGTACTCGATGCCCTCGGAGAACTGCCGCGACGGCGCGCAGCGGTCCGCCATGCCCTGCGTGCCGGGCGCGTAGCCGATGACCGGACGGGTGCCCGGGCCGATCCATGACGTCGTCGGGACCAGCACCGTCCCGGAGACCGCGATGGGCTTCCCGGTCCGGTTGGTGGTGCGGTAGAGCACCCGCTGGGCGTTGCGGACCAGGCTGGTGGCGTCGAGGGGGTCGAGCAGGAACGCGACCTTCTCGCTGCGGATCACCGCGCCGTTGACGCCCGGCAGGACGGCGGGGGCTTCGTAGAACGCCGGTCGGGGCGGCTCGGGGACGACGGCGCCCGCCGACGTCGTACCGAGGGCGCCGACCGCGAGCGTGGCGGTGAGCAGGGTGAGGAGTGACGCGATCGTCCGAGACATGCCTGCGAACCTACTCGCGAGTCACTTGTCTCCGACCTGTGACGTCGGTCACAGGCACGGGCCTCCGGGTCGGGTCCTGCGACCGCGCCTGCGGGCCACCGCCGTCGCTTTGGCACAATCACGCGCATGTCCGCCTCCACGCCAGACGCGGCCGGGACCTCCCGGCCACGGGTGCTCTCCGGCATCCAGCCCACCGCCGACTCGTTCCACCTCGGCAACTTCCTGGGCGCGCTGCGGCAGTGGGTGACGCTGCAGGACGAGTTCGAGACGTTCTTCTTCGTGGCGGACCTGCACTCGATCACGATGCCGCACGACCCGAAGCTGCTCCGCGAGCGCACGCTCGTGTCCGTCGCGCAGCTGCTGGCCGCCGGGGTCGACCCCGAGCGGGCGACGATCTTCGTGCAGAGCCAGGTGCCGGCGCACACGCAGGCGGCCTGGGTGCTGGAGTGCCTCACCGGCTTCGGCGAGGCCCGCCGGATGACGCAGTTCAAGGACAAGTCGGCCAAGGGCGGCGAGGGCGCCGCGAGCGTCGGCCTGTTCACCTACCCGATCCTCCAGGCCGCGGACATCCTGCTCTACCGGCCGCAGTACGTCCCGGTCGGCGAGGACCAGCGCCAGCACCTCGAGCTCACCCGCGACCTCGCCCAGCGCTTCAACAGCCGCTTCAAGAAGACCTTCCGCCTCCCGGAGCCGTACATCATGGCCAGCACGGCGAAGATCTACGACCTCCAGCTCGTCGAGAAGCAGATGTCCAAGAGCATCGGCGGCAGCGGGTGCATCTGGCTGCTCGACGACCCGGCCGTGTCGGCGAAGAAGGTCCGCTCGGCGGTGACCGACTCGGAGACCGAGGTCCGCTTCGACCCCGTCGAGAAGCCCGGTGTCTCCAACCTGCTGAACATCCACTCGGCGCTGAGCGGCACGGACATCGACGAGCTCGTCGCGGCGTACGCCGGGCGCGGCTACGGCGACCTCAAGGCCGACGTGGCCCAGGTCGTCGTCGACTTCGTGACGCCGTTCCGCAACCGCGTGCACGAGCTGCTCGACGACCGCTCCGAGCTCGAGGCGATCCTGTCGGCCGGCGCCGAGCGGGCCACGGAGGTCGCCCAGGCGACGCTGCGAGATGTGTACGACCGGGTGGGTTTCCTGCCCCGGGCCGGCGGCTAGGGTCGAAGGCGTGCCCACCATCGGAGTAGCCATCGCGATCCCCGACCCCTGGGCCACCGAGCTCCAGGACTACCGCACGTCCATCGGGGACGCCACCGCCGCCCACATCCCGACCCACATCACGCTCCTGCCGCCGATCGAGCTCGAGACCGCCGCGATCGAGCCCGTGTCCGAGCACCTCGCCGCGGCCGCGGCCGCCGTCGAGCCCTTCGACATCCACCTGCGCGGCACGGGGACGTTCCGCCCGATCTCGCCGGTGGTCTTCGTGACGGTCGCGGCCGGCGTCTCGGGCTGCGAGCTGCTCGCCGACGCCGTACGCAGCGGGCCGCTCGGGGTCGACCTGACTTTCCCGTACCACCCGCACGTGACGATCGCCCACCACCTCGACGACGCCACCCTGGACCGCGCCTACGGTGAGCTCCAGGACTTCGAGTGCTCCTTCGACGCGGCGTCCTTCAGCCTCTACGTCCACGACGACAGTGCCGGGTGGGTCCCCACGCACGAGTTCGGCCTCGGCTGATGTCGATCCTCTCGGGCGCCAAGGCTCGTCTCCACGAGGTGCGGGAGCGACGCCCCCTCATCGACCACGTCATCCGGATGGTGGAGCACTACGGCCACGTCAAGGGCAGCGCCCTCGCCGCCGCGGTGACGTACTTCGCGTTCCTCTCGTTCTTCCCGATCCTGGCGCTGGCGTTCGCTGTCGTCGGCCTCGTCTCCCGCGGCTACCCCAACGCAGACGATGACCTGCTCGCTGCCCTCAACGATGTGCTGCCGGGAATCATCGGCGGCGAGGACGGCCTCGACCTCGAAACCTTCCAGAAGAACGCTCCCGGCGTCCTGAGCATCGGGATCCTGCTCGCGCTCTACTCCGGCCTCGGCTGGCTCTCCGGCATGCGCACCGCGCTGGTCGAGGTGTTCGAGGAGCCCGAGCGCGAGCAGCCCAACTTCGTGGTGGGCAAGGTGCGCGACGTCCTCGCCCTGCTGACCCTGGGCTCCGTGCTGATCGTCAGCGTCGCGGTATCCGGCGTCGCCACGAAGATCGCCACGCCGATCCTGGACTACGTCGGGCTCGGCGCAGGGGCGACGCCGTTGCTGTGGGTGTTCGCCCTGGTGCTCGGCCTGGCCGCCAGCGCGCTCCTGTTCTTCGCGTTCTTCAAGCTCTTGGCCTCGCCCGACATCCCGACCCGCTCGCTGTGGTCCGGCGCGCTGCTCGGGGCCGTCGCCTTCGAGCTGCTGAAGCAGCTGTCGACCGTCCTGCTCCAGGCCACGCGCGAGGCGCCCGCCGTCCAGGCCTTCGGCATCGCCCTGATCCTGGTGGTCTGGATCAACTACTTCTCCCGCGTCGTGGTCTACGCCGCCGCCTGGGCTCACACGTCACCCGAGGCGCGCGCCGCCCGCGAGGCACGCACCGTGGCCGAGCAGACCGTCGAGGGCCCCCGCATCGACCTCGCCGCGGCAACGGACGTCGTACGACCCTCGCCGACGTCGCCCTCCTCGCCGAAGGCCGCCTTCGCCGCCGGTGCCGCCGCGATGCTCGGCGTGGTCGCAGTCGTACGCCGCCGCCGCTGATCCCTGCTCCGCCGCCGCGCCTCCCCGCCGCTGCCGCACTCCCGCTACTCGAGCGGTGGTGGAGCCACATTTGCGAGCCGGCGGATTGTGGGTGGACCACCGCTCGCCGGGCATGTCGTGCGGAACACGGTCTGAGCGGTGGTGGAGCCACATGTGCGAGCCGCAGAGTGTGGATGGACCACCGCTCGCCGAGGACCAGGAAGCGTCCACAGGGAAGCGTCGATGCTGCCTCTCCACAGAGCCGGCGGTCGTCCGTGGTGCAGAAGGTTCCAGCCATGGCGCGATGGACCGATGTTCCCGATTCCCGACGCCTTCCTGCACGGGCCGTTCGAGCGGCAGGCCGCACTTGATGCCGGCATACCCGCACGGGTGCTGGAAGGCAGGCGTTTCAGGCGCCTCCACAAGGGCGTCTACTGCCACCGCGACCACGGGATGACGTGGCGCGACCTCGTTGATGCCGCGCAACTCGCGCTCCCACCAGAAGCGCGTACGACGGGCGCGACCCGCATCCGCCAACTGGGGCTGGACGTCGGTGACAGGGGACCTGCACGATTCGTGGTCCAGGGCGACCTCCACCTCGACCTGGACGGGGTGTTCCTGCACCGGACGGTGAAGATGCCACCTCACTGCAGTGAGGGAGTGAGCAACGAGGCCGCCTTCGTCGCCTACTGCGCAGAAGCAAGGACGATCGATGCCATCAAGGCGGGGTGCGTCCTGCTCTACCGGGAGCAGCTCGACCTCCGGCTCCTCGACCAGCTCATGACTGAGGAGAAGTGGCGCAGAGGCGTGCCGGAGACGGCGTACGTCCTGCCCTTCCTCGACGGTCGCTGCAGGTCGATGGCTGAAGCAGAGCTGCTCGCCTACGTCGTCTTCGCGGGCCTGCCGATGCCCGACGTGAATGTGGCGATCGAGGTGGCACCGGGCGTCGAGCTGACGCCTGACCTCCGTTTCGCGGGCTACGGCCAGGTCGTCGAGTACGAAGGCGGCCAGCACCAGGACGACCGTGCGCAATACGTCGCCGACATCGACCGCTACGCCCTCTACCGCAGGCACGACGTGCCCTACGAGCTGGTCACCAAGGAGCGGATGCGCTCACCCAGCGCCACCGTGCGGCTGGTGCACGCGGCCCTGGTGGTCAGGGGATACGACGGTCCACCGCCGGACTTCGGGGAGCAGTGGGACACCCTGTTCCGGCCGCTCGCCGACGTCGTACGTCTGAAGGGTGCGGCCTGAGCCTCGGCAGCCGGGCGGTGGCGGAGCCACGTCTGACGACCGCGGAATGTGGCTGGACCACCGCCTCGAGAGGGATGTCATGGGACTCGCACACGAGCGGTGGCCCACCCACACTTCGACGTACGGAAATGTGGGTGGACCACCGCTCGAGAAGACCGAACCAGAGAGAGCCTCAGTGGCCGTGCTTGATGGCCGTACGGAGGTCCTTGTTGAGCTGGGAGATCACGTCGAGCGGGATCTCCTTGGGGCAGGCGGCGGTGCAGGCACCGATGTTGGTGCAGCCGCCGAAGCCCTCGTGGTCGTGCTGGGCGACCATGTTGACGACGCGCTCGTCGCGCTCGGGCTGGCCCTGGGGGAGGAGGCCGAGGTGGGTCACCTTGGCGCCCATGAAGAGCGAGGCCGAGCCGTTGGGGCAGGCCGCCACGCAGGCGCCGCAGCCGATGCAGGTCGCGACGTTGAAGGCGCGGTCGGCGTCGTCCTTGGGGACGGGCACCGAGTGGGCCTCGGGCGCCGAGCCGGTGTTCACCGAGACGAAGCCGCCGGCCTGGATGATGCGGTCGAAGGCGCCGCGGTCGACGACCAGGTCCCGGAGGACCGGGAAGGCGTCGGAGCGCCACGGCTCGATCGTGATGGTCTCGCCGTCGGTGAACGAGCGCATGTGGAGCTGGCAGGTCGTGGTGACCTCCGGCCCGTGCGCGTCGCCGTTGATCATCAGCCCGCACTGGCCGCAGATGCCCTCGCGACAGTCGGAGTCGAACGCGATCGGCTCCTCGCCCTTCTCGTTGAGCTGCTCGTTGAGCACGTCGAGCATCTCGAGGAAGGACATGTCGGGGGAGACGTCCGCGAGCTGGTAGGTGTGCATCGCGCCATCGCTGGTCGGCCCGGACTGGCGCCAGATCTTGAGGGTCAGGTTCATTACTTGTAGCTCCGCTGCTTCATCTCGATGGCGGTGTAGGTGAGGTCTTCCTTGTGCAGGACCGGCCGCTCGTCGAGCCCGGTCCACTCCCACGCGGAGACGTAGGCGAACTCGTCGTCGTGACGCAGCGCCTCGCCGTCCTCGGTCTGCGACTCGGCCCGGAAGTGGCCGCCGCAGGACTCGCGCCGGTTGAGCGCGTCGATGCACATCAGCTCGCCGAGCTCGATGAAGTCGGCGACGCGGCCGGCCTTCTCGAGCGACTGGTTGAGCGACTCGGCGGATCCGAGCACCTTGACGTTGCGGTAGAAGTCGTCGCGCAGGGTGCGGATGAGGTCGATCGCCTTCTTCAGGCCGTCCTCGCTGCGCTCCATGCCGCAGTACTCCCACATGATGTTGCCGAGCTCGCGGTGGTACGAGTCGACGCTGCGGGTGCCGCTGACGGTGAGGAAGTGCTGGATGCGCTCCTCGACGGACGTACGCGCCTCGACGACCGCCGGGTGGTCCTCGGCGATCGTCTCGAACGGGCCGTCGGCGAGGTAGTCGCGGATCGTGTGCGGCAGGACGAAGTAGCCGTCGGCCAGGCCCTGCATCAGCGCCGAGGCGCCGAGGCGGTTGGCGCCGTGGTCGGAGAAGTTGGCCTCGCCGGTCACGAACAGCCCGGGGATGGTCGACTGCAGGTCGTAGTCGACCCACAGGCCGCCCATGACGTAGTGCACGGCCGGGTAGATCCGCATCGGCACCGCGTACGGGTCCTCGCCGGTGATCCGGGCGTACATGTCGAAAAGGTTGCCGTACTTGTTGGCGACGGCGTCGCGACCGAGGCGCTCGATCGCGTCGCCGAAGTCGAGGTAGACGCCACGGCGTACGCCCTCGACCTCCGGCCCGACGCCGCGACCCTCGTCGCAGACGTTCTTCGCGGCCCGCGAGGCGATGTCGCGCGGGACCAGGTTGCCGAAGGAGGGGTAGATCCGCTCCAGGTAGTAGTCGCGGTCCTCCTCGGCGATCTCGCGGGGGTCCTTCTCGCAGTCGGCCTGGTTCTTCGGCACCCAGATGCGGCCGTCGTTGCGCAGCGACTCCGACATCAGCGTCAGCTTCGACTGGTGCGAGCCCGAGACCGGGATGCAGGTCGGGTGGATCTGCGTGTAGCAGGGGTTGGCCATGTACGCGCCCTTGCGGTGCGCGCGCCAGGCGGCCGTGACGTTGCAGCCCATCGCGTTGGTCGACAGGTAGAACACGTTGCCGTAGCCGCCGGAGGCGAGGACGACGACGTCGGCGAGGTGGGTCTGGATCTCGCCCGTCACCATGTCGCGGGCGATGATGCCGCGGGCCTTGCCCTCGATGGTGATCAGCTCGAGCATCTCGTGGCGGGTGAACATCGAGACCGTGCCGGCGGCGATCTGGCGCTCGAGGGCCTGGTAGGCACCGATCAGGAGCTGCTGGCCGGTCTGGCCGCGGGCGTAGAACGTGCGCGACACCTGGACGCCACCGAACGACCGGTTGTCGAGCAGGCCGCCGTACTCGCGGGCGAATGGGACGCCCTGGGCGACGCACTGGTCGATGATGTTCGTGCTGACCTCGGCCAGCCGGTAGACGTTGGACTCGCGCGAGCGGTAGTCGCCGCCCTTGACCGTGTCGTAGAAGAGACGGTGGACGGAGTCGCCGTCCTCCTTGTAGTTCTTCGCGGCGTTGATGCCGCCCTGCGCGGCGATCGAGTGGGCGCGGCGCGGGGAGTCCTGGTAGCAGAAGGACTTGACGTTGTAGCCGGCCTCGCCGAGCGTCGCCGCCGCGGACGCGCCGGCCAGGCCGGTGCCGACGATGATGATCGAGAGCTTGCGGCGGTTGGCCGGGTTGACCAGCCGGGCCTCGAACTTGCGGTTCTGCCAGCGGTCGGCGACGGGGCCGTCCGGTGCCTTGGTGTCCACCAGCGGCTCACCGGGGTTGTAGTAGTCCGCCGCGTCGTCGTAGTCGCCGTCGAGGATCCCGGAGTGGGACGGGTCGGCCGCGGTGGTGGTGTCGGGCATGTCCATGTCGTGGCTCACGTGCGTGACCCCTTACTTGGTGATGATGCCGGCGAGGACGGCGAGCGGGACGAGGGAGAAGCCGACCGAGACGATCAGCGCGATGACGAAGCCGACCGTCTTGGCCCGCTGGCGCTTCGCCGCGGTGCCGGTCCAGCCGAGCGTCTGGGCGGCGCTCCAGATGCCGTGGTGCAGGTGGGCACCGAGGGCGAGCATCGCCACGATGTAGATGGCGGTCGACCACCACACGTCGAAGGTGTCGACGAGCAGGTTGTACGGGTCGTTGGTCGCCCCGCCCTGCACGTTGACCTTGCCGATCGTGAAGTTGAGCAGGTGCCACACGAGGAACAGCAGGATCGTCACGCCGCCCCAGCGCATCATGAGGCTCGCGCGGGTGGCCCCGGTCTGCTTCTTCATGACGTACTTCGTGGTGCGGGCGCGGGCGGCCCGGCGCCACAGCACGACGGCGCAGTAGACGTGGACCACGAGCGACCCGATCAGGCCGACGCGCAGGATCCAGAGCAGCCCCTCGTGCGGGAGCATCGGCTCGCCGATCTCACGCAGGTGCTCGGCGTACTCGTTGAAGGCGTCGTGGCCGGCGAAGGCCTTGAGGTTGCCGTACATGTGGGCGAGCACGAATCCGAGGAAGACGAATCCGCTCAGCGCCATGCCCAGCTTGAGCGCGATGGTCGTGCGGGAGGCCCGCGCGCCCTTCACCAGGGTGGGGGTTTTGAGTTGGGTCGACACCCCGCCACGGTATCGCGGCGCTCTCGCGCACGACGCGCCGAGGCAGTGTGAGGTTTTCGTGGGCGCGTTGTCTTCCGCTCAGGTGTGACACAGGCCATAGTCGCCTGTGTCGCTCGGGCCTGGCCCCGGGCTTGCCGCACGATGCAGGACGATGCACGGAGGACGAATGGCAACGACTGACCACGGCGTGACCAGCCCCGGCCGCGCCCACATCGAGGCGCGCACCCTGCGCGAGGACCGCTGGTGGCTCGCGCCGCTGACGACGTTCGTGGTCTTCTCGGCCTTCGTCGTGTACGCGACGGTGCGGGCGTTCATGGGACGCGACTACTACGCCTCGCCCTACCTCTCGCCGTTCTACTCCCCGTGCCTGGGCGACTGCGTCGAGGGCGCCTCCGACTTCGGCCAGCCGTTCAGCTGGTGGCCACTGTCCGCGGCGCTGATCATCCTGATCTTCCCGCTGGGCTTCCGGATGACCTGCTACTACTACCGCAAGTCCTACTACCGCGCGTTCTGGCTGAGCCCGCCTGCCTGCGGTGTCGCCGAGCCGCACAGCGCCTACTCCGGCGAGACGAAGTTCCCGCTGATCCTGCAGAACGTGCACCGCTACTTCTGGTACGCCGCCGTCGTGGTGGGCCTGATCCTGACGTACGACGTGTTCCTGGCCTTCCGGCCGATGCCGGCGGAGTACGCCGTCGGCGACGGGGAGACGAGCGGCGTCCACATGGGTCTCGGCACGCTGCTGATGATCGCCAACGTCGTCTTCATCTGGCTCTACACCCTCTCGTGCCACTCGTGCCGCCACGTCGTCGGCGGCCGACTGCGGCACTTCTCCAAGCACCCCGTCCGCTACAAGCTGTGGACCTGGGTCTCGAAGCTCAACGGCAGCCACGGCAGGTGGGCGTGGTACTCGCTGTTCTCGGTCGCCCTCGTCGACCTGTACGTCTTCCTGCTGGCCACCGGCACGATCCAGGACCTGAGGTTCTTCTGATGAGCGAGACCAACGGGCCGGCCGAGGGCCGGCACCCGATGACCGGCAACGCCCTGTCCGGCGACGCGCAGGGCGGGATGGAGCGCCACACCTACGACGTGGTCGTGATCGGTGCCGGCGGCGCCGGGCTGCGCGCAGCGATCGCTGCCCACGAGTCGGGCGCGCGTACGGCCATCGTGTGCAAGTCGCTGCTCGGCAAGGCGCACACCGTGATGGCCGAGGGCGGCATCGCTGCCGCCATGGGCAACCGGTGGCCGGAGGACAACTGGGAGGTCCACTTCCGCGACACCATGCGCGGCGGCAAGATGCTGAACAACTGGCGGATGGCCCAGCTGCACGCCCAGGAGGCGCCCGAGCGGGTGCAGGAGCTCGAGGACTGGGGCGCACTCTTCGACCGCACCGACGACGGGCTGATCAGCCAGCGCGACTTCGGCGGTCACAAGTACGCCCGGCTCGCGCACGTCGGCGACCGGACCGGCCTCGAGATGATCCGCACCCTGCAGCAGCGGGCCGTGGCGCTCGGCATCGAGGTGTTCATGGAGTGCACGGTCACCGACATCTTCAAGGACGCCAGCGACGGGCAGAGCAAGGTCGCCGGCGCGTTCGCCTACTGGCGCGAGTCGGGCCGCTTCATCGTCTTCGACGCACCGTCCGTGATCCTCGCGACCGGCGGGATCGGCAAGTCGTTCAAGGTCACCTCGAACTCGTGGGAGTACACCGGCGACGGCCACGCCCTCGCGATGCGGGCCGGCGCGAGCTTGATCAACATGGAGTTCGTCCAGTTCCACCCGACGGGCATGGTGTGGCCGCCCTCGGTGAAGGGGCTGCTCGTGACGGAGTCGGTGCGCGGCGACGGCGGCATCCTCAAGAACTCCGAGGGCAAGAGGTTCATGTTCGACTACATCCCCGAGTTCTTCAAGGCCGAGACGGCGGACACGGTCGAGGAGGCCGACGCCTGGTACGACGACAAGAAGAACAACCGTCGTCCCCCCGAGCTGCTGCCCCGCGACGAGGTCGCCCGCGCGATCAACTCGGAGATCAAGGCCGGTCGCGGCACCCCGCACGGCGGGATCTACCTCGACATCGCCTCGCGGCGTACGCCCGAGTTCATCCGCAAGCGGCTGCCCTCGATGTACCACCAGTTCAAGGAGCTGGCCGACGTCGACATCACCGCGGAGCCGATGGAGATCGGGCCGACCTGCCACTACGTGATGGGCGGCGTCGAGGTCGACGCGGACACCCAGCAGAGCGCGGTCACCGGGCTGTACGCCGTCGGCGAGTGCTCGGGCGGCATGCACGGCTCCAACCGGCTGGGCGGCAACTCGCTCGGCGACCTGCTCGTCTTCGGCAAGCGCGCCGGCGAGGCCGCTACTGCGTACGCCGACTCGCTGGGCGGCACCCGCCCGCAGGTGGACGAGGCCGACGTCAAGGCGGCGCAGGCGAGCGCCCTGGCGCCGTTCGAGGTCGAGGGCGGGGAGAACCCGTACACGATCCAGTCCGACCTGCAGCAGTCGATGAACGACCTCGTCGGCATCATCCGCACCCGCACCGAGCTGGAGGAGTCGCTCGCCGAGATCGAGGCGTTCAAGGTGCGCGCGAGCACGATGGTCGTCGAGGGGCACCGCCAGTACAACCCCGGCTGGCACCTCGCGCTCGACCTGCGCAACATGCTGATCGTCTCGGAGTGCATCGCCAAGGCGGCGATGGCCCGCGAGGAGTCGCGCGGCGGCCACACCCGCGACGACTTCCCCGGACCCGACGCCGAGTGGGGCACGAAGAACCTGGTGGTCAACCTCAACGCCGAGGGCACGGGCGTGGACCTCCACGAGAAGCCGTTGCCCGAGATGCCCGACGAGCTGAAGGGGTACTTCGCATGAGCTACACACTCAAGCTGCGGATCTGGCGCGGGGACAAGGACGGCGGAGCGGTCGAGGACTTCCCTGTCGAGGTCTCCGAGGGCGAGGTCGTGCTCGACGCGATCCACCGCGTGCAGGCCACCCAGGCAGGCGACCTCGCGGTGCGGTGGAACTGCAAAGCCGGCAAGTGCGGGTCGTGCAGCGCCGAGGTCAACGGCCGGCCGCGCCTGATGTGCATGTGCCGGCTCTCGGACTTCGAGGAGGACGAGGTCATCACGGTCACGCCGATGCGCAGCTTCCCCGTCATCCGCGACCTGGTCACCGACGTCTCGTTCAACTACGAGAAGGCCAAGGAGCTGCCGTCGTTCTCGCCGCCGCCGCGCGACGCCGACGGCAAGCGTCGGATGGCGCAGGTCGACGTCGAGCGCGGCCAGGAGTTCCGCAAGTGCATCGAGTGCTTCCTGTGCCAGAACGTCTGCCACGTGGTCCGTGACCACGAGGACAACAAGAAGGCGTTCGCCGGACCGCGGTTCTTCCTGCGCTACGCCGAGCTCGACATGCACCCGCTCGACACCCATGACCGGCGCGAGCTGGCCCAGGGGGCCGCGGGCCTGGGGATGTGCAACATCACCAAGTGCTGCACCGAGGTCTGCCCGGAGGGCATCCACATCACCGACAACGCGATCATCCCGATGAAGGAGCGCGTGGTCGACAAGAAGTTCGACCCGCTCGTGTGGCTCGGCAACAAGATCGGCATTCGGAACAAGGACAACGACGGCCGCACCGAGGTGTGAGACGAATGCCATAGGTCCGCCCCTGCCCTCCGCGCGGACGGCGCCATATCCTGCGGCACATGACGCAACCCGACGCGAGCCTCGACGGTGGACTCGACGAGCCCGAGGAGCTGCAGCCCGCCGAGGGCTCACTGCGGCTGGTGGGCGACGACGACACGTACGACGTGGCGGCGTGGGAGGCGGCGACCGCCGCGGTGCTGCGCAAGGCGCGGCGGCTCGGTGAGGACGCCCCCGACACCGACGTGTGGGCGGCGCTGACCCGCACCACGCTCGACGGCATCGAGGTGGCGCCGATCGGCCAGCAGGCCGACCTCGACGGCCTCACCACTGCCGGTCGCCCCGAGCGCGCGGGCGCCTGGGACGTACGGTCGTCGCTCGTCGGCGACGACGCGGCTGCCGTCAACGAGGCGGCCCTGATCGACCTCGACAACGGTGCCACGTCGCTCCACCTCGACCTCATGGGCGGTCGGGACCTCGCCGTCGCCCTGCGCGGCGTCCTGCTCGACCTGGCACCGGTCACCCTCGAGCGCCCCACCACCCACCGGTCCGAGGCGCTGGCCCGGCTCCTCGAGGACGCGCCCGCCGACCCGCACCCCCACCACAATCTCTCCGCCGACCCGGCCACTTCGCTGCTGATCGGTGAGGGCGTCGGCGAGGGTGAGCCGCTGCTGGCCGAGTCCTTCGTCGACACCGTCCGGCGTGCCCAGGCCCTCGGCGTCCTGGGTGCGGTCGTCGACGGCACCACCCTCCACGACCTCGGTGCGAGCGACGCCCAGGAGCTCGGCTGGACGATGGCGGTCGGCGTGCACTACCTCCGCCTGCTCACCGAGGCCGGCCTGGCGGTCGACGAGGCCGCCGGCCTCATCGAGTTCCGCTACTCCGCGACCGACGAGCAGTTCCCCACGATCGCCAAGCTCCGGGCCGCGCGCCGACTCTGGTCCCGGGTGCTCGAGGCCTCAGGCGCCACCGACGTGCCGCAGCGCCAGCACGTCGTCACCAGCCGCGCGATGATGGGCCGGGTCGACCCCTGGGTCAACATGCTCCGCGGCACGATCGCCGCCTTCGCAGCCGGCGCCGGCGGCGCCGACGCGGTCACGGTGATCCCGTTCGACGAGCCGCTCGGCCTGCCCGACGCCCTCGGCCGCCGGATCGCCCGCAACACCTCCTCGCTGCTCATCGAGGAGGCCCACGTCGCCACGGTGGCCGACCCCGCCGGCGGGTCGTACGCCGTGGAGAAGCTCACCGACGATCTCGCCGTCGCCGGCTGGGCCGAGCTCGGCCGGATCGAGGCCGATGGCGGCTTCGGCGAAGGAGCCGCGACAGGCGTCAAGGAGCGGGTCCGCGCGGTCCGGGCCGCGCGCGACGCGGGCGTCGCCGACCGGTCCCGGCCGCTGACCGGCATCTCCGAGTTCCCGAACCTCGGGGAGACGCTGCCCGAGCGAGCCCCGTGGGGCCGCGGGGGAGTGCACCACTACGGCTGGGCCTTCGAGGACCTGCGGGCCGAGCCAGCGTCCCGCCCGGTCTTCCTGGCCACGATGGGGCCGGTCTCCGCCCACACCGCCCGGGCCACCTTCGCCACCAACCTGTTCGCCGCCGGTGGCGTCGCCGTCGAGGCGGCCGGCGCCACGTCCGACGTCGCCGCGGTGACGTCGGCCTACGCCGGACAGCCGGTCGTCTGCCTCGCCGGCACCGACGCAGCGTACGCCGAGTGGGGCGCCGACCTCGTCGCCGCGCTCCGAGCAGCCGGTGCGTCGTACGTCGTGCTGGCGGGCAAGCCGGGCGAGCGGACCGCCATCCGTCAAGGCAATGAAGCCAGCGACGTCGACGACTGCTGCGCCATGGGAGTCGATGCGCTCGGCTTCCTCGGCCGGGTGCGAGAGGAGCTCGGACGATGAGCATTCCCCAGGACTTCTCGAAGGTGGGTCTCGATACGCCCGCTCGTTCCTCGCGGGCTACTCGACCAGCGAAAGAGCAGCCGTGGGGGAGCCCCGAGGGCATCGACATCCTCCCGGTCTACGGCCCCGAGCACCTCGAAGGCCTCGACGGCCTCGACACGTGGCCGGGCATCGCGCCGTTCCTGCGCGGGCCCTATCCGACGATGTACACGACCCAGCCGTGGACGATCCGGCAGTACGCCGGCTTCTCGACCGCGGAGGAGTCCAACGCGTTCTACCGCCGCAACCTCGCGGCGGGGCAGAAGGGTCTGAGCGTCGCGTTCGACCTCGCCACCCACCGCGGGTACGACTCCGACCATCCGCGGGTGCGCGGCGACGTCGGCATGGCGGGCGTGGCGATCGACTCGATCTACGACACCCGCACCCTCTTCGATGGCATCCCGCTCGACGAGATGTCGGTGTCGATGACGATGAACGGCGCCGTCCTGCCGGTGCTCGCGCTCTACATCGCGGCGGCCGAGGAGCAGGGGGTGCAGCCCGAGCAGCTCGCGGGGACCATCCAGAACGACATCCTCAAGGAGTTCATGGTCCGCAACACCTACATCTACCCGCCGGCGCCGAGCATGCGGATCATCAGCGACATCTTCGCCTTCACCTCGCAGAAGATGCCGCGCTTCAACTCGATCTCGATCTCCGGCTACCACATCCAGGAGGCCGGGGCGACGGCCGACCTCGAGCTGGCGTACACGCTGGCCGACGGCGTGGAGTACATCCGCGCCGGACTCGAGACCGGCATGACGATCGACCAGTTCGCGCCGCGGCTGAGCTTCTTCTGGGCGATCGGGATGAATTTCTTCATGGAGGTCGCCAAGATGCGCGCGGCCCGGGCGCTGTGGGCGCGGCTCGTCGACGACTTCGACCCGCAGAACCCCAAGTCGCGCTCGCTGCGCACCCACAGCCAGACCTCGGGCTGGTCGCTGACCGCGCAGGACGTCTTCAACAACGTCGGGCGCACCTGCATCGAGGCGATGGCCTCCACCCAGGGCCACACGCAGTCGCTGCACACCAATGCCCTCGACGAGGCGATCGCGCTGCCGACCGACTTCTCGGCGCGCATCGCCCGCAACACCCAGCTGCTGCTGCAGCAGGAGAGCGGCACCACCGAGATCATCGACCCCTGGGCCGGTTCCTACTACGTCGAGAAGCTCACCCACGACCTCGCCGAGCGCGCCTGGGCGCACATCCAGGAGGCCGAGCGCGCCGGCGGCATGGCGGCCGCGATCGAGCAGGGCATCCCCAAGATGCGCATCGAGGAGGCGGCCGCGCGCACGCAGGCGCGGATCGACTCCGGCACGCAGAAGGTCATCGGCGTCAACACCTACCGCCTCGCCGTGGAGGACAAGCTCGACGTGCTGCGCGTCGACAACGACGACGTCTACCGCCAGCAGGTCGCCAAGCTCGAGCGGCTGCGGGCCGAGCGCGACGACGACGACGTACGCCGGGCGCTGGACGCGCTGACCGCGTCGGCCGAGCGCGGACCGGTCGGCGGCGGCTCCCTCGAGGGCAACCTCCTCGCGCTCGCGGTCGCCGCGGCGCGGGCGAAGGCCACCGTGGGCGAGATCTCCGACGCGCTGGAGAAGGTCTACGGCCGCCACCAGGCCGTGATCCGTACGATCAGCGGCGTGTACCGCGACGAGGCAGGCGCCGCCGAGGGCTCGGCCGTCGCGGCCGTCCTCGCCGCCACCGAGGAGTTCGAGGCGGAGGAGGGGCGCCGCCCGCGCATCCTCGTCGCCAAGATGGGCCAGGACGGCCACGACCGCGGCCAGAAGGTCGTCGTCACCGCCTTCGCCGACCTCGGCTTCGACGTCGACGTGGGCCCGCTGTTCTCGACGCCCGAGGAGGTCGCCCAGCAGGCGATCGACGCCGACGTGCACATCGTCGGGGTCTCATCGCTCGCGGCGGGGCACCTCACCCTGCTGCCCGCGCTCAAGCAGGCGCTGGCCGACCAGGGGCGGCCGGACATCATGATCGTGATCGGCGGGGTCATCCCGCCCGACGACGTGGCGACGCTCAAGGAGATGGGCGCCGCCGCGGTGTTCCTGCCGGGCACGGTGATCGCGGAGTCCGCGCTCGACCTGCTGGCCCGGCTGCGCAGCTCCTGATGGCCCGTCCGGTCGACGTCGCGGCGCTGGTCGAGGGGATTCGCGACGGACGGCGCGCGGACGTCTCGCGCGCCATCACCCTCGTCGAGTCCTCACGGGCCGAGCACCGCGCCGACGCGCGCGAGCTGCTGACGCAGCTGTCGGGCTTCGACCTCCCGCAGGCCACTCGCGTCGGCATCTCCGGCGTGCCCGGGGTCGGCAAGTCCACCTTCATCGAGGCCCTCGGCACCCGGCTGACCGCCGCCGGGCACCGCGTCGGGGTGTTGGCCGTCGACCCGTCGTCGATCCGCACCGGCGGCTCGGTGCTGGGCGACAAGACCCGGATGGCCGGGCTCGCGGTCGACCCGCGCGCGTTCATCCGGCCCTCGCCCGCGGCGGGCACCCTCGGCGGCGTCGCCCGCGCGACCACGCAGGCGATGCTCGTGCTCGAGGCGGCCGGCCACGACGTCGTCCTCGTCGAGACCGTCGGCGTCGGGCAGTCCGAGGTCACGGTGGCCGGGATGGTCGACACGTTCCTCTTCCTCACCCTCGCCCGCACCGGCGACCAGCTCCAGGGCATCAAGAAGGGCATCCTCGAGATCGCCGACGTGGTCGCGGTCAACAAGGCCGACGGTGACTTCGAGGCCGGCGCCCGGGTTGCGGCACGCGAGCTGGCCGGGGCGCTGCGGCTGGTGCGGGGACACTCCGAGTGGGCGCCTCCGGTGGTCACCTGCTCCGGGCTCACCGGAGCGGGCGTGGACGACGTGTGGGAGCACGTCGGCGCACACCGCGCGCACCTCGGGGTCGACGGCCTCGCCCACAAGCGCGCGGAGCAGCAGCTCGAGTTCACCTGGGCGCTCGTACGCGACGAGCTCGCCCAGCGGCTGCGGTCGTCAGCAGGGGTGGCGGCGGTGCGCGACGACGTACGCCGCGCGGTGCTGGCGGGGGAGCTGCCCGCGCCCCTCGCCGCGGACCGGCTACTCGCCGCCTACGACGGGGAAACCACCTAGACTGGGCCGGTCATGCCTGAAGCAACCTCCGCCACATCCGTCATCACCGAGGTCGTCGACAAGTACGCCGACGACCTCGTTGCGTTGCGCCGCGACCTGCACGCGCACCCCGAGCTGAGCTGGGAGGAGACCCGCACCTCCGAGGCCGTCGTCACCGCGCTCGAGGGCGCCGGCTGGTCGATCATCCGCCCGGAGGGCGGGGGCGTGCTGGCCGAGATCGGGCACGGCGGCCGACTGGTCGCGCTGCGCGCTGACCTCGACGCGCTGCCCATCGACGACCTGATCTCCGACCCGTGGAAGAGCACCGTCCCGGGCGTCGCGCACGCCTGCGGGCACGACGTGCACACCAGCGGCCTGGTCGGTGCCGGCCTCGCGCTCGCCGAGGTCGCGACCCGCGGCCTGCTGCCCGGGCGCGTACGCCTGCTGTTCCAGCCCGCCGAGGAGGTCATGCCCGGTGGAGCGCTCCACCTGATCTCGAGCGGCGCGCTCGAGGGCGTCTCGCACGTCTTCGGCCTGCACTGCGACCCGAGCCTCGACGTCGGCCGGATCGGGTTGCGCGAGGGTCCGCTGACCGGCGCAGCCGACGCGCTCACCGTGCGGCTCACCGGCAAGGGCGGCCACACGTCTCGGCCGCACCTGACCGAGGACCTGACCTTCGCCCTCGGCAAGGTCATCACCGAGCTGCCCGCGATCCTCAGCCGGCGCCTCGACCCGCGGGCCGGGGTCAGCGTGGTGTGGGGGATGGTGCGCGCGGGCTCGGCCCCCAACGTCATCCCGCACGGCGGCGTCGTCGCCGGCACCGTGCGGATGCTCGACGCCGTCGCCTGGGCCGACGCCGAGCACCTGATCCGCCAGCTGATCGCCGCGATCGTCGCGCCCTACAGCGTCACCGCCGAGGTGACCTACCAGCGCGGCGTGCCGCCGGTGGTCAACCACGTGGTGTCGACCGCGCTCCTCGGCACGGCCCTCGAGCGGGTCCTCGGGCCCCACGGGCACGTCTCGACCGCGCAGAGCCTCGGAGGCGAGGACTTCGGGTGGTACCTCGACTCGGTCCCCGGCGCGATGGCCCGCCTCGGCACGCGCACGCCCGGTGGACCGACGTACGACCTCCACCAGGGCAACCTCCGCATCGACGAGGCCGCCACCGGCATCGCCGCGCGCGTGCTCGCCGAGGCGGCGGTCACCGCGCTGAGTGACTAATGAAGCTGCTGCTCACCTCCGGAGGCATCACCAACCCGAGCATCGAGGCCGCGCTGGTCGAGCTGCTGGGCAAGCCCGTCGCGGAGAGTCGCGCGCTGTGCATCCCGACGGCCCAGTGGGGCCACCCGATGCTGGGCCCGGAGTCCGTGCGGAGCTTCATCACCGGCGGCCCCGACCGCGGCATGACCACCATGGGCTGGGCGTCGGTCGGCGTCCTCGAGCTCAGCGCCCTGCCCACGACCGGGCGCGAGCGGTGGGAGCCGTGGGTCCGCGAGGCCGACGTGCTGCTCGTCGACGGCGGCGACGCGACGTACCTCTGCCACTGGATGCGCGAGTCCGGCCTGGCCGACCTGCTGCCGGCGCTGGACATGGTCTGGGCCGGCCTGAGCGCGGGCAGCATGGTCATGACGCCGCGGATCGGCGACGACTTCGTCTCGTGGTCCGGGGCGCCGGACGACCGGACCCTGGGCGTCGTCGACTTCTCGATCTTCCCGCACGTCGGCCACGAGATGATGCCCGAGAACACGATGGCGGCGGCCGAGCAGTGGGCTGCCGGCATCGGCGGCCCGTCGTACGCCCTGGACGACCAGACCGCGCTCGTCGTGGTCGACGGCGCGGTCGAGGTCGTCTCCGAGGGGACCTGGCGGTTCTTCGACGCGGGCTGAGCCCGCGTCGTCACTGTTTCTTGTACGGCACCCCGTCGGCGGCGGGCGGCCGGGACCGGCCCACCAGGCCCGCCACCGCGAAGATGGTGACGAGGTAGGGGAGCATCAGCATGAACTGGGTGGGGACGGGGGAGCCGATGGCTGAGAGCACGCCCTGCAGGTTCGACGCGAAGCCGAAGAGCAGCGCCGCAAGCGTCGCCCGGATCGGGTCCCACTTGCCGAAGATGACGGCCGCGAGCGCGATGTAGCCGGCGCCGCCGGTCATCTCGCGGTTGAAGCCGGCGACCGAGACCAGGCTGAAGTACGCGCCGCCGAGACCGGCGATCGCGCCCGCGAGCAGGATCGTGCGGTAGCGGGTGCGGTTGACCTTGATGCCGACCGTGTCGGCCGCCTTCGGGTGCTCGCCGACCGCGCGGACCCGGAGGCCCCAGCGGGTGCGGTAGAGGGAGTACGCCACGAGCGCGACGACGGCGTAGAGCACGTAGACGAGCGCGGTCTGGCGGAACAGGATCGGGCCGATCAGCGGGATGTCGCCCAGGATCGGGATCGGCACCGCGCGCAGACGGTCGGGGGAGTTGAGCGTCTCGGCGTTGGGCGTGAGGACCTGGCGGAACAGGAAGTTCGTCAGGCCGACGACCAGCACGTTGAGCACGACACCGACGATCACCTGGTCGACGAAGTAGGTGATCGCGAACAGGCCCAGGATCAGTGCGATGAGCGCGCCAGCCACCATGGCGGCGAGGAGTCCCGCCCACGGCGAGCCGGTGAGCGACGCGGTGATCGCGGCGGCGAAGGCGCCGAAGAGGAGCTGGCCCTCGATCGCGATGTTGACGACGCCGGCCCGCTCGCCGAGCACGCCGCCCAGCGCGCCGAAGACCAGCGGGATCGCGAGCGCGACCGCGCCGGCGAAGAGGCTGACCACGCGGATCCGGCCGTCGGCCGCGGCCCAGCTCAGGAAGCCTGTCATCCACGCGAGCGCGAAGACGATCGGCAGCCACGTCGGCTGGCGCACGTGCCCGAGCAGGCGGCGTACGGCCTCGGCGGTGACCACCGCGCACACCAGCACCATCAGCCAGGCGGTGACCATCGACGGGACGGTGATGTCGGGCAGCGTGACGAAGTCCGTCTCGGCGGACAGCTGGAAGGTGGTGTCACCGGCATGGGAGGAGCGCAGCAGGACGATCGCCAGCAGCGCGAGCATCACGCCGAAGATGATCGGCAGCTTCTTCGCGCCGCCCGACTTCGTGGGCGTGATCGCCGTGTCGGGCGCCAGTCCGCCCTGGTCGGGGACGGGGGTGGTCACGGTGCTCACTTGGCCTCCTGGGCGGGGAGCCGGAAGATCGCGCGCACCAGAGGAGGTGCGGCGAGGAAGAGGACGATCAGCGACTGGACCACCAGCACCAGGTCGACCGAGATGTCCTCGGACGTCTGCATGGTGAAGCCACCGGCCTTGAGGAAGCCGAAGAGGAGACCGGCGGCCAGGATGCCGAGCGGCTTGGAGCGGCCGAGCAGCGCGACGGTGATGGCGTCGAAGCCGATCGAGGCGTCGAGGTCGAGCGAGACGCCGCTGCTGACGGTGCCGAGCACCTGGTTGACGCCGGCGAGGCCGAGCAGCGACCCGGCGATCATCATCACGACCGTGTACGTGCGCCCGACGTTGATGCCGGAGGCGCGCGCGGCGTGCGGGTTCTCGCCGACCGCGCGGATGCGGTAGCCGAGCGTGGAGCGGTTGAGGAGCCACCACACGACGCCCACGGCGATGAGGGCGAGCACGAAGCCGAGGTGCAGGTTGAACTTGTCGCCCAGCACCTTGGGCAGGATCGCCGTCTCCTTCATCGGGAGGGACTTCGGGTTGTTCGACGCCGGCGTCTTGAAGAGGAAGTCCTCCGCGAGGGCGTAGAAGAGCAGGTAGTAGCCGACGTAGTTGAGCATGATCGTCACGATCACCTCGTGCGCGCCGGTGCGGGCCTTCAGCAGGCCTGCGATGCCGCCCCAGATCGCGCCCGCGGCCATGCCGACGAGGATGGCCAGCGGCAGGTGCACCGCGAACGGGAGGTCGACCTGCGAGCCGATGAGGCCCGCCGCGCCGCCGGCGATCAGCATCTGGCCGCGTCCACCGATGTTGAAGAGCGCCGCGCGGAACGCGATGCCGACGCCGAGGCCACCGAGGATGAGGGGACCGGCGAACTTCAGGGTCTCCGTCAGCGGGCGCCACTGCTGGGCCGGCTCGGTGAGGTTGTAGTTGAAGACCGCGCCGCGGAACATCGCGCTGTAGGCACCGGTGATCGCGTCCCAGACGGCCGAGAGGAAGTCGGACGGGCGGGCGGTGATGTAGCTGAGCGTGTCGCGTACGCCCTCGTCGGTGGCGGCGATCATCACCGAGCCGACGAAGACGGCGAGCAGCACCGCGAGCGCGCCGGACAGCGCGTCACCCGAGGCGATCTCCTTCAGCAGCGAGCGGGACCGGGTCTCGCGCTCGGTCGGGGCGTCGTGCGGGTCGATCTCGTCGGCCTTCTCGTCCGGCTGGGGCTTGTCGGTGTCGGTCACGCGACCACGTCCTTCAGGTCCGCCGGGCGTTCGCCGGTCATCATGAGACCGAGGGTCTCGCGGGGGGTGTCGGCGGGCACGATGCCGACGACCTGGCCGCGGTAGAGCACCATGATGCGGTCGGCGAGGGCGACCACCTCGTCGAGCTCGGTGGAGACCACGAGCACCGGGATGCCGCTGTCGCGGGTCGCGACGATCTGCTTGTGGATGAACTCGATGGAGCCGACGTCGACGCCGCGGGTGGGCTGGGCAGCCACGAGCAGGCGCAGGTCGCGCGACAGCTCGCGCGCCACGACGACCTTCTGCTGGTTGCCGCCCGAGAGGTTGGCGGCCAGCGAGTCGATGTCGCGGGCGCGGACGTCGTACTCCTTCAGCTTCTGCTGGGCGAAGGCGCGGAGCGCACCGATGCGCAGGCCGCCGTTCTTGACGAAGGGCGACTTGAAGCTGCGGTTGAGCATGAGGTTCTCGGCGATGGTGAAGTTGGGCACCAGCCCGTCGACCTGGCGGTCCTCGGGGATGAACCCGACGCCGGAGTCGAGGATCTTGCGCGTCGACTTGCCGACCAGCTCGATGCCGTCGAGGACGATCGAGCCGCTGACGTCGTCCTGCAGGCCCAGGAGGGCCTCGGTGAGCTCGGTCTGGCCGTTGCCCTGCACACCGGCGACGGCGAGGACCTCGCCGGCGCGGATCGTGAAGCTGAGGCCGTCGACCTGCTTGTGGCCGGCCAGGTCGACGACGCGGAGGTCCTTGACCACCAGGGCGTCGGCGCCGAGCGTCGGCGCGTCCTTGTGGACGGTCAGCTCGACCGGGCGCCCGACCATCATCGAGGCGAGCTCGGCATTGCTGGCCTTGGGGTCGGCCTCGCCGACGACCTTGCCGAGGCGGATGACGGTGATGCGGTCGGCGACGGCGCGGACCTCGCGGAGCTTGTGGGTGATGAAGACGATGGCCTTCCCGGCCTCCTTGAGCTGGCGCATGATGTCCATCAGCTCGTCGGTCTCCTGAGGCGTGAGCACCGCGGTCGGCTCGTCGAAGACGAGCAGCTCGGCGTCGCGGGAGAGCGCCTTGATGATCTCCACGCGCTGCTGCACGCCGACCGGGAGGTCCTCGACGACGGCCTCGGGCTTCACGTGGAAGCCGAAGCGGTCGGAGATCTCGGTGACGCGGTCGCGGGCGGCGTCGAGGTCGAGCGTCCCGGCGAAGCCGGTGGACTCGTTGCCCAGCATGACGTTCTCGGCGACGGTGAAGACGGGGATGAGCATGAAGTGCTGGTGGACCATGCCGATGCCGGCGGCCATCGCGTCACCGGGGCCGGTGAAGTGCTGCACCACGCCATCGAGCTCGATCTCGCCCTCGTCGGCCCGGTAGAGGCCGTAGAGCACGTTCATGAGGGTCGACTTGCCCGCACCGTTCTCACCCAGCAGGCAGTGGATCTCGCCGGGCTCGACGGTGAGGGAGATGTCATCGTTGGCCACCACGCTTCCGAAGCGCTTGGTGATGCCTCGCAGGACGAGTCTCATGGCATCGCATCCTAGGGGTCGGGTGAGGTGGGCGGTCAGCGGCGGGGCCGCGGGAAGGCTAACCGTCGCGGGGGCGCGGGTCTGGCCAAAGATCTGCCAAACCTCGGGGCGGGTTCTAGGTAGTCACGCAACACCGTGGTTTGTGGCGGCTTCGGACAATAGTCGGCCGAGTACTTCGGCGGGGGTCTGGAAGCCGTGGCGTTTACGGGGTCTGGCGTTGAGCTCGGCGGCGATGTTGTCGAGGAGTCCGGGGCCGTAGAAGCCCAGGTCGGTGCTCTTGGGCAGGTATTGGCGCAGCCGGCCGTTGGTGTTCTCGTTCGAGCCGCGCTGCCAGGGCGAGTGCGGGTCGCAGAAGTAGATGTCCAGCCCGGTCGCCTCAGCGATGGTGGCGTGGTTGGCCATCTCGATGCCCTGGTCCCAGGTCAGCGACAGCTTCAGCTGCTCGGGCAGGGCGGCCATCTTGGCCACGAGCGCCTCCTGGACGGCGAGGGCGCCGTGGTTGTCGGGCAGGTGGAGCAGCATCACGAACCCAGTGGTGCGTTCGACCAGGGTGCCGACCGCGGACTTCGACTCGGTGGACCCGAGGATCAGGTCGCCTTCCCAGTGCCCGGGCACCGCACGGTCCTCGACCTCGGGGGGCCGTTCACTGATCAGCACCATCCCCGGGATCCGGCCACGGCGCTGGCCCTCACGACGCCGTGGCTTGCGCATCGAGCGGCCCGTGCGCAGGTAGGCCGTCAGCTCCCGCTTCAGACCGCCGCGAGCTTGGACGTACAGCGACTGGTAGATCGTCTCGGGCGACACCCACATCTCCGGTTCGTCGGGGAAGTCGCTCTTGAGTCTGCCAGCGATCTGCTCCGGGCTGTCGCGGCGCTTGAGCCGGGCCTGGACCTCTCGACGCAGTCGCAGGTTGGTGGCCAGCTTCGCCGCACGCGGAGCCGTACGACCACGATCGACACGCGCCTGCGCGACCGATCCCCGATACCCACGTTGGGTCGCACCACGGCTGAGCTCGCGGCTGATCGTGGCCGGATCCCGACCCAGCCGCCGGGCGATCTCCCGCACGCCATGACCGGCATGGTCCAGCGCCGCGATCTCCTCACGCTCCGACCACGACAGATACCGACCAACCGGGCCGACCACGCGCATGGGATTCACCCCGCCAGCCTTGCGGAACGTACGTCTGCCCCAGTCCCCAGACATGCCGGCAGCCAGGCCGGCTGCCTCCGGCACCAGACCCTCACGGATCCCAGTCCAGAACCGACGATCGAACTCCCGCGGACTCTTCGGACGAGCACCCATCACGCAACTCCTCGACATCGAGGTGTTGCGTGACTACCTAGAACTCAAGCGGGCCGGTTCTCTGGCAAAAGAAGAGGGAGGCCGACGATGACGTCGGCCTCCCTCCGCTGTGGAGCGTGGTTCAGATCAGCCCAGGTAGGACGTGACCTCGATCGAGCCGTCGATGATGCCGGCCTTGACCTCGTCGAGCTTGGCCTGCAGCTCGGGGCTGACCTTGCTCTCGAAGTTGTGGAACGGCGCGATGCCGACTCCGTCGTTCTCCAGCGTGCCGACGTACGGCGCGAAGTCGAACTCGTCGTTGCCCGCGGCCAGGACGGCCTCGTAGGTCGAGACCTTCATGCCCTTGAGGATCGAGGTCATGACGTAGTCCTGCGTGGCCGGGTCGGTCTCGTAGAGGTCGGCGTCGACGCCGAGCATCGCGATGTCCTTGCCCGAGTCCTCGATCGCGGTGATCGCGCCCTGGTAGATCGGGCCACCGACGGGGAGGATGACGTCGACGTCCTGGTCCAGGATCTGCTTGGCGGTGCTGGTCGCGGCCTCGTTGGCCTCGAAGCCACCGGTGAAGGAACCGTTCTTGCCGTCCCAGCCGACGACCTCGACGTCCTTCTTGTTCTCCTTGGCGTAGTACTCCGCGCCCTGCTTGAAGCCGTCCATGAAGATCGTCACGGTCGGGAACGGCAGACCGCCGTAGGTGCCGACCTTGCCGGTCTTCGTGTAGTCGGCGGCGGCGTAGCCGGCGAGGAACGCGGCCTGGGCCGTGTTGTAGAGCAGCGGCTTGATGTTCTCGACGTCAGCCTTGCCGTCGAAGGTCGCACCGTCGTCGCCACCGTCAGCCGAGTCGTCGATGAGGACGTACTCGATGTCGGGGTTGGCGGCAGCCGACTCCTTGGTCGCCGAGGCGAGGGCGAAGCCGACGGTCACGATGACGTCGCAGCCCTCGCTGACCAGGCTCTCGATGTTGGGGGCGAACTCGTTCTCGCTGTTGGACTCGACGTCCTTGAGCTCCACGCCGAGCTCGTCGGCGGCCTGCTTGGCACCCTCGTAGCCGAGCTGGTTGAACGACTTGTCGTCGAACCCGCCCGCGTCGGAGACGATGCAGGGCAGGAAGTCCTCGACGGCCGGCTCGGCGGAGCTGCTGCTCTCGCCGCCAGTGGTCGTGTCCTCCTCGGGCGCGTCGCCACACGCAGCCAGGGTCGCGGCCGCCAGGAGCGCCACGAGGCCGCTCGTGACGACCTTCCTCGTCTTCAACACAAATGCCTCCAAGTTCATGAACCCCGGGGTGGGGTCAGCGTTCGGGCGTCATGATGCCGTCCCCCGCGCCACGCGTCACGCGGATCGGGACTAACGAAATGCGTTTGAGACATAAAACCTGCCGGCGATCTTTCGGCGAAACCTGCCAAAGACCCCCGCTTCGCGGTATGCGCCATAGTTGCCCGGTGGAACAGAGGGAGTGGGACCGGCTCAAGGAGCACGCCGTCGACGTGATGGGGGGGGCGTACGCGCCCTACTCGCACTATCCCGTCGGGGCGGCCGCGCTGACCGACGACGGGCGCACCGTCGTCGGCTGCAACGTCGAGAACGCGGCGTACGGCGTGGTGCTGTGCGCCGAGTGCGGAGTGGTCTCCCAGCTGCACGCCACCGGGGGAGGCCGGCTGACGCACTTCGTGTGCGTGAACGGCGACGGCGACGTGATCATGCCCTGCGGCCGGTGCCGCCAGCTGCTCTTCGAGCACGGCGGGCGCGACCTCGAGCTGTGGACCGTCTCCGGCATCAAGACGATGGCCGAGGTGCTCCCCGACGCCTTCGGCCCCGACGACCTGGCCCTCGTGGCCACAGAACAGAATGGAACCCGCTGATGCCCGCACACGACGCCGTCGAGGTGATTCTCGCCAAGCGTGACAAGCACGAGCTCAGCGACAGCCAGATCGACTGGGTGATCGACGCCTACACCCGCGGCGAGGTCGCCGACGAGCAGATGTCGGCCCTCGCGATGGCGATCCTGCTCAATGGGATGAACCGCTCCGAGATCGCCCGCTGGACCGGTGCCATGATCGCCTCCGGCGAGCGGATGGACTTCTCCACGCTTTCGCGCCCCACCGCCGACAAGCACTCGACCGGCGGCGTCGGAGACAAGATCACCCTCCCGCTGGCCCCGCTCGTCGCGGCCTGCGGCGTGGCCGTGCCCCAGTTGTCGGGCCGCGGCCTCGGCCACACGGGCGGCACGCTCGACAAGCTCGAGTCCATCCCGGGCTGGCGCGCGGCGCTCAGCAACGAGGAGATGTTCGCGATCCTCGAGGACGTCGGCGCGGTCATCTGCGCGGCCGGCGACGGCCTCGCCCCGGCCGACAAGAAGCTCTACGCGCTGCGCGACGTCACCGGCACGGTCGAGGCGATCCCGCTCATCGCGAGCTCGATCATGAGCAAGAAGATCGCCGAGGGCACCGGCGCGCTCGTGCTCGACGTGAAGGTCGGCAGCGGCGCCTTCATGAAGGACCTGACCACGGCCCGCGAGCTCGCCGAGACGATGGTCGCGCTCGGCACCGACGCGGGCGTGCACACGGTCGCGCTCCTCACCGACATGGCCACGCCGCTCGGCCTCACCGCCGGCAACGCGATCGAGGTCGCCGAGTCCGTCGAGGTTCTCGCCGGTGGGGGCCCGGCCGACGTGGTCGAGCTGACCCTGGCCCTGGCCCGCGAGATGCTCGCCGGCGCCGGGGTCACCGACATCGACCCGGCCGACAAGCTCGCCGACGGCTCGGCCATGGACGCCTGGAAGGCGATGATCCGCGCCCAGGGCGGCGACCCCGACGCGGCGATGCCCGAGGCGAAGGAGTCGCACGTCGTCGCGGCGCCAGCCACGGGCACGCTCACCCGCCTCGACGCGATGGCCGTCGGGCTCGCAGCATGGCGCCTCGGTGCCGGTCGCGCCCGCAAGGAGGACCCCGTGCAGGCGGGAGCCGGAGTGGTCTGGCACGCCCGCCCGGGCGACGAGGTCACCGAGGGCGAGCCGCTCTTCACCCTGCTCACCGACGAGCCGGAGCGCTTCGACCGGGCTCTCGCCTCGCTCGAGGGCGGCTACGACATCGGCGACGGGTCGGCGTACACGCCCGGGGAGATCGTGCTCGACCGGATCGGCTGATCAGGCAAGCAGCAGGACGACGTGCTGGGCCACGCAGGCCGGCTTTTCCTGACCCTCGATCTCGACCGTGTGCTCGACGATCAGCTGCTTGCCCGCGGGCAGGTCGCGGACCTCGCCGAAGCGCACGTGCGATCGCAGCCGGCTGCCGACGGGCACCGGGTGGGGGAAGCGGACCTTCTCCAGGCCGTAGTTGAGCCGGGCTCCGGGAGTCTCGAGCGCGAAGACCTGCGAGGCGAACCGGGGGAGCAGGCTGAGGGTCAGGAAGCCGTGCGCGATCGTCGTGCCGAACGGCCCCGCTGCCGCCGCCTCGACGTCGACGTGGATCCACTGGTGGTCCAGGGTGGCGTCCGCGAAGGCATCGATGCGGGCCTGGTCGATCTTGAGCCACTCGCTCGTGCCGATCTCCTGACCGGCTGCGGCGGCGACGTCCTCGAGCGTGGTGAAGGTGCGCATGGGACCCCACCCTAGGGACTGGTTGGATGGGTCCGTGACCACTCCCTCCCGCTACCAGGTGCACCGCGCGCCCAAGGTGCTGCTGCACGACCACCTCGACGGAGGACTGCGGCCGCAGACGATCGTGGAGCTCGCCGCGGAGATCGGCCACGAGCTCCCGGCCGCCGATGCCGAGTCGCTCGGACGGTGGTTCCGCGAGTCGGCCGACTCGGGCTCGCTGGTCCGCTACCTCGAGACCTTCGACCACACCGTCGCGGTCATGCAGAACGGCCCCGCGATCACGCGGATCGCGCGGGAGTGCGTGGAGGACCTGGCCGCCGACGGGGTCGTGTACGCCGAGGTGCGCTACGCCCCCGAGCAGCACGTCACCAACGGCCTGACCCTCGACGAGGTCGTCGGGGCGGTGCAGGAGGGCTTCGACGCCGGCGTGGCCGCGAGCGGCGGCAGGATCGTCGTACGCCAGCTGCTGACCGCGATGCGGCACCAGGCCCGGTCGATGGAGATCGCCGAGCTCGCGATCGCCTGGCGCGACCGCGGGGTCGCCGGCTTCGACATCGCAGGCGCCGAGGCGGGCTTCCCGCCCACCCGGCACCTCGACGCGTTCGAGTACCTCCAGCGCGAGAACTCGCACTTCACCATCCACGCCGGCGAGGCCTTCGGGCTGCCGTCGATCTGGGAGGCGATCCAGTGGTGCGGCGCCGACCGGCTCGGCCACGGCGTCCGGATCATCGACGACGTCACGGTCCACGAGGACGGGTCGGTGGAGCTCGGTCGGCTCGCCGCGTACGTCCGTGACATGCGGATCCCGCTCGAGATGTGCCCGAGCTCCAACATCCAGACCGGTGCGGCGGAGTCCTTCGCCGAGCACCCGATCGGGCTGCTGACCAAGCTGCGTTTCCGGGTCACGGTCAACACCGACAACCGGCTGATGAGCGGGACCTCGATGACCCGGGAGATGTTCGGGCTGGTTGAGGCCTTCGACTACACGCTGGCCGACCTGCGTTGGTTCACGATCAACGCGATGAAGTCGGCGTTCCTGCCCTTCGACGAGCGGCTCGCGATCATCGACGAGGTCGTGAAGCCCGGCTACGCCAGGCTCATCGACGAGGGCTGACCACCAGCCACGGGCGGTCCCAGCCGGCCAGCCGGAGGTCGCCGCCCTCCCAGCGCTCGCGCGCCACCCGGAGGTCCAGCCCCGACGCAGGCTCGTACGTCCGGGCGTGCTCGTGCTCGACGTCGGTCACGAGCACGACGTGGCGCGGCAGGAGGCGGTCGCCGACGAAGACGGCCGCAGGTCGCGCGGGCGCCACGTGCTCGAGGGACGACCAGGCCCGGCGGCGCCACCGCACCACGCGGACGGCGTACGGCACGCCGGTGAGCAGCCGCAGCTCGCGTGCCACTGCCCAGGGCGGGGTGCCGAGGGCGCGCGTCCAGGGCACCTGCCAGCCGCCGGCGGTGTCGGCGAGCGAGGTCAGCCGGCGGTGGAGGGTCGCTGCCTCGTGCGCGAAGGTGTCCTGGTCGCGCACCAGCCCGGCGTAGTGCGGGCGCGCCAGCCGTCGCGCCATCACCAGCGAGGCCGCACCGCACGAGCGGCGGTCGGGCTGTCGCAACCTCACGGCGACGCCGTCAGCTCGGCGTACGCCTGGTCGCCCGTGGCGCGGCGACAGCCCTGGCGCAGTGCGTGGGCGACGACTCGCTGCTGGTCGCGCATGAGTGCGGCGCCGCGCCGCAGCAGCACCAGCGGCGGCTTGCGGCGCTCGCGCAGGTCCCGGGTGAGCCGTCGCCAGAACGTGACGGCCGGGTGCTGCGTGATGCAGTAGGCCGCGGCGAGCAGACCCTCCTCGCGGCAGGCGGCGACGACCTCCGGGGCGAAGATCCCTTCGGCCACGAATCGCGTGCTGCCACCGAGGTCGACGACCCTCGAGCCGGACCGGCCGTTCTGGGCGATCTCGTAGACCGGCACCTCGGAGCGACCCGTGAGGCAGAGCTCACGGAGCGCGACGAGGGCGTCCTGCTGGTGCCAGGAGGCCGGGTCGTCCCAGTCCACCAGACCTGCGTTGGCGCCGTGGGTGATGCGGGGGAGCGACGGGTCGTCGCCGTCCTTGTAGAAGTCGTCGAGCCGGAGGATCGGGAGCCCGAGCCGCTCCGCGAGACGGGACTTCCCCGCACCGCTGGGACCAGCCAGGACCACCACCTGGGCACTCTGCATTGTTGCGGACTCATTTCGACGTTCGGCGACGGACGCTCAGGGCGGAGACTAGTCTCGCCCAGACCCCCGATTGAACGTTCCTTGTGGGAGGACTTCATGAGTCTGGACGACTCCAACGCGCCCGAAACTGGGCAATCCGCGCCGGCCTCTGGCCGCCGATCCGGCCCCTTCGGCAACGTTCCGCTGCTGGTCGGCCTGGTGCTCGTCATCGTCGGAGGCCTGGCCGCGATCTTCACGCTCGGCGGCGGCGACGACGGCCCCACGAGCTCGGACTGCGTGTCCGACAAGGTGACCCTGACCACCGCTCCCGTGATGGAGGACCTGGTCAAGCAGGCCGTCAAGGACGTGAACGCCGACGAGCCGTGCATCGACATCCAGGTCACCGCCGGCACGGTCAAGGACGTCGTCGCCCTGCTGGCCGACCCCAACGCCAAGATGCCCGAGATCTGGATCCCGGACAGCCCGACGTGGAAGGGCCAGCTGACCGCGGCCGGCTGGACCGGCACCGCGATCTCCGAGGTCCTCGCGCAGACGCCCGTCGGCCTCGTGGGCGGCCCCGCGTCGAAGGCGCCCGCGTCGTGGGCGTCCGCCCTGGACGGCGGCACCCTCGCCATGGCCGACCCGAGCGCTGAAGGCGCCTCCGCGCTGGCCCTGCTGGCGCCGTACGCCGAGATGAAGCAGACCGGCGAGTCGGCCCAGAGCATCGAGCAGAAGACCGTCCCGGTCGCCCAGACGTACGGTGAGCGTGCCGTGGCGGGCAGCAGCAACGAGACCGACCTGACGACGATCACCGCGTCGAGCACCCAGCTGGTGCCCTCGACCGAGAAGGCCTACCTCACCGCCCGACGCAGCAACGACCAGCTCAGCCTCGTGGCGCCGAAGACCGGCGTGCCGATGCTGCAGTACCCGCTCATCGACGTGAACCGGGGCAGCGGCGACATCCTCGCCACCGGCGGCGACCTCTCCGCCCGTGTGGGCCGGGCGCTCACCCGCTGGTTCACCTCCAGCGCCGGCGTCGCGGCGATCGCGGCCGCCGAGCTGCGCGGCCCCGACGGTGCGCCGTTGCCCAGCGAGATCGGCCTCGGCGACGCCAAGGTGCTCGCCACGGTCGCCCAGGAGACCACCGACAGCACCCTGCGCCAGTGGCGCGTCCTGTCGGTGCCGTCCAGCATCCTCGCGGTCGTCGACCTGTCCGGCTCGATGAAGACGGCCATCGGCGACACGACGCGCATCCAGATCGCCGTCAACGCCTCCCAGCTCGCGCTCGACGCGTTCCCGGCGCAGGCCCGCATCGGCATCTGGGGCTTCTCCAAGAACCGTGGGGAGGGCGGTGTCTCCTGGGAGGAGTACGCCACCCTCGACCGGCTCGACGCGCCCACCGGCGACGGCGGCACGCACGGCGACGTGGTGCGCAGCGAGGCCACCAAGCTGGTCGGGCGGGTCCGCGGTGGCACCGGCGTCATGGACACGACGCTGGCGGCCTACAAGTACGCCCAGGAGAAGTGGGACCCCGCGTGGTTCAACTCCGTGGTGATCTTCACCGACGGTGCGTCCGACGACACCAGCTCGCTGTCGCTGGACTCGCTGGTCAACCAGCTCAAGGCGCTGCGCGATCCGGCCAAGCCGGTCAAGGTGATCGTCATCGGCCTCTCGCAGGAGTCCGACACCGGTGAGCTCGACGAGATCGCCGAGGCCACCGGCGGCCAGAAGTACGTCGTCAACGACCCCAACGAGATCCTCGGGGTGCTGGCGCAGGCGCTGCTCAACCGCTGACAGACCGCACGACGAAGGCCCCCGGAGCATCTCCGGGGGCCTTCGTCGTCGTTGTGCTGGTGGTGTCGCTCAGACGCCGATCGGGTGCCAGACCGTCTTGGTCTCGAGGAACCGGGTCATCCGGTCGAGCGCGGGCTCGACGAGCCAGTCGGTGTCGGGGGCCGGACGGCGTACGCGCTTCAGGTTGTCGGCGCCGGCCACCTCGAGCTCGGTGGCCAGGGCCGCGTCCTCGACGCCGGTCAGGTCGATGCCGTTGACGTCCATGTGCGAGGCCAGCCACGGGGCGATCTCGGCCACCGAGCCGGTGAGCACGTTGACCACGCCGCCGGGCAGGTCGCTGGTCGCCATGACCTCGCCGAGGGTGATCGCGGTGAGCGGGTTCTCCTCGCTCGCGATGACCACCACCGTGTTGCCGGTGATGATCAGCGGCGCGACGACGCTGACCAAGCCCAGGAGGGCGCCGCGGGGGGCGACCACGGCGATGACGCCGCTGGGCTCGGGGGTGGAGAGGTTGAAGTAGGGGCCGGCGACCGGGTTGGCGTTGCCGACGACCTGGGTGATCTTGTCGGCCCAGCCGGCGTACCAGACCAGGCGGTCGATCGCGGCGTCGACGTAGGAGCGCGCCTTGGCCTGCGAGATGCCCTCGGCAGCCTTGAGCTCGGCCTCGAACTGCTCGCGGCGGCCCTCGAGGACCTCGGCGATCCGGTAGACGATCTGGGCACGGTTGTACGCCGTCTTCGTCGACCAGCCACCGAAGGCGGAGCGGGCGGCGACGACCGCGTCACGGGCGTCCTTGCGGGACGCCTGCGCAGCGTTGGCGAGGAGGCGGCCCTTGGCGTCGTTGACGACGTAGGAGCGCCCGGACTCCGAGCGGGGGAACTGCCCGCCGATGTAGAGCTTGTAGGTCTTGCGCACGTCGATGCGGGACATCAGCTGTCCTCTCCCTTCAGATAGCCCTCGAGCCCGTGGCGGCCGCCCTCGCGGCCGTACCCGGACTCCTTGTAGCCGCCGAACGGCGAGGTGGGGTCGAACTTGTTGAAGGTGTTGGCCCAGACAACGCCCGCGCGGAGGCGGTTGGCCATGGACAGGATCCGCGAGCCCTTGTCGGTCCACACGCCGGCCGAGAGGCCGAAGGGGGTGTTGTTGGCCTTCTCGATGGCCTCGGAGGGCGTACGGAAGGTCAGCACGGACAGGACCGGGCCGAAGATCTCCTCGCGGGCGATGCGGTGGGCCTGCGAGACACCCGTGAAGACGGTCGGGGCGAACCAGTAGCCGTTGGACGGGAGCTCGCACGGGGCGGACCAGCGCTCGGCGCCCTCGGCCTCGCCGATGTCGGAGAGCTCGCGGATCTTGGCGAGCTGCTCCGCGGAGTTGATCGCGCCGACGTCGGTGTTCTTGTCGAGCGGGTCGCCCACGCGCAGCGTCGCCATCCGGCGCTTGAGCCGCTCCATGACCTCGTCGGCCACGGACTCCTGCACGAGCAGGCGCGAGCCGGCGCAGCACACGTGGCCCTGGTTGAAGAAGATGCCGTTGACGATGCCCTCGATGGCCTGGTCGAGCGGTGCGTCGTCGAAGACGATGTTGGCGGCCTTGCCGCCGAGCTCGAGGGTGACCTTCTTGTCGGTGCCGGCGACCGCGCGGGCGATCGCCTTGCCGACGTCGGTCGAGCCGGTGAAGGCCACCTTGTCGACGTCGGGGTGCGACACGATCGCGCGACCGGTCTCGCCGGCGCCGGTGACGATGTTGACGACGCCCGGCGGGAGGTCGGCCTGCTGGCAGATCTCGGCGAAGAGCAGCGCGGTCAGCGGGGTGGTCTCGGCCGGCTTGAGGACGACCGTGTTGCCGCAGGCCAGGGCCGGGGCGATCTTCCACGCCAGCATCAGCAGCGGGAAGTTCCACGGGATGATCTGGCCGGCCACGCCCAGCGGCGTCGAGCCGTAGCCCGAGTGCTCGAGCTTGTCGGCCCAGCCCGCGTAGTAGAAGAAGTGCGCCGCGACGACCGGGATGTCGACGTCGCGCGACTCCTTGATCGGCTTGCCGTTGTCGATCGACTCCAGGACGGCCAGCTCGCGGCCGCGCTCCTGGATGATCCGGGCGATGCGGTAGAGGTACTTGGCGCGCTCGGCGCCCGACATCCGCGACCAGACCCGGGTGTACGCCCGGCGGGCGGCCTTGACGGCAGCGTCGACATCGGCGTCGCTGGCCTCGGCGACCTCGGCGAGCACCTCCTCGGTCGCGGGGTTGATCGTCTTGAACGCCTTGCCGGTGCCGTCGACGAACTCGCCGTCGATGAACAGGCCGTAGGACGGCTTGATGTCGACGATCGCGCGCGACTCGGGTGCGGGGGCGTACTCGAAGATGTTGCTCATCTGTGCCTCAGTCCAGCGTGAAGTAGTCGGGACCGGAGTAGCGACCGGTCGTCATCTTGGTCCGCTGCATCAGCAGGTCGTTGAGCAGCGTGGACGCACCGAAGCGGAACCAGTCGGGGTCGAGCCAGTCGGGACCGGCGATCTCGTTGACCATCACGAGGTACTTGATGGCGTCCTTGGTGGTCTTGATGCCACCGGCCGGCTTGACGCCGACCATCTGGCCGGTCTGGTCGCGGAAGTCGCGGACGGCCTCGAGCATGATCAGCGTGACCGGCAGGGTCGCCGCCGGCTGCACCTTGCCGGTGGAGGTCTTGATGAAGTGGCCGCCGGCCATCATCGCGAGCCAGCTCGCGCGCCGGACGTTGTCGTAGGTCTGCAGCTCGCCGGTCTCGAAGATCACCTTGAGGTGCGCGTCGCCACACGCCTCCTTGACCTGGACGATCTCGTCGTACACGTCGAGGTAGCGGCCCGAGAGGAAGGCGCCACGGTCGATGACCATGTCGATCTCGTCGGCGCCGGCCTCGACGGCGTCACGCGTGTCGGCGAGCTTGATGTCCATCGCCGCACGGCCGCTGGGGAACGCGGTGGCGACGGCTGCGACGTGGACACCGCTGTCGCCGAGGGTCTGCTTCGCGGTCGCGACCATGTCGGGGTAGACGCAGACGGCCGCGGTCGCGGGGCACGACGGGTCGGCCGGGTCGGGACGCTTCGCCTTGGAGGCGAGCGCCTTGACCTTGCCGTGGGTGTCGGCACCCTCGAGCGTGGTGAGGTCGACCATCCGGATCGCGAGGTCGATGGCGTACGCCTTCGCGGTCGTCTTGATCGACCGGGTGCCGAGGCCGGCGGCGCGTGCCTCGCACCCGACCTGGTCGACCCCGGGGAGGCCGTGGAGGAATCGGCGGAGCGAGGAGTCCGAGCGCACGATGTCGTCGTACATCCAGTGCGTCGACCCGGCGCTCGCCGTGGAGCTGGGAGTGGGTGTCACCGACCCAGCATAGAGTTGGCCGAGATGAGCCCGACAATCCCCAGAGGGTCAAAGCCTGCCCAAATCGGTGAGGACGACATGGCACACCACGACCACCCCGACCACGAAGTGGTGGAGCAGTTCCACCCGACCAGCGGGCGGGTGACCGGCTGGCTGACCGTGGTCCTGGCCGGTGCCGTCGTGGTGGCCGGGCTGGCCTACCTCGACGACGGTTTCCCGCCGTGGGTGTTGGCGGCCGGTCTGCTGGTGGGGGTCCTGGCCTGGGCGGCGATGCTGCGCCCGGCGCTGTGGGCGACCCGCGAGCACCTGGTGATGCGCAACCTCGCCGACACCGTCCACATCCGGCTCGCCGCCGTCGAGGAGATGGCCGTACGCCAGGTGCTGGCCGTGCGGGCCGCCGACCGGCGCTTCGTCTCCACCGTGGTGGGGCGCACGTGGCGCAAGACCCTCCAGTCGCGCCACCGTCCGGGCGGCACGGACACCGGCGCAGCGCTGGCCCCCACCGAGGGCATGCACTACGCGGACTTCGTGGAGAACCGGCTCCACGACCTGGTCGACACGGCGCGCTCGAGGGCCGGCGTCCGGCCCGGCTCGACTGAGCAGCTCGCCCTGCCCGACGCCGTACGCCGCCAGCGCGACTGGCTGCCGGTCGGGCTGATCGCGGCCGCCGTGGTGCTGCTCGTCGTGTCGTTCTTCCTCTGACGGCTCAGCCGGCGAACCTCGCCTCGAGCCCGTCGAGGATCAGCACGAGGCCGTGGTCGAACTCGTTGCCGTACTGGTAGTCGCGCCCGACGATCTGCTCCGCGACCATCTCGGCCAGGTGCGGGTACAGGTCCGTGATCGGGCCGAGGTCCTCGACGAAGTCCTCGGCGGACTCGCCGGGCTGGAACGGCAGGTTCACCTCGGTGAGCACGAAGCCGTACGTGTAGGCGTCGAGCACCGAGAAGGCGTGCGCGGCCAGCGCGACGGTGAAGCCCGACGCGCGCAGGCAGCCGATGACGGCGTCGTGGTGGCGCAGCGTCGCGGGACCGGGGGTGCGGCGCGACTCGATGAGGCCGAGGCCCCACGGGTGCGCGGCCAGGACCGTACGCGCGGAGTGCGCGCGCCGCTCCATCTCGGAGCGCCAAGGGCCTGAGGCCGAGGGCGCGTCGATGCGGTCGAAGACCCAGTCGGCCAGCCCGTCGAGCAGCGCGTCCTTGCTGGCGACGTGGTGGTAGAGCGACATCGCCTCCACCTCGAGCTCGCGGCCCACGCTGCGCATGCTCACCCCGGCCAGCCCCGACGCGTCGGCCACCCGGCTGGCCGCGTCGATGACGCGCTGCGTCGACAGTGCTGGTCGAGGGGGAGGTGGTCTGGACACGGTGCGCTCCTGGATTGGCGGACTTACAGGCGTAAGGCTACTCTGACGGCATCCTGACTTACAGGTGTAAGGCACAGATTGAGGGAATGACGTGAAGGCAGCAGTCGTGGAGCGGTACGGCCCGCCGGAGATGGTGTCGGTGGTCGACCTCCCGGACCCGGTCGCGGGCACGGGCCAGCTGCTGGTGCGCGTGCACGCCACGACCCTCAACTCCGGCGATGCCCGCATCCGTGGGTCTGTCTTCCCACCGGGATTCGCCGTGCCGGGGCGGCTCGCGCTCGGCCTCCGCGGTCCGCGTCGGGCGGTCCTGGGCGTGGCCTACTCCGGCGTGGTCGAGGCCGTGGGCGCGGGCGTGACCGGGGTGTCCGTCGGCGACGAGGTCTGCGGGATGACCGGCGCCCGCATGGGCGCGCACGCCGAGCTCGCCGCCGTACGCGCCGACCGGCACTGCGCCAAGCCTGCCGAGGTCAGCCACGAGCAGGCCGCCGCGATCCTCTTCGGCGGCAGCACCGCCCGGCACTTCCTGCGCGACCTGGTCGGCCCGGGGAAGCGCGTGCTGGTCAACGGCGCCTCGGGCGCCGTCGGGACCGCCGCCGTCCAGCTCGCCCGTCTCGCGGGCGCCCACGTCACCGGCGTGTGCAGCGACCGCAACGCCGACCTGGTGCGCTCGCTGGGCGCCGACGAGATCGTCGACCACGCCCGGCACCGGGTCACCGAGCTGACCGAGACGTACGACGTGGTGGTGGACACCGTCGGCAACCTCGACCGGCGCTCGGGTCGCCGGCTGCTGACGCCCGACGGCGTCGTGGTGCTCCTGGTGGCCGGACTCGCCGACCTCGTCCTCGCGCGCGGCAACGTCCGTGCGGGCGTCTCCTCGGAGGACCCGGAGAACTTCGCCTGGTGGCTCGACCGGATCGCTACCGGCGAGGTGCGGGCGGTCGTCGACCGCACGCTGCCCCTCGCCGACATCGTCGAGGCGCACCGCCTCGTCGACTCCGGGCGCAAGGTGGGCAACCTCGTCCTCGTGCCCTGACGCGGTGGCTCAGCCCCCGAAGACCGCGCCCCGGAGGTCGGCCTTGATGGCGTCGAGGCGGCCGGCAGCCGAGATCCGGGCAGCGTCCACACCGCCGTCCTCGTCGGTGCCGACCGGGATCACCACCTCGAGGTAGCACTTGACCTTCGGCTCGGTGCCGCTCGGGCGGACGATCACGCGGGCGCCCTCGGCCAGGGTGTAGCGCAGGCCGTCAGTCGGCGGGAGCTGGGCCGAGCCCTGCGAGAGGTCCTCGACCTTCTCGACGGCGAGGCCGCCGAGGGTGGTCGGGGGAGTGGCCCGTACGCGCTCCATCGTGGCCGGGATCTGGGCCAGGTCGTCGAAGCGCACGGAGAGCTGGTCGGTGGCGTGGAGGCCGTGTTCGTGCGCGATGTCGTCGAGGAGGTCGGTGAGCCCGCGGCCCTCGGCCTTGGCCGCGGCGGCGAGCTCGCAGACCAGCAGCAGCGCCGAGACGCCGTCCTTGTCCTTCACGTGCTCGGGGTCGCAGCAGTAGCCGAGCGCCTCCTCGTAGCCGAACGCCAGGTCCTCCACGCGGCCGATCCACTTGAAGCCGGTGAGCGTCTCCTCGTGCGGCTGCCCGGCGGCTGCGGCCATCTTGCCCAGCAGGCTGGAGGACACGATCGAGTTGGCGTACGTGCCGGTGGCCCCGCGGGCGATGAGGTGGCTGGCCAGCAGGGCGCCGACCTCGTCGCCGCGCAGCATCCGCCAGCCGTGGGCGTCGGGCACGGCGACTGCACACCGGTCGGCGTCGGGGTCGTTGGCCACGACCAGGTCGGCCCGCTTCTCCGCCGCGAGCGCCATCGCGAGGTCCATCGCGCCCGGCTCCTCGGGGTTGGGGAAGGAGACGGTCGGGAAGTCGGGGTCGGGGTGCTCCTGCTGCTCGACGATGAACGGCGCGTCGAACCCGGCGGTCTCGAGCACCTGCGCGACCGTCGTGCCCCCGACGCCGTGCAGCGGCGTGTAGACGATCGTGAGGTGGCGCGGGCCGTCACCCGCGAGTCCGGCGACCGTGTCGAGGTAGCGGTCGACGATTTCCTCGCTGACGACCTTGCCGGCGTCGCCGCGCGGCAGGTCGGCGACGTCGCCCACGGCGGCGATCCGGTCGGCGATCTCGCTGTCGGCGGGCGGCACGATCTGGCTGCCGTCGCCGAGGTAGACCTTGTAGCCGTTGTCCTGCGGCGGGTTGTGGCTGGCGGTGACCATCACGCCGGCCGCGCAGCCGAGCTCGCGGATGGCGTACGCCAGCAGGGGCGTCGGCAGCGTACGTGGCATCACGAGCGCCTTGAGGCCGGCGCCGGTCATGATCTCGGCGGTGTCGCGGGCGAAGACGTCGGAGTTGTGGCGGGCGTCGAAGCCGATGACGACGGATCCGCCGGCGTGGCCGGTGTCCTTGAGGTACGCCGCCAGCCCGGCCGCCGCGCGGGTGACCACGACCCGGTTCATCCGGTTGGGGCCCGCGCCCAGCGCACCGCGCAGACCGGCCGTGCCGAACTCGAGCGTGCCGGCGAAGCGGTCGGCCAGGTCGGTCTCCTCGCCGCGCTCGGCGGCCGCGACGATCGCGTCCAGCTCGGCACGCGTCTGCTCGTCGGGGTCCTGGGCGGCCCAGGCGCGGGCCTGCTCGATCAGCTCGGTCTCGGCGGTCATGGCCGCACGCTATCCCGGTCCATTGTCGGTCGGCGCTGGCAGGATCTGACCATGATCGACCACCTGGGCATCAACTGCACCGACCTGCCGCGAGCGGCGGCCTTCTACGACCGGGTCCTCGGCGTGCTGGGTCATCGCCGGGTCATGGACGTCGGCGTCGCCATCGGCTACGGCACCGAGGGCCCCGACTTCTGGATCAGCACCTTCGACGACGTCGGTCCCAACCGGGAGGTGCACGTGGCCTTCAGCGCCCCCGACGCGGCGACCGTACGCGCCTGGCACGCCGAGGCGCTGGCTGCCGGGGCGGAGTCGCTGCACGAGCCGCGGCTCTGGCCGGAGTACCACCCGGGCTACTACGGCGCCTTCGTCCGCGACACCGAGGGCAACAACGTCGAGGCCGTCTGCCACACCGGCGACTCCTGACCGGGCTAGCGTGTGCGGGTGCCAGCCGTCGTCCTCTCCGTCAATGCCGGCCTCGCCGAGACCATCCCCGGCCTGAAGCGCCCCACCGGCATCCGCAAGCGGCCGGTCGACCGGATCGAGGTGCGGGACCCCGGCCCCAAGCGTGGCGGCCTCGGCAGCGGTGTGGTCGACGACCACATCGGGAGCCGCAAGCACCACGGCGGCGAGACGCAGGCGGTGTACGCCGTCGCGCGCGAGGAGCTCGACTGGTGGGGTGACGAGCTCCAGCGGGCGCTGGCCGACGGGATGTTCGGGGAGAACCTCACCACCAGCGGACTCGACGTCGACGCGGCCGAGGTCGGTGAGCAGTGGCGGGTCGGGGAGACCCTGCTCGAGGTCTGCGGACCGCGGGTGCCGTGCGCGACCTTCGCCAAGCACATGGCCGAGCCCCGGTGGGTGAAGCGGTTCACCGAGCGCGGCCGCACCGGTGCCTACCTCGCGGTCCGCGAGCCGGGCGTGATCGCGCCCGGCGACCCGGTCGAGGTCAAGCACCGGCCCGGGCACGGGCTCACGGTGCCGATGTTCTTCCGGGCCGCCATGGGGGACAAGGACCTCGCCCGGGAGTTCCTCCGGGCCGAGGTCCTCCCGCAGGTCGAGCACGACTGGCTCGCCTCGCGGGTGTGACCGGCGGTCAGGAGAGCGCGGCCACCGCGGCGTCGTAGTCGGGCTCGACGCCGATCGCGTCGGTCACCTGCGTGTAGAGCACCTTGTGGTCGGCGTCCAGCACCACGACGGCGCGGGCGAGCATGCCCTGCCAGCCGCCGTCGGCCATCGCGACGCCGTAGTCCTGGCCGAACGAGGACCGGAACGCCGAGCCGACCTCGACGGCGTCGATGCCCTCGGCGCCGCAGAAGCGCGCCTGTGCCAGCGGCAGGTCGACCGAGACGTTGACGACGGCGGTGTTGTCGAGGCCGGCGGCGAGCTCGTTGAACTTGCGCACGCTCGCCTGGCACACGCCAGTGTCGATGCTGGGGAAGATGTTGAGCACCACGCGCTTGCCCGCCGCGTCGGCGTCGGTCACCTGCTGGAACTTCAGTCCCACCAGGTCCCAGCCGGGTGCCTGCGAGCCGACCGCGGGCAGCTCGCCGACGGTGCTGACGGTGGTGTCTCCGAGTTGTGTGGTTGCCATGCGGTCAAACCTATCCGGATGGCGGGCACGCCTAGAGTCGGCCCATGGCCTCACAGAACCGGACCACCGTGATCGTCGACGTGCTGCGCGACGCGTTCGCCCCGCTGATGCGCGCTGATCCGGCCGCCTTCCGCGCGAAGTACCGCAAGATGGCGGCCGACCCGCATGCGTTCTACCGCGGCTCGGCCTGCCTGTTCTTCCACGACGTGACGGGGGAGAAGGAGGCCTGGGCCGACCACGGCGCCGAGCGGATCTGGATCCACGGCGACCTGCACGTGGAGAACTTCGGCACCTACCTCAACTCCGACGGTCGGCTGGTCTTCGACATCAACGACTTCGACGAGGCGTACGTCGGCCACTTCACGTGGGACCTCCAGCGCTTCGCGGCAAGCCTCGCGCTCGTGGCGTGGCAGAAGGCGCTGCCGGAGGACGCGATCCGCAAGCTGATCGCCCGCTACGTGCGGTCCTACCTCGCCCAGGTCAACCACTACGTCGCCTCCGACAACGACGACGACTTCGAGATCCGGCTGGACCGCGCCGAGGGCCCGGTGCTGACGGCGCTGGTCGAGGCGCGATCCATGCGCCGCGCCGACCTGCTGGACGACATGACGGTCTTGACGAAGGGCGTACGCCGCTTCGCCGAGGGCGGTGGCGCCCGCCGCCTCAAGCGTGAGGAGCGCGCCAAGGTGGTCGCCGCGTTCCGCGCCTACCTCGACACGATCCCGGAGTCCAAGCGCTTCGACCGCGACCTCTTCTACGAGCTGCGGGACGTCGTCGGTATGTCCGGCTTCGGGATCGGCAGCGCCGGCCTGCCGGCGTACAACGTGCTGGTCGAGGGCTACAGCCAGGCCCTGGACAACGACGTGGTGCTCAGCATGAAGCAAGCCAACATCCCGGCGCTGAGCCGCTTCGTCGACACCGGCGAGGTCGATGCCTACTTCGACCACGAGGGGCACCGTACGGTCGTCAGCCAGCGCGCGCTGCAGGTGCACACCGACCCGTTGCTCGGGCACACGAGCATCGACGGGGTCGGCTACGTGGTCTCGGAGATCTCGCCTTACGAGGTGGACCTCGACTGGAGCGAGATCAACGAGCCCGAGGACATGCGCTCGGTCGTGGACCTGCTCGGGCGCGCCACCGCGAAGATCCACTGCGCCTCCGACGAGGACAGCCAGCAGGACCTCGTCGACTTCGACGTCGAGGCGGCGATCGCGAAGTCCCTCGAGGGGCGACGCAACGAGTTCATCACCTGGCTGTGCGACTGGGGCATCGCGTACGCCGTCCGCGTGCGCGAGGACCACGCGCTGTTCGTCGACGCCTTCCGTGAGGGTCAGGTCGGGATCGCAGCCACGTAGGCACCGTCCTGACCCCGCCGGAGGGCGCGAGATCAGGCGTCGATGTGCGACATGTCGCCGTAGCGGTCGCCGGCGACGGCGTCGCGCGGCACGGCCTGCTCGAGCGCGGCGAGGTCGTCGGCGTCGAGCCGCACGGCGACGGCGCCGACGTTCTCCTCGAGGTACTTCACGCGCTTGGTGCCGGGGATGGGAACGACGTCCTCGCCCTGGGCGAGCACCCACGCGAGCGCGAGCTGGCCGGGGGTGCAGTCCTTCGCCGCGGCGATCTCGCGGACCTTGTCGACGAGGACGAGGTTGGCGTCGAGCGCCTCGCCCTGGAAGCGGGGGAAGTACTGCGAGCGCCGGAAGTCGCGCTCGCCGTCGGCGCCACTGTCCGAGCTGATCGCACCGGTGAGCAGGCCGCGTCCGAGCGGGGAGTACGGCACCAGGCCGATCCCGAGCTCGCGCAGCACCGGGAGGATCTCGTCCTCGAGGTCGCGGGTGAAGAGGGAGTACTCGGTCTGGAGGGCGGTGATCGGGTGGACGCTGTGGGCCTTGCGGATGTTGGCCGCGGAGGCCTCCGACAGCCCGAGGTGGCGGACCTTGCCGACCTCGACGAGCTCCTTCATGGCGCCGACGGTCTCCTCGATCGGGACCGACTTGTCGACGCGGTGCTGGTAGTAGAGGTCGATGTGGTCGACGCCGAGCCGCTGGAGGGAGGCGTCGCAGGCGGAGCGGACGTAGCCGGGGCTGCCGTTGACGCCGACCCGGGTGCCGTCGGGGAGCCGCTCGTTGCCGAACTTGGTGGCGAGCTGGACCTCGTCGCGACGGTCCTTGATCGCCCGGCCGACGAGCTGCTCGTTGGTGAAGGGGCCGTACATGTCGGCGGTGTCGAGGAACGTGACGCCGAGGTCGAGCGCGCGGTGGATGGTGTCCGTGCCGCCCTGCTCGTCGGGCGTGCCGTAGAACTCCGACATCCCCATGCAGCCGAGGCCGAGGGTGCTCACGGCGAGCGGGGAGGCCGTGCCGAGGGTGCGCTGTCCGATGTCTGGTGTGGTCATGTGCCCCACCCTTCGCCTTCGAGCGCGCTCCAAGTCAAGCGCCCGGTGCGACCGTGTGCTCGTAGAGCGCGATCTTGTGGTCGATGGCGCGCAGGTGGGAGGAGACCTCGGCCAGCTGGCGCTCGACGAGCTCGCGGTGCGCGAGCAGCAGCTCCAGGCGCTCGGCCTCGTTGCCCTCGCCGTCTCGCACGAGCGCGGCATAGCGGCGTACGTCGCGGATCGGCATGCCCGTGGCCCGCAACCGGGTCACCATCTGGATCCAGCGCAGGTCGTCGTCGGTGTAGCGGCGGTGGCCCGACGAGGCGCGCTCGACGGAACGCAGCATCAGCCCATCACGCTCGTAGTAGCGCAGGGTGTGGGCCGTCAGGCCGGTCTGCTCGGCCGCCTCGGCGATGCTCAGGCTCGTCACCCGGCCAGTGTCCGCCTTGGAGTGCGCTCCAAGTCAAGCCTCGTCAGGCGAGCGCCGGGCGGTGGAACCGGGCGAGCGCGTAGGGGCCGCCGACGTGCTCGGCCTCCGCCTCGTCGTCGGGACCGGGCTGGACCCGGTCGGCGAAGTCCTCGGCGTCGTCCTGCGGCTCGTAGCCCAGTCGGCGGCCGGGCTCGAGGTCCCACCAGGCGCGGGTGTTGGCGCTGATGCCGTAGAGCACGGCGTAGCCGGGGGAGGGGGCGGTGAGCGCCGCCTCGACCATGCGTACGCCGTCGCCGTGGGAGAGCCATGTCGAGAGGCCGCGCATGCTGGCGGGCTGCTCGAGGAACGAGCCGATCCGGCAGCAGACCGCATCGATGGCGTGCCGGTCGGCGAAGAGCCGCAGCAGGGCCTCGGCCGCGACCTTGGCCACGCCGTAGTAGGTGTCCGGCCGGGGCTGAGCCTGCTCAGTGAGCTCGCCGTCGGCGCGCGGGGTGCGGCCGACCGCGTGGTTGGAGGAGGCGTACACGATGCGCGGCACCCGGTGGGCGACCATCGCGTCGAGCAGCGCAGCAGTGGTGATCACGTGCGACTCGAGCGCGTCGGGCAACGAGGCCTCCTCGGGCAACCCCGCGAGGTGCACGACGGCGTCGAGCCTGCCCCCGGTGGACAGAGCGGCGAACACCGCAGCAACGGCATCGGCGTCGGTGCAGTCGGCCTCGTGCCAGGGCAGCAGCGCCCCCTCGGGAGCCGGCACCAGGTCCAGCCCGACGACCTCGTGGCCCAGGTCGGTCAGGCCGACGGTCACCACCCGGCCGAGGCTGCCGGCGGCACCGGTGACGAGGACGCGCATCAGACGCGTGCGACGACCTGGCTGAGCAGGCCGCCCATCCGGCTGGCGGCGGCCTTGCCCGCCTCGAGCACCTCGGAGTGGTCGAGCGGCTCGCCGCTCAGGCCGGCGGCGAGGTTGGTGACCAGGCTGATGCCGAGGATCTCCATGCCCGCCTCGCGGGCCGCGATGGCCTCGAGGGTCGTGCTCATGCCGACCAGGTGGCCGCCCATGACGCCGGCCATCCGGACCTCGGCGGGCGTCTCGTAGTGGGGGCCGGGAAACTGGACGTAGACGCCCTCGTCGAGGCTCGGGTCGATCTCCTGGCACAGCGCGCGCAGGCGCGGGCTGTAGAGGTCGGTGAGGTCGACGAAGTTGGCGCCCACGATCGGGCTCGTGCCGGTGAGGTTGATGTGGTCGGAGATCAGCACCGGCTGGCCGGGCTGCCAGCCCTGCTTGAGGCCGCCGCACCCGTTGGTCAGCACGATCGTCGAGCAGCCGGCGGCGGCCGCCGTACGGATCGGGTGGACGACAGCTGCGACGCCCTTGCCCTCGTAGAAGTGGGTGCGCGAGAGGAAGACCAGGAGGTTGCGGTCGCTTCCCCCGGAAACAGCACAGCGGATGGAACGGATCTTGCCGCTGTGGCCGACGACCGCCGCGGCGCTGAAGCCCGGCAGGTCGGTCGTGTCGATCTCGGCCGTGGCCTCGCCGAGCGCGTCGACGGCCGGGAGCCAGCCCGACCCGAGGACGAGGGCGATGTCGTGGCGCTCGACGCCGGTCAGCTCGGCGAGCTTCGCGGCTGCGGCCTGGGCGGCGTCGTACGGGTTCTGGTCGCTCATGGGCGGCACTCTAGGGCCAACGGCGGGACAGGTCAGAGGCCGGTGGAGCGGCACGAGCGCCGCCGCAGGGCGTGGACGTAGTCCTCGGGAGCACCCGCCGCCTCGGCGGCGTCGGCGAGCACGCCGAGGTAGGACGCCGACGGCAGCCCGCCCTCGTACGCGTCGAGCACGTAGGCCCAGACGAGCATCGGCCCGGTCATCGTCTGCACCCGCACCTTGGTCTTGCGGTAGAGCCCGCTGTCGGCGGCCTCCCAGCCGTCGAGCTCGCGCTCGTCCTCGGGCGTGACGTCGTACACCGCCACGAAGACCTGCTCGAACGGGTCCTGGACGATCGTGGACAGCGCCCCGTCCCAGCCGTGCTCCTCGCCACCGAAGGTCAGCCGCCACCCGGTCAGCCAGCCGGTCGACTCGAGGATCGAGTGCGGGCAGCGCTCGCTCATCCGGGCGGGATCGAGGTTCGTCCCGTAGGCGGCATAGAGCGTCACGAGCGACAGGCTACCGAGCCGCGGTCCCGCTGTTCCCCTCGCGCGGCGGACAACTAGGCTGGGGGCGTGACCGACACGCACTTCGACACCCTCGTCCTCGGCGCTGGCCCCGGTGGCTACGTCGCCGCGATCCGCGCAGCCCAGCTCGGCCAGAAGGTGGCCGTGGTGGAGGAGAAGTACTGGGGAGGTGTCTGTCTCAACGTCGGCTGCATCCCCTCCAAGGCTCTGTTGAAGAACGCCGAGCTGGCGCACACGCTCCAGCACGAGAAGGCGAAGTTCGGCATCGAGGGCGACGCCACCATGGCGTTCGGCCCGACCCACAAGCGCAGCCGCGACGTGAGCGCCGGCATCGTCAAGGGCGTCCACTTCCTGATGAAGAAGAACAAGATCACCGAGATCGACGGCTGGGGCACCCTCACCGGTCCGACCGGGATCGACGTCGACAAGGACGGCACCAAGGCGTCGTACACCTTCGACAACCTCATCATCGCCGCCGGTGCGACGGTGCGACTGGTCCCCGGCGTCGAGCTGAGCGAGAACGTCGTCACCTACGAGGAGCAGATCCTCAACGACCAGCTCCCCGAGTCGATCATCATCGGCGGCTCCGGCGCGATCGGTGTCGAGTTCGCGTACGTCATGGCCAACTTCGGCGTCGACGTCACGATCGTGGAGTTCCTCGACCGGATGGTCCCGACCGAGGACGCCGACATCTCCAAGGAGCTCGCCAAGCACTACAAGAAGCTCGGCGTGAAGGTGCTGACCTCGACCGCGGTCAAGAAGGTCGAGGACACCGGCTCCGGCGTCAAGGTCACCGTCGCCCCCGCCGCGGGTGCCAGTTCTGATGGGCAGAGCGAGCAGGTCCTCGAAGCCGGCAAGTTCCTCGCCGCCTTCGGCTTCGCCCCGCGCGTGAAGGGCTTCGGCCTGGAGAACACCGGCGTCAGCGTCTCCGAGCGCGGCGCGATCGAGATCGACGACTTCGGCCGCACCAACGTCGACAACGTCTACGCCATCGGCGACTGCACCGGGAAGATGATGCTCGCCCACGTCGCCGAGGCGATGGGCATCGTCGCCGCGGAGACCATCAACGGCGCCGAGACGATGCCGGTGGCCTTCGACTTCGTCCCGCGCGCGACCTACTGCAACCCGCAGATCGCGTCGTTCGGCTACAGCGAGGCCCAGGCCAAGGAGAAGGGCTACGACGTCAAGACGGCGTCCTTCCCGTTCAGCGCCAACGGCAAGGCGATGGGCCTCGGCGAGCCGATCGGCTTCGTCAAGGTCGTCGCCGACGCCGAGCACAACGAGATCATCGGCGCGCACATGATCGGCCCCAACGTCACCGAGCTGCTGCCGGTGCTGACCATGGCTCAGCAGTGGGACCTCACCGCCGACGAGGTGTCCCGCAACGTCTTCGCGCACCCGACCCTGGGTGAGGCCGTCAAGGAGGCCGTCCACGGGATCGCCGGCCACATGATCAACTTCTGATGGCCGACCACATCGTCATCATCGGCGGAGGACCCGGCGGCTACGAGGCGGCCCACGTGGCCGCACAGCTCGGCGCCGAGGTCACGATCGTCGACACCGACGGTGTGGGCGGGTCCGCGGTCCTCACCGACTGCGTGCCGAGCAAGACGCTGATCGCCACGGCCGAGCTGATGACCGACATGGGCACCGCGCAGGAGCTCGGGGTCAACTTCCACGACCACCAGGGCGACGCGGCCACGTCGATCTCGGTCGACCTGGCGCGGGTCAACGCCCGCGTGAAGCAGCTCGCCGCCGACCAGTCGTCCGACATCGCGGCCCGCCTGGACCGCGACGGCGTACGCGTCGTGACGGGTCGTGGCCGGCTCGGGCCCGACCTCACCGTCGTGGCCACCACCGAGTCGGGCGAGGAGACGCTGCAGGCGGACGCGATCATCGTCGCGACCGGCGCGGCTCCCCGCACCCTGCCGAGCGCCCAACCCGACGGCGAGCGGATCCTCACATGGGAGCAGGTCTACGACCTGACCGAGGTGCCGGAGAAGCTCATCGTGGTGGGCTCGGGCGTGACCGGGGCCGAGTTCGCCAGCGCCTACCTCGCCCTCGGCATCGACGTGACCCTGGTCAGCAGCCGCGACCGGGTGCTGCCCGGCGAGGACGCCGACGCCTCCGCGGTGCTCGAGGACGTGGCCACGCGACGCGGCATGCACGTGCTCGCAGAGTCCCGGATGCAGTCGGTGACCCGCGACGGCGACACGGTGACGGTGACGCTGACGGACGGACGTACGGTCTCGGGCAGCCACTGCATCCTCGCGCTCGGCTCGGTCCCCAACACCGCCGACCTCGGGCTCGAGGACGCTGGCGTGGCCACCGGCGATGGCGGTTTCATCACCGTCGACCGGGTCTCGCGTACGTCCGCGCGCGGCATCTACGCCGCGGGCGACTGCACCGGCGTGCTGATGCTGGCCTCGGTCGCGGCGATGCAGGGCCGCATCGCGATGTGGCACTTCCTCGGTGACGCGGTCTCGCCCCTGGACCTCAAGAAGGTCTCGTCCAACGTCTTCACCTCACCGGAGATCGCCACCGTCGGCTGGTCGCAGCAGGCCGTCGACGCCGGCGAGATCGTGGCCGAGGTCGTGATGCTGCCCCTGGCCGGCAACGCCCGCGCCAAGATGCAGGGCGTGCGGGACGGCTTCGTGAAGCTCTTCTGCCGCCCCGGAACCGGCATCGTCGTCGGGGGAGTGGTCGTCGGGCCGCGCGCCTCCGAGCTGATCCACCCCGTGTCGATCGCGGTGGCCGAGTCGCTCACGGCCGACCAGCTGGCGCACGCGTTCACCGTCTACCCGTCGCTGAGCGGCTCGATCGCCGAGGCCGCACGGCGGCTGCACCGGGTCTGACCCGGCCCTCCGGGCCCGGGCCGGGCTGGCAGGCGGGGCACCACCACGTACGCCGGTTGGCGGTGTCACCCGGCACCTCGGCGACCACGCTGATCGGTCCGCGACACCGTCGGCATCCCTGCCTCTGCCGGCCGGTCACCCAGTGGTCGTCGCCGCGGACCGGCGACCCGGTCGTGACCTGGTAGGCGCCGTCGACGGTCGCGGAGTGCCGCAGCATCGTCGCGGCGCGCTCGACGAGTCGCTCGACGTCCACACCGCGGATGGGCGTCCACGGGCTGACGCCGGTCAGGAAGGCGAGCTCGTTGGCCCAGAGGTTGCCGAACCCGGCGACCGATCGCTGGTCGAGGAGCGCGGTGACGAACGGTCGCTCCGGCTCGGCGGCCAGCCGGCGTACGGCCTCGCCGGCGTCCCAGTCGTCGCGCAACGGGTCGGGACCGAGGTGCCCGACCAGGTCGTGCTCGCGGTCGGTGGGCACGAGGTCGAGGTCGTGGAGGCGGATGCCGTGGACGACCCGGTCGTCGTCGAGGGTCCACACCAGGCGTACGTGCGGCTGGAGCTTGGCCGGGAGCCGCTTGCCGGGTCCGAGCGTCGACCACGAGCCGTCCATCCGCAGGTGGCTGTGGAGCGTCGCCGGTGGCGACGAACCGACCGCGCCGAGCCGGGTGAGCAGGTGCTTGCCGTGGGTGTCGTGGCCCAGCACCGCACGGCCGGCGACGTCGCGGGTGGCGAGGCGAGGCGTACGGAAGTCGGAGCGGGTGACCGTGTGGCCGGTGAGCTGCCGGTCCAGGCGGCGGGCGAGCTTCCAGACGCTGTCTCCCTCGGGCACCCACCCAGTGTCACAGGCGGGTGGGACAGCGGATCAGTTGAAGCCGCCGCCGGTGCCGTCGTAGCCGCCCATCGCCTGGTTGAGGTAGGCCTGCGCGAGGTTCTGCTGGCCGTGGACGCCGTGGCTCGACGACCTGGCCAGCTGGGCGCCGGCGTCGATGGCGCCGGTGATGCTGCCGGCCTGGTGCCAGGGGACCCAGCGGTCGCCGATGCGGACCATCCGGATCAGGGGCTCGTCGCCGGCCGCGAGGGCGCGGGCGTCGGCCGCGCAGACCGCGATGGTGCGGGCGGTTCCGCCAGGTGGGGCCCACTCGACATCGTCCCTCGAGGGTCCGTGCTGGGGATTGAAGAAGCAGGGCTCGCGTCGCTCGGGCAGGGGCTCGCCGGCGATGACCGCGATGACGGCGGCGCGGTGGTAGCGGGCGTCGGCGACGACCTGCTCGACGGCGACCACGTCCTCGGCGGTCTCGCTGGTGACGAGGAGCTGTTTGGCCTGGTCGTAGTTCTCCAGGGCGCGGCGGTAGTGGTCGTGCGCGGCCGGGTCGAGGTCGTCGCCCAGGGTGTCGAGGTGGAGCTCGGCGACCTGCTCGCCGAGGACGGTGACGTCCTCGTCCATCAGCTTGCGCGCGACGCGCCAGCGGTCCTTGGCGGCGAGCTCTTCCTCACGACGTCGTCTGCGTCCCCCGAACATGGGCACAGACTGCCAGATCGAGGGCGGACCCACGTCCGACTCAGCCGCTGTCGCCTCCGCCACCGCCGCCGTCCCCGCCGCCGAAGTCGCCACCACCGAAGTCGCCGCCGCCACCGTGGCCGTCCCAGCCCGAGTAGTCGTGGCCGCCGATCATGCCGCCGTCGCTCCAGGCGCCGGGATCGGACCACTCGGCTCCGGCGAGCAGGCTCTCCGAGCCGGCGATGGTGACACCTGCGTACGTCATGGTGATGCGGTCGGCCTCAGCGCGCCCGTCGAGGATCAGGTCGGCGTACCAGCCGCTGGCCCACGCGGAGTAGGCCGGCCCCGACGCGTACCACGGGACGTAGCGGTTGCCGAGACGCACCATCCGGGCTCGCGGCGCCTCGCCCGCGGCCAGGCGCTCGGCGTCTCGGAAGCACACCGGGATGTCGCGCGGGATCCCGCCGAGCGGCGCCCACGACACGTCCCGGCTCGCGGGTCCGTGACCGGGATCGAAGAAGCACGGAGGGCGACGGGCGGGCCGGTCGACGCCGTCGCGAGCGGCGAGCACGCAGGCGTGGGCGAACCTGCCGTCCGCCAGCGTGCGCGTGACCTCGGTGACATCGATCGCCACCGTCGCCTTCCCCAGACGCAGCTTGGCGGACTCGTAGGCGTCGAGAGCGTGTCCGTAGTCGAGGCGCATCTGGTCGTCGAGGTCGGTCGCGAGCGTCTCGAAGTGGAGGGCGGAGAGCTCCTCGCCGAAGACGGTGACGTCCTCGCTCGCGGCCCGGCGGACGTGGCGGAACGCGTCGAGCTCCGCGAGCCGAGCCTGGCTCCTGTCGCGCCGACGTCGGCCGATCATCCGGCCATCGTCCCACCGCCCCGCGGGTTCGGGGAGACCCGGTGCAGACCGGGCAGGTAACCTCAATGGTTCTGTTCGTCGATTCTCGGGGGAGAAGTCACGCCATGCTCCGTACACGTCCTGCCCGCCTCCTGCTCGCCGCGCTGGCGAGCGCCCTGCTCCTGCCCGTGCTGCCTGCCACGGCCGCCTCGGGCGCCGAGCCACGCAGGAAGGTCGAGACCTGGGCCACGCCCGGCAGCACGGCCATCACGGTCACCGGCCACGGCTTCGGCCACGGCAAGGGGCTCTCGCAGTACGGCGCCCTCGGCGCGGCCCAGCAGGGGCTCACCTGGCAGCAGATCGACGAGTTCTACTACCCCGGCACCACGTGGGGCCGGATCGGCGGCAAGGTGCGCGTGCTGATCACGGCCGACACCGGCCGCGACGTGCAGGTGGTCGCCCAGCGCGGCCTCAAGGTCACCAGCCTGGGCCGCCAGCGCACCTGGCGGCTCCCGCCGCTCGCGGCGAAGAAGTGGCGGCTCATGGCCGCCGGCAGCGACACCACCGTCCAGTTCACCAAGGGGGGCGCCTGGCGCACCTGGAAGAAGGTGCCCGGCGAGGCGGAGTTCTCCTCGGTCACCGGACTCCTCACCCTCGTGACGCCGAGCGGGCGTCGCGACTACCGCGGCACGCTCCAGTCGGTCGCCGCTCGCCAGAGCCCGAAACGGGAGACCGTCAACCGCGTCAGCATGGAGTCCTACCTGCGCGGGGTCCTGCCGCGCGAGGTCCCGGCCCTGTGGGAACCCGACGCGGTGAGTGCGCAGTCGGTCGCGGCCCGCACCTATGCGGCGTTCGAGCGCTCGCACCCGTCGGCCGCCCACTACGACCTGTGCGACACGAGCCAGTGCCAGGTCTATGGCGGCGCCGACGACGAGCACCCGGCCGCCGACGAGGCAATCAAGGCGACCGCCAAGCAGGGGCTGTTCTACGACGGCCGGCCCGCCTTCACCCAGTTCTCCGCGAGCAACGGCGGCTTCTCCGCCGCCGGCTCGATGCCCTACCTCGTGGCCCAGCCCGACCCGTACGACGGCGTCGCCAACCCGTCGTACGCGACGTGGACGAAGCCGATCGACGACACCCAGGTGGAGGCGCACTGGCCCGCGATCGGCGACCTGGTGAGCATCGAGGTCACCACTCGCGACGGCAACGGCGACTACGGCGGCCGGGTGGTCGACATGGCCTTCATCGGCTCGACCGGCACCGCGCGGGTCAACGGCGACACGGTGCGCGACTACTTCGGGCTCAACTCCGACTGGTTCACCTTCTCCGTCACGCCACGGCAGAAGGGGCAGGCGCGCGAGTGAGGCCTGCCCTCCTGCTCGCCGCGGTGGCCCTTGCCGCCTCCGGCTGCAGTGCCGACGGCGCGAGCAGCGACGACGCAGGTCAAGGTGCGCTGCCCGACGTCGTCGTCGACACCGAGGTGACCACCACGATCGACTACGTCGCGATGGGTGACTCCTTCTCGGCCGGTCCGTTCATCGGAACGATGCGCACGGACCCGGAGGGCTGCGCGCGCTCGAAGGACAACTACCCCGCCTTCCTCGCCGACTGGCTCGACGTCGCGAGCTACACCGACGTCACCTGCTCTGCGGCCACGACGGCCGACCTCTACGCCCCGATGACGATGTTCAACGGCGGCACCACCACGCCGCAGATCGATGCCGTGTCCGCCGACACGGACCTCGTGACGATCGGCATCGGCGGCAACGACTTCGGGATCTATGACTCCCTCATCACCTGCCAGGAGCCTGGTGTCTCCGTCTGCCCCGTCGACCAGCTGGACACCGACGCCCGCAAGGTCGCCGGTCGGATCGAGCAGGCGGTGCGTCGCATCACCAAGGTTGCCCCCGACGCGCAGGTCTACGTCGTCGGCTACCCCGACATCCTCCCCACCGAGGGCACCTGCGCGGCCGTCGGCGCCTCGGCCGAGGTGCTCGGGCCCGTCACCGACGTCGCCGGGCTGCTCAACGCCTCGCTCCGCAAGGGCGCCGAGGCGGCCGGGGCGTCGTACGTCGACATGGAGGCGGTGTCGAAGGGCCACGACGTCTGCGCCAAGGGCCGGGCCTGGGTCAACGGGCCGCGCTTCCGGGCCGGCGTCGCAGCACCCTTCCACCCGAAGATCAACGGCATGCGCGCGGTGGCCACCGAGGTGTTCCGCCAGGTGACCGGGGATGACCCCGAGGTCACGGAGTACGCCGAGCCGGACCCCGACGTCGTGGTGCTCAACCAGTCCTGACCCCTTCGGGTGGGCGTCATCCCCATGGGTGGTCCGGCGCGTCAACGCCTGGGCGACGCTGGGAGGACACCCACTGACGAAGGAGCGCGAACATGTCTGACGACAAGAAGGCCGCCAAGGAACTGGTCGAGACGCTCAAGGACGGCGAGCGCGGTTTCGCCGACTCGGCCGACAAGCTGCGCGACAGTGAGCACCCCGAGTGGGCCGAGGCGCTGACGCGCCTGTCGACGCAGCGTGCGGGATTCGCCCACGAGATCGTCGACCTGGGCCACGCGTACGGCGACGACGTCGACGAGAGCGGTTCGGTCGCCGCTGCCGTGCACCGCGGCTGGATCTCGCTCAAGGACGCCCTCACCGGCGACGACGCGGGTGCCGTGCTCGCGGCCGCCGCGACCGGTGAGGACCACGCGGTCTCCGAGTACGAGAAGGCCCTCGAGCTCGACCTCAGCGCCGGCTTCCGTGACGTGGTCACGCGCCAGCACGCGGCGGTCGTCGCGGCTCGCGACGAGGTGAAGGCCCTCCAGGCTGCCGGGTAGTCCGCTCGAGGAGCACACTGGGCAGGTGCGTCCCCTGCCCGCGTTGATCGCCACGTGCGTCGTGCTCTCGGGCTGCGCAGCGGGGTCTTCGGGCGAGGACCCCGCTGTCGCGTCGCCGAGCTCGTCCACCTCCGAGAGGACGGCCGAGCCCGCGGTCGACCCCGCTGCCCCGGTGGCCGACCTCCACGTCGAGTGCGACGGTGAGGCTGGTCCGACCGTGGTGCTGGTCGCCGGCCTCGGCACGTCGGGCGACGCGTTCAGCGACCTGCAGGACGAGCTCGCCGGGACCGCGCGTACGTGCTTCTACGACCGGGCCGGCATCGGTGACAGCGCGCCACTCGATGACGCGGCGCCGGACCCGTCGCCCGGCTCCGCGGCCGCCGACCTGCGCGCCACGCTGGAGGCCGAGGACATCGAGCCGCCGTACGTCCTCCTCGGCTGGTCGTACGGCGGTCTGGTCGCGCAGGCGTACGCCGCGGACTTCCCTGACGACCTCGCCGGCCTCGTGCTGGAGGACCCCTCGGTCCGTGAGCAGTTCACCGACGCGACCCTGGACAACCCCGACATCGACTGGTCGGAGGGAGGCCGCGACGTGGACCGGGACGCCCTCGTGCGCCAGCTCGCCGGCCTCGACCTCGGCGACCTCCCGGTCACGGTGCTGAGCCAGGACCTCGACGAGCCCTGGATCGAGGCCTGGTGGGTCACCCACGACCGGCTCGCCCGGGCGACGACCGACGGCGTGCACGCGATCGGCCTCGGCTCCGGCCACGCGATGCACGAGGACGCGCCGCGACTGGTCGCGCGCGCGGTGGTGGCGACGTGGACGGCGGCGGAGGCGGGCACCCCGCTCCCCGGCTGTCGCGAGGTGTTCCGTGGCGTACGGGTGCGTTGCCGGGTGTAGTCCGCCGCCGTTGTCGGACGCGTGTGCTGTGATCCGCCCATGGTGAGAGTCGTGGTCGGCGCGCTGGTCCGCGACGGACGGGTCCTGCTGGTGCACCGGAGACCGGACAAGCGGGCCTACCCCGACGTCTGGGACCTGGCGGGTGGCGTCATGGAGGCCGGCGATCCTGAGCGCCTGGCTGGTCCCGGAGTGGGCGGGCACCCCGACCAACGTCGCTCCCGAGGAGCACGACGACCTCGGCTGGTTCGACCTCGACGAGCTGCCTCCGCCGGCGCACGAGGGCGTACGCGCGGCGCTGGTGGAGGCCATGCGAGGCCGCTAACCGATCACCAGCACCAGGTCGCCGCCCTCGACACCCTGGGTGGAGCGGATCGCGAGGCGGCTGACCGTGCCGGCGACGGGGGCCGTGATCGAGGCCTCCATCTTCATCGCCTCGATGGTCGCGACGGTCTGCCCGGCCTCGACCGCGTCGCCCTCGGCGACGGTCACGGTCACTGCACCGTCGTACGGCGCCGCGACGTGGCCGGTGGCCTTCGGGTCTGCCTTCTCGGCCGAGGCGACGTCGGCGGCGACGCTGCGGTCGCGCACCTGCACCGGGCGGAGCTGGCCGTCGATCGTGGCCATCACGTTGCGGAAGCCGCGCTCGTCGGGCTCGCTGATCGCCTCGAGTCCGTAGAGCACCGTCTTGCCCTCGCGCAGCTCCACGGGGTGCTCGCCGCCGCGGCGCAGGCCGTAGAGGTAGTCGATGGTCGGCAGCACGGACAGGTCGCCGTGGAGCGCCCGCGACTCGACGAAGGCGGCGGTGGGTCCGGGGAACAGCAGCTCGTTGAGCGTCGTCCGCCGGTCGGAGGCCAGCCCCGCCTGCTGCTCGGGAGTCAGGCTGGCGGCCGGCTGCTTCCACGTACGCCCGGCCAGCGCCTTGGTGCGGAACGGCTCGGGCCAGCCGCCGGGCGGGTCACCGAGCTCGCCGTTGAGGAAGCCGACGACCGAGTCGGGGACGTCGTACGACGCCGGGTCGGCCTCGAAGGCTGCCGGGTCGGCCCCGGCCGCGACGAGCGCGAGGGCCAGGTCGCCGACGACCTTGGACGAGGGGGTCACCTTGACGACGTTGCCGAGGATGTCGTTGGCGGCGGCGTACATGTCCTCCACCTGCTCGAACTTCTCGCCGAGGCCGAGCGCGATCGCCTGCTGGCGCAGGTTGGAGAGCTGGCCGCCGGGGATCTCGTGGCGGTAGACCCGACCGGTCGGGGCCGGCAGGCCGGACTCGAAGGGCGCGTAGACCCGACGGGTGGCCTCCCAGTAGGGCTCGAGCGCGTTGACGGCGGCGAGCGAGAGACCGGTCTCGCGCGCGGAGTGGTCGGTGGCCGAGACCAGCGCCGAGAGGGCCGGCTGCGACGTGGTGCCCGCCATCGCCGCGCAGGCCGCGTCGACGGCGTCGACGCCGGCATCGATCGCGGCGACCAGCGTCGCGAGCTGGCCGCCAGGGGTGTCATGGGTGTGGAGGTGGACGGGGAGGTCGAAGCGCTCGCGCAGCGCGGTGACCAGGGTGCGCGCCGCGGGTGCGCGCAGGAGGCCGGCCATGTCCTTGATCGCCAGCACGTGGGCGCCTGCGTCGACGATCTGCTCGGCGAGGCGGAGGTAGTAGTCGAGCGTGTAGAGCCGCTCGCCGGGGGACGAGAGGTCGCCGGTGTAGCAGAGCGCCACCTCGGCCACGGACGTCCCGGTGGCGCGCACCGCGTCGATGGCGGGGCGCATCTGCGAGACGTCGTTGAGCGCGTCGAAGATGCGGAAGACGTCGATGCCGGTCTCGGCGGCCTCGTGCACGAAGGCCTCGGTGACCTCGGTCGGGTACGGCGTGTAGCCGACGGTGTTGCGTCCGCGCAGCAGCATCTGCAGCCCGATGTTGGGGATCGCCTCGCGCAGCGCGGCCAGCCGCTCCCACGGGTCCTCGGCGAGGAAGCGCAACGCGACGTCGTACGTCGCCCCGCCCCAGCACTCGACCGACCACAGCTCCGGCGTGGTGCGCGCGACGTGGTCAGCGGCGGCGAGCAGGTCGCGGGAGCGTACGCGGGTCGCGAGGAGCGACTGGTGCGCGTCGCGGAAGGTCGTGTCGGTGACCGCGACCCGGTCCTGGGCGCGCAGCCGGCGGGCGAACTCCTCGGGCCCGACCTCGCGCAGCAGCTGGCGGGTGCCGGCGGGCACGGGCTTCGAGCGGTCGAGCGTCGGCAGCTTGCTGGTCGGCGACACCGTGACGGGCGCCGCGCCGTGCGGCTGGTTCACCGTGACGTCGGCGAGGTAGGTCAGCAGGCGCGAGGCACGGTCGCCGCCGACCTGGGCCTTGAGCAGCTGGGGGTGGTCCTCGATGAACGAGGTGGTCACGCCGCCGGCGGCGAAGTCGGGGTCGGCCAGCACGGCCTGGAGGAAGGCGACGTTGGTGGAGACCCCGCGGATGCGGAACTCCAGCAGCGCGCGACGCGCCTTCTGCACGGCCGACTCGAAGGTGCGGCCGCGACAGGTGAGCTTGGCCAGCATCGAGTCGAAGTGGGGGCTGATCTCCGCACCGGCGTACGTCGTGCCGCCGTCGAGGCGGACGCCCGGACCGCCGGGGGAGCGGTAGGTCGTGATCTTCCCGGTGTCGGGGCGGAAGCCGTTGGACGGGTCCTCCGTCGTGATGCGGCACTGGAGCGCGAAGCCGCGCGGGTGCACCACGTCCTGGGTGAGGCCGAGGTCGGCGAGCGTGGCGCCGGCCGCGATCAGCATCTGCGACTGCACGAGGTCGACCGAGGTGACCTCCTCGGTCACGGTGTGCTCGACCTGGATGCGCGGGTTCATCTCGATGAAGACGTAGCGCCCGTGGGGGTCGAGGAGGAACTCGACGGTGCCGGCGTTCTTGTAGCCGATCTCGCGGGCGAAGCGCACCGCGTCGGCGCACATCCGGTCCCGGATCTCGGGGTCGAGGCCCGGTGCCGGGGCGATCTCGACGACCTTCTGGTGGCGGCGCTGCACCGAGCAGTCGCGCTCGTGCAGGTGGATCACGCCGCCCTCGGAGCCGGTGCCGTCGGAGAGGATCTGCACCTCGATGTGGCGCGGGTCGACCACGGCCTGCTCGATGAAGACGGTGGGGTCGCCGAAGGCGCCCTCGGCCTCGCGCATGCAGGTCTCGATCGCCTCGCGCAGGTCGGCCCGGTCGTCCACCTTCCGCATCCCGCGGCCGCCGCCGCCGGCGACCGCCTTGACGAACAGGGGCGCATCGATCGACTCCGCCGCGAGGAGCAGCGCCTCGACGTCGGTCGACGGGTCCACCGACTGGAGCACCGGCACCCCGGCGGCCTTGGCTGCGGCGATCGCGCGGGCCTTGTTGCCGGTGAGGGTGAGCACCTCGGCGCTGGGGCCGATGAAGGTGATCCCGGCGGCGGCGCACGCCTCGGCCAGGGCGGGGTTCTCCGACAGGAAGCCGTAGCCGGGGTAGACCGCGTCGGCACCGCACTGCACGGCGACCGCGACGATCGCGTCGGGATCGAGGTAGGCCCGGACCGGGTGTCCGACCTCGCCGATCTCGTAGGCCTCCTCGGCCTTCATCCGGTGCTCGGACCAGCGGTCCTCGTACGGGAAGACGGCGACGGTCTTCGAGCCGATCTCGCGCGCGGCTCGGAGCGCCCTGACTGCGATCTCACCACGGTTGGCGATGAGGACCTTGGAGAACATGGGCGCACGCTATCGAGTGACGCGTGTGACGTGGGTTACTCGTCCGTACGCCGGTCAGGCCGCGGCCCGCTCCCGGCTCCGCCACCAGGCGACCGTCGGGGCCATGCCGTCGGTCAGCGGGGTCGGCGCGAGGCCCAGCAGCCGCTCGCTGGCGGACGAGTCCATCACGAACGGCCGGGAGAACATGTACGACGTCTCGGCCAGCTCGCGCATCTCGCGGGAGACGAGTCCCATCCCGCGCAGCACCGGCACGGGGATCGCCGACGTACGCGGGGTCGGGACGCTGCCCGCCACTGCGACCAGCTCCACCAGCTGGCGCTGGGTGACGGCTGGCGCGGTGGGTGCGTGGAGGAACGAGTTCCAGAGGTCCTCGCGACCGGCGGCGGTGATCATCGCGGCCGCCAGGTCGGGGACGTAGGTGAAGGAGTGCGGCTGGTCCAGGCTGGCCAGGACGCGCATCGTGCGCCCGGCGAGCACCGTCGGCACCAGGCGCTCGCCGGCGTGGGCGTTGAGCACCAGCGGCCCGTAGAAGTCCGAGGCCGCCACGCTGACCGTCGCGGTGGGGGACGTCTCGCGCTGGGCCAGCAGCTCGGTGCGTACGCCGAGCTTGCCGCCGGTCGCCGTGCGCGGTGTCTCCTCGGTGATCACGGCGTCGACCGGACCGTAGGAGTAGAGGCTCTCGGGGAAGACCACGACCGCACCGACGCGTCCGGCGGCCTCGAGCACGACACGCTCGGCCAGCGGCAGCTCGGCGCGCCAGACCCTCGCGTCGTACGCCGAGCCGTGGATGCAGTGGTGGACGGCGACCGCGCCGGCGAAGGCCTCGGCGAGCGCGTCGGGCTGCGAGACGTCCACGCGGCGGCGCTCGATCGACGGGTGGACGGGGCCGCTCCCCGATCGGGTGAGCAGGCGGACCTGCTCGCCTGCGTCGGCGAGCTGCTGGGCGACGGTCGAGCCGACGGGGCCGGCTCCGGTGACGACGTGGACGGTGCTCATGGTGGGTTCCTCTGGTGGTGGATGGATGCGAGAGCAGTGCTCTCGTTTCGTCCATGATGCATCGCTGCATGCGCAAATGCAAGAGCAGTGCTCTCGTTCGATACATGTGCTCGCACATGTGACAGGATCAACCCATGGACACGAGCACGCCACGCGCCCGGGCACGCGAGCAGACGATGCGCGACGTCGTCCGCATCGGTCGCGAGCACCTGGCCACCGAGGGCGCGGCAGCCTTGTCGCTGCGCGCGGTCGCGCGGGACCTGGGCGTGGTCTCGTCCGCGGTCTACCGCTACGTCGCGAGCCGCGACGAGCTGCTCACGCTCCTCGTGATCGACGGCTACGACGAGCTCGGCGACGCCGTCGACTCCGCCCTGGAGCGGGTCGATACGGGTGACCATGCCGGTCGGATGGCTGCCATCGGTCGGGCCGTGCGCGCGTGGGCACTGGCCGAGCCGGCGACGTACGCCCTGCTCTTCGGCAGCCCGGTGCCGGGCTACGAGGCTCCCGCCGAGCGGACGACCGGCCCCGGCATCCGGGTGGCCGCCCGGCTGGTCGAGGTGTTGCAGGACGCCTGGGACGCCGGGGCGATCACGGTGTCCGAGGCCCCGGTGACCCCCCGCCGTCTCTCACGAGACGTCGCGCGCATCCGGCGGGAGATGGGCGTGACCGTGCCGGACGCGCTGGTCGCCCGCGGGATGTTCGCGTGGGCCGCCCTCTTCGGGTGCGTGACCTGGGAGGTGTTCGGCCAGTACGGCCCGGACACCTTCAGCCAGCCCGGCGACCTCTTCGAGCACCACCTCGAGGCGCTCGCGGAGGCTGTGGGACTGGGCTGACCGTCAGGCCGGCACGCGCAGGCTCCGTGTCAGGGCGGGGACCATGACTGCCGCGGCCACGAGGTGCAGGACGATCAGCGTCGCTGTGGTCGCTGCTTCCTCCCCCCAGAGCAGCGGCGGGACCAGGGACAGGGCCGTCAGGCCCACGGCGATCCGCACGAACAGGTCGGCCGGCCGCCCGGCCCAGCGCAGGAGCGCGGCCGCGAGCACCACGCCGACGAGCGAGAAGACGCCGGTCACGAAGGCGACCCCCGACACCGGGAGCTCGCCGCCGTCCACCACGAGGTCGACGCCCGAGGCACGGGCCACCGCGGCGACGACGCCGGTGGCAACCATCGCAGCGAGGATGGCGAGGAGCCCGGTGCGCGCGAGCCGGATCACCGGGCACCGTCCTCGGGGAGGCGTGCCGGCAGGCCGAGGTGCGGGAACTGCTCGGGGCCGAAGATCGTGACCTCGGTGATCGACCTGTCGCTCACGCGCAGCACGTCGAGGGCCAGCGGCAGGTACGCCGACTCCTGCTCGTGCCACACGTAGTAGCCGACCGCCGGCTGCCGGTTCACCGAGATCGGGACGCCGCGCAGGCCGGTCATCTCGGGGTAGCCGCCCTCGATCCAGTCCGCCAGGACGGCGTCGCGGCCGATCGTCAGGCCCTGGACCGGCGGCATCGCGAACCGCACGTCGTCGCGGAGCATGGTGGCGATCGTGTCGATGTCGGTGGCCACGCTGGCCTCGGTGAACCGTCGTACGAGCTCGCGGTTGTCGGCGTCGTCGTCGCCACCGGTCCACTCCTGGCGCTCGGCGGGCAGGTGCTCGCGCATGCCGGCGCGGGCCCGCTGGAGCGCGCTGTTGACCGAGTTGACGGAGTCGCCGAGCAGGTCGGCGACGTCCTTCGCGGGCCAGCCGACGACGTCGCGCAGGATGAGTGCGGCGCGTGGGCGGGGAGCGAGGTGCTGCACCGCGACGACGTACGCCAGCTCGATGGTCTCCCGTGCGAGGGCGGCCGCCTCCGGCTCGTCGGCGTCATCGGCCGTCAGCTCGTCGAGGAGCCGGTCGGGGTAGGGCTGCAGCCACAGCACCTCGCCGCCGGTCGCGGGCTCCGGGCGCCGCTTCGCGAGCATGTCGAGGCAGGCGTTGGTAGCGATCCGGTAGAGCCACGCGCGGAACGTCGAGCGCCCCTCGAAGGTCTCCCGGCGCCGCCAGGCGCGGAGGAACGTGTCCTGCACGGCGTCCTCGGCGTCCTGGAACGACCCGAGCATCCGGTAGCAGTGGACGTGGAGCTCGCGGCGGTGCCGCTCGGCGAGCGCCGTGAACCCGGCCTCGTCCGTCGCACCCAGCTCGCTCACGCCCGGCTCCTTCTCCCTGCTCAGCACTGCACTCATCGCACATCCTCCGTCGTGGTGTCGTCTTCTTGCACGTATGACCGCGGAGGGCCGCAGAACTCATCACGCCGCGGGTCAGCGGGCGAGCGCCCTCCCGACGGCCCGGCCCGAGAAGATGCAGCCGCCGAGGAACGTGCCCTCGAGCGCGTTGTAGCCGTGGACCCCGCCACCGCCGAAGCCGGCGACCTCGCCCGCGGCGTACAGGCCGGGCACGCGGGAACCGTCGGCGGCCACGCACTGGCCGTCGAGGTCGGTCTCCAGCCCGCCGAGCGTCTTGCGGGACAGGATGTTGAGGCGTACGGCGATGAGCGGGCCGTGGGCCGGGTCGAGGACCTTGTGCGGCTTGGCGACGCGGATCAGCCGGTCGGTGCGGCTGCGGCGGGCGTTGTGGATCGCCATCACCTGGATGTCCTTGCTGAACGAGTTGTCGACCTCGCGGTCGCGGGCCTCGATCTGGTGGCGCAGCGCCTCGACGTCGAGTTTCGGGCCCCGGGCCAGCTCGTTCATCCCGACGACCAGCTCGTCGAGGTCGTCGGCGACGACGAAGTCCACGCCGTGCTCCTTGAAGTCCTCGACCGGGCCGGGTGCGCCCTTGGCGAGGCGGGTCTTCGCGAGGAACTTCAGGTCCTTGCCGGTGATGTCGGGGTTCTGCTCGGAGCCCGACAGGGCGAACTCCTTCTCGATCATCGACTGCGTGAGGACGAACCACGAGTAGTCGTGACCAGCGGCGAGGATCTGCTTCATCGCCCCGATCGAGTCGGCGCCGGGCACCCCCGACATCCCCTCGAGCCGGCGACCGGTGGCGTCGAACCACATCGACGACGGCCCCGGGAGGATCCGGATCGCGTGGTCGGGCCACACCGGGTCCCAGTTGTGGATGCCCTCGACGTAGGCCCACATCCGGTCCTTGTTGACCATGGACGCGCCCGCCTCCTCGGCGATGCCCTGCATGCGGCCGTCGACGTGCGCGGGGACGCCGGAGATCATGTGCTCGGGCGCCGCACCGACGCGCTCGGTCGGCCAGTTGCGGCGCATCAGCTCGTGGTTGTGGCCGATGCCGCCGGAGGTGACGACGACCGCGGGGGCCCGGTGCTCGAACCCACCCGCGGCCTCGCGGCTGGACTTCACCCCGCGGGCGGAGTCGTCGTCGACCAGCACGGTGCCGCGCACGCCGACCACCGCGCCGTCCTCCACGACCAGCTCGTCGACCTGGTGGCGGAACGCGAGGCGTACGAGCCCCTGCGCCTCGGCCCGCTCCACTGGCTCGCTGAAGATGCGGACCACCTCGGGTCCGGTGCCCCACGTCAGGTGGAAGCGGGGCACGGAGTTGCCGTGGCCGGTGGCCCGACCGTCTCCGCGCTCGGCCCAGCCGACGAACGGCAGCGACGTGAGACCCAGGTCGTGGAGGTAGGCGCGCTTCTCCGCGTGGGCGAAGTCGACGTACGCCCTGGCCCACTGCCGCGGCCAGAAGTCCTCGCCGCGCCCGGGGCCATCCGTCCCGTCGCCGAGCCGGTCGAACTGCGCTGAGCCCTGCCAGTCCTGCCAGGCGAGCTCGGGGGAGTCCTTGATGCCCATCCGGCGCTGCTCGGGACTGTCGACGAACAGCAGCCCGCCGAGCGACCACCACGCCTGCCCGCCGAGGTTGTCGCGGTTCTCCTGGTCGAGGACCAGCACCCGCTTGCCGGCTCGGGCCAGCTCGTGGGTGGCGACGAGGCCGGCGAGGCCGGCGCCGACGACGATCACGTCGGGGGTGAAGTCGTTCATGACTGCTCCTGCGGGTAGTGGCTGACGATCATCTCGGCGAGCAGGCGCAGCGCGCGCTCGACGGTGCGGCCGGGGGCGGCCGTCGGGTCGGGGTCGAGGGCGGAGAACGCCAGCCCGTCGAGCATGTTGACGACGATGCTGAGCACGGCGGCGAGGTCGTCGGCAGGGAGGCGCGGACCCCACAGGTCGCCCGCGGTGGCGAGCAGCTGGGCCTGCAGCGACTCGCGCGCCGGGAGCAGCGCTGCGCGCAGGTCGGCGTCGGCCCGCGCGGCGACGAGCAGCTCGCGCCAGGTCTGGTTGGCGGGGGAGAGCACGGCCGCCCGCAGGTGGCCGAGCACCGCCACCACGTCGTCGACCGTGTCGACCTCGGCCGCGACGGTCGCGCGGAACGTCTCGACGTTGCGCGTGGCCACGTGTTCGGCGGTGGCCACGAGCAGCGCCTGGCGGGTGGGGAAGTGGCGGAACAGCGCGCCCTGGCTGACGCCTGCCTCCGCGCACACGGCGGCGGTCGAGGTGGCGGCGTACCCACGCTCGGCCAGGCAGTTCACCGTCGCGTCGAGCAGCGCGCCGATCGTGCCCTCGCGGCGCTGCGCCTGGGTGCGTCGGGGTGGGGCGGGGATGGTCACCGGACGAGTGTGACATAGAAAGCGAGCGGTTGCTATCTATGGTATGAGTCCCCGCTTCAGCGGTGAGTCCGTCGCCGGTAGGCCGTTGCAACGGCCCATCCGCGCGGGAGTCACCGCTTGAGCGGGGACTCCGACGGCGTCAGGGTCAGTCCTTGATCTCGCAGATCACCGCGCCGTTGGTGACGGTGGCGCCGACCTCGGCCTGGAGGCCGGTGACGGTGCCGGCCTTGTGGGCCTTGAGGGGCTGCTCCATCTTCATCGCCTCCATGACGACGATGACGTCGCCCTCGGCGACCGTGGCGCCTTCCTCGACGGAGACCTTGACGATCGTGCCCTGCATGGGCGAGGTGACGGCGTCGCCTGAGGCGGCCGCCCCGGCCTTCTTGGCGGACCGCTTGGCCTTCTTAACGCCGCCGCCGGAGCCTCCGCCCGACAGCCCGCCGAGCCCGGCGGGGAGGACGACCTCGAGCCGGCGTCCACCGACCTCGACGGTGACCTTCTGCCGCTCGCCCGGCCCCCACCCTGACTCAGGGGCCTCGGCCGAGTCGCCGGCGTACGGCTCGATCTGGTTGTCGAACTCCGTCTCGATCCACTGGGTGTAGACCGTGAACTCGCCGTCGCCGGTCGGCGTCGACGCACCGACGTAGGCCGGGTCGCGCACCACGGCGCGGTGGAACGGGATGACGGTCGGCATGCCGTCGACGATGAACTCGTCGAGGGCACGGCGCGAGCGCTCGAGGGCCTGGGTGCGCGTGGCGCCGGTGACGATGAGCTTGGCGATGAGCGAGTCGAACGAGCCGGGGATGGTCTCGCCGTTCTCGTAGCCACCGTCGAGGCGTACGCCGGGGCCGCTCGGCGGCGACCAGGCCGACAGGGTGCCGGGGGCGGGCATGAAGTTGCGGCCGCCGTCCTCGGCGTTGATGCGGTACTCGATGGAGTGGCCGCGGATCTCGGGATCGCCGTAGCCCAGCTCCTCGCCGGCCGCGATGCGGAACATCTCGCGGACCAGGTCGATGCCGGTGACCTCCTCGGACACGCAGTGCTCGACCTGGAGGCGGGTGTTGACCTCGAGGAAGGAGATCGTGCCGTCCTGGGCGACGAGAAACTCGCAGGTGCCGGCGCCGTAGTAGCCGGCCTCGGTGAGGATGCGCTTGGACGACTCGTAGAGCTCGCTGACCTGCTTCTCGGTGAGGAACGGCGCGGGCGCCTCCTCGACGAGCTTCTGGTTGCGGCGCTGCAGCGAGCAGTCGCGGGTCGAGACCACGACGACGTTGCCGTGCTGGTCGGCCAGGCACTGGGTCTCGACGTGGCGCGGCTTGTCGAGGAACTTCTCGACCAGGCACTCGCCGCGACCGAACGCCGAGATGGCCTCACGGACCGCGGACTCGTACGCGTCGGGGATCTCCTCGAGCGTGCGGGCGACCTTGAGGCCGCGACCGCCGCCGCCGAAGACCGCCTTGATCGCGACGGGCAGGCCGTTGGCCCCGGCGAACGCGACGACCTCGTCGGCGTCCTTGACGGGGTCCTTGGTGCCGGGCGCGAGGGGCGCGTTGGCGCGGTCGGCGATGTGCTTGGCCTTCGCCTTGTCGCCCAGCGCCTCGATCGCCGCCGGCGGGGGACCGATCCAGATCAGCCCGGCGTCGATGACGGCCTGGGCGAAGTCGGCGTTCTCGGCGAGGAAGCCGTAACCCGGGTGGATCGAGTCCGCACCAGACTTCTCGGCGATCGCGATGATCTTCGCGATGTCGAGGTACGACTCGGCGGGAGTCGCGCCGCCGAGCGAGTGCGCCTCGTCGGCGAGGCGGACGAAGAGGGCGTCGCGGTCCGGGTCGGCGTACACCGCGACCGAGCCGATGCCGGCATCCTTGCAGGCGCGGACGACGCGGACGGCGATCTCGCCGCGGTTGGCGATGAGGACCTTCTTCAAGCTCACGCGGAACTCCTGGGTCGGCGGCACGGGGGCCGGGAAAAGTACCGCTGGGCAGCCTACCGCGAGCCGAGCACGGCGCGTCCGACAGCCTTGCGCAGCGGGCGTACGACGTGGCCGTAGGCGATGCCGACCGCGAGCGAGGCGCCGAGGGCGAGCCACTGGTGCCCGGAGTCCTCCAGCGGCGGGTAGACCTGCCAGTGGGTCAGGTAGATGAAGAGGCTGGCGCCGGCGAGCACGCCGGCGGCCCGGGCGACCCACGCGGGAACGGTGACGTGCGGGAGCCAGAGCATCAGCAGGAAGCCGCCCAGGACGATGACCTCGCGGTGGACCTGGCCGAAGAAGCCGATCGTGAGCGCCGCCGCGAGCGCCGAGACGACCACGCGGCGCCGGGTCGTGTCGGCCTGCGCGCCGAGCCAGCCGAGCACGAAGACGAAGGCGACCACGAGCGTGGTGTAGCGCTGGGTCGGGCCGGCCCGCAGGCCGACGTCGGCGAACCGGGCCGCGGCGGTCACGGCCAGCACGACCAGCGCGAACCGGAACGGCGTACGCCGCTCGAGGCGGTGCAGCACGGGCAGGCAGGTGAGGGCGAGCGCGGCGGCCGTGAGCCACACCAGCGACTCCAGGAACCAGAGCTGCCACTGGTCGTCCCACTCGGAGCTGTTGAGGAGCTCGCGCACGAACAGCGCGGTGGTGACGTCGTAGCTGCCTAGCACCACCGCGACCGCGCCGACCCAGAGCACGGACGGGACGATGAGCTGGGCAAGCCCGGAGAGACCGTGGCGCAGCCGCGTACGAGCGCCACCGGCGGCGGCGAGCTGGAAGCGGGCGAAGTTGTAGCCGGCGAGGGCGAGCAGCAGGTGGGCGCCGCCCTCGAGCGCCACGAGGTCGACGTGGCTGGCGACGACGAAGAGGATCGCGAGCGCGCGCAGTGCGACCGTCGTGTCGAGGCGCGCCCAGCCGCGTCGCCCGCTGTCGGTGCCGCGGTTGCCGACCGCCGCGGCAAGCCGCTCGAGCTCGCCGATGCTGCGTGTGTGCCAGCCGGTGGGCACGGCGCCGCCGAAGGTGTCGGCGAGCCGGGTGGCGAGCTCGACGTAGGACAGGGAGTCGCCGCCGAGGTCGACGAAGGAGTCGCCCTCGTCGGCATCCGGGCGGCCCAGGACTTGGGTGAAGTGCGCGCGGACCGAGCCGGTCTCCGCGGTCGTGGGCTCCTGCTCGGCCTCGGCAGCGAGGACGGTCAGCGCGGCGTAGTCGGCCTTGCCGGTGCTCGTCATCGGGACGTGCGGCAGGACGGTGACCTCCACCGCGTGCGGAGGGACGCCGCAGTGGCTGGCGGTGAGTGCGCGAGCGGACGCGCTGCCGCGACCGGAGGTGAGGAAGACGTGGACGGCCCGGTCGGTCGCCACGACACGGGCGCGCCGGTCGACCTCGGCCCGGAGGTGGCGCTCGAGCCCGTCGAGGTCGAGGCGGAGGCCGAACACCTTGCCGTGGCGGTTCAGCCGGCCGACGACCTCGAACAGCCCGTCGGTCTCCCGGGCGAGGTCACCGGTGCGGAGCTCGTCGACCTCGCGCCCGAGGGCGAGGTGAGCCGACGACTCGGCGTAGCCGAGCATGACGTTCGGGCCGGAGTAGACGAGCTCGCCCACTCCGGCCCTCTCGTCCACACCCTCGTCGAGGCGTAGCCGTCCCCCCGGAATGGCTACGCCGATCGTCGCGGGGTGGTCCTGGGTGAGGTGCGGCGGCAGGTACGCCATCCGCGCGGTCGCCTCGCTCGCGCCGTACATGACCACGAGGTCCCAGCCGCGACCGCGACCGAAGCGGCTCCAGCGGCGTACGGCGTCGGGGTCGAGGCGGCCACCGGCCTGGGTCACCTGGCGCAGGCTCGGCAGGTCGCGGCCCTCGAAGCCGCTGGTCGCCAGCAGGTCGAACGTGTGCGGTACGCCGGCGAGGGTGGTGACGCCGGTGCGGGTGACGAGGTCCCAGAAGCACTCGTCGACGACGCTCAGCCCGGTCAGCACGATGCTCGCGCCGGCGACGAGGTGCGAGTGCAGCACCGAGAGGCCGTAGCAGTAGTGCAGCGGCAGCGCGGTGATCGCGCGGTCGGCCGGCGTGAGTGCGAGGTAGTCGGCGATGGCGGCGGCGTTGCTGGCGACGTTGGTGCGCGAGAGCCGCACCAGCTTGGGCGATCCCGTCGTGCCGGACGTGCTGAGCAGCAGTGCGAGGTCGGGGTGGAGGTCGTGCGCGGACGCGTCACGGCGTACGTCGTCGCGGGCGCCGGCGACACAGACGATGTCGGGGTCGTAGGCCGCGACGATCGCGTTGCGCTGGACGCTGCGGGCGTCGGGGACGACCAGCGCCACGTGCCCGTGCTGGAGGGCGGCGAGGTAGGCGACGAGCGAGTCGAGGTCGTTGGCGCCCTCGACCAGGACCAGCCGTCGCTCCGGTCCCCAGGTGCGAGCGCGATCGGCGACCAGCTGGGCCAGGGCGGCGTGGCTGAGCTCGACGTCGCCCGCGACGACGGCCTGCGCGTCGCCGTACGCCGCGTGGGCGAGGACCGGCGCCGTGCGGCCGGTGTCGCGGACGGCCGGTGAGGTGGAGGTGGTCGTCACGGCGACCCGGCGGGTCGGTAGGCGCGGACCAGCCCGGTCACCCGCAGGTGGACGGTGTCGCCTGCAACGGGGTGGAGGACGCCCGACATCCGCGACAGGACGGACGTCCCGTCGTCGAGCCGCACCTGCACGGCGCAGTCGTGGCCGTAGTAGCTGACCTCCTCGACCGTCCCGCGGACCCCCTCGGCGTGCACGAGGTCGACGTAGACCTGCTCGGGTCGGATCATCAGCGCGACCTCGCCCTCGGTCGGCTCGGTGAGCACGACCTGTCCGAGGGCGCAGGTGGCGTGGGCGGCGTTCGCGGTGCCGGGCAGGACGACCGCGCGGCCGACGAACTCCGCGACCTGGGGGTCGCTGGGGGACAGGTAGACCTGGCTGGGTGGGGCCGACTGGACGAGCCGTCCGGCGCGCATGACCGCCACCTCGTCGGCCAGCGAGAGCGCCTCGTTCTGGTCGTGCGTGACGAGGACGCCGGTGGTGTTGCTGGCCTGGAGGGCGCGGCGTACGGCCCGTGCGGTCGTACCGCGCAGGCCGGCGTCGAGGGAGGAGAACGGCTCGTCGAGCAGCACGACCGCGGGCTGCGGTGCGAGCGAGCGCGCCAGCGCCACGCGTTGCTGCTGGCCGCCGGAGAGCTCGTCGGGTCGGCGGTCGCGGAAGTCGGCGGGGAGCTCGACCAGGTCGAGCATCTCGGCAACGCGGTCGTCGCCGCGCGACTCGCGGGCCTCGCGGCCCAGCCCGAACGCGATGTTGGCGGCCACGTCGAGGTGCGGGAAGAGCGCGCCCTCCTGCGGGACGTAGCCCACGCGGCGCGTCTGCGGCGGCATCGGGCGTACGCCGTCGCCGGCCACGACGGTGTCGCCGAAGGCGATGCTCCCGGAGTCGGGCACGAGGAAGCCGGCGATGAGCCGGAGCAGCGTCGTCTTGCCGCAGCCCGAGGGGCCGAGGACGGTGGTGAACGAGCCGTGCGGCACGTGGAGCGTGACGTCGTCCACCGCGCGGGTCGCCGCGTGCCCGCGACCGGTCGAGGGGAACGACTTGGTCACGCCGGTGACGGTGAGCGAGCTCATGGAGTCCCCCTTCGATCGGTGGAGCTGTCGGTGCGCATCAGCAGCACGGTCGCGGGGATGGAGACGAGCACGAGCAGCAGGGCGTACGGCGCCGCGGCGCCGTAGCGGAGCTCGGAGGAGGCCGACCAGAACTCGGTGGCGAGGGTGCTGGTGCCGATCGGCGAGAGCATGAGGGTGGCCGTCAGCTCGGTGGAGATCGCCAGGAAGACCAGGGCCGCGCCGGCCCCGAGGCTGGGAGCGATGAGCGGCAGGGTGACCCGGCGGGCGGTGGCGAGCGGCCCGACGCCGAGGCTGTGTGCGACGTCGTCGAGCCCCACGGGCGCCTGCTCGAGGCCGGCGCGCACCGTCACCACAGCGCGCGGCAGGAAGAGGATGGCGTACGCCGCGACGAGGAGGGTGGCGGTCTGGTAGACGACCGGCACCAGGCGCAGCGACGCCACGACGAGTGCCAGGCCCACCACGATGCCCGGCAGCGCGTTGGCGACGTACGAGCTCCGCTCGATGAGCGTCGAGGCCCAGCCCCGGTGGCGGACGGCGAGCCAGACGACCGGCACGGCGGCCAGCGTCGTGACCACCGCGCCGGCGAGCGCGAGGAGGACGGTGGTGACGAGCGCCTGGGCCAGGTCGGCCAGTGGGAACTGGGTCGAGGTGCCGATCACGAGCCACCGCACGAGCGAGAACGCCGGGACGCCGACAGCGAGCAGGACCACGGCACCCGTCGTCGCGACCAGCGGCCAGCGCCACGGGCCGAGCGCGAGCGGAACGGACTCGCGGGCGGCGCCGCGGCCGACCCGGGCGTAGCGCCGGTCGCCGCGCAGGCGGAGCTCCGCGAGGAGCAGGAAGAGGCAGAGCACGACGAGGACGCCGGCCATCGCGGTAGCGGCAGCACCGTTGAAGGTCGAGCCGTACTGGTCGTAGATGGCCGTCGTGAACGTCGGGAACCGCAGCAGCGACAGGGCGCCGAACTCCGCGAGCAGGTGCAGGCCGACGAGCAGCGCTCCACCGAGGAGCGCGGGGCGCAGCTGCGGGAGCACGACCGTGCGCAGGGTGCGGGCACGCGAGTGCCCCAGCGACCACGCGGACTCCTCCAGCGCCGGGTCGAGGCGGCGCAGCATCGCGACGACGGGGAGGTAGACGAGGGGGTAGTAGGACAGCGTGACCACGCCGAACGCACCGGCGAAGCCGTGCACGCTGCGGTCGAGGGAGACCCAGGCGTAGCCGTTGACGAACGCCGGCACGGCGAGCGGCGCGACCAGCAGGCCGTGCCAGAGGCGGCGCGCCGGCAGGTCGGTGCGCTCGACCAGCACCGCGAGGGCGACGCCGAGAGCGGCGGTCGCCGCCATGCAGGCCGCGGCCAGGGTGACGGTGTTGCGCAGCAGCTCGCCGATCCGGGGACGGGCCAGCAGCTGCCACAGCTCGACGGGGCCGATGACCACGACGTAGGTGGCGACGTAGGCGAGGGGGACCAGCGCCAGGACGGCGACGGCCGCCCCGGCTGCGAGCAGCAGGGGCGGCGTACGTCGCCCGGTGGTGGCCGAGGCCGTGGTCAGAGCAGCCCTGCCGCGGTCATCAGGTCGGTGACCTGCGGGCCGTTGAGGCTGGCCACGTCGACCTCCGGCGGCTCGAGCTCGTCGAACGGCTTCACGTCGGGGTTGAGCGTTGCGTCGGGGTTGAGCGGGTACTCCAGGGCGTACGACTCGGCCATCGCCTGCTGCGCCTCGGTGCCGGTGAGCCAGGTGACGAACTCCTCCGCGGCGGCCTGGTGCTCGCTGCTGGCGAGGATGCCGGCGCCCGAGATGCTGAGGAACGCACCGGGGTCCTGGTTGCCGAAGAAGTGCAGCGCCGAGCTGTCGGAGTCGGTGCCGTTCTCCTCGCGGTCGCGGTACCAGTAGTAGTGGTAGGCGATGCCGGCGTCGACCTCGCCGGAGTCCACCGACTGCATGACGACGAGGTTGTTCTGCACGATGACGCCGTTGTCCTTGAGGCCCTGCAGCCAGGCGGCGGTGGCCTCCTCGCCCTCGAGCTCGAGGACGGCGGAGACGATCGCCTGGAAGTCCGCGCCGGTGGGGGAGAACGCGACGCGGCCCTTCCACTCGGGGAGCGCGAAGTCGAGGATCGAGCCGGGCATGTCGGCCTCGGTCATCGAGTCGGTGTTGTACATCGCGACGGTGGAGCGGGCCAGGAAGCCGGTCCACGCGCGGTCGGCGGCGACGTACTGCTCCGGGATGGACGCGGTGGCGGACTCGGGCAGCTCGGCGAAGAGCCCGGCGTTGTCGACGATGCTCATCGCGGGCGAGTTCTCGGTGAGGAACACGTCGGCGGGGGAGTCCTCACCCTCCTCGACGATCTGGTTGGCGAACTCCAGGTCCTTGCCGCTGCGCAGCTCGACGTCGAGGCCGGACTCCTCCTCGAACAGCGGGATGATCTCGTCGAGCAGCTCCGCGTGCTGGGCGTTGTAGATCACCAGGTCGGGCGAGCCGAAGACACCGCAGCCCGTCAGGGTCGAGGCGGTCAGCAGCGTCGCGGCCAGGGTCACGCTCAGGCGTGCGGCACGGCGGGGGGAAGTCGTCACAGGGGGCGTCCTTACTTTGCTTAGGCTCGCCTAACTCTAGACCGGTGCGCCGGGGGCCGGGTAATTGCGTACGTCACATCCGCGGGGTCACTCGCCGCCGGCGTCGAGGCCGCTGGTCATGAGGGCGAAGAGGTCCGTCTGGTCGATGACGCCCGTGACCCGATCGGCCTGCGGGCCGACTGCCGCGACGCGGATCTGCGTCCCCGTGTGGCTGGAGCGCTGGGGGTCGCCGCCCTCGGCCGAGGAGTAGGCCACGGTCATCGGCACGCCGTCGGCCGTGACCACGGTGGCGGTCCGCCGGCCGCCCTCGTCGTTGGCCACGATCTGGGTCGAGTGGGCGTGGTCGCCGGTGACGATGACCAGGGTGTCGGGGTGGGTGCGCTGGTAGTCGAGGGCGACCCTGACGGCCAGGTCGAGCTCCTCGAGCTCGCCGATCGCGCCGCAGATGTCACGCTCATGCTCCGCTTTGTCGACGCTGGCGCCCTCGACCTGGAGGAAGAACCCGTCCGGGTTGTCGAGCAGCTCGATCGCCGTGGCGGTCATCTGCTGCAGCGTGGGCTCGGTGCCGCGGTCCTGCGCCGTGCACGACCCTTCCGGCGCGGTCGCCCCGCCCCGTGCGGCGACGAGCGGCGCGTACGCGCGGGTCAGGTGGTTGGGGGCAAAGAGCCCGAGGAGTGGTCCGTCGGACAGGTCGTTGACGGCGTCGAGGTCCGCAGCCGTGCCGACGGTCCGGTAGCCGTACGTCGAGGTGGCGTAGTCGAGCAGGGTCTGGGAGCCGTCCTCCAGCAACCGGTCCCAGCGCTCCCTGCCCCCGCCGAGCAGGACGTCGACCTCGTTGTCCACGAGCTGCTCGGCGATCAACCCCCTGCCGCCGGCCGACTTCCGCGCGCTCGGGCACGCGGCCATCGTGGAGGGGTCCTGGCACGAGCGGGCGTTGACGTGGGCCGCCGCGGCCGCGGGCGTCGCATCGGTGATGTCGGCCGTCGTGACGTTGCCCGTACGCCGGCCGAGCCGGGCGTACATCTCCAGGACCGTCTCGTGGTCCTCGCCGGGCACGTCCTGGGCGTTCGACGGCCCCTGCGAGATGCGCCCGACGTAGGCGATCGGAACTCGGGCCCGGCGCCGGGCAGGAGGCCGTACGTCGTCATGGCGCCGGTGGAGGGCAGCTCGTCCAGCGCGAGCCTGCCCGCGGCGCCGACCGCGTAGTTGCGCGCGGCGGTGATCATCGAGTCGTCCATGCCGTCGCCGATGAGAAGGATGACGCTCTGCTGTGCCGCCACCACCGGGTCGCTGGTGGCGGGGCGCGCGGGGGCGTCGTCCGGGACGACGGCGCCGATCGTGGCTCCGGCTGCTCCGGCGACGAGCGCGGTGCCTGCCACCAGGAGGGTGCGGCGGTTCACGGCGGTCCTTCCGTCGGCTGCAGGGGTCGGCAGCCTACGGCGCGGTGTGATCGAGGGGGTTAGCGATCATTAACCCCGCCCGCTAGAGTGCGACGCATGACCTTCGAGCTGTCCCCTGAGCACGAGCAGTTCCGTCGCAGCGTCCGTGACTTCGCGGAGGCCGAGATCGCGCCCCACGCCGCGCAGTGGGACCGTGACCACCACTTCCCGACGGATGTCGTCCAGAAGATGGGCGCCCTCGGGCTGATGGGCCTCACCGCTCCGGAGGAGTTCGGCGGCGCCGGGATGGCCGGCGAGGACGGCGGGTTCACCTCGCTCTGCCTGGCGATCGAGGAGATCGGTCGCGTCGACCAGTCGATGGGGATCACGCTGGAGGCTGCTGTCGGCCTCGGCATCAACCCGATCCTCACCTACGGCACCGATGAGCAGAAGCAGTCGTGGTTGCCCGACCTGGTCGCCGGTGACAAGGTCGCCGGCTTCGGGCTGACCGAGCCGGGCGCCGGCTCCGACGCGGGCGCGACGAAGACGAAGGCCGTCCTCGAAGGCGGCGAGTGGGTCGTCAACGGCTCGAAGCAGTTCATCACCAACTCCGGCTCGTCGATCACTTCGTTGGTCACCGTCACCGCGCGCACCGGCGACCGGGGGGACGGCCGGCCCGAGCTGTCGACCATCATCATCCCGTCCGGTACTCCCGGCTTCGTCGCCGAGAAGGCGTACGACAAGCTCGGCTGGCACGCCTCCGACACCCACCCGCTGTCCTTCGCCGACGCGCGCGTGCCCGAGGCGAACCTGCTCGGCGAGCGGGGTCGCGGCTACGCGCAGTTCCTCGCCACCCTCGACGACGGTCGCGTCGCGATCGCCGCCCTCGCGGTCGGCTGCATCCAGGCCTGCCTCGACATGTCATTGCAGTACGCCGGCGAGCGCCAGACCTTCGGCGGCCCGATCGGTCGCAAGCAGGGGCTCGCCTTCCAGATCTCCGACCTCCAGGTCATGCTCGACGCCTCGCGCCTGCTGACCTACAAGGCCGCGGCGATGAAGGACGCGATGGACGCCGGCTCGAACGTCTCCATGGGCGCGTTCAAGCAGGCCGCCGCCGTCGCCAAGCTCTACGCCACGGAGTCCGCCGTGACGGCGACCCGGATCGCGACCCAGGTCTTCGGCGGCTACGGCTTCATGGAGGAGTACCCGGTCGTCCGGTTCTACCGCGACGCCAAGGTCCTCGAGATCGGCGAGGGCACCTCCGAGGTCCAGCGGATGCTCATCGCGCGGGGGCTCGGCCTTCCGGTCGAGTGACCTGCCGGCTCAGGTCGGAGCGATCCGACCCTCGTAGTAGTCGCAGTGCCGGCGGAAGCCGCAGGCCGACAGGTCGTCCGCCAGGTCCTGGTGGCCTGCTCGCTGGGCGACCACGATCGCTACGCAGCCCAGCTCGGGCGCCCGGGTGAGAGCGGCCGGTAGGGCGGCGACGTCCTTCACTGTCGGCAGGAACAGGATCGGGCCCGGAGGCGCGTAGACCGGCGGTGCTCCGACGGTGACGGCATCGGCTCCGGGCAACGCCACGTCGATGCCGGACTGCCCTCCACCGGAGCCTGGCAGCTCGCGCAACCACCACGACTCGGCCACGTTGAGGCCGACCCGGGTCGCGTGCTCGGCCCGCTCGGCGTCGTACGTCGGGCACACCAGCCGTACGGCGTCTCCCGGACAGGCGTCGGCGAACGCGTCCCAGAGGTGCTGCCACTCGGACGCCGGTGCGGCCCCCTCGACCGCCGCGTCGTCGACCAGCCAGCCGTCGCCCCGCGGAGCGGCGAGGAGGACCGAGCCCGCTGTGCGGAAGCCACGAGCCCCGGCGGACAGGAGGTGGTCGAGGTGGTCCCGGTGACGGTCGAGCGCGTCGGGTGCTGGTCGCCAGAACGCCGGCGCGTGCGGGACGAGCGCCTGCCGACGCCGCGCCAGGACGTCGAGCGCCCACTCCAGGTCGTCGTGCGTGAGGGCCGAAGGAGCCATGCCCCGAGAGTAGAGCGGCGCTGACTCCGCATCTCCGCCTCCCGACGGATCCGGGGAGAGCCGAAGGCATCTACCCTCGCCAGCATGCCCCGTCCGACCGCACGCCTGCTGGAGTGGTTCGGCGTGGACGACACGTGGGAGCGCCCGCGGCCCGCGATCGGGCGGCAGGACGTCGTGCTCGCCGCCAGCGTCGAGGCGGTCAGCCTGCTCGCCCTCGAGCTGGTGCGCAGCTCCGGCGGCCTCGAGCACACCGACGGGCCGGCATGGGTCCAGTGGCTGGCGGTCTCGTCGGGGGCGGTCCTCCTGCTCGGCCGTCGGAGGTGGCCGCTGGCGGTCGCGAGCCTCGCCGCCGTGCACATGTTCGTGGCGGGCGTCACCATGCCCGAGGTGATGGGGCAGGTGTCGCTGCAGATCGTCTACTTCGTGGCCCTCCTGAGTGGCGTCGCGTGGGCGCGCGACCGGCGCGCGATGGCAATCGTCGTGGGCACGATCGTGCTCTTCATGTTCGCCTGGATCACTTGGCAGTTCGCGCTGGGCTCGACGGTGCAGGAGTGGCTCGACGACGAGGAATTCACCGGGCGCACCGGGATCTTCCCGCCGATCCCGGCGGCGATCGCGATCACCCTGCTGATCAACGTCATCTACTTCGGTGGCGCGATCGCCGGCGGCGGGGTCTCGTGGCGTGCGGCCCGACAGCGCGACCGGCTCCAGGCCCAGGCGGTCACCATCGCCGCCCAGGCGGGCCGGCTGCGTGAGCAGGCGGTCGTGGACGAGCGCCTCCGCATCGCCCGCGACCTGCACGACGTGGTTGCGCACGGTGTGTCCGCGATGGGCATCCAGGCGGGTGCGGCACGACGCGTCCTCGACCGCGATCCCGACGCCGCGCGTACGGCCCTCTCCCACGTCGAGGAGGCCTCGCGCGACGCGGTCACCCAGATGCGCCGCCTGCTCGGCACGCTCCGCGAGGGCGGTGGCGAGGGCGCGGAGGAGAGCGGCACGCGTACGACCGACGCCGGGGTCAGCGACCTCCCGGGCCTCGTGGCCGAGGTCGACGGTCAGGGCCTGGTCGTGAACCTCGCCGTCGTCGAGGAGCAGGACGGCGCGGCCGCGCGCCTGCCGCGAGGCATCGGGCTCGCGGTGTTCCGCACCGTCCAGGAGGCCCTCACCAACGTCCGTCGCCACTCGACCGCCGACACCGTGTCGGTCGTGGTCCGCGTCGACGAGTCGCAGCCAGGTGGCTACGCCGAGGTCGAGGTCGTCGACAACGGACGCTCGCGCCGTGGCACCTCCGGCAGCGGACTGGGCCAGCTCGGGATCCGCGAGCGCGCGGCCACCCACGACGGACAGGTCGACATCGGGCCCCGGGTGACCGGTGGCTACCGGGTGCGCGTGCGCTACCCGCTCGGGGCGGGCGCATGACGGACCCGTCGGAGCTGAAGCCGCTGCGGGTGCTGCTGGTCGACGACCACGCCATGGTGCGCTCCGGCTTCGCCATGGTGCTCTCGGTCGAGGACGACATCGAGGTCGTGGGCGAGGCCGCCGACGGCCTCCAGGCGATCGAGCAGGCGCGTGCCACCCGACCCGACGTCGTGCTGATGGACGTCCAGATGCCCCGCATGGACGGCATCGAGGCCACCCGCCACCTCGTCGCCGACGACCTCGGGCGCGTCGTCATCGTCACCACCTTCGACCGCGACGACTACCTCTTCGACGCCCTGCAGGCAGGCGCCAGCGGCTTCCTGCTGAAGAACGCCGGCCCGGAGCAGCTCCTCGACGCCGTACGCGCCGCCGGACGCGGCCACGCGCTCCTGGCCCCCGAGGTGACCCGTCGCGTCATCGGCCGGATGTCCGCGGGGAGCGAGGCCCGCGCGGACCGCCCGGAGCCCGCCGCTCTCGCACACCTCACCGCCCGCGAGCGGGAGGTGCTGGTCCTGCTCGGCCGCGGCCTCTCCAACGCCGAGGTCGCTGCGGAGCTCGTGCTCGGCGAGGCGACGGTCAAGACCCACGTGTCCAACGTGCTCGCCAAGCTGCACCTGCGCGACCGCGTGCAGGCCGTGATCTTCGCCTACGAGGCCGGCCTCATCCTCCCGACGGAGGAGTGAATCACCGGCGCGACGGATCCGCTCAAGGCGCGAGCCGCCTAGCGTCGGTCACATGCTGGAGATCCGGGAGCTGACCAGGCGGTTCGGTGCCGACACCGCCGTCGACCGCGTGTCGTTCGAGGTGCCGGCCGGTCAGATGACCGGCTTCGTGGGCGCCAACGGCGCGGGCAAGACCACGACCATGCGGATGGTCATGGGCGTGCTGGGCATCGACGAGGGCGAGGTGCACTGGCAGGGCAGCCCCATCACCCGGCTGGACCGGCGCACCTTCGGCTACATGCCGGAGGAGCGCGGGCTCTACCCGAAGCAGCCGATCCTCGACCAGCTCGTGTACGTCGCCCAGCTCAAGGGCATGAGCAGGGTCGAGGCCCGCCGCCAGGTGCAGGAGCTGCTCGAGAGGTTCGGGCTGGGGGAGCGGACCAAGGACCACCTCGAGAAGCTCTCGCTCGGTAATCAGCAGCGGGTGCAGATCATCGCCTCCGTGCTGCCGAAGCCGGCCGCGCTGGTCCTCGACGAGCCGTTCTCCGGCCTCGACCCGCTGGCCGTGGACTCGATGGTCGACCTGTTGCGGGAGTACACCCGCGACGGGATCCCGGTCCTCTTCTCCAGCCACCAGCTCGACCTGGTCGAGCGCCTGTGCGACCGCCTGGTCGTGCTGGCCCACGGACGCCGGGTCGCCGCCGGGACGGTGTCGGAGCTGCGCGGCGCGGGGGTGCCGCGCTTCCGACTCGTCCTCGGCGGCGATGCCGGTTGGGTGCGTGACCAGAGCGGCCTCGACGTCCTCGACCTCGACGGCACGACAGCTCTGGTCGAGGTCCACACCGACGGTGCCGAGCAGCACCTGATCGCCGAGGCCACGCGCCGCGGCGACGTCCACGAGTTCGTCCGGGTCCGCCCGGCGCTCAGCGAGATCTACCGGGAGGCCACAGCATGAGCACCCACTCCGACCGCACCGAGGGCACCGAGCCCGCCTGGGTGCTGGTCACGCGCCGCGAGGTCGTGTCCCGCATCACCGACAAGTCCTTCCTCCTCGGCACCGTGCTGATGGTCGTGCTGCTGGTCGGCTTCATCGGGTTCAGCGCCTGGCAGGACGAGAAGACCGAGACGGTCACCCTCGGCGCCACCCCCGACGCCGTCGCCATGGCGTCAGCGATCGTCGACGGTGCGCCCGAGGTCGACGACCAGGTGAAGGTCACGCTGGTCGAGCTCGACGACGACGCCGCCGCCGAGGCCGCGCTCCACGAGGACGAGGTCGACGCCTGGCTGCACCCGGTGGACGGCGGCTGGGAGCTGACGTCGGAGTCGAGCGAGCAGGACGCGCTGACCGACGTCGCGCGCACCGTCGTACGCCAGCAGGTTCTCGCGGACAACGCCGCGGGCGCCGGCACCACGGTCGAGCAGCTCGAGGCCGGCAGTGCCGTGTCCACCGCCTTCCTGCGCGGCGACGCCGAGAAGGCCGCCGTGGCGGAGGCGGTCGGGTTCGTCTTCGTGTTCCTGTTCTACTTCGCGGCCCTGATCTTCGGCATGCAGCTGGCCTCGTCGGTGATCGAGGAGAAGCAGAGCCGGATCGTGGAGATCATCGCCGCCGCGATCCCGCTGCGGCACCTGCTCGCCGGCAAGGTGCTCGGCAACACGGCGCTGGCGCTGATCCAGCTGCTGGTCTACCTCGTGGTCGGCCTCGTCGGGTTGTCGTTCACGTCGTACAAGTCGTACGTCCCGGCTCTGTCCGGACCGACGGCCTGGTTCATCGGCTTCTTCCTCGCCGGCTTCATCGCGCTCGCCTGCCTCTGGGCGGTGGCCGGCTCGCTGGCCTCGCGCACCGAGGACCTGCAGGCGACGTCGACGCCGCTGACGATGCTCATGCTCGTCATGTTCTTCGGCGGGCTTTCGCTCGACGGCCGCAGCCAGGTCATCGCGTCGTTCATCCCGCCGGTCTCCGCCGTCGTGATGCCGAAGCGGATCCTCGCCGGTGGCGTGGAGTGGTGGGAGCCGCTGGTCGCGCTCGGGCTGCTGGCCGTGTTCGCCGCCGTCACCGTGGCAGTGGGGGAGCGCCTCTACCGCCGCGCGCTGCTCCAGACCGGTGGCCGGGTGGGCCTGCGCCAGGCGTGGTCCGCCGCGGAGTGACGCCGCTCAGAAGAGGTGGATCAGCGACGACGTCCCGCTGACCACGGCCCAGAACCGCAGCCCACGGCCGAGCAGCCCGGTCACCAGGAAGATCCCGAACGGCACCCGGAGCGTGCCGGCCAGCACCGCGGTGACGGCGTACGGCGGGAAGCCGATCGCCGCGGACACGAAGAGCAGCCCCGCCGTGAACCAGGGGCGCCCCTCGGCGCGCTCGTGCCACTTGTCGAGGGATGCCTTGGCCTTCGGCTTCTGCAGCTGCCGGTTGACCCACGGGGCCCGGTCGAGGTGCATGCCGCCCCAGTACCAGATGATCTTGCCGAGCATCTGGCCGACCGTCGCCGCGATGACGAGGCCCCACATGTGCCCGGGCGCCTGGCTCACCGACACGGCGAGGATCGCCTCGATGTTGATCAACGGCAGCAGGGCCGAGCCGATCGAGGCGCCCAGGACGCTCCAGAGGAGCATCAGTCCACGGACCCGGGGACGGGGATCCCGATCTTCACCAACCGGTGCAGCGAGACGCACTTGAGCACGAGCAGGGCCGAGGCGATGACCAGCCCGACCCACATCCAGCCGGTGACGAGCAGGAGCACGGCGAAGAGCGCGCTGTTGACCGCCTTCGCCGGCTTCGACCAGTTCCACAGCCAGATCGGCCGGTCGATCACGAAGAAGTAGTTGGGGCTGCGCACCGGCCACGCCAGGAAGGCGATCGAGAGGAAGCAGTCGATCACCATGAACTCGGCGAGGTAGACGAAGATCGCCGGCGACAGGTCGGGCTGGAGCCACGCGAGGCCGAGGTAGAAGGCGGCCGCGTTGAACCGGTCGCACATGATGTCGAGCACGGCGCCGATGCGGGTCTCGCAGTCGCGGACGCGGGCGTAGAACCCGTCGAGCATGTCGCCGACCCAGTAGACGACGAGCGCGACCACCAGGAGCTCGAGGCTCTCCTCGTGGACGGCGACGGCTGCCAGCACTGCCGAGGCGATGGTGCGGACAGCCGTGATGACGGTCGCGCCGGTCAGGAGCCGCTCCTCGCGTACGCCGTAGCGGCCTTCGGGGTCGGCGACAGGCTGCGCCTGTATCCCGCCAAGAACCCCGCTCCCCACGCTCGGGATGCTAGCGGGTCAGACCCACAGGTCCGGCCATCCGTGCCCGAGTTCGAGCACCAGCTCGCGCAGCAGGGGCAGGCTCACGCCGACCACGTTGTGGTGGTCGCCCTCGATCCCGGTGACGAAAGCGCCGCCGAGGCCGTCGATCGTGAACGCCCCGGCGACCTCGAGCGGCTCGCCGGTGGCGACGTACGCGTCGATCTCGGCGTCGCTCACGTCGGCGAAGTGGACCGTCGTCGACGCGGTGGCGGCGGCGACCCGGCCGGTCGTGACGTCACGCAGGCAGTGGCCGCTGTGGAGCACGCCGCTGCGGCCACGCATGGCATGCCAGCGGCGAGCCGCCTCCTCGGCGTCGTGGGGCTTGCCGAGGGCCTCGCCGTCGAGCTCGAGCACCGAGTCGCAGCCCAGCACCAGGGCGTCCGCCGGGACCTCGTCGCGCCCGACGACGGCGGCGCACTTGAGCTCGGCGAGCTGGAGGGCGAGCTCGGCCGGTGGCAGGTCGCCCAGCTGCGACTCGTCGACGCCGCTGACGACGACGATCGGGTCGATCCCGGCGGAGCGCAACGTCGTACGACGGGCGGGCGAGGCGGACGCGAGGACGAGGCGTGGCACCGCAGAACCCTCGCACAGCACCCGTACACGGCCTGACTCAGCCGGGCGGCGGGTGCTCAGGAGGGCTTCACGGCCAGCACCGGGCAGCGGGCGTCCAGGATGACTCGCTGCGCCACGCTGCCCAACAGCATCTTGCCCACCGGACTGCGGTGCCGGACGCCGACCACGATCAAGGTGGCGTCCTCCTCCTCGGCAACAGACAGCACAGCGTCCGCGATGTCGGGCACGACGTCGCGCCGAACCTTCGCATCCACACCCGCGGCGTCCAGCCGGTCCAGGACCTGCTGAACCTCGTCCTCGTGGGCGTAGTGGCTGTCGACCAGGCTGTCACCACGGGTCACGTTGACAACGACAAGCGTGGTCTGCCGCAGCAGGGCCTCAGCGAGCCCGTGCTCCAGCGCGGCCCGGCCGTAGATGTCGGGGCTGTAGGCGATAACGATGCTCACGTGTGGACCTCGTCCTTCTCAGTGTCCGACGTACGGGGGGCTCGACGCAGGCTGCGGATTCGGGCAGCGACGAGGCTGGCGACTATGAGCGTCATTACGAGGTAGCAGATGATGGCCGCGGGCTCGCCCCACAGCGTGGAGTAGTCGCCGCGAGAGATGTCGAGCGCCTCGGAGAGCTCCTCCTCCAGCCGGGGGCCGAGGATGACGCCGATGATCAGGGGCAGCACCGGGATCGCGAAGCGGCGCATCGCGAAGCCGAGAACTCCAAGCACCAGGAGTAGCCCGAGGTCGAAGGGGGAGGTGCTGGCGGAGTAGGCCCCCAACGTGGCGAAGAACAGGATCCCGGCGTAGAGGTAAGGCCGGGGGATCCGCAGCAGCTTGGCCCAGACGGGGGCCAAGGGCAGATTCAGCACCAGCAGCAACGTGTTGGCCACGAAGAGGCTCGCCAGCAGCGCCCACACGAGTTGCTCGTTCTGCGTCATGAATTGCGGTCCAGGCTGCAGGCCATAGCTCTCGAAGGCGACCAGGATGACCGCCGCGGTCGCCGTCGTCGGAAGACCCAGCGCGAGCATCGGCAGCAGCGTGCCGGCTGCGGAAGCGTTGTTGGCCGCTTCGGGACCGGCGACACCCTCGATCGCACCCTTTCCGAACTCCTCGGGATGCTTGGAGAGCCGTCGCTCGGTGACGTAGCTGAGGAAGGTCGGCAACTCGGCTCCACCGGCGGGGAGTGCACCGAACGGAAAGCCGAGTGCCGTGCCGCGAAGCCAGGGCTTCCAGGATCGGCTCCAGTCGGAACGGCTCATCCATGGCCTGCCGACAGGGATGATTTCCAGCGGAGTCCGGCGCAGGTGTGCCGCGACCCACAGTGCCTCGCCCAGGGCGAAGATTGCGACCGCGACCACGACGATCTCGATGCCGTCGGAGAGCTCGGCGAAGCCGAAAGTCATGCGGGGTTGTCCGCTCGACATGCCGACCAGGCCGATGGCCAGGCCGAGAAAGAGCGCGATGAAGCCCCGCAGCTTGGAGGAGCCGAGGACGACGGTGACCGACACCAGAGCGAGCAGCATGATGGCGAAGTACGACGGGGCACCCAGCGTGACCACGAGCGGGCCGACCGTGGGGGCCAGCAGGATCAGCAGGACGGTGCCGATCGTGCCTGCCACGAAGGACCCGATCGCCGCAGTGGCAAGCGCCTGTGCGGCCCTGCCGGTCTTGGCCATCTTGTTGCCCTCAAGGGCGGTGATGACCGAGGAGGACTCACCGGGGGTGTTCAGCAGGATCGAGGTCGTCGAGCCGCCGTACATACCGCCGTAGTAGATGCCGGCAAACATGATCAGCGCACTTTCGGCAGGGACGCTGTAGGTGACCGGCAGCAGCAGGGCGACGGTCATCGCCGGTCCGATTCCCGGGAGTACGCCGACAGCGGTTCCGAGCAGTACGCCGAGGACGGCGAAGAGGAGGTTGGTGGGGGACAGGGCGGTGGCGAAGCCGTCCAGGAGTAGGTCCATGTCACAGGGCTCCGTTCAGGATGCCGACCGGTAGAGGGACGCCCAGGCCGAGGTAGAAGGCGTAGAAAGTGCCGAAGGAGAGCGCGACGCCGATCGCGATGTCGCGCACCCAGTGACGGCTCCCGAGCACCCATGCGGCGCCGGTGAAGAGAATGGCGCCGGTGACGGGCCATCCGAGCGGCTCGATGAGGAAGACGTTGACGCACAGCACAGCGACGAGCAGCACCAGCGTGCGCACGTCGCTGCCGCTGCTGAGGTCGACGTCCTCGCCGTCCGCGGCGTCCGGGGTGTCGCCGCGGGCAGTGGCAATGGCGAGCAGCACCGAGAGGACGAGCAGGGCCGCGCCGACGACGTAGGCGAAGGTGGACGGGGGAAGGAAGTCCTTCGACGCGCTGGTGCGCATCTGGGTGCCGTTGAACACGATGTAGCTGCCGGCCACGGCGAGCAATGCCGCCATGCCGTACTGCGCCGTGTCGACGAAGGGTCGTGTGGCCGTCGTTGCCTCAGGCTGCTGATTCTGTTCAGTCATGGCGGGGACCTCCTCGGTCGGCCGGTGACATCGGGCGGCCCGCGGCGGGGTCGCCCGATGTCACCATGTGTATTTCGGCTAGGCCAGACCCAGGTCGGTGAGGGTGGTGCGGACGCGGTCGTTCTGTTCGGTGAGGAACTCGTCGAACTCGTCGCCGGTCGCGAAGTTGTCGCTCCAGCCGTTCTCCTCCAACACGTCCTTCCAGGCCTGCGTGTCGTGCATCTCCTCGAAGGCTGCGATGTAGGCATCGACGGTGGCATCGTCGATGCCGGGAGGGGCCAGCACGCCGCGCCAGTTGGTGAAGACCAGGTCGATGCCTTCCTCGGTGAGGGTGGGGGCGTCGGCGGTGTCGAGCCGCTCGGCGCCCGAGACGGCCAGGACCCGAAGCGAACCGTCCTCGATCTGGCCCGCGAACTCGCCAAGTCCGGACATACCGACGTCGATCTTGGAGCCCAGCAGCGCGGTGGTCAGGGGGCCGCCGCCGTCGTACTCGACGTAGGCGACGTCGCTGGGGGTGACACCGACGGCGTCGGCCAGCTGCATCGGGAAGAGATGGTCGGGGCCGCCGGGGGCCGAGCCGCCGCCGATGATGAGCTTGTCGGGGTCGGCCTTCCATGCCTCGACGAAGTCGTTGACCGTGGTGAAGGGGGAGTCGGCGGGGACGAGGATCGCCTCCTGCTCCTCGATCAGGCGGGCGATCGGAATTGCTTTGTCGACGGTCGCGTCGGACTGGTTGGTGTAGACGGCTCCGATGACGCCGAGTCCCATGGTCATCAACAGGTCGTCGGAGCCCTCCTCGTTGAGCAGACGCTGCATCGCGACGGTGCCGCTGGCCCCCTCGACATTGCTGACCTCGAAGCGGTCGGCCAGGTTCTCGTCCTCCATCACCTTGACGGCAGCGCGGCCGGTGAGGTCGTACCCGCCGCCGGCTGCGTTGGGGATCATCATGCGGAGACGCTGGTCGGAGAGGTCGCCGCCTGCGTCACCGCCGTCAGAGGTGACACCGCATGCGGTGAGTGTGGCCAGCGAGACGACGCTGATGGTGACTAGGACCTTGCGCAGGCCACGTCGGGTGGGCCGCGTGCGGCGTGGATTCAGGGTGATGGACATCCTGGGGCACCTCCTCGGTGAGTTCCGTGGGATCATGTCTGCCGGCTGTGGCGCTCGTCACGCTTGCGGACGCAATGGAGGTTGTGGTCGTTGTGGTCTTCGTCACCTCCGGTCGACGTCGCGATCCGAGCCTGGCGGGTCAGGTGCTCGTGCTGCAGCTCGCGGTCATCCTCGGGGTGCTTGCCTTGGTCGCCGTCATCTCCCTCCGGCAGTCGGGCGTGACGTTCGAGCAGCAGGCCGGGGCGCAAGTGCGGTCGGTCGCCGAGTACGTCGCCAACTCCTCGCAGGTGCGCACCAAGCTGGAGGAGGTCGCCGACCCGTCGACGAGAACGGCCGCGAGCGACACCGTCAACCAGCTCGCGCCGGCCGTCGAGTCCGCACTGAGCCTCTCCAGCGCTAGCGAGATCGACATCACCACACCGGACGGCGAGGTGTTGGTCAGCTCCGATCCACTGCGGGTGGGCACTCATGCCGACCTCGACGGTAGCGGTGCCCAGGGGGGCCGTGGTTGGTCCGGACTGCGCGAGGTCGACGCACAAACGGTCGTGGCCGCTCACGCGCCCGTCCTCTCCGACGACGACAGCGGCGAGGGAGACCTGGTGGGGCTGGTTCTGGTCGAGCAGAACTACCCCTCGGCGTGGCAGCGGCTGACTGACAGCGCGGCCGACCTCGCCGTCTTCCTTGGCGTGGGCGCCCTGCTGGGAGTCCTCGGCACCTACGTCATCTCGCGGGTTGTGAGGCGACGCACCCGGGGCCTGGGTGCCTCTGAGATCTCGCGGCTCGCCGACCACCGTGAGGCGCTCCTGCACAGCATCCGTGAGGGTGTGCTCGCCGTCGGCACCGACGGACGCATCACGATGGTCAACGACGCCGCACTGCGGCTGCTCGATCTCGACGCCGACGCCCTCGGACAGCCGGTGGCAAGGTTGGCGCTGGGCAAGGAGGTGGTCTCGCTGCTCGACGGCTCCGCCGCGGTGGACGAGGACGCTGTGGCGGTGGTCGCAGACCGCGTGCTCGTCTTCAATCGGCGCTCGGCCTCGAGCCGGGGCCGGGGCATCGGCACCGTCACCACGATGCGCGACCGCACCGAGCTGGTCTCACTGCAGAGCCAGCTCTCCTCCAACCTCTCCATCACCGACACCCTGCGAGCCCAGACGCACGAGTTCAGCAACCACCTCCACACCATCTCGGGTCTGGTCCAGCTCGAGGAGTACGCCGAGCTGCGCTCGTTGGTGGGCACCTTGGCCCGTCGACGGGCCGAGACCTCGGACTTCGTGACCGCCCGGGTCAAGGACCTCGCGGTGGCAGCATTGCTGCTTGCCAAGTCGAGCGTGGCCGACGAGCACGGCGTCTGCCTGGAGCTGACCGAGGACTCGGCGCTGCCTGCGCTGGCACCGGGCGACTCCGCCGACCTGACGACCGTGCTGGGCAACCTGATCGAGAACGCCCTGGACGCCTGCCGCGGCGTGGAGGGGGCCGAGGTGACGGTGTCGCTCCAGGCAGGCCTCTCCTACCTCCACATCGAGGTGGCCGACAACGGTCCCGGCGTCCCTGAAGAGCTCCGCGAGGCAATCTTCGTCCGGGGTTTCTCCACCAAGCCCGACGTCCCTGGCGGCCGGGGCATCGGACTGCCGCTGGTGCAACTGATCTGCGCGCAACGAGGCGGGAGCATCGAGGTGCACCAAGGGAAGGGCGCTGTATTCTCCGTACGGCTGCCGTACTCGTCCAGGGTGTCCACGTGATCAGCGTTCTCGTCGTCGACGACGACTTCATGGTGGCCAGCATCCATCAGCGGTTCGTCGCGCAGACCGCCGGCTTCGAAGTGGTCGGCAGCGCCCACACCGGAGCAGAGGCGCTGGCATTGATCGAGGAGCTGCAACCCGACCTGGTCCTGCTCGACGTGCACCTGCCCGACATCAGTGGTCTGGAGGTGCTGTCACGCCTTCGCGCCGGTGGCCACGAAACCGGGGTGGTGATGGTGACCGCAGAGCGCGACGCCGACACCGTACGCACGGCGCTGCACGGCGGGGCGATGCAATACCTCGTCAAGCCCTTCGACTACGTCGACCTCGCCGCTCGCATGACCCAGGTTGCGGCGGCCCTGCGTGAGCTGACGCCAGGCTCGACAGACCAAGACACCATCGACCGGCTCTTCGGCACCACCAGCCAGACGTCACGACCGCCGACGCGCCTGCCCAAGGGGCTCAGCTCCGAGACAGCGCGATTGGTCCTTGGCGCTCTCAACGGGGGCGCCGAGCTCTCGGCTGCGGAGGCGGGCGAGGAACTCGGTCTCTCGCGGGTGAGCGCGCGCCGCTACCTCGAGCACTTCGTGACGACCGGGGAGGCGCAGGTCCGGTTGCAGTACGGCGCAGGGCGGCCGGAACGGCGCTACCGGAGTTCGGCAACGACGTTGCCAGTGCACCCTGATCCGACTACTTGATCGCCTTCACAGCCGCGACAGCGCGGCACGAAGCGGGTCGAGGCCGAGCGAGCCCAGGTCGAGCGCCTCGCGGTGGAAGGCCTTGAGGTCGAAGGCGTCGGATTGCCGCTCCTGCACCTCGGCGCGGGCTTCGAGCCAGATGCGCTCGCCAACCTTGTACGACGGCGCCTGGCCGGGCAGGCCGAGGTAGCGTTTGACCTCGAACTGGATGAACTCGTCGTCCATCCGGCAGTGCAGCCGTATGAACTCCAGGCCCAGCTCGGGTGTCCAGGTCTCGCCCGGATGGAAGGCCGTGCCGCCGGCCCCGAGCCGGTTGTCCTCGGGGATGGTCAGCTCGAGGTGCATGCCGATGTCGACGATGACGCGCGTGGCCCGCAGCGACTGGCCGTCGAGCATGCCGAGCAGGTCGGCCGGGTCGTCGAGGAAGCCGAGCTCCTCCATCAGCCGCTCGGCGTAGAGCGCCCAGCCCTCGCCGTGCCCGCTGCACCAGCACATCAGCCGCTGCCAGCGGTTGAGGGTGTCGCTGCGGTAGGCGGTCTGGGCGACCTGGAGGTGGTGGCCGGGCACGCCCTCGTGGAAGACAGTGGTGACCTCGCGCCACGGGTGGAAGTCCTCGATGCCGTCGGGCACCGACCACCACATGCGCCCCGGGCGCTCGAAGTCCTCGGACGGGCCGGTGTAGTAGATGCCGCCGTCGTTGGTGGGCGCGAGCATGCACTCGATGCGGCGGATCGGGTCGGGGATGTCGAAGTGCACGCCCGCCATCGCCTCGATGGTGCGGTCGGCCAGCTGCTGCATCCAGTCGCGGAACGCTTGGCGCCCGTGCACGACCCGGTCTGGGGCGGCGTCGAGGTGGGCGACGGCAGCGTCGACGTCCGCACCGGGCACGATCCGGTCGGCGGTGGCGTCCATGAGGTCGGACAGCCGCTGCAGCTCGGTCCAGCCCCAGGCGTACGTCTCGTCGAGGTCGACCTCGGCACCGAGGAAGTAGCGGCTCGCCAGCGCGTACACCTCGCGACCGACGCCCTCCTTGTCCGTGCCCTGCGGCTCGAGCTCATCGCTGAGGAACAGGCCGAACGACGCGGTGGCGGCGCTCGCGGCACCCGCGAGCGCGCGCAGGTGGGTCGGGTCGCCGCCGTCGAGCCGATCGACGAGACCGAGGTAGAAGTCGCCCGCCTCGCCGGTCTGCCCCGTCCAGCGGCGTACCTGCTCGGCCACCTCGGTGTACTGCCGGGCCGCGACGACGTGCCCCTTGCGGGCCTCGTCGGAGAGGGTGACGCGCAGTCCCTCGAGGGCGCCGGGGACGGCCTCCAGCCGGGCGGCGACGGCGGCGACGGCCTCCTCGCCCGCGGTCGGCATCAGGTCGAACACGCCGCGGATCTGGTGGAGCGGGCTCCACAGCACCGACATGCGCGAGCGGCTGACGCCCGCCTCATCGAGCTCGATCTCGAGGCGCGTGCGCTCGAGGAAGGCGTCCTTGGCCGCAGCCTCGCGGTCGTCGACCGACGTGGCTGCCTCGACCGCCGCCACGACAGACCGGGCCAGCGCCTCGCGCGCGTCGAAGCCGGCGGGGGAGTAGTCGGTCATCTCGCGCTCGTGGCCGGCCACCCCCATCGAGGTCGCGGTCAGCGGGTCGAGGGCGCAGTAGTCATCGACGTACGCGTCGCACAGGGCATCGATCGTGCGGGTCCGAGTCACGCGATCGACCCTAACTCTCAGAAGTGACCTGTCGTAGGTCAGCGCGGGAGGCCGCTCGCGCGCCAGCCGCCGTCGCCGTGGCGGTGCGCGGCACCACTGGTGTGGCGGACGCTGCGGGCCGGGTTGCTCCACGCCGGGCGCGGTCGCTCCGGGGCGTCGTCGTTGCTCGAGCCGAGGGCGGAGAAGACCGCGACCAGGGCCGCGACCTCCTCGGGGGTGGCGTCGGCGTTGATGACCTTGAGCAGTGGTTGCTCGGGCCCACTCACAGCGGGATGTTCCCGTGCTTCTTGGCCGGGAGGGTCTCCCGCTTGGAGCGGAGCAGCCGGAGCGAGCGGACGATCTCGATGCGCGTCTCGTGGGGTGCGATGACCGCGTCGACGTAGCCCCGCTCGGCCGCGATGTAGGGGTTGGCGAGCGTGGTCTCGTACTCGTCGATGAGCTCGGCCCGCCTGGCCTCGACGTCGCCGCCCTCGTCCTCGACGGCCTTGAGGGTCTTGCGGTGCACGATGTTGGCCGCGCCCTGCGCGCCCATGACGGCGATCTGGGCGGTGGGCCAGGCGACGTTGATGTCGGCGCCGAGGTGCTTGGAGCCCATCACGTCGTACGCGCCGCCGTACGCCTTACGGGTGATGACGGTGATGAGCGGGACGGTCGCTTCGGCGTACGCGTAGATCAGCTTCGCGCCGCGGCGGATGATGCCCTGCCACTCCTGGTCGGTGCCCGGCAGGAAGCCCGGCACGTCGACGAAGGTCAGGACGGGGATGTTGAAGGCGTCGCAGAACCGTACGAACCGCGCGGCCTTCTCCGAGGCGTCGATGTCGAGGCAGCCGGCGAACTGCATCGGCTGGTTGGCCACGATGCCGACCGAGCGACCCTCGACGCGGCCGAAGCCGACGAGGATGTTGGGGGCGAAGAGCTCCTGGACCTCGAGGAACTCCTCGTCGTCGAGCACGGCGGTGATGACGTCGTGCATGTCGTACGGCTGGTTGGCGCCGTCGGGGATCAGCACGTCGAGCGCGCGATCGCCGTCGGTGACCGACATCTCGGGGTCCTCGTCGTACTCCGGCGCCGGATCCAGATTGTTCTGCGGGAGGTAGGACAGCATCGCCTTGAGGTACTCGATGGCGTCCTCCTCGTCGGAGGCCAGGTAGTGGGCGTTGCCCGACTTGGTGTTGTGGGTGCGCGCGCCGCCGAGGTCCTCCATCGTCACGTCCTCGCCGGTGACGGTCTTGATGACGTCGGGACCGGTGATGAACATCGCCGAGGTCTGGTCGACCATGATCGTGAAGTCGGTGACCGCGGGGGAGTAGACGTGGCCGCCGGCGCAGTTGCCCATGATCAGGCTGATCTGCGGGATGACGCCCGAGGCGTGCACGTTGCGGCGGAAGATCTCGCCGTAGAGGCCGAGGCTGACCACGCCCTCCTGGATGCGGGCGCCGGCCCCCTCGTTGATGCCGATGATCGGGCAGCCGGTGCGCATCGCGAGGTCCATGACCTTGGTGATCTTCTCGCCGTAGACCTCGCCGAGCGACCCGCCGAAGACGGTGAAGTCCTGGCTGAAGACGCAGATCATCCGGCCGTTGACCTCGCCGTAGCCGGTCACCACGCCGTCGCCGTACGGCCGGGTCTTCTCGAGCCCGAACGCCGTGGAGCGGTGCCGGGCGAGCTCGTCGAGCTCGACGAAGGTGCCCTCGTCGAAGAGCATCTCGATCCGCTCGCGGGCGGTCTTGCGGCCCTTCGCGTGCTGCTTCTCCACGGCCTTCGCCGAGCCGGCGTGCACCGCCTCGTCGAGTCGCTGCTCGAGGTCGGCCAGCTTGCCGGCGGTCGTGTGCAGGTCAAGGTGCTGGTTGCGGTTGGGGGTCTCTTCACCCGGCTGTGCGCTCACGCGGGGCCTCCTGGTCGGTCGGTCCGTGGTCCATCGGGCAATCTAGTGCCATGACCGATCTCCCTCCGTCGCCACCTCCGTCGCGTGCACCGATCGACCGCGCCCGCCTGGTCGCGCCCGTCGGCTGGCGGGTCGAGGTGGAGGAGGCGACGCCGTCCACCAACGCGGCGCTCGCGGCCCGCGCCCGCGCCGGCGAGGAGCCCGGCCTGGTGCTGGTCACCGAGCACCAGACCGCGGGCCGCGGCCGGCTCGACCGGGTGTGGGAGACGCCGCCGCGCTCGTCGCTGACCTTCTCGGTGCTGCTGCGTCCCGACCTGCCGGTGGCGTCCTGGTCCTGGCTGCCGCTCCTCGCCGGGTACGCCGTCCAGGCCGCGCTGGCCGACCGGCTGCCCGACATCGCGCTGAAGTGGCCCAACGACGTGCTCGTCGACGGCGGAGAACTCGGCGCGGGCCGCAAGGTCGCCGGCATCCTGGTCGAGCGGATCGAGTCCGACGCCGGGCCGATGGCCGTCGTGGGGGTCGGCATCAACGTCGACCAGACCCTCGACGAGCTCCCGATCGCGCTGGCCACGTCGGTCGCGCTGGAGACGGGCGAGCCCGTCGAGCGCACCGGCCTGCTCGGACAGGTGCTCGGCTCGCTCCACGGCCTGCAGGGTCTTCTCGACGACACCGAGGCGCTGCGCCGGGCGTACGCCGACGTGTGCGTGACGCTCGGGCGCACCGTCGACGTCCACCTGCCGGCGGGGGACGTACGTCGTGGCGAGGCGCTGGACATCGACGCCTCCGGGGCGCTGGTCGTCGGGACGGACGACGGCACGCTCACCGTCGCGGCCGGCGATGTGGTGCACGTGCGCCCCGCCTAGTGACATGATCCGGGAGTGGCCTTTCCGACCAAGCTCCTCAACGAGGGTGAACACGTCGTCGTCTCCACGCGCACGCACGTCAAGGCGCTGATCATCCCGGGGCTGGGGGTGCTCGTGGCGCTTGCGCTGGCGATCTTCCTCGACCGGCTCGTGGACAGCTCGGTGGCGTCGCTCGTCGTGTGGGTGCTCTTCCTCGCCGTGGTGCTGTGGTTCCTCGTCGGGCCGTTGCTGACCTGGCTGACGACGACGTACACGTTCACCAACCGCCGCTTCATCAAGCGCTCCGGCTTCATCTCCAAGGAGGGCCGCACGATCCCGCTCAACCGGATCAGCGGCGTCGACTTCGAGATCGGCGTGATCGACCGGATCTTCGGCTGCGGCACGCTCGTCGTCTCCGACGCCAGCACCGACGGCCGGGTCGAGCTCCACGACATCCCCGACGTGGAGAAGGTCCAGCTCCAGGTCTCCGACGAGCTCCATCGCCTCGCCGGCGGTGACCGCCGCGACGATGGCGCCTGACCGCACCCCCCAGCAGCGCAAGACCCGCAAGGCCAAGGGCAAGGACAAGACCGGGCCGCCGGGCGAGCAGCTCGACGCCGCGATCCTGCGCAGCAAGCCGGAGTTCAACGCGCTCGAGGTGGCCGCCGAGACCGGCGTGACGATCGAGGAGACCCGCCGGCTGTGGCGCGCCCTCGGCTTCCCCGAGTTCGTCGGCGACAAGGCGTACACCGCTGCTGACATCGAGGCGGTCGCGACCCTCATGAGCTTCGTCGACTCCGGTGCCGTGGACTTCGACACGGCCGTCAACCTCACCCGCGGCGTTGGCCAGACGATGGCGCGCCTCGCCGACTGGGAGGTCTCCGCGCTGGTCAGCCGGGTCGAGGAGATGGAGGCCGGCGCGGAGGCCACCGGCTCGCGGATCGGCTCCGCGCTGCGGTTGATCGACGAGGTCAACCCGCCCTTCGAGCGGCTCCTCGTCTACGCCTGGCGGCGCCACCTCGCTGCGGCCGTCGGCCGGATCGAGGCGATGGGGGCCAAGGACGAGGACCTCCACACCATCGACGTCACTGTCGGTTTCGCCGACCTGGTGTCCTTCACCGCCCTGTCCAACACGCTCGACCGCGACGAGATCGGCGACCTCGTCGAGGTCTTCGAGAGCCGGTGCCAGGACGTGGTCGCGCGCTACGGCGGCCGGATCATCAAGAGCCTCGGCGACTCGGTGCTCTTCGTCACGAGCGGTGCCGAGGACGGCGTGGCCGTCTCGGAGGGGATCATCAACGTCATCGGGCGCGACGCGAAGATGCCCGACGTACGCCTCGGCCTCGCGAGCGGCCCGGTCGTCCAGCGCCTCGGGGACATCTTCGGCCCACCGGTGAACATGGCCGCCCGGCTCACCGCGGTGGCCCGCCGCAACCGGCTGATCGTCGACCAGAACACCGCCGACCTCCTGCCCGCCGCGGAGTGGGAGAACCGGCGGCTCCCGGCCCGCCCGGTGCGTGGGTTCGGGCTCGTGGAGCCCGTCGCCGTACGCCGTCGCTGACCCGTCAGAGCGCCGCTGCGACGCCGAGCGCTGGACCAGACCACTGCACCGCAATTCACCCATATGGGTCACCGACAGGTCGCGAAATCCTTAGGTTCAGCGCGTGTTGGCTGTACAAGACGTGCGACTGGACCCGGGCACACGACAGGTGTGGCGCGGCGATCGCGAGATCAGGCTGTCCCGCAAGGAGTTCCAGCTCCTGCAGGCGCTGATGGCGCGCCCCGGTGACATCGTCACGCGCGGCGAGCTGATGGCGGACGTGTGGCAGACGTCGTTCTACACCAACTCCAAGACCATCGACGTCCACCTCGGCTGGCTGCGTCGCAAGCTCGACGACGACCCGCGCAACCCGACCCTCATCACCACGCACCGCGGTCGCGGGCTGCGCTTCGAGACGGCCACCGCGGTCGCCAGCTGATCGGTCGATAGGCTCCGGTCGTGTCCTCGACCGGTTCGCACCGCGCTCCTACGCTCGCCGTGATCGGGGGCGGCCAGCTCGCCCGGATGATGGCGCAGCCGGCGATCGCGCTGGGTCTCCCGCTCCGCCTGCTGGCCGAGGCCGAGGGCGTCTCGGCCGCTCAGGTGATCCCCGACCAGGTCGTCGGCGACTACACCGACCTCGCCACACTGCGCCGGGTCACCGAGGGGTCCGCCGTCGTGACCTTCGACCACGAGCACGTGCCGACCGCGCACCTGCACGCGCTGGAGGCGGACGGCATCGCCGTACGTCCGGGGCCGGGCGCGCTCGTCCACGCCCAGGACAAGGCCGTGATGCGACGCCGGCTCGCCGAGCTCGACGTGCCCTGCCCGCGCAACGCCGTCGTCACCACGACCGACGAGGTGGCGGCCTTCGGCCTGCCCTGCGTCCTCAAGACCACCCGCGGCGGCTACGACGGCAAGGGCGTGTGGGTCGTCCGCGCCCTCGACGAGGCGCAGCAGGCCTTCGACGCCGCGGCCGTTGCCGGCGTGGAGTTGCTCGCCGAGGAGCTCGTCGACTTCCGGCGCGAGCTCTCCGCACTCGTCGCCCGGTCGCCCAGCGGCCAGGCCGCGGCGTACCCGGTCGTCGCCTCGACCCAGCTCGACGGCATCTGCCACGAGGTGATCGCCCCCGCGCCGGACCTCTCGCCCGCCCTGGCCGGGGAGGCGCAGGAGATCGCCCTGCGCGTCGCCGGTGCGCTCGACGTCACGGGCATCCTCGCCGTCGAGCTCTTCGAGACGACCGACGGCCGGATCCTGGTCAACGAGCTGGCGATGCGCCCCCACAACACCGGCCACTGGACCCAGGACGGAGCCGTGACGTCCCAGTTCGAGAATCATCTGCGCGCCGTCATGGACCTCCCGCTCGGTTCGCCGGCCCCGCGGGCTCGCTGGACCGTGATGGTCAACATCCTCGGCGGACCCACCGACACCGGCCGGCTGTACGACGGCCTCCCGCACGCCATGGCCCGCGATCCCCACCTGCGGGTCCACTTCTACGGCAAGGATCTGCGGCCCGGACGCAAGGTCGGCCACGTCAACGCCTACGGCGACGACCTCGACGACTGCCTCGAGCGCGCCCGGCACGCCGCCGCGTGGTTCCGCGGCGACCTCGGCAATGAGAGCGAATAGGAAGGCACCGAGATGAGCGAGAGCAGCGAGAACGCGGGCGTCAAGGTCGGCATCGTGATGGGCTCGGACTCCGACTGGCCCGTCATGCAGGCCGCCGGCGAGGTCCTGACCGAGCTCGGGGTCACCTGGGAGGCCGACGTCGTCTCCGCGCACCGGATGCCCACCGAGATGATCGAGTGGGGCCGCGCGGCGCACACCCGCGGGCTGTCGGTGGTCATCGCCGGCGCCGGGGGAGCGGCCCACCTGCCCGGCATGCTGGCTGCGGTGACCCCGCTGCCGGTGATCGGCGTGCCGGTGCCGCTGAAGTACCTCGACGGCATGGACTCCCTGCTCTCCATCGTCCAGATGCCCGGCGGGATCCCGGTCGCGACCGTCGCCATCGGCAACGCCAAGAACGCCGGCATCCTCGCCGCGCGGATCCTGGGGACCAGCGATCCCGAGCTGCAGCAGCGCCTGGTCGACTATGCCGCCGAGCTCGCCGAGACCGCGCACGCGAAGGGCGACGTCGTACGCCAGGCAGCCGCCGGCGCCACCCGGCGCCTCGGGTTCTAGCGACCGGTCCTACTCGGGTCTGCCCCGCACCCGGCCGCGCAGCGCCTTGGTCTGCGCGCGCTCCTTCTTCGACTTCAGCCGCCGTTCCTTCGACCCGCGCGTCGGCCGGGTGGCGCGCCGCGGTGGCGGCGGTGGCGCCAGGGCCTCACGCAGCAGCTCGGCCAGCCGCTCGCGCGCGGCGACGCGGTTGCGGTGCTGCGAACGGTGCTCGGACGCCGCAATGGACACGCGACCGTCGGGCCAGCGCCTCAGCGCGCGGGCGCGCTGGGTGCCCGTGAGGACTGCCGAGGTCGACACGTCGAGCTCGAGCTCCACGCGCGAGTCGGTGGTGTTGACCGACTGGCCACCGGGTCCCGGTGACTTCGAGAACCGCTCGACCAGCTCGCCCGCGGGCACGACCAGGCCGTCGGGCAGGCCGGGTCCGGCCGGGACGTGGAGGTCGCGCACCCGCCCAGTGTGTCGGAGACGCGGGCGTACGTCGTCCACTCGCCACTAGGTTGGGCGCCATGACGACACGCTGGGGCATCGCCGCGACCGGGGGGATGGCCGCGGCCTTCGCCGAGGACCTGGCCCATGTGCCCGATGCCGAGATCGCCTTCGTCGGCAGCCGGTCCGCCGCGTCGGCCACCGAGTTCGGGAGCCGGTTCGGCGGGGCACGGGGCGGCACGTACGGCGACCTGCTCGCCGCCGGCCGTGCCGGCGAGGTGGACGTCATCTACGTCGCCACGCCGCACCCGCAGCACCACGACCTGGCGCTCGCGGCCATCGAGGGCGGCACGCCCCTGCTGGTCGAGAAGGCCTTCACCGCGACGCTCGCCGGGGCACAGGAGGTGGTCGACGCCGCGCGTGCGGCGGGGATCTTCTGCATGGAGGCGATGTGGACCCGCTTCCAGCCGGCGGTGGCCCACGCCCGCGACCTCGTCGACGCCGGCGAGATCGGCGACGTCGTGCTCGTGCAGGCCGACTTCTGCGCGCAGCGTGACTTCGACCCGCAGAGCCGCCTCTTCGACCTCGCGCTCGGCGGCGGGTCCGTGCTCGACCTCGGCGTATACCCGGTCTCGTTCGCCCAGCACTTCCTCGGTCGACCCGACGCAGTGACCGCCACCGGCACGACGTACGCCAACGGCGCGGACGCCTCGGCCGCGATCCACCTCGCCTACGCCGACGGGCGGGCCGCCTCACTCACCTGCGCGCTCACCGCCGCGTCACCGGTGCGTGCCCTCGTCGTGGGCACCGGCGGGTCGATCGAGCTCGAACCGCCGTTCAACCACGCCAGCCGGATCGTCGTACGCCGCAACGGTGCGGAGGACGAGGTGGTCGAGCGGCTGCCGACCGGTCGTGGCTACACCCATCAGGCCGAGGAGGTGCAGCGCTGCCTCGCGGCCGGGCTGACCGAGAGCCCGGTCATGCCGTTGAGTGACACCCTCGACGTGCAGTGGGTGCTGGAGGAGGCGCTGGACCGGCTCGGGATCACCATGTCCGAGGCGCGGGTGGACCTGCAGCCGGGCGACTAGCGCCCGCGCTTGCGCCACTCGATGGCGGGACACGTGTCCATCACCGTCGGGACGCCTGCCTCGGTCGTACGCCGGAAGGCGTCCTCGTCGACGACGCCGAGCTGCAGCCACACGCCTCCGGCGCCGATCGCGACGGCCTGGTCGGCGAACTCGCCCGCGGCGTCCGAGCGGCGGAAGACGTCGACGACGTCCACGGGGAACGGGATGTCGGCCAGGGTGGCGTAGCCCTGCTCGCCCAGCACCTCGGGCGCACCCGGCTCGGCGAACACGGGATGCACCGGCACGATCCTCTTCCCGCGCTCCTGGAGCAGCCGCGCGATCGAGTACGCCGTCCGCGACGGATCGCCCGACAGGCCGACCACGGCCCAGGTCTGCCCCTCGTCGAGCATGCGGTCGACGGTGGCGGCGTCCTGCCACGCGGTGGTCATGGCGTTCACCGTAGCTCCCCGCTCCAGGGCGGAGCGGTCGTGTCGGTCGCGATGCCGATGTGGTGGGATGACGGTCGTCACATCAATCCACGGAGGGGAACTTCATGCTTCACACCGCAACACGGCGCGTCGGCGCGATTGCCGCTGCCGGCGCCCTGGGCGCCGCTGCACTCGTCGCACTGGCATCGCCTGCAGCCCAGGCCGCCACCGCAGCCACGACGTACACCTGCACCTTCCCGAGCCTCGGCGCCCGGGACATCCCGGTGTCGATCACGGCCACCCTGCCGCCGGCGGCGAACGCCGGTCTCGACGCCCCGGCCATCCCGGTGCTGCTGAGCGTCACGCTTCCCGGTGACGTCGTCGACGCGGCCAAGGGCCTCTTCGGTGCCACCTCGATCGGTGGGTTCTCCAACGACATGGTCGCCACCCTCGACGAGCTCTCGTCCTCGGACGGCGCCGACCTGCCGCTGCAGAACGCGCGTTTCCCGCAGACCGCGGTGCCGACGACGGCGAACACGCCGCTGACGCTCAACACGCCCAACCCCCTCACGACCGCGGGCGCCGTTCCGGCCTCGACGGTGCCGGTGAACCTGCCGGGCGCCGGCACGTACGACATCGTCGTGCCGTCGGCGTTCAAGTTCACTGCCACCAAGCAGGGCGACGTGACGATGCTCGCCGACGTCCCGTGCGTCTTCAAGCCGGGCTCCCCGTCGAGCCTCGGGTCGGTCGTCCTCGCCGAGAACGAGTCGACCACGGTCGCCACGCCGACCAAGAGGGTCACCCCGCTGGGCCAGAAGACCAAGCTCAAGGTCGTCGTGGACGCCGCCAACGAGGTGCCCACCGGCACGGTCAAGGTCCTGTCGGGCACCAAGGTGGTCGGCAAGGGCGTGCTGAACGACAAGGGCAAGGTGAAGGTGACGCTGAAGAAGGCGCTGCCCGCCGGCAAGACCAAGCTCAAGGTGCTCTACCCGGGTGACGACTACACCGCGAAGTCGAAGGACAAGAAGGTCGTGGTGCGGGTCGGCTGATCTCACCACCACCTGATCGACCGCCCGGTCGGTGCCTCGGCACCGGCCGGGCGGTCGTCGTTCCCGGCCGTTCCGGACGTGGCCATGCCCACACTGCAGACGGCTGCCCACCGATGGTTGGACGTCCTAGAATCTCGGCATGAGCGACTTCCCGCTGTACGCCCTCTCCGAGGAGCACCAGGCCATCCGCGAGGCCGTCCGCGCCGTGTGCGACGCCAAGATCGCGCCGTTCGCGGCCGAGGTCGACGAGGAGGCCCGCTACCCGCGCGAGGCAGCCGCAGCGCTGCTCGCGTCGGACTTCCACGCCCCGCACGTGCCCGAGGCGTACGGCGGTGCCGGTGCCGACGCGCTCGCCACCGTGCTGGTGATCGAGGAGGTCGCCCGGGCGTGCGTGTCGTCGTCGCTGATCCCGGCCGTCAACAAGCTCGGCTCGCTGCCGGTGCAGATCGCCGGCTCCGAGGAGCTCAAGCAGACCTACCTGACCAAGCTCGCGGCCGGGGAGGGCGGCTTCTCCTACTGCCTCTCCGAGCCCGACGCCGGATCCGACGCGGGGGGCATGAAGACCCGCGCGGTCCGCGACGGCGACGAGTGGGTCATCGACGGCGTGAAGCGCTGGATCACCAACGCCGGCGAGTCCGAGTTCTACACCGTCATGGCCGTCACGGACGTCGAGAAGAAGACGCGGGGCGGGGTCTCCGCCTTCGTGGTCGAGAAGTCCGACGAGGGCGTCTCCTTCGGTGCGCCCGAGAAGAAGCTCGGCATCAAGGGCAGCCCGACCCGCGAGGTCTACTTCGACAAGGTGCGGATCCCCGCCGACCGGATGATCGGCGAGGAGGGCACCGGCTTCACGACCGCGATGCAGACCCTCGACCACACCCGCGTCACCATCGCCGCCCAGGCCGTCGGGGTCGCGCAGGGTGCCCTCGACTACGCGCTCGGCTACGCCAAGGAGCGCCAGCAGTTCGGGAAGTCGATCTCCGAGTTCCAGGGGCTGCAGTTCATGCTCGCCGACATGGGCATGAAGGTCGAGGCCGCCCGCCAGATGACGTACGCCGCCGCCGGCCGCTCGGAGCGCGGCGACGACGACCTCACCTTCTTCGGTGCCGCCGCGAAGTGCTTCGCCTCCGACGTCGCGATGGAGGTCACCGTCAACGCCGTGCAGGTGCTCGGCGGCTACGGCTACACCCGCGACTACCCGGTCGAGCGGATGATGCGCGACGCGAAGATCACCCAGATCTACGAGGGCACCAACCAGGTCCAGCGGATCGTGATGGCCCGCCAGCTGCTGGCCGGGGTGCAGTCGGAGCTCTGAGCCGCAGGTCAGCGACCGAAGAGCTTCGCGAGGAAGCCGCCACCGCCGCCCGCCTGCTTCTCGGCGGCGGTGTGCTGACCGCCGCACCAGTCCTGGGCGGGGACGCCGGCCTTGACCTGGGCGACGTGCTGGCCGCAGCCGGACCAGGTCGTTCCGCCGCAGGTCCTGCAACGCACTGCTCGGCACATGGTGGAGCTCCTTCTGGCGAGGGTCGGTGGTTGGAGCAATACGGTAGGGGGTATAGGGCCCGAACGCAAAACACCCCGGGGGGTATGCTGGGAACTGGCGCAAGCCGTCGCTGACCAGGAGGACTGATGGAGCTCGACCCGACCCAGATGAAGCCGGTCATCAACCGCATCAGGCGCGCGCAGGGCCAGTTGGCCGGCGTTCTCAGGTTGCTCGAGGAGGGGCGCGAGTGCGAGGACGTCGTCACCCAGCTCGCGGCGGTGTCGAAGGCCCTCGACCGCGCCGGGTTCGCCATCGTCGCGAGCGGTCTGCAGCAGTGCCTCGTCGACGGCGACGGTGACATCGACAGCCTCGACGTGAAGAAGCTGGAGAAGCTCTTCCTCTCGCTCGCCTGATCGGCTTTCGGGCGGCGGCTAGCCTCGACGGCGTGCCGACCCTGACCCTGGACCTTCCCGACGGCTCCGCCGATGCGTACCTCGCCGCCGCTCCCGACGGGCTCCCGGCCCCGGGCGTGCTGTTCATCGTCGACGCGATCGGCCTACGGCCGCAGATCGAGCGGATGGCCGACCGGATCGCGTCGTGGGGCTACACCGTGCTCGCTCCCCACGTCTTCCACCGGGAGGGCGCCGCGGCCGACCTCGCCCCACGCGGCGACCTGCGCGAGCCGGAGGCCCGGCAGGAGTTCATGAAGGAGGCGATGCCGCGCGTCCAGCGACTGACGCCCGACCTGGTGGCACGGGACTTCCCGGCGTACCTCTCCGCCCTGCGGGCCCGCCCGGAGGTCGCGGGGGAGGAGGTCGGGGTCACCGGCTACTGCATGGGCGCCCGGATCGCCGTACGCGCGGCCGGGCTCGACTCAGGCGTGGTCGCGGTCGGTGGGTGGCACGGAGGCGGTCTCGTGACCGACACCCCCCGACAGCCCGCACCTCGTCCTCGCGACCGCCCGGGCGGCCTTCGCCTTCGGGCACGCCGACAACGACGGCTCGATGCCGCCCGAGGCGGTCACGGCCCTCGGCGCCGCCCTCGACGCCGCCCTCGACGCGGCCGGCCTGCAGGCGGTCAACGAGGTCTTCCCCGGCCCGCACGGCTACTCGATGGCCGACACGGGGATGTACGACGAGGAGTCGGCCGAGCGGCACTTCGCCAGCCTGCGGGCGCTGCTCGACCGGACGCTCCAGCGGTAGGACCTCAGGTCGAGGCGCCGCTGCGGGAGTGCTCCGCGATCACCTCGAGGACGTGCGGACCGCCGACGCCACCGAGTCCGGCGACGACCCCGTCGCGGACCGGGACGGCACCGGGTGTGCCGGGCACGCCGACGGCCTCGACGGCGGTGGCCGGGGCCATCACCTGCAGCACCGGACCGGTGATGCCCTGGGCGCGCACGGTGGAGATGTCCTGGAAGACGACCAGGACGACGTCGCCGCCGTCCGACGCACGGAGTACGTCGTCGAGCACCTCGTCGCACCACCCGCAGTCGTGGCTCCAGGCCACCGCGGTCACGGTGTCCACGCCGGCCGTGACGGCCATGTCGGCGAGCGCCTCGGCATAGGTGGTGACCGAGCCGTCCTCGCGCGCGACCGTCAGGTCCGGGACGGCCTGCCCGACCTCCGGGACCCAGCCCGCCTGGTCCTCACGAGTCGGCTCGTCGTGCTCGTGGCGGTGAGCCTGCTGCTGCTGCGACGCACCGGTCATCAGGTTGACGCCGAGGTGGCGGCCGGAAGCGCGCCGACGCGCGCCGACGCGCGCGATGGTGCGGATGGACATGGGTTCTCCTGGGGTCTGTGGTCGTACGGGTTCGGGGGTCGCGTGTGCCCCCCGGCCCGGACCGGACTCAGGTGGGCAGGACCGCCAGCGGTGGCCCGCGGCCCGGCGGGACCAGCAGGTGCACGAGCGAGGACCCGAGGCGTACGTCGACCGGGCGCGGGCGCGGCCGGGACACGACCGGCAGGGCCGGGCGCAGCAGGAGCGAGACGACGTACGACGCCGCCCGCCGGCCGGCCCACCAGAGGACGGCGGTGAGCACGGTGACGAAGAGGTGTGCGGCGACCATCTGCCACGTCCAGCCGGGAGACGACCGGCAGCAACGCCCACAGCGGCACCTCACGGGTGAAGAGCAGGAGCCCGCCCGCGAACACGACGGCCGCGACGAGCGCGAGGCCCGGGCCTGTCGGTACCGTGCCGCCCGCCCAGGTGTGCGCGGAGGCGGCGCCGAGGAGGACGACCGCGGTCGCGGCGAGGGCGCGTGGGAGGGCGTACGGCGCACGCACGCGCACGACCCGGGCCCCCTCGCTCACGGACACATGGTCGCAGAGCGTCCCGGTGCGCGCGTGTGCGGGCTAGACCCCGTGCGTCCGTCCGGGGCGTCGGTAGTCCCCCTGGCCGTGGCTGTGACCATGGGACGGCGCGCACCCCATCCCGCGGCGCGAGCCGATGAACATCAGCGGGAAGATCAGCAGCCAGAACGGGGCGTGCGTGAGAACGCTCAGCACGACGAGCACCGCGATCACCGGCAGCAGCGGGAAGTGCCGGCGACGCTGGCTCCGCGATGCCGATCGGGCCGGCGGCGACGGGTAGGTCACCTGCGGGCGCGGCAGGTCGCTGAAGATGACCGCCAGGTCCGCGCGGGTGCGCGCGGTCCAGATGGCGTCGAGCCGCTCGTCGTACTCCTCGTGGTCGAGGCGACCGTCGGCGTAGTGACCGGCGAGGTCGGACATGGCCCGCTCACGGTCGCTGTCGGCGATCCGCGTCTGCGGGTCCGACGGGCTCATCGCTCGCCGTCCCGTCCGTCCGCGAGGATGCCGTAGAGCCGGCGCCTGGTGTCGACGAGCACGTCGAGGGCGGCCTTCTTCTGCTGCTCCGAACCCTGGGTCGCGAGCTGCCACACGGCGCTGACGACCTGGCCGATCTCGCTCTTGATGTCGGCCTGGCCCGACGGCTGGTCGCTCGCGACCGGCTCGGTCCGCGCGAAGGGCGCCCAGACCGAGGCGAGCTCGTCGGAGTTGCCCTCGGCCCACGTGACGCCCTGGTCGGTGAGCCGGATCGTGCGCCGTCCGCGCTCGTCGTCGGACTCCACGAGGCCCTCGTCCTGCAGCTGCTGGATCGTGGGGTAGACCGAGCCGGGGGAGGGGCGCCACTCGCCGTTGCTGAGCTCGGCGATCTCCTGGATCACCTGGTAGCCGTTGATCGGCTCCTCCGCGGCGCGGGCGCGGTGGAGCACGTCGATGATCGCCGTACGGACGTCGCCGCGGCGCACCTTCGGGCCTCGCTGCGGCGGTGCCTGGGGGCCGGTCGCGAGGTTGAAGAGCTCGCCCAGCCACGGCGGCGGTCCGCCTGCCCGGCGGCCGGGTCGGCGCGCGTCGGATCCGTCGTTCTGGGGCCAGTCCGCCCCGGGCCAGTGGCGTCCCATGTCGTGCTCCCTCGGGTGTTCGGTCGTCAAGACTCGTGATCTATCGCTGGTCTATCGCGATATATCGTGAGCGTACGCCGACGCAGAAGACCGTTCAAGGGAGCGGCGCAATTGGTCTAGCGCGCCCGGCCGGTCGGGGTGCACGCGCGCTTGGGCACGGTGCTGTCGTTGATGAGCGCCTTGAAGAGGGCGGGCGCCCGGTCGGGGTCGGCGATGATCCGGTTGGGGTCGCTCGGCGCCGCGAGGTTGGGCATGGTGCAGGTCTGGCTGTCGCCGGTCATGGCGAGCGCGAACCGGCCGATGTCGACCGGGTTCATCCCCTCGTCGATCCGGATGGCGCCCGACGCGGCCTTGTTGAGGCTCCAGTAGCGCAGCGGGTTCACGAAGGTCCACGGCGACAGTGCCTCGTCGCCGAGGGCGCTGATCACCTCGCGCTGGCGGGCGACGCGGTCGAGGTCGCTGAGCGCGGTGACGTGGCGCGAGCGGGAGTACGCCAGCGCGGTGAGGCCGTCGACCTCCTGGCAGCCCTTCTTGATGTCGAGGCGGGCCAGCGGGTCCTTCATGTCCTGCTTGGGACAGATCTCCACGCCGCCGAACGCGTCGACGGTGTTGATCACGCTGCCGAAGCCGAGCTCGACGTAGTGGTCGATGTGGATGCCGGTCAGCTTCTCGACGGTCGCCACCAGCTTGGGCGCGCCGCCGCTCGCGAACGCGGAGTTGATCATCTGGGTTCCGTCTCCCGGCACCTCGGCGAGGGTGTCGCGGGGGATCGACATCAGGGTGCGGCCGCCCGAGCCGGTGTGCAGCACGATGATCGTGTCGGTGTTGGTGCCGCCACGCTCCGTGGTGTCGAGCTCCTTGCGCTGCTCGGCATTGAGGTCGTCCGCCTTGTCGGAGCCGACGATGAGGTAGTTGGTGCCCGGCTGGTCGTCGGGGCGGCTGCCCCCGGGCTCGGCGTCGACCTTGTCGATCTGGGTCCAGTAGTAGAGCGGGATCGCGACGAGGTAGACCACGACGAGCAGGAGCAGCAGCGGGATGAAGCCGAGGCGGAGACGGGGGCGCCACCGGCGCTTCTTCGGCCGGGGCTGCGGCGGTGGCATCGCGACCGAGGAGCGGGGGTCGCTCGGCGGCTGGCCGCCGGAGCCGCGTGCCTCGCGCCGGGCCGCGGGCATGACCCGGGTCTCGTCGGCTCCCTGGGGCGGCTGACCCTGCGTGGGCACCTGCTGGGTGGCGTCGCCCGGCGGGGCCTGGGACTTGCCCCCGTAGAGCCAGTCGTACTCGGGCGTTCCCTTCTCGGGCATCCCGGAGCCCTGCGGACGATCAGCCATGGGAGAGGACGCTACCGTGCGACGCGTGAGCGATCCGCGTCCCACGTCGTACAGCCGGGTGAGCCTCGGCATCATCGCCTCGGCGACCGAGGCCAACCTCCTCGGCAACGTCCACGGTGGCGACATCATGAAGCTGGCCGACTCCACGGCCGGCGCGGTCGCCTACCGGCACAGCGGCGGGCCGGCGGTGACGGCGGCGATGGACGAGATGACGTTCCTGGAGCCGGTGCACGTCGGCGACATCATCAAGACGTACGCCCAGGTCAACTGGGCCGGCACCTCGTCGATGGAGATCGGCGTCCGCGTCGAGGCGCAGCCGTGGGGCAACGCCGCCGACGCGCCCCTGCACGTGGCGAGCGCCTACTTCGTGTTCGTCGCGATCGACGAGGACGGCCACTCGCGCCGGGTCCCGCCGCTGCAAACCGAGACGCCCAGCGACGTACGCCGCCAGCGCGAGGCCGAGATCCGCCGCGCGCACCGGCTGGCGCGCAAGACCGAGATCGACGAGGGCCGGGAAGGATGAGTGAGGGGTGAGCGACTGGCGACACCTCCGGACCGGACGGCTGTGGCTGGACGAGCCGGTGCAGGACGACCTGGAAGACCTCCACCGCATCCACGCCGATCCGGACAGCTGGGCACACTTCCCGCAGGGACGACACCTCGACCTCGCCCGGACGCAGCGGACGCTCGACGCGAGCGAGGTCGAGTGGACGCACGGCCTTGGCTATTGGAGCGTCCGTGACTCGACGAACGGACCGGTCATCGGGATGGCCGGATGCGCGGTCGTGGCAGACCGGCCCTGGGGGAACCTCTATTACCGCTTCGACCCCGCCGCCCGCGGCCGCGGATACGCCTCGGAGGTGGCTGAGGCGGCTGTGGAAGCGGCCCACGTCGTCGCGCCCGACCGCCCGGTCATGGCCTACCTGCTCGAGATCAACGTCGCGTCGCGGCGCACCGCGGAGAAGGCTGGCCTGACGCTCGTCTGGCGTGGGCCGGACGCAGGCAACGAGGATCCGGACGCAGTGCGCCTGGTCTACCTGGATCGGGAGCCCGACGCTGCGATCCGCGCCGCCGTGGACGAGCACTTCACCCCGAGACCGGCAGTCTGAGGGCCACGGCGCGTCGCGGGCCGGTGGGACGGGTGTGACTGGTGATACTGGTCGGGCTGACTTCCCCCAGCTGAAAGGCCCCCGATGCCGCCCGCCACGCCCTCCGGGTCGCACCAGATGCGCTTCACCACGCTCGACCGCGCGCAACGCGTGCGGTTCCGCCGCGCGGTGACCCTGATGCTGATGACCTTCGTGCTCCCCGGATCCGCCCAGCTCGTGTCGGGCAACCGCCGCGTCGGCCGGATCGCGATGCGGACCTGGATCGCGCTCGTCGTCGTGGCCGTCGTGGCGCTCGCGTCGTCGTACGTCTGGCACGGCGTGGCCTTCTGGGCCGGCACCAACACGACCCTCCTGCAGGTGCTGCGCCTCGGGCTGATGGCGCTCGCCATCGGCTGGGCCTACCTGTTCATCGACGCCTGGCGGCTGGGCCAGCCGCTCACCCTCCAGCGCCAGCACCGGCTGGCGATCGTCGGGGTCAACGGCTTCCTCTGCTTCAGCGTCGCCGGCGCCCTGCTCTTCGGCGCACACGTGGTCGGCGTGCAGCGCGACTTCATGATCTCGATGTTCGGCAACGGCGCAGCGGTCGATGCCAGCCACGGCCGCTACAACGTGCTGCTCATGGGCGGCGACTCCGGCGCGGGACGCTGGGGGCTGCGACCCGACTCGATGACCGTCGCGAGCATCGACGCCGAGACCGGCAAGGCCGTGCTCATCTCGCTCCCGCGCAACATGCAGAACTTCCCCTTCGTCGAGGGCTCGGTCATGGCGAAGCAGTTCCCCGACGGGTTCGACGTCGAGGGGATGTACCTCAACGGTCTCTCCACCTGGGCGCTCGACCACGCCGACCTCTTCAAGGGCTCGAAGAGCCCGGGCGTCGACGCCACCGTCATGGGCGTCGAGGGCATCACCGGCCTCGACATCAACTACTGGGCGATGGTCAACCTCGAGGGCTTCAAGGACCTGGTCGACGCGGTCGGCGGCGTCGAGCTCAACGTCCGCCAACCGATCCCGGTGGGCCTGCCCTTCGAGAAGACCTTCCACTACATCGATCCCGGCAAGCGCACCCTCAACGGCCACGACACGCTCTGGTTCGCCCGGGCGCGCGAGGGCTCCGACGACTACTCCCGCATGGCGCGGCAGAAGTGCGTGATGAGCGCGATGCTCCAGCAGGTCAGCCCGCAGGTCGCGCTGCGCAACTTCGAGCAGATCGCCGGCGCGAGCTCCGCGATGGTGTCCACCGACATCCCGCGCGGCGAGGTCGACCGCTTCGTCGAGCTGGCCCTCAAGGCCAAGAGCCAGAAGATCGCGACCCTGTCGCTGGTCCCGCCGATGATCAACACCGCACACCCCGACATCGCCCTGGTGCAGGAGAAGGTCGCCGCGGCTATCGCCCGGGCGGAGGGCCAGAAGCCCACGCCCGACACGGCCGAGGCTGCTCCCGCCGAGGAGGCGCCCGCCGCCGACGCTCCCACCGAGGACACCGCCTCGGCGCCGGCCACCACGCCCGCGGCGCCGGTGACGCCGAGCCAGGCGCCCGCGGTCACCGGAGGGTCGGTCGGCTCGCTCGCCCAGGGCTACGCCGCCAACCAGTCGGAGGACCTCGGCGCGGTGTGCTGATCGCGGAGACGCTGGCACGCACCCCGGCCCCTAGGGTGTACGCCGTGACGACCACCGGACCGCTGCCCCGCATCGTCGCGGTCGTGGTCACCTTCAATCGCCTCGGCCTGCTGCAGAAGCTCGTTGAGCGGCTCGGCGAGATCGACGGGCTCGGCGAGGTGCTCGTGGTGGACAACGCCTCCTCGGACGGCACAGGGGAGTGGCTCGACGCGCGCGGCCACACCGGGGAGATCCCGCTGCGCTCCCGCACGCTCAGCACCAACCGCGGCGGCGCCGGCGGCTTCCACGACGGCCTGGCCTGGGCGATCGACCGGGAGGCCGACCTGGTCTGGCTGATGGACGACGACGGGCTGCCCGACCACGACTGCCTCGCCCACCTGCTCGAGGAGGCCGACAACCTCGACTTCTGGGGACCGCTGGTCGTCGACGAGGCCGACCCGGGCCGGCTGGTCTTCCCGATCCGCCTGCCCGGCAGCACCCGCGTGGTGCACGCCGTCGACGACGTACGCCGGGCTGCGAAGCGCGACCGGATCGACGGGATCGTCATTCCCTTCAATGGCGTCCTCGTGACCAAGGAACTGGTCGACCGGATCGGGCTGCCGCGCGAGGAGTTCTTCATCTGGGGCGACGACCACGAGTACCGGCTGCGCGCCGAGGAGGCGGGCGCCCGCGTCGCCACCGTCGTCACCGCGACCGTGCGCCACCCGAGCGTCGGCAACCTCGGCACCCCGATGATGTTCGGCCGGACGACGTACAACGACTCGCCCAGCGACCTCAAGCACTACTGCATGGCGCGCAACAACCTGGTCAACCTCCGCGACTACCGCGGCCCGCTCCACGCCGTCGCCTTCGTGGTGAAGACCGCCTGGTTCTACACCTTCACGCGGCCGAGCCTGTCGCGGCTGCGGCTCAGCCTGCGGGCCATGCGCGCCGGCATCGCCGGCGACTTCGAGGGCCACCGGAGGTTCCTGTCGTGACCTCCCGCGAGACGGTCGCGGTCGTGGTCGTGACCCACAACCGCGCCGACCTGCTCGTCGGCATGCTCGACGGGCTCGCCGCCCAGACGCACGCGCCCGATGCGGTCATCGTCATCGACAACGGCAGCACCGACCACACGGCCGACGTGCTCTCCCAGAGGGTGGCTCGCGACGACCTGCCGCTCGAGGTCATCACCCAGGAGAACCTCGGCGGCGCCGGTGGCTTCCACCGCGGGGTGCGGACAGCGTACGACCGGGGCTTCGACCGGATCTGGCTGATGGACGACGACGTCGTGCCCGCCCCCGACTGCCTGGCCGCGCTGATGGCCGTCGACGAGGATTGCCTGATCGCCGTGCGCGAGGACCTCTCCGGCGTCATGGTGGAGAAGGCGGCCGTCGAGTTCGACCTGCGCAACCCGCTCGCCATCCGGCCCAAGCGCTCGACCGTCGACTCGGCGTACGCCGACCGCGCGTCGATGCCGCCGCTGGTCGAGGTGCAGAACGTCGCCTTCGAGGGCTTCATGGTGCGGAGCAGCGTGGTCGCCGAGATCGGCTTCCCCGACCCGGCGTTCTTCATCTTCTACGACGACGTCGACTTCGCCGTACGCGCCCGCGAGTCCGGCCGCCACGTCTGGGCGGTCCGCGACGCCGTCCTGGTGCGCCAGCTCGACTTCAACCAGCAGCACGACCTGTCCGGCTGGAAGGGCTTCTACATGTACCGCAACCTCTTCGTGGTGCACCTGCGCCACGGGGAGAACGTCCTGGTCCGGCTCAAGCCGTGGCTGATCACGCTTGCCGTGGTGCTGCTCAGTCCGGTGCGCGGCGGCCGGGCGGAGGCCCGCAACGTGATCCGCGCCATGGCCTCGGCGCGGGGCATGCGCCGCGTGTCCGATCCGGCCCGCCCCCCTCGCTAGACTCGAGCGCGCCTCTCACCACGGCGCCTTTCCCACTACAGGAGTTCCTCCCTTGTCCCAGGGCACCACTCACGAAGTCCCGCTTCCCGACCTCGTCATCGTCGGTGCCGGCCTGTTCGGTCTCACCATCGCCGAGCGCTGCGCCGAGGAGCTGGGTCTCCGCGTGCTCATCCTCGAGCGTCGCCACCACCTCGGCGGCAACGCCTACAGCGAGCGCAACCCCGAGACGAACGTGGAGGTGCACAAGTACGGCGCGCACCTCTTCCACACCTCCAACGAGCGCGTGTGGGAGTACGCCAGCCGGTTCACGTCGTTCACCGACTACCGGCACAAGGTGTTCGGCAAGTACCAGGGGCAGGTCTACTCCCTGCCGCTCAACCTCGCCCTGATCAACCAGTTCTTCGGGAAGTCCCACACGCCTGAGGAGGCCCGGGCGCTGATCGCCGAGCAGTCGAGCGAGGTCGCGACCGAGGACGCCTCCAACCTGGAGGAGAAGGCGATCAGCCTGATCGGGCGACCCCTGTACGAGGCGTTCATCAAGGGCTACACCGCCAAGCAGTGGCAGACCGACCCCACCGAGCTGAGCGCCGACATCATCACGCGGCTCCCGGTGCGCTACACGTTCCAGAACGGCTGGTTCAGCGACACGTACGAGGGCCTGCCCACCGACGGCTACACCGCGTGGCTGACCAGGATGGCCGACCACCCGAACATCGAGATCCGCCTCGAGACCGACTTCCTGGATCCCACCACCGCGGTCGCCGACGAGTTCAAGGGCAAGGTCCCGATCGTCTACACCGGCCCCGTCGACGAGTACTTCGGCAACTCCGAGGGCCGCCTGTCGTGGCGGACCGTCGACCTCGAGGAGAGCGTCGTCGAGACCGACGACTTCCAGGGCACCGGCGTCGTGAACTACAACGACCAGGACGTCCCGTACACGCGCATCATCGAGTTCAAGCACTTCCACCCGGAGCGGGAGAAGACCCACCTGCCCGGCAAGAGCGTGATCGTGCACGAGTACAGCCGCTTCGCGGAGGAGGGCGACGAGCCCTACTACCCGGTGAACACCGCCGACGACCGCGCCAAGCTGCTCAAGTACCGCGAGCTCGCCCAGGCCGAGCCGATGGTCCTCTTCGGCGGTCGCCTCGGCACCTACAAGTACCTCGACATGCACATGGCGATCGGTGCCGCGCTGTCGATGTACGACAACAAGCTCAAGCCCCACTTCACCGAGGGCGCGGAGCTGACCAGCGGAGGCATCGACGCATGAGCACCACCACCCGACTGCTCCAGCGGCAGATCCTCCCGCTCGACCGCGACACCGACGTCTTCCCGCTCTACGTCGACCTCGAGGAGCCCAAGCTCGACACCGACCGGTTCGAGGTGGGTGGCAACGCCGCGGCCAAGGACCTCAACAACGCCGCGATCCGCCAGTCGACCTCCACCGGGCGCAAGCTCCACCCCGACCAGATCCGCTCGCGCACCGCGTTGCGGCTCGAGCCGTCGCAGCTGCTGTCGTTCGGCACGTACTTCAACGCGTTCCCGGCGTCCTACTGGCGCCGCCACACGGTCGTCACCGAGGTCGAGCTCACCGTCACCGTCTCCGGTGCGGGCTCCGCAGTGACGGTCTACAAGTCGATGGCGCGCGGCAACGCGCAGCGCGTCGACGCCGCTGCGGTCGAGGGTGACTCCGGGTCGTTCAGCTTCACGCTCCCGCTCAAGCCGTTCGTCGACGGCGGGTGGTACTGGTACGACGTCGTCGCCGGCGACGAGGGCGCGACGGTCGAGAGCGCCGAGTGGACCGCACAGGTCCCGGTTGACCGTGCCCAGCACGGCACGGTCGACGTCTGCATCACCACGATGCTGCCCGACATGAGCGCACAGCTCCTGGGCCAGCTCGGGGACGCCGAGGAGCTCCAGCCCTACCTCGACACGGTCTTCGTGATGGACCAGGGCAAGGACAAGGTCACCGACAGCAGCCACTTCCCGGCGGCCAAGGCGGGCCTGGGCGACAAGCTGCGGGTGATCGTGCAGGGCAACCTCGGCGGCTCGGGCGGCTACGCCCGCGGCCAGCTCGAGAGTGTCCGCAAGGGCACCGCGACGTACGCGATGATGATGGACGACGACGTCGTCTCCGAGCCCGAGGGCATCATCCGCGCGGTCACCTTCGGCGACCTCGCCAAGCGGCCGACCATCGTCGGTGGCCACATGTTCAACCTCTACAGCCGGGCCCAGTTGCACTCCTTCGGCGAGATCGTCCACCCGTGGCGCTTCTGGTGGCAGACCCGCCTCGACGGCTACAGCCAGTGGGACTTCGGCGCCCGCAACCTGCGCTCCTCGCGCTGGCTGCACAAGCGGGCCGATGTCGACTTCAACGGCTGGTTCATGTGCCTGATCCCGCGGGTCGTCCTCGAGGAGATCGGGCTGTCGCTGCCGATCTTCATCAAGTGGGACGACTCCGAGTTCGGCCTGCGCGCCAGGGAGGCCGGCTACCCCACGGTGTCCTTCCCCGGTGCCGCGGTCTGGCACATGCCGTGGACCGACAAGAACGACGGCGTCGACTGGCAGTCCTACTTCCACCACCGCAACCGGCTCATCGCCGCGCTGCTGCACTCGCCCTATGAGCGCGGCGGCCGGATGGTCCGCGAGAGCCTCAACCACCAGGTCAAGCACGTCGCCTCGCTGCAGTACTCCACCGCGGAGCTGCGGCACCTCGCGATGGAGGACGTCCTGCGCGGTCCGCACGCGCTGCACGGCGAGCTCGCCACCAAGCTGGCGGACATCAACGCCTTCCGGTTGCAGTTCTCCGACGCGCAGCTCCACCCCGACCGGGACGAGCTGCCGCCGGTGCGTCGCAAGAAGCCGCCGAAGAAGGGCAAGGCCGACATCGAGATCCCGGGTCGGCTCAGCACCCTGATCGCCGCCGGTCTCGCACCGATCCGCCAGCTGCGCCCGGTGCGGGAGCTGTCCGACGAGTACCCCGAGACCGAGCTCACCGCGATGGACGCCAAGTGGTGGAACCTCGTGAAGTACGACTCGGTCGTGGTCTCGATGAACGACGGCGCCTCCCACGCGCTCTACAAGCGCGACCCCGCGCACTACCGTGACCTGATGAAGCGGACGATCGAGATCCACCGCCGCTTCCACCGCGAGTGGCCCGAGCTCGCCCGTCAGTACCGCGAGGCCCTCGGCGACATCACCTCACCCGAGGCATGGGACAAGACGTTCGCGCCGTGGACCGAGGGATCCGACGGCGACGATGAGTGAGCGACTCGTGAGCTCGACGCCCGCGGAGCCCGCCAGGCGTACGGTCAGCGAGCTCGACGCCCTGCCGCTGGCGCCGCCCGCGGCGACGGGCCTGAGCGAGGTCGTACGCCGGCGCTACCTGCTGGGCATGCTCGTGCGCAACACGATCAAGTCGCGCTACCAGGGCACCGTTCTCGGGTGGGTCTGGAGCTACCTGCAGCCGGCCATCCGGTTCTGCATGTTCTACTTCCTCTTCCAGGTGATGATCGGCCGCGGCTCCAGCATGGAGAACTTCGCGATCCACCTGTTCGCGGGGATGGTGATCGTCCACTTCTTCACCGAGACGTTCAACGGCGGAACGCAGTCGCTGGTGCAGAACCGGTCCCTGATCACCAAGCTGCCGGTGCCGCGCGAGATGTTCCCGGTGGCCCGGATGCTCGTGGCCGGCTGGCACACGATCCCGATGCTCATCATCCTGCTCGTGCCCTGCCTCCTGCTCGGGTGGAAGCCCGACCTCGTGGGCATGGCGGCCGCCCTGCTCGGGTTCAGCCTGACCGCCGCCCTGGGCCTGGCGCTCGGCCTGCTCTTCAGTGTCGGCAACGTCTTCATGCGCGACGTCGGGAAGATCGCGCAGACGCTGACGCAGTTCGTCACCTTCAGCGTGCCGATGATGTATCCGTACACGCTGGTGCACGAGCGGTTCGGGGACTCCGTCGCCGGCTATTACCTCTTCAACCCGATGGCGGAGGCCGTGCTGCTCATCCAGCGCGGTTTCTGGATCGGCACCACGAGCGACCCGGACGCCACGGCAGCGGTGCACATGCCGGACCACCTGTTCACGCGCGGGTTGATCATGCTCGCGGTGTCGCTCGTCCTGCTGGTGCTCGCGCAGCGGATCTTCGCGCGCCTCGAGGCGAAGGTCCCGGAGCGCCTCTGATGACGACCATGATCAAGGTGGACAACGCCACCAAGGCCTTCACCCTGTCCTACCAGCGCTCGCTCAAGCAGACGGTCCTGGCCAAGGCGCGGGGCCGCAAGACGCACGACACGTTCAACGCGGTCGACGACGTCACCTTCTCCGTCCACGAGGGCGAGGCCGTCGGGCTGATGGGGCTCAACGGCTCGGGCAAGTCGACGCTGCTCAAGCTGATCAGCGGCGTGATGCGGCCCGACTCCGGCTCGGTGCTCACCCGCGGCCGGATCGCGGGGCTCATCGCCACCGGCACCGGGTTCGACAACAACCTGAGCGGGCGCGAGAACCTCTACCTCAACGCCGCCATCCTCGGGATGTCGCGGGCCGAGACGGATCGCAAGTTCGACGAGATCGTCGACTTCGCCGACCTCGGCAAGTTCCTCGACACCGACGTCGCCTACTACAGCTCCGGCATGAAGGCCCGCCTCGGCTTCTCGGTGGCGGTCAACGTCGACGCCGACATCTTCATCGCCGACGAGGCACTGGCGGTGGGGGACCGGCCCTTCAAGCGCAAGTGCAAGAAACGGATGGACGAGATCGTCGCTTCCGGCGTGACGATGTTCTACGTCTCGCACGCCCCCGGCTCGGTGCGCACCCTCTGCAACCGCGTGCTCATCATGGAGAACGGCCGGCTCGGCTTCGACGGTGACGTCGAGGAAGGCATCCACTACCTCCACTACGACGACAACGGCGACGACAGCGGCGACGACGACGAGCTCGGCACCGACATATAGCGGCACCCGCCTCGCCACCCGAGCGGTGCGTCACGTGCCAGAATCGCTGAAGAATTACACCCATGTAACGGCGTGTCGAGTGGAAATTACACGTTTGTAGTTACTCAGAAACCCTTCCGTGACTGGTGTGACTGGTGTGAACTCTCCCGTGTGTGACCTTCCCCCACACAGGAGTAGATCTTCATGCGACCTCTTCAGGCCCGTCTCGTCACCCTCTGCCAGCAGGTGCTGGCCCTGGGTGTCGTGCTCGTCGTCCTCACGCCCGCCTCCGGTGTGGTCTCGCTCGACATCGTCGGCACCCACCCCGGCCAGCGGCCCGCCGGCTCGTCCAGCGGCCAGGCGCTCCCGGCCGAGCTGATGTCGGCCACCGTGCCGACCAGGCCGGTGACCCCGGAGGTGACCGAGGTGCCGCTGACCGGCGCCGCCGGTGGCTTCTCCGGGCTTCGGGGCCGCACCGTCGCCGGTGGCGCCACCGACGCCCGCGTCACCAGCACGCCGCAGTCCGTCACGGGCTTCGCGGCGATCGGTGTCACCTGGCAGCACGGCGAGGACCTCGACGAGGACCAGATCGCCGTCCAGGTGCGTACGCGCACCGGTGACGACTGGAGCGCGTGGGAGGACCTGGAGTACCACGACGAGCACGGACCCGACGCCGGCAGCGAGGAGGCGGCCGGGTCCCGGCCCGGCACCGAGCCGATGTTCGTCGGCGAGGTCGACGACGTCCAGGTGAAGGCACTCACCGACGGGGTCGCGCTGCCGGACGACCTGTCGCTCGCGCTGGTCGACCCGGGCTCGGCCACGAGCAGCGAGGTCGAGAAGGCCGCGGACGTGCCCGACGACGCGTCGACGGCGTACGACGAGGAGTACGCCGAGCAGGCCGCCAAGAACGGCTCGGGCATCACCCTCCAGGCGGCGCGCACCAGCATGAAGGCGGTCGCGCAGCCCACGATCTTCTCGCGCGCCCAGTGGGGCGCGGACGAGAGCATCCGCGACAAGAGCGCCCTGCGCTACGGCACGATCAGCGGCGGCTTCGTGCACCACACGGTCAACGCCAACGACTACACCGAGGCCCAGGTGCCGGCGCTCCTGCGCAGCATCTACGCCTACCACGTGAAGTCCCGGGGCTGGAGCGACATCGGCTACAACTTCCTCGTCGACCGGTTCGGCCGGATCTGGGAGGGCCGCTACGGCGGCATCGACAAGCCCGTCGTCGGCGCGCACACGCTGAACTACAACGACTACTCGTTCGCGATGTCGGCGATCGGCAACTTCGAGACCACCCAGCCGACCGACGCCATGCTGCGCGCGTACGGCCAGCTGTTCGCATGGAAGCTGTCGCTGCACGGGGTCAACCCCGCGTCGACCTCGCAGACGATCGGCCGCAGCACCTTCCAGGCCATCAACGGCCACCGCGACGCCGGCTCGACCGCGTGTCCGGGCAAGTACCTCTACGCCCAGATCCCGCTGATCCGGCAAAACGCCGCCCAGGCGGCGCCCGCGACCCCGGTCCCGCCGGTCGTGGTCCCGATCGCGGTGTCGGAGCCGAACCCGCAGAACAACCTCGACGCCTCGCCCTACCCCGACCTCGTCGTGCGCAACGCCGCCGACGGGCGCGGCCTGGTCATCCCCACCGGCGGCCTCACCGCCTTCCAGCAGCGCACGGTCGTCGGCAAGAAGGGCTGGGACCAGCGCTCGGACGTGCTCGTCTCGCCCGACCTCACCGGTGACGGCGTCGCCGACCTGGTGACCGCGGACGCATCCGGCGAGGTCCGCATCCGGGCGGGCGTCGGCAACGGCAAGTTCGGCAAGACGGCCAAGAAGCTGTCGCTGCGCGGCTACTCGCTCATCACCGCGGTCGGCGACATCAACGGAGACGGCCGCAACGACCTGGTCGCCCGCTTCAAGGGCCGCCTCACCACCCTGGTCGCGACCGGCCGCGGCGGCTTCGACCGCAAGGCCACGCGCAAGGGATACGGCAACGCCCGCCAGCTCATCGGCGCCGGCGACGTCAACGCGGACGGCCGTGCCGACCTGCTGGTGCGCACCAAGAACCGGCTCCTGCTGCAGACCGGCTACGGCACCGGCCGCTTCGCGCCGACCCAGAAGGTCGCCGGCTCGTGGCAGGGCTACAACCGGCTCGTCGCGGGCGACTTCAACGGAGACGGCCGCGCCGACCTCGTCGGGCGCACCACCAACGGCAACGTGGTGCTGCTGCCCGGTCGTGGCGACGGGTCGTACGGCGCCGCGCTCGGCCCGGCCACGAACCTCAAGTCGATGCGGTGGATCACCGGCGTGCAGATGGTCGGCGGCCAGGGTGCTGACCTGGTCGGTGTGGCCGGCCAGCAGCTCGTCGTCGTCGCCAACCGCGACACCTTCGAGCTCGGCGCCCCGGTCGACACGGGCGTCTCGTTCGCCGGCATGGAGACCCTGCTCAACGCCGGCGACGTCAACCGCGACGGGTTCGGCGACGTCCTGGCCCGCAGCACCACCGGCGAGCTCTGGCTCTACGCGGGCAAGGGCACGGGCGCACTCGCGCCCGGCACGCTGCTGGGCAGCGGGTGGGGCGGCATCACCGGCCTCGACGCCGTCGGCGACGTCACCGGTGACGGTGTGCCCGACCTGCTCGGCACCCCGTCGGGTGGAGTGCTCTCGGTGTGGGTCGGCAACGGCGGCGGCTTCAACGCGGCCGTGCCCGTGAAGGGGTCGGTCCCGTCCCGCGCCGGACTGCCCTCGGACCTGTCGAGCTTCGACTGGGTGCTGGAGGTCCAGGCCATGAAGCTCAAGGGCCACGCCGACTACATCGTGCGCGACCGGATGAGTGGCGTCGCGTACGTCTTCGGCGGCCGCAGGTCGGGCGTGTCGGCACCGCGCCTGCTGGGCGAGGGACTGGGGGCCTTCGACCTGGCGGGTTGAGAGGAGAGCCGCAGTCAGGCTCGGGCAGTCGCCCGTTCGGCGTCGTAGACGCCGTCGAGGCGGTCCGGGTCGGGATTGCGGACAAGGACCAGCGAGCCGCCTCGTCCGAGGGGCTCGGTGAAGGTGGCCATTCCTGGTGGGGAAGCCGGGTCGGCCACCGACAAGAGACGGCCGCCGTCGGTGAGAGAACTCCCGGCGGCGGCCGTCAGGTCTGTCGGTGAGGGGAACAGCTGCCGCTGGGTGAGGGTGTCGGTCGCGAGGTCGTCGGCGGTCGGCGGGTCCCAGGCCGCCCAGCCGTCGGGCTGCGACCAGATCTCGACACCCACGTCGAGCACGCCAGCGGGAAGCGGCTCGGCGAAACGTACGCCGAGCGGGCGCAGGCTGCAGGCCAGCACCGGGATCGCCGCGGCACGGGGCGCCCACGCGTCGAGGCCCTCCGGGCCGCACACCACGGCGTCGGGGTCGTCGGCGGTGGTGACGCGCAGCCCGACGTTCCATGCCGCGCCGAGGAAGACCGGCGACAGCCAGTGCGGCGGCAGGTCGATGCGCAGCGACATCCCGCGCTCGAGGTCCGCCACGTCGGTGAGCAGCCCCGACGCCTTCGCCACCCAGTTGGCGTACGTCGTCGCCGACAGCTCCACGCGCTCGTCGGTGGCGTGGTCGTAGAACGTCAGCAGCGGACGGCCGGGGTCACGCCGCAGCTGCGCTGCGAGCACCTCGGCGAAGGTCGGCACGGGTCGGCGAGCCGCCTCAGACGGCGTTCGGCTCCGGGGAGTCCATGTAGGGGTAGTCCTCCATGAACGTCTCCAGGGCTGCGCCGCTGACGTCGGAGCAGTACTGCCAGACGCCGACCTGCTTGCTCGGGTCGGTCTCGCCGGCGCCGCCGACGGACCAGTGGGTGAAGGCGACGTGCTGGCCCTTCGGGAAGGCCTTGCCGTCCTCGGAGGTCCACGGCACGGCCTTGAACTTGTCGCGCAGGTTGGTCGTCCCCTGGAGCTTGGAGGCGATGCCGCGCAGCACGTCCATCTTGCTGGAGCTGTCGGCGATGGTCTCGTCGTACCAGAGGATCGTGAAGCCGTGCTCGAGGTTGTGCACCAGCTCGCCCAGCTCGGGGCGGTCGGAGGTCAGGTAGAGCTTGCGGTCCATGCTGTCCCACATGTTCCAGTGCTGGCCGAAGGCCGGCGGGGCGTCGGGGTAGCTCATCGGCGTGCCGACCTCGACGTGGTCCTGGTTGCCCTCCGCGGTCTTCGTGACGACCTTCTGGCACGTCGACGCCTTCGCGCCGATCTCGCCGAGCGAGTCCGAGGCGAAGGACCGCAGGTCGTACCAGTCCTTGACCGGCTTGAAGGCCGCCGCGCCGACGATGAGGACGGCGACGAGGACGCACACGCCCACGATGGCCATGCCGCGACGGTTCTCCGACTTCGACTGCTGGGAGCGGATGGAGTCGATGACCGCCTGTCGGTCGGTCTTTGCCTGCTTGGCCACGGTGCTCTGTGTCTCTCGGTCGACTGCTGGAGGGGGCGGTGCGGTGGTGCGGTGGCAGAGTCTACGTAGTCACGGGTGACACGCGGCACACGCCGTCGGTTCTGCTGCCCGACGGGCCCTCGTCCCACCCGTCGACCTGCCACCCGTACGCGAAGCAGACCGCGGCCACGGCCGTGCGGTCGGTCGGGTCGGGCAGTGCGGCGAGCGCGGCGTCGAGCTCGCCCCGGTCGGCCGGTGCCCCGAAGGGCATCCGGTCCGCGACGGCCCCCGCCAGCGCGCGTACGACGGCCTCGCGGGCGCCCCAGCCGAAGAGGTCGCCGCCCTCGGGGCGCACGAGGGCGGTGGCGCCGGGTCCGTCCTTCCCGGGCGGCAGCACCAGGTCCGCGCGGCCACGGACGACGGCGAACGGGCGCCCGGACAGCTTGCCCAGCACCAGCTCCGCCGCTCCCGCGAGCTCGTCGGCCACGGCCGGGAGGGTCACGGCGAGGGGGTTGCCGTGCGGGTCGGTGCGGCCGGCGAAGTCCTCGGCCACGACCAGCCCGGCTGCGCCGACGGCGATGTCGGTCTGCCCCTCGCGCCACGCCCGCCCGGCGGTGTCGGTGACGACCACGCCGACGTTGACGCCGGCCCGCTCGTGGATCCCGCGCCGCAGCGCCCGGGCCGAGGCGTCGGGGTCGAGGGGGAGCAGCACGATCGAGCCCAGGGCGACGTTGGACGCGTCGACCCCGGCCGCGGCCATGGTCAGGCCCAGCCGGTGGCGCACGATGCGGGTCGCACCTCGACGGGCGACGAGGCGTACGGACTCCTCGTCGATCGCACCGTCCCGGTCGCCGGTGCGGGTCCGGCCCTCCGCCTTGCTGACGACCTTGCTCGTCACCGAGACCACGTCGCCGTCGGCCAGGTCGGCACCGTCGCCGAGCGCGGCCAGGACCAGCGCGGCCAGGTCGTCGCCGGCCGTGACCTCCGGGACGCCGTCGGGCGCCCAGACCTCGATCCTCACGCGGCCCCGCCGGTGACCAGGGCCACCGCGGCGGCGGCCATGGCGGCCGTCGCGTCGAGGTCGCTCATCATCAGCGGAACCGCCCGGGCCCGGACGCCGGCCTCCTCGAGCCGCGGAAGCTGGTCGGCGTCGCGGGTGTCGACGAGCCAGCCGTCGAGCACGCCGCCGGAGTCCCGGGACCCGTAGTGGGCGCCGACGGCCGCGGCCGAGACCTCGACCCCGATGCTGGCCAGCATCTGCGCCGCCATCCCGTGCACGTGCGACCCCCCGACGATGGGGGAGAGGCCGACGACCGGCGCGGCGGTCGCGCGTACGGCGTCCCGGATGCCGGGGACGCCCAGGATGGTGCCGACCGAGACCACCGGGTTGGACGGCGGCAGGACCAGCAGGTCGGTGTCGGCGATCGCCTCGAGCACGCCCGGCGCCGGCGTGGCGGCGTCCTGGCCGACCACCAGCACGGTCTCGGCCGGCACCGCGGCGCGCAGCCGCACCCAGTACTCCTGGAAGTGGATCACCGAGCGGCCGCTCGAGCTGTCGGGGTCGGCGATCGCGATGTGCGTCTCCACCCGGTCGTCGCTCATCGGCAGCAGGGTGACGCCCGGCTGCCAGCGCCGGCACAGCGCCTCGGTCACCTGCGAGAGCGTGAAGCCGGCCTCGAGCATCTGTGTGCGCACGAGGTGCGTGGCGATGTCGCGATCACCCAGGCCGAACCACGTCGGCTCGACGCCGTACGCCTCCAGCTCGGTCTTCGCGCTCCACGTCTCGTCACGTCGACCCCACCCGCGGTCGACGTCGATGCCGTCCCCCAGGGTGTACATCACGGTGTCGAGGTCGGGGCAGACCTTGAGGCCGTGGATCCACCAGTCGTCGGCGGTGTTGGCCACGACCGTGACCTCGGTGTCGGCGCTGCCGCCCGGCACCGCGCCGGAGCGCAGCCCGTGCAGCAGGCCCTGGACGAACCTTGCCCCGCCGACCCCGCCGGAGAGGACGGTGATACGGCTGAGCGTGGCTGTGGATGATGGCATAGCAACAGCCTGCCGGAAGGGGAATGGCCATATCAGATCCGGGCTTGACTTGCGGGGTACGACAGGCATGTAATTCCCACAGTGTCGTTAGTTCTTGAAATGGGTCGAAAGGGCTACAACCATGAGAGCTGAACTGTTCCTCCTCGAGCCCGAGGGCGAGGAGCTGGGGTGGCAGGACCGCGCCCTCTGCGCGCAGACGGACCCCGAAGCGTTCTTCCCGGAGAAGGGTGGATCGACCCGGGAGGCCAAGAAGGTGTGCCTCACGTGCGAGGTGCGCGACGACTGCCTCGAGTCGGCGCTGATGAACGACGAGCGCTTCGGCATCTGGGGCGGCCTGTCCGAGCGGGAGCGTCGCAAGCTCAAAAAGCGCGCGGTCTGACGCCGCTGCGCCGCCTCCAGCCACGTGGAAATGCGTGGTTTTTGGCGGCGCGGAGCGCCTCGCTAAGGTGCTCCGGTGACCGTCACTGCGCTTCTCGTCAGTCATGACGGGGCGCGGTGGCTGCCGGCAGTTCTCGCAGGTCTGATCGGGCAGACCCACCCGATCGACCGCGTCGTCGTCGTCGACACGACGAGCCGCGACGACAGCGTCGCCGTCGTGCGCGACGCGCTCGCCCCGGCCGGTCCAGACAGTTCCGACGGGCTCGTCGTCGAGGTCGTGCCCGGTTCGACGAGCTATCCCGCCGCCGTGCGCCGCGGGCTCGAGCTCGCCCCGGCCGTGCCGATCGGGGCGGAGGACGAGTGGGTCTGGCTGCTGCACGACGACAGCAATCCCGACCCGACCGCGCTCGCCGAGCTCCTCGCGGCCGCCGAGGCCAGCCCCGATGCCGCGATCCTCGGCCCCAAGCTGCGCGAGTGGCCGTCCCTCCGTCGGCTGCTCGAGGTCGGTCTCACCATCACCGGCACCGGTCGTCGGGAGACCGGGCTGGAGCGCGGTGAGTACGACCAGGGCCAGCATGACGAGGTGCGCGAGGTCCTCGCGGTCAACACCGCGGGCATGCTTGTCCGTCGTCGGGTGCTGGAGTCGCTCGGTGGCCTCGACGAGGACCTGCCGATCTTCGGCAACGACATCGACTTCGGCTGGCGGGCCGCCCTGGCCGGACACCGGACGTACGTCGTGCCCCAGGCCGTCGTCTTCCACGCCGAGGCCGCGCACCGGGGCATCCGGCGGACGCCGCTGACCGGGCGCCACACGCACTACCAGGAGCGTCGGGCCGCGCTGCTCACGTTGCTGGCCAACGTGTCGGGTCGCAGCTTCCCTTGGCACTTCGTCCGGCTCTTCTTCGGCTCCCTCCTGCGGGTGCTCGGCTTCTTCGCCGTCCGCTCGGTCGGGGAGGCCTTCGACGAGCTCGCCGCCGTGCTCTCGGTGCACGGCCGGCCCCGCCAGGTGCTGGCCGCCCGCCGCGAGCGCGCGCGCCGCCGCGAGGGCGAGCCCGTGGACGTACGCCGCCTGCTCGCGCCGGCCTGGCTGCCCTACCGCCACGGCCTCGACTTCGTCACCGACCTGGCCTCGGCCCTGACCGGGCAGGCCGCCGACGTCGCCGAGCGCCGCCGGGTCGCCCGGGCCGGCGGAACCGCGCCGACCGCAGCGCAGCAGCAGCGACGGGGCTCGGCGGAGGACGACGAGGAGGCCTACCTCACCGACAGCGGGTTCGTGGCGCGCTTCTTCACCAACCCCGTCGCGGTCGTCCTGGTGCTCTTCGGGATCCTCGCCCTGCTGGCCGCACGCGAGGCGTTCGGCTCGATCGTGGGCGGCGCGCTCTCGCCAGTGCCCTCGGCGGTCGGCGACTGGTGGTCGCTGCACACCGCCACCTCGCTTCCCCTGGGCACCGGCACCGACGTGCCGGCCCCGGCGTACGTCCTGCCGTTCGCCGTCGCCGCGTGGGTGATGCTCGGCCACACCGGCGCCGTCGTCTCCGCCCTCATGCTGCTGGCCGTGCCGTTCGCGGCGTGGGGAGCGTGGCGGCTGCTCACGGTGGTCGGCCACCTCGTCGACCCGCGCGGACTGCCCCGCTGGCTGGTCGTGTGGGGAGCGCTCACCTATGCCCTCGTCCCCGTGACGTCGGGTGCCTGGGCGGAGGGGCGCTTCGGCACCGTCGCGGTCGCGGCGCTGCTCCCGTGGGCGGCCCACGCCGCGCTCGGCTTCGTCGACCCCGACCGCGACCGGCGCTGGCGCGCCGCCTGGCGCACCGCCCTGCTGCTCGCGCTCGGCGCCGCGTTCGTGCCCGGGCTCTGGCTCTTCGCCCTGCTCGCCACGGCCGTCGTGCTCGGTGCCGCCGCCGTCATCTCGCCGCGACTGCTGCGCGAGCGTGACAGCTGGGGGCCGCCGGTCGTCGCCGTCGCCGCCACCCCGCTGCTGCTGGCGCCGTGGCTGGTGCCGCTGCTCACCACCGGCTCGGCGTCGGGACTGCTGCTCGAGGCCGGTCGGCTCACCGTCGACCAGGTCACCTTCGGCGGCCTGCTGACCGGACGGCTCAACGACATCGGCGCACCCGGGTGGCTCGGCGCGGTGCTCGGCGCACTGGCTCTGGCCGCGCTCGTCCCCCGACGTACGCGCGTGCCCGTCGTGATCTGCTGGATCGTGGCGCTGGCCGCGGCCGTGGTCTCCGGCGTGCTCTCCCACCTCTCCCTCGACCTGCCCTCGGTCACCACGCGGCCGAGCCTGGGCCTCTTCGTGGTGATCCTGCAGGGCACGTCGATCGTGGCCGCGGTGCTCGGCGCCGATGCCTACCTCCGGCGTCTCGACGAGCACCACCCCTGGTGGCAGCGCGGCCTGGCGACCGCCCTGGCCGTCGCCGCCGCCGTGGTGCCGCTCGGTGGACTGGGCTGGTGGCTGACGACGCCCAGCAACACCCTCGAGCGCGACGCCGGGAGCGCCGTCCCCGTCTACATGCAGCAGAGCTCGCTCCTCGGCCAGGAGCACGGTGTGCTGGTCGTCGGCGGGTCCGTCGAGGACGGCATCACCTACCGCATCCGCCGCGACGACGGCACGACGGTGGGCGAGGACGAGGTGCTGACCCTCGCCGACGAGGACACCGCGCTCACCGACGACGTACGCACGCTGGTGTCGTCGCCGACGCCGGCCGTGGTGGCCGACCTGGGCGCCCGCGGGGTGGAGTACGTCGTCCTCACCGCGCCCGCCGACGGGCGGATCTCGTCGCTGCTGGACGCCACCGGGGGCCTCGACCAGGCGAGCGCGGAGGACCGGAGCACCCGGGCCTGGCGGGTCGACCGGCCGCTGGACCCCTCGGCGCTCGGGGGCTCCCGCTCGTGGTGGCGGACCGGACTCCTCGTGCTGCAGGGGCTGGCGATCCTCGCTGCCCTCGTGCTCGCAGCCCCGACCGTGCGGCAGCGCAGGCAGGAGCAGGTCGATGACTGAGCAAGCACCCCAGGCGGAGTCCGGCGGCCGCCGTCGCGTGGCCGAGGCCGCACGCCGGCGCCCGTCGCCGCTGACCCTCATCGCCGTCGCGGTCCCGCTGCTCACTGTCGCGGCGCTCGCGATCGTCCGCCCCGCCGAGGTGCCGCCGACGTCCTTCGCGCCCACGAGCGCGGCGCTCGACCGAGCGACCGCGGTCTGCCCCGCGCGGCTGCCGGGCGCCGACGACGTCCGGCTCGGCAGCACCGGGCTCGGCTCGGGCGACCTCGCGCTGCGCGTCGGGCGTACGGACGACACGACCACCCTCGAGGCCGGCACCGGATCCGTCACCGAGCGCGAGTCCGTCGTCGTCGACGGCAGCGCGGACCTCGCCGCCGGGCTGGTCGCCACCCGGGCAGGAGCGGGGTCGGCCGTGACCTGCGACCGGCCCGTCCCGGAGCAGTGGTTCACCGGTGTTGGCGCCTCTGCCGAGCACTCCTCGATCCTCACCCTGGTCAACCCGGACAAGGGCCCAGCGGTCGCCGACGTCATCGTGTGGGACGGCAGCGGCCTGGTGGACGTCCCCGCCCTGCGCGGCATCCGGGTGCCCGGCAGCGGCTCGACCTCGTTCGACCTCTCCGACGTCGCCCCCAGCCGCGACGCGCTCGCCCTCCACGTGCAGGTGTCGCGCGGCCGGCTGGCGTCCAGCGTGGTCGACGTCGTCGACCCCGTGGGTCGCGACCGGCCCGTGCGCGAGTGGCTGCCGGCGCAGGCCGCCCCCGCCGAGACGTCGTACGTCGCCGGGCTGGGGTCCGGCCGCGCCGACCGGACCCTGACGCTCGCGAACCCGGGTGACAGCGAGGTGCGGGTCGCGCTGGAGCTGGTGAGCGAGGAGAGCGAGTTCGCGCCCGCGGGGCTGGAGGAGATCACCCTCGCGCCGGCCTCGGTCCGCGAGGTCGACCTCAGCGGCGTGCTGCGCGGGCGGAAGGCCGAGGGCGTCCAGGCGCTGCGGGTCGAGGCCACCGGACCGGTGACCGCCTCTGTGCGGACCCGGATCTCCGACGACCTCGCCCTCGCCGTGGCCGGCCCGGGCATTGCCGACGAGGCGGCCGTGGCACTCCCGCCCGGGGCCAAGCGCCTCGTCGTCGTCGGCGCCACCGCGCCCGGCGTGCTGACCCTGCAGGCCTGGGACGAGAACGGCGATGCGGTGGTGCGGGAGCGCCGCGTCGAGATCGACCCGGCCACCGCCGCCCGGATCCGGCTGCCCGACGACGCGGTGCTCGCACTCGTGACGCTCGACCGCACCGCGGCCGTGGTCTCGCTCGAGGTCAGTGACCGCGGCCTGTCGGCGCTCCCGCTCTCGCAGCTCGAGACGAGCAGCCAGGTCGCCGACGTCCGACCGGCCCAGCGCTGACCGAGGTCAGTCCTGGTCGCCGTACCTCTCGTCGACCTGTCCCGGCGTGAGGTTCAGCAGCTCGGCGAGCTGCTCGACGACCACGGTGTGCACCATCGCCTCCAGCTCGTCGCGGTTGGTCGCGCGGTGCTCGACGGGTCGCCGGAAGATCACCAGCCGGGTCGGGTCCTGGCCCTTGCCGCGCACCAGCGACGACAGCGGCACGGTCTCGTCGCCCCAGTCGTCGGGCAGCATCGGCGCGTCCTCGACGGCGTACTCGACGAGTCCGAGGTGCTGCTGCCACCGCTCGTCGAGGGGCGTGACCACGTCGAGCACGAGCTGGTCGAACTTCTGCCGGGCCGTCCGCAGGGAGGGGGTGCCGGGGTCGGCCGGGAGGATGCCGGGACCGCGCATGCCGCGACCCCGCCGGTCGCGCGCCCGTCGCCTGACCTCTCCCACACCTTCCTGCATGCCGCGAGCCTAAGCGCCGTCCATGCATGCGGCGGGTAGCGTCACCGCCGTGAGCCTGAGTCGTCGTTGTTCGCGGACGGCGTGCGGCCGTCCTGCGGCCAACACGCTGACCTATGTCTACGCCGACCAGACCGCGGTCCTCGGTCCGCTGGCGACGTACGCCGAGCCGCATGCCTACGACCTGTGTGAGCTGCACAGCGAGCGGCTGTCCGCACCGCGCGGCTGGGAGGTGCTCCGGCTCGCTCCGGACCCGCGGACCCAGGGGCCGACCACCGACGACCTGCTCGCGCTCGCCGACGCGGTGCGCGAGGCCGGCCGGCCCGCCCCGGCGCCCGTGCCGCTGCACTCGACGGACGACCCGAGCCGCGGCGCCAAGCGCGGTCACCTGCGCGTACTGTCGTCGACCGACTGACCTAGACTCCGCTGCGTGAACATCGACCCCCAGCTGCTGAGCATCATCGTCTGCCCGGCCTGCCACGGTGAGCTCGTGCCCGACGTCGTCGACGGCGCCGACGAGCTCGTCTGCCAGGGGTGCGGCAACGCCTATCCCGTCCGCGACGACATCCCGGTGCTGCTGGTCGACGAGGCCCGCAAGCCGGCCTGAGGACTGCTGAGAAGAGGCCAGCTCGTGGCGACGTGGTTCGACGAGGCCCGGCTCGATGACGCCGGGGTGCTGGAGACGGTGGACCTGCGCCTGCGGACGCTCGCGGAGAGCGGTGCGCGGGTCCGGCGCGAGGCCCACGAGGCCGCAGCAGCGACCGCCGAGCTGATCGCGCAGGGTCGCGACGGCGAGCGTCCGCGTGCCGTGATCGCCGCCGGACCGGACTCGCGCCTGCTGCGCGCGGTGCTCGAGCCGTGGTGCCCGGTGCCGTTCGTCGCCTGGCCCAACCCCGGCCTGCCCGGCTGGGCCGGCTCGCTCGACCTCGTCGTGATGCTGGCGCCGGAGGGCAACGACCACGGCTCCGCGTCAGCGGTCGCCGAGGCCGTACGCCGTGGCTGCCAGGTCGTCGTCGCCTGCCCCGAGCGGTCGCTGGTCGGCGAGCACGCCGCCGGGCGCCATGTCACGGTGCTGCCGACGGCGACGGGGGACCAGCTCGCGACCGCAGTGGTGATGCTCGACTACCTCGCGCACGTGCACCTCGGCCCACGCGCCGACGCCGAGTCGGTGGCCGAGTCGCTCGACGAGGTCGCCACCGACTGCTCACCCCACCGCGACCTCGCGGTGAACCCGGCCAAGATGCTGGCGATCGCGATGGCCGACACCAACCCGCTGGTGTGGGGAGGTTCGGTGCTCGCCGCCCGCGCCGCCCGCCGGCTGGCGGAGTCGCTGCGACGTACGAGCGGCCGCTCGGCGATCGCGGGTGACGCCGAGCACCTGCTGCCGGTCATCGAGGCCACCAAGCCCCACGACGTGTTCGCCGACCCGTTCGCCGAGGAGCCGGCCGACCTGCGGCCGCTGCTGCTCATCCTCGACGACCGCTCCGACGACCCCGTCGTCCGCGAGCAGACCGGGGAGCTGCGCGCCGCGGCGGCGCGGCACGGCGTACGCGTCGAGACGCTCGACACCGACGCCGACGCGGAGGTCGCGCGCTACGCGTCGCTGCTGCTGGCCGGCACCTATGCCGCGGAGTACCTCCGCGTGGGGCTGGTCGAGGACTAGCCGTTCGACAGTGTCATGCCGAACACCAGGGCATCGACGCCGTGGACATACGCCGTGCGCTCGACCTCCATGCCGAGGGCGCGGGCGACTCCCTGCGAGGGGGTGTTCTCCGGGCGGACGAGGGCGATGAGGTGCTCGACACCGTGCGCCGCGGCGCAGTCGCGGACCGCGCGGGCCGCCTCGGTGGCGTAGCCGTGCCGGCGCAGGTCCGGCATGACGTGGTAGCCGACCTCGACGTGGGCGGTGCCCTCGACGTCCTGCATGGTGAGGCCACAGTCGCCGACGAAGGTGCCGTCGTGGGTCTCGACGACCCAGAGGCCGAAGTCGTGCTCGGCGTAGTTGCGCTGCTGCCACTCGATCCAGCGGACCGCGTCGTCCCGGTCCCGCGGCGGCCGGTCGACGTGGACCGGGTCCGGGGCCGAGAGCACGGCGGTCATGTCGTCGAGGTCGGCCTCCTCCATGATCCGGAAGCGGAGGCGCTCGGTCGGCTCGGGCAGCACCGGGTCAGGTTAGTGGCCGGGTGCTCTCGGGCGCTGGTTGGTCGACGTCGGCCCACACCTCGACGAGCTCGCTGACCAGTCCGTCGCGGACGGCTGCGAAGCTCGCGACGGCGAACCGCAGCTCCTCGCCCGCGTCGCCCTCGCCGATCACCGTCGCCCGCAGCACGCACCGCTCGCCGTCGGTGACGAGGTCCTCGACGAGCATCCGCTGGAAGCCGGGGTAGTCGGCGTTGAACCGCACCCACGCGTCCTTGTCGAAGACCTCGCCGGTGTGCACGAGCCGGCACGTGAAGTCGGCGTGCAGGAGGTCGGGGAGGCCCTGCCAGTCGTGCGCGTCGATCGCGGCGGCGAGGCGAGTGAGGAGGGCGGCTGCGTCCATGAGGTCAGTGTGGCGCGGCGGTCCGACAGCGCCGCCGGCTCAGGTCTCCAGGCAGAACTCGTTGCCCTCCGGGTCCGTCATCACGATCAGCTCGTCGCCCTGCCGCACCACCCGGGCGCCGAGGGCGACCAGCCGGTCGCGCTCCTCGTCGAGCGGACCCGTCGCCCGGAGGTCGAAGTGCTGGCGGTTCTTGGCGACCTTGTCCTCGGGCACCTGCTGGAACCAGAGGTTCGGTCCGCCCCACCCCGCGGGCTCGACCCACGCCCGCTCGGGGGTGCTGTCCTCGTCGACGTTCGACCCGAGCACGGCCGCCCAGAAGGCCGCCATCGCGAGCGGGTCGTGGCAGTCGAAGGTCACGGACTTCACGAAGGAGGGCATGCGGCACCCCCGGTGCGTACGGCGACCGTCGCGTAGCGCGCCAGCGCCTCGTCGAAGTCGGCCTCGCCGAAGTCGGGCCAGAGCTTCGGGCTCACGTGCACCTCGGCGGTGGCCACCTGCCACGGGAAGAACCCGGACAGCCGCTGCTCCCCGCTCGTCCGGATGACGAGGTCGATGTCCTTCACCGGGCCGCCGGGCAGGTGGGCCGTGATGTCGGCGGGCGTGATCCCGCCGGCCGTGTCGACGGCGCCCGCGCGAATCGCGCCCCGGATGCCGGCGACGATGTCCGCGCGACCGTCGTACCCGATGGCGAGCGTGACGTGCCCGTCGCGACCAGCGGTCCGGGCCTCGCACCAGCCCAGGAGGTCCTCGATGTGGTCGGCGCCCCTGCGGTGCCCCTCGCTCAGGTTCAAGAACCCGGCGATGCGTGCCCACCGGCGGTTGCCGTCCATCACCACGCCGACGTGTCGCGGGATCGCTGTCTCGCTTCCGGCGTCCACGGTCGTCACGCGGCCATCCTGTCCGAGGTCCGTGCGTGCCACCAGTGCGTACGCCGCCTGCTACTCGCCGTTGGCGGTCTCGTCGATCCAGTCGACAGCCTCGTCGGTCAGTTGGGTCTCACCCTGCTCGGAGTCCCCAGCCCACCAACGAGGGTCTCGCTGTCCCCCAGCGGCAGTCAGGACCTCATGAAGGATGTCGTCGGGCAGCAGTTCGCCGTTGTGGTCGACGAGCCAGGCCTGGGTCGACGTGGCGAGACGCGGCCAGATCTGAGACATGTCCATGGCGTGGATGGTTCCTTTGCATGCCGGAGCACGCAATAGCTCTGTGGTGGGCAGATCGGACGACCAAGGATTCATTCGGGATGTCACGCTCGCACCGCGACGCCTGGACACCACTTCGGCCCCGCCGGATGGTGCTGCGGCGGGGTGTGGGGCGGGGTCAAGGTCGGTCGGGTTGCTCGGGTTCGTCGATTCGGGTGGTGCCGGTGCGGTCTCGTCGGTAGTGGTGGCCGTGGGGGCTGGTCCAGTCGAAGATCCCGGGCTCGGTCATGCGGTAGGTCCAGGCGGAGTGGGTCTTGAGTCGGTGGTGGTAGCGACAGAGCGCGGCCAGGTTGTGGGTGGCGGTCGGGCCGGGTTGGGGTCGTCCTTCGACTTTGGCGTCGTGGTCGTACTCGATGACGTGGTCGATGTCGCAGCGCCGGGCGGGTCGGGTGCACCACGGGAACACGCAGGTCTGGTCGCGGAGAACGATCTGCTCGCGGATCCGGTCGGGGATCTCGTACGCCGGTGTCGACGGCTCGACGTTGAGGTCGATGACGGGCTTGACGGTGACCTTGGTCCGGGAGTCGGCGCACCAGCCCGTGACCTGGTCGAGGAGGACCAGGCGTTGGCCGTTCTCCATGTGGCCGGTGGGACCGAAGACCGTCTGCTCGCCCACGGTGGATGCGTCGAAGTGGGCGTGGACGACGACCTCCCGGGCAGCCGGCAGACCATCCTCGTTGCCGCCGGAGCGGTGGCCTTGGCTGAACAGGTCCAGCGCGGTCTGGGTGCGGGCGAGGTCGCCGAGGGCCTTGGCGCGGCGTACGTCCAACGAGTCGGTCGACCCGAGTGCCTTCTGCGCCGCAGCGTTGTGGCTCAACGCCTGGTCCAGGTCGAGGGCGTCGGCGAGGTCGAGGTCGGCCTCGACATGCAGGGTCCCGGCGTAGTGGACGTCCTCCTTGTTGACCGTGACGTGGCGTGGGTCGACGGAGAGGTAGCCGTCCTCCGGATCAGCTGCCGGGTCCGGTGTGGCGAGCTCGAACCTCTTGATGGACTCGGCGACGAGCCGGTCGAGCTGCGCGGTGCCGATGCGTCCGGCGACGGCGGCGACCTGGGAGTCGATCCACCGGGCGGCGTCCATCGTGAGCGTGGGTGAGGTGTGGATGGTCGTCTCGGCGACGAGCCTGGCCCGCCATGACGGCACCCGACCCGAGTGGACCTGGTCCCACAGTCGGGGGAGGCGGTGGCGGAGCTCGAGGGCGTGGCCGATGAGCTTCTTCGCCGCCGTGGTCGAGATGCCGAGGATGGCGCCGAGCTCGGCGACGCAGAACTCCGCCACCAGCGGACAGCCGACACCGGCGATGGGTTCCTCGTGCTCGCAGCCGGGCACGGTGAACGCGGCCGCGGAGTGGATGGACTCGGGTGGGTGGAGGTCGGCCCAGCGGGCGGCGACCTCGAGGAGCTCGGCTGCGGCCTGGTCCTCGGCGGCTTTGCGGTCACGAGCGAGCGCGAGCAGGTCGGTGGCCGAGAGGTCGTCCTCGACCCTCTCCTCCACCCGCTCCAGCGACTCGATCATGTGTTCTAGTATAGGCGATACCACCGACAGTCCACCATGACCGGATGGGATCTGTGGACGGGGTCTCGATACGCCCGCTCGTTCCTCGCAGACTACTCGACCAGCGAGGGGGCGGGACGGGTTCGTAACCTGTCCCCGTGCCCAGCGAGACCCCGATCCTCCGCGAGATGCGGATCGCCGACATACCCGCGGTGATGGCCGTCCAGGAGCCGACCTCGATCGCCGGCCTGTCGGATGTCTTTCCGCAGGACGAGTACCCGTTCCCACGCGACGTCCTCGCGGACCGGTGGCGCGCCGAGATCGCCGCCGCGGACGTCGAGTGCTTCGTGATCCTCCGCGACGATGACATCGCGGGCTTCGCGGCCGTGCAGGCCGACGAGGTCAAGCACTTCGGGGTGGCGGTGGAGGAGTGGGGGAGCGGACTGGCGCGGCAGGCTCACGACGAGCTGGTGGCCCGAATGGCCGGTGCGGGTGTGACGAAAGCCTGGCTGTGCGTCTATGCGGCCAATCCCCGCGGGCGGGCGTTCTGGACCAACCTCGGATGGACGGACACGGGCGAACGGAGCAGCGGCCCGATGCCTCCCCACGCCGAGCTGCTGACCTACGAGAAGGCGCTCGGCTGACGGGCTCCGGCCGCGATGAGCCCCAGCACCTCGTCGGTCGAGCGCACGTCGCCGTACGAGCGGTGGACGACGTGGAGGGTCGCGTTGTGGTCCTGGTCGCGCATCGCGGCGCAGGCGTCGGCGACGAGGATGACGCGGAGGCCGGCGGCGCTCGCGCCGCGGACGGTGTCCTCGACGCACACGTTCGTCACGGTGCCGGTGACCACGACGGTGTCGACGTCACGTGAGGCCAGGAGGTCGGGCAGGTCGGACGAGCCCGGGGTCCAGGCACCGCGCGCGGTCTTCTCGACGGCGAGGTCGTCGGGCTGCACGTCGAGGCCCGGCGCGAGGCGAGCCACCGGAGGGCCGGTGCCACCCGAGCGGGCGTACGTCTCGGCCACCTCGTCGCCGAAGAACTCGCGGTCCTTTGCCGTCGGCTCCGTGAAGCCGGGCACCACCCACGCCACGGTGCCGCCGGCCGACCGGAGGGAGGCGGCGAGCGCGTTGACCCGCGGCAGGATCCCGCGGACGTACGCCGACTCGCGCACGAAGAACGGCACCAGGTCGACCACCACGAGGGCTGTCCGCCGCGGGTCGAGGTGCTCGTACGCGTGCCGGCGCCCACGCCGGGCCTCGTGCCGCGCGTACTCGCGCTCCTCGACGAACCACTGGTGGTCGGCGACGTCGAGGGGTGATGTCATCGGCCGAGGCTACTGTCGGCCCATGGCCGCAGGGACCGACGCGCCGAGCTACGAGACCAGGCTCCTCACACCCGACACGTGGGACGACTTCGCTGCCCTCGTCGAGGCCAACAACGGGGTGTGGGGCGGGTGCTGGTGCATCGGCTTCCACCCCGAGGGGCTCGCGGGCAACGCGGAGGACCACCGCCTCGCGAAGCGCGCGCACACCGACGCCGGCACCGTGCACCAGGTGCTCGTCTACGACGGCGACCAGGCGGTCGGCTGGTGCCAGTTCGGCAGTCCCGCCGAGCTGCCCAACATCAAGAACCGCAAGGTCTACGACAAGGACAGCGACGCCCTGCCCGCCTGGCGGATCGGGTGCATCTTCACAAGCAGCAAGCACCGGGAGAAGGGCGTGGCGCGGGCGGCCGTGACGGCGGTGCTCGAGGAGATCCGGTCGGCCGGCGGCGGGGTCGTCGAGGCCTATCCCGAGCAGGTCGAGGACCGCAAGCCGCAGCGCGGGGCCTACCTCCACACCGGGCCCGAGACGCTCTACGAGGACCTCGGCTTCGTCCGCGACCGGCAGATCGCCAAGTGGCGCTGGGTGATGCGCCTCGAGGTCTCCGGCTAGGACCGCGCCGGCACCTCGAGGAGCGGGAGCCCGGACTTCCTGGCGCTGAGCCCGGTCATCTCGAGGTAGAGATCGTGCGCGGCCGCGCCGAAGAACTCGCCGAGGCCACACCCGGCGCGCGCGTCGGGGAAGGCGCGCAGGGCCTCGGGGTCGGCGAGCACGGCGTCGTACGCCGACTGCCCGTGCGCCACGATCCAGCTGCGGTAGTCGGTGCTGAGGTCGTCGCCCAGGCCCATCCCCGGGGCGCAGATGTCGTCCGAGACGTCGGTCGACGAGCGCAGCGCGATCGTGCAGCTCGCGTGCACGACCTCCCAGAACTTCTCGTGGCCGGACCCGGTGGGACTGCAGTACGCCGGTGGCGGGGACCCGGACGTCGCGGGCTCGCCCGCGTCGGACCCGCAACCGGCGAGCGCCAGCGCACCCAGCAGCGCAGCAACGCTCATCCGGACGCCGACCCCCGTCATGGTCACGGAGTCTGGCATTTCCGGCGCCGATAGGCTGCAGCCCCGACCCACTGACCCGAAGGATCACCCATGGCCGGCGGACTGTTCGCCCTCCTCGACGACGTCGCCGCACTCGCCCGGATCGCGGCCGCCAGTGTCGACGACGTCGGCGCCGCGGCAGCGCGTGCCAGCGCCAAGGCCGCGGGCGTGGTCGTCGACGACACCGCGGTGACCCCGCAGTACCTCGCCGGGTCCGCCGCCGCGCGCGAGCTGCCGATCATCAAGAAGATCGCCATCGGCTCGCTGCGCAACAAGCTCCTCTTCATCCTCCCGGCGGCCGTGCTGCTCGGGCAGTTCCTGCCCTCGCTGCTGCCGGTCATCCTCATCTTCGGTGGAGCCTTCCTCGCGTACGAGGGCGCGCACAAGGTCCACGAGCGGCTCACCGGTCACGGCTCCGAGGCGGAGGCGGAGGTCGCCGAGCAGGGCGAGCTCACCCCCGAGCACGAGGCGCGGACCATCTCGCAGGCGATCCGCACCGACTTCATCCTGAGCGCCGAGATCATGGTGATCGCGCTCAAGGAGGTCGTCACCTCCGACCCCGACGCGAGCATCTGGATGCGGGCGATCGTGCTGGCCGTGGTGGCCGTGCTGATCACCGTCCTCGTGTACGGCGTGGTCGCGCTCATCGTGAAGATGGACGACGTCGGCCTCCACCTCGCCGAGAAGCCGTCCCAGGGCTCGCAGCGCGTCGGGCTCGCGCTGGTGTCGGCGATGCCGAAGCTCCTGGCGGCCATCTCCCTCATCGGCACGCTCGCCATGCTCTGGGTCGGCGGCCACATCTTCCTGGTCAGCCTCTACGAGATCGGCGGCCACGACGGACTGCTCGAGGGCACGACGCTCGGCGACGTGCTGCACGCGCCGTACGACCTCGTCCACCACTGGGAGGTCGACGTGCACGACGCCATCGGCGGGGTCCTCGGCGCACTCGCCGGATGGCTCCTCAACACGCTCCTGTCCGCCATCGTCGGCCTCGTCGTCGGGGGCATCGTCCTGGCCGTGCTGAACGCACTGGGGATCGTCGGCGGCCACGGTGACGACCACGCCGACGAGGCCGGCGGCGAACACGGCGATGCCGCTCACGAGGATTCTCCGAATCGCTGACCCCAGATTTACTCTCTTCTGGTCCGCGCGGGAGATCCCACGACGCACAGATGTGCGGCGCAGACGGCCTCTTCCACACCAGGAGACAACTGATGGACTTCAAGGTCGCTGACCTCACCCTCGCCGCGTACGGCCGCAAGGAGATCGAGCTCGCCGAGCACGAGATGCCGGGCCTCATGGCCATGCGCGAGCGCTACGGCAAGGACAAGCCCCTCGCGGGCGCCCGCATCGCCGGCTCCCTGCACATGACCATCCAGACCGCCGTGCTGATCGAGACCCTCGCGGCTCTCGGCGCGGACATCCGCTGGGCCACCTGCAACATCTTCTCGACCCAGGACCACGCCGCTGCCGCGGTCGTCGTGGGCCGTGACGGCACCGCCGAGGACCCCCAGGGCGTCCCGGTCTTCGCCTGGAAGGGCGAGAGCCTGGCCGAGTACTGGGACGAGGCGGAGAAGGTCTTCGACTTCGCCGAGGGCGGCCCCAACATGCTGCTCGACGACGGCGGCGACATCACCATGCTGCTGCACCTCGGTGTCGAGTTTGAGAAGGCCGGCGCCGTGCCGTCGCAGGACTCCACCGACAACGAGGAGTTCAAGGAGGTGCTGCGCGTCCTCGCCCGCTCGCTGGAGAACGACCCGCAGCGCTGGACCCAGCGCGCCCCGATGATCAAGGGCGTCTCCGAGGAGACCACCACCGGCGTGCTCCGCCTGTACGACCGCTTCCGCGAGGGCACGCTGCTCTTCCCGGCGATCAACGTCAACGACTCGGTCACCAAGTCGAAGTTCGACAACAAGTACGGCTGCCGCCACTCGCTCATCGACGGCATCAACCGCGCCACCGACGTGATGATCGGCGGCAAGGTCGCCGTCGTCTGCGGCTACGGCGACGTCGGCAAGGGCTCCGCGGAGTCGCTGCGCGGCCAGGGTGCCCGCGTGATCGTCACCGAGATCGACCCGATCTGCGCGCTGCAGGCCGCGATGGACGGCTACGAGGTCAAGCGCCTCGAGTCGGTCGTCGAGACCGCCGACATCTTCATCACCACGACCGGCAACTTCGACATCATCACCGTCGAGCACTTCCACAAGATGAAGCACCAGGCGATCGTCGGCAACATCGGTCACTTCGACAACGAGATCAACATGGCCGGCCTGGCCAAGATCCCCGGCATCGTCAAGGACGAGATCAAGCCGCAGGTCCACCAGTGGATCTTCGAGGACGGCAAGAAGGTCATCGTGCTGTCCGAGGGCCGTCTGCTCAACCTCGGCAACGCGACCGGCCACCCGTCGTTCGTCATGTCGAACTCCTTCACCAACCAGGTGCTGGCCCAGGTCGAGCTGTTCACCAAGGCCGACGAGTACGAGCTCGGCGTCCACGTCCTGCCCAAGCACCTCGACGAGGAGGTGGCCCGCCTTCACCTCGACGCCCTCGGTGTCGAGTTGACGGAGCTCACCAAGGAGCAGGCTGCCTACCTCGGTGTCGACGTGGCCGGTCCCTACAAGTCCGACCTCTACCGTTACTGAGTCGCAGCGAGGTCACCGTGATCGTGCGGACCAGTCCCTAGACTGGACGGCATGACAGACCTTGCCGAACCGGCGCGTGGCAGCGTGCTCGTCGTCGACGACGACGCCTCCCTGGCGGAGATGCTCTCCATCGTCCTCCGCCAGGAGGGGTTCGACAGCCGGATCGTGGGCCGCGGCGACATCGCGCTCGACGCGTTCCGCGACTACAAGCCCGACCTGGTGCTGCTCGACCTGATGCTCCCGGGCAAGGACGGCATCGACGTCTGCAAGGAGATCCGCGCCGAGTCGGGCGTGCCGATCGTGATGCTCACCGCGAAGGGCGACACCGTCGACGTGGTCGTCGGGCTCGAGTCCGGTGCCGACGACTACATCATCAAGCCGTTCAAGCCCAAGGAGCTCGTCGCGCGGGTCCGCGCACGTGTACGCCGCAACGACGTCTCCAACGAGCAGGGCCTGACCATCGGTGACGTGACCATCGACGTCGCCGGGCACGCGGTGTCGCGCGAGGGTGCCGCGATCAACCTGACGCCGCTCGAGTTCGACCTGCTCGTCTGCCTGGCCCGCAAGCCGTGGCAGGTCTTCACCCGCGAGGTGCTGCTGGAGCAGGTCTGGGGCTACCGCCACAGCGCCGACACGCGCCTGGTCAACGTCCACGTGCAGCGCCTGCGCTCCAAGGTCGAGCACGACCCGGAGAACCCCGAGGTCGTCGTGACCGTGCGCGGCGTGGGCTACAAGGCCGGCAAGTCCTAGGCCGCAGGTGACTCCCAGGTGAGCGGGCTCGACCGGCTGCCGCCGAGCCTCCGGCACGGGCCGGCCTTCTGGCGCCGCTCGGTGCAGGCGCGCGTGGTGCTCAGCACGATGCTGCTCTCGGCGCTGGTGGTCGGTGTGGTGGGGGCGTTCCTCATCCACCAGACCCGCGACGGCCTGCTCAAGAACCGCGTGGACGCGGTGGTGCAGGAGGCCGAGGGGGAGACCGAGACCGCGCGCGAGAACCTGGCGGCCGCGTCCGGCCTCGAGGTCGACGCGTCCGCCCAGCAGCAGGCGCTCGTCGAGCCGATCATCGCCCGCGGGTCGACGCGCGGGTTCGCGGTCGTCCTGTCGCCGCCGGTCAGCGACGGCGTACGGCTCGCCGACGGTGGCGCGAAGTTCACCGAAGGGCTGAACCTCGCGAGCGTGCCCGAGAAGCTCCAGGCCCGCTTCGACGCCGTCTCGGCGACGGCCTGGACCTACACCGACATCCGGACCAGCGAGGAGGTCACCGGGCTGCCCGAGGGCCCGGGCGTCGTCGTCGCCAGCCAGGTCCGGCTGCCCGCCGACAACAACACCTACACCCTCTACTACCTCTACCCCCTCGACGAGCAGCAGCGCACGCTCGCCCTCGTCTCCCGCGCGATGCTGGTCGCTGGCGTCCCCCTGCTGCTCCTCGTCGCCGGCCTGACCTGGCTCGTGACGCGCCAGGTCGTGACGCCCATCCGGATGGCGCGCCGGGTCGCCGAACGGCTCGCCGCGGGACAGCTCCAGGAGCGGATGCGCGTGACCGGCGAGGACGACCTCGCCCGGCTCGCGACGTCGTTCAACCAGATGGCCTCCAACCTCCAGAAGCAGATCCGCCAGCTCGAGGAGCTCAGCCGCCTGCAGCGCCGCTTCGTCTCCGACGTCTCCCACGAGCTGCGGACGCCGATCACGACGGTGCGGATGGCCAGCGACGTCATCCACGACGCGCGGCCGTTCCTCGACCCGGTCACCGGCCGGGCCGCCGAGCTGCTGCAGAAGGAGCTCGACCGCTTCGAGACCCTGCTCGCCGACCTGCTCGAGATCAGCCGCTTCGACGCCGGCGCGGCGGTGCTGGAGCCCGAGGACGTCAACCTCGTCGACGTCGCCCGGCGGGTGGTGGACATGACGTCGGCGCTCGCGGCCCAGCGCGACATCCGGGTCGTGGTGCGCGACCCCGGGGTGCCCTGCGTCGCCGAGGCGGACGTACGCCGGGTCGAGCGCATCGTGCGCAACCTGGTCACCAACGCCATCGACCACGCGGAGTCGCGCGACGTCGAGATCTTCGTCGGCGCCGACCGGCAGTCGGCGGCGATCGCCGTGCGCGACCACGGCATCGGGCTCGGGCCGGGGGAGTCGGCCATGGTCTTCAACCGCTTCTGGCGTGCGGACCCCGCCCGCGCGCGTACGAGCGGCGGCACCGGGCTGGGGCTGTCGATCTCGCTGGAGGACACCCACCTCCACGGCGGCTGGCTCCAGGCCTGGGGACGACCCGGGGAGGGCGCCCAGTTCCGGCTGACCCTGCCCCGCCACCTCGCCACCCAGCTGCGCCACTCGCCCCTGCCACTGGTGCCGGACGACGCCCGGGAGACCGCATGAGGACCGGGCTCGTACGTGCGCTGACGGCCGCGGCCGCCTGCTCGCTCCTGGCCGGGTGCGTGGGGATGCCGACCGACGGCCCGGTGCGCGAACCCCAGGTCTCGGTGCCCACCGACGACGTCCCCGGCATCTCGTTCGACCCGCGTCCGCCGCGCGCGGGGGAGTCGGCGGCCGACATCGCGGAGGGCTTCCTCGAGGCGATGAAGGCCACCCCCATCAACCTGACCGTGGCGCGGCTCTTCCTGTCCCGCGAGGCATCGGACGCGTGGGTGCCGGAGCAGCAGATCATCACCTACGGCGAGCCCGGCGTGGCGTCGGACGAGTCCGCGGTCTCGATCCGCCTCAAGGACGTCAACCTCTACGACGAGCGCGGCGCCTGGCAGCGCACGCAGGCCACGCGCGACCTCGAGCTCGGACTGGTCCAGGAGGACGGGGAGTGGCGCATCGACCAGGTGCCGGACGCCCTGATCGTGCCGGACACCTGGTTCGACGACTGGTACGAACGCGCCTCGCTCTACTACTTCGACCCCACCGCCGCGGTGCTGGTGGCCGAGCCGGTCTTCGCCCCGAAGGGCGACCAGTTCGCGTCGTCGCTGGTGCGCGGGCTGGTGACCCAGCCGCCCGTGGCGCTCGACGGCGTCGTCAGCACCTACTTCCCGCCCGGCACGCGCGACGGGCTGTCGGTGCCCATCGCCAGCGGCATCGCCGCGGTGTCGCTCACCGGCGACCCGGCGGCCGTCGACGACGAGACCGGTGGTCGGATGCTCGCCCAGCTGGCGTGGACCCTGCGGCAGGAGCAGCGGGTCCGCGCCGTACGGCTCAGCGTGGGCGACCGGGTGATCGACACCCCCGACGGGTCCTCGCCGAGCAACCTCGACGCCGGCAGCAGCTACGACCCCGACGGGCTGCGCGCGAACCCGGAGATGTTCGCCCTCGTCGAGGGTCGAGTGGTGACCGGCGACATCGGGACGCTCGAGAACACCCTCGGCCCGCTGGGCGACGAGCCCTACGGCCTGCGCTCCATCGCCGCCAGCATCTCCGGCTCGCACGTCGCAGGCGTCACCTCCAGCGGCACCGAGCTCGTGCTGGCCCCGACCGAGGCCCCCGACGGCGAGGTCACGCTCGTCGTCACGGGCGTCGACCTGGCCGCCCCCAGCTGGGACTTCCGCGACCGCGTGTGGGTGCTCGACCGCACCGGCGGGAGCGCCCGTGTCGTCGTCGTCGTCGACGGGACGGCGAGCCTGGAGACGGTCCCCGGCCTGACCGGTCGCACGGTGACCAAGCTGCTGGTCTCGCGCGACGGCAGCCGGTTGGTCGCGGCGGTCCGCGGGCGCACGAAGGATCGCGTGGTGGCGACCCGCATCCGGCACGACGCGGCGGGCGAGATCCTCGGGTTCACGCCGATCCGCACCCTGCCGCTGCCCGAGGAGCGCAGCCCGCGCATCCGCGACATCGCCTGGCGCACGCCGACGGCCATCTCCGTGCTGAGCAACGCCTCCAACGGCTACTCCCAGGTCCGCACCTTCTCGGTCGACGGTGCGCCGGGCGAGATCGTCACCGGCGGGCTGACGTTCCTGCGCGGTCGTTTCCGGAGCCTCGTCTCCGCGCCGGTGGAGGGCAGCGACGTCTTCGCCCTCGGCAACGGCCTCGTGCAGAACCTGACCAACCCCGATCGCCTCGTGCCCGCGCTGCCCGAGGGACTGGCGTCCCTCACCTACGTCGGCTGATCCACAGGCGGCGCGCGCCCGGTTGCCCGCGTACGGTCCCGGCTGCTGGCATGGGCGGGTGCTCGACGAGGCCCTCGACCTGTTCCTCGGCAGCCGCTGCGTGGGGTGCGACGCGCCGGGCCGGATGCTGTGCGCGCGGTGCCGTGCGGGCCTGTCGACGCGCGCATCCGTCGCGTGGCCGTCGCCCGTGCCCGAGGGGCTGGTGACGCCGTGGGCCACCGAGGCGTACGACGGCGCCGTGCGCGCACTCGTCGTGGGCCACAAGGACCGCGGCCAGTGGGGGCACCGCCGCGTGCTGGGTGAGCTGCTGTCACGTGCCGTGCTCGCTGCCACCGCCGATCTCGACCCGGAGGTGCCGGTCCTCCTGGTGCCGGTGCCGTCGCGGCCCGGTGCCGGGCGCCAGCGCGGCTACGAGGCGACCACCGCCATCGTGAGGTGCGCGGCGGCGCGGGTCCGGAGCGGCCGGCAGGTCGCCGTCGCGCCACTGGTCGTCTCGCGTGGCGCGGCCGACCAGGCAGGCCTCGATGCTGCCGGGCGGGCCGCCAACGTGCGCCACTCGATGCACTGTCCCTCGGCCCTGCTGGCCCGCGTCGCGCGCCGCCGGCCCACGGCGTACGTCGTGGTGTGCGACGACGTGGTGACCACCGGGTCGACTGCCCGGGAGGCCCAGCGCGCGCTCGAGGCGGTGGGGCTCGCCCCGGTGGCCGTCGCCGCGGTCGCCGCCACGCAGAGGACTGCCCGACAGGTGACCCGTCCTGTTGGCCTCGGCCCGTGGAGGGGCTAGCGTCTTGTCATGGAGTCCGTCCGGGTCCGTGGTTGCGTCATGCAGAGGACTTCTGTGTGGCAAGCCGATGCCAGTCGCAGGCGAAACGGTCCACGTAAGTCCCTCGCGGGACGATCACGGTGCGGCTTAGAAGTAAGTCCTGCCTCGTCGCCGACGTCATATGCGTCGGCTGCCGGGAGAAGGCCAGTAGTGGCGGAGAAGCTGCGAACGTCTCAGCAGGCGATTGTGGGGTCGAAGACCAGGTCGGCCGGGCGGACTCCATCCCACCCTGCCCCGGCGCGGTGCGCCCGGGACCATGGAAGGGTGCGGACTGCTTGCTAGCTGAGGAGGTTCACATGGAGGTTGTGGTCACGGGACGACACTGCGAGGTGTCCGATCGATTCCGCGAACATGTCTCGGAGAAGCTCACCCGTCTGGAGAAGCACGACCACCGCATCATGCGGGTCCAGGTGGAGGTGGAGCTCGAGAAGAACCCTCGCCAGCACGATCGCGCGACCAAGGTCGAGCTCACGGCGTTCTCCAAGGGCCCGGTCATCCGGGCCGAGGCGGCCGCCGAGGACAAGATGGGCGCGCTCGACCTGGCGCTCGACAAGATGCAGGCGCAGATGCGCCGCGCCGCCGACCGCCGTCGGGTCCACAAGGGACGCAACGACCACGTGTCGGTCGGCGAGGCCCTCGCCGGCATGCCCGAGGTGGAGGACGCAACGGACGACGAGCCCGGCGTCATCGAGCACAAGGTCGGACCGATCACGGTCACCGGCGACGGCCCGCTGGTCGTCCGCGAGAAGTCGCACACGGCCGTGCCCATGACGCTCGACCAGGCGCTCTACGAGATGGAGCTCGTCGGCCACGACTTCTACCTCTACGTCGACAAGGAGAGCGAGCGCCCTGCCGTGGTCTACCGCAGGCGCGGCTACGACTACGGCGTGATCTCCCTGGACGTCGACGGGCACCGCGCCCACTGACCTCCGGAGCTCGGTCGCGCGCGCATGACATGATGCGCGCGTGACCGAGGCAACAGGCTCCCCAGCAGGCGTCGAACCCGTACGTGTCCTGGTCGTCGACGACCAGGAGCTGTTCCGCCGCGGGCTGATCATGCTGCTCAGCGGGGACACCGACATCGAGGTCGTCGGGGAGGCCTCCGACGGCATCACCGCCACCGAGCTGGCCGTCAAGACGGCGCCCGACGTGATCCTGCTCGACGTACGCATGCCGCGTCGTACGGGCGTCGAGGCGTGCCGGGGCATCAAGGAGGCCGTGCCGTCGGCCAAGATCATCATGCTCACCGTCTCCGACGAGGAGGCCGACCTCTACGAGTCGGTCAAGAACGGTGCCTCGGGCTACCTCTTGAAGGACTCCTCGATCGAGGAGGTCGCCCAGGCGATCCGGGTCGTCAACGAGGGCCAGTCCCTCATCAGCCCGTCGATGGCCGTCAAGCTGATCGACGAGTTCAAGCAGATGTCGAAGCCCGAGCGCGAGCAAGGCCCCGCCCTCCGCCTGACCGAGCGTGAGCTCGAGGTGCTGCGGCTGGTGGCCAAGGGCCTCAACAACCGCGAGGTCGCCAAGGAGCTCTTCATCTCCGAGAACACGGTGAAGAACCACGTCCGCAACATCCTGGAGAAGCTCCAGCTCCACTCCCGCATGGAGGCCGTCATGTACGCCATGCGCGAGAAGCTGCTCGACCTGCCCTGACCCCCGTGGACCACCTGACCAACCTCCAGGCGCGCCGCATCGCGCTCGAGGCCCAGGGTTTCTGCGACCGCCCCCACGCCACGCCCGCGCTGCGTACGCTCGAGCGCACCGTCGCCCGCACCGGGGTGCTCCAGGTCGACTCGGTCAACGTGCTCCAGCGCGCGCACTACATGCCGCTCTACTCCCGCATGGGTTCCTACGACGTCGACCTGCTCCGCCGGGCGTCGAGCACCACGGGCCGTCGCCCGCGCCACCTGGTGGAGTACTGGGCGCACGTCCAGGCGCTGATGCCGGTCGAGCTGTGGCCGCTGATGCGGCACCGCATGGAGCACTACCGCTCCGAGCGCGGCAAGTGGGGGTTCACGGCCGACGCCGACATCGAGCCGCGGGTGCTCGACGCGGTCCGCGACCGCGGACCGGTGACCGCGCGCGACCTCGAGGAGGAGTTCAGCACCGGGCCCCGCACCAAGGAGCACTGGGGCTGGAACTGGTCGGAGGCACGCAAGGTCCTCGACTACCTCTTCCTCGTCGGTGGCGTGGCGATCGCCGGGCGTACCAGTCAGTTCGAGGTGCTCTACGACCTGCCCGAGCGGGTGCTGCCGGCTGCCGTCCTCGACGCACCGACGCCGACCCCGCAGGAGGCGGTCACCGGGCTCGTACGCCTGGCCGCCCGGTCGCACGGCGTGGCGAGCGCCCCGGACCTCGCCGACTACTACCGCCTGCGTCTCCAGCCGGCTCCCGGCAAGCCGAGTGCCAAGGTCGCGATCGAGGAGCTCGTCGAGGTGGGGGAGCTGACCCCGGTCGCCGTCCAGGGCTGGAAGCGCCAGGGCTACCTGCACCGCGACGCCCGCCTCCCGCGGCGGGTCTCGGCCCGTACGCTGCTCAGCCCGTTCGACCCGGTGGTGTGGGAGCGCGAGCGCGCCGAGGCGTTGTTCGACTTCTTCTACCGCATCGAGATCTACGTCCCGGCCGAGAAGCGCCTGCACGGCTACTACGTCCTGCCGTTCCTGCTCGGTGACCGGCTGGTCGGCCGGGTGGACCTCAAGGCCGACCGGGTCGCCCGCGTGCTGCTCGTGCCCGGTGCGTTCGCCGAGGCGGGCGCCCCCGAGGAGACGGCCGACGAGCTGGCAGCCGAGCTCCGCCGGCTCGCCCGCTGGCTGGACCTGGACGACGTGGTGGTGGGCCGTCACGGCGACCTGTCCGACGCGCTGCGAGGCGCGTTGGAGCGGTAGGTAGAGTTACCACTCGTGCCTGCCATCATCGACAAGCTGCTCCGCATCGGCGAGGGCAAGATCCTACGAGAGCTCGAAGCCGTCGTGAAGGCGGTCAACGCCATCGAGGACGACTTCGTCAAGATGAGCGACGACGAGCTCCGTGCCATGACACCCGAGCTCAAGGAGCGCCTCGCCAACGGCGAGACCCTCGACGACATCATGCCGGAGGCCTTCGCGGTCGTCCGCGAGGCGAGCCAGCGCGTGCTGGGCATGCGCCCGTTCGACGTGCAGATCATGGGCGCGGCCGGGCTGCACCTCGGCAACATCGCCGAGATGAAGACCGGTGAGGGCAAGACCCTGGTCGCCGTGCTCCCGTCCTACCTCAACGCGCTCGCCGGCAAGGGCGTCCACGTCGTCACGGTCAACGACTACCTCGCCAAGTTCCAGTCCGAGCAGATGGGCCGCGTGCACCACTTCCTCGGCCTGACCACCGGAGTGATCCTGCCGTCCATGCGGCCCGCGGAGCGTCGCGAGGCCTACGGCTGCGACATCACGTACGGCACCAACAACGAGCTCGGCTTCGACTACCTGCGCGACAACATGGCCGACTCGGTCGAGGAGTGCGTGCAGCGCGGTCACAACTTCGCCATCGTCGACGAGGTCGACTCGATCCTCATCGACGAGGCGCGGACCCCGCTGATCATCAGCGGCCCGACGCAGGACGAGGTCAAGTGGTACGCCGAGTTCTCCAAGCTCACGCGCACGCTGGTCCGGGACACCGACTACGAGGTCGACGAGAAGAAGCGCACCATCTCGGTGCTCGAGCCCGGTATCACCAAGGTCGAGGACCACCTCGGCATCGACAACCTCTACGACTCGGTCAACACCCCGCTCATCTCGTTCCTCAACAACTCCATCAAGGCCAAGGAGCTGTTCCGCAACGACAAGGAGTACGTCGTCATGGACGGCGAGGTGCTCATCGTCGACGAGCACACCGGCCGCATCCTGGCCGGGCGCCGCTACAACGACGGCCTGCACCAGGCCATCGAGGCGAAGGAGGGCGTGACCGTCCGCGAGGAGTACCAGACCCTCGCCACCATCACCCTCCAGAACTACTTCCGCCTCTACGACAAGCTCTCCGGCATGACCGGTACGGCCATGACCGAGGCCTCGGAGTTCGACAAGATCTACACGCTCGGCGTGGTGCCGATCCCGACGAACCGCCCGATGCAGCGCGTCGACAACGTCGACCTCGTCTACCGCACCGAGGAGGCGAAGTACGAGGCCGTCGCCGACGACATCCGCGAGCGCCACGAGAAGGGCCAGCCGATCCTCATCGGCACCGTGTCGGTCGAGAAGTCGGAGTACCTCTCCAACCTCCTGCGCAAGCGCGGGATCCCGCACACCGTCCTCAACGCCAAGCAGCACGCCGACGAGGCCAAGGTCGTTGCGCTCGCCGGCCACAAGGGCTCGGTCACCGTCGCCACCAACATGGCCGGCCGAGGCACCGACATCATGCTCGGCGGCTCCGTCGACTTCCTCGCCGACCAGGAGCTCCGCAAGCAGGGCCTCGACCCGGTCGAGGCGCCCGAGGACTACGACGCCGCCTGGCCGCCCATGGTCGAGCGCATCAAGGCGCAGGTCGCGGCCGAGCACGACGAGGTCCGCGACCTCGGCGGCCTCTACGTCGTCGGCACCGAGCGCCACGAGTCGCGCCGCATCGACAACCAGCTGCGCGGTCGCTCCGGCCGCCAGGGCGACCCGGGCGAGTCCCGGTTCTACCTGTCGCTGCAGGACGAGATGATGCGGCTGTTCAAGTCGGAGTGGGTCGACCGGATCCTCACCGTCCTCAAGGTGCCCGACGACGTCCCGATCGACGCGAAGCGCGTGAGCAACGCGATCGCCGGCGCCCAGGCCAACATCGAGTCGCAGAACTTCGAGTCGCGCAAGAACGTCCTCAAGTACGACGACGTGATGAGCCGGCAGCGCGAGGTCATCTACGCCGAGCGCCGCCGCGTCCTCGAGGGCGCCGACCTCGGCGAGCAGATCCGCGGCTTCATCGACGACGTCATCACCGGCTACGTCCGCGGTGCCACCGAGGGCTACGCCGAGGACTGGGACCTCGACGCCCTCTTCACGGCCCTCGGCCAGCTCTACCCGATCGGACTGACCAAGGACGGCATCATCAAGGAGGCCGGCGGCCTCGAGAACATCAGCCGCGAGAAGCTCATCGAGGACCTCCAGAAGGACGTGCAGGAGGCGTACGACCGCCGCGAGGACGAGATGGGCGAGGAGGTCCAGCGCGAGCTCGAGCGTCGCGTCGTCCTCTCCGTGCTCGACCGCAAGTGGCGCGAGCACCTCTACGAGATGGACTACCTCCGCGAGGGCATCTACCTGCGGGCCTACTCCCAGCGCGACCCGCTCGTGGAGTACCAGCGCGAGGGCTTCGACATGTTCGCCGCGATGATGGACGGGATCAAGGAGGAGTCGGTCGGCTTCCTCTTCAACCTCCAGGTCGAGGTCGACGACGACGGCGACGACGCTGAGGGCGACGAGGCGGTCGAGGTGGCTGCACCGCAGGCCCCCCAGATCTCCGCGGCGACCCCGCAGATCGACTTCGCCCAGGCGCAGGCGCACGCTCCGCAGATCCGGGCCAAGGGCCTGGAGAAGCCGAACCGCCCGAAGAACCTGTCCTACAGCGCCCCGTCCGAGGACGGCGACGCCGAGGTGCACGCTGCCGCGGCGGGCGAGGACGACGAGTTCGCGGGCGTCGGTCGCAACTCACTGTGCCCGTGCGGCTCCGGCCAGAAGTTCAAGCGCTGCCACGGCGCCCCCGGTGGGGCCTCGGGCTACACGACGCGCGCCGGCGGCTGAGCCCTCCCGGTCAGTCCCAGTTGATCGCGACGCACTGCCAGCGGTCGCGTACGACCTCGAAGCGGGCGGCGACGGCACGTGAGCGTCGCCCGTAGCGGACGTGCGCGCTCGCCTCGACCGCATCGCTGCGGATCAGGGCGGTGCGGACGCCGATGACCACGGGCCGGGCCGGGTTGGGCCCCCGCCCGATGGGCGGCTCGCCCGCGACCGCGGCGACCGCGTGAGCACGCCCGGCGAGGTCGTCGTACACCTCGGGGACGGTGTGCCGCAGCACCTGCGCCAGCGGGCGGTCACCGGCGGAGATCTCGACCACTGCCTGGAGGTAGCGCCCGACGAACGCGTCGACGTGCCGGCGCTCGGCCGCCTCGACCGCCACGAGGTCGAAGGTGCGGGTGCTGCGCAGCCGCGGGCGCGGGGGAGCGGTGCGCGGGGTCAGGTCGAGGGCGAGCGAGCCCTGGACGCTCGCCAGCGGCGTCGGCGCCCGGAGGGGGATCACCCGTGCCTGCTCGTGGCTGCTCATGATCGATCTCCGTCCTGCTGGAGGGGGTGGGTGCCGGGCAGGCGCAGCGCCTGGCCGGGGTGGATCAGGTCGGGGTCGTCGCCGACGACGTCGCGGTTGGCCTGCCAGATCGCCCGCCAGCGGTCCTCGAGCGACCCCGTGCCCGGGTGGGTCAGGGCGATCGACGACAGCGAGTCGCCGGGACGTACGACGTAGGTCGCGTCCGCCGGTCGGGGCTGGTGGTGGGCCGCGGCCACGGCCCGCTCGGGGAGCGCAAGCCCGGAGAGGAGCTCCCGGCCGTCGCCACCGGAGGCGAGGGCCGGGACGCTCGTGCCGGCGACCACGGCGACGCCGCACGCGACCAGCACGAGGCGGCGGGTAGCGCCGCCGGTCCGCACCCGACCGGTGAGCAGCCCGGCCACGGTCACCGTCGCGACCAGCCAGAGCCAGCCCAGTGCGAGTGCCAGCGCGGTGGCGCACGTCGCGACGAGCAGGTCGGCGACGGCATCGGTCCCCGACGAGTTGCTCGCCGCCGCCCACGTGGCCGGCACCGCCAGCGCCGCGGCTCCGGTGGCGACCGTGACCAGTAGCCAGACGGCGAGGGGGCGCAGGGTGGTCGTTGCTTCCCGAGACACGACGAACCTTTCGTTTGCGTGTGTTTGCATCATTTAAAGGACGTTCGGGCGCGGTGTCAATCGTTCTTCCACAGGACAATTGCGGGGGTCCTCGACCTCCCTCGCCACGTCGGGAGCGACTCCGTCGCTCGCGACTAGGCTCGGGACATGTCTTGGGAGCACGAGCTGTTCGCGCTGTTCGATGACCTCGAGGGCCAGGCGGCGGCCGCGTGGGAGGCAGACCGGGAGGCCGAGCTGGCCGACCGGGCGCGGGCGGAGTACGGCTCGGTGACCCTCGCGAGCCGGTTGATGGCCTCGCGCGGGCGACCGGTGGCGCTCGACCTGCCCCACGTGGGGCGCGTGGAGGGCAGTCTCGACCGGGTCGGGGACGGCTGGTGCCTGCTCAGCGGTGCCGGTCAGGACTGGATCGTGCCGCTGCCCGCCGTGGTGGCCGTGCACGGGGCCAGTGGTCGCTCGGTCCCCGAGGTGGCGTGGTCACCCGTCGACCGGCTCAGCCTCCGGGCAGCGCTGCGCCGGCTGGCCGACGCCGACGAGCGTTGCCTGCTCCACCTCGCCGACGGCACCCGGCTCGAGGCGAACGTCCATCGCGTCGGCGCCGACTTCCTCGAGGCCCGCGGTGCACGGTCGGAGCGACTGCTGGTGCCGTACGCCGGGCTCGTCGCGGTCCAGCGCCGCGACGGCTGATCTGGTCAGGTGGCCTCGACGTCGTACGGCGGCACCTGGCCGGGGGGCAGCTTGTCGGCCTTGAACTGCTCCGCCTGGTCGCGGTCGACCTCGGCCATCGCCTCGGTGAGGTGCTTGCGCACGATGGCGCGGGGGTCGAGGTCGCGCAGCTGGAGATCGGAGTACTCCGGGCCGAGCTCGTTGCGGAGCTCGTCGCGGGCGTTGTGAGCCATGCCCCTGACCCGGTGGAGCAGCTGGGCGGCCTGGCGGGCGAGATCGGGCAGCCGATCGGGGCCCAGCACGATGACCGCCACGAGGGCGATCACGGCGAGCTCGAGGAGACCGACGTCGAACATGGGTCAGAACCTACTGGTCAGAGCTTGCTGGAGGGGGTGAGTCCCAGCTGCATGCCCGCGAGTCCGCGTCCACGACCCGACAGTGTCCGGGCCACGCGGGTCAGCTCGCGGGCCGCGATCGCGGTGGGATCGGCCTCGACGATCGGCTTGCCGACGTCGCCGCCCTCGCGCAGCGAGATGTCGAGCGGGATCTCCGCCATGACCGGCACGTCGTAGCCGAAACGGTCCGACAGGGTCTTCGCGACGCGGGCGCCGCCGCCGCTGCCGAACACCTCGAGCCGGTGGTCGTCCTCGGCGGGGCAGTGGGGGCACGGGAGGTAGCTCATGTTCTCGACGACGCCGATGACCCGCTGGTGCATCATCGAGGCCATCGTGCCCGCGCGCTCGGCCACCTCGGCGGCGGCCTCCTGCGGCGTGGTGACCACGATGACCTCAGCGCTCGGCAGGTGCTGTCCGAGCGAGATGGCGACGTCGCCGGTGCCGGGCGGCAGGTCGAGGAGCAGGGCGTCGAGGTCGCCCCAGTAGACGTCGGCGAGCATCTGGACCAGGGCCCGGTCGAGCATCGGGCCGCGCCAGGCGACGACCTGGTCGCGGCGCGGCTTGAGCATCCCGATCGAGATCACCGAGACGCCGCTCGCGGTCGGCACGGGCATGATCAGGTCGTCGACCTGGGTCGGCCGGGAGTCGGCGATGCCCAGCATCGCCGGGACCGAGTGGCCGTAGATGTCGGCGTCGACGATGCCGACCTTGAGGCCCTCCTTGGCAAGGGCCAGGGCCAGGTTCACGGTGACGGACGACTTGCCCACGCCGCCCTTGCCGCTGGCGATGGCGTAGACCTTCGTCAGCGAGCCGGGCTGGGCGAACGGGATCTCGCGCTCGGCGCGGCCGTTGCTGAGGATCTGCTTGAGGCCGGCGCGCTGCTCGGCCGTCATCACGCCGAGTGTGAGGTCGACCGACGCGACGCCGGCGACGGACGTGACGGCCGCCGTCACGTCGCGGTTGATCGTGTCCTTGAGCGGGCAGCCGGACACCGTGAGCAGCACGTGGACGGCGACGGAACCGTCGTCGGCCACCTCGACCGAGTCCACCATCCCCAGCTCGGTGATCGGCCGCTTGATCTCCGGGTCGTTGACGGTCGCCAGTGCGTCCATCACCTGCTGCTGCGTGGGGGTGCTCATGATGGAGAAGTCTACGAGTCGCTCCCCGGCCGGGGCTCGTCGCCCGCGGCCTCGGGCTGGGCGAGCTCCTCGATGTCCTGGAGCAGGCCGCGCAGCTCCGAGCGCAGGAAGTCGCGGGTGGCGACCTCGCCGACCGACATCCGCAGGGACGCGACCTCACGGGCGAGGAACTCCATGTCGGCGTGGGCACGCGCGTTGGCCTGCCGGTCCTGCTCGCCGACGACCTTGTCGCGCTGCTCCTGGCGGTTCTGCGCGAGCAGGATCAACGGGGCGGCGTACGACGCCTGCAGGCTCAGCATCAGCGTGAGGGCGATGAAGGGCGGCTCGTCGAAGCGCAGGTCGGGGGGCGCCAGCACGTTCCACGCCACCCAGATGATGACGAACAGCGTCATCCAGAGGATGAACTTCGCGGTCCCCATGTAGCGCGCGAACGACTCGGCGAACACGCCGAACGCGTCTGCGTCGACCGCGGGCCGGCGTACGAGCTGTCGCCGGGTCTCGCGCGGGGTGTCCAGGCGCGGCCGACGGCTCTCGCTCATCCGGCCCTCCCGGCGCTCGGTCCTCCGTTGATCCGGCCGGGTCGCGGAGCGCGGTCGCGCCAGCCCTCGGGGAGCATGTGGTCGAGCAGGTCGTCGACCGTGACCGCGCCGAGCAGCCGGCCGTCGTCGTCGACGACAGGGGCTGCCACCAGGTTGTACGTCGCGAGGTGGGCCGCGACCTGGTCCATCGAGGCGTCGGGCCGGAGTGGGTCCATCGAGTCGTCGAGTGCGGCGGCCACGAGGGTCGACGGCGGCTCGCGCAGCAGCCGCTGGATGTGCGCCGCACCGAGGAGCTTGCCGGTCGGCGTCTCGAGGGGCTGGCGACAGACGTAGACCAGCGCGGCCAGCGACGGGGTGAGCTCGGGGTTGCGCACGTGCGCGAGCGCGTCGGCGATCGTGGCGTCGGGAGAGAGGATGACCGGCTCGGGCGTCATCATCGCGCCGGCCGTGTTGTCGGCGTACGACATGAGACGGCGGACGTCCTCGGCCTCGTCGGGCTCCATCAGCCCGAGCAGCGTCGCCGCGGTCTCGGGGTTGAGGTCGGCGATGAGGTCGGCGGCGTCATCGGCCGACATCTCCTCGAGGATGTCGGCGGCGCGCTCGGAGTCGAGGTGCTCGAGGATCTCGACCTGGTCCTCCTCCGGCAGCTCCTCGAGCACGTCGGCGAGGCGCTCGTCGTCGAGGGCGGCCACGACGGCCGTACGCCGCTCGCGCGGCAGGTCGTGGATCATGTTGGCCGCGTCGGCGGGGCGCATGTCGTTGAGCGCGGCGATCAGGTGGGTCGCGCCCTGGGTGGCCTCCTTCTTGGTCAGGCCGGTGACGTCGCGCCACTCCACGACATGCGTCTGGCCGCGACGGCGGAAGCCCTTGCTCGGCTCCTGGATCGCGACGCGCGACAGCACCCAGTCGCGGTTGCGCGCCTGCTCCATCCCGACGTCGTAGACCGTGCCGGTGACGCCACCCTCCTTGGCCGAGTCCTTGATGGTGACCGTTCGGTCGAGCATCTGGCCCATCACGAGGGTCTCGGTGGAGCGCTGCTCGAAGCGGCGCATGTTGAGCAGGCCGGTGGTGTGCACCTGGCCGCTGTCGATGTTGGTGATGCGGGTCATCGGCACGAAGATCCGGCGGCGGCCGAAGACCTCGGCGACCATGCCGAGCACCCGCGGCTGGCTCGTCTCGGTGCGGAGCGCGACGACCAGGTCGCGCACCTTGGCCACCTGGTCGCCCTGGGGGTCGAAGATCGGCAGCCCGACGAGCCGGGCCACGAAGACGCGGGTCGGGGTGGTGCTCACGGCCGCAACGTTAGCGTGCGCGGGTCCCGACGGGCGGCGGGCGCGCAGCGACGTGGGTGAGGGCTGTCGGCCGGGCGGGGATGTTAGGCTCAAACCGCAGGAGTCACTCCTGTCACACGATCGGGGTTTCGGGGCACATGCCGAGGAGGCCGCGGTCGGCCACCTCAAGACGCCACTTCCCCGACGACCGTGAGGCCGCTGCCATGTCCGCCAACTCCGCCCCGACCTGGAGCTCCCGCGTGATCATCCGCGTGGGCGCCATCTCCGCTGCGCTCGCGGTGGCCGCGACCCTCGCGTCGACCTCCGGTCCCTCGCCCGTCGGCCCCGCGACCGAGGCCGCCACCGCCGCCACGACCACGACCACGTCCGAGTCCCCGACGGTCAAGACGGCCGCGACGACGGCCCTGCAGACCACGCCGGCGACCTTCTTCCGCCCGGCCACCTTCAACGTGCTGGGCGCCGACCACACCGCTCCCGGCGGCAACCGCAAGGGCTGGGACTCCGGCGTCGTACGCATCGAGCGTGTCGTGCAGCTCATCACCCAGAACTCGCTCGACGTGGTGGGCTTCCAGGAGTTCCAGCCGCCGCAGGCCGTGCGCTTCCAGGAGCTCACCGGCACCTCGTGGCAGACCTACCCCGGCGTGAACAACCCCGCCGGGCCGTCGGTGAACTCCATCGGCTGGCGCACCGACGTGTGGACGCTGCTCGAGGCGCGCACGCTCCCGATCCCCTACTTCGACGGCGCCCCCAGCCGGATGCCGGCCGTCCTGCTGCAGAACGTCCAGACGGGTCGCCGGGTGTGGTTCTTCAACACCCACAACCCCGCCGACGTACGCGGCCCGGCGCAGCAGTGGCGCGACGCCGGCTTCGCGATGGAGGTGGCGCTCGCCAACGAGCTGCGCGCCGCCTACCCCGACGCCCCGTTCATCTCGTTCGGCGACAAGAACGACCGCGACCGCTACTACTGCTCAGTCGCCCCGGGCTCGGGCATGTGGTCGGCCAGCGGCGGCTACCTCGATGGCGCGACCTGCTCGCCGCCGAGCGGCGGGGCCATCGACTGGATCATGGGCACCAACAACGTCTTCTTCAACGGCTACACCCGGCTGTGGAACGACTTCGTCTCCCAGACCAGCGACCACCCGCTCTACTACGCCAACGCCGTGGTGCCCGCCTCGCGGCCGGTCGGCGTCGACCACATCGTGGTCGTCGCAGTGCCCGGCCTGACCTCGACGGTCGTACGCAAGATGGGCACGGAGCTGAGCGAGCTCGACCGGATGGCGCTCGGCGGCGCCTCGACCCGCAACGCCCGTACGGCCACCGAATCCACGTCTCCCGACGCCGGCCTGGTCTCGATCCTCACCGGTCGACGGGTCTTCCCGAAGGCCGGCGGACACGGGGTGGGCTCGAAGCCGACGCTGCCGTCGACCGTGCACGAGTCCGCGGGACAGTACGTCTCCGGCATCTTCGACCTCGCGCACAACACCTCGCGCCGGACGTCCTTCGTCTCCAGCCGGCCCCAGACCAAGCTGGTGCGGGAGAGCTGGAACAAGCGCTCGGGCGGCACGGACCCCTACGGCAAGGACGACGGCACGGCCAAGTTCGACCAGGTCAAGATGGCGCGTGACGACGCGGCTGCCGTTGCCTGGTGGCGCGACAAGATGGCCACGAGCCCTGCGGCGCTCAGCGTGATCGAGCTGTCGGGCGCGGCGCAGGCCGGTGCCGCGGAGGGCTGGACCGGCGACGCCTACCAGAAGGCCGTACGCAAGCTGTCGCGCCGTGTCGCGTCGATCCGCCGTGGCATCGATCGCCAGGCCGAGATGAAGGGCACCACGCTGCTCGTCGTCACCGGCACCAGCGGTGCCCAGCGGACCACGGGCTCCTCGCGCACGTGGGTCGAGAGCTACCGCGTGCCGATGTGGGTCACCGGTCCCGGCGTGCCCGCCGGCGCCGACCTCTACAGCCTCAACCCGTCCCTGCTCTACCCGGGCAAGGACCAGGTCTCCTACTCCGGCACGCAGCCGCTGCGCGTCGGCGACCTCGCCAACCTGGTGACCCGCACGCTCGGGCTCCCGCCGGTGCCCGGGGCCACGCAGGACGTCGACCAGCGCTTCCAGGTCTTCGACCCGCTCACCGTGCCGGGTGCCTGACGTCCCTGCGGGACCGTCTGCCGAAGGTTGGTACGTGGTGGCGCGCGCCGGATAGGCTTGCGGCTCACTTCTCGCAGAAGGTGCCCGTGAAACACAGCTTGCTTCCCCAGCGCATGCGCGACCTCCGGGTGCCGCGCGTGGGGGTGCTGGCCTCGGTCCTGGTCCTGGTGCTGGTCGCCGGGGTGACCTGGGCGTCGACGTGGGCGGTCTCCGACAACGGTGGCGATGCTCCGGCAGCGACGCAGGGGGCGCAGACCGAACCGGACGCCCCTGCGGCCGACCCTGACGGCGCCGGCAAGGCCGGCGGCACGGGCGGGTCCGGCGGCGAGGAGGCCGAAACGCCCGGCTCGGCTGCGCTCGAGCGGTCCGTACGCCGGTTCCGTGCGGCGCAGCGGCGACTGGCGCAGCGGGTGTCCAAGCAGCTCGAGCGCCGCAGCGCGCCCGTGGAGTTCCGGGTCGCCAGCTTCAACGTGCTCGGCGACTCCCACACCGGACCGGGCGGCAACAAGCCGTCCTTCTACCCGGACGGCTCGGCCCGGATGAACATGGCCATCGCGATCCTCCGCAACAACGGGATCGACGTGGCGGGATTCCAGGAGTTCGAGGCGTCCCAGTACGGCATGTTCGCGGCGCGGGCGGGGGAGTACTCCCTCTATCCGGGGCTGACGCTGGGCGACAAGTCCGTACGCTTCAACATCGCGTGGCGCTCGAGCGCCTTCACCCTGGTCGAGGCGCACTCGATCTCGATCCCGTACGCCGGTGGCAGCCGCATCGAGATGCCCGTCGTGCTGCTGGAGTCGACGACGACCAAGCGGCGGGCGTGGTTCGCCAACTTCCACAACCCCGCCGACACCCCCAGCCTGGGCAACAACGCCCGGTGGCGCGCGGAGGCGGCCGGCATCGAGATCGCCCACCTCACCGCCCTCCACGAGCAGGACGGCGACCCGGTGATCGTCACCGGGGACTTCAACGAGCGGGAGGAGATCTTCTGCCGCTTCACCGCGGGCGGGATCTTCTCGGCGGCCGCCGGCGGCAGCACCGGCGGCAGCTGTGCGCCGCCCCCGAGCATGCAGGTCGACTGGATCTTCGGGTCCACCGGCGTGGCCTTCGACAGCTATGCCGTGACCGACACCGGCAGGGCCAGCGACCACGCCATGGTGCACGCGCGGGCGACGCTGGTCGGCGTCGAGTGACACGGACGCCCATCGATATACTCCGCGCCGTGAGAAGCCTGTCCGAGCTGCGACGTCCCGGCGCGCTGGACGTCCGGCACGTGGGGGTCGACGGCCTCCTGCTCGGCGGCCACCGCGAGCGCCTGGTCGACGTGGCCTTCGACGGCAGGCGGATCTGGTCGTTCTGGCTGAAGCGCGACGGGGAGCCGAGCGACGACGGCGTGATGGTGCGGTGGCCCAAGCCGCTGCGTCCGTTCCTCGACGGCTTCACCGACCTCACGATGACCGACCCCGGGTCCGGCGCCGTGCTCTTCTCCGAGAAGGTCCAGTTCGGCGACGGCTCGACCCGCATTGACGTGGTGAACCCCGCCGGCCGGCCGCTCGCGATCGACAAGTCCCTCAAGCTGGTCGAGACCTTCGACACCCGCGACGCCGCACACGTCGAACCGCTGCTCGACGCGATCGAGGAGGTCCTCGGGGCGCTGCGCGCGGTCGGCCTCGACGCCTTCCTCGCCTACGGCACGGCGCTGGGCGCGATCCGCGACGGCGGCCTCATCGGCCACGACAGCGACGCCGACCTCGGCTACGTCAGCGCCCACGACCACCCGGTCGACGTGATCCGGGAGTCGTTCCGGATCCAGCGCGCGCTCACCGACATGGGCTACCGGGTCACCCGCTACTCCGCGATCGCGCTCAAGGTCCACGTCGAGGAGAGCGACGGGCTCGACCGGGGCCTCGACGTGTTCGGTGGCTTCATGCGCGACGGCAAGCTCTACCTGATGGGCGAGATCGCCATCCCGTTCAAGCGGTCCTGGATCTACCCGCTCGGCACCGCGTCGCTGGAGGGCCGCGAGTTCCCGGTCCCCGCCGACACCGACCGCTTCCTCACCGCCACCTACGGCCCGCGGTGGCGTACGCCCGACCCGGCGTACAAGTTCACCACCCCCGCCAGCACGATCGAGCTGTTCAACGGCTGGTTCCGCGGGATGCGCACCGGCCGCGCCGGGTGGCACGGCTACCACAAGCGCACGATCGACCAGGCCGTGTCGGTCTCGGAGGTCGCTCGCGAGGTGGCCGAGCGGCACCCCGACCTCGCGACGTACGTCGACATCGGCTGCGGTCGCGGCGCCGACGTGGCGTGGTTCGCCGACCGGGGCACGGCCGCCGTGGGCCTGGACTTCCAGCCGTACGCCTACGAGCCCGAGGCCGAGCGGCGTACGGACGACCCGCACGTCACCTTCCAGCTGTTCAACCTCCTCGAGCTGCGCCACGTCCTGGCCGTGTCGGCGTGGGTGGCTCGGATGCCCGGACCGCGCGCGGTGGGCTGCGTCCACGTCGTCGAGCGGCTGGGGCACCGGGGCCGCCTCAACTTGCTGCGTGCCGCGAAGATGATGGTGGCCGGCACCTCGGGCACGCTGCACCTGCAGTTCCTGAGCGAGAAGGGCCGCGACAACTACGCCCGGCGCACCGGCGCACGCAAGGCGCTGGCGCCCGACGTCATCCTGGCCGAGGTCGCCGAGTCCGGCGGCCGCGTGGTGGAGCTGGTGCGCGAGCACGTGTCGCAGGCCGCGGACAGCTCGCAGGTGTGCCGCATGACCATCGACTGGAACGGCTGAGGGAGACAACATGTTCGGACGACGCACCACGCTGGGCGCCGGCGGAGGCGACCTGGCCGCACGGGTGGCCGCGCTGGAGGAGGCCGTGCAGGACAACCGCGCCCTCAACGTGCGGCTGGCCGAGCTCACGGACGTGGTGACCGAGCTCCTGCTCCCCGTCGCCGCCCGCGACGAGCAGAAGCTGGAGGAGCTCCTCGAGAAGTACCGCGGGGACTTCTCTTGAGCCCACGCCGGGTGCTGCTGCACATCGGCCTGCCGAAGACCGGGACGACCTATCTCCAGCAGGTGGTGTGGGGCAACCGGGACCGGCTGGAGTCCGACGGCGTGCTCGTGCCCGGGTTCGGGCACCGTGAGCACCTGTGGGCGGCCCTCGACCTGCAGGAGCGGCCCCGGCTGGCCAAGCGCCACGCGAAGGCGCCGGGCTCGTGGGACCGGCTGGTGGCGCAGGCGTCGCGGCAGCCGAAGGACGTGCTGCTGACCCACGAGTTCTTCTGCGGCGCCACTGAGGAGCAGGCGGGACGCGCGATCGCGGCGTTCCCCGACTCCGAGGTGCACGTGGTGGTCACCGCCCGCGACGCCGCCAGCGTGGTGTCGGCGGGCTGGCAGGAGTCGGTGAAGAACGGCGGCACCGTCGACCTCGCCGGCGTGCTCGACGGCCGGTCGGCCGGTGGTCCCGAGTTCAGCATGCGTACGTGGGACCTGGCGGGTGTCCTCGAGCGGTGGACCGCCGACGTGCCGAGCGACCGGGTCCACGTCCTGGTGATGCCGGGCAGCGGCCAGCCGCACGACCTGCACTGGCGGCACTTCGCCGAGGTGCTCGGCGTCGACCCCGACGCCTACGAGCTGCCCACGGAGGCGGTCAACCCGGCCCTGGGGATCGTGCAGATCGAGCTGCTGCGCCAGGTCAACGGCCACCTGCCGTCGTACTCCGCCCACGACCGCGGCGTCTGGATCCGCGGCTACCTCGCAGAGGGCCTCCTCGCCGCCCAGCCCCGCGAGCGCGGCGGCCTGCCGGCGGAGCACCTGGCGAGGTTCGCCGAGCTCGACCGGACCGCCACCGACCTCATCACCCACCGGGGGTTCCACGTGCTGGGCGAGCTGTCTGCGCTGGCCCCCGGCGAGGCCGCCACGGCAGGCGGACGCGCGCCCGGCACCGTGAGCGAGCGGGAATTAGTCGAGTCCGCGGCCCGGCTCGTCGCTGATATCGTGGCCGACGTCCGTGCGAGCACAGGTGATGTGCCGCCACGCTTCCGGGGTAATCCCTGATCTCGGGTGCCTCAGCCCCGTAGGAGTTGTTGACGTGCGTTCCAAGCTTTCGGCCATCCTCGCCACCTGCGGCCTCGGCGCTGCACTGCTCGTCCCGACCCTCGGCACCTCGGCGGCCGACGCCGCGCCGTCGACCGGCACCGCGACTGCGACGACCACCGCGCTGGCGCTCAAGCCCGGCAAGCCGAGCAAGAAGTGGAAGGTCCCGGTCGGGGCCAAGTTCAACAACCCGATGGTCGAGAAGGACCGCTTCGTCATCGAGCGCCACATCCTGCGCGCGATCCGCAACACGCCGCGAGGCGAGAAGATCATCATCTCGGCCTACTCCCTCGACCGGCAGGTCTTCGCCGACGAGCTGATCCGCGCCCACCAGCGCGGCGTCAAGGTGCAGGTGCTCCTCAACGACCACCTGGTGCCCAACGCCCAGGTCCGGATCCAGCGCGAGCTGGGTCGCAAGACCACGAAGTCGAGCTTCCTCAAGCGCTGCATCTCGGGCTGCCGCGCGGACGAGAACGAGTTCAACAACCTGCACTCGAAGTTCTACCTGTTCAGCCGCACCGGCCGGAACCGCAACGTGGTCATGCTCGGCTCGCAGAACATGACGCTGAACGCCGTGCGCTGGCAGTGGAACGACCTCTGGACCACGGTCGGCAAGACGACGCTCTACGACCAGTTCGAGGCCCTCTTCAACGACATGCGTCCGGACTGGAACAAGCGCCGCGCGACGTACGAGTTCTGCGACGGCGGCCTCGTCTGCCCCGCGGGCGACATGCAGAAGTACCACAACGTCGTCTTCCCGCGGCACACCACGAAGGACAAGGACGTCATTCTCGACATCCTCAACAACGTGCAGTGCGTCTACACCGTGCCCGAGGGCTACCAGACGCGCACCAAGCTGCGCCTGTCGATGCACACCATGCGCGGCAACCGCGGCAACTACATCGCCGACAAGCTCCGCGACCTCTACGCCCAGGGCTGCGACCTGCGGGTCAACTACGGGCTGATGGGCTACTACACCAAGACCCACCTCGGTGCGCCCACGGAGCGCGGCCGCGTGCCGCTGCGCTCGACCGGGTTCAACCTGGCCGACGACGTGCCGACGGGCGACCCGGAGATCGACGACATGCCGGAGAGCATCGAGCGCTACACGCACCAGAAGTACTTCGTGCTGCAGGGCTCGTACAAGGGCGTGATCGACAGCAACATCGTGTGGACCGGTTCGACCAACTGGTCGAGCCTGGGCACCCCGCAGGACGAGATCCTCTTCACGATGCACGGACGGGGCAACGTCCGCGACTACCTCGCGAACTTCGACCTGATGTGGAAGGAGCCCTACAGCCGCAACGCCTACACCACGACGTACTCGGAGTGGAAGATGGTCAACGGCCGCAGGGTCGGCTTCGCGCCGCGCACGACGATCGAGCCCGACAACCTCACGCCGGGCTCCACCTGGGAGAACGACTGACCCGAGGGGTCAGCCCTCCTGGTCGCTGGCGTCCTCCGCGGGGAGCAGCGACTTGGCGAGGTCCTCGACCGTGTCCTGGTCGGTGCCCTGCAGGACGACGGTGCTGCCCTTGAGCTCGTGGGTGAGCACGGTGGCGCCCTCGTGGTCCCAGGCCGCCCAGGTGCCGATGCCCCAGGCGGAGAGGTCCACGTCGCCCGACGTGGCGAGGCTCTCCTGGGAGCCCAGCACCGCGTCGGTGTCGCCCGGGAACTGGTCGAGGGTCACGTCGCCGCTGGGCGCCGTGAACTCCATGTGCCACCACTGTGGGTCGGCCTGGTAGCCGCCACCCACGGTCGTCCAGCCGTCCGGGAGCGTGGAGGGCACCATCGTGATGAGGTCGTCGTCGACCGCGCGCAGGGCGGCCTTCTTGTAGCGGGGGCTGGTGGCCGGCTCCTCGCCGAAGTCGATCAGCGCGACCGGCTCGGCCGAGGGGGTCTCCGACGACTGGGGGGTCTCGGACGTCGAGGTGTCCGTCCCCGGGTCCTCGGTGGCGACCGACGAGTCGTCACCACAGGCGCTCATGAGCAGCACCAGCGAAGCCCCGAGGGCCGGCACGATCAGGCGGGTGGGTCGCATGCACTCGATTCTCTCACGCCCGGCCTGATCCGGCGGGGTGTGACAACAGTCTCGGAGTCGGCCCCTGCCGAGGTGAACGACTGATAACTACACTCCAGCGCATGCCCCGTCTCTGCCAGACCGAAGGCCTCTCCGAGGACCAGACCGAGATCCTCAAGGCCGTCCGGCAGTTCGTGGACGAGAAGATCATCCCGGTCGCCAACGAGCTCGAGCACAAGGACGAGTACCCCACCGAGATCGTCGAGGGCCTCAAGGAGCTCGGCATCTTCGGGCTGATGATCCCCGAGGAGTACGACGGCCTCGGCGAGTCGCTGCTGACGTACGCGCTGTGCGTCGAGGAGATCGCGCGCGGCTGGATGAGCGTCTCCGGCGTGATCAACACCCACTTCATCGTCGCCTACATGCTGATGCAGCACGGCACCGAGGAGCAGAAGCAGAAGTACCTCCCGCGGATGGCGACCGGCGAGGTCCGCGGCGCGTTCTCGATGTCCGAGCCCGGGCTCGGCTCTGACGTCGCGGCGATCTCGACCAAGGCCGTCAAGGGCGACGACGGCGACTACACGATCAACGGCCAGAAGATGTGGCTGACCAACGGTGGCTCGTCGACGCTGATCGCGGTGCTGGTCAAGACCGACGAGGGCGCGGACACCCCGTACAAGAACATGACGACTTTCCTGGTGGAGAAGGAGCCGGGCTTCGGCGAGACCGCTCCCGGCCTCACCATCCCCGGGAAGATCGACAAGATGGGCTACAAGGGCGTCGACACGACCGAGGCCATCTTCGAGAACCACAAGATCGGTGCCGACCAGGTCCTCGGTGGTGAGCCCGGCAAGGGCTTCTACCAGATGATGGACGGCGTCGAGGTCGGCCGCGTCAACGTCGCCGCGCGCGCCTGCGGCATCGCCAACCGGGCCTTCGAGCTCGGCATCGCGTACGCCCAGCAGCGCGAGACGTTCGGCAAGCCGATCGCCGAGCACCAGGCGGTCCTGTTCCGCCTCGCCGAGATGGCCACCAAGGTCGAGACCGCCCACACGATGATGGTGAAGGCCGCGCGTCTCAAGGACTCCGGCCAGCGGATGGACGTCGAGGCCGGCATGGCCAAGATGCTCGCCAGCGAGTACTGCAACGAGGTCGTCGAGGCGTCGTTCCGCATCCACGGCGGCTACGGCTACTCCAAGGAGTACGAGATCGAGCGCCTCTACCGCGAGTCGGCGTTCATGCTGATCGGCGAGGGCACCTCCGACATCCAGAAGATGATCATCGGGCGCAGCCTGCTCAAGGACTACAAGCTGCGCTGAGGTCCTGCCTCAGGCAGGCGCTGCCTCGGCGGCGGCGTCGGCCGCCGCGAGCGCTTCGCAGGCCGCCTCGACGACGTCGGGGGAGAGGACGTGCTCGATGGCGAGCGCGGACGCACCGAGCACGGCGGCCTCGCCGCCGGCGCGTGACGTCACGATGCGCAGGTGCTCAGTGGCGAGGGGCAGCGAGCGCTGGTAGACGGACTCGCGGATGCCCGCGAGGAGATGCTCGCCCGCCCCGGCGAGCTGACCGCCGATCACGACGACGGACGGGTTGACCAGGTTCGTCATGGTCGCGACGACCTCACCGATGTCGCGACCCGCCTGGCGGACGACCGCCATGGCGACGAGGCTGCCGGCGCGCACGAGGTCGACCACGTCGCCACCTGTCGTCGCGTCCTCGCCCTGCTCGCGGACGGCGGCGGCCAGTGCCGGCCCCGCGGCGACTGCCTCGAGGCAGCCGGTGTTGCCGCACCGGCACAGCACGTCGTCGGCCCTGCGCACGCGGACGTGCCCGAGGTCGCCCGCCGTGCCGCGGGCACCGCGCTGCAGGATCCCGCCAGAGACGATGCCGGCACCGATGCCGGTGGCGACCTTGATCAGGACGAGGTCGTCGACATCGCGCAGGTACGCACGGCGCTCGCCGAGCGCCATGATGTTCACGTCGTTGTCCACGAGCACCGGCACGGGGTAGAACTGGCGGAGGTGGCCGGGTACGTCGTAGCGGTCCCATCCCGGCATGATCGGCGGGTTGATCGGGCGTCCGGTGGAGTGCTCGACAGGGCCGGGCAGCCCGATGCCGATCGCCGCGAGGTCGGCGAGCTGCCGACCGCTGGCCGAGACGAGGTCGCGCACGGTCTCCACGACCCAGCCCAGGACCTGCTCGGGACCGGCCGCCACCTCGATCTGGGCGTCGGTCTCGCCCAGGATCTTGCCGTCGAGGTCGGTCAGTGCGGCGCGGGCGTGGGTGGCGCCGATGTCCACCCCGACCACGAGCTTGGCACCGGGATTGAGCGCGAAGAGGGTCGGCGGCCGCCCGCCGGTGGAGCGGGCGCCGCCGTACGGCGCCACCAGGCCGAGCCGCATCAGGGTGTCGATCCGGGTGGTCACGGTGGAGCGGGCGAGGCCGGTCGCGTCCGCGAGCTGGGCCCGGGTCCACGGCCTTCCGTCGCGAAGGAGTTCGAAGAGCTCACCGGTGCGCACGGGTGGAGTCAAGCACATTCCCGCACTTTCCACATCAGGTGAATGACTTTAGACAGGTGCTCGACAAAAGTGCGTGACGCATGCCACAGTTCCTCCGTGATGTCCCAGCCGACCGCGGCCCCGCTCCTCGAGATGCGCGGCATCGTCAAGCGCTTCCCCGGCGTGCTTGCGCTGGGCGGAGTCGACCTCGACGTCCGTCCGGGCGAGGTCCACTGCCTGCTGGGACAGAACGGCGCCGGCAAGTCCACCCTGATCAAGGTGCTCTCCGCGAGCTACCAGCCCGACGAGGGCGAGATCCTGTGGGAGGGCCAGCCCGTCGCGCTGCCGACGCCCCAGTCCGCGATGAAGCTCGGCATCTCGACCATCTACCAGGAGCTCGACCTGGTGCCGGGGCTCTCCGTCGCGGAGAACATCTTCCTGGGCCACGAGCTGTCCTCGGCGGGGATGAGCCAGCGCGGCCGGACCAACCGGGCGGCCGCGGACCTGCTCGGCCGCCTCGGGCACAGCGAGCTCTCTCCCACGCGCGCGGTCGGACGACTCGCCCCGGCCGCGCAGCAGATCGTCAGCATGGCGCGGGCGCTCTCCCAGGACACCCGCCTGCTCGTCCTCGACGAGCCGTCGGCCGCGCTCGACCAGGGCGAGGTCGACAACCTCTTCCGCGTCATCCGCGACCTCACCGCCGAGGGCGTGGCCGTGGTCTACATCTCCCACCGGCTGGAGGAGATCCGCCAGATCGGTGACCGCATCACGGTGCTCAAGGACGGCAGCACCGTCGCCTCGGGCCTCGCAGTGGCCGACACGCCCACCGCCGACCTCATCAAGCTGATGACGGGTCGCTCGATCGAGTACGTCTTCCCGGCCCGCGGCGACACCGTGACCACCTCGGGCGAGCCCGTCCTGGACGTGAGCGGCCTCGAGCTCGCGGGCGTCTTCTCCGGTGTCGACCTCAAGGTCCACGCGGGGGAGATCGTCGGCCTCGCAGGCCTCGTCGGCGCCGGCCGGTCCGAGATCCTCGAGACCGTCTACGGTGCCCGCCGTCCGTCCGCGGGGACCGTACGCGTCAACGGGCGCGAGCTGCGCCGCGGCTCGGTCCCGGCAGCCGTCAAGGCCGGCCTCGGCCTCGCCCCCGAGGAGCGCAAGAGCCAGGGCCTGCTGCTCGACCAGGCGATCTACAGCAACATCACCATCTCCACGCTGGGCCGCTTCGCCCGGTTGGGCTTCCTCGACCGCGGGGACGAACGCCGCCGCGCCACCGAGGTCACCCAGTCGCTGGACGTACGCCCGGCCGGGGTCGACCGCCTCGTCCGCCTCCTCTCGGGAGGCAACCAGCAGAAGGTCGTCCTGGCCCGGTGGCTCCTCCGCGAGTGCCGCGTGCTCCTGCTCGACGAGCCCACCCGCGGCGTCGATGTCGGCGCCCGGTCGGAGATCTATGCCGTCGTACGCGCGCTGGCCGACTCCGGCGTCGCCGTCGTGGTCGTGTCGAGCGAGGTGGAGGAGGTGCTCGGGCTGGCGGACCGGGTGCTGGTGGTCCGGGAGGGCCGCGTCGTCCACGAGGGACCCGCACAGGAGATCGACGAGTCCCGCGTCCTCGATCTCGTCATGGAAGGAAGCGCCGCATGAGCGACCACCGCACGACCCCCGGGACGGACCAGGCACCTGACCTGAGCGCCGTCGAGAACACCGTGGCCCCCTCGAGCGACACCGTCCGTGTCGAGCGCGCCGCTTCCGAGTCCGCGGGGACCTCACGTGTCGCCGGCCTGATGGGCGGTGCCTTCGGTCGCAACATCGGCCTGGTCCTGGCCCTGCTGGTGATCTGCGTCGTCGGCGTCGCCACCGCGGGTGACCGCTTCGCGAGCGTCGACAACATGGTGACGATCCTGCGGCTCGCCTCCATCTTCGGCGTGGTCAGCATCGGCATGACGTTCGTGATCATCGGAGGGGGGATCGACCTGTCCGTGGGTGCCATCGTGGCGCTCTCCTCGGTGTGGGCGACCACCTTCGCGACGCAGACGATGGCCGAGGACACCCACTGGATCGTCATGGTGTTCGTCGCGCTCGCAGTCGGCGGGGCCTGCGGGCTCGTCAACGGCGTGCTGATTGCCTACGGCAACGTCGTCCCGTTCATCATGACCCTCGCGATGCTGGCGTCCGCGCGCGGACTGGCCGAGATCATCTCCGAGCGACGCACCCAGATCGTGCGGGTCGAGGGGTTCAAGGACTTCTGGTCCGCCGACGTCGTCGGTGTCCCGCTGCTCGTCGTCATCTTCGCGCTGGTCGCGTTGGGGGGCTGGGTCCTGCTCAACCGGACCACCTTCGGGCGCCGCACCCTGGCCGTGGGCGGCAGCCCCGAGGCAGCGCGCCTCGCCGGCATCAACGTCAAGCGCCACACAGCACTGCTCTACGTGCTCGTCGGGCTCTGCTGCGGCCTCGCCGCCCTCATGTTCCTCGCGCGCACCTCGACCGGCAGCTCCACGCACGGTTCGCTGCTGGAGCTCGACGCGATCGCCGCGGTCGTCATCGGCGGCACGCTCCTCACCGGTGGGCGCGGCACGATCGCCGGCACCGTGATCGGCGTGCTGGTCTTCAGCACGCTCAGCAACGTGTTCGTCCTCAACAACCAGGACAGCTCGACCCAGGCCGTCGCCAAGGGCCTGATCATCGTCGTCGCCGTGCTGTTCCAGCAGCGCCTGGCGCGACGCTCGACCTCGACCTAGGCGTCGGGTCCACCCGCACTCGGAATCGTCCGCACCACCAGCGTCACCAGCACATCGCACCCACACCTGACACAAGGAGCACATCCCATGCGACTGCGCACCACCACCTCACGGCAGCAGAGCCGCCGCTATCCCGGCCTCGTGGTCGGCGCGGTCGCCGTCCTGGCCCTCACCGCCTGCACCGGCAGCGCCGAGGACGCCGCCAACGACGAGGAGAGCTCCTCGGACTCCACCCCCGTGGCCGCCGAGGGCGGCAACGACGAGTCCGGCGACACGGTCACCATCGGCTTCTCGGCGCCGGCCGCCGACCACGGCTGGATGGCGGCGATCACGAACAACGTCCGCGACCTGGCCGAGCAGTACCCCGACATCGACCTGCAGGTGGCCGAGGGCACCAACGACGTCAACCTGCAGATCAGCCAGGTCGAGACCTTCATCAACGACGGCGTCGACGCCATCGTGCTGCTGCCCTTCGACGGAGCCGCGATGACGCCTGTCGCCCTCCAGGCCATGGAGGCCGGCATCACGGTCATCAACGTGGACCGTGAGTTCGACGACCCCAACGCCGCGCGGGTCACCGTGCTCGGCGACAACTACGGCATGGGTGTGTCCGCCGGCCAGTACGTCTGCGAGCAGGCCGACGGCAACGAGGACGCCATCGTCGCCGAGATCGCCGGCATCGACTCGCTGCCGCTGACCCAGGACCGCAGCCAGGGCTTCGAGGACGCGCTGTCCGAGTGCGACCTCGACGTCGACGCCCGCCAGGCGGCCGAGTTCACCGTCGAGAGCGGTGAGGAGGTCGCGGCCAGCCTGCTGCAGGCCGAGCCGAAGATCGACTTCCTGTGGAACCACGACGACGACCAGGGCGTCGGCGTCCTGGCCGCCATCGAGAATGCCGGTCGCGACGAGTTCGTGATGGTCGGCGGTGCCGGTTCGGCCAACGCCATGCGCGAGATCCAGGACGACAGCGGGGTCCTCAAGGCGACGGTCATCTACCCGTCGACCCAGGGCGCTGACGGCGTCAAGCTCGCCCGCCTGATCCTGCAGCAGAAGGCGATGACCGACCTCGTCGAGGTCGAGGTCCCACGCCTGGTGCAGCTCTACGCGCCGGTCGTCACCGGCGACAACGTCGACCAGTACATCGACTCCGCCTTCGAGTCCTGAGGTCGAGCCG
>NZ_SDWV01000009.1 GCF_004137345.1 Nocardioides zhouii
GTCATCGCGGTGACTCCGGGGCAGGCCAACGACTCCCCGGCGTTGCCGAAGCTCCTGGCCGAGCTCCGGATTCCCCGCGTCGGACCCGGGCGGCCACGAACGACTCCTGAGGCGCTGCGCGCCGACAAGGCCTACTCCGCGCGTGGTCACCGGGCGCATCTGCGCTCACGGGGAATCACCGCGGTCATCCCCGAACCTTCCGACCAGATTCGACACCGCAAGAACAAGGGCTCACGCGGTGGGCGGCCCGTCGGCTTCGACGCCAGCGACTACAAGCACCGCAACGTGGTCGAGCGAGCGTTCAACCACGTGAAGAACTGGCGCGGACTCGCCACCCGCTACGACAAGCACGCAGTGGTCTTTCGAGGCGGCGTCGTCTTGGCCGCGATCATGCTCTGGCTGGCATGACTTCAGAGACACGCCCTAGTCGCGGGGGCTAGTCGCGAGGCTGGTCGAGCAGCTCTGCGGCGCTGGCGGCCACGGTCGGGGTGTCGATCGGCGCCGGTCGCCGGAGGTTCACCGGAGTGACCGGTGTGACCGGAAGGACGTAGTCGCTCGCCACCCCCGAGGCCAGCCCCAGGTCGAGCCCGGAGAGCTCGTTGGTGGCGACGCCGAGCATGACGGCGACCGTCCGCGCGTTGGCCGGACGCTTCTCGGGATCCTTCTCCAGCAGCGTCGCGACGACGGCACGTAGGTCGGTCGGCACGTCGTCGCCCAGCGGCGGCGGGGGCTCGTTGACGTGCGACATCGCGGTGGCGATCGGCGTACCGCGGTCAAAGGGTCGTACCCCCGTGAGCATCTCGTGGGCCACGACGCCGAGGGCGTAGAGGTCGCTGGCGCCGGTCGCCTTCGCGCCGAGCGCCTGCTCGGGGCTGATGTAGTTGGGGGTGCCGACCATCTCGCCGACCCGGGTGTGGCCGATGCCGTCCATGGCGCGCGCGATGCCGAAGTCGGTGAGCTTCACGACGCCGTCGTTGCGGAGCAGGATGTTGGCGGGCTTGACGTCGCGATGGACGACGCCGGCCTCGTGGGCCGTGCCGAGCGCGAGCGCGGCCTGGGCGAGGATCGAGCGCACGTTCTCGACGTCGAGGGCGCCCTGGTCGCGGATGACCGCCGACAGCGGCAGGCCCTCGACCAGCTCCATCACGAGGTACGAGCGGTGGTCGTCCTCGCCGAAGTCGAAGACCGTGGTGATGTTGGGGTGCATCAGCGACGCCGAGTGCTGCGCCTCGTCGCGGAAGCGCTGCGCGAAGACCTCGTCCTCGTCGTCCATGTCGGCCCGCATGACCTTCACGGCGACCTGGCGCTGCAGGACGTCGTCGATGGCGCTCCAGACGTGGGCCATGCCCCCGGAGGCGATGCGCTCCTCCAGCACGTAGCGGTCGCCGAGACGGAGACCTTCCACGAGTCGCTCCACGATGCAGTCCCACTTCTCTTCGAGATCGTGGCACGAGACTCGCACCGCAGCGTCGATGCTACTCGCCGCGGAGGACCTCCCACCCTTAAGAAGGTCCAGTGCCCCGCGTGATCCGGGGTATGCGCGCCGCCCGGCAAAGAGTCTGACGAGGCCCCTTGACAACGTACAACCATTTGGTTGTACGTTACTCCCATGACCGAGACGGACAGCGAGCAGGAGGCCCGGGCGGACGCCTGGTTCCACGCCCTCGCCGACCGGACCCGGCGCGACATCCTCCGTCGCGTGCTGGCCGGCGAGCACTCCGTCTCGGCCCTGGCGCAGAGCTATGACATGAGCTTCGCGGCCGTCCAGAAGCACGTCGCCGTGCTCGAGCGAGCCGGCCTGCTGACCAAGCGTCGGCAGGGTCGCGAGGCCCTGGCAAGCGGCGACGTGGAGGCCGTGCGGTCGGTGGGCGTGATGCTCACCGAGCTCGAGGCCCTCTGGCGCGGCCGCATCTCCCGGATGGACGAGCTCCTCGCCGCCGACACCCACACCTCCACCACCACTGAGAAGGACTGATCACCCATGCCCGTCACCGACGTCCACCACGACACCGACGCCCGCACCCTCACCATCACCGCCGACTTCGCCGCCCCCGCCGAGCGCGTCTGGGAGGTGTACGCCGACCCGCGCCAGCTCGAGCGCGTGTGGGGCCCGCCGACCTATCCCGCGACCTTCGTCGACCACGAGCTGGCGCCGGGCGGGCGGATGAACTACTTCATGACCAGCCCGGAGGGCGCGAAGTACTACGGCTACTGGACCATCACCGAGGTCGACGGCCCGCGCGGCTTCACCTTCGACGACGGCTTCGCCCGCGACGAGACCTTCGCCCCCAACACCGACCTGCCGGTGTCGGTCAACGTCTACACGTTCACCGAGACCGACGGCGGCACGCAGGCGACGTACGTCTCCACCTTCGCCACCGCCGAGGCCCTGCAGCAGGTGCTGGCGATGGGCGTCGTCGAGGGTGCGTCGTCGGCCATCAACCAGATCGACGACCTGCTCGCTTCCTGACCCGTCCCCATCGAGAGAGGATCCACCATGCGCACCCTGGTCGTGACCGAGTTGATCACCCTCGACGGCATCGTCGACTCACCCGGCGGCGGGGACCACCCGCACGGCGGCTGGACGTTCAAGGACGTCGCGTTCGACCCCGCGGCGTACGAGATCAAGGGCCGCGAGACCCTCGAGGCCACCGCGCTGCTCCTCGGCCGCCAGTCGTACGACGAGTTCGCGCCCGTGTGGCCGTCGATGGAAGAGTTCGCGACCTACAACGCGATGCCGAAGTACGTCGTCTCGACCACGCTCGACGGCGACACGGTGCCGTGGGGCGAGGGCCAGGTCAGCGTGCTCCGCTCACTCGACGACGTCGCCGCGCTCAAGGAGACCGAGGGCGGGGAGATCCACGTGCACGGCAGCCCGACCCTCGCCCAGGGCCTCGCGGCCGCGGGCCTGGTCGACCGCTACCACCTGCTCGTTTTCCCGATCATGCTCGGCAGCGGCAAGCGCCTCTTCGCCGCCGACGCCGCCCCCGACAAGACGAAGCTGGCGCTCATCGAGCACGCCGCGTACTCCAACGGGGTCACGCTCCAGCGCTACGACGTCGTCCGCTGACCGTGAACGCGCTGGCCTGACCGGCGCGCACCCGCGAGACTCGCCCGGTGGAACTCGCCCTGCTGCTGGTCTCGATGGCCGCCGTCGTGCTCGCCGCGACCGCTGTCAGCGACCGCCTGCACGTCCCCGCGCCACTCCTGCTGATCGTGGTCGGAGCCGTGGCGTCGTACGTCCCCGGCGTGCCGACGATCCACCTCGAGTCCGAGGTGGTCCTGCTGGGGCTGCTGCCGCCACTGCTCTACGCGGCAGCGATCCAGACGTCGCTCGTCGACTTCAACGCCAACCGCGGGTCGATCCTCCGGCTCTCGGTGGTCCTGGTGGTGCTGACGTCGCTCGCGGTCGGGGTGGTCGTGCACGCGCTCGTGCCCGACATCGGCTGGGCCGCGGCCATCGCGATCGGCGCGGTCGTCGCCCCGCCGGACGCGGTCGCGGCGACCGCCGTCGCTCGCCGGATCGGCCTGCCGAGACGGGTGGTGACGATCCTCGAGGGCGAGTCGCTCCTCAACGACGCCAGCGCGCTGGTCACCCTGCGCACCGCCATCGCGGCCTTCTCCGGCGGCTTCGCGCTGACCGAGGTGGGCGTCGACTTCGTCCGTGCAGCGGGCGGTGGGCTGCTGATCGGAATCGGCGTCTTCGTCCTCGTGGCGTGGCTCCGCAAGCGGATCACCGACCCGCTGATGGACACCGCGATCTCGTTCCTCACCCCCTTCGCCGCGTTCGTCGCCGCGGAGGAGGTGCACGCCTCCGGTGTCATCTCGGTCGTCGTGGCCGGCCTGCTGCTCGGGCACAAGGCGCCGATCATCCAGACCGCGCAGTCGCGCATCACCGAGCGCATCACCTGGCGCACCGTGGCCTTCATCCTGGAGAACACGGTGTTCCTCCTCATCGGCCTCCAGCTCGACTGGATCCTGGCCGACGTCGCCGACTCGACGCTCTCGGTGGGCCGGATCGCTGCGCTGTGCGGGGCGACGCTGGCCACCGTCATCGCCGTACGAATGGGCTGGGTCTACCTCACCTGGGTGTTCCGGCGGGTCGGTGAGGACCCGCTCCCGGCGTCGTGGACCTTCCTCATCGGCTGGGCCGGGATGCGCGGCGTGGTGACGCTCGCCGCGGCGTTCGTGATCCCGGAGGACTGGGAGCACCGCGAGGTGCTGCTCCTCATCGCCTTCACCGTCGTGGCCGGCACGCTGTTCCTGCAGGGGGCGACCCTCCCGCTGCTGACGCGGCTCCTCGACGTGCCCGCTCCCGACCCCGCCGAGGACGCGCTCGCGCGCGCCGCGCTCCTGCAGCAGGCCGCCGACGCGGGCCTCGCGAAGCTCGACGAGCTCGAGTACGACGACCACCACGGCGTCTCCGACCAGATCCGGTCGCGCCTCGACCAGCGCTCGTTCGCCGCCTGGGAGCAGCTCGCGACGGCGGAGGACCAGGAGACTCCCTCGCAGCTGTACGCGCGGATCCGGCAGGAGATGATCGACGCCGAGCGCGCCAAGGTGCTGCTGGTCCGCGGCAAGGGCCACGTGCCCTCCGAGGTCGTCAGCCAGGTGCTGGGACTGCTGGACATCGAGGAGTCCATGCTCGACGCCGGGTCGGAGGCCCCGGAGCGGATCCGCATCGGGTCGCTGGCGTTCACTGCCGGCCGCCAGTGCGACGACCTCGAGGCCTACCCCGCGATCGACACCGTCGACGACCCGGCGTGCACGCCCTGCCTGGCCGACGGCACCCCGTGGGTCTCGCTGCGCCAGTGCCTGGAGTGCGGCCACGTCGGCTGCTGTGACTCCTCGATCGGAAAGCACGCGACCGGCCACTTCCACGAGACCCTCCACCCGGTCATGGAGTCGGCCCAGCCCGACGAGTCGTGGCGCTGGTGCTTCGTCCACAACCTCACCGGCTGACCCCGCTCCCCCCACCCCGGGTATCTAGGGACGTTTTGGTAGGTCGGAGGGCCGGATCTCCTACGAGAACGTCCCTAGATAGCGAGGGCTACGATCCGGTGACATGGGAGCGCCCGCGATCGTCATCGCCTCCGCAAACCACGGAGACGTGCTGGCCGAGGCCTTCGGGCGCTACGAGCGGGAGTACGACGTCCGGCTGGTGAGCGACGAGGTCACCGCGAAGACGACCGCCATGGACCTCATGGGCTCCGGGCACCAGGTGGCGCTCTTCGTGATCGACACCGACCACGAGCAGGAGAAGCTCTACGCCCTCATCGCCGGCACCCGGAAGGCCGTACCGACCGCGCGTCGGCTGATCGTGTCGCACATCAGCCGCTTCCGGGCCGACAACGCCGACTTCCGCCACGCGGTCGCGGCCGGCAAGGTCGACGCCCTCCTGCTGATGCCGCAGGGGCCGCGCGACGAGGAGTTCCACGGCGCCGTCGGCGAGATGCTCAACGAGTGGAACGCCACCGTCGCCACCCCGGTCGTCGAGAACGTCCGCATCATCACGCCGGAGAAGGACGCGCTCACCCGCGAGCTCCTCGACTACCTCGGCCGGGTCGGCATGCCCGCCGGCGTGCACCACCCCGACAGCGAGGTCGGTCGCGAGGTGATGGCGCGGTGCCCCGAGGACGAAGGCAGGTGGCCCGTCGTCTCGTCGCTGGTCGGCTGGTGCGGCCACTGCCCGAGCGTGCGGGCCCTCGCCAACCAGCTCTACGGCCGACCCGACGAGATCGACGTCGACGAGGTCGTCGACCTCGTGGTCGTCGGCGCCGGGCCGGCGGGGCTCGCGGCGAGCGTGTACGCCTCCAGCGAGGGCCTCTCGACGATCTGCCTCGAGGCGGAGGCGATCGGCGGCCAGGCCGGCACCAGCTCGATGATCCGCAACTACCTCGGCTTCCCGCGCGGCATCTCCGGGATGCGGCTCGCGCAGCGCGCCCGCGGCCAGGCCCTGCGCTTCGGCACCCGCTTCTTCACCGGTTGGCCGGCGACCGGGATCTCGCCGTGCGAGGAGGGCGGGCACCACATCGTCCACACCGAGGGCGGCGACGTGCATGCGCGTACGGTGCTGGTCGCCACCGGCGTGAACTACCGCCGGCTCGGCGTCGACTCGATCGAGGAGCTCGTCGGCCGCGGGGTCTACTACGGCGCGGCGATGGCGGCGGCGCGCGAGCTCGCCGGCGACCACATCGTCATCGTCGGCGGCGGCAACTCGGCCGGGCAGGCCGCGATCCACGCCGCCCGCTTCGCCAAGGAGGTCACGATCGCCGTACGCCGTCCCGACCTGACGGCCACCATGTCGTCCTACCTGATCAACGAGATCGAGTGGAACCCGCGGATCACCGTTCGGGGCTCGACGTGCGTCGTCGACGGCGGCGCGGACGACGTCAGCCACCTGGCGTGGATCACCATGGAGGACGTCGAGACCAAGGAGCACGAGCGCGTCGACGCGCGCGGGCTCTTCCTGCTGCTCGGGGCCGCGCCCGAGTGCGGCTGGCTTCCCGACACGGTGCTGCGCGACGCGCGCGGCTTCGTCCTCACCGGCCGCGACATCCCGCGCACCGCCTGGCTCGAGGACGTACCCCCGGAGGACCTGGCCACCACGCTGCCGGGCGTCTTCGCGGGCGGCGACATCCGGTCGGGGTCGATGAAGCGGGTGGCGTCGGCGACCGGCGAGGGCGCATCGGTCGTCTCGTCGGTGCACACCTGGCTCGCCCAGTGATCCCCTAGAGCTCGAGCAGCAGGAACAGCACCGCAAGGGCGGGCAGCGTGCCCTGCGTCAGTGCGGCGCGGACCATGGTGCGGTCGTGGGTGACGAGTACGACGGCCGCAGCGAGCATCGACCCGGTGCCGGCCAGCGCGAGCGCAGACCCGATCCCGTGCTCGCTCGTGAGGAGCGCGAGGCCGATGAGGGTGATGATCGCCAGGAACAGGTTGTAGAAGCCCTGGTTGTAGGCCAGCGGCTTGGTGACCTCGGCGTCGGCCTCGGAGACCCCGAAGGTCTTGCGCGTCGACGGCTCGGTCCAGCGGAAGGACTCGAGCACCCAGATGTAGACGTGGAGCAGCGCGGCCAGCAGGGAGAAGCCCACCGTGAGGATCGTCATGCCTCGCACACTAGGGCCACCTACCCCTGGGAGGGTGGCAGGCAGACTGGGGCGGGGCGATGATCGGCCGCGACGGCGACCCCGCCGTCATGGTCAAGGAGGTCCCCATGGGACGACTGATCGGCATCCTGCTCGTGCTCTGGTTGATCATCGGAGCGTTCGCCGCCTTCCAGCGCGGCTACTTCGACGACGCGGAGACCAACTGCTCGGAGGCCAGCGACATCGCCCTCAACGTGGTGGCCGGCCCGCTCAACTACACCGGGCTCAACCCCAAGGTCGGCTGCCCGGACGTCAACGTCGACGTCGACACCCCGGAGCCGTCGAAGTAGTCCCTCAGCGTCCCCGGTTGCGCGGGTGGTCCTTCGCCGTCCGCTCGTTCCCCCGTCGGTAGTTGCCGGTGACGTGGGCCATCAGTTCCTGCTCGTCGGCGCCGTCCTCGACGTCGGCCAGGAAGCCGGTGGCCGCGGCGCCGCGCAGCACCGTCGCACGTCGGCCGTGGTGGGTGATCACGACGTCGCCGCCGCGTACGTCGTAGGCGAAACCCTCGGGACCCGGCACTGCGCCACCGTACGCTGACCGCCATGCGCCTCAAGCTCGGCCGACCCGACCTGGGCCGGTACGCCGATCGCTGCGACGTACCAGCTGCCGGGGCCGGGCTCGCGGTGACGTTCGTCGGCGTGGCGACCCTGCTCCTGGACGACGGCGAGAGCGCCGTCATGACCGACGGGTTCTTCTCGCGCACGTCGCTGCCGTCGCTGCTGCTCCGACCGGTCTCGCCCGACCTGAAGCGCATCGATGCGGCGCTGCACCGACTTGGCCTCGGGCCGGGCCGTCGCGGGCTCGACGCCGTTGCGCCGGTGCACACGCACTTCGACCACGTCGTGGACTCGGCGCTCGTGGCCGAGCGCACGGGTGCCGTCCTCGTCGGCGGCGAGTCCGCGGCCAACGTCGGCCGGGGCGCGGACCTCGACCCGTCGCGCCTCGTCGTCGTGACACCCGGCGAGCCCCGGACGTACGGCGCGTTCACGCTGACCCACGTCGAGTCGTCGCACTGCCCGCCCGACCGGTTCCCCGGCACGATCGACGCGCCGGTGGTGCCGCCGGTGCGGACCGGCGCCTACCGGTGCGGCGAGGCCTGGTCGATCCTCGTCGAGCACACCAGCGGCCGGAGCGCTCTCCTGCAGGGCAGCGCCGGTTTCGTCGACGGTGCGCTCGACGGCCGACGTGCCGAGGTCGCCTATCTCGGTGTGGGTCAGCTCGGCGTGATGCCGGAGGACTACATCCGGGACTACTGGGCGCAGACCGTCGAGGCGGTCGGGGCCCGGCGGGTCGTGCTGACCCACTGGGACGACTTCTTCCGCGGTCTCGACCGTCCATTGCGGGCGCTCCCGTACGCCGGCGACGACCTCGACGTCACGATGCGGGTGCTCGGCGACCTCGCCCGGTCGCAGGGCGTCGCCCTCCACCTGCCGCAGCTGTGGCGCCGCGAGGACCCCTGGTCCGGCTTGACCGACTAGAGCCAGGCCGGCGTCCAGTCCTCGTCGGGGTCCTCGCCGACCCGCCCGTCGACCGCCTCGCGGAGGAGGTCGGCGTGCCCGGTGTGGCGGGCGTACTCCTCGAGCAGGTCGACCAGGAGTCGCCGCAGGCGCGGATGGTTGCCGTTGCCGTCGTCGACCTGCGCGACCAGGTCGAGTCCGCCCTCGACCACCGCGTCGTCGATCCGCTGGGTGTTGCGGGCCACCGCCTCGTCGAAGATGGCGTACGTCTCCGCGGCGCTGAAGTGGTCGGCCTCGAACTCCCACTCGTCGGTGTCGTCGTGGCCGAGCGACTTCCACGGCTCGACGAGCTCCTCGCCGCGGAGCTTGGTGGTCAGGATGTAGTCCTCGGCGAGGGCCAGGTGGCGCAGGAGGCCCCCGAGGGACAGCGATGACGACGGCAGCCGCTGCGCGAGGCCCGCCTCGTCGAGCCCGTCGGCCTTCCACCGCAGGGTGGCGCGCATCCGGCCCAGTGCACCGGTGAGGTGCTCGGCCTCGGTGCCGTCGATCGGCGGCTCCCACGGCGGGGGAACCCAGACGTCGGTGGTCTCTTCGCTGCTCATGTCCCTGACGCTAGCGCCGATTCCGGACGATCCGCTGCCCCATCGTGGAGACCCGTCCGCACCATGAAGGCAGTTGGAGTCCCCGGTGCCGGGAGCTGAGCGTGCCGAGCGCTGGCGCCGCGACGAACTGCCTTCATGGTGCAGCGCTGGCTAGGCTCGATGCCGTGCCCGACCTTGATCGACTTCCCACCGCTCCCCTGCTCGCCGTCGGCCTGATCGGCGGCTTCGCACTGGCCCAGCAGACGGGCGTCCGTCCGCTCGGCGGAGCCGCCATGCTCGGCGCCAACGCGGTCGCTGCCCGGCAGTGGTACGCCGTCGGCGGGGTGCCGCTGGCGGCCGGGCTGACGGCGGGCTACTGGACGGCGATGGGCGTCTCGCACCCGCTGGCCAAGAAGGTCGGCACCTGGCCGTCGGTGCTCGGCGTGACCGCCGTCAGCGCCGGCGCGGCCTGGTTGCTGGCCGATCGGCGCCGCTGAGACATCCGACCCGCGCGCAGCGACGAACTCCTGACGTGAGCCAGCACGACACGATGTTCGCCAGCAGCAGCGTCCCGCGCCACCTCGTACGAGGGGCGCTGGGACTGCCGCTGATGGTGGCCGCGTTCGTGCTCGTGCCGTGGCTCGGTCCGCTGGCGCTGCTGCTGATCGTCCCGGCCGCCGTGCTGCCGCGCGGCTGCCCGACGTGCTGGGCGCTGGGGCTGGCCCAGACCTGTGCGCTCAGGTCACCGGCTGCAGAGGGTGGACCGCGACCTCGCCGGTGAGGGCGCCCGCCGCGGCCGCGAACGCGGCGGCCACGTGAGGCGTCGCCATGTGGGCGTCGAGGGCAGCGGAGTCGGTCCACCGCTCGACCGTCACGAACGTGCCCGGCGTGCTGCCCGACTCGAACAGGTCGTACGCGAGGCACCCCTCCTCCGCCCGAGTCGCCTCGGCGAGTGTCTGCAGGGCCGCGCGGACCTGGTCGGCTGCCTCGGGGCTGGCGGGGATGGTGGCGACGACCTGGAGATCACTCACGAGAGTTCCTTGTCTGTAGGTGGAAGCCCAGTGTGCGTGGTGCGTGGGCGGCTGGCATAGCCCTTCTCGCCGGGATGGTCGCCCTCGACCGCGCGGGCCCCGAGGACGCGCATCACGACGAATCCGGCGGCAGCCGCCACCAGCACGATCACGAGCAGCGCCGTGGCGACGCCTGGGCTCAACATGTCCATCATGTCGATCACCTCCGGCTTCCCACGCTAGGTGCTCGGGGCCGTTCTGCTCCTTACGATCCCGTGACGCGCGGCTCGCGTGCTGGCCGGGTTCAGGCCTCCGGCAGGTCGGCGAAGGCCTGCTTCATGTCGCGGTACCACCCGAGCGACTTCTTCGGGTGCTTCCAGCGGCCCTTCATCTCGTTCCGGGCCGGCTGGTGGGCGGCGTCGCCGGCCTTCTCGGCCTCCTTCAGGTGCTTGTCCTGGGCGTTGATCACGTCGTCGTGGCTCTCCCCGCGGTGCGCGAGGTCGCAGGGGCCGCCGAGCTGGCGGCAGGTCATGGTCTTCATGGGGTTCTCCTCTGGTGGTGATGATGAGCTGGGTGTGACCGGGCTGTGTCAGGCGGGCTCCGGACCGGAGCGGCGTACGACCCGGGCGAGCACGTCGGGCGCGGCCCGGAAGGTGATGCCCGTGACCTGGCCGTGGTCGACGGTGAAGTCGAAGACCACCTTGGCCTCACCCTTGAGGTACCAGGCGTAGTCGGGCCGGTCGCCGAGGTAGACGGCGAGGGCGGAGTGGGCGCTGCCGTTGAAGAACGCGGCCACGTCGGCGCGCCCCTCGATCGAGGCAGGCGTCCCGGCGAGGACGGCGGCCTCGTCGGCGCCGACGACGGCGTCGGGCGCGAGCAGCTCGAGCAGCCGCCGGAAGTCGCCGCCGCGGGCGGCGGACATGAACGCGTCGACGACCTCCCAGTCCGCGAGGGCGTCCTCGGCCGCGGGCTGGGCGACCTTGGCCCGGGCCCGCGAGGCCAGCTTGCGCGCCGCGACGGGCGTCGTGTCGAGGACCGCGGCGATGGTGCCGAACTCGAACCCGAAGCTGTCGTGCAGCACGAAGGCCACCCGCTCGCGCGGCGAGAGTCGGTCGATGACGGCTTGCAGGGCGATGCCCACGGTGTCGGCGAGGGCCACGTCGTCGGCCGGGTCGGGCGCCGTGCCCGCCATCTCGACCTCCTCGACCGGCACCGGCGTCCGGGCCCGCAGCCGGTCGAGGCAGAGCCGCGTCGTGACGGTGGTCAGCCAGGCCGGGAGGTTCTCGATCACGCTGGTGGGATCGGAGGTCACCGCCCGGTCGAGTCGCAGCCAGGCCTGCTGGACGACGTCCTCGGCCTCGGCGTGGTCGCCGAGCACCCGGCTCGCGATCCCGAGCAGCCGCGGCCGCTCGGCCTCGAAGATCTCCGTCTGGTCCATGTGCGCCACCCTCCCGCTGGTCATCATCGCAATCCCTTGACGCGCGGGGAGCCGCAGATGTGACCGGGCCTCGGTCACCGGGTGTTGGGCACACTGGATCCATGGACCGCCCCCGGCGTCGCGTCACCGCACTCCTGGCCAGCCTTCCCCTGCTCGCCGCGTGCTCGGCGACGCCCGAGGACACGGACCCGGCACCGGCTCCCGCTGAGTCCTCGCAGTCGGAGTCGCCCTCGGCCGAGCCGGCCAGCCCCACTGACGAACCGACCGAGGCGCCGACCGAGGAGCCCACCGAGGAGGCGGCGCCTCCGCCAAACCCGATCTCCTTGGCGGCCCTCGCGGACGCCGACCTCGCCGGCGGTGACCTGCGGCTCGGCCCGGTCCGCGAGCGCACGAGCACCTACACGTCGTACGACGTCACGTTCCGCTCGACGACCGCCGGCGCGGGGACGACTCCGCTGCGGATCAGCGGCGTGCTCAACGTGCCGACCGGGCGCGGGCCGCAGGGTGGTCAGGGATGGCCAGCAGTGGTGCTCGCCCACGGCTACATCGACCCGGCCTACTACGTCCGCGGGCAGGGCATGACCCGCGAGCGCGGCTTCCTCGCCCAGCGGGGGTTCGTCGCGCTGCACGTCGACTACCGCAACCACGCGGAGTCGACCGACGACCCGCGCGTGGAGACGGCCGTACGGCTGGGCTACGCCGCCGACGTCGCCGCCGCCGTGCACGCCCTGCGCGACTCCGCGAACGTGCGGGTCGACCCCGACCGCATCGCGCTCTTCGGCCGGTCGATGGGCGGCGGCGTGATGCTGAAGGCGCTCGCGGCCGAGCCCGGCCTCTTCGCCGCCGGCGTCGGCTGGGCCTCGGTGTCGAGCCTGGAGGCGGAGAACTTCGACCAGTTCCAGCGTCCGGACGCCCCGCTGGCAGAGCTGAAGGCCGGCTTCCGCGGGCGGCACGGTCTGCCGGGCGAGGACCCCGGGTTCTGGCGCGGCGTCTCGCCGCGGCCGGTGTTCGACGAGATCACCGAGCCGGTGCTGCTGGTGCACGGGCGCTTCGACGACACCTGCCCGCCGCCGTGGGCGCGAGCGACCCAGCGCGCGTTGACCGCCGCAGGCGTCGACTCGACCCTGGAGTGGTACGACGACGGCCACGCCTTCGGGCCGGCGTTCGTCGCTGCGATGGACCGCACGGTCCGCTTCCTGCGGGCGCGGATGCCCGCCTGACGAGAGCCGGTCAGTCCGCGGCCGCAGCCTCGAGCTGCTGCGGGGGCGCGGAGGCGTACGCGGCCGAGAGCCGTCGGTAGGGAGCGGACGCGAGCGCGATCATCACCGTCACCAGCATGATCGCGCCGGCTCCGAGGAACACCAGCGCGATGCCGCGGGCCTCCCCGCTGCCGACGAGCCAGCCCCACGTCGAGCGGCCCTCCGCCGACGCCATGTAGGGGATCAGCCAGAACTCGGCGATGGGGCCGATCATGAACGCCGAGACCGGGCTCGCCGCGAGCTCGACGCTCTGCGCGAAGCCGAAGACCCGGCCCTGGGTGCGGAACGGCACCACCCGCTGCATGATCGTCTGCTCCGCCGCCTCCGCGGCCGGGATGATCACCATGAACATGAAGAGGCCGAGGACGTAGAGCCAGGCCCACTCGCGCAGCGTGAACGTCATGCCCAGCACCGCGACGCCGACATTGACGAGCAGCAGGGTGCGCACCGGGTTGGCGCCGAGGCCGAACTTCGCCACCAGCCCGCCACCGACCACGAAGCCCAACCCGGTGACGCCGAGGACGATGCCCCACGCCTCGACGCTGAAGAGCGTGAGGCCGTAGGGGTCCATCAGTGCGATGTAGACGCCGCTCACCAGGTTGTTGAACGTCGAGAAGAGGATCAGCGCGACCAGTCCGGGCACGGCACGGATCGCGGTCACGGCGCCGCGTACGTCGAAGCGCGAGCCGCCCTCCTCCGGCTCGGGGTCGAGCTCGGGGATCGCGATCGGGATCAGGTGGAGCAGGGAGGCGCCGGTCAATGCGATCGCGATGGCCAGCGTCCAGCCCATGCCGAGCAGGCCGACGCTGAGCCCGCTGAAGACGCTCGTGATCATGAACGCGATGCCCTGCACGGTGCCGACCAGGCCGTTGGCCTTGTCGCGGCCGTCCTCCGGGACGAGCAGCGTGACGGTGGTCGACAGCGCGATGTTGCGGAGGCTCTCGACCACCCCGCCGACGAGGATCACCGCGGCGAACAGCCAGAACCACGGGCTCTCCCAGTCGGCCAGCCGACCCTCGCCCAGCAGCAGCCACAGCCCGCCCGAGGCCGCGTAGGTCACCAGGGTGACCGTGGAGGAGACGAGCATGACGTGCTTCTTGCGGTGCCGGTCGACGAGCGTGCCGAAGTAGGTGCCGGCCACCGCGGTGAAGAGCATGAAGCCGCCGCCGATGATCGCGGTGGTCATCACCGAGCGGGTCTCGAGGTAGGCCCAGAAGGTGAGCGCGAACCACAGGAAGCTCGACGTCACGTTGGCGACGAGGGTGTTGGCGAGCACCAACCGGAAGGCGCGCAGCGTCTCGGCGCCCCGCGTCACGCCCGGCGGGAGGTGCGCCTCGGCCTGCGGCGCGGCGGGGTCTGCCGGGACCGGGTCGAGCTCGTCCAGGGGCATACGAAAACCCTAGGCGCAGGCACCGACACCCCGCCTCCTCCTTAATGACCGCGTGCGACGACCGGCGACCAGCCGTCCCAGAAGGCCGCGATGTGGCGTACGTCCGTGCCGCAGCACCCGCCGACGATCCGCACCGACGGCAGCGACTCGGCCAGCTCGCGGGTGCGGCGGGTCAGGTCGGGCAGGTCGCCCTCGTCGAGCTCCTCGGCCTCGTCGAGCTCGGCGTGGGTCAGCCGGGAGGAGTTGACCTCGATCCCGGCGATCCGCTCGGTCCACGGTGCCGCCGTCGACAGGCCGGGGCTGACGTGGTCGGGGTGAGCGCAGTTCACGAGGACGTGCGCAGCGCCGCCATCCGTGGCGGCGTCCAGCTGCTCGATCGCGTCGCCGAGCGGGGTGCCGTCGGGCAGGCGACCGTCGGTCTCGACGGTGTAGGACACCGCCACCGGGATGCCGACGGCCTGGCCCGCGCGGACGACCCCGACCGCCTCGGCGACGGTCGTCAGCGTGTACGCCGTGGCGAGGTCGGCGCCGGCCTCGGCGAAGGCCGCGACCTGCGGCCGGTGGTAGTCGGCGTAGCGCTCGGCGTCGAGGTCGCCCGCGAGGTACCCGTCGCCACGCGGACCCACCACCCCGACGACCAGCACCTGCTCGACGCCGTCGGGCACCTCGTCGGCCAGCCCACGCAGGTGCGTGACGGCGTCGCGGTTGACCCGGTGCAGCGCGTCGGCGCCGTAGCCCAGCCGCGCACCCCAGTCGGCGTTCGCGCGCCAGGTCGGCGTCTCCAGCAGCAGGCCGGTGCCCTCGCGCGCCGCCACCTCGGCGTACCCGCGGTAGTAGTCGTCCAGCACCCCCAGCCCGACGGGGTCGTCCATCAGCGGGAACGACGCGAAGTCGGGGAGGTCGAGCCCCCGGTGGAAGATCAGGTCGGTCTCGAGCCCGCCGTCGGTCACCCAGCCCCGCGCGGTCTCGGGCAGTCGCCAGGTCGTCGGTCCACTCATCCGTGCCTCCTCGGTCCTGAGGCCCAGTGTCGTACGCGGCGAGGCCGGGGCGCTACGCCTCCGGGAACTGGTCTGCCACCCGCGTCAGCATCGCGACGTACGCCGGCCAGTCGACGTCGGGCAGGTTCGTCGCGCCCACCAGCAGCCCGGCGGCTCCGTCGATGGTCTCGCGCAGGATGTCGGCGTGGCCCGCGTGGCGGGTGGTGTCGGAGATGACGTGCACGATGATCCGGGCGAGCGAGACCTCCCGCTTCCCCTCGGACCACCACGGGACGGCGCCGGGCGCGTCGAGCGGGAGGTCGGCGATGGTCGCGTCGCTGAAGGCCGCGACCTGCCGGTAGAACGCGACCACGTCGTCGGCCGGGATCTCGGCGGGCACCCACCAGTCGGACTGCGGGTCGGCGTCGTAGTCCTCGTCGGTCACGACGAGCGGGTGGTCGGGGTCGGGCCACTCACGGCCGAAGGTGGGCCCGAAGTAGCCGATCTCCACGTTGGCGACGTGCCGCAGGATGCCGAGCAGGTTTGTGCCCGTGGGGGTGCGCGGCAGTCGCAGGTCGCGCTCCCCGACGCCCTCCACCTTCCACACCAGCGCGTCGCGCGCCTCCTGGAGGTAGTGGTGCAGTGCTGCCTTCGGGTCGCGGAGATCGTCCATCCGTCGATCATGCCCGGGGACGCGGACGGTCGGCGACCGCATTGCCCGTACGGTCTGGTCGTGACCTCCCGTGTGCACGCGATCCACGTCGCGCCCGGCCGCCGGCTGCCGACGAAGTCGGTCGCGTCCGTGGAGGCCGAGGCCGGTGCCGGCCTGGTCGGCGACCGGTACCACGGCAGCAAGCACCGCCACGTCACCGTGCAGGCCCTCGACGACCTCGAGGCGGCCGCGGAGGTGCTGGGCCGGCCGGTCGACCCGGCCCTGACCCGGCGCAACATCACCCTCGACCGCGGACCGATCCCGACCCGCCCGGGCGAGCGGATGCGGATCGCCGATGTCGAGCTCGAGGTGGTGCGGATCGCCGCGCCCTGCCGGCTGCTCGACGACGACCTCGGCCCCGGCGCGATGCAGGCGTTGCGCTCACCCCGCGGCGGCACCGTGTTCCGGCTGCTGGGGTCGGGGACGATCCGGGTCGGCGACGAGGCGGTTCCGGTCTAGGCGTTCTGCACGAGCCGGAGCAGGTTGCCGTCCGGGTCGACGAGGTAGCCGATCCGCATCCCCGAGTCCTCGACCCGCGGAGGGTGCAGGCGCGGCCAGCCGAGGTGGGTCTCGGGCAGACCGGACGCCACGCAGGCGGCGTACAGGCCGTCGAGGTCGTCGACCCGCAGGCAGCAGCCCGCCGAACTGGTGGCTGGGTCGAGGCCCGGGTCCGGGAAGAACTCCACCATCAGCGTGCCGCGCTCGAGGATCAGCCAACCCGGGTCGCCGTACGTCCTCGCGAATCCGAGCGCGGCGTAGAACGCGACCGTCGCGTCGAGGTCGCGGGAGGGCAGGTTGGGCGTCGCGCGGTCGCTCATGGAGAGAGGCTAGTGCGGTGGCTGTGGTGCGGCTGCCGCACCGGGATCACCGCACAGTGGTTGGTTTCCCCGGATATCCGGGGAAACCAACCACCGCGAGGAGACGTCAGCGTCGGACGTCGTACCTGTCGTTGTCCATGACCTTGACCCAGGCCGCGACGAAGTCGTGCACGAACTTCTCGTGCGACCCGTCCTGGGCGTAGACCTCCGCGACCGCGCGCAGCTCGGAGTTGGACGCGAAGACGAGGTCGGCGCGCGAGCCCGTCCAGGCGTTGCCGTTGGTGCTGGCCTCGAAGCGGTCGTTGGAGCCCGCGGGGGCCCAGACCGTGCCGAGGTCGAGCAGGTTGACGAAGAAGTCGTTCGTCAGCTGGCCGGGACGCTCGGTGAGCACGCCGTCGGTGGATGCCGCCGTGTTGGCGCCGAGCACGCGCAGACCGCCCACGAGGACCGTCATCTCAGGTGCGGTGACGTTGAGCAGGTTGGCCTTGTCGACGAGGAGGTACTCCGCCGGCAGCTTGGCGTCGGACCGCTCGAAGTTGCGGAAGCCGTCAGCCTTCGGCTCGAGCCACGCGAACGACTCGACGTCCGTCTGCTCCTGGGTGGCGTCACCGCGACCCGGGGTGAACGGCACCTCGACGTCGATGCCGGCGGCGGCCGCCGCATGCTCGACACCGACGTTGCCCGCCAGCACGACCGTGTCGGCGAACGTGATGTCGTTGCCCGCGGCGATGCCCTCGAGCACCGTGATCGCGCCGGCGAGCTGCTGCGGGTCGTTGACCTCCCAGCTGCGCTGCGGCTCGAGGCGGATGCGACCACCGTTGGCGCCACCGCGCTTGTCGGAGTGGCGGTACGACGACGCGGCCGCCCAGGCGGTCGACACCAGCTGCGAGACCGTGAGGCCCGAGTCGGCGATCTGCTGCTTGACGGCGGCGATCGTCTCGTCGGTCGCGGTGTGCGCCGGCGCCGGGATCGGGTCCTGCCAGATGAGCTCCTCCGACGGGACCTCGGGCCCGACGTAGCGGGCGACCGGGCCCATGTCGCGGTGGGTCAGCTTGAACCACGCGCGGGCGAAGGCGTCGGCGAACTCGTCGGGGTTCTCGAGGAAGCGGCGCGAGATTTGCTCGTACGCCGGGTCCATCCGCAGCGCGAGGTCGGTCGTGAGCATCGTCGGGAGGCGCTTGGCACCGGCCTCGTCGGGGGCGGGGATGATCGCCTCGGCGTCCTTGGCCACCCACTGCGCGGCACCGGCGGGGCTCTTCGAGAGCTCCCACTCGTGCTCGAAGAGGATCTCGAAGAAGCGGTTGCTCCACTGGGTCGGGAGGTCGGTCCAGGTGACCTCGAGGCCCGAGGTGATGGCGTCCTTGCCGACGCCGGAGCCGTACTTCGAGAGCCAGCCCATCCCACCGGTCTCGATCGGCGCGGCCTCGGGCTCGGGGCCGACGTACTCCTCGGGGTCGGCGGCACCGTGGGTCTTGCCGAAGGTGTGCCCGCCGGCGATCAGTGCGACGGTCTCCTCGTCGTTCATCGCCATCCGGCCGAACGTGTCGCGGATGTCGTACGCCGCGAGCAGCGGGTCCGGGTTGCCCTCCGGGCCCTCGGGGTTGACGTAGATGAGGCCCATCTGGACCGCGGCGAGCGGGTTGTCGAGCTCGCGCTCGCCCGAGTAGCGCTGCGAGCCACCCTTGTCGCCGCCGAGCCACTCGGTCTCGGGGCCCCAGTAGACGTCGTCGTCCGGCTCCCAGGCGTCGACGCGACCGCCGGCGAAGCCGAAGGTCTCGAAGCCCATGTCCTCGAGCGCCACGTTGCCGGTGAGGATCATCAGGTCGGCCCACGAGAGGGCGTTGCCGTACTTCTTCTTGACCGGCCACAGCAGGCGGCGGGCCTTGTCGAGGTTGCCGTTGTCGGGCCACGAGTTGAGCGGCGCGAAGCGCTGCTGCCCGGTGCCACCGCCGCCGCGACCGTCCTGCACGCGGTAGGTGCCGGCGCTGTGCCACGCCATCCGGATCATCAGCGGGCCGTAGTGGCCGAAGTCCGCGGGCCACCAGTCCTGACTGTCGTGGAGGACGGCGGTGATGTCGGCCTTGACGGCGCCGAGGTCGAGCGCCTCGAAGGCGGCGGGGTAGTCGAAGTCCGCGCCGAGCGGGTTGGAGGCCGGCTGGTTCTTGGCGAGGATCTTGAGGTTGAGCCGCTCGGGCCACCACTCGCTGTTGGCGTCACCCTGGGTGGGGTGCTTCTGGCCCTCGTGCAGCACCGGGCACTGGCCGGCCGGGGCGTCCTGGTTCATCTCGCCGACCTCGGCGTTGGCCTCGTTCTTGTCGGAGGTGTCGACGGAGGCGCTGGAGTCGTTGGGCAGGTCGTCGGACATGGGAGTCCCTCTCAGTTGGCAGGTGCTGCTTCGGATGCTGTGGTGGCGCAGTGGGGGCAGACGCCCCAGTAGGTGACCTCGGCCTCGTCGACGACGAAGCCGTGGGTGTCGGACGCGTCGAGGCAGGGGCGTACGCCGACCGCGCAGTCGACGTCGGCGACCGCACCGCAGGAGCGGCAGACCACGTGGTGGTGGTTGTCGCCGACGCGCAGCTCGTAGCGCGCGACCGAGCCGGCCGGCTGGATCCGGCGGACGAGCCCCGACTGGCTGAGCACGCCCAGCACGTCGTACACCGCCTGGTGCGAGACGCCCGGCTCCTCGGTGCGGACCGCCGCGAGGAGGCTGCCGGTGTCGGCGTGCGGATGACGGCGTACGGCGCGCAGCACGGCCAGGCGCGGGCGGGTGACCCTCAGGTCGGCCCCCCGGAGCAGCTGCTCGAAGTCAGCCTCGGTCGTGTCGTGGTCCATTCCTCGCCACCTTGCCGGGTTTACTTGAACCAGTCAAGTCTTTCGGCCGACGGCGGCTGGGTATCTAGGGACGAAATGGGTGGTGGAGCGCCCCTTCGGCCTACCAGAACGTCCCTAGGTATCCGACGTTCGGATATCTGAGGACGCCATGTACGGATCCGGGTCGCGATCACGTTCACCACGTCCTCAGATATCTCGGGCGGGGCGTCAGCCCAGCGCCTCCAAGCCCGGGCCGGCCAGGTCGGCCCGCGCGGCCGAGCGCCCGGAGACCGCCAGCAGGAGCGACACCAGCGGGCCAGCGACCTCGGGCCCGTCACCGACAACGACGTCGGCGTCGGTGGCCCGCAGGCGTACGCCGGCGGCGCGCTCGCGACCACCTCCGATGGACACCTTCGTGCGCACCTGATGCTCGAGGGCGGGCACCACGGCCCCGACCGGGTAGTCGTGCCGCAGCCCGAGCGGGCGGCGTACGTCCTCGCCGTGCACGACCTCCTCGACCAGGCGTACGTCGAGCGGCACGAACGGCGGGGCCTCGGTCAGGTCGGCGACCTCGCGCAGCCGGCGCAGCGTGTGCGCCGGCCCGTCGCCGCGCTCGCGGGCTGCGTCCTGCTCGTTCAGCCGGTCGAAGCTGAAGCGCGCGCGGATGATGGCGACGACCAGACCGGGGACGGAGATGGCCCCGGCGTTTCCGACGAGGTGGGCGGCGACGTCGTGGACGGTCCAGCCGTCGCAGAGCGAGGGCGTCCGCCACTGCTCGTCGGTCAACCCCGCGAGGTCGGCGACCAGCGCGTGGCGCTCGGCATGGACGAGGGGCCAGACGTCAGCCACCGGTCGTCCCGAGGTCGGCCGCCTCCGACAGCCACGCCCAGGCCGTCGCCTTGTCGGCCTCCGACGGGCGGGTCGACGGGAGGAGCGACGTCGGCCGCTCGACCCGGTCGTGCCAGAAGAGCCCGGTCGGCGGGGCCGGATCCACCGCGGCGAGCCAGACGCTGGTGTCGGCACCCTGCGCGTCGTCGCGGAGCACCGGCCGGGTGATCGCGCGGAATCGCGGCAGCGACTCCTGGACGCCGGGGGTGTCGGCCCAGCCCGGGTGCATCACGGCGACGGTGATGTCGTCGGCGCCCCAGCGCTCGGCCAGGAGCGGCGCCATCTCGACCTGCCAGCGCTTCGACCGGGCGTACGACGTGGTCGGCGAGTAGTCGCCCTTCACGTACGCCGGGTCGTCGGCGCGCAGCGGCTGGCCGTACATCCCGCCGCTGCTCACCAGCACGACCCGGCCACCCGCCAGCGGACCGCGCAGGGCCTCGGTCATGACCACGGGCCCGACGAGGTGCACGGCCATGCTGAGCTCGAGGCCCTGCGGCGACTCGCTCCGGGTGGGCGGCATCGCGCCCGCGTTGTGCACGATCGCGTGGAGGCTCGGCACCTCGGCGGCGAAGTCGGATGCGAACCGGCGTACGTCGTCCAGGTCCCCGACGTCGCAGCGCCAGAGCCGCAGCTCGACGCCGGGACGGCTCACCCGGAGGCGCTTGGCGACGTCCCCGCCCTTGGCCTCGTCGCGGACGAGCATGTGCACGGTCGCACCCAGGTCGGCGAGGCCCTCGACGGTGGCGATGCCGAGGCCGGAGCTGGCCCCGGTGACCAGGACGTGCCGGCCCTCGAGCGACCTCGGTAGCGGATCGGCGGGCCAGCCGGGCAGCGCCCGCCGCACCGCCAGCCCGATCGAGGTGTAGCCGAGGACCAGCGAGCGGTCCATCGCGGCGTCGACCGCGCGGGTGAGGAGCGGGCGCGACATCAGCTGGCGTCGAGGCGGGCGAGCTCGTCGTCGGTCAGCTCGATCTCCGCGGCGGCCGCGGAGTCGGTGATCGAGGACGGCCGCTTGGCGCCGGGGATCGGGATGACGACCGGCGACTGGGCGAGCTCCCAGGCCAGGGCGACCTGCTGGGCGCTGACGCCGCGGTCGGTCGCGATCTCGGCGAACGCCGGGTGCTTGTCGGCGAGCTCCTTGGCGTCCGACAGCCCGCCCAGCGGGCTCCACGGCAGGAACGCGAGGCCGAGCTCGTCGCACACGTCGATCTCGGGCTTGCTGGAGCGGAACTTGGGGCTGAACTGGTTCTGCACGCTGACCAGCGCGTCGCCGAGCACGGCGTGGGCAGCGCGGATCTGGTCGGGGTTCGCGTTGGAGAGGCCGACGTGGGCGACCTTGCCGCTGTCGGCGATCTCCTTGAGCGTCCCGATCACGTCGTCGTAGGAGACCTTCGGGTCGGGCCGGTGGTGCTGCCACAGGAAGATCTGCTCGACGCCGAGGCGCTCGAGGCTGGCGTCGACGGCCTCGTGGAGGTGGGCGGCCGAGCTGTCGACCTCCCAGTTCCCACCATCGGTGCGGACGTGGCCGCCCTTGGTGGCGAGGAGCACGCGGTCGCGTACGCCGAGCTCGTCGAGGATCGAGGCGATCAGGCGCTCGTTCTCGCCCTGCGCGCCGGCGCCCTTCTCGTCGCCGGGCCCGTAGGCGTCGGCGGAGTCGAAGAGCGTCACGCCGGCGTCGAGCGCGGCGGTGACGGTGTCGAGGAGCTGCTGGCGGGGCTGCGTGCCGGTCTGGTCGAAGGTCATGAGGCCGAGCCCGATGGCTCCGACCTGCTGGTTTCCGAGGGTGCGAGTCTGCATGTCACGACCCTACGGCCGGGGTGCTCAGGCGTTCAGACCCCGAAGGGCGAGGACGTCCTCGGGCCCGTCCAGGTCGGGCGTCGCGAGGAAGACGGTGGACACGCCCAGCCCCGCGAGGCGGGCCCACCGGTCGCGGTGGCCGGCGACGGTCGCGGCGTGCGTGCGGGAGGCGTACGCCGCAGCGGGCGTACGGCCGCGGTGCCGCTCGACGCGGGCCCACACGTCGTCGCGGTCCCGCCCGACGACCGGCAGGTCGAGGACAGTGACGGCGACCTCGGACCGGTCGCGGCCGACGTCATCGCAGTGGGCACGCAGCACCCCGATCAGCCGCTCGAGCTCGGCCTCGTCGATCGTACGGAGGTTGCACGCATCGCCGTGGGCCGCGGCGATCCGCAGGGTGCGGCGCTCGCCGGAGCCACCGACGACCACCGGGATCTTCGCCGCCGGGCGCGGGTAGGAGGTGGTCTCCGGCAGCGCGACGCCGTGCGCGTCGTACGCCTTGGTGCCGCTGGCCCAGAGCGCCTTCATCGTGACGATCGCCTTCTCGAGGTCGTCGAGCCGCTCGCGGGCCGGCGGGAACTCGAGGCCGTACGCCGCGTGCTCGCGCGCGAACCACCCGGCGCCGATGCCGACGAAGGCCCGCCCGCCGGTGAGGGCGGACAGCGTGGCGGCGGCCTTGGCCGTGATGCCCGCCGGCCGGAACGTCACCGGGGTGCAGAGCGTGCCGAGCTCGAGGCCCGTCCCGAGGGCAGCGATCGCGCCGAGCGTCACCCACGGCTCCGGGATCGGCTCCCACGCCCGGCCGACCTGCGGCACCTGGATGAGGTGGTCCATCAGCGCGAGGCCGGCGAAGCCCGCCTCGTCCGCGGCGCGCGCGATGCTGGAGAGCCAGGCGAGCGGGTCCTCGCCCCAGGGGAAGCGGGAGACCTGGAGGAACGACCGGAGGCCGAGGCTGGAGGTGCGGTCGGTAGCCGCCGTCTCGGTCGTGACCGCTGGCGCCGGCTCAGCGAAGACGCCAGCCACCGCGACGACCAGGTCCCAGCCCTCCGCCTCCAGCACCGGACGTACGTCGCGCACCGACCGCAGCTGCCCGGCCAGCGCGCGAGCCGGAACCGGCCGGTCGCGGGCCGCGTTGCGGCGCCGGCACTCGGTATCCGGGGTGTCGAGCAGCACGGCGACCACTGGGAGCCCGGCCGCCCGCGCCGCAGCAAGCCACGCCTGCCGCTTGAGGGGATCGAGGCCCAGCGTGTCCACCACAGTGGTCAGGCCGCGACCGAGCCGGGCCGCGACCACCGTCTCGAGGACGCCGAACGCGTCCGCCGAGGCGTCGAGGTCGTGCGGCCCACTGCCGACCACACCGCGCAGGGCGTCGGAGGAGACGACCTCCTGGTCGCGGTAGTGCGTCGCCGCCCAGGTCGACTTGCCGGACCCCGAGGCGCCGACGAGCACCACCAGGGCCGGGTCGGGGAGCTGCACCCGCCCAGTGTCGCCCACGTCGAGGACCGGCGCCTGGTCCATATCCCCTCGATCTCGCGGCCGAGCCGTCGCATACTCGACGTACTGGGGAGGAGGCACTGATGGCCGTCGTCGAGGACGTCCTGACTCTTGGGGAGGGACTGGAGCGGTCGTACGTCGCGCACGTCGCGGGCCGGTTGAAGTTCCGCGTCGGCTCGATCGTCTACGTCGCCTTCTCCCTCGACGAGACGATCATGGGGTTCGCGTTCCCCAAGGAGGAGCGCGACGCCCTCATCGAGAGCGATCCGCGCTTCCACCTCCCCGGCCACGCGGACCTGCGCTACCACTGGGTGCACGCCACCCTCGCCGAGCTCGACCCGGCCGAGGCGCGCGAGCTCGTCGTCGACGCGTGGCGGATGGTCGTGCCGCAGAAGGTGGCTCGCGCGTACGACCTGACGCACCCGCTCGGACCGAACTGAGTCGGCGCGAACTTCGTTCTTCCGACCCATTGACGGTGTGACCTGCATGACGTTTGCTGGGCCCGGCACCTCGGGGTGCATCGGTCGTCGACGCAATCCGTCGATGTCACGACCCCGGGCGTGCTCCCTCCCTCACAACCAGGAGCACCCTTGTCGATCACTTATCGGGGCCTCGGCGCGCGTAGGCGCGCCCTGGCCATCCTCACCGCCGGGGCTCTCGCCGCCGGCGTGTCTGCCACGACGGCGACGGCCAACCCGGCCGAGCCCGCCCCCGACAGCACCGCGTCCACGGAGACGCTGCTCGGCGCCGGCCGCTACGTCGTCCTCCTCGCCCAGCCGGGTGCCACCCGCTACGACGGTGGCGTCAAGGGCTTCGCCCCCACCGAGGCGTCGGCCGGCAACAATTTCGACGCCCGGTCCGACAAGGTGAAGCAGTACGCGCGCTACCTCGAGCGGCAGCAGGGCCAGGTCGCGGCGTCCGTCGACGCGGGGATCCTCTCGCAGACCACGATCGCGGCCAGCTCCTTCACCGCCGAGCTCAGCGCCGAGCAGGCCACCGAGCTCGCCGCCGACCGCGACGTCATGACGCTGGTCAAGGACACCGCGTTCGCGATGGACACCTGGAACACCCCCCGCTTCCTCGGCCTGGAGTCCGCTTCGGGCACCGGGACCGGCGGCGTGTGGGAGGCCAACCGAGGCGTCGACAACGCCGGCAAGGGCGTCGTCGTCGGCATCCTGGACAGCGGCATCTGGCCCGAGTCGGGGTCGTTCGCCGGCAAGCAGCTCAAGTCGAAGCCGAACGGCAAGTACAAGCCGTACCGCTCCGGCACCACGATCGTCATGGACAAGGCCGACGGCACGCAGTTCCGCGGCTTCTGCGAGCCGGGCGTGCAGTGGGACGACTCGGACTGCAACGAGAAGCTGATCGGGGCCCGCTACTACCCCGAGGCGTTCGTCGCCAGCGTCCCGCCGTCGAAGCGCTACGAGCACGAGTTCCTCTCCACCCGTGACGGCGACGGCCACGGCAGCCACACCGCCGGGACGGCAGCCGGCATCTTCGGCGTCCCCGCGTCGGTCGAGGGCCGCGACTTCGGCACGGTCAGCGGTATGGCTCCGGCCGCCAAGATCGCTGCCTACAAGGTGTGCTTCAGCGACACCGACCCCGCCACCGGCGGCTGCTACACCTCCTCGACGCTCGCCGCGGTCGACGACGCCATCAAGGACGGCGTCGACGTCATCAACTACTCGATCTCCGGCGCGACGAACACCGTCGTCGACGCGGTCGAGTACGCCTTCCTCGGCGCCGCCGCCGCGGGCATCTTCGTCGCCGCTTCGGCCGGCAACAGTGGCCCCACCGCCTCCACGGTGGCCCACAACAGCCCGTGGGTGACCACGGTGGCCGCGTCGACGCACGCCGTCTTCGAGAACACCGTCGTGCTGGGCAACGGCACGAAGCTCAAGGGCGCCTCGATCAACGGCACCGCGCTGCCCAGCACCCCGTTGGTGCTGTCCACGAGCGCCGGGCTCGCCGGCAAGGCCGCTGAGGACGTGCGCCTGTGTGCGCCGGGCAGCCTCGACCCGGCCAAGGTCACCGGCAAGGTCGTGGTCTGCGACCGCGGCGTCGTGGACCGGGTGCTCAAGAGTGCAGCGGTCAAGCAGGCGGGTGGCGTGGGCATGGTGCTCACCAACACCACGCCCGGCAGCCTCGACTCCGACTTCCACGGCGTGCCCAGCGTCCACCTCGACGAGGTGGCGGGTGCCGTCGTCAAGGCGTACGTCGCCACGTCGGCGCCGACCGTCTCCTTCGAGATCGGTGACACCACCGGCGGCACGCCCACCGTGGTGCCGCAGATCGCCGGGTTCTCCTCGCGCGGACCGGCCATCGCCAGCGGCTCCGACGTCCTCAAGCCCGACATCACGGGTCCCGGCGTCAGCGTGCTCGCCGCCGTGGCACCGCCGTCGGGCGAGGGTCGCAACTTCGACCTCTACTCCGGCACGTCGATGTCGAGCCCGCACATTGCCGGTCTGGCCGCGTTCATCCTGGGTCGCAACCCCGGGTGGTCGCCGATGACCGTCAAGTCGGCGATGATGACGACCGCCTACGACCTCAAGAAGGCCGACGGCAGCCCCGACACCGACCCGTTCGCCCAGGGCGCCGGCCACGTCGACCCGACGAAGTTCTTCGACCCCGGTCTCGTCGTCGTGTCCGACAAGGACGACTGGATGAGCTTCATGAAGGGCCAGGGGGCCACCGGGACGGCGTTCCAGAACGTGCAGCCGATCGCGGCCAACTCGCTCAACACGCCGTCCATCGCCCAGGGCCAGGTCGCGGCCACACCGACGATCACCCGCACGTTCACCGGTCTGCGCACCGGCACGTGGAAGGTGGCCGCCAACGTGCCCGGCTACGCGGTGACCACCGACAAGCCGTCGGTGGCCATCACGTCCGTGGGCCAGGAGGTGCCGGTGGCGTTCACGTTCACCCGCACCGACGCACCGCTGTCGCAGTACGCCAAGGGATTCATCACCCTGACCGGACCCACCACGGTCCGGATGCCGGTCGCGCTGCGTCCCGTCCCGCTCCGGTCCCCCGCCACGGTGGCCGGGACCGGAGCAGACGGGCGGGTCGCGATCGCGGTCACCCCGGGCTACAGCGGAACGCTGGACATCGCGCCGAGCGGGCTCGCCAAGGCCACGACGGTCCAGCAGTCGCTCGCGGTGGGTGAGTCCCTGACGCGGGACGTGACCATCGCGGCCGGCACCAAGGTCGCGCGCTTCGTCGCGGACGCCGCCAACAACGCGGCGGACCTCGACCTCACGGTCTACCGCCTCAACGCGGCGGGCCAGCCGGTCGCCATTGCGGGTCAGTCCGCGACGGGTGCCGCCGACGAGACGGTGACGCTCACCAACCCCGTGGCCGCGAACTACCGGGTCGTCGTCGACGGCTACGACGCGGCACCGGGCGAGACCACCATCGGGACGACGTACGACCAGTACCTTCTCGACGGCACGGCCACGCTCGGCGGCTTCAAGGCCGAGCCCGACCCGCTGACGGTCGAGCAGGGCAAGGCCACGTCGTACGACGCGGTGTGGTCCGGCCTCACGACAGGTCGCTACCTCGGCCTCATGGAGTACAACACCTCACCGACGCCGACATACGTCACGGTGACAGTGCCCTGACCGGTCACTGACGCACGGCTCACCACGCACGGGCGTGGCTCCTCCGGGAGCCACGCCCGTTGGTCCGTCCGGTAGGAAGGGGGCATGGATCCCCACCTCGCCGGACGCACCGCCCGCCTGCTCGAGCCGCTCCATGCGCTGGGCTACTTCGCTCCCGAGGTGGATGCCGAGGTCAGTGGTCTCGGCGTACGACGAGGGCGCGCGACCTACTTCGCGTCCCGCTCCGCCGCGATGGGTCGCGTCGGCGCCGGCCCGGTGGCGGCGACGTTCTACGTCTTCAACCCGTCGCTGGTCGCGCACTTCATCCCGGCGGCCTGGGAGGCGGCGAGCCCCGAGGACGTGGTGGCCGCCCGCTACCGCGGGGTCTCCGCGGCCTGGTCGCGGCTGCTCGGCCTCGACGTCCTCGCCTCCGACGACGTGCGGGAGGCCGCCGACCTCGCTCGTACGGCGTCCTCAGGTTGCGGGGTCGCCGGACGTCCGCTCTTCGCGGCGCACGCCGACCTAGCCTGGCCGGACAAGCCCCACATGGTGCTTTTCCACGCGCTCACGCTGCTGCGCGAGCACCGCGGCGACGGGCACGTCGCGGCCCTGATCGCAGCCGACCTCAGCGGGATCGAAGCGCTCGTCACGCACACGGCGACCGGCAGGGGGTTCACCCAGCCGGCCGCGCAGGCGACCCGCGCCTGGTCGGACGAGGAGTGGGCCGCCGCGGTCGCCGGCCTCGCCGAGCGCGGCCTCATGACCTCCGACGGCGGGCTCACCGACGAGGGTGTCGCGCTGCGCAAGGCCATCGAGCGCCGGACCGAGGACAGCGCCGTGGCTCCGTGGGACGCCCTCGGCGAGGCGGGCACGGCGAGGCTGACCGAGCTGTGCCGTCCGCTGGTGGGGACTGCACTCACCAACGGCGCGTTCCCAGCCGGCGTCTTCGCCTGACCCGTCCCCACCGAGGAGTCCCCATGCCTGTTTCCACCCTGGTGACCCAGGTCGCACCGACCGGCACCCTCCGGGTCGTCATCAACCTCGGCAACCCCGTCCTCGCGCAAGGCACGGCGGACGATCCGCGGGGCGTCACGGTCGCCATCGCCCGCGAGCTGGCGCGGTGGCTGGAAGTCCCTCTCCAGCTCGAGTGCGTGGATGCCGCCCGCGACGCCTACGCCGCAATCGTCGAGGGCCGGGTCGACCTCTGCTTCCTCGCCAACGAGCCCACGCGCGAGGAGGGCGTCGCCTTCACCGCTCCGTACGTCCTGATCGAGGGCGTCTATGTCGCCGACTCCGCGTCCCCGATCCAGACCTCGGCCGAGGTCGACCGCGCCGGGCACCGCATCGGCGTGCGGGAGGGTTCGGCGTACGACCTCTACCTCACCCGGACCATCGCGCACGCCGAAATCGTGCGGGCGCGCGAGGCCACGGACGTGTACGAGGAGCAGGGCCTCGACGTGGCGGCCGGCGTACGCCAGCCGATGGAGGCGTACGTCGCCGCGACCGGTCGCCGGATCCTCGAACCCGCCTTCATGGAGATCCAGCAGTCGGTCGGCCTCCCCCGCGCGCTCGACCCCGATGCCGTCGCGGCCGTGGTCGCCCAGGTCGAGGAGCTCAAGGCATCCGGCTTCGTCCGCGACGAGCTCGCCCGCAGCGGGGTGGCCGCGACCGTGGCGTCAGTCGCTGGACGTTCCACCAACGATCCGGCCTGACGGTCCCGGGCCTCAGCCCTGCGCCATGTCCACGAAGCGGGAGTAGTGGCCCTGGAAGGCGACGGTGAGGTCGCGGGTGGGGCCGTTGCGGTGCTTGGCCACGATGAGGTCGGCCTCGCCAGGGCGGGTCGACTCCTTCTCGTAGACGTCGTCGCGGTGGAGCAGGATCACCATGTCCGCATCTTGCTCGAGCGAGCCCGATTCGCGCAGGTCGCTCATCATCGGGCGCTTGTCGCCACGCTGCTCAGGACCACGGTTGAGCTGGGAGAGCGCGATGATCGGCAGCTCGAGCTCCTTGGCGAGGAGCTTGATGTTGCGGGAGAACTCCGAGACCTCGAGCTGGCGGGACTCGACCTTCTTGCCCGAGCTCATCAGCTGCATGTAGTCGATGACGATGAGCTTGAGGTCGTGGCGCTGCTTGAGGCGCCGCGCCTTGGCCCGGATCTCCATCATCGTCATGTTGGGGCTGTCGTCGATGAACATCGGCGCCCCGGAGACCTGGCCCATCTTGCGGGCGAGCTTCTCCCAGTCGTCGTCGCGCATCGTGCCGTTGCGGATGTGGTTGAGCGGCACCTTCGCCTCCGCGGAGAGCAGGCGCATCATGATCTCCGAGCGCGTCATCTCCAGGCTGAAGAAGCAGCTCGTCAGGTTGTTGTGGATCGACGCGGCGCGGCAGAAGTCCAGTGCCAACGTCGAGTTGTGGGTCGGGATCATCGAACGGCCGGCCAAATAGAGGTGGTCCTCGTTGTCGACCTGCACGCACCGCACAGGCACCGACTCGACCGGCTTCACCGAAGTGATGTAGCGCTTGCCGATGCGGACGGTGCTCTGGGGGCGCTCTTCCTTGTGGAGCAGTGCCTTTCGCTCCAGCTTGAACACGTCATCGACGGTGGAGAAGTTGAGGATGTAGCAGGTCGACGATGCCTCGGTGCGTCCCTTGACCCGCTTCGTCGTACGTCCGCATCGGTAGCCAAGGCCGACGACCAGCTCGTGGACGTCGTCCGCGAGGCGCTTGCTGGACACAGCGAACTGCACCGAGCCGACGCCCTTTACCACGGTGCCATCCGTGTCGAGCAGTCCGGCAAGCAAGTCCCGCCGTGCCGACTCGCTGGCCCGGAGGTAGTGGGACGGGATGTGCTTGTCGTTGAGCACTCCCAGTCCGCGCAGTAGTGCAGTGAACGACCCGTGGTCCCGCTGGCACGACTCACACAGGTAGGTGCCGTGCATGACTCCGCTGCAGCTGGGGCATACACCTGCCTGGGCGGAGGCCGTGCGCGGCGTCTTGATGCTGTAGAGCATCGCGCCGCGATGCGACACGTCGTAGCCGCGGCCCTCGATCCGCATCGGGATCTCCGGGGTCTCGCACGTGATCCGGCCACTCGCGCTGTGCCCGTCCCCCAGCCACGCTCCCAGCACGTAGGGGTCGATCGCCAGCGACTCGTTGTGCCCGACCAGCGCCGAGGCGTTGAGCACTGCGTGGTTGGCTCGCTTCTCCGCACCCACGTGGACGCTTCCGGCGATCTGTTCGGTGGTGACGACCGACGCGTGGATGCGTTGGTTGCGAGACCGGTTGTAGTGGTGCTCCGCCGCCCATCGCGACTTGCGTGCAGCGCGCGTCTCGGTCAGCCACTGGTGCTCGGCGTCGGCGACGATCACCGAGCCGTCGGAGAAGGTCACCTCGTAGCAGGGACGGTCCGCCATGACGTCGGTCGCTGCGACGACGCGCGTGGGGCGGCCGTTGGCGTCGTAGAGGAGGTCCCCGACCGCGACGTCGCCCATCGTCGTCCATCCCGATGGCGTCGGCAGGGGTGTGTCGAGCGCCAGTGCCTTACCCATAGCGGGTCGAGCCGCCACGATGATCATCTGGCCGGAGTGGAGACCGTTGGTGAGGTCGTCGAGGTCGGCGAAGCCGGTGGGCACGCCGTAGAGGCCGGCCTCGCGGTTGCCGATCATCTCGATCTCGTCGAGGACGCCGCTCATGATGTCGGCCAGGGGGGCGTAGTCCTCGCTGGCGCGGCGGTCGGTGACCTTGTAGACCTCGGCCTGCGCGCTGTCGACGACGTCATTGATCTCGCCCTCGCCGGAGTAGCCCATCGCGGCGATGCGGGTGCCTGCCTCGACGAGGCGCCGCAGAATGGCCTTCTCCCGCACGATCGCGGCGTAGAAGCCGGCGTTGGCGGCGATCGGGACGTTGGCCGAGAGGGTGTGGAGGTAGGGGGCGCCGCCAATGCGCTGCAGTTCACCGCGCTTCTGCAGCTCGTCGGCCACGGTGATCGGGTCGGCGGGCTCACCGCGACCGTAGAGGTCGATGATCGCGTCATGGATGATCTCGTGGGCCGGGCGGTAGTAGTCGACCGCCTGGACCTCCTCGACGACGTCGGCGATCGCGTCCTTGGACAGCAGCATCGAGCCGAGCACGCTCTGCTCCGCGGCGTTGTCCTGAGGGGGCGTACGGTCGCCGGCCGAGCGCGGCGACGCGCCCGGCTCGTACGCCGCGGGACCGTCGCCCCACGCCTCGTCGGTGTCCCCCTGGAAGGTGACGCTCACCGATGCTCCCCTCGCCGTCCTGGCCTGTCGTCCTGCCCGTGCCCCACGCTAGGGACGGCCACCGACATCGTCGGCCGCGTCCCGCGCGAGGCTGTTGCCGCGGGCGAACCTACGTGCTCCCCGGCCGCAGGGACAGCCAGTTCTCCACAGGCCCTGTGGACAACCTGCGCACTCGCGTGGACGACACGCTCGCGGCCGTGCACCGACAGTGGACCGACCTGTGGAGAGAGCACTCAGTTGTCCCGTGACACCCCGTCTGACCTGCGCAAACGTCGTGCACACCCTGTGGAGGAAAAGTCTCTTCCCGATCGGTCGTTCACCTGTCCGCCATCTGGATGTTGCCTGTTGCTTTGTCGACACGGGCGTCGGACGGGCCTTCGACAGACCCTCATCCACACCACGATGCACAGGTAGTCCGAAAGGACTATGGACGACGCCGGGCACCCCGATCTATGGGGAGCCGCCGTCACCCGGGTGGACCGCTGTTCCTAGGGTGAATCTCGTGAAAGCCGTCGACCGCGAGATCTTGCGCCTCGCCGTGCCCGCTTTCCTGGCGCTCGTCGCCGAGCCGCTCTTCCTGCTCTCGGACGCCGCGATCGTCGGCCACCTCGGCACCCCGGAGCTCGCCGGCCTCGGAATCGCTGCGGTCGTCCTGCAGACCGTCGTCGGCCTCTGCGTCTTCCTCGCGTACGGCACCACGGCCAGCGTCGCGCGCCACCTCGGCGCCGGCGACCTCCGGGCTGCCCTCGCCCAGGGCGTCGACGGCCTCTGGCTGGCGGTCATCATCGGTGCCGTCGCCACGGTCGGCGGCGTCCTCGCCACCCGCCCGCTCGTGGCCGCGTTCGACACCGGCGCGGAGGTCGCCGGGCACGCCGAGACCTACCTCGCGATCGCCTTCCTCGGCACCACCCCGCTGCTGATCATGCTCGCCGCGACCGGCGTGCTGCGCGGCCTCTAGGACACGCGTACGCCGCTGCAGGTCGCAGTCGTCGGCAACGTCCTCAACATCGTGCTCAACGTCCTCCTCGTCTACGGCCTCGACCTCGGCATCGCCGGCTCGGCGATCGGTTCGGTGATCGCCCAGGTCGTCTCCGCCGGCTGGCTCGTCGCCGTCGTGGTGCGCGCCTCCCGCGAGCACGGAGCACCTCTGACGCCGGACCTCCCCGGCATCCGGGCAGCGGCGCACGCCGCGGTCGCCCTCGTGATCCGCACCCTGGCCCTGCGCGCGTGCCTGCTCGTCGGGACGTACGCCGTCACCCGGGTCGGGACTGACGGGCGCGACGTCACGCTCGCGACTCACCAGGTCGCGATCACCCTCTGGACCTTCCTCGCCTTCGCCCTCGACGCCATCGCGATCGCCGCCCAGGCCCTGACCGGTCGGGCCCTCGGCAGCGGTGACGTCGAGACCACACGGCGGCTGACCCGGCGGATGATCCGCTGGGGATGGGGCAGCGGGCTGGTGGCCGGTCTCGCGCTGGCAGCGGTCTCGCCGTTCGTCGGGGCGCTCTTCACCAGCGACCCCGCGGTCCAGGACCTCCTGGTGCCGGTGCTGCTCGTGGCGGCGATCGGCCAGCCGCTCGCCGGGGTGGTCTTCGTGCTCGACGGCGTGCTCATCGGCGCCGGCGACGGGAAGTTCCTCGCCTGGGCCGGGATCGTCGTGCTGGCGGCGTACGCCCCCGCGGCGCTGTGGGCGGCGACGCTGCCGCACGGGCTGGTGGCTGTGTGGGTGGCGATGACCGTGGTGTTCATGGGCGCCCGCGGCCTGCTGCTGTCGTGGCGCGCCCGCGGCGACGCGTGGCTGGTGACGGGAGCCCTCGTCAAGGAGCGGGCCTAGTCTGATGATCGTGATCGGCGTACGCACATGGCTGGCGGCCCTCGCCCTGGGTCTCACCCTGACTGCGTGCGCCGACGACCCGGCACCGACCCAGCCCGAGGAGACAGCCGTGGAGGAGACGACCCCCGCCGAGCCCGCCCCCACGCCCGTCCCTGGCGCGGACTCACCCGACGTGGTCGCCTCCGTCGCGAACCTCGCGGCCACGCTCGACGTCGAGCCGGACTCGGTCGAGGTGGTCGACGTCCAGGAAGTCACCTGGAGCGACGGCAGCAAGGGCTGCGCCAGGAAGGGGATGCTCTACACCCAGTCGCTCATCGACGGCAGCCGGATCACCCTGCAGGTCGACGGGACGCGCTACGAGTACCACTCAGGCGGCTCCGGGGGACCCTTCCTCTGCGAGCGCCCGACCCAGTAGCCCGCCCCTTCTCGGGGTAGTCCGCATCAAACGTCTGGGTCCCCGCGCGTGATCGGCAGAACTCTGATGCGGACTACCCGGCGAGGCGCGCGCGGCAGCCGCTTGGACATGACGAACGGCCCGCCGCCTCCGAGGAGGCAGCGGGCCGTGCGGTGCGGGTGTCGCGGGTCAGCCGGGGACGACGTTGAGGGCCACCGTGGCGGACACCTCGTCGTGCAGCTTGACCGAGACCTCGTGCGAGCCGAGAGTCTTGATCGGGTTGGTGACCACGATCGTGCGGCGGTCGACCTTCTCGCCGGAGACCTCGGCGATCGCGTCAGCGATCTCCGAAGTGGTGACGGCGCCGAACAGGCGACCGCCCTCACCGGCGCGGACCTTGACCATGACCGGGTTGGCCTCGAGCGTGGTCTTGATCTCCTTGGCGTGGTCCGCGTCGCGCGCCGCACGAGCGGTGCGCGCCGACTTGATGGACTCGATGGTCTTCTCGCCACCGCGGCTCCACTTGATGCCGAGGCCACGGGGAACGAGGTAGTTGCGGCCGTAGCCGTCCTTGACCTCGACCACGTCGCCGGGGGCGCCGAGGCCGTCGACCTCCTGGGTCAGGATGAGCTTCATGTCTCGTGCTCCTCTCAGCGACCGGTGGACGTGTAGGGCAGCAGAGCCAGCTCGCGCGCGTTCTTGACGGCGATGGCCACGTCGCGCTGGTGCTGGACGCAGTTGCCGGTCACGCGACGGGCGCGGATCTTGCCACGGTCGGAGATGAACTTGCGGAGGAGGGTGGTGTCCTTGTAGTCGACACCGGTCGCCTTCTCCTTGCAGAACTGGCAAACCTTCTTCTTGGGCTTGCGCAGAATTGCCTTGGCCATTGTGGTGCTCCCTTTCAGTGAGCCCGGCCCTGAGGCAGTCAGGGACGGAATGGTGGTGTTGCTCGGAAGATCCGGATCAGTGGATCAGAACGGAGGCTCGTCGTTTCCGCCGCTGACCCCGGGCGTCGCCCACGGGTCGTTGGGCGGAGCGGACTGGCCGCCACCGGCAGGCTGGCCACCCTGGGGCTGGCCGCCCCAGCTGCTGTTGCCGGTGCTGCCACCCTGCGCGGGTGCGGGGCTGGCCCACGGGTCGTCGGCCGGCGCGGACTGACCGCCACCGCCCGAGTAGCCGCCGCCACCGCCGCCGGAGTAGCCGCCACCGCCGCCGCCGGACCGGGTCGTCTTGGTGACCTTGGCCGATGCAGAACGCAGCGACGGGCCGACCTCCTCGACGTCGATCTCGAAGACGGTGCGCTTCTCACCCTCGCGGGTCTCGTACTGCCGGGACTTGAGGCGACCCTGGACGATCACGCGCATCCCCTTCTGGAGGGACTCGGCGACGTTCTCCGCGGCCTGACGCCACACCGCACAGGCAAGGAACAGCGTGTCGCCGTCCTTCCAGTCGTTGGTCTGGCGGTCGAAGGTGCGCGGCGTCGACGCGATCCGGAAGTTCGCCACGGGGGCCCCCGAGGGGGTGAACCGCAGCTCCGGGTCGTCGACGAGGTTGCCGATCACGGTGATGGTGGTCTCGCCTGCCATGTCAGGGTCTCCTCAAAATGTCCTGCAGTGCCGGTTGATCCGGGTGTGCTCGTAGGTGGTGCCCATCAAACAGGCACTCACCGACAGCGGGAAGGGTCTATCCACAGACGCCCGTGAAGGCGACTCAGTGGGCGTCGGGACGCATGACCTTCGTGCGCAGGATCGACTCGTTCAGCGTGAGCTGGCGGTCGAACTCCTTGACCGTCGCGGGCTCGGCCGTCAGGTTGACGACGGCGTAGATGCCCTCGGCGTTCTTCTTGATCTCGTACGCCATCCGGCGACGACCCCACACGTCGACGGACTCGACAGAGCCGCCGTCCTTGCGGATCACGTTGAGGTACTTGTCGAGCGACGGCTCGATGGTGCGCTCGTCGAGACTCGGGTCGAGGATGACCATCACTTCATAGGCACGCATAGCGGTCTCCACCTCCTCTGGGCTAGAGCGGCCACGGGCTTTCCGTGGCAGGAGGGACTGTGCGTCCGCGGGTGCACGTTATCGATCGCGCCCCACGGTCAATCGTCACCCGAAGGCAACCGGGGAAGACTACCAGCGCCGCGACCGGTCGCTGAATCGTCGTACGCCCCCTGTGGACGGTGGGCGGGTCAGTCGGCCGTACGTCGCACGACGGCGAGCGCGAGGCCGGCGATCGAGCCGAGGAACGCGAGCCAGTAGCCGATTCCGTGGCCCTGGTCGATCGCGTCACACACGCCCTCCATGAAGACCATGTCGTCGCAGTCCCCGCCGGGCGTCACGACGAGCGCGACGATCGTGCACAGGAGGGCGAGGCCGAACAGGGCGAGCACCGCGGTGCGCACCGGGACGGGCATCGGCAGCGCCACCCCGAGGATCCGTGCGACCAGCAGCGCGGCTGCGACCAGGGCGCACAGCGCGCCGAACCAGCCGAAGAACCCGTGCCAGGCGTTGACCGAGCTGCTCGCGCTGGCGCCGAAGCCGTCGACGGAGAGCGTGTAGTACGGCAGCAGCGAGCCCAGGAAGACCAGCAGGCCGGCGCCGATGAGGGCGAGGTCGAGACGGGGGGCGCCCTTGAGGGTCTCCACCGCCTGCCCGGACGAGGTCGGGCTCGACGAGGTGGGCTCGGGCGCGGGCTCAGGTGTCGGCTCGGGCGTGGGCTCGGAGCCGGGCGTGGTGTCGGACATGGTGGTGCTCCCCCGTGCGGGCCCCGTGGCGGGACCGGTCAGGCGCGAGGATCCACCACCGGGCCGAGCGGCAGCAATACGGGTGGCACCACTGTCTGGACCAGACCCGGACCAGGCCTGTGGACGACCGGCCCGGTCGTACGCCGGACCGGGCTAGCGTCGCGGGGTGGTGCCAGCCGTCACGACCCGTACGTCCGCCGTGGTCGCGGGCCGCTACGTGCTGCTCGACCAGATCGGCGCGGGTGGGATGGGGTCCGTCTGGCGGGCGTGGGACGAACGGGCGCGTCGTCACGTGGCCCTCAAGGTGCTGGGCCAGCACAGCTCGGCGCTGCTCGCGCGCTTCGTGCGGGAGCAGGCGGTCCGGGTGCGCCACCCGCACGTCGTCGCGCCGCACGGCTGGGCCGCGGAGGACGACCTGGTCGTGCTCGCCATGGAGCTGGTGCCGGGCGGCTCGGTCGCCGACCTGCTGCGCGAGCACGGTCCGCTGGATGCCGGGACCGCCGGACTGCTGTGCGAGCAGCTGCTGATGGGGTTGTCGGCCGTGCACGCCGCCGGGCTGGTGCACCGCGACGTGAAGCCGGCCAACCTGCTGCTGGAGGCGACCGGCACCGGTCCGCCGCACCTCCGGCTCGGGGACTTCGGCCTCGCCGCGCCGATCGCCGATCGGCGCTTCACCACGGTCCCGGGCGCGATCGGCACCGACGGCTACATGGCGCCCGAGCAGGCGCGGGGTGCACCGCCGGAGCCGACGCAGGACCTCTACGCCGTCGGTCGCGTCGTGCTCGAGATGATCACCGGTCTCCCCCCGTCGCGGCAGCGGGCCCCCGACCATGAAGCACTGCCCTCCCACCCGCTGCGACCGCTCGTCGAACGGCTGCTCGTCCCTGACCCCGAGCAGCGGCTCGCCACCGCCGACGCGGCGCTCCGACTGCTCCGTCGGCTGCCGGTGCCGGCCGCGGCCGGGCCACCGGTGCCCGACCGGCTCGGGCCCCCACCACGCGGACGGCGTACGTCCTGGGCGGGTGCGGCAGCGCCGGTGGACTGGCCGGCCTGGGTCGCCGTCGTGGCACTGCTGGGCGTCGTGGCCGGCTGTCTGTGGGTGCTCCTAGGGTGGACTCCATGAGCTCCTCCGTATCCGTCGGCGCGCACGTCGAGCAGACCGATCCGGTCGCCGAGGCCGTCGCTCGCGACACCACCCTGGTCCAGTTCTTCCTCGGCGACCCGCAGGGCTACAAGGGCCCGGAGATCCGCTTCGAGGGCGGCGCCGATGCACTGCGTACGGCCGCGGAGGATGCGGGCATCGACCTCTATGTCCACGCGCCCTACATCGTCAACGTGGCCACGACGAACAACCGGATCCGGATCCCGAGCCGCAAGCTGCTCCAGCAGCACATGGATGCCGCGGCGTCGATCGGCGCGAAGGGCCTGATCGTCCACGGTGGCCACGTCGGCAAGGACGACGACCCGACGGTCGGCTTCGACAACTGGCGCAAGGCCATCGAGGCCACCGACCTCAAGATCCCGCTGCTCATCGAGAACACCGCTGGCGGCGACAACGCGATGGCGCGCCACCTCGACCGCATCGCTGGTGTGTGGGACGCCATCTCGTCGGCCGAGGGCTCCGACAACGTGGGGTTCTGCCTCGACACCTGCCACGCCTGGGCGGGCGGCATCGAGCTCGGCGACGCCGTCGACAAGGTCCGCGCCATCACCGGCCGCATCGACCTCGTCCACGCCAACGACTCCCGTGACGACTTCGACTCCGGCGCCGACCGGCATGCGAACTTCGGCCAGGGGCACCTGCCCGCCGACGAGTTCGCCGGCGTGGTGCGTGAGGCCGGCGCGCCCGTCATCTGCGAGACGCCGGGTGGCGCCGCCGAGCACGTCGCCGACTTCGCGTGGCTGCGCGAGCACCTCTGACCCGAGCCCGGATCCGCCGATCGACGCCGTCGTGAGCGACACCAGGTGGGTGTGATGGCAAGGCGGAGTGCCGAAGGCGGGCCGCCAGGCCCGTCGAGTGCTCGACAACGCGGCCAGCGCGCCCGCATGGTGGCGCGCAGCAGGCGAGAGATCGGTGGATCCGGGCCTAGGCGGGTCAGGCGGTGACCGGCTCCGCCGTCACCACGACGTTGCTCCGGTAGGCCGTCCCGTCCCAGTCCTCGCAGGTGATCAGGACGAGCCGCCCGGGACCGGACCTGGCGAAGATCGTCGCGCTCTCGCGCGCCAGCTCGGCCCGGCTCAGCACCTCGACCGTGGCGACGTCGTACGCCACCGTGGTGCCGTCCGACAGCACGAGCACCCGGTCACCGCTCGCGAGCTCCTCCAGGTCGTTGAAGGCCCCACCGCCGGTGTGCACGGTGTGACCGGTGATCACTGCGGCGCCCGTGGCGGCGCCCGGACGTGATCCGCCCGACCACCAGCCCACGTCGAGCGGGTCGGACGGCGGCGTGAGCGCCCCGTCCTGCGTCGCGATCGGGGTCACGTCGGCGCGGACGTCGAGGGAGGGCACGACGACGGTGTCCGGACGTACGCCCGGCACCGGCGGCGGTGCGGCCGCCGACGTCGGCGTGCCGGTGGGCGAGGTGGTCGGTGGCGGGACGGGGACCGAGGCGACCCCGTCGGGCCGCTCGCTCACGGCGACGGTCGGCTGGTCGCCGTCCCCCGCCGCGGTGCCCGCCAGCAGCCCGCCGACGACCAGCAGGGGTGCTGCCGCGATGAGCAGCACCCCCGACAGTCGGTGGCGTCGTCGATCAGCCACGGGCGCGAATCCACCCGAGGCGCGCGCTCACCGCTCCCAGCATCACGAGGAGCATGGCCAGGAACGCGTCGGTGCCGGAGGCGGGAGCACCCGCCGGGGAGGCGCCGGCGTTGACCGCCGTCGGGAGCGCCTGCTGCGGCTGGGCCTGCGGCTGCGACTGCGGCTGGGCCTGGGGCTGCTGCTGGTTCGGCGTACTGGCGGGCGCGAAGGCCTGCTCACCCAGCACATCGGGCGCCTGCTCGGGGGTCTCGGTCTCCGGCAGGACCTCGGGGGCCTGCGGGGTGTTCGGGGTCTGCGGCGTCTCCGGCGTGGTGGGCGTCTCCGGGCTCGTCGCGCAGGCCGCGTCGTTGACCGCGAGGCTGAAGACCGTCTGGCCCTGGTCCAGGACGTACCCAGCAGCCGCCGAGACGGTCACCTGGATGGACGTGCCCATGTCGACCGGCGTGAAGATGACGTTGGCCGGAGGCGGGCTGAGGACCTCGTTGTCCGGCCCGCACGGGTCGGTGAGCTTCGGCTCCCCGGTCACCTTGATGGGCTCCACGGTCGGCGGCTCCTCCGGACCGTCCGGCGCCGGGCAGTCCTCGATGGTGGGCTCGTCGCCCTGGCCCCCGCCACGTACGGGCGAGACGGCAATGACGATGGAGCGGCCCTGTGCGTCGGCGAACTCTTGGCCGATCAGGTCGCTCGCGGGCTGGCCGGTGTAGATCGGGATCGCGTTGACGCTGACCTCGATGGGGTTGTTGCCCGTCTGCAGACGCTCGTCCACGTCGGGCGTGCCGACGTACTTGCAGACGAAAACCTTCTCGGGCTGGCCCTCGGACGAGGCAGCGCTGGCGGGTCCGGCCGACACGCTCATGGTGGCGCCGACAAACAAAACGGCTGCGCCGACGAGTGCTGGCGAGTGGCTGATGCGGTTCGTGCTGGACATGGTCTTCTCCCCAAAGGTGACCAGGCGGCGCGGTAGCGCCGTGACTGACGGAGACGTCGATGCGGTGGCGTCGACGTGGTGGTGCCGACCGCTGGTGCGGTCATCGGGTCCCGGACCCCCACGGCCCGGTGCCCCGTCACCACCTGACCAACGGGCATGGCCCGATCGGGCTATGCCACACCACCCCTTTGATTGATTACTTGACCACTTCTTGAGGGCCCCCAGAGACCCCGTGCGGAAAAAGGTCGTCGCGAGGCGCAACCGAACGCCGGAGAGGCGCGTCTGTAGTCACAAGGGACCAGACACGTACGGGGGTCGTGTCTGGTCCCTTGTAACCTGTCCGGAGTGACGACCCCCCTGACGCTGCGCCCGATCTCCGCGCCGCAGCACCGTGAGTTCATCGCCGGTCGGTCGTCCGCCAGCTTCCTCCAGACGCCCGGCTGGGCGAGCGTGAAGCCCGAGTGGCGGGCCGAGTCCGTCGGCTGGTTCCGCGGTGCCGAGCTCGTCGGAGCGGGGCTCGTCCTCTACCGCCAGCTGCCGAAGGTGAAGCGCTACCTCGCCTACCTGCCCGAGGGCCCCGTGATCGACTGGAGCGGCGACGACCTCGAGGCCTGGCTCGCCCCGATGGTGGCCCACCTCAAGGCGCAGGGCGCCTTCGCCGTCCGGATGGGGCCACCGGTCGTGACCCGGCGCTGGTCGGCCGACCAGGTCAAGGCCGGCGTGGCCGACGACGCCGTACGCCGACTCGGCGACGTGTCTCCCCTGGAGCGGTCGCAGGACGGCGCGTGCGTGATCTCCCAGCTGCACGAGCTCGGCTGGCAGCAGCAGTCGGCCGAGGGCGGCTTCTCCGCGGGCCAGCCGCAGTTCAACTTCCAGATCCCGCTGGTCGACGCAGACGGCGCGTCCCGCACCGAAGCCGACGTCCTCGCGGGCATGAACCAGCTCTGGCGCCGCAACATCAAGAAGGCCGACAAGGCAGGCGTCGAGGTCGCGCAGGGCGAGCGCGCCGACCTCAAGGCGTTCCACGACCTCTACGTCCACACCGCGGAGCGCGACCACTTCACCCCGCGCCCGCTGTCCTACTTCCAGACGATGTGGGACGCCCTCCTCGCCGACGACCCCGACCGGATCCAGCTGTGGCTCGCGCGGCACGAGGGGGACCTGGTCGCGGCCACGATCGCGATCCGCGTCGGCACCCACGCGTGGTACTCCTACGGCGCCTCGTCGACCGAGAAGCGCGACGTCCGCGGCTCCAACGCCGTGCAGTGGGCGATGATCCGCGACGCCCTGGCGGCCGGCGCGCACGTCTACGACCTCCGCGGCATCACCGAGACCCTCGACTCCGAGGACCCGCACGTGGGCCTCATCCAGTTCAAGGTGGGCACCGGCGGACAGGCCGTCGAGTACGCCGGCGAGTGGGACCTGCCGGTCAACCGCGCCATCTACAAGGCGTTCCAGCTCTACCTGGCGCGGCGGGGATGACCAGATGAGCTTGACCCTCACCGTCGACGGCGACCGCTGGCGCTCGCACCTCCTCGCCACCGTCACCAAGCTCCCCGACATCGTCCCGGTGGCGAAGGGCAATGGCTACGGGCTCGGCGTGGGTCGTCTCGCGCGCCGTGCGCAGTGGCTGGCCGAGCACGCGGCCGAGACCGGTGCGCCGCTCGACGTGCTCGCGATCGGCACGTACGACGAGATCGAGCGGGCGGCCACCCGCTACGCCGGTGACTTGCTGGTGCTCACCCCCTGGCGTCCCTTCGGGGCCGCGCTCGACCTCGATGCGCGCACGGCCGCGCGCGTCGTACACACGGTCAGCCGCAGCGACGACCTGGCCGGCCTGCGTACGCACGACCCGCGCGCGCGGTTCGTGCTGGAGCAGCTGACGTCGATGCGGCGCCACGGCATGAGCCGGCGTGACCTCACCGCCGCGGCGGAGGTGCTCCGGGCGGACGGCGGGCGCAGCGGCCTGCGCGGCGTGGCGATGCACCTGCCCCTCAACACCACTTCGCACCTCGGCGAGGTCAGCCGGCTGATCAACGACGTCGTCGCGTCGGGGCTGCCCACCCGTACGGTCTTCGTCTCGCACCTCACGCACGCCGAGCTCGGTGCCCTGGCGAGCAGCTATCCGGACTTCACGGTGCGGCCCCGGACCGGCACCGACCTGTGGCTCGGCGACCGCGGTGCCCTGCAGGTCGGCGCCACCGTCCTCGACGTCCACGAGGTCGACCGCGGCGACACCTTCGGCTACCGCGGGCGCAGCGTCCCCAAGCACGGCCACCTCGTCATCGTCAGTGGCGGCACGGCCCACGGCATCGGCCTCGAGGCGCCGACCGGCGACCAGTCGCTCAAAGCCCGGGCCGCGACCCTCGCGCGCGGTGGCATGGACGCGGTCGGGTTCGTCCGCTCGCCGTTCTCCATCGACGGCAAGCAGCGGCTGTTCGCCGAGCCGCCCCACATGCAGGCGTCGATGCTCTTCGTGCCGTCAGGCGCGCGGGTGCCCCGCGTCGGTGAGCAGATCGAGGTCCGGGTCCGCTTCACCGCGACCGACTTCGACCGCGTCGTCGTCACCTGAGCCTGGGTCGGCCGCGTCGCGGAGGACCGCGACCACCAGCCACGCCAGTCCGCCGACCCGCAGCAGGATCGCCAGCCAGTAGGACCGGACGTCGTCGCTGACCGTGGGCACGATCGCGCCACCGACGTACCACCCGGTGACCACCCAGCTCAGCAGGTGCAGGCCCTGCCACACGAGCAGGTCGCGCCAGCGGCGTACGGCGATCGCGGCCAGCGGCAGCGCCACGAGCGCCAGCTCCGGCGGGGCCGTCGGCGCCACGGCGAGCGCCGCGGCGAGCATCACCAGTCCTGCCCGCGCGCTCGTCCGCGGCGTGGTCCGACCGCCGCGCACCACCCACCGCCACACGGCGGCGCCGGCCGCGGCCAGCACCACGAGCTGTACGACGTAGCGCGTCGTCGTCGACGCCTCGACCCCGGCCTGCTGGAGCAGCTGCCAGATCGAGCCGGTGTCCGCGTCATCGCCCTGCGCCCGGCCGGGCAGCGTCACGACGACGTACGCCGCCGCTGCCGCGAGGAGCGCGTCGACGCGGTCGCGCGCGCGACCACCGACGGCGATCACGCCGACGAAGGCCACCGCGACCGGCAGTGCGAAGGCCGCAGCGATCCCGGCGCCGACCCCGGCAGCCCAGGCGCGACCGGTCGTCCAGCCCCAGAGCAGGACGGCCACGCCGACGGCGGCGACGAGCTCCCACGAGAGCCAGTGCACGAGCAGCACGGGCCCGAGGGCCCAACCTGCCGCGGCCCAGGGCCGACGGGGGTCCACGCGGACGAGCAGCGCGGTGGCCAGCAGCGCGAGCGCCGCGAGCAGCACGGCCAGGGCGGCGGTGGTGGCGACCGTCCCGGTGCCGGGGAACAGGCCCGCCAGCCGTTCGAGCCACGTCGTGACGTGCGGCGGCGTGCCGGCCGTGGTCGAGGTGCCGGCGAGCTCGGTCCAGCAGAGCTGGGCGTAGGGCTGGTCCTCACGACCCCACTCCGAGCGCACGCACGCGCCCTTGCTCACCATCCCGGCGGCCAGGGTGAGGGCGCTCGCACCGAGCAGCACGCGCGCGGCGGTCCACCAGCGGTGGCCGCCCGCGTGGTTACCCAGGGGTCCGCCGACCACCTCCGACATCGCCGCGACGACCGGGTCGGTGCGCGTCGGCGCGTCGCTGCCGGGCGCCCTGCCCTGGTCGTGCACGGCCACGCTCAGGGCCGGGAGTCGGGAGCCTGGACCCGCGGCTGGAACCGGCCGGTCGGCGTGGTCGGTGACTCCGACGGCGAGGGCGGGACCGGTGTCGTCGGGGCCGGTGTCTCCGTCGGGACGGGCGTGGTCGGTGTCTCCGTCGGCACCGGCGTGGTCGGCGTCTCCGTCGGGAGCGGTGTCTCGGTCGGCAGCGGCGTCTCGGTCGGCGTCTCCGTCGGCGTCTCGGTCGGCACACCACCGGTCTCGGTGGGCGACTGGGACGGCTTCGGCGTCGACGTCGGGGACGGCGGCGGCGTGTACTCGTGGCCGTCCTCCGGTGCGTCGCCGTCGACGTAGACCGGCTCCGGGAACTCCTTGACGTCCATGCCCTCCATCACGCGCTGCATGATCGCGGTCCAGGTCTTGGCCGGGTAGTTGCCGCCGAAGTAGCCCGAGCGGCCGTCGCTGCTGGTCGGCAGCCACATGTCGGCGCCGTCGGGACGCAGCACGTCGAGTCCCTCGCGGCCCTTGCCGCGGACGAACATCACGGCCGTGGAGACCTGCGGCGTCGTGCCGACGAACCACGACGACGAGACGTCGCCGTCGTCGTTGGTGGCGGTGCCGGTCTTGCCGGCGACCGGCCGCTCGAGCGCGAGCGCCTCGGTGCCCGATCCCTCCTCGACGACCTGCTGGAGGGCGTACGTCACGTCGGCCGCGATGTCGGGGTCGACGGTCTCCTTGCTGCGGGTCTTCGCCTCGTAGAGGGTCTCGCCGTTCTTGTCGACGACCTTGCGCACGACGTGCACCTCGTTGCGGGTGCCGCCGTTGGCGAGGGTGGCGTAGGCGTTGGCCATGTTGATCGGGCTGACCTGGGCGGTGCCCAGGGTGACCCCGATGTTGTCCTGGAAGTCGATGGACTTGCGGGGGATGCCCCACTTCTCGGTCTCATTGCCAGGGATGCCCATGTCCTCGGCCGCCTGGATCACCTTCTGCGGCCCGTCGGGCATCGAGTCGACCATGTCGACGAAGGCGGTGTTCACGGAGTTCTCGGTGGCGGTGATCATCGAGACGGCCGAGCCGTAGTCCTCGTCGCCCTGGTTCTCGAACTCGGTGCCGGCGATGTCGATCGGGCTGTTGCCCTCGAAGGTGTCGTTGAGGGAGAAGCCCTCGCGGATCGCCGCGACGTCGGTCGCTGCCTTCATCGTCGAGCCCGCCATGCCGCCGGCGACCGCCCAGTTGATCTGCGACTCGAGGTAGTCCTGGCCGCCGTAGAAGCCGAGCAGCTCGCCGGACTGGGTGTCCACGGTCGCCGCGGCGACGTGGAGGTCCTTGTTGCCGGCAGGGCCTGGCATGCCCGCGTCGGGCCGCTGCTCGTCGACGGCCTCCTCGACGTCGGCCATGACCTGGGGGTCGAAGGTCGTGGTGATGCGCAGGCCGCCGCCGTCGATCTCCTCCTCGGAGGCGATGCCCCTGGCCAGCAGCTCGGACTTGACCAGCGCCAGCATGTGGCCCTTCTGGTCGCCGAACTGGCTCTGCGTCGCGACCTTGGGGAACTTCGGCAGCCGCTTGAGCGCGGTGTCGCGCTCCTCGCTCGTGATCGTGCCCATCTCGGCCATGCTGTCGAGGACGTACTCGTAGCGGATCTTGAGGTCGTCCCGCGCCTGCTTGCCGTTGGCCGGGTCGAACTGCGTCGGGTTGTTGAGCACCGTCGCCAGCACGGCGGCCTCGCGCAGGCTGAGGTCCTTGGCGTCGTGGTCGAAGAAGGCCTTGGACGCGGCCTGGATGCCGTAGGCGCCGCGGCCGAAGTAGATGGTGTTGAGGTAGCCCTCGAGGACTTCCTTCTTGCTGTACTGCTGCTGGATCTTGAGGGAGACGACCGCTTCCTTGATCTTGCGCTTGTAGCTCTGCTCGCTCGTCAGGTAGAGGATCTTCACGTACTGCTGGGTGATCGTCGACGCGCCCTGGCGCGAGTTGCCGCTGGCGTTGGAGAACAGCGCGCGGAGGATGCCCTTGGGGTCGATGCCCTTGTCGGTCCAGAAGGTGCGGTTCTCCGCGGCGACCACGGCGTCCTTCATCGTGTCCGGCATCTCGTCGTACGGGATCGACTCGCGGTTCTGGTCCTCGTAGTAGGTGCCGAGCTGCTGCTTGCCGTCCTGGTAGTAGACGAACGTGGTCTGCGCCTGGAAGGCCTCGTTCGCCTTCGGGATGCTGATCGCCTGGTAGAGCACGACAGCGATGCCCGCTGTGACGAGCGCGCCGACGACGGCGACGATCCCGAGGATCTTGGCGACCTTCGCGGCCCGCTGGCCCTTCGTCCGCCGCTGCTGGGGCCGTCGGGTCTTGGCCTTGCCGTCGGCCCTGCGCTTCGCACTCACGCTCGTCAGGGTACGGGAGCGCGCGGCATCGTCCGATATCGCGAGCGACTCCCGCCGGCCTGCGGCGTACATCCCGATTCGTCACTCGCGGATATATCGGTACGATAGGTCGCATGGCACGCCGTGCAGACACCATCGAGCTCGCAGTCCTCGGACTGCTGCACGAGGGACCCATGCACGGCTACGAGCTGCGCAAGCGGCTGAACCTCATGCTCGGGTGGGGCCGCGTGCTGTCCTACGGCTCGCTCTACCCGGCGCTGAAGAAGATGCTGCGGGCCAACCTCATCACCGAGGTCGCCACCACCACGACGCCGACCAGCCGCCGACCGCGCATCGTCTACGAGGTCACCGCGGCCGGCAACGAGCACTTCCAGCGCCTCATGACCGAGGTCGGGCCGACCGCGTGGGAGGACGACAACTTCGACATCCGGTTCGCGTTCTTCTCCTCCACCGACATGGAGATCCGTCTCCGCGTCCTCGAGGGTCGCCGCTCGCGGCTGCAGGAGCGCCTGGCGCGCGTGCAGGGCGAGCTCGAGCGGACGCAGGCCGAGGTCAACCGGTACGCCGCCGAGCTCCAACGCCACGGCGTGGAGTCGGTGGAGCGCGAGGTGCGGTGGCTCTCGGACCTCATCCAGGCCGAGCGCGGCGGCCCCCCGGCGACGGCGCCCGCGCCGTCCCCCCACGACTGATCAGAGCTTTTCGACATCCAGCAAGCACGACCAGCAGAGAAAAGGAGAGCCCCATGGGTTCAGTACGAGTAGGGATCGTGGGCGTCGGCAACTGCGCCACCTCCTTGATCCAGGGCGTTGAGTACTACAAGGACGCGGACCCCTCCGGGACCGTCCCCGGACTCATGCACGTGAAGTTCGGCGACTACCACGTCAAGGACGTCGAGTTCGTCGTCGCCTTCGACGTCGACGACAAGAAGGTCGGCAAGGACCTCTCCGAGGCCATCAACGCCTCCGAGAACAACACGATCAAGATCGCTGAGGTCCCGACCCTCGGTGTCGAGGTCAAGCGCGGCCCGACGATGGACGGCCTCGGCAAGTACTACCGCCAGACCATCGAGGAGTCGGCCGCCGAGCCGGTCGACGTCACGCAGGCGCTCAAGGACGCCGAGGTCGACGTCCTCGTGTGCTACCTCCCCGTGGGCTCGGAGCAGGCCGCCAAGTTCTACGCGCAGTGCGCGATCGACGCCGGCGTGGGCTTCGTCAACGCCCTCCCCGTCTTCATCGCCTCCGACCCCGAGTGGGCCAAGAAGTTCGAGGACGCCGGCGTCCCGATCGTCGGCGACGACATCAAGAGCCAGGTCGGCGCCACCATCACGCACCGCGTGATGGCGAAGCTGTTCGAGGACCGCGGCGTGGCGCTGGACCGTACGTACCAGCTCAACGTCGGCGGCAACATGGACTTCAAGAACATGCTCGAGCGCGAGCGACTGGAGTCCAAGAAGGTCTCCAAGACCCAGGCCGTGACGTCGAACCTCACCGGTGAGCTGGCCGACAAGATCGACAGCCGCAACGTGCACATCGGCCCGTCCGACTACGTCGCGTGGCTCGACGACCGCAAGTGGGCCTACGTCCGCCTCGAGGGTCGCGCCTTCGGTGACGTCCCCCTCAACCTCGAGTACAAGCTCGAGGTCTGGGACTCCCCGAACTCCGCCGGCATCATCATCGACGCCGTACGCGCCGCGAAGATCGCCCTCGACCGCGGCGTCGGCGGCCCGATCATCGCGGCCTCGACCTACCTGATGAAGTCCCCGCCGGTGCAGATGGCCGACGACCTCGGCCGCGCCGAGCTCGAGAAGTTCATCGCGGGCGAGTGATCGCCGGGCGTCCTCCGACGCCCACCCAGCACCATCCCAGCGGCCCCGCAGTCCACGTCCCGGACTGCGGGGCCGCTGCGTGTTCCGGAACCGGCGAGTAACTTCCGGCCCCTGCGCGTCGTTCTCAGGTCATCGACGCGCCCCCGCACGCGTCCTACATCCGAGGAACCCGATGCCCCGATCACGTCGGCTCGCGACCACCATCCCCGTCGCCGCCACCGCCCTCCTCGCCGGGATGCTGACCGTCACCACGGTCGCCACCTCCGGCACCGCCAGCGCCGCGGCACCAGCCGCCGCACCTGCCGCGACCTCGTCCGCCACGGTCGTCTCCGAGGGAGTCGTCGGCGGGCTCGAGGTCGAGAACTCGTTCGTCTCGGCCGTCGGCTGGGTCAAGCCCGGCGACACCTATCCCTCGCGCGTCATCGTGCGCAACACCTCGGCGTCCACCGTCTCCGGCGCGTCCGTGGTCGTGGCCGCCCCGGTGGGCAGCACGATCGTGAAGGCCGGCACGACGACCGTCGAGGGCGGCACGTACACCTGGCAGGTCGGCAGCCTCGCCGCCGGCGCCTCTCGCACGCTCGTGCTCGAGAGCCGCGCCGCCACCCTCGCCCAGCTGCCGACGATCGTGTGGCGCGACCTGTCCACGACCGCGACCGTCACGGTCGGCGGCGCGAACCAGGCGCTCACCAGCCACGGACCCAAGGTGATCCCGCCGGGTTCGGAGTACGACACCGCGCGCTACGGCGACCGGCCGTTCCCGGTCGTGCCCGTCGCCTACACCGACCGCGGCTACGGCACCCACGAGCGCTCGCTCGACACGGTCATCAACGACCCGTCCTTCGAGGGATCGACGTTCAACCTCTTCCAGGAGATGAGCATCGGCCAGCTCTACCCCGACGGCACGGTGCCCTCGGCCGGCATCGCGACCGCCGACTTCGCCTACCCCGGCAACACCGGCACCGGCGGGGACAAGGCCTTCCCGTTCACCAAGGTCGTGCCGGGCCAGACCTGCGCCGGTGTGACGTACGCCGACAGCCCGCTGCCGACGAACCCGCTCTACACCGAGCGGATCCAGGACGGCGTCTACCAGCTCCCCGGCACCACCGGCTACTACGGCTCCGACGCCAACGGCTCCGCGGTCGTCGGCTCGCTGGCCGGCGTCGGTGCGCTGCAGCAGATCGACTCGGGCTGCGGCCCCACCGGCAAGCTCGTCGTCGACGCGGCCGCGATCGCTGACCCGGAGATCGACTACTCGGACTACGACACCGACAAGGACGGCGTCGTGGACTTCTTCATGGCCGTCTTCGCCGGCTGCGGCGGCAACGGCGCGTCACAGCTGAGCGTCGCGGGCTGCGACCTGCCCAACCCCAACACCGGCACGCCCGACGGCCCGTACGACAACATCTGGCCGCACTCCTCGAGCCTCGAGTTCTACTACTCCGACCCGACCACCGGCCTGCCCGGCTTCACCACCGACGACCAGCTCAAGAACCTCGAGGGTGAGCCGCTCTGGTACACCGACGACAGCTACTCGACGATGACCACGACGGACAACGGCAACGACCTCAAGGTCTTCGTGCGCGTCGGGCCCTACAACCTCAACCCCGAGACGGCCATCGACCACGCGTCGGTGATCTCGCACGAGTACGGCCACTCGCTCGGCCTGCCGGACTTCTACTCGACCGGCTCCCGCGAGACCTACGGCGACTGGAACCTGATGGCGACCGACAAGTCGCACAACATCGACGCCTTCGGCCGCCAGGAGCTCGGCTGGGTGGTCCCGGAGGTGCTCGACTCCGATCGCACCGAGACCGGCATCCCCGACTCCAAGCAGGACACGAACGCCATCACCTGGCAGACCCCCGCCGGTGCGCCGTACACCCTCACCGAGGGGCAGGCTGGTGTCGGACGCGTGCAGAACTCGCAGATGTACGTCGCCAAGCTGCCCGGCCGGATCCTGCTGGACCCGGCGAAGTTCGACACCGGTGACACGGCGACGGCCTCGCACACGTGGTGGTCGCGCTCCGGCAACGACTTCGGCTGCTCGACCGACGACGGCGGCCACAACATCGACGTCGCGCTCCCCGAGGCCGCCGGCCTCCCCGCCGGCACGACGCTCTCGCTCGACCTCAAGTCGATGTGGGACATCGAGTGGGACTACGACTACGGCTACGTCCTCACCTCCGGTGACGGCGGCCAGGACTTCGCCTCGCACCCGTCCGCCAACGGGTACACGACCTCCAACGCCGACCCGCTCGCCGGCAACCCCAACCAGAACGGGTGCCAGGCGGCGTACGACAACGGGATCACCGGCACGTCCGGCTCGTACGAGGCCGGCTCGGAGGCCACCGACCGCAAGCTCGGCGAGACGCCGGAGATGGTGTTCCTCGCCGACTCCTTCGACATCTCCGACCTGGTCGGCAGCGACGCGCCCGTGCTGCGCTTCAGCTACGCGACCGACCCGGGCCTGGCGCGACCGGGCTGGTTCATCGACGACGTCGTGGTGACGGCCACGCTGCCCGACGGCTCCACGCGCGAGATCTACGCCACCGACTTCGAGACCAGCGGGGGCACCGACGACCCGCGGATCTTCAACGGCGGCTGCCGCGCCGACGGCCCCGGCGGGAACTGCGGACAGGGGTGGCAGTACGTCGCCGCCGGCACCGAGGGTCCGTCCGACCACGCCTACTACCTGGAGATGCGCGACCGCTCCGGCTTCGACCTCGACGGCAACGGCCAGATCGACCGCGACCCGATCGCCTTCGCGTCGGGCCTGTACACCGCGTACACCGACGAGGCGCACGGCTACGGCAACGCCGGCACCGACGACCCGCCGGCCCAGTCGCCCCTCGACAGCCAGCCGGAGCCGGGCAGCAACACCCCCGACCTCGGCGACGCGGCGTGGACGGCGGCACCCGGCGACTCGCGCTTCTCCGACTCGGGCGCGGGGTGGACCGACAACTACGCCGACCCGGGCAGCGCGTCGGGGAACTGGGAGTTCGCCTACGACTGCCTCACCTTCGACGTGCTCGGCATGAGCGGCAACGGTGACGGCACCGAGGCCGGCGAGGGCCCGCAGCAGGCCGACGGCGACCTGACCGGCGACGTGCGCTTCGACGTCGGCGCCGGGTGCGGCGAGTTCGACTACGGCTACGAGGACGAGCCGGTCCCGCCGGCCAACACGGCGCCGGACGCGAAGGCGACCGCCACTCCGGCGACCGGTGCACCGGGCACCAAGGTGCGCCTCGACGCCACGGGCAGCACCGACGCGGAGACGCCCGGGAGCCTGACGTTCTCGTGGAACTTCGGCAACGGGGGCACGACGAAGGACGCCCAGGGTGCGGTGGTGGAGCACACCTTCGCCAACGCCGGGACGTACGGCGCCACCGTGACGGTCTCCGACGCCGGCGGCCTCACCGACACCGCGACGGTCCGCATCACGATCACCGAGCCGGGCCAGCCGACGCCCCCGCCGACGACGACCGACCCGACGCCCACCACACCCGGGACCGGCTCGGGCTCGGGCTCCGGGTCGGGCGCCGGATCCGGCGGGACGGGCGGGGCAGGGATCGCGGTCACGTCCGTGACCCCGACCGCGCTGTCCCGGGCGTTGCCCTGCCAGGGCCGCTCGGTCGGCCACCTCGGCAGCTGGCGGGTGCTGCAGGGCAACGCCCCCGGTGGCTCCTACTGCGACAACCGCGGGAAGCGCACCGGTCGCGATGTGTTGCGCGTCGGCTTCCAGGGTGACGCGATCGACGTCGTCTTCGGTCGGGCCCGTGCTGGCGGCAAGGCCGTGCTCTTCGTCGACGGCGAGCGCGTCGGCACGCTGTCGTTCCGAGGCCGCAGGACCAGCCCGCGCCTGAACCGGCACGCGGTGGTCTCCGGCCTCGGCACCGACCGCCCGCACCGGCTCCGGCTGGTGGTCCAGCGCGGCACGGCGTACGTCGAGGGCTTCCGCGTCGCGCGCTGATCCCGCTTGTAACGCCGGGTTACTGCTTGTACCCACCCCCGTGCACGGGGGTGGGTACAGCACCTAACACGGCGTTACAGTCGGCTGGCTGTCCCGCGGCCCGTCGGAAGGACCCCCCATGAACATCGCAGTACTCGGCACCGGCGCGGTCGGCCAGGCGCTCGCCGGTCGGCTCAGCGGACTCGGCCACACCGTCGCCGTCGGCACCCGCGACCCCGAGGCCACGCTGGCTCGCACCGAGCTCGACGGCATGGGCAACCCGCCGTTCGCCGCGTGGCTCGGCGACCACGCCGCCGTCAGGCTCACCACGTTCGCCGAGGCCGCCGCCGAAGCGGAGCTCGTGGTCCTGTCCGGCAGCGGGTCCGCCGCCCTCGACATGCTCACCGCGGCCGGCGCCCAGCACCTCGCCGGCAAGCCGGTTCTCGACATCTCCAACCCGCTGGACTTCTCGGCCGGCTTCCCGCCGAGCCTCTTCGTCAAGGACACCGACTCCCTGGCCGAGCGGATCCAGGCGGCCTTCCCCGAGGCCCGGATCGTGAAGTCGCTCAACACCCTGACCGCGCAACTGATGGTGGAGCCCGACCTGCTCGGCGGGCCGACCACCGTGTTCGTCTCGGGGGACGACGCGGACGCCAAGGCGACCGTGACCGACCTCCTCACGTCGTTCGGTCACCAGGACGTGATCGACCTCGGTGGGATCGAGACCGCCCGCGGCACCGAGATGTTCCTGCCGCTGTGGCTGCGGACGATGGGTGCCCTCGGCACCGGCCTGTTCAACATCAAGGTCGTGCGCTGATTCAGCCCTGACGCCCGGCCCACCAGCCCCGCAGTGCCGCCTCCGCCTGCTCGGGCGTACGGGGTCCCTCGTCCATCCGCAGCTCGAGAAGGAACCGGTAGGCCTCCCCGACCTCGCGGCCGGGGCCCACGCCGAGGATCTCCATGATCTGGTTGCCGTCGAGGTCGGGCCTGATCGAGGCCAGCTCCTCCTCCTCGCCGAGCCGGGCGATCCGCTCCTCGAGCGAGTCGTACGTCCGGCGCAGCCGCTCGGCCTTGCGCTGGTTGCGGGTGGTGCAGTCGGCACGGGTGAGGATGTGGAGCCGCTCGAGCTGGGTGCCGGCGTCGCGGACGTAGCGGCGTACGGCGCTGTCGGTCCACTCCCCCGAGCCGTAGCCGTGGAAGCGCAGGTGCAGCTCGACCAGCGTCGAGACGGCCTCGATGTCGTGGTTGGAGAAGCGGAGCGCCTGCATCCGCTTGCGGGTCAGCTTGGCGCCGACGACGTCGTGGTGGTGGAACGTCACGGTGCCGCCGGACTCGAAACGGCGGGTCTTCGGCTTGCCGACGTCGTGCATCAGCGCGGCGAACCGCGAGATGAAGTCCGGCCCGCTGCCCAGCCGGTGCTCGAGGTCGATCGACTGCTCCAGCACGGTGAGCGTGTGCTCGTAGACGTCCTTGTGACGGTGATGCTCGTCGCGCTCGAGCGCCAGGGCCGGCAGCTCCGGCAGCACGTGGGAGGCGAGGCCGGTCTCGACGAGCAGGCTGAGACCGAGCCGCGGGTGGGGGGCGCACACGAGCTTGACCAGCTCGTCGCGCACCCGCTCGGCCGAGATGATCTCGATCCGGCCGGCCATCGCCGTCATCGCCGCGACCACCTCGGGAGCCACCGCAAAGCCGAGCTGCGCGGCGAAGCGCGCCGCCCGCATCATCCGCAGCGGGTCGTCGGAGAAGGAGTCCTCGGGCGCGCCCGGCGTACGCAGCACCCGCTCGGCCAGGTCGACGATCCCGCCGAACGGGTCCTCGAACTCGCGCCCCGGCACGCGTACGGCCATCGAGTTGACCGTGAAGTCGCGCCGGCCCAGGTCGCCGGCGAGGTGGTCGCCGAAGTCGACGTCGGGCTTGCGGGAGGTGGGGTCGTACGTCTCGGAGCGGTAGGTGGTGATCTCGACCTGCCACGGCCCCTTGCGGCAGCCGATGGTGCCGAAGGCGCGACCCATGTCCCAGACGGCGTCGGCCCAGCCGGAGACCAGCCGCTCGGTCACCTCGGGCCGGGCGGACGTGGTGAAGTCGAGGTCGCTCTGGAGGCGGCCGAGCATCGCGTCGCGGACCGGGCCGCCCACGAGGGCCAGCTCCTCGCCCGCCTCGGCGAACAGGACACCGAGCTCGTCGATGACCGAGCCGATGCGGTCCAGCTCCGCGCCGACGCGGTGCTGGATCTCGACGATCGTGAGCGGTGGCAGGGCGGCGTCGGACACGACGGGCCAGTCTACGTCCGGTCCGACGCCGCCCAACAACTACAGTCGGTGCGTGCCCCGCTCGTCCTCGTTCCGCGCTGCCCTGGCGGGGCTCCTGATGCTCGGACTGGCGTCACTGGGCGCGTCGGCACCGGCCGGCGCCGCCGCCGCGGTGGACGGCGACCCGCTCGTCGTGCACATCGATACCATCACCCCGGTGCTGCCGCGCACCGGCAACGTCGAGATCACCGGGACCGTCACCAACGTCAGCGAGGACACGTACACCCGCGTCAACCTGCATGCCTTCTCCTCGGCGAACCCGATCCTCGACTCGGGCCAGCTCATCGAGTCCGCGGCCAGCGAGCCGGGCGCGGACGTCGGACCGCGGGTGACCGTGCCGGACACCTTCTACACCGTCGACGAGCTGGCTCCCGGACAGACGGCGTACTTCGCCGACTCCGTGCCGGTCGACCTCCTCGAGATGGACCCCACGGCGGAGGGCGTCTACTGGATCGGCGTCCACGCCCTGGGCGACGGCGCGGTCCCGCGCGACGCGTTCGCCGACGGCCGGGCGCGCACCTTCATCCCCGCCCGACCGAGCCGCGACGCCGCGCAGGAGGCCTCGGTCATCCTGTCGATCCGCGGCCGCGTGTGGTTCACCGGCGAGGGGAAGATCAGCGGCCTCGAGCGGTGGGAGCGCCGGCTCGCGGAGGGCGGCAGCCTCGACGGCGTGCTCGACATGGCCGACTCCGCCGACGGCACGCCGTACAGCTGGCTGGTCGACCCGGCCGTGCTGATCGCGCTGAGGCGGCTCGAGCTCGGCAACCCGGTGCGCAGCATCGCGCCCGACCCGAACGTGCCGGGCCAGGAGCCCAGCCCCACCGAGACACCCTCGCCGGAGGCCACGGAGGGATCGACCCCGACGCCGGAGGCCGACGACACGCTCACGCCACCTCCGCCGGCGTCCGCCCCGGAGCCGACAGCGCAGGAGCAGACCCTGGCCAACGCCGCCGCGCTGTGGTTCCAGCGGTTCCGTGAGCTGGTGGGCGAGCAGCCGGTGCTCACCCTCCCCTTCGGCGACCTCGACGTGTCGGCTGCCGTCCGCAACGACCGCACCCGCTACGAGCAGGCGGTCGCCCGCAGCGCGGAGGTGATGGCCGACCGGGACCTTCCGTCGGTCCCCGCCGTCGCGCCGAGCAGCGGCCTCCTGAGCCCCGAGGCGATCGAGTACACCGCGCCCGGGACGGTGATCCTGGTCGGCGACAGCGCGTTCGACCTGCCGCCCACCACCCCGAACTCCGTGGTCAAGATGCTGGGTCACAAGCTCCTCGTCACCAGCACCGCGACCCAGTCGGGCGGCCCCGGGCCCACTGCGGCCAACGACCCGCTCGCCCTGCGCCAGCGGCTCCTCAGCGAGGCGGCGCTCCGCTCGCTCAACGGCGACACCGCGCCCCTGGTCGTCACCGTGCCGACCGTGTGGCGCGGGGAGGACGCCGAGGCCTTCTTCGACGAGCTGGACCAGCCGTGGCTCGACATCGTGCCGGCCGAGGAGGTCGCCGCTCGCGGCGCTGTCGGCCTGCCGTCCTCGAGCCTCAACTACGCCGACGAGAAGTCCGAGCTCGACGCGGGCAGCTTCACGGCCGCCACGCGGGCGACCAATGCGGCCAAGCTGCTCGAGCAGGTCCTCTACTTCCGGACGACCATCGAGGCCCAGGTCCGTGACGAGGCGCTGGTGACGTTGTCCGAGCAGCACCGCGTACGTCCCCGGCAGGCAGTCGGTGCCGCCTCGCGCACCGAGCAGGCGATGGTCGACGACCTCGGCAGCATCGAGATCGAGGTGCCCAAGGCGGTCACCCTCTTCAGCGCGTCGGGCAAGCTCGGCGCGACGCTGGTCAACAACCTCGACCAGCCGGTCACCGTGCTCGTCCGGCCCACGACCGACGGCCAGCTGACCCTGAGCGACGTCGGCGAGAAGACGCTGGGCCCCGGTGCCCGCACCGTGCTGCGCTACGAGGCCACCACCGACCAGCTCGGCGTGCACAACGTCCGGCTCGCGGTCACGTCGGTCGAGGGCGCGCCCCTCGGCTCCTCCGACGAGCTGCCGATCCGCGCGGCCCGGGTCAGCGCCCTGGTGTACGTGGCCATGGCCGTCGGCGCGCTCGTGCTCTTCGGGATGATCGGCTACCGCCTGCCCGGCCAGGTCCGGGCCCGTCGCGCGGAGCTGGCGGCCGCGGCCCGTGGCGAGGACGTCGAGGCGGACGCCACGCCCGCCGAGGAGTCCGATGTCCCCACCGAGAGCCGGCGGGAGCCGCCGTCCGGGGCGCCCCTCGTCCCGGAGCGACCATGAGCACTCCCCATGACTGAGCAGCGGATCCTGGCCTCCTCGGCGGTGATGGCCGCCGGCACCGTCTTCTCCCGGGCCTCCGGCTTCATCCGCAGCGCGCTCATCGTGCTGGCGCTCGGGGCGTCACTGCGCGGCGACCTGTTCACCATCGCGAACACGCTGCCCAACATGGTCTACATCCTGCTGGCCGGCGGCATCTTCAACGCCGTCCTCGTACCGCAGCTGGTGCGCCGGATCAAGGCCGACCCCGACGGCGGCGACGCGTACGCCAGCCGTGTCATCACGCTCTCGGCGCTCTTCCTCGGCGCCGTCACCGTGCTGCTGGTCGTGCTCGCTCCCCTGCTGCTGCGCGTCTACCTCGACGGCCGCTACCTGCTGCCCTACCGCGAGACGCAGCTCGAGTCGATCGTCGACCTGACCCGCTGGTGCCTGCCGCAGGTGTTCTTCTACGGCATGTACGTCCTGGTCGGGCAGGTGCTCAACGCCCGCGGCCGCTTCGGTCCGATGATGTGGGCGCCCATCGCCAACAACCTGCTCGCGGTGGCGATGCTCGTCGCCTACCTCGTCGTCTGGGGCCCGGTCGGCGACGGGCGGGCCCGCATCGAGGCGCTCAGCACCAGCCAGGAGGTGCTGCTCGGCCTGGGCTCGACGCTCGGCATCATCGCCCAGTGCCTGGTGCTGGTGCCGTACCTCCGCGCCTCGGGCTTCACCTACCGCCCCCGCTTCGACTTCCGCGATCCCGAGCTGAAGAAGACGCTGTCGCTCGGCATCTGGACCGTGCTGTTCGTGATCGTCACGCAGGCGGCGTACTTCGTCGTGGTGCGGCTCGCCTCGGGCGGTGCCGCCGACGGCGGTGACGGCACCGGCTACACCGTCTACTCCGGCAGCCTGCTCATCATGATGGTCCCGCACGCCATCGTCACGGTGTCGCTGGCGACCGCGATCCTGCCGCGCATCTCGACGTACGCCAGCGAGGACCGGCTCGCCGACCTCGGCAGCCTCGTCGGCTCGACCCTGCGTACGGCGCTGGCGCTGGTGCTGCCGTTCGCGGTGGTCCTGCCGCTCGTCGCCGGCGACGTCGCCGCGGTCGCGTTCGGCTGGGGCAACGCCGACACCGCGGCCACCTTCGCGCCCACCCTGGCGCTCTTCGGTCCGGCGCTGGTCTTCTTCACCGTCCACTACTTCATGCTGCGCGGCTTCTACGCGATGGAGATGACGCGGCTCGTCTTCCTCATCCAGGTCGCCGTCTCGCTGACCAACGTCGCGGTGGCCCTCGCCCTGGTGCCCTCGCGGCCGCCGGAGGAGACGGCCCCGATGCTCGTGGTCGCCTATCTGTCGTCGTACGCCGTCGGCGCGGTCGTGAGCCTCGTGCTCCTGCGGCGCACCGTCGGCGGGCTGCAGCTCCCGCAGCTGCTCAGGTTCCTCGTCCGGATGGCCCTCGTGCTCGCCGCCGCCGGTGCCGCCACCTGGCTGGTGGAGTGGTCGCTCGCCGGGCTCGGCGACCGCCCCGGGCCGCTGGTCGCCCTGTTCCGCGGGGGGCTCAGCGGGCTGGCCGGGGCGATCGTCCTGCTCATCGGCGCCCGCCTGCTGCGGATCCGGGAGGTCACCAGCGTGGTCGACACCGTCGCGGCGCGAGTGCGGAGGGGCTGACAGTCCTTAGAGTGGCGTCTGGGTCACGGCGGGGTCGAAGCACGCCGCGGACACATTCTCGACCGGCAGCCGGGGGAAGCGAGGTGAGCGATGCCGACATCCATGCAGGCGGGTGACGTGCTCGCCGAGCGCTACCGGCTCGACGACCTCCTGGCCGAGAACGGCACCGGTCGCTTCTGGCGCGCCCACGACCTCGTGCTCCACCGGGCCGTGTCGGTGCACCTCCTCCCGGCCGACGACGACCGGGCACCCGCGGTCCTCGAGGCCGCCCGGGGTGCCGGACCGGTCATCGACCGCCGGCTCCTCCGGGTGCTGGACGCCGAGTCCGCCGACGGGCGCTGCTACGTCGTCAACGAGTGGGGCCAGGGCGACTCCCTCGACATCCTCGTCGCGCGCGAGGGCCCGCTGGCGCCGCGTCGCGCCGCCTGGCTGGTCGGTGAGGTGGCCGACACGCTGGCCGAGGCCCACGCCGCCGGGCTCGCCCACGGGCACCTCGTCCCGGAGAACGTCCTGATCGACCAGCACGGCCAGGTGCGCATCATCGGCTTCGGCGTGGACGCCGCCCTGCGCGGACTTCCCCCGGGTCGGGTCGGCGTCGACGAGATCGACCTTGCCGGCCTGCTCTACTGCGCCCTCACCGGCAAGTGGGCCGGCGCGTCCGAGTCCGCCGTGCCGCCCGCGCCCGAGGTGCACGGCGAGGTGCTCCGCCCGCGCCGGGTCCGCGCCGGCATCCCCCGGATGCTCGACGCCCTCTGCGACCAGGTCCTCAACCCCCAGCACGCCCCCGGCGGCGCCTCGGACTTCACCGCCGTCGGCATCCGTGACCTCCTCCACGACTTCATCGGCGACCTGACCGGCACGCACGTCCCGGTCCAGGGCCCTCGCGAGCCCTCCGCGCCCGCCCCGACGGCGTACCCCACCGTGACTGTGCCGGTCGTCCCGGTCCCGGTCGCCGACCCGGTCGACGACACCCCCGACGACGTCGAGCCCGAGCCCACCCCCGAGCCGGCGCCGCCGGTCGACCCGCCGGTCCCGCTCGACGAGCCTGCGACCGGGGCGGTCGACCTGCCCACCCAGGCCGGCATGCCCGTCTTCCACGACGACGACGAGGTCGACTGGCTGCGGGCGCGTGCCGAGCGGCCCGAGCCCCCGCCGCCGCTGGAGGAGCTCCCGCCGAAGCCGCTCTTCGCCCCCGACCCGCCGGACGGCGAGCCCGTACGCCGCCCGCGTCCCGGCAGCCGCGCCGCGACGGCCAACCCCGACTACTGGCCCTGGGAGGTCTCCCAGGACTCGTCCCGCGACTCCTCCCGGGACTCCGGGGTCCGCCCGGTCGGTCGCGACACCGGCTCGTGGAGCTCGGGAGCCTGGTCGGAGAACCGGTGGGGCGCCGACGATGGTCAGGACGACACCGGCGACCAGGTGCCCGGCCGCAGCTGGATCCGGCTGGCGATGATCGTGGGCATCTGCGTGCTGGTGATGGTGGCGGCGGTCGCGGCCTACCAGCTCGGCCTGCCGGTCACGACCGACTCGGACGACGAGCCGACCACCTCGTCCTCGCCGAGCCCGACCGTGGCCGAGCCCACGCCCTTCACCGACCTGGTCGCCGACGACTTCGACCCGCAGGGCTCCGTGCCGCGCGAGGAGAACCCCGACTCGGTGCCCAACGTCGTCGACGGCGACCCCGCCACGTCGTGGAGCACCTCGACCTATCAGCAGAACTTCGGCCCCGCCGGCCTCAAGACCGGGGTCGGCCTCGTCATCGACCTCGGTGCCACCAAGGGCGTGCGCCAGGTCGTCGTGATCATCGACGGTGGCGAGACGGCGCTGGCGGCGTACGTCACCTCGACCGCGCCGACGGGTGTCGCCGGCCTCAGCCCCGTCGGCACCGCGTCCGGCACCGGCGAGGTCACGATCAGCCTCGACGAGGCCGTCTCGGGTCAGTTCGTCACGGTCTGGCTCACCCTGCTGCCACAGGTCGACGACGGCTTCCGCGGCACCATCGCCGAGGTGCAGGTGCTCGGATGAATACCCCACGGCGGACAGTCGCGGTGACGGACGAGCCCTCCGACCGGGAGCTCCTCCAGGCGCACGTCGACGGCGACGCCGACGCGTTCGGGGTGCTGTTCGCGCGCCATCGCGACCGGCTCTGGGCGGTGGCGCTGCGCACGATGGGCAACCCCGAGGACGCCGCCGACGGGCTGCAGGACGGGATGATCGCGGCCTTCCGCCGCGCCGGGTCCTTCCGTGGCGAGGCGGCCGTGACCACCTGGCTGCACCGCGTCGTGGTCAACGCCTGCCTCGACCGGCTCCGGTCCGCGAAGATCCGGCGCTTCGAGGCCCTGCCCGACGACGTCGAGGACCGCGGCACGCTCGTCGCGACCGCGCAGCACGACGACCAGCCCGAGGCGGCCGCCGAGGAGGCCGAGCGGCGGAGGCGGGTGCTCGACGCGCTCGCCACGCTGCCGGCCGACCAGCGCGCGGCGCTCGTCCTGGTCGACATGGAGGGCTACCCCGTCGCCGAGGTGGCGGTGATGCTGGACTGCGCGGAGGGCACGGTGAAGTCGCGCTGCTCGCGGGGTCGCGTCAAGCTGGCCGGGCTCCTGGCCGACCTCCACCGCCCGGTCGGTGACGTCCCTCACGGGAACCCTCCCCCGGACGGTCCCGTCCAACCCACCGTGCGACCCCGCGGCCCGCCCGCGTCCTGATGTCCGCCGCCCGCCCCCGACCCTTCCACCCGCGCCGCAGCCACCCGAGAAGGAGGTGACCCGATGACCGAACCCACTGGCCTGCCGCCCGAGCAGGAGGCCGTACGCCGCCTGCTCGCGGACGCCCGCCACGACGGTGCGACTCCGCCCGAGGTCGTCGCCCGCCTCGACGAGACCCTCGCCTCCCTGGTGGCCGAGCGACGCGAGGCCCGCACCCCCGGTGCGCCCGTCGTCGACCTCGGCGCCCGCCGTCGCCGCCTCGCCGGGATGGGCCTGCTGGCCGCGGCCGCGGTCGTCGTCGCCGGGGTGGCGGTCGGCCAGGCGCTGCCCCGGATGCAGGGCAGCAGCGACGCAGGGTCCTCCGCCGACTCGGCCACGTCGGAGCGTGAGTTCAGCTCGCAGGAGGACTCGGCCGGTAACGATGCCGGCAGCAGCAACCTCGCCGAGGCCCCCCAGGACCCGCAGGCGAAGGAGACCTACCTGACCCCCGGCCTGGCGGGCTACCCGAACCTGCTCACCTTCGGCGAGAACCTCGACGACGACCTCGTCGACCTGCGCGCGACCGAGTCCAGCGCATCCGCCACGGACGAGTCGACCCGGAGCGTGTCGTGCGACCTGCGCGGGATCGGCCCCGGCCGCCGCGTGGCCGCACAGATCGACGGGAGCCTCGGGCTGGTGGTCTTCCGCCGCAGCGTCGGCGATGCCCAGCAGGTCGACCTCTACGTCTGCGGCGACCCGCAGGCAGTGCGTACGCTCACGCTGCCCGCACCCTGAGGCGGGAAGAACGCTGGCCTACGATCGGTTGAGGATGTCGTACGCCAGCACCCCCATCAGTGACACCAGCCAGCAGGAGAGTCCCACCCCATGAGCGAGACCACCGACCCGCGCAACGTCATCGTCATCGGCTCGGGGCCTTCGGGCTACACCGCTGCCGTGTACGCCGCCCGCGCCGCGCTCGAGCCCCTCGTCTTCGAGGGGTCGGTGACCGCCGGCGGTGCGCTGATGAACACCACCGAGGTCGAGAACTTCCCCGGCTTCCGCGACGGCATCATGGGCCCCGCCCTGATGGACGAGATGCGCGCCCAGGCCGAGCGCTTCGGCGCCGAGCTCATCTCCGACGACATCGTCGAGGTCGACCTCACCGGCGACATCAAGGTGGTCAAGACGGCCACCGACACCTACACCGCGCGATCGGTGATCCTCGCGACCGGCTCGGGCTACCGCAAGCTCGGCCTGCCCCGCGAGGAGGAGCTCTCCGGTCGCGGCGTCTCGTGGTGCGCGACCTGCGACGGCTTCTTCTTCCGCGAGCAGGCCATCGCCGTCGTCGGTGGCGGTGACTCCGCGATCGAGGAGGCCACGTTCCTCACCCGCTTCGGCTCGAAGGTCTACCTGATCCACCGCCGCGACGAGCTGCGCGCCTCCAAGATCATGCAGGAGCGCGCCTTCGCCGACCCCAAGCTCGAGATGGTGTGGAACTCCGAGATCGCCGCCATCAACGGCGCCGAGCGGCTCGAGTCGGTCACCCTGCGCGACACCGTCACCGGCGAGGAGCGCGGCCTCGACGTGACCGGCCTCTTCATCGCCATCGGCCACGACCCCCGCTCCGAGCTGCTCACCGGCCAGGTCGACCTCGACGACGACGGCTACGTCCTCGTCGACCACCCCTCGACGGCCACCAACCTGCCCGGCGTGTTCGCTGCCGGCGACCTCGTCGACCACCACTACCGCCAGGCGATCACCGCCGCCGGCACCGGCTGCGCCGCCGCCCTCGACGCCGAGCGCTTCATCGCCGCCCTCGACCACGAGGCGTCGACGGCCGGCGAGGCCGCCGCCACCGTTGAGGCGATCAGCGAAGAGGTGCAGACAGCCGGCGCCTGATGCGCCGCTGACGGCCGCGGCTGAGGTTGCGGTCAGTCGTCCGGTGTGCCTTCGCGGAAGGCATCCCAAGCACTGTGATTCCCCCACCCGATGAAGTGCTGCTCGCCCAGCGCGCCGGGTGCCACGGTCGGGATGGGAACCCTCGCGACCTGCTGCGCCACGTTGATGCCGTCCTGGACGGCGCCGAGCTCGTCGTTGTTGGTGGAGTAGTTGACCACATTGTCGGCAGCACGGAACGACGACTCCCCAGTGACACGGCTGGAGCGTTCGAAGGTCCCCGCCGCGTAGTCGAGAAGGCTCACCGAGTTTCCCCCCGCGGTCGAGGCGTACAGGTAGTCCCCAGCGCTCACTCCGGCCGCGTTGAAGGTCACGGCGCGCGCTCCCGTTGCCACCGATGCGAGCGCCGCATTCCGCCCGCCGAGGGAGTGCCCGGTCAAGATGAGATTGTCCGCTCCCACACTGTGCTTGAGTGCCAGTGCGAGGGCGACACTGGCCTCGGCCTGCGCGGACACGTGGTAAGGGTTCGCACCACTGAAGTTGTTGGTCCAGTCGGCACCGCGCAGATCCCCCTCGGTCCCTCCGAACGACACGATGATCCGCCCGTGAGCGTCCCGATAGACCTTGGCATCGAACCCGGTGCGCTCGTCGCGCAGCATCCCCGGAGTGATCCCGAGCCTCTTGAGCTCGTCCTTGCCCAGTTGGGTGTAGCCGTCCTTGGTGATGCCCTTCTTGTTGCTCGCTCCGGACTCGGCGAATTCGACCAGGTCGCGGTCGCTCACCTTCGCCGGTGGTCTCGTGGAAGCGCCCGTCGCAGCAGCGCTGGCGCGGTCCTGCTGGTCGGCCTCCAGCCGCAGCTGCTTCGCCTGGGCAGAAAGCGCCGCCGAAGCCTGACGCAGCTTCACCGAATGCTCGGAGTCCCAGGTGTGCCGGAACCTGACCGCGAACGGTCCGGCCCAGGCCGAGATCTGGATGCCGTTGCGCACCTGGTGGCTGGTCTGGGTGAGCTGGTTCGCGGCCTGCTCGAAGGCTCGTGCCAGGTTCCGCATCTGCTCCAGGTCGGCGCCGATCAATCCGGACATCAGACGGCCCAGAACCCGCGAACGGCTTCGATCAGGGCAGTCGGATCGTCAACCGCCCCCCGTGGTGTGCCGTCCTCTTCGACGCGGACGGTCCCGGCACCGCGTCTCCGCAATCCTCCAAGAGGACGTCGGTCTGAAGACCAGAACGCCACGGCAACGTCCCCAGCGCCTTCGCCGGAGACCTGCTCGGCCAGCAGCTCGAGGGAATGCTCCAGCTCGATCTCGTGCAGGACATGCGTGCCGGAGACGTCGGATCTCACAGCGATCAGGCCGGCGCTTCTGTCTGCTCGGAAGAGACACAGGATCGGCGCATCGGCCGGGATCCTGTCCTGCTCGTCGACTGCGGCAGCAGTCGCCCACGGCCTGGCCCCGAGGCATGTCGCCGCAAGGCCGAGCGCGTCGTCCGGCTCCCCGTCCTCGTTGACGAGGGATCGCACCGCCAGGGACCGTAGGCCGCGTCCGGACGCACGGACCATGTCGTTCTCGTCGGTCACGTCAACGGTCCGCAAGGCGGTCCACCAGGCACGACCTGAGACGGCGGCCAAGGCCATCACCTCGTCGTCGGTGAGCGCGAGAGATCGGACGGTGATGGTGTCAGTCATCAGAAGATGCTCCAGATTTTCTCGGTGAAGACCTCGTGGGCTGCCTTGCCGAATTCCTCGGCCACCATCCCCGCGCCACCGTTGGAGCGGACGAAGTCGACGGTGTTGTGGAACGCCTCCGGGCTCCAGTCGACGTCCTTGCCGGCGTCGGCCGCCATGTTGAGCGACGACAGAGCCATGCCTCCGAGGTACCCGACGGGGTTCTTGCTCGTCTTCAGGGCGGCCGCCACCGTCTTGCTCACTCCCAGAGGGGTGGGATTGGTCGCCAGTTCCGCCGCTGCAGACGCCAGCCCTGCACGACCCAGGAACTTGTCCAACTTGCCGAGACCCGGGATGTTGTCAACCTTCTGCCCCAAGCCGTTGACGGAGAAGATGCCGTTGAAGCTGCGCTTGTACTTCAGGAAGTCAGAAGCCCGTGGCCCGAGTTCCTTGGGCAGAGGAACGTTCTTGGGCAGCCGAAGATCTCGGCTCTTGCGCAACAGGTCCTCCCAGCCCTTGGGATACCTGCCCACCAGGCTCGCGTTACGTCCCAACGCGCCCGTCGCGCCAAGGATCCCGAGGACACCGAACTCCTGTTGGAACTTGGTCTGGAAGTTGTCCCAGAACTCGAGGGGGGACGTCGGAACCGCCCTGTCCCGGGAGTAGCCGCCACCGCCACCCGTCGACTGCCCGGCAATCGAGCCGCCCCCCGCGCTGCTCGCCTGCCGCTGCTGCTGGGCCTGGATGCGCAGCTCCTTGGCGGCCCCCCGCAGGAACCCGGCCGTCCGCTTGAGCTGGGGGCCGTGGCGGTGGTCCCAGTCGTTGCGGAAGCGGGTGGCCCGTGGCCCGGCCCACGGGTTGGCGACAACCGCGACGCGGATCCGGAGAACCGTCGCCTCGAGCGAGCTCGCCCCACGGTCGAAGTCGCCCGCCAGCCGGTCCAGGGCGTCCGGGTCGGCGCCGATCATGCCGTTCATCGATGCTCCTCAGGGATGTGGATGTCCGCGGTCGGTGCGTGGCCCGAGCCACCACGCACCAGACGGGTTCAGCGGGAGACCTGGTCCTGGTCGTTCGCGTTCTGCGACGCGGCCTGCGACGCCTGAGCGAGGGCCTCGGCCACGTTGCGGAGGTTCGTCGAGTGGGTGCCGTCCCACTCGCTCTTGAAGCGTGCCTGGTCCTGCCCGACCCAGGTGGTGCCGCCGAGCTTGGAGCTGAGCTGCGACTGGAGGTTCTTGACCTGCTCCGACGCCTGCTGCAGCTGACGGGACAGCGCGCGGACCTCTTCGACGTTCATTCCGATCATGCCGGCCATGGTGTTTCTCCTTCTGGTGTGTGTGGTGTGGTGTAGCTGAATCGTGGATGCCCGCCGAGCGGGCGTCGATGGGTCGGTCGACCCATGGGGCTAGGCGGGGTAAGGGATCTGCACCTGAGTGGCCACGCCTCCGCGCACCCAGTAGCCGCGACCGACGGCGAAGTCGGCCTGCTTGACGTTGGGGAGCGTGGTCTTGGCAAGGCTGTCGCCGTCGTTGGCATCGGGCTGCAGGAGCAGCGCTGCGCGCGCGGCCTTGACGGCCTCGCCGAGGTCGCCGTACGCCGAGCTCCACGACGCGGTCTCCCCCTCCGCGACGACGAGGTGTCCGTTGCGGCGCGCGGACACGACCACGGCCTGGAGGTCGGCCTCGGCAGCGGTGCCGACGAGCTCGGGCATGGCCTCGATGACGACCATGACGGGATGTGTGGCGCCGTCCTGCTCCACGAGGGGCCGCAGGGCGTCGGCCACCTCGGTGACCTCGTCGGTGCCGCACGCCGACCAGTCCCACCCCCCGGCCACTGCCAGCGGGCTACGCCGCGGAGTGAGGAACGCGCGCCGCACCTCGGGTCGCGCCCGTCGTACGGACTCGGCGAGCCAGCGCAGAGCCGTGGTCCGCCCCGATCCGGCCGGGCCGGCCAGGATGAAGACCGAGGCAAGGTCGAGACCGACCGGCTGGAGGGTGTCGTAGGCGACACCCAGCACCGGCCGACCGGCCAGCGACGCGGGCACGGCCGACTCCGGGATGTGGCTGCCCAGCACCTCGATCGGCGCCGGTCGCGACCGGACGATCGTCGCGATCTCGACGGCGAGCTCCTCGATGAGCCGGGCCTGGGCCGCCACCGCCACCTCCGCGCCGAGGATGGCGAGCTGGAGCTCCTGGGGGTTGTCGGGCTGCACACAGCGTCCGGGAGGGCTCTCCGGTCCCAGCACGTCACGCGGCACGTTGAGCGACAGGTAGCTGTCCTCATCGGGCTGCCTCATCACGATGCGCCGCTGGAACGAGGCCTGGATCGCCATCGGGACGGCACCCTCGCGGTCCGCCGACATCGCGATGTGCACGCCGACCGAGCGGCCCTCGGCCAGCAGCCGCTGGAAGTTCATCCACGTCCGCTGGTGTCTCGTGGCGCTCTCGTAGGCCTCCCTCATGGCAGCGAAGCCGTCGATGAGCAGCATGATGCGCGGCTCGTCCTCGTGGCCCGGGAGCTTCCGGTAGCCGGAGAGCGTGTCGGCGTTGGCGGCACCGAACCGCACCGACCGGTCCTCGACCTCGCCCACGAGACGCTCCAGGAGGCGTACGACCCGCTCCTCGTCGTCGCCCGCGACGATCGGCGCGACATGGGGCATCGGCTCGAGCAGCCGCAGCCCACCGCCGGCGAAGTCCAGGCCGTAGACGTGCGCGCCCCCTCCTCGCGGACTGATGGCCGACGCCACGGCGAGGGTGCGCAGGGCCGTGGTCTTGCCGCAGCCGCTGGTGCCGATGAAGAGGATGTTGCCGTCGGAGTCGGGCCGGTAGTACTCGGGCACCTGACGCTGGTGGTCCGGGTCGTCGAGCACGCCGAGCACGAGCTCGGCGTCGGTCCGCTGACGCAGGCGCTCCAGGTTGTACGACGGCGCCAGCGGCTCGAGCCACGGTCGCCTCGGGTCGGGCACGGCGGCCTGCACGCAGGCGTCGCGGACGGTCCGCACCACGCGGGTGATGTCCGTCTCCACGCCGTCGAGGGAGACGGCCGGTTTCGGCGTCGTCCAGGTCCTGCCCCGCCCGAAGTCGAGCTCCTCCACCAGCACCTGCGCGGGAGGGACGACGGCGGGCGTGCGCGCGCTGGGGAACCCCGACTGAAAACGGGACAGGCGACCCGGTCCGGTCTTGGCGGCACCGCGGCCCGGGGTCGAGGGGTCGAAGTGCGCGGCCATGGGGCTGTCGAGCACGTCGGAGGAGTCGACCTCGTCTGCCATCCGCAGGGCCACGCGCAGGTTGGTGTTGGCCCGGAGGCTGTCACTGATCACACCCGTGGGGCGCTGCGTGGCCATGATCAGGTGGAGGCCCAGGCTGCGACCGCGCTGCGCGACGTCGATGACGCCGTCGACGAACTCGGGCACCTCGGTCTTGAGCGCGGCGAACTCGTCGATGACGATGATGAGGCTCGGCGGGCAGTCGGGGTCGCCGGTCTTCTCGAGCTCGATGAGGTCCTTGGCCCGCTTGCTGCGCAGCAGCCGCTCCCGGTGGTGGAGCTCGGCGCGCAGGCTGCGGAGCGCACGACGTACGAGGTGGGGCGACAGGTCGGTCACCAGGCCGACGCAGTGGGGCAGCTCGACGCACTGCGCGAAGGCCGCGCCACCCTTGTAGTCGACGAAGAGGAAGGTCACCCGGTCCGGGCTCAGCGCGTGGGCGAGGCCGAGGACCCAGGCCTGCAGGAACTCGCTCTTGCCCGCGCCCGTCGTGCCTCCCACGAGGGCGTGCGGACCCTGGAGACGCAGGTCGAGCGCGAAGGGCTCGCTCCCGGCGTGCCCCACCAGGGCTCGCAGGCTGACGGGTTGCTCTCGCGGTGCCGGAGGCGCCGATCGGTCGGTGAGCGATCCGTTCTCCCGCCAGCGGTTCACCACGACCGACGGATCGTCGCTGGCCTCCTGACCCAGGAGGCTGACGACCGCCACGGAGCGAGGCAGGTCCGACTCGTCGCTGATCGGGCTGCCCGCGTCGACGACGGGCGTGAGGATCCTGGCGAGGTGACCGGCGTCGCCGCGCGCCATGCTCTCGACGCGCAGCGGGGTGAGCGTCAGGCCGCGGCGCACCATGCCGGCGTGGGGGGAGGCACTGTCGGTCAGGTCCACGAAGGTGCGGCAGCTCGCCGGCAGGTCCTGGCGACGCTCGGCGCACCAGACGACATGGACACCGACGTCGGGCCCCTGCTCCGTGAGCCGGGTCAGGCGGGCCAGGTCGGTCGAGGGTTCGTCGACCACCAGGACCACGGCCGGGACCTGGGCGCGGTGGTCCGACCCCTCGTCGACGACCGGGCCGCGCTCGGGTGACTCCTCGGACCGCTCGCCGAGCCTCGTGGTGACCAGCTCCTCGAGCCGGTCCAGCAGGGCAGAGCCCGTGGCGGGGTCGGCCGCGAGGTGGTTGCCCGTCAGGGGGCTGTGAGGTGAGCTGGTGTGCGGGAGCCACTCGAGCCAGCCCCAGGCATCCCGGGTCCCGGGTGAGGCCAGTGCGGTCAGGACCAGCTCGGACGGCGCATGCAGGATGGCGAGCTGCGCCACGACTCCCGCAGCCACTCCCCGCATCGCCTCGGGACCTCCGCAGACGCCCAGGTTGCCGACGCTCGGCAGGTGGCAGGCGACGGCGGAGTCGTGCATCACGGCGTACTTCGCGGTGAGCTCCTGGCCTCGCGCCACGAGGTCGGGGATGCCGTCCGCGGAGGGCTGGCGATCGTCGAACCCGGCGAAGGGAGTCACGTCCCCGGTGCCCAGCCGGACCGACAGGAACTCCGGGTGCTCCGGTCGACGCGACCAGAGGACGTCGGTCCGCCGGCCGGCCGCCTCCACGCAGCGGCCCAGGGTCGGGTACAGCTCCTCCAGGGCGACGCGATCCCGCTCGTGGCGTGATGCCATCTCCTCGTCGAGTCGCGCCAGCGAGGCGTCGTACGACGCACGCACCGCGGCGAGCTTCTTCCTGCTCTGGCGGCGCTGGTCGAGGTAGGAACCGATCATCAGCAGGGGGCTCAGTGCCACGAACAGAACGGCGATCGCCGAGCGCGTGAAGGCGAAGAGTGCAGCACCCATCACCAGCGGAGCGACGAGCGCGAGGACCGGCAGGTGGGCGGGGTCGGGCTCACTGGGCGCGGACGGCAGCTCGCGTTGGAGGTCCTCGGGACGACGCAGGACCCGCGGGGACCGGGTGAAGGCGATGTCCGTGCTCGCGCTCGTGGGCGAGGCCGACCCGGTCACCGCGATCGTGATCTCGGTGGCTCCGAGCTGGGCGATGTCGCCGTGTCCCAGGACGATGCGCGAGACGCGCATGCCGCCGACCAGGACGCCGTTGGCGGAGTTCTCGTCGAGGATCTCGACCTGCGCCCCGATGTTGAGCCGGGCATGGCGCTTGGACACCATCGTGTCGCTCAGTCGTACGTCGCAGTCGGCCGCCCGACCCACCGTCACGCTTCCGGACGGCAGGCGCACCTGCAGGCCGGCGTCCGGGCCTGCGGTCACGGTCAGGACGGCGGCCGCCGGACGGGAGGCCCCCTCCTGCGCCGCAGACGCGAGCTCGACCCGAGCTCCCGAACGCAGGCCCGAGTCGATCAGCGCCAGGCTCGGATCCAGCACGACATCGGATGCACCGACGGCCGCGCGCAGCGTGAGCACGCCGCCCGGGACGTGCCCGGCGAACTCCTTGGCTCCCGCAAGGGTCTGGGCGAGCGTCCCGGCCGTGGTCGTGCCGTCGGCCGTCACCAGGAGGTTGCGTTCGGGCGACTGCGCGCCCGGCTGGTGCAGGGTCAGCTTGAGCTTCACGATGCGCCTCCCGGCGGGTCGGCAGGGGCAGGAGCCTCGTCCAGCAGGCGCAGGTCGGCGGCGGTGATGAGGAGCGACGAGACGGCGTACTCGACCAGGCGCAGGCGTCGGTTCGACGCGCTCGCGGTCTCGGTGCCGCGGAGTCCCGAGACGCCGGCGCGGCTGAGCTTGTCGCAGACGTTGTCGAGCTTGCGGTTGAAACGGGTCTGGGCCCAGCCGAGCCGCTTGGCCGCCTCCACGGCGGTCGGCACGCTGGATGATCCGCTGCCGACGCGACGCAGGACCGGCTCGGCGAGGGCGAGCACGACCATCAGCTGCGACTCGGTGAAGGTGGTCGGCGCGATCGTGGTGTCCCCCTCGCCGCGTCGCGGGACTGCGGCGGCGGGGCGATAGGTGGCCTGCTCGCACTCGAGCAGCAGCTCGTACGACGTGTTGCCGGCCGCGAAGGTCAGGCTGGTCCGACCGAACACGATCGGCAACCGGGCACCGGGCGCGAGCGTCGTCCGCATCAGGCCCGCCTCGTCGGTCAGGCCGGCCGCGAGCCTGGATCCCTCATTGAGGACCCACCACATGCCGTCGTGGAAGGAGACCACGAGGAAGGTGCGGTGCAGGTAGGGGTTGTCATCGAGGCTCAGGTCGCCCTCGCGGCCGATCGTGAACGTCGAGCGCGGCTCGAGCTCGCTGATCTCCCCGGCGAAGTCGATCGTCAGGGTGTTGTCGCCGCTCATCGGGTGCACTCCGTCGTGCCCACGGAGGCCTGGCCGTTGCTGCGCCGCAGCACGACCTCCACGCAGGTGCGTCCGGGTTGGGCAGGCACGGTGACCGGACCGTCAGCGACCGGGCCGGCGAACGGCCGCTCGCGTGAGGGGTCGGCCACGCGGTAGAGGAACGAGTCGCCGTCCTGGGGGTCGGGGTTCTGCCAGGTGACCTCCACCCGCTGGCCGCGCTGGGCGAGACGCACCCGCTGGGGGGAGGGAATCTCGTCCCCGATGGCGTCGGCGGGCTCGCTGCTCTCCTGGACCTGGGTGTCCTGGGTGGTGCCCGCGGTGTCACCTGCGAGCGCCTGCCAGCCCACGGCGGCGGCCACCAGTGCTGCCACGGCGAGGCCGCCCACGACCAACGCTGCCCGCGAGGCGGGTCGCTCGTCTCCCCCACCGTCCTGCGCCGGAGCGGACTTCCCGGCCGCGGGAGTGATCGTGGCGTCCAGGTGCTGGCCGACCACGGTCGCGTCGGCGACAGGTGCAGGGATCGCCGGACCGGTGAAGTCCGTCCGAGGGCCGGCGGCCCCGGGGCTGACGGGAGGACGGGGCGGAGCAATTGGAGGCTCGAACGCGGGCGGCGGTGCTCCGTCCGGGTCGATCACCTTGAAGGTCGAGATCCGCGTCGAGCCTGCCTCCTCGAGCCCCGTGTCGTCGGCGTACGACAGGTCGGGCGCGTCCTCGCCCACCTCGATCGGCGTCACGGGGAGGTGCAGCGAGGCCTGGATCGCCTGCAGGGCGCGCCCGAGCTCCAGTGCCGACGGGTAGCGCTCGTCGGCCGGCTTGGCCATCGCCGTACGCAGCACCCGCTCGAGCGCCTCGGGCACGTCCTCGCGCCGCAGCGGCGGGACCGGCTCGTTGCGGGCGCGTGCCATGAGGGCCAGGTTCGAGTTGTCCCCACCCGGCACGACCATCGGGCTGCGACCGCCGAGCATCGCCCAGCAGGTGGCGGCCAGGGAGTAGACGTCGCTGCCCGGCCCCATGGGCTGACCCTTGGTGACCTGCTCGGGTGGCGCCCAGGCCGGCGACACCCCGACCCCGACCCCTTGCTGACCGTCCACGGTGGACACCGAGATGCCGAAGTCGGTCAGGGCCGCCCGGCCGAACTCGGTGAAGAGGATGTTGGCGGGCTTGATGTCGCGGTGCAGCACGCCCATCCGGTGGGCGGACTCCACCGCACCGGCGATCTGGATGGTGATCTCCAACGCCTTCGGCACCGGGTACGTCCGGGTCTTGATCCGGTCGTCCAGGGTGTGCGGCTGGCACACCTCCATGACGAGGTACGAGCGGCCGTCCGGTGCCGCACCGGCGTGGTAGATGCTGACGATCGAGGGGTGGTTGGACAGTCGGGCCATCTGCTTGGCCTCGGCCTCGAAGGCCTGCTGGGAGTTGTGCGACAGGTCGGCCGTCAGGACCTTGACGGCGACCGTGCGCCCGAGCTGCTCGTAGCGGTAGACGTCGGCGAACCCGCCCACCCCTAGGGGCTCGATGAAGCTCAGCCCCGGGATCTCGGGTGGTGCTGCCGCGGTCCGCCGGCTCACGGCAGGGCCTCGAACCGGAGGTCCACGCCATGCCCGAGCTGGACGACGTCATCGGACTGCAGAAGCTGGGCCGTCTCGGAGATGCGGACCGTCGGTTGTCCCGGGCGCTGCAGGAACGTGCCATTCGTCGAGCCGAGGTCTGCCACCATCACGCTCCAGCCCTCCAACCGGATCTCGAGGTGGGTCCCTGACACGTGGCTGTGCGGAAGCGGGAGCAGGCGGGGCATCACGGTGCCCTGGATGCGGGAGGCGCGCGGATTGCGTCCCGCCAGGACGTTCTGCACGAGCTCGATCGACTCCCCGGCCGAGGTGTGCATCCACCCGAGGCCGGGCCGCGCGAAGCGGACACTGTCACCCGCGAGCCACTGTCCGCAGACGCGGCACTCCGTCCGGTGCGTGGGGTTGCCGTGGCCGGCCGGGCACAGGACGCCGAGCACGGAGTCGTTGTCCGGGGCGGGTGGGGTGTCCGAGAGGTACGCGTCGAGCTCGGTGCTGTCGGGCGCCTCGAACATCGTGTGCCCGTCGTGGTGCTCGGGACCGTCGGCGTCGGTCAGCACCGGCGCGGGTGCAGGCGGAGGCGGCGGGACGTACGCCGACCTGCTGGGCACCCCGGAGATGAAGCTCGGCGGGGTGGGCGCGGGAGCCGGCTCCACCGGTCGCGGCGCTGGCACGGCGTCCGCAGCGGCGGAGTGGTCGGGGACCGCGGCGGCCGGGCCCGGAGCGACCGGCGGAGTCGCCGCGTCGGGCGCGTCGGACAGCGATGGACCGACGGCGTCCGCGTCGGCATCCGCATCAGGCGGGCGGACCGCCGCCTCCTCGACGTCGTGCATCACCGTGTGGGGCGACAGCAGCGAGGCGAAGCGGCGGGGAGCGGCCTCCGGTGCTGGCGCCGGCTCCGCCTCGACCTCCGGCTCGGGCTCCGGCTCGGGATCCGGTTCCTCGACCGCGGCGGGTGTCGGCGCGAGCTCCTCGCCGGGCTCCGGCTCGATCCAGGTCTCGTGCGCACCGCTCACCCTGCGCCCCGGCGTGGGCACCGGCGCCACGTCGTCCTCGGGTGCCGCATCGGGCGCCGCGTTCTCGGGCGCCGAGTCCTCGGCCTCGGCGCGCTCGACCAGGCGCTGCCGAACCCCCGCGGCCGGCAGCACTCCGCCGAGGACCGGCAGCCACGTGCCGTCGAGGTCGTCGTCACCGAGGCGGATCTCGGCGACGGCGGCCTGGTCGAAGTTGCGTTCGGCCCAGACCGACGCCTCACCGCCGCGTACGACGTGCTCGGTGTCGTCCAGGTCGATGACGTAGGCGTTGAAGGTCCCCCGGGCTGCCACGTGCAGTCCCCGGTCGTCGACGACCGACATGGCGAAGCTCGGCAGCGAGCCGAGCCCGCGGCCGGTCACGTCGCGCAGCGTGTCGAGGAGCCCGCCGAGGCCGTCCACCTCAGCCGGCGCGTCCAGCGCCTGCCAGACCCGGAGCACCTGCTCGCGCGTGACGTCCTCCGCCAGGAGCACGACGACGCCGTCCCGGACGATCGTGTGGTGCGCGCCGGGTACCCACTCGACACTGGTCACAACGCACCATCCGCTCCGGCCAGCGCGGCGTCGGGCAGCGTGCCGCCGCTCTCGTCCGTGACGATCTGCAGGTCCGGGTGCGTGTCATCGGACCGACTGTCGACCGCAGTGCTCTCGAGCTCGACCACGTCGACGACCACGGCCGTGACGTTGTCCCGACCCCCCGCGGTGACTGCCTCGCGGACCAAGGCCTCCGCGGCGACGCGCGGGTCGGCGATGTCGAGGAGGAGGGCAGCGATCAGCTGCTCGCTCAGCTCGCCGGTCAGGCCGTCCGAGCAGATGAGGAGGCGGTCGTCCGGTCCCGCGACGAGGAGGGAGAGATCGAGGTGCGGTGGCCCGACGGACCCGGCCCCGATGGCTCGGGTGATGACGTTGCGCTGCGCGTGGGTCCTGGCCTCGTCGGCACTGATCCGGCCGGCGTCGACGAGCTCCTGCACGCGGGTGTGGTCGACCGTGACGAGCTCGATCCTGCCGTTCTGGAGGCGGTAGGTGCGCGAGTCGCCCACGTTGAAGACCAGCCAGCAGGGCATGCCGTCCTGCTCGGCGAGGGCCACGCCACTCAGCGTCGACCCCGGAGCCGGTGCGGCGCCGGCCGCCAGTGCGGTCACGCGGAGTGCCGCCCGCTCGACCGCGCCGTGGATCTCGACGGCCGTGGCCCACGGCCCCGGTGGGAGTGCTGCGAGCTCCTCGGCGACGATGGCCGAGGCCTCGGCGCCGCCGGCGTGGCCACCCATCCCGTCGGCAACGGCGAAGACGACGCTCGACACGACGAAGGCGTCCTCATTGCGCTCGCGGACCGCGCCCGCGTCCGTGGCCGCGCCGGCTCGCACCTGGAGCACCGGTCCGGACTCGTGGTCGGTCATCGCGCCGTCACCGTGACCGTGCGCTGACCCAGCCTGATCGTGGCTCCGGGCGACAGCGACAACCTGCTCATCGCCTCGAGGCGCACCGGTCCGCGACCGTCCTGGTCGACCCACGACCCGTTCGTGGAGTTGAGGTCCATCACCCACGGGGCACCGTGGTCGATCCCCAGCGCCAAGTGGTTGGCCGACACGCCCTGGTCGACAACCACGACCAGCTCGGCGGTGCCCAGGCTCGCGCTCTGCCGGGGTGCGCGCCCGAGGATGATCGGGCCCGACAGGGCCACGGTCTGCCCCGTGTCGAGGACGACGACGGGCTGCGGGGCACGCGGCGCAACGACCGCCTGCGGTGTGACGACCTCGGCCGGCGCCGCGGGACGCGGCTCGACCACGCCCGCCTCGCGACGTACGGCAGGTGTTGCACTCCCGACCTGCGAGCCACCGCCCTGGAATGGCACCGACTGGATCATCGCGCCCGCACCCGACTCCTCGGCCACGCCCAGCCCCATCTGCGTGAGCTGCGACTCGTCGGCCCGCCATCCCGCGGGCGGGGCGGCGACCTGCGTGCCGGCCGAGCCGTCGGCGTCGGCCGCCTGCGGGTCGACCAGCGTGACGCCGACCAGGCGGTCGAACCACGAACGGTTGGGTGCCTGGATGCTCAGCGGCGTGATGAGGATGGCCAGCCCGAACGTGAGGGACTGCACGCCGTACTTGAGGAACGTCCGCCCCCCGGCCCGCCGGCCGGTCTCGTGGTCGACGTGGTGCAGGCCCAGCATCAGCTGTCCCGGCAGTGCCGCCCTCGCGAGGGTCGACCAGAGGGAGAACACGCTGTAGAGGCCGAGGAGCACCAGCACCAGGGTCAGCTCGCCGCTGCCGCCACCCAGGATCGCCGCGAGCGCGAAGCCGTAGAAGGCGACCACGAGCACGCCCGAGATCACGCTGTCGATCAGTCGGGCCGCGACGCGGCGCCCCATGGTGGCGGGGCTTCCGCTCGGGTAGAGGCTCATGGTGTGTTCCTGACGCGTCGGTGACGGGCTAGCGACTTCAGCGAGAAGGCCGCGCGGACGCGGCGGACAGGGTGCACCGAGCGGGTCATGCCGGTGCGGAGCTCGTCGACCTGGCGCCACATCTCGTCCACGTCACCCGCGCTCGGCTCGCCCTGCCCGAAGACGTGGGCGTCCATCCGCTCGGCCACCGCCACGGGGCCGGCGGCGGCGAACGACTCGGCGAGGTCGCGGGCGGACTCCTGCCGGGTGGCCCGCGTGGGTGTCGTGACACCGAGGTCCCGCGCGGTGTCGACGACCTCGTCCCACCCGCCCGAGATGCGGTCGGCGGTCCGACCGGTGTGGCGTCGCCGGAGACGTCGGCGCTTCTTGAGCAGCGCGATCGCGACGAAGGGGAGGGCGAGCAGCGTGCCGCCGCCGATGACGTAGCCGGCGATCTTGACGCCCTCGGGGATCGTGGGGTCCTTCTCGTCCTTCTTCGTGGTGGAGCTGTCGTCCGTGCGGTCGTCCGGCGGGTCGACCGGCTCCTCCGGCGGCACCGGCGGGGGAAGCACCTGTGGCTGGGGCACCTCGTCGGGCTTGGGGACCTTCGTGTCCGGGGTCTTGTCCCGGTCCGGGGTCGGGTCGAAGACGACCCACCCCGCGTCCTCGAAGGGCACCTCGACCCAGACGTGGGCGTCGTTGCCGGTCAGCGCGACGGGTGACGAGCCACCGGCCTCCTCCGGGTAGAAGCCGAGGACGACGCGCGCGGGATAGCCCAGCTGTCGCACCATCAGCGCCATCGACGTCGCGTACTGCTCGTCGTCACCGATCATCCGGGCACCGCTGAAGAGCTTGGTCAGGCGCCCGTCGAAGTGTCCTGCGGCGGAGATCTTGCCGTCGTTGGAGTAGAAACCGGTCTCCTGGAACCTCGACTCCAGCAGTCGGAGCTGGTCGATCTGGCTCTCGCCCGGCTCGACGAAGTCCGAGGTGATGCCCGCGATGGCGTCAGGGACCTCGACCGGTACGTCACCCACTTCCGTGGCGATCGAGTCCTCCGCCAGCTCGTCGTCGCTGGGCACCGCGTCGGGCACCAGCGTGACGTCGTACGTCTCCCCGCCCCGCAGGCCGGCCGTGCTGAGCAGGGTGCCCGAGTCGGCGTTGTAGTAGAGGCTGGCGGCGAGGTTGGCGGCGCGCGATCCGGAGAACTCCACGGAGCCGACGTCGCCCCCTCCGGGGATCCAGTAGCCCTTGTAGTCGCCGATCTCGACACCGACCGTGCGGGCGCCGGCCGGAGCCTCGACGCCGATCCGGTCACCGACCCGTCGGAACTGCGCAGAGGCCGCGTCGACGCTGTAGACGTGACCGTCGTAGCCGTCCATCGTTGCGACGCGGAGTCGCGAACCCTCGGGAAGCCCGGTCACCGTGAAGAGGGTCTTCTCCTTCAGGTTCCGCTCGTAGTAGCGGTAGCTGGTCAGTGGGCTGGCGTAGGTACGCAGGTCCAGTGGAGGCACGACGTCGTCCCGCAGCACGTAGCGGTCAGCGGCGGAGACCATGCCGCCCCCCAGCACGACGGACGCACCGCCCGCCACGGCCAGGATGACCGCTGCGGCCATCAGGCGCTGACGCTGGGCCCCGGTGTTCGTACGACGACTCGTCAGCAGGTGCGCGTTGTCGCGGTGCTGCTGCAACGCCGTACGCCAACCCGCCCACGCCAGGGCGACGACACAGAAGACGGCGCCCTGGGCAGCGGCCGAGGGAGCCGACTTGGTGCCCCACAGGATGCCGACCAGCAGGAGCGCGAGTGCCGGTGCGAGCGCCCACAGGTGCCGGCGAGCCCGGAGCGCCAGGGTGAGGGCGACCACGGCGCAGACGAGCCCGGACAGGTAGGGCACCACGGCAGGTCCGGTGAACGACGAGGCCGGCACGCTGACCGTCAAGAGGTCGCGCCAGGCCTGGTAGGTCAGCACCAGGAGCCGGTTGACGGTCTCGGGCGTCGGCACCACTCCGCCGATCGTGGTGCTCGGCAGCGCCAACGGGCCACCGAAGACCACGAACGCGGCGAGGGTGGCGGCCGCCACGCCGAAGACCGACCAGCGGCGCCAGGCACCGAGCACGGCCAGGAGGCTGCCGACCAGCACGCCACCGCCAGCTGCGACGTAGCCCGACACGTCAGCGAACACGGGGCCGAACGCCAGGACACCCGTCCCCAGGAGGACGAGCATCGCGATGACGTCGACCAGCTCGACCCCCGGCACTCTGCGGCCGCGCTGGCCGAGCGTGACCTGCGTGGTGCCCGGTTCGGTGAGCGAGGGTCGGGTGAAGGGATTCATCGCATCGTCCTCACGGCGCGCGGCAGGTCGTCGAGATCGGACAGGTCGAGCACGGTGAGCCGCCCGATCTTCCGGCGCGCGACCGTCTGGTCGCCGGCACACCGCACAGCGAAGGTGAAGGCGTCGAGTGGTGCTGCACGGTCGGCTGCTCGCAGGGCGGCGGCATCTGCGCCGTCCCCGGTCACCAGGGCGACGATCGAGGCGCTCGGGACCAGGGCGACCCCGTTCTCGGCAAGGCTCGGGACGGCCGCGGAGCCGGGGACCAGCTCGACGCGGGACAGCTCGTCGAGGAGCCCGCGGCCACTGGGAAAGCGGAGGTGCCCGGCCTGGGTCACGACCGACAGGTCGCGGTCCTCGCGGAGGCACTGCAGGCCGAGTGACGCGACGCTCGAGACGGCCATCTCGAAGTCGTCGGAGGTGGAGTAGTCCTCGGGGCGGAGCGACAGGAGGAGCAGCAGGTGCGACCTCCGCGTCTCCTCGAACACGCGCACCATGAACTTGCCGGTGCGTGCCGTGGTCTTCCAGTGGATCGCGCGCCGGTCGTCGCCGGGCACGTAGTCGCGCAGCGCGTGGAACGACACGTCCGAGCTCGACAGGTCCTGCGTCGTCACGCCCTCGACGTCCTTGAGGAAGCCGGCGTGGCCCGAGTCGATGACCAGGGTGCGGGGGTGGACGAAGAGCTCGACCTGCTCGGTCCAGCGCTGGGCACGGCGGAGCAGGTGGAGGGGGTCCGCGCGGACCGACACGACCGGTCCGACGGGGATCACGCCGCGACGCCTGGTCGGGACGGCGAAGAGCTCTTCATGCTCGTCGTGGCGACCGAGGGCGGGCAGGTCGAAGGACGCCACGGCACGCGCCACCGGGAGCTCGATGCTGGTCGGCAGCAGCGACCTCGAGCCACGGTTGCGGATCAGCAGGCGCCCGAGTGCGTCGTCACCGACCTGGACCCGCTCGGAGTCGAGCGCGATGTCGACGTCGTACGCCGTCTTGCCCATCACCCAGGCCAGCGCGGCCAGCAGGGCGACGCCGAGTGCCGTGGCCACCGCGGTGAGCTCGGACCACGACCGGTCGAGGCCGACCACCACTGCGAGGGCGAGGCTCAGCAGGGCGATCCACCCCAGCGGGGTGACGAACCCGCCCAGCCCGGCGGCGCGCTGGCGCCACGACGCGGTCCGGTTCCACACGTCGTCGGTGACGCGACGCGTGCCGGTCACCGCACGCGACCGACCGAGCCCGGTCACCCAGCCCGAGACGTCCGCGCGCGGCAGCCGCCTCCGCCCCGCAACCGCCGGGGTCGCCGAGCTCATGCCCGCGCTCCTGAGTCCTGCATCAGACGCCGGCTCCGCGCAGCATGGGAGCCTCGACCCGCTCGAGGACCCGTCCGACCACGGCCGCAGCGGAGGCACCGGCGAACTCGGCCTCCGGTGACATCACGATCCGGTGGCCCCACACCGGGAGCGCGAGCTCCTTGATGTCGTCGGGCAACACGTAGTTGCGCCCGCGGGCGGCCGCCCAGACGCGGGCGACGCGCACCATGGCGATCGAGCCACGCGTCGAGACCCCGAGCGTCGTGTCCGAGTCGTCGCGGGTGCCCTCGGTGAGCCGCTGGACGTAGTCGAGCACCGCGTCGTCGACGTGGTTCACCTTCACCAGGTCGGCCATCTCGGCGACGGCCTGGGTCGAGATCATGGGCTGCAGGGTCCGCGTACGGTCGGGTGCCGCCGACCCCGCCAGGACCTGCACGGCCGCCGCCCGGTCGGGGTAGCCGACGGACGTCTTCATCAGGAAGCGGTCGAGCTGTGCCTCGGGCAGCCGGTAGGTGCCCGCCTGCTCGATCGGGTTCTGCGTCGCGATGACCATGAAGGGACGACCCGCGTCGTACGACGTGCCGTCGACGGTGACGTGACCCTCCTCCATGACCTCCAGCAGCGCCGACTGGGTCTTGGGCGAGGCACGGTTGATCTCGTCGGCCAGCACGATCGCGGCGAAGATGGGGCCCTTGTGGAACTCCCACCGCGACGACGCCTGGTCGTAGATCGTCGTGCCGGTGATGTCGGAGGGCAGCAGGTCCGGGGTGAACTGGATCCGGCTGTGGCTCCCCTGCACGGTCGCCGCGATGGCCCGCGCCATCGCGGTCTTGCCCGTGCCCGGCGCGTCCTCGAGCAGCAGGTGCCCCTCGGCGAGCATGCAGGTCAGGGCCAGCCGGATGACCGGGGCCTTGCCCAGCAGGGCCTGGCCGACGTTGTCGGTCAGCTTGCCGAACGAGTCCGCGAACCACGCGGCGTCGTCAGTGGTGATGGTCATCTAGTCGTTCCTTCGCTTTGAATCGTTGCTAACGGCAGTCGAATTCACCGGTGTCCATCCCGTCCGAGAACGTGGCGCCCGGCGTGTCAAAAAGACGGCCGTTGGGTCCGTTGTTGACCCAACCGGAGTTCCCTGCGCCATCCACGACGATGTCCGCGTACCAGCCGACGACACCGACTCCGGCAGCCGAACAGCGAATCGATGTGCCCCCAGCGGCAAACGACTCGAGCCTGATCCAGACGCACCTTCGATCGCCGGCTCCGCCTGGGCAGGCACCCTCGTGCTTGATGTAGTAGTGCCTCAAGCCCCACGTGGACGCGCTGGCGACGTTCGACCAGTCGCTCCAGCCGCCTTCTGCGGCGTACGCCCGAGCCTGGATCGACTTGGTCTGATTGCGCCCGTTCCCTTGGAGGATGGGCCCAGTATTCGGCTGTCCGCCTTGATCGCCGCCGTCCGTCGTCCGAATCTCGACATTCGTGATGACGCGGCCGTTGTACGACCCATTGGCGTTCCAGTTGAGCGTGACGTTGTCGACGTTGCCACTGGCGGAGACCGTCGGTGCGAACGGCTTGCCGAAGGTGTTCGCCGTTGCACTCCGAGGATCACCCTTGGCCGGTTCACCCCTGACCGAGCTCGTCGCCCAGACCTGGATAGTCACGGTGGTGCCGTTCTTGAAGCCGGGAACAGCATCCCCGGACCTCAGCGTCCCCGTGCGCGACGGCGTGCTGTAGCTGTAGGTGATCTCGCTCGGCGTTGCGCCGTTGCCCGCTGCCGCACCGAAGGTGACCTTGGCAGTGTCGTCGTCTCCTGTCGGCACTGCGGTCAGTCCCGTGACCGGCCCTGGCTTCTGGAAGAACCGCTGCGGCGCGGAGGCCGGCGATGCCGCCCCCTGCCCGGCCTTGTTGGTGGCCCGGACCGTGAAGGTGACGTCGGTGGTCGAGGCGTCCATCAGGACTTCCTGCGATGTGCCGGTGACGTTCCAGGTCCGCCCGTTGCTCGACGCGAGGGTGTAGACGAGGTTGTCGTCACCGTTGCCGTTGGGGGCGACCCACTTCACCGTGGCGGAGGGCTGGGTCGCGTCGGCCGCGCGCTTCTGCACGGTCGGAGCAGCCGCCGCGAACGGCACGCCCGCCGGGATGATCGGCGACGACGACGGCGACGGGTCGCTCGGCTCCGGATGCTCGTTGAACGCCACCACCTGGAACGTGTACGCCGTGCCGTTGACGAGGTTGTCGACGGTCGCGCTGGTGCCGGTGATGCCGTCCACCTGGGTCGCGCCGGCGGCGCTCCCCGGGCTCATCAGGATGCTGTAGGCCGTCACCGCGCTGAAGTCGCCAGTGGGCTGCGTCCACTGCAGCTTGACCGAGGCGTCGCCGAACTCACCGGAGACGCTGCTCGGCGGGTCTGGGCGCTGGTCGGGCTTGACCGGGTTGGAGGCGGCCGACTTGTCGGACGTCCCGATCGCGTTGGTCGCGGTGACGGTGAATGTGTACTCCACCGCGTTCTTGAGGTTGGGGACCGTGCACGACGTCGACTGCCCGCAGTCGAAGGTCCCGGTGGCCCACCGTGCGGTGTAGCCGGTGATGGGCGAGCCATTGGCGGAGGGCGCCACCCACGTCAGGCTCGCGGTGTTGGACTCGATCGCGTCGGCCTTGAGGCCGGTCGGCGCATCGGGCCTGTCCTGGACGGTCACCCGGATGAGCCCGTCGACCTCCCGGGACGGGTCCTTGGTCGCGTCCCCGACCGAGACCCGGACCGTCATCTGGCCATCGGTGCCCTGGTCCGGGGTGATCGTGACGTTCGTGCCGGACAGCGACACCTTGCCGGTGGCCTCGCCGCCCGCGGGGTCCGCGCTCAGCACCGTGATGGGTTCGCCCTCGGCCGCGAAGGGGTTGGTGACGTAGTCGGCGACGTCGACCACCTCGGCCACACCGGCCTCGGCGTCGTTGATGTCCATCGCGCGGATCTGGAGGAGCGGCCGGGTGGACGACACGACCGTGATCGGCACCTTTGCGGTGACGGGGTCTGTCGAGCCGTCCGTCACGGAGACTGCGGCGAGCAGCGACGTGCCGGCGGGGGTGTCGGACGTGGCCTCGGCGCGCAGCGTCGAGCCCGAGAGGGAGACCTTCACCCGAGCGGTGTCGCCCTCGACACCGCCGAGCGTGAACCTCAGCTTGTCGAGGTCGCCCGGGTCGGGGTCGGTCGTCATTGCCCTCAGGTCTGCCTCGACGGCATCCTCACCCGGCGCCACCTGCAGGCCGGTCGGCGTGAAGGTCGGCGGCGTGCGGACCTTCTCGGGGTCCGGCTCGTCGTCGTCAGTGGCCACCTTGCCCGGCAGGACCTCGACCGGGATCGAGAGGGTCGCCACGAGGCCCGACGCGTCGTCGGCGTCCGTGCCGTCGGTGACCTCGAAGGTGATCGCCGAGGGACCGGAGAAGCTCGGGTCGGCAGTGAACGACACGGCTCGCTGGCTGACGGCCTCGGCCACCCCACCCGGGCCGGCCTGCACAGTGTTTCCGAAGGTCAGGCTCGGACTGCGACCCGTGCGTACGACGACGTGGTCGGAGAGCTCGACCTCGACGGTCTTGCCCGCGACGACCTTCACCACCGGTGCACCGGGGTCGATGACGGGTCGCAGGTCGGCTGTCCCGGGCACGGAGACGACGGCGCGCGAGGTGAGCCCGTCGATGTCCGTGACGGTGTAGAGGACGACCCGGCGGGTCTTGTCCAGGGCGATGTCGAGCTTGCCGCCGGCGACGGTGACGCCGCGCTCTCCCGAGCTGACCTCCAGATCCTCCGAGACGCCATCGGGGTCGGAGTCGTTGGCCAGCACGTCGACGCTCGCCGTGTTCTGCCCGAGCGTCTCCGCTGCCGTCACGACGTCGTCGCGAGCGACCGGCGCCCGCAGGGGCGCCTTGTCCCGCACCTGCACGGTCAGGACGCCATCGACTGACTGGCCCCCGGGCGCGTCGGTGACCTGGTAGTAGTAGTTGAGGTCGCCGCTCGTGGCCGGCGTGGTGAGCAGCACCTGGGCGCCCTCGGTCGTCGCCTTGGTCTTTGTCGTGCGGTCCGCCGGCGTGACGGAGTCCGGGATGAGGAGAGGGCTGTCGCCATCGGGATCGGTATCGTTGGCCGTGACCGGCACGGCGAGCTTGCGGCCCGGCCGGACCTTGACCACGTCGGCCACGGCCGTCGGGAGCTGGTTGGTGGCCGAGGGAGGAGCGATGCCCACCCGGACGCTGCCGCTGGCCTGCGCACCACCCGCGTCCTCCACGAGGTAGCGGAACTTGTCGGTGCCCGACGACGAGGTCGGAGCGACGTACTTCAGGGAACCGCCGACGACGGACACCACTCCCTTGGTGGGCGCCGGGCGCGAGACCCCCAGCAGCGTCACCGAGTCGCCCTCGGGGTCCACGCCGTCCGTCGGCACGGGGATGGTCACGGTGCCACCGGCCAGCACCCGCGCCACCAGCGGACGCGGGGTGGGAGGCGTGTTGGGCGCGTCCCGGGGCACCACCGTCACCACGACGGTGCCCGAGGTGTAGTTGTCGGCCGAGTCGAAGACCGTGTAGGTCAGCCGGACCCGTCCGGGCTCGTCACCGGCCTTGAACCTGACGTCCCGCCCGGCGACGAAGGCGTTGCCCGCGAAGTCCTTGGGCAGCAGCTGCAGCTTCGGTGCAATCCGCAGCTCGAGGTTCGCCGGTGACCTGTCGTTGGCGAGGGCCGGGACCGTGACGATGTCGCCGGCGCGCACGGTGGCCGCGTCGTCCTCGACGATCGGCGCCTTGTCCGAGCCAGGGTCCGGGATGCTCACCACGGTCACCTGCGCGGAGGCGGACGCCGCCCCGTTGGAGATGGTGTAGGTGAACGCGACCGGTGCCCGGAGCGAGCCCACGGCGCGGACCCGTACGAACTCGTGGTTGACGATGTCGAGCTGGAGCCGGGCCTCGGGCGGGGCCGACACCGACTGCACGACCAGCACTCCGCCCGCAGGGTCGTAGTCGTTCGCGAGCACCGGGACGAGCACCGACTGCCCCGCCGGGAGGAGGGCGAGGTCGTTGTCGGCCACCGGCGGCTCGCTGCTCGCGGTGCCGTCGACGACGTCGACCCGCACGATGTTCTTGGCCGTGGCCGGACCGTCCGAGACGGTGTACTCCACGTAGACGGTGCCGGCCTTCGATGCGGTGAAGCTGAAGGTGCCCGCGACCGCGTCCAGCAGCACCTTCGCGCCGCCACCGGGGCTCGGCACCTGGGCCAGGCGGAGCTCGTCGCCGTTGGCGTCGGTGTCGTTGTCCAGGGGACGGACCGTCGTCTCCTCGTCCACCACCGCGAGGACGTGGTCGGCGTTGGCGGTCGGAACGACGTTGTCGGGGCTGCGCAGGTCGATGTCGAGGGTGCCGGTGGTCGTCTCCCGGCCGTCCGAGACGCGTACATCGATCTGGTGGAGGCCAGGCTTGGCCCGGCCCAGGTCGGTGATCGTGACGGTGCCGTCCTCACGGCTCTGCGCGAGGATGTCGTCCGACCCCTCGACCGACTCGAGGTAGACGGGGTCGCCGTCCGGGTCGATCCAGTCCTGCAGCAGGTTGTACTTCACCTCGGCGCCCCCGGCGACGACCACGACCGACGCCCGGTCCTTCGGCTGCGGCGCCCCGTTCACCGACCACGGGTGCACCTCGACCTGGACCCGAGCCGTGCCGGGCTTGCCGCGGCCGTCGTTCGCCGCGTACTCGAACGTGTCCGCACCGACCGCTCCCGGTCCGGCGACGATCTGCAACGCCTCGCCACCTCGCACCGGCAGCACGGTGCCGATCCGCGGCTCCCCCTCCGCCGAGGCGGTGAGCACGTCGCCGTCCTGGTCGGTGTCGTTGTCGAGCACCGGCAGGGTCGTCGACCGGCCCGGACGTACGCCGTAGGAGTCCGGGTTCGCCTTGGGCGGGTGGTTCTGCTCGGACCGGGTCGCGTTGTACTGGAGGTCCTGCTCCTCGGTCTCCTCCTTCTTCTTCTTCTCGTCCTCCACCTGGCCGAGCAGGTCGTCCCAGTTGGCGACGAGCTGCATGTTGTCCTGGACGAGGAAGGAGTCGCCGTTGTCGGTGCTGTTGAGCACCACCACGTCGCGGTTGACCCGGAACACCGGCGCATTCGTACGACGGAGCCGCTCGACGTCGTCGACCTTGTCGTCCGAGCTGTCGTCGCACACCCGCTGGGAGTGACCGCTGCCGCCCCACGCGGCATAGGTGCAGGTCCCGGAGCGTACGGGCGGCGCGGGCGTGCCCGGCTCGGTCGCTCCGCCCGGGGCCACCTCGACGTCGCCACCCGACAGCGGCGCGAGGAGCAGCGAGTCCGGAGAGGCCAGCGCCACCGTCTCGCTCGGGTCCCCCGGTGGCTGGAGCACGAGCTCGCCGGCTCCGTCGACGGACACGGTCTCCTCGAGCGTCCGCACCTCACCGGCGGCCCGGTCCAGCAGCACGGGAGTCGCACCCACCGCGGTCAGCTCGTACTCACCCGGGCTGAGCGTGTCGAACGTCCCGAGCTTCGTCGTCGTCCATCCAGACGATCCGGGCGCGACCGACCGCAACGAGCCGGAGTCGCCGACGACGTAGATCGTGCCGTCCCTGCCGACGGCTGCTCGTGCTCCGACCGCCTTGGTCAGCGTCGGCTCCTGCTCCTCGCTGAAGCCCTCCACCTCGTCAGCGGCCAGTGCCCACACGGCTCCGCTGACGGGATCCGAGATCGCGACGCTCAGGCCGCCCTGCTGGACGTCGAAGCCGGGCGGGATCACGGCCGCCGACCCGAGCGCGGGAGCAGCCGAGTCGACCGCGGTCAACGTGCCGCTTCCGGTGTCGTTCAGCGTGACCGTGTTGGCTTCCTGCAGGACGTCGAACTGCGGCGAGGTCGCCGTCACGTTCGCGTCGAGGGTCATCGAGGGCACGCTGAGGTGACCGATGGTGCGCTTCTCGAGGTTGGTGACCCACACCCCGCCGTCGTGCAGCTCCAGGTCGGAGGTGGGCACGCCGTCGTAGATCGTCGCCATCAGACCGACCCCGAGCGTCAGGCACGCCAGCACCGCCTGACCCCGGTTGTGTCCGAGAAGTCGCATCTCCACCCCGTCGCGCTGTGAGCCGCTCGTCCCCATGCACGAGCCGTGGAGAGGATCGCCCGCTGGCGGCCTCGCTGTCGCTCCCCACAAAGGGGGACCGCCGACTTTGGGCGAATCGAGGACCGCGCCCGGTCGCTCGGGCGACAATGCGGAGCTCCGCAGCGATCAGATCCAGCCGTCGCGGCCGGCTTCTCGCAGCAGGCTCCCGGTGTTCGTGATGTCGCGCTCGGCATTCATGTACTTCGACCGGATCGACTTCAGGTGCGCCCGGACCGTCTCCTCGGCCACCTTCAGCCGCGAGCCGACCTGTCGCTGGGTGAGGCCGTCACGCAGGTTGCTCAGCACCTCGACCTCCCGCGCCGTCAGCCGCGGCACGATGTCGGCATCGCCGATGAGTGCCTCGGCCAGCACGCTGCTGCAGACGAACTCCCCGGCCAGCGCGCGTCGTACGACGTCGACGAGGGCCTCCGTGCCGTCGTTCTTCAGGACGACGCCGTGCACGCCCAGCGCGACGGCACGGCGGAGCGGGACGGGCTTCTCCTCGGCAGTGTGCAGCACGACCACGCCGGCCCAGCGCGCCAGCAACGGGATGTGCTGGAGGACGACTTCGTCGTCACGCCCCAGGTAGAGGTCAAGCACCAAGGCATCGGGCCCGGACGACGTGGTGTCCACCTCGGCGACGGACGCGTACACCCCTGCCATGACGAGCTCGTCAGCATGGCGGTCCACTGCCGCAGCGACCCCGTCGCGGACGACCTCCTGATTGTCGAGGACGGCAACGGTCGCGCGTCGGGCCGGCTGAGAGGTCATGGAGAGTGAATACCGCCCGCCCGCAGCACTGTCTCTACCCCGAACCGGGGAGGTCGTCGATCAGCAGGACGGCGCGGAAGGCATCCACGTCGGACTCGAAGCTCCGCGCGACGCCCTCCCTGAGTCGTTCGAGGTCGCCCTCGTGGGGCGCGGGGACGACCGAGATGCGCACGTGCTGCTCGGGCGCCACCGGCGGCGAGACGATGATGCGGCGGCCGGCCGACACGGGCAGCAGCCCGCGGAGCACGGTCCCGACCGGCCGGTCGAAACCCCCTGGCACGAGTCCGGCCCGGAGCTCCACTGCGCCGCCGCTGGACCGGAAGTGCGCGACGTCCGCACGCAGGGCGTCGTCGAAGAACCCCGGCGCGTAGAGATCGTCGCGGGCAGCGACAGCGAGCAGGCGAGCCCGGACGGCGGTCTCCGGATCATCCGGGTCGCGGGATCCGTCGGCGATCTCCTCCAGCCACGGCAGGACCTCGAGGCGCACGTGGGCGAAGTAGAGGTCGGTCATCGCCGCCTGCCACTCCTCCGCCGCCCGCCGGTGCTCCAGTGCGAGCTCGCGCTCGTGCTGGTCGCCCAGCGCGCGGCCCTGCCGTCGGATCAGCGAACCGAGCACCATCGAGGGCACCGGGCAGGTGATGACAGCGTTGAGGGAACCCCACGGCACCAGGCCGAGGGTGAGGTCGGGTCGCACCTGAGGAGCACCCAGGACGATCAGGACGTGCGAGGTCAGCACAGCGAGCGCGACCGGGAACGGCAGGCTGAGGACGAAGACGACCAGCGGCAACGCGCTCATCCCGATCGACCAGGACCGGAAGTCCAGCATCGCGCCGGCCGGCAGCATGGCGATGCCGATCACCTGCGCGGCGGCCGCGGCCGTGGCGACGGCAGCCACCCACAGGGCACCAGGGCTGCCGCGCTCCGCCTGACGGACGATGACGAGCGTGAGGGCCAGCCAGACGGTGCCCACCGCGAGGGTGGGCCACGACTCGGGCATCGTGGCGACGGAGTGGAGGGCGATCACGCACCAGGCGGCGCCCAGGGGAATGGCCACGGCACGCGACAACGTACGCACCGACCCGAGGCCGCTCGTCGTCAGTCCGTGCGCGTGGTGGAGTCGACCGCCCTCCCGCTGGCCGTCGCGAGGAAGCGTGACCACGAGCGCCGCGCCCCCACCCGGGCGGGGCATCAGTGCCGACCGACCGCCCACGCCCGAGACGGGCCGCTCGACCGACTCGACCAGTCCGAAACCGGGTGTCGACGAGGGCGCGAGGCCGACGCCCCGGTCGAGCACCTCGAACCTGACGTCCCGTCGGTCCGCAGAGATGCGGAGCGTGACCTCGTCGACCCGGCCGTGCCTGGCCGCGTTGCGGACGCCTTCGGACAGAGCGCGCAGGACCACCTCGGCCCGGTCGGCCGGCAGGTTGGGAAGCCGCTGGTGGCGCCCGACGACACTGACCACCACGCGTACGGGGGCGGTGGCGCGCACGCTGTCGACGAGGGCCGCGATGGACTCGGGGAGATCGAGGTCGGTCCGCTCAGCGTGCTCGACGACGTCGTGGCTCGGCTCCTCTGCGGTGCCCACCACCCGTCGGATGGCTGCGACCGTGGTCCTGCACTGCGCCCGGGTCCGGGCCGAGGGCGCGACGGAGTCGGAGATCAGGTGGAGCGTGCCGAGCACGTCGTCGTGCAGCACCCGGCGGCTGATCGTACGAGCGTGCAGCTCGGCCTCCACTTGCCCCAGCTCGAGCTCGCGCTCGCGGTTCACCAGGGCCATCAGCTCAGTGTCGATCGCACTCGCCTGCATGGCGTTGACGAAACTGACAGCAGCAGCCGCGGTGCCGAGGGACAGGACGGTCGCGTCGAGGGACAACCCTGCTGACGGCAGGTCGAGCACGCCGAGAGTCGCGGCGTGGACCCCGCTCAGGACAGTCACCAGCGCGAGGGCGTTGATGAGGGGGAGCAGACGAGCGGCCATGACGCCGACGGCCGACAGGGACATCCCGACCGTGCTGTCGTTGGGGACCGGATTCGTGCCCAGGGCAGGCGTCAGTGCCACGAACGTGGCGACCAGCACGATCAGGTGGGAGAAGTGCTCTCCGCGCCGGAACACCTCGATGGCCGTGCCGAGGAGGACGAGCGCGATGACGCTCCGGTTGAGCGCGGTCGGCTCGGACCACGCCATGCGCCCCAGCCACGGCAGCGCAGAAAACAGGCACAGGCTGACGAGGATGCAGGCGTGCGCGCCCAGGATGCTGCGGTACATCCGGTAGGCACTGCCCGATCGGGTCTGCGGCACGGGCGGGGGCGTCGTCACCGCCGCCCAGAGTGGCCAACGCAATGGTGGAGACCCCCGTCTTTTCAGGTCGCGCGCGTCTGGCGATGCTAGGTGGGAGCACGAACGTCCACTACCTGCCTGGGGCGTCCGTGGACAAAACTTTGCCAAGACTGGTCCCCGCTTGCGAGAAAGGGACCCGACTGCGGTCAAGCGCCCCATCTCGACGCCCGAGGCGGGAAGGGACCGCGGATCGGGGGTTCCGCGGTCCCTTCACGCTCAGCTCCGTCCGGCCGGCGACAGACGCAGCAGTCGCGCCACCTCGCGTGGCTCGTCGACCCATAGACCCACCCGGGTCACGGTGGTCGGGCCGTGCGGCGTCTGCAGGGTCGTCGGGCCGGTCAGGACAAGCTCGAGGTTGGTCCGGCTGCCGACGCCGATCAGCAGGATCGCGTTGTCGCCCTCACCCTCGACGTGAACGGACTTCAGCAAGCCCGGGAGCTCGTGGTCGACGGAGCGGACGCTCGCGATGCGATCGAGGCGTACGTCGACCCGCGCGTGGATGCCGTCGCGGACCTGGAATCCGTCACTGCCGAGCAGGTGGGGACGCGTGCGGTAGGCCGCCATCATCCCGAGCATCCACACGAGTCCCCAGATGCCCACCACCAGGAGCGGTACCCGCAGGGGCGTCCACCAGCGGCTCAGGAGCACGTCGAGGACGACGACCTCCGTCGCGGACCCGAAGATCCACAGCCACAGCATGGGCGCGACGAGTCGCGAGTAGCCGATCGGCGTGGCGCCGGCCGGCACGTCGGGGCGCCGGGTGACCCAGCGGCCGAGGGCCAGGTAGAGGGTGACCTCGAGCGTGAGGGCGGCCCACGCGATCCTCCGGGCACGGCGTACGACGTCCATCACGACTCCTGCACCTGGTCCATCAGGCGGGCGAACCGCTGGGTGGTCCCGTCCAGCACCTCGGCGAAGACGGCCAGGCGGGCGGGCGGTACGTCGCCGAACAACCGCCGGGCGAGGTCGGCGTGGGAGCTCGTGAGGCCCTCGATCGTGGCGGCGCCGAGGGGTGTGGGGGTGACGAGCGTGGCGCGGCGGTCGCCGGGATGGGCCTCGCGGGTGACGTGCCCGGAGGCGACGAGGCCGTCGACGAGCCCGGTGACGTTGCGCGGCGTGACCTCGAGGGCGTGCGCGAGCGCCTGCTGGGTCGACGGCCCCGTCGACCCGAGCACCCACAGCAGGTGGACCCGTGCCGAGGTCAACCCCTCCTCGCGCTCGAACCTGGCCATGTCGGCCTGGACGAGGTGCGCCAGCAGCAGCACCCGGTCGAGCACCTCGGTCGTCTCGGTCATGTAGTGAATGTACTTCACGATGTAGCCACGTCACCACTTTGCGGGGTAGTCCAGTGACTTCTGGCTGTCCCGGCGGCCTTCGGACAGCCGTACGCCACTGGACTACCCCGGTCCCCTGAGGAGGGGAACAACTGTCGGAGGAGTGGTGTTGACTGGACATCACCCCGTGATCCTTCTGACCTCCTTGAAAGGGGCAACCGTGGCCAACATCGCCGCCGTGACCGACGCCGAGTTCGAGGCGCAGGTCCTCAAGTCCGACAAGCCCGTCCTCGTCGACTTCTGGGCAGAGTGGTGCGGCCCGTGCCGCCAGGTCGCCCCGATCCTCGACGAGCTCAACGCCGAGCACGGCGAGAAGCTCACGTTCCTCAAGATGAACGTCGACGAGAACCCGGTGACCCCCTCGTCCTACCGCGTCACCGGCATCCCGACCATCAACGTCTACCAGGGCGGCGAGGTCGTGAAGTCCATCGTCGGCGCCAAACCCAAGGCCGCGCTCCTCAAGGAGCTCGAGGGCCTCATCTGAGCCCAGTCAGTCGCCGGAGGCGGCCCGCACCGATCCGATCGGGCGGGTCGCTTTCTGCGTGGGGCGTACGGCGCCCCAGACGCGCTCGAGGGCGAGCTCGACCTCGTCCTTCCAGCTCAGCGCGGTCCGCAGCTCCATCCGCATCCGCGAGGTCGTCGGATGGGCGCGCTGGGTCTTGAAGCCGACCCCGCCGTAGAACTCCGCCGGCAGCACGCACCCGTGCGTCCGCCCCCGCGTGTCGCCGTACGCCTCGATCGCGGTGTGGCCGCGCTGGACGAGGTCGGCGGCCATCGCCTGCACCAGCAGGCGGCCGAGCCCGCCACCGCGGAGCGACGGCTCGATCCAGGCGGTGGCGGCGATGATCGCGTCGGGAGAGGCCGGTGCGGTCGGCAGGGCCGCCGCGCCGGGCAGGTAGGCCGCCGGTGCATAGATGATGTGCCCCACGGTCCGCCCGTCGAGTCGTACGACCCGCCCGCACGAGCCCCACTCGCGCAGGACGCCGGAGAGCCAGCTCTCCTTCTCGGCGATGCGCTCCTGCTCGTCGAGCCGAGCCCGATCCACCGGTCCGAGCTCCCAGAACAGGCACGAGCGCACCGGATCGGCCAGCTCCGCGAGGTGGTCGACGGTCAGGCGTGCGGTCTTGCGGGACACGTGTCCCAGCGTAGACCTGTCGACGGCCTGCGAGGATGAGGTGTGCGCGCGATCCGACAGAGCAAGAAGCTGCAAGGAGTCCGGTACGACGTGCGCGGGCCGATCCTGGTGGAGGCCCAGCGGCTCGAGGCCGAGGGACACCGGATCCTCAAGCTCAACATCGGCAACACCGCACCGTTCGGCTTCGAGGCCCCCGAGCAGATCCTGGCCGACATGATGCACCACCTGCCGCAGTCGACGGGCTATGCCGACTCGCAGGGGATCTGGTCGGCGCGCACCGCGGTCATGCACTACTACCAGTCGCACGGGCTGCGCGACGTCGGCGTCGAGGACGTCTACATCGGCAACGGTGTCTCCGAGCTGATCTCGATGGTGCTGCAGGCCTTCGTCGACGACGGCAACGAGATCCTGGTCCCGGCGCCGGACTACCCGCTGTGGACGGGCGCGATCACGCTCGCCGGCGGCATCCCGGTGCACTACCGGTGCGACGAGGACGACGACTGGAACCCCGACCTGGCCGACATCGAGGCCAGGATCACCGAGAACACGCACGCGCTGGTGATCATCAACCCGAACAATCCCACGGGTGCGGTCTACAGCGAGGAGATCGTCAAGGGACTCGTCGACATCGCCCGGCGCCACGAGCTGGTGGTCATGGCCGACGAGATCTACGAGAAGATCCTGTTCGAGGACGCCCAGCACCACCACGCGGCCACTTTCGGCGGCAACGACGTCCTGGTGCTCACCTTCTCCGGGCTGTCGAAGGCCTACCGGGTCTGCGGCTACCGCGCCGGCTGGGTGATGATCTCGGGGCCCAAGGAGCTCGCGACCGACTTCCTCGAGGGCCTCACCCTCATCGCCAACATGCGCATGTGCGCCAACGTGCCGGCGCAGCACGCGATCCAGACGGCGCTCGGCGGCTACCAGTCGATCGAGGAGCTCATCGGGCCGGGAGGACGCTTCTACGAGCAGTCGATGCTCGCCCACCGGCTCCTCAACGAGATCCCGGGCGTGACGAACGTGAAGCCGCGCGGCGCCCTCTACTGCTTCCCGCGCCTCGACCCCGACGTCTATGCGATCGACGACGACCAGGAGTTCGTGATCGAGCTGCTCCGGGCCAAGAAGATCCTCGTCACGCACGGCACCGGCTTCAACTGGCCCGCCCCCGACCACTTCCGCCTCGTCACGCTCCCCGAGGCGAGCGTGCTCGAGGAGGCCATCGGCCGCATCGCAGACTTCCTGGCCACCCGCCGCTGACCGCATGGTTGACGGCGCGTACGCGCCACTAGGCTCGCCGCATGCGCGACGTCACCTACCCCCCGATCATCGTGACCGCCAAGACCGCGTTCCGTGCGCTGGGCCAGCGCTTCCAGATGACGGGCACCGAGCACGTGCCACGTGAGGGCGGCGTGCTGCTGGCCTACAACCACATCGGCTACGTCGACTTCGTGTATGGCGGCCTCGCGGCCAACCCGTCGGGACGCCTGGTGCGCTTCATGTCCAAGCGCGAGCTCTTCGACCACCGCTGGGTCGGTCCGCTGATGCGCTCCCTGCACCACATCGAGGTCGACCGGGGTGAGGGCGTGGCCAGCTTCCACACCGCCGTGGACTACCTGAAGCGCGGCGAGGCGGTCGGGATCTTCCCCGAGGCCACGATCTCGCGATCGATGGAGCTCAAGGAGTTCAAGTCCGGGGCCGTACGCATCGCAGCCGCGGCCGGCGTCCCGATCGTGCCGGTCATCCTGTGGGGCACCCAGCGGATGATGACCAAGGACCACCCGCGCGACTTCTCGCGCGGCACGACCATCGCGATCCGCGTGGGCGAGCCGATGCACGTCACCGGCGCCGATGCGGTCGCCGAGACCGCCGAGCTCCGCGCCCGGATGGCCGCGATGCTGGCCGAGGTCGTCGCCGACTACCCCGCCGACGAACAACCGCCCGGCTCCTGGTGGGTGCCGGCCTCGATGGGCGGCTCCGCCCCCACGCCGGACGAGGCGATCGTCCTCGACGCCGCGGAGAAGCGGGAGCGCGCCCGGAAGCGCGCGGAGAAGCGCGCCAAGAAGAAGCGATAGGTCGACACGTCGACCTATCGCCAGATCGGTTTATGGCTTTGTCGACTTATCGAGCGGGCGGGTCTCGATACGGCTCACTCGTTCGTCGCTCGCCTACTCGACCAACGAGGGAGGAGCGACCAACTCAAATGGGGCGGTCGGCGCGGTTGCGCGGGTCCATCACGTCGACGATCCGACGTAGGTCATCCAGGCTGGCGAACTCGACGGTGATCTTGCCCTTGGACTTGCCGAGGTCGACCTTGACCCGCGTCTCGAAGCGGTCGGAGAGCCGGTCGGCGAGGTCGGTGAGTCCCGGCGCCACGGGCTTGTTGCGGACGGCCCGGGCGGGAGCGACAGGCTCGACGCCGAGGGACACGATCTCCTCGAGGCCACGTACGGAGATCCCCTCCGCGGTGACCCGACCGGCGAGCTTGTCCTGGAGCGCGGGGTCGTCGACGCCGAGCAGGGCGCGGGCGTGACCCGCCGAGAGCACGCCGGCCGCCACCCGCCGCTGGACGGCAGGGGAGAGCTTGAGCAGGCGCAGCGTGTTGGAGATCTGCGGACGTGAGCGCCCGATGCGCTGGGCGAGCTCGTCGTGGGTGCAGCCGAAGTCCTCGAGGAGCTGGCCGTAGGCCGCCGCCTCCTCGAGCGGGTTGAGCTGCGAGCGGTGGAGGTTCTCCAGCAGCGCGTCGCGCAGCATGTCGTTGTCGTCGGTCTCGCGGACGATCGCGGGGATCGTGTCGCGCCCGGCCTCCTGAGACGCACGCCAGCGCCGCTCGCCCATGATCAGCTCGTAGGCGTCCTCGCCGGTGCGGCGTACGACGACCGGCTGGAGCAGCCCGACCTCGCGGATCGAGTGCACGAGCTCGGCGAGGGCCTCCTGCTCGAAGACCTGGCGCGGCTGGCGGGCATTGGGCCGCACCTGGGTGATGGGGAGCTCGGCGAAGTACGCGCCGGCCACGGTCGCGTCAGGTGCCGCAGCACCCGCCGCAGTCCCGTTCGAGCCGGAGGTGCCCGAAGGAGCCAACGGCTCCGTGTCGACCGAGCCGGCAGGCGCGGGCTGGCTCGGCGCCGTGGGGATCAACGAGCCGAGGCCGCGCCCGAGGCCGCGGCGGGGCGGGTTGGCATTCATGCGGGGGCTCCCTTGCTGGCGATCTCGCGGGCGGCCTCGAGGTAGGACAGCGCGCCGGCCGACGCCGGATCGTAGGTCATGACCGTCTGTCCGTACGACGGGGCCTCCGAGACGCGGACCGACCGGGGGACCGCCGTCTTGAGGACCTGGTCCCCGAAGTGGCTGCGCACCTCGTCGGCCACGCCCGCGGCAAGGCGGGTGCGAGCGTCGTACATCGTGAGCAGGATCGTGGACACGATCAGCTGGGGGTTGAGGTGCTGGCGGACCATCTCCACGGTCTCGAGCAGCTGCCCCAGGCCCTCGAGCGCGTAGTACTCCGCCTGGATCGGGATGAACATCTCCTGACCCGCCACCAGGGCGTTGAGGGTGAGCAGTCCGAGTGAGGGCGGGCAGTCGACGAGCACGTAGTCGAAGCGGTCGTCGCCGACCTCCTCGGCCGTCCCGACCAGCGGATGCGCGTTGATCGCCCGGGCAAGCCGCTGCTCGCGCGCCACCACGCTCACCAGTTCGATCTCTGCACCGGCGAGGTCGATCGTGGCCGGCACCACCCACAGGCCCGGGAGATCGGCGCACTCGGTGACCACATCGACGAGGGGCTGGCCCTCGACGAGCATGTCGTACGTGGACGGCACGCCTCGGTGGTGGGCCACGCCCAGCGCCGTGGACGCGTTGCCCTGGGGATCGAGGTCGATCACCAGCACCTTCTGCCCGAGCTGGGACAGGCCCGCGGCCACGTTCACGGTCGACGTGGTCTTGCCCACGCCGCCCTTCTGGTTCGCGACCACCATGACGCGGGTCGCGTTCGGGCGCGGAGCGCCCTGACGGCGGAGTCCGCCCGATCGAGCCAGCACGGAGTGCTGGGCGGCCTGAGCCAGGGGGGTCGCCTGGTCGTGGAACGTCTCCTGCTGATCAGCCAGGTCGGCTGCGGTGCGGACCTGCCAGGCCGGTCGTGTTTCACGTGAAACAGAGGTCGCGGCCTCTTCCGATGTTTCACGTGAAACATCCACTTCCGTTTCACGTGAAACATCCAAGGGCTGTGGAGAAGAGGACTGGTCCTGTGGATAACTGCGCTCAGGGGCGCTTGTTTCATCGGTGGAAAACTCTGCGGGCGGCGTCTCGGCCGAATGGCGACCCCAGCCGCGCGTACTGTCCTCGGTCACGTCAGTTCGCCTTTCCTCTGACTGGTCGCCGATCCTGGCGCCGCCGTGCCTTCTCCGGTCGGCGCGCAAGGGGCCAACCTATCTGCGTCGGGTCCGCCCACGACACCCGCACCACGATGGTCTGTGGATCAACCACATCGCGGCCGAGCCCCAGCACCTCGGGCGGGGCGCATCGCCACGTCTCCAGCGCGGCGCCGGCGGCCACGATCTCGTCCCGGACCGACTGACCCTTCATCGCCACCAGCGCCCCAGTCGGCGCGACCAGGGGCATCGACCAGCCGAGCAGACGCTCGAGCGGAGCGACAGCCCGCGACGTCACCACGTCGTACGTCGCCTTCCCGTGCACGTCCTCGGCCCGACCGCGCACCACCTGCACGTGGCCGAGCCCGAGCTCCGCGACCACCTCGTCCAGGAACGTCGTACGCCGCAGTAGCGGCTCAACGAGGATCATGGAGATGTCAGGCCGTGCGATCGCGACCACCAGGCCGGGCAACCCCGCCCCGGTGCCGATGTCGCACACGGTCGCGCCGTGGGGGATCGCCTCGGACAGCACCGCCGAGTTCAGTACGTGCCGCTCCCACAATCGCGCGGCCTCGCGCGGTCCGATGAGTCCGCGCGTGACACCCTCCGTGGCCAGCAGCTCGGTGTAGCGCACGGCGAGTGCCAGGCGGTCGGACGCGAACACCCCCCGCGCCACATCGGGCACGGAGGGTGGTGTCGGCAAAGCCGGCGGGACGGACCCGCTCACCTCGCCTGTTTCACGTGAAACGTCCTCGCTCACGCCGGGAGGATCACCACGTGACGCTTCGGCTCCGCGCCCTCGGACTCGGACGTGAGACCGGCGGCGGCGACGGCGTCATGCACGACCTTGCGCTCGAACGCGCTCATCGCCTCCAACGACAGGGGCGTTCCGCTCTCCTTGACCTCGGCGATCGACTTCTCCGCCAGGGCCACGAGGCGGGTGCGCTGCTCGGCGCGGTGACCACCGACGTCCAGCATCAGGCGGGAACGCTCGCCGGTCTCGCGGTAGACGGCCAGGCGGGTGAGCTCCTGCAGGGCCTCCAGGACTTCACCGTTGTGACCCACGAGCTGCTGGAGGTCGGAGCCGTCGATCTGCACGCTTGCGCGGTCACCCTCGACGTCCATGTCGAGATCGCCATCGAGGTCCGCGATGTCGAGGAGCTCCTCGAGGTAGTCGGCCGCGATGTCGCCCTCCTGCTCGAGGCGCTGCACCTTGGTGGGGCGTCCGGCCTTGCCGGTGTCATCGGTCGAGGTGGCCTCGCGGTCCTCGGTGTCGTCGACCGTCGTCTCGACGGTCTCGCCGTCGGTCATCTGCTCACTCACGTAGAACTCCTGCTTCACTCGGGATCCGGCGCCGCGGACGGCACCGGGAAAATCGTGGGGTCAGCGCTTCTTCTTCTTCTGGCGCTGGGCCTTGGTCTGCCGCTGCGGCTGCTGGCGCTTGGGCTGCGGCGCCTCGTCGACGACCACTGCCTGGGCAGCGGCGACCTCCCCGGCCGGGAGCTTGCCCTTCGCCCGGTCCCGCTCCTCCTTGGCCGTGGCGGCCGGGGTGCCCGGCGCGGGGTTGTTCCGGATGACGTAGAACTGCTGGCACATCGTCCACAGGTTCGACACCGTCCAGTAGACGAGCACGCCGATCGGGAACGCGATGCCGCCGACCGCGAACACCACGGGCAGGACGTAGAGCAGCATCTTCTGCTGTTGGGCGTACGGACCCGAGAGCGCGTCGGCCGGCATGTTCTTGCTCATCAGCTGGCGCTGCGTGAGGAAGGTCGTCGCCGTCATCGCGAGCACCAGCACGGCGGCCACGATCATGACCTCGGTGACGCCCTTGGTGTTGAGGAACGTCCCCGACACGGGGATCAGGTCGAAGAGTTTGGAGTCACCGAACTGCTGGGCCAGCTTCTCGTCGAGGAAGCCGTGGGCCTTGCCCTTCTTGGAGGCCTGGTCGAGCATACGGAACAGCGCCAGGAAGATCGGCATCTGGAGCAGGATCGGCAGGCAGGACGCGAACGGGTTCGTGCCCGAGTCCTTGTAGAGCGCCATCGTCTCCTGGGCGAGCTTCTCCCGGTCGTGGCCGTACTTCTTCTGCAGCTCGCGCACCTTGGGCTGGATGAGCTGCATGTTGCGGCTGGACTTGATCTGCTTGACGAACAGCGGAATCAGCGCAGCGCGGATGGTGAGCGTCAGGCCGACGATCGACAGCACCCAGGTGAGACCACCTGCGGGGTCCATCACCTGCGAGAGGAGGCTGTGGAACCCCACCAGCACGAAGGACACCGCATAGTAGAGCGGCACCATGATCGCGTGGCCGATGTCACCGAAGAAGTCGAGCACTCATGCTCCTCGTGTCGCAGGGGTCTGGTCAGGATCGGGGGCGGCGGTCGTGCCGCGGGAGGGAACGGGGTCGTAGCCGCCGGCGGCCCACGGGTGGCAGCGCCCGATGCGCCGGAGGGAGAGCCAGGTGCCACGCACCGCCCCGTGCTGCGTCACGGCCTCGAGGGCGTACGCCGAGCAGGTGGGGTGGTAGCGACAGACCTGGCCGTAGAGCGGGCTGATCGCGAAGCGCCAGGAGCGGATGAGACCGATCAGCAGGTGCTTCATGCGGTGCTCACCCGCTCGAGACTACGTGCCAGGTCGGACCCGAGGCCGGCGTAGGACGAATCGGCGGCCGCGGGCAGGGCCCGCACCACGAGAGCAGCGCGACCCGGAAGCCCCTCCAGCGACTGGAGGTGCTCCCGGGTCAGGTGACGCAGACGTCTCTTCACGCGATTGCGTGTGGCGGCGTTGCCCACGGCCTTGCTGACCGTGAACCCCACCCGGACCGGCGCCGGTTCCGTGGACTCGTCCACCCAGAGGTGGACGACCACGGTCGACGAACCGGCACGGCGCCCACCCCGGACAGCGCGACGGAAGTCGTCACTGTCGGTGAGGCGATGAGCAGCGGGGAGCACGGCGGATGCCGCGGGCTCGGACCGTCAGACCGCCAGTTCCTTGCGGCCCTTGCGGCGCCGGCTCGACAGGATCGAGCGTCCGGCGCGGGTCCGCATGCGCAGGCGGAAGCCGTGCACCTTGTGACGGCGACGGTTGTTCGGCTGGTACGTACGCTTGCTCACGGCTATTTCTCCGAAGGTTTCGAGGGATGTCCACTCCACTGCGCGGTCGGTGCTGGCCCAGTTGAGGCAACTTCGGCTGGCACCGCCCACCCACGCGGCCGCCCGGTGGCGGATCGTGGACGTGCGGCACCCGTCGACATGGAGCGACCGGCCAACGGTACGCGGTGGGGAAAGAGGGGGTCAAACCCTCGAGGACCCCCCGCGGCGCTGCCTGTGGATGACGTCTTGCCGGACCCGGCGACGGGTTGTTACGTTCCGGGGGTCCGCGATCTGTTGAAACCGCGGTCCCACCAGCGATCACAGCATAGTGTCTCCCGGGTCACACCCCCTGCCACAGTGCCTCTGACCTGCAGAAACTCCGGCGGGACCACGGACTCCGCAGGCCGGGACGTCCGATCGAGCTGGTCGGGCCGAGCCGTTCACAGTCTGTGGACAACTCTGTGGACCGCAGGTCGGCAGGGCGCCCGGTGTGAGCCTCAAGACACAACAGTGAAGAGCGAAGGCGGTCCGGGTGGACGACCAGCAGGTAGATCTCGGGACAGCGTGGCAGCAGATCGTCGAGGACCTCCAACCCAACCAGCGCGCCTGGCTGCGGCCGAGCGTCCCGGTCACGCTGCACGAGAACACCGCGATCATCGCGGTGCCCAACGACTTCACCCGCAACCAGCTCGAGGGTCGCCTGCGCAACCACATCGAGGACGCGTTGACCGAGGGCTTCGGTCGGGAGATCCGGATGCTCGTGACGGTCAACCCGGCGCTCGAGGCCGAGGCCCAGCCACAGATCGATGAATCGACAGATGGATCTGTCGCTTTGTCGACAAACGAGCCGATGTACGAGCCGCCGGTGCCGGCGGCCCGGGCTCCGCAGCACGAGCCCGCACCGAGCAGCGACGAGCGGCGACCGTCCGCGCTCGAGACCCGGCTCAACCCCAAGTACACGTTCGAGACCTTCGTCATCGGCTCGTCCAACCGCTTCCCACACGCGGCCGCCGTCGCCGTCGCGGAGGCGCCCGGCAAGGCGTACAACCCGTTGCTCGTCTACGGCGACTCCGGCCTGGGCAAGACCCACCTGCTGCACGCGATCGGCCACTACGTCCGCAGCCTCTACAGCAACGCCAAGGTCCGCTACGTCTCGAGCGAAGAGTTCACCAACGAGTTCATCAACGCGATCCGCGACGACCGACAGGACCGGTTCAAGCGGCGCTACCGCGACGTGGACGTGCTGCTGATCGACGACATCCAGTTCCTCGAGGGCAAGACCCAGACGCAGGAAGAGTTCTTCCACACGTTCAACACCCTCCACAACGCCAACAAGCAGATCGTGCTGACCTCCGACCGCGCTCCGAAGCGGCTCGAGGCGCTGGAGGACCGGCTCCGCAACCGGTTCGAGTGGGGCCTCATCACCGACGTGCAGCCGCCCGACCTGGAGACCCGCATCGCGATCCTGCGCAAGAAGGCCGCGATGGACCGGCTCACTGCGCCGCCGGACGTGCTGGAGTTCATCGCCTCGAAGATCCAGACCAACATCCGCGAGCTCGAGGGTGCCCTCATCCGGGTCACGGCGTTCGCCAACCTCAACCGCCAGGAGGTCGACATGACCCTGGCCGAGATCGTGCTAAAGGACCTGATCCCCGAGGGTGGCGAGCCCGAGATCACCCACGCGCTGATCATCGCCCAGACGGCCGCCTACTTCGGGGTCGCGCTCGAGGACCTCACCGGTCCCTCGCGTGGGCGGCACCTGGTCATGGCCCGCCAGATCGGGATGTACCTCTGCCGCGAGCTGACGAGCATGTCGCTGCCCCAGATCGGCCGCGAGTTCGGCGGCCGCGACCACACCACGGTGATGTACGCCGACCGCAAGATCCGGCAGCTGCTCGCCGAGCGCCGGGCCGTCTTCAACCAGGTCAGCGAGCTCACCAACCGGGTCAAGATGCAGGCACGCCAGTCCTGAGCCCGCGCCGTACGTGTCGCGACGGCGCCCGCGTGTGGAGAACATGTGGTTCGGGACGGCACTTCGTCCCCAGCCCCTGTGCACGCGCGGGGACGAACCACACGACCGGTCGTCGTCTCCACACGGCACGACGGCCTCTCCCGGCGCCTCCACACCCTTCGTACACAGGCTTCCAGACCCCTGACCTGCACGAACACGGGTTGTCCACAGTTTCCACCGACCCTATGACCACTACGTACCTCAACACTGCTCCGATCTCCCACCACCACTGAACACCCCCTCCTCTGGGGAGAACCTGCCGAGTTGTCGGGTGCGCGTGGCAGGATGCACTTCCCACGCGCCCGCGCGTGGCCTCTGTCTGCACGTCTCTTGCTCGCACCACCACTCCTCCGAGGAGAACCTTGTGAAGTTCCGCGTCGAACGCGACGTCTTCGCCGATGCCGTCGCCTGGGCTGCCCGCAGCCTCCCGGTCCGTCCCAGCTCACCGGTCCTGGCCGGTCTCCTCATCGAGGCGAGCGACGCCGGTCTGGTGCTCTCGACGTTCGACTACGAGACGTCGGCCCGCGCCACGCTCACTGCCGACGTCAACGACGAGGGCCGGGCGCTCGTCAGCGGCCGCCTCCTCGCCGACATCTGCCGCAGCCTGCCGGCCAAGCCCGTCGAGATGACCCTCGAGGGCCCCCGCGTCTCGCTGATCTGCGGCTCGGCCCGGTTCAGCCTCCAGACGATGCCGGTCGACGACTACCCGACGCTGCCCGACATGCCGTCGGCCACTGGCACCGTCTCGAGCGCCGACTTCGCGCACGCCGTCGCCCAGGCGGTCACCGCCGCGGGTCGCGACGACATGCTGCCCGTGCTCACCGGCGTACGCATCGAGATCGACGGCTCGACGATGGCGCTGCTCGCCACCGACCGGTTCCGGCTCTCGCACCGCGAGCTCACCTGGAACCCGCAGTCGCCCGACGAGTCGGTCGCCGCGCTGGTGCCGGCCAAGGTGCTCGGTGACACCGCCAAGTCGCTCACCTCCGGCGCTGAGGTCACCATCGCGCTCGCCGCGAGCGGTGCCGGCGAGGGCCTGATCGGCTTCGAGGGCACCGGGCTCGGCGGCGTACGCCGCACCACGACCCGCCTGCTCGATGGCGAGTTCCCCAAGGTCCGCTCGCTCTTCCCGGCCGAGCACCTGACGGTCGCCAAGGTCAACAAGGCCGAGCTGATCGAGACGGTCAAGCGCGTCGCGCTCGTCGCGGAGCGCAACACCGCCGTGCAGATGAAGTTCGGCGACAACCAGATCGTCCTCGACGCCGGCTCCGGTGACGAGGCGATGGCGACCGAGGCCGTCGACGCCGACATCAACGGCGACGACCTCACCACCGGCTTCAACCCGCAGTTCCTCCTCGACGGCTTGACCGCCATCGACGGGGAGTTCGTGGACCTCGCCTTCACCCAGGCCACCAAGCCGGTCGTCATCTCCGGCACCGACGCCGACGACGCCCAGACGTTCCGCTACCTGCTGATGCCCCGGCGACTGTTGAGCTGACGCCCCGTCGGCTGGTCGAGTAGCCGCGAGGAGCAAGTGGCGTATCGAGACCTCGCGATCATGTGGGTCTCGATACAGCACGTCGCGACCTCGTTCCTCGGTCGCGGTGCCACTCGACCTCCCTCGACACGCCGTGCACTCGTGCCTCGTGCACGGCTAGTCTCTGACTATGGAAATAGGACTCGTCGGGCTGGGCAAGATGGGCGGCAACATGCGCGAGCGCATGCGCCGCGCCGGACTCACGGTGGTGGGCTTCGACCGCAACCCGGACGTCAGCGACGTCGACTCCCTCGAGGCGCTCGTCGCGGCGCTGCCCAGCCCCAAGGTCGTGTGGGTGATGGTGCCCGCCGGCGACCCGACGCGGGCGACGGTCAAGGAGCTCGGTGGCCTGCTCGACGAGGGCGACGTGGTGGTCGACGGCGGCAACTCGCGCTGGACCGACGACATCGCCAACGCCGAGCTGCTGGCCGAGAAGAAGATCGGCTACGTCGACTGCGGCGTCTCCGGCGGTGTCTGGGGCCTGGAGAACGGCTACGCCCTGATGTACGGCGGCGACGCGGACGACATCGCCAAGGTGCAGGACGCCTTCGACGCCCTCAAGCCCGAGGGTGACTTCGGCTCGGTGCACGCGGGCAAGGTCGGCGCCGGCCACTTCTCCAAGATGGTTCACAACGGCATCGAGTACGCGATCATGCAGGCGTACGCTGAGGGCTGGGAGCTGCTCGACAAGGCCGAGCTCACCGACAACGTCACCGAGGTCTTCCGGTCGTGGCGCGAGGGCACCGTCATCCGGTCGTGGCTCCTCGACCTGATGGTCAACGCGCTCGACGAGGACCCGGGCCTCAGCAAGGTCGCCGGCTACGCCGCGGACTCCGGCGAGGGGCGGTGGACCGTCGAGGCCGGCATCGAGCACGGTGTCGCGACCCCGGCCATCACAGCTGCGCTCTACGCCCGCTTCGTCTCCCAGCAGGACGACTCGCCGACGATGAAGGCCGTCGCGGCGATGCGCAACCAGTTCGGCGGCCACGCCGTGAAGGCCTCCGCACCGAAGGCCGAGGAGAGCTAGACCCCCTTGCACGTCGCGCACCTGACCCTGCACGACTTCCGCTCGTACGCCGACATCGACGTCGCGCTCGAGCCGGGGGCGACGGCCTTCATCGGCCGCAACGGCCAGGGCAAGACCAACCTCGTCGAGGCGATCGACTACCTCTCCCGTCTGTCGTCGCACCGCGTCGCCACCGACGCCCCGCTCGTGCGGGCCGGCGCCGACCAGGCGATCGTCCGGGCGTCGGTCGTGAAGGAGGGTCGTACGGCGCTGCTCGAGGTCGAGCTCAATCCCGGTCGCGCCAACCGCGCCCGCATCAACCGCTCACCGCTGCCTCGACCGCGCGAGATCATCGGCCTGGTGCGTACGGTCGTCTTCTCCCCCGACGACCTGACCCTGGTCAAGGGGGACCCGTCCGACCGGCGCAAGCTCCTCGACGACCTGCTGGTGCTGCGTGCGCCGCGGCTGGCCGGAGTCCGTTCCGACTACGACCGGATCCTGCGGCAGCGCAACAGCCTGCTCAAGACCGCCGGCATCGCCCGCGGCTCCTCGCGCGACGCTGCGATGTCGACGCTCGAGATCTGGGACGACAACCTGGCCCGCGTCGGCGCCGAGATCCTCGGCGCGCGGTTGCAGCTCGTCGAGGACCTGCGGCCCTACCTCGGCAAGGCGTACGAGGCAGTCGCCCGCGGCGCGAAACGTGACGACGCCGACCTCGAGTACAAGGCCAGCATCGAGCTGGGTGACGACCTCCAGCAGGCGTTGCTCGACGCGATCGCCACGAAACGCAAGGACGAGCTCGACCGCGGCATCTCGCTCGTCGGCCCGCACCGCGACGAGCTGCTGCTCACCCTCGGGACCGGTTCCGGGCCCGACGACCTGCGGCTGCCGGTCAAGGGGTACGCGTCGCACGGGGAGTCGTGGTCGTTCGCGCTCGCCCTCCGGCTGGCGTCGTACGACCTGCTCCGCGCGGACGGCGACGACCCGATCCTCGTGCTCGACGACGTCTTCGCCGAGCTCGACGCCGAGCGCCGCAGCCAGCTCGCCGAGCTCGTCGCCGGCGCCGAGCAGGTACTGGTCACCGCTGCGGTCGCGGCCGACGTACCTGCGTCGCTCCAGGGCGTGCGCTACCTCGTGGCCGACGGAGCCGTGACCCGTGACGACTGACGACGACACCGAGGGCCAGGGCGAGCCGGCGGCCGAGCCGCCGGCGGAGCACCGGCCCGACGGCCTCGACCTCGCGAAGTCGGCCTCGCGCGCCGCGGCCGCCAGCGCCGGCACACCGGCGCGCAAGAAGCCGGGTCCCCGGCGGCGTACGTTCACCCGGTCCTCCGGGGCCAGGCCCGACGACCGCGACCCGCAGCTCCTCGACGATGCGATGGGACGGCTCATCGCGCGCCACGGCTGGGAGCTCGACCTCAAGGTGCAGGGGGTCTTCGGTCGCTGGGCAGAGCTCGTCGGCCAGGAGGTCGCCGACCACTGCACCCCCGAATCGTTCGAGGACGGCCGGCTCGTCGTCCGCACCGACTCCACGGCCTGGGCCACGCAGCTCAAGCTGCTCGCGCCCAGCGTCGTACGCCGCCTCAACGAGGACCTCGGGCACGGCACCGTGATGGCGATCGAGGTGCTCGGGCCCCACCTGCCGAGCTGGAAGAAGGGCAAGCTCAGCAGTCGCGACGGGCGCGGTCCTCGCGACACCTACGGATGATCGAGCGCCGCGGCGACGAGAGGCCTGATCTGCCGATCTGCGGGCCTCGCGTTGGTAGGGGGACCCACCGACCCCCCTGTTCGGCCCTCTGAACCGGCCTCATGTGGCCCCTGAGGGCCACTTTTTCCACCGATCCACCCCATCTGCGGGGTGGGTGCTTCGGTTGGAGGGCCCTGACCGGTAGTATGACAAGTCGAGTCGCACGCCTGGTTGCCCCTGCAACAGCCGCGACTCGACTCATGTCGAACGCCCGTCACGGGCGATGGGAAGAAGGCTATGCCTTGAGCGAAGAGAACGTCGAGAACATCCCGGATCCGACCACCGACTCGCCCCCCGCAGACTCCCCCACTCCCGCCGAGGCCATCGCCGAGGCGGTCGAGGCGGCGGTCGAGAAGCGCAGCAGCAACGCGGTCGACGAGGACTTCGAGTACGACGCCTCCGCCATCACCGTCCTCGAGGGCCTCGAGGCCGTCCGCAAGAGGCCGGGCATGTACATCGGCTCGACCGGCGAGCGCGGCCTGCACCACCTCATCTGGGAGATCGTGGACAACGGCGTCGACGAGGCCCTCGCGGGCATCTGCGACCGGATCGTCCTGACGCTCCAGGCCGACGGCGGAGTCCGGGTCGAGGACAACGGCCGCGGCATCCCGACCGACACCGCGCCCGGGCAGGAGATGCCCGCGCTCACCATGGCGCTGACGATGCTCCACGCCGGCGGCAAGTTCGGCGGCGGCGGCTACAAGGTCTCCGGTGGTCTCCACGGCGTCGGCGTCTCGGTCGTCAACGCGCTGTCGTCCCGCCTCGTGGCAGAGGTCAAGAACCGCGGCCACCTGTGGCGCCAGACCTTCCAGCTCGGAGTGCCCGACGCCGACCTCGAGCAGATCCGCCCGATGGAGGCCGGCGAGCGCACCGGCACGACCGTGACCTGGTACGCCTCGGAGGACATCTTCGAGTCCACCCACTACAACCTCGAGACGATCACCTCGCGACTGCGCGAGATGGCGTTCCTCAACAAGGGCGTGGAGTTCGTCGTACGCGACGAGCGCGAGGACGCCGAGTCGCGCGTCGACGCCGTCCAGGACGACTCGATCGACAACACCATCGACAACGCCGGCCACGACGCGATCAAGCGCGGCGAGGGCGGCGGCCTCGAGCAGGTCTTCAAGTACGACCGTGGCCTCGTCGACTACGTCGAGCACCTCAACCGCCGCAAGACCCTGGCCAACGCGACCGTGATCTCGTTCGAGGCCGACACCCCCGAGTCGGTCGAGAACCACATGAGCCTCGAGGTGGCGATGCAGTGGAACGCCTCGTACACCGAGTCGGTCCACACCTTCGCCAACAACATCAACACCCACGAGGGCGGCACGCACGAGGAGGGCTTCCGTGCGTCGCTCACCTCCCTGGTCAACCACTGGGGCGAGGAGTGGGGGCTGATCAAGAAGAAGGAGGACCGCGTCTCGGGCGACGACATCCGCGAGGGCCTGACCGCGATCGTCTCCATCAAGCTCGCCGAGCCGCAGTTCGAGGGCCAGACCAAGACCAAGCTCGGCAACACCGAGGCCAAGGGCTTCACCCAGCGGATCATGAACGACCAGCTCGGCGCGTGGTTCGAGGAGAACCCGGCCGAGGGCCGCGACATCGTCCGCAAGTCGCAGGCCGCCGCGAGTGCCCGCATCGCCGCCCGCAAGGCCCGCGAGCTGGCCCGCGGTCGCAAGGGCCTGCTCGGCGGCGGCGGCCTCCCCGGCAAGCTGAGCGACTGCCAGTCGACCAACCCGGAGGAGTGCGAGGTCTTCGTCGTCGAGGGCGACTCGGCCGGCGGCTCCGCGCGCCAGGGCCGCGACCCGCGCATCCAGGCGATCCTCCCGATCCGCGGCAAGATCCTCAACGTCGAGAAGGCGCGCATCGACAAGGTGCTCGCCAACACCGAGGTGCAGGCGATCATCTCCGCGCTCGGCACCGGCATCCAGGAGGACTTCAACCTCGAGAAGCTGCGCTACCACAAGGTCGTGATGATGGCCGACGCCGACGTCGACGGCCACCACATCAACACGCTCCTGCTGACGCTGCTCTTCCGCTTCATGAAGCCGCTGATCGAGCACGGCTACGTCTACATGGCGCAGCCCCCGCTCTACCGCCTCCGCTGGAACAAGCCGGCGGAGCACGAGTTCGTCTACTCCGACGCCGAGCGCGACGCGCTGCTCGCCGACGGGCTCGCCCAGGGCCGCAAGCTGCCCAAGGAGAACCCGGTCCAGCGTTACAAGGGTCTCGGCGAGATGAACGCCGACGAGCTCTGGGAGACCACGATGGATCCCGATGCCCGCCTGATGAAGCAGGTCACCCTCGACGACGCGGCCCAGGCCGACGAGATCTTCTCGATCCTGATGGGCGAGGACGTCGAGCAGCGCAGGTCGTTCATCCAACGCAACGCCAAGGACGTCCGTTTCCTCGATATCTAGGTCGCTAGCCGCATCTACGACCAGCCCTAGACATCGATAGAACGCAGGAGAGAACCAGACATGACCGAGATCCCCACGGACACCGGCGGCGGCAACGACGGCTTCGGCTTCGGCGACGAGCGCATCCAGCCGATCGAGCTGCAGACGCTCATGCAGCAGTCCTACATCGACTACGCGATGACCGTCATCGTCGGGCGCGCGCTGCCCGACGTACGCGACGGGCTCAAGCCCGTGCACCGCCGCATCCTCTATGCGATGTACGACGGCGGCTACCGCCCCGACCGCGGGTTCTCCAAGTGCTCCCGCGTCGTCGGTGACGTGATGGGTCAGTACCACCCCCACGGCGACACGGCGATCTACGACACCATGGTCCGCCTCGCGCAGCCGTGGGTGCTGCGCTCGCCGCTGATCAACGGACAGGGCAACTTCGGCTCGCCGGGCAACGACTCCGCCGCCGCCATGCGTTACACCGAGTGCCGGATGGCGCCGCTGGCCATGGAGATGGTCCGCGACATCACCGAGGACACCGTCGACTTCCGCCCCAACTACGACGGGCGTTCGCAGGAACCGACGATCCTGCCGTCGCGCTTCCCGAACCTCCTCGTCAACGGCTCGGCCGGCATCGCGGTCGGAATGGCGACCAACATCCCGCCGCACAACCTGCGTGAGGTCTCCGAGGCCGCGACGTGGGCGCTCGAGCACCCCGACGCCACGCGCGAGGAGCTCCAGGACGCGATCATCGAGCGGATCAAGGGCCCCGACTTCCCCAACGGCGCCCTGATCGTCGGTCGCCAGGGCATCGAGCAGGCCTACCGCACCGGTCGCGGCTCGATCACCCAGCGCGCCGTCGTCGAGATCGACGAGGACGCCAAGGGCCGCACCATGCTGGTCATCAGCGAGCTGCCCTACATGGTCAACCCCGACAACCTGGCGCTCAAGATCGCGGAGCTCGCCGACTCCGGCCGGATCCAGGGCATCTCCGACGTCCGCGACGACACCAGCTCGCGTACGGGCCAGCGCCTGGTCATCGTCCTCAAGCGCGACGCCGTCGCTCGCGTGGTGCTCAACAACCTGTTCAAGCACACCGAGCTCCAGACCAACTTCTCCGCCAACATGCTGGCGCTGGTCGACGGCGTGCCGCGCACGCTCCCGGTCGACCAGTTCATCTCCAACTGGGTCACCCACCAGGTCGAGGTCATCCAGCGGCGTACGCGCTTCCGCCTCGCCGAGGCCGAGCGTCAGGCCCACATCTACCGCGGCTACGCCAAGGCGCTCGATGCCCTCGACGAGGTCATCGCGCTCATCCGGCGCAGCCCCGACGTCGACGAGGCCCGCACCGGCCTCATCGAGCTGCTCGACATCGACGAGATCCAGGCGGACGCGATCCTGCAGATGCAGTTGCGGCAGCTCGCGGCCCTGCAGCGCCAGCGGATCCTGGACCGCCTGACCGAGCTCGAGCGCGTGATCGCCGACCTCGAGGACATCCTCGCCAACGAGCCCCGCCAGCGGCAGATCATCTCCGACGAGCTCAAGGAGATCACCGACAAGTACGGCAACGACCGGCGTACGCAGATCATCGCCGCCGACGGCGACCTTTCCATGGAGGACCTGATCCCCGACGAGGACCTCGTCGTCTCGATCACCCGCGGTGGCTACGCCAAGCGCACGCGCGCCGACCAGTACCGGCTCCAGAAGCGCGGCGGCAAGGGCGTACGCGGTGCGACGCTGCGCGGCGACGACGTCGTCCAGCACTTCATCGCGACCACCAACCACCACTGGCTGCTGTTCTTCACGACCGCCGGTCGGGTCTACCGCACCAAGGCGTACAACCTCCCCGAGGCCGCCCGCGACGCGAAGGGCGGCCACGTCGCCGGGCTGCTGAGCTTCCAGCCCGACGAGGACATCGCCCAGGTGCTGGCGATCCGCGACTACGAGCAGGCTCCCTACCTCGTGCTCGCCACCCGCACCGGCCTGGTCAAGAAGACCAAGCTCGGCGACTACAACAGCCCGCGCCAGGCCGGCGTCATCGCGATCAACTTCCGCGAGGACGACGACGAGCTGATCGGCGCCGAGCTGGTCGACGCGGACGACCACATCCTGCTCGTCTCCCGCAAGGGCCAGTCGATCCGGTTCCAGGCCGACGACGACCAGCTGCGGCCGATGGGTCGCGCGACGGGCGGCGTACGCGGCATGAAGTTCCGCGACGGCGACTCCCTTCTGTCGATGTCGGTCATCCGCGCCGCGCAGGTCGCGGCCGAGGAGGCCGTCGAGGGCGACGCGTCGGAGTCCGACGAGGTCAAGGAGCAGTACGTCTTCACGATCACTGACGGCGGCTTCGCCAAGCGCAGCCGGATCAGCGACTACCGCCTGCAGTCCCGCGGCGGCATCGGCATCAAGGCGATGTCGCTGGCCAACGAGGACCGCGGCGGCCTGGTCGGCGCGTTCATCGTCGAGGAGGAGGACGAGGTCCTCTCGATCACCAGCAATGGCCAGGTCGTCCGCAGCCCGATCGACGCGAACTTCCGGCCCACCGGCCGCTCGACGATGGGCGTGAAGTTCGTGACGCCGAAGTCGGGCGACTCGGTCGCGGTCGTGGCCCGCTCGGTGGAGGCCAAGGTCATCGAGGAGGCCACGGATCAGGTCACCGAGGGAGCAGCCGAGGCTGCTGTCGAATCGCCGGACGTCGTCGACGGTGCAACAATCGATGGTCAGGATGCTGTCGAGGCGCCTGTCGAGAGCTCGCTCGATGCGAGTGACCTCAGCCGCGACAAGAACACCGAGGAGTGATCCATGTCGGACCGCACCGCGCCCCCCGGTAGTGACGCAGCCCGTCGTGCCCCCGAGAAGGAACCTGCCCGCAGGTCCCTGACCGAGCGGCTGCAGGACACGATGTCCAACGCCGCCCAGGAGCACCGCGCCAGCGCGGCGACCGGGTCCTCGCGGGGCCGCCGCGCCTCGCGTACGCCGGGTCGGCAGCCGCGCCGGGCGCGCCTTCGGCTGACGCGGATCGACCCCTGGTCGGTCATGAAGACCTCGTTCCTGCTGTCTGTGGCCTTCGGTGTCGTCACCTTCGTCGCGATCTTCATGGTGTGGTCGGTGCTCGGTGCCGCCGGCGTGTGGGACTCGATCAACTCGGCCGTCGCGAGCATCGTCGAGGGCGACAGCGGCAACTCCACCTTCGACGTCACCGACTACGTCGGGATGTCGCGGGTGCTCGGCTTCACGCTCCTGGTCTCGGTGCTCGACGTCATCCTGCTGACGGCGATCGCCACCCTGACGGCCTTCCTCTACAACCTCGCGGCCGCCCTGCTGGGCGGCATCGAGGTCACCCTCGCCGAGGACGAGAAGTGAGTTCACTCCTCGCCGGTTGAGGTGCGAGCGCCAGCGAGCCCCGAAACCCCCTCGATTGGCTCCGCCTGACCGCGGTCAGGTAATCTTCGGCGTCGCCGCACAGCGGCACTGCGGGCCTATAGCTCAGACGGTTAGAGCGCTTCCCTGATAAGGAAGAGGTCGGAGGTTCAAGTCCTCCTAGGCCCACTCCATCCTTGTTCGTCGTCCCACCTTTCGCTGAGGAGAACCGCATGAAGAAGCTCCTGCTGGTCATCCTCGCCGCGGCCGGCGCCGCGATCGCGAAGAAGAAGATGGACGAGGGCAAGAACGAGCAGGCCCTCTGGGCCGAGGCCACGGACACCGTCCACAAGTCCTGACGCTCACCGGCGCTCCGCGCCGACCCTCACGGGGCCTTGGCGCAATTGGTAGCGCACCTGCTTTGCAAGCAGGGGGTTAGGGGTTCGAGTCCCCTAGGCTCCACCAGCTTCACCCACCCGCGCCTGCGCAACTGGTAGCGGGCTCCACCACTGTGTTGAGTTGCGACATGGGTGACAGCTGAGTCGCGACATGTGAGTCCGTTGGACGCCCGGGCCAGCGGCCCGGGCTTTTATGCGTGTTGCTTCTGATCCTGTTCGAGGAGGGGCGAGGCAAGACGCGTTGTCGCCTCGGCCGCCGTCCGGCGAGGAGAGTCTCTGCGAGGATCAAGCGATGAGTCAGCAGCCGCCGCACGTCAAGCCCACGGCGTCGGTCTATATCGACGGCCTGAACCTCTATCGGCGACTGCTGGCGGGGCGTCCCGAGCTCAAGTGGCTCAACGTCGAGGCGCTCGCTGAGCATCTGCTTCCTGAGTACGACATTGTGCGCGTCCGGTACTTCACGGCGGTGATCAAGGCGCTCCCCGGAGCGGATGCGACGTCCCCGCAACGCCAGCAGGTGTATCTCCGCGCGCTCCGAAGCCTTCCGCGGACGACTGTGGAACTTGGGAAGTTCCGGATCGACCCACGAGTGATGCCCGTGCACCCGACGGAGTGGGAGCCAGACGGGAGCCCGCGCCGGGTGCGGGTCAAGAAGACGGAGGAGAAGGGATCTGATGTCGCACTGGCGAGCCGGTTGCTCGTTGACGCCATGCACGGCGACGCGGACTTGTTCGTCGTGCTGACGAACGACTCCGATCTCGTCATGCCGCTCAGGCTGGTGCGCGAAGACTTGAATCGCGAAGTCGGTCTCTTGTCTCCGATGCAGCCCAAACGTGCGAGCAACGAACTCAAGCAGACAAACCCAACTCTTCACCGCCATGTCACGCCGGAGGCGGTGGCAGCATCTCAGCTCCCAGATGTCCTTCGGGTCGATGTCGGGACGTTCCACCGGCCTCGGAAGTGGTCCGGAAATTCCGAAGGCTCCGCCGAAGCGGAGCCTTCTAACCAGTAGCCGAAGCATCTGGGGGTGTATGTACACCGTAGCGCGGGCGAGCGCCGAGGACCGCAATTTGCGGCCGAGATCTCAGGGCTCCGGCGCTGGGACGCGATCTGGTCCCTCGCAGCGAGCTGTCCGCGGTGCGACCTTTGCTCCACCAGCTTCACCGCCTGTTCAGGCGGGCGGCGGCCTCCGTACGGTTGTGCACCCCCAGCTTGGTCAGGATGTGGCTGACGTGGTGCCCAGCCGTCTTCTCGGAGATGACCAGCGACGTCGCGATGGCGGCGTTCGAGAGGCCCTGGGCGATGAGCTCGAGCACCTCCTGCTCGCGGGGCGTGAGCGGCGCCAGGTGGCGTGCCCGGCTCCCGGCCGCCCCGGCCGTGCCGAGGAAGGCGTGAGCCGCCTCGGCGGACCGGATGGCACCGAGCCTCTCGAAGACCGCGAGCGCGGTGCGCGCCTCGTCCTCGGAGACGTCCGGAGCGTCGTCGAGGAGCGCCCGGGCCAGGTGCAGCCGGGCCTCCGCCGCGTCCACGGGCATGGCCAGGTCCGAGAAGCCGCTCAGCGCTGCGCGTGCGCGCTCCGCCGCGTCGGTCGTACGTCCTTCCGCGTGGGCGATGCGTCCGTGGGCCAGCTCGGCCTGCGCGGTCGCCACGCTGATACCTGACGCATGGGCGAGCTCGGTCAGCTCCTGGGCTGCGGCGCGGGCTCCCGTGAGGTCGGCGAGCTCCACCCGTGCCTCGACCAGGGTGAGCAGCACGCGGGCCCGCCCGACGACCCCGCCAGCGGCCTGGCGCAGTGCTCGTTCGAGCAGGACGACCGCCGTCTCCGGTCGGTGCTGCGCCAACCGGAGCAGGGCGAGCACGCGGAGCGCCGAGGGCGACTCCTCACGTCCTGCCAGCAGCGCCTCCGCCTCGTCCAGCCGGTCCTGGCCGAGCCGGAGCTCGGCGAGGGACGTCACCGACGGCTCCGCCAGCGCGGGCAGGCACCCTTCGAGGGTGACGAGCGACGTGTCGAGGGCCTGCTCCGCCTCGACCCAGTGCCCGGTCGCGAAGAGCACGTCCGCGTGCACGCCCCGACACGTGCCGAACAGGGGAGCGGCGGTGTGCGTACGGGCGAAGGCGTCGACGTGCTGGCACCACTCGTTGGCTCGCACCCAGTCACCGGCGCTGGTGCTGGCGAGGATCAGGTTGCAGTAGGCCTCGGCCAGCGTGTGGACGTTGCCCACCTGCCCGCCCGTCGCGCCGGCCATCGCCTCCTCCAGCAGGAGCAGGCCGTCCTCGACGTGACCTGCCTCGACGCGGGCCCGGCCCACCACGCTGAGGGCGAAGATCGCCAGGTCCCCGGCGTGGAACCTCCGGGCGATGTCGACCGCACGGAGGCCGTGGGCGATCCGTTCCTCGAGGTCAGTGGCGTGCCGTGCCTTCTCCACCGCGACCCAGCCGTGCCCCTCGCACTCCGACTCGGCGTCGAGGACCCGCTCCGCGCGACCCAGCCATCCCCGCGCGGCCGACGTACGACCGCCGACGACGTGCTGGTGGGACACCCACACGGCAGTGCGCGCGGCATCACCGCACCGGCCGGCTTCGGCGTACAGCTCGAACGCGCGTGAGCGCGAGTCGATCGCGGCGGCGACGTCGCCGAGGAACCACAACGCCAGCCCGAGACCCTCTCGCGCCTCCGCGGAGTCGTCCGCGACCAGGACCGTCTCGAAGGACTCTCGCGCCAGCGCCCACTGGGCCAGCGCCAACGCGCGTCGGCCGGCCTCGAGCGCGTCGGCCGGTGCCTCCATCGTCTGAGTGTAGGGACGGGATGGGGAATTCGCCCGATGTGTTCCGGGGGTCGACGGCGCGAGGGTGGAGGGACCACCACCCGAGAGGAAAGACCATGACCATCCAGACAGCCGACAGCGAGCTCAAGGCCCGACACCGCACCATGTGGGCATCGGGCGACTACCCGCACATGGTGGACACGTTCCTGCTCCCGCTCGGACCGCGCCTGGTCGAGGCGTGTCCCATCGAGCCCGGCACGCGCGTCCTCGACGTCGCAGCCGGAACGGGGAACGCCTCGATCCCGGCTGCGCAGCGCGGTGCGACGGTGACGGCCAGCGACCTGACGCCCGAGCTGCTCGACGCCGGCCAGGCCCGGCCGGAGGCCGCGGGGCTCGACCTCACGTGGGTCCCTGCCGACGCCGAAGCCCTGCCGTTCGACGACGCGGCGTACGACGTCGTGATGTCGTCGATCGGCGTGATGTTCGCGCCGCACCACCAGGCGGCGGCCGACGAGCTCGTACGCGTGTGCCGACCCGGCGGGACCATCGGCCTCCTGAGCTGGACTCCGGAAGGGATGCTCGGAGCGCTCTTCGCCACGATGAAGCCCTTCGCGCCGCCGCCGCCTCCCGGAGCATCCCCGCCGCCGCTGTGGGGCAGCGAGGAGCACCTGCGTGGCCTGTTCGGTGGGCGGGTCGAGCTCCACACGCTCGAGAAGCAGACCCTCGAGATCACCGCCTTCACCCAGCCCCACGACTACGCGGCGCACTTCAAGGCCTACTACGGCCCCACCATCGCGGTGCGTGCCAACGCCGAACGGGAGGGTCGAGCGGCGGAGTTCGACGCAGCCCTCGACGAGTTCTGCGACACCTGGAACCGCGGAACCACCGACGCGGCACGCTTCGAGAAGGAGTACCTCATCGCCGTCGGCACCCGCGTCTGAGACCGCGGCCGACTCAGGATCCGGCGGGCACGAGCTGCGCGCGAAGGTGGTCGATGACCTGCCCGTGTGCGACCTGCGGGGAGAAGAGGACGATCTCGGCGTCCTGGCGAACCGCGACGCTGTGCCCGGCGGGCCAGAAGAAGACGTCGCCTCCCGTCATCTGCTCGCTCTCTCCACTGGAGTAGCTGACGACGACCTCGCCAGAGATCAAGTAACCCCAGTGTGGCGACTGGCACAGGTCGTTCTCGAGGCCCACGAGCAGCGGTGCGATGTCGGTGCCGGCGCCGAGGGAGAAGTACTCCGCGCCGATGGCTTCGTCAGCATTGGTCGAGCCGAAGTCGGGCAGCTGTCGAGCAACGGCGCCAGGCACGTCGATGCGGGTGGGAATGTCCTGCTTGGCAAGGTGCATGTCATGGTCCTCTGATCGGGACGGGCGGGGTTGTCCGTCACCACCAAGGCGTGACAATCGATGTCACAATGCGACAGTGACCGACGTGGAGGCCGCGAAGGCAGCGCTCGAGCACGGTGACTGGCCAGCGGCCCTCGAGGCGGTCGGGCGCGTGCGCTCGCCCACCGATGACCCGGACGTACTGACGGTGCGCGCCCAGGCGGCGTACGGGGTCGGCGAGCTCGAGCTGTCCATCGGCTCGTGGGAGGACCTCTACTCTCTCCGCCTCCAGGAGGGAGCAGAGGCTGACGCGGCATGGGCGGCTGGCATGGTCGCGATGTTCTTGATGATCGATACCGGGTTGATGGCGCCGGTGCGCGGCTGGCTCCGACGGGCCGAACGGCTCCTGGCGAACCATCCCGACGCGCCGGCTCACGCCGTCGTCGCGATGACGCGCACCTACGAGCGCGTGATGTGCGGGGACCCCGTCGGTGCCTTGGCCTCAGCGACCCTCTCCATCGAACTCGGTCGGCGCTTGGACGTACCCCCTGCGGTCACTATCGGTCAGACCGCGACAGGTCGCCTGCTGATCGCCGAGGGACTGGTCGACGAGGGACTTGAGCTCCTCGATGACGTCGCGGTGCAGCTGATGCTCGGCGAGGTTGATCCGTTGACGACCGGGATGATGTATTGCGAGCTCATCTGCGCTGCACAGGGGCTCTTCCTCCACGACCGGGCGCGGGAGTGGACCGAGGTCATGGAACGGTGGAGCCACGGCACGGCCTACGGGGGCATCCATGGCCGCTGCCGCGTGCACAGGGCAGAGCTCCTGAGACTGACCGGACCCTGCGACGTGGCCGAGGCGGAAGCCCTCGGCGCATGCGAGGAGCTCCGACCCTGGATGCGACGCGAGTTCGGCTGGCCGCTCGTCGAGCTGGGGAACATCAGACTGCGCAAAGGTGATCTCCTCGGCGCGGAGGAGGCCTTCCTTGCTGCACACGAGCATGCGTGGTGCCCGCACCCGGGGCTCGCCCTGCTACGGCTCGCCCAAGGCGATGTGGTGGTGGCTGCCGACCTGGTCTCGAACGCCATCGAGCACCCCATCGAGGTGCCGTGGAAGGAACGGCCGCCGTTCGGCGACCTGCGTCTCGCACCCCTGTACGACGCGCAGGCCGAGATCGCAGCAGCGGCGAAGGACGCATCGACCCTCACCGTCGCGGCGACAGCCCTTCGTGACATCGCCGGGCGATACCCAAGCCCGGGACTGGCGGCATCGGCCGCGCTGGCCACCGCCCGCGAGGCACTGCTCGACGGTGACATCGACGCCGCGATCGACGCCGCCTCCGCAGCCATGGCCGCCTGGACGGACATGGGAGCACCGTACGAGGCGGCGCAGGCGCGAGTGGTGCTTGGCCAGGCGCACCACCTCGCCGGTGGCACGGCACGCGCGCACGTCGAGTGGACGACCGCCATGGCGAGCTTCACCGGGTTCGGTGCGATCGGTCGGGCGGCCCAGATGCGAGAGCTTCTGGCCGCGGCCCCTGAGACGCTGCATCCGAGGCCCGCTGTCATCGAGCCCCCTGCAGCGGCAACCGCGGTCCTCCGACGAACCGGTCGAGGCCACCTGGTGTGCTTCCGCGACCGGGAGGTGGTGATGCCAGACCTGAAGGGCCTGCGCTACCTCGAGCGACTGCTGGCCGAGCCGGGCCGCGAGTTCCACGTGATCGACCTGGTGGCGGTCGAGCACGGGACTCTTCGCGTGCGGTCGACCGAAGGACGCAGGCAAGGTGACGTCGCGCCGGCACCTGACGTCGGTCTGCCGGTGCTCGACGACGAGGCACGGAACGCCTATCGGAGACGCTTGGTCGAGGTGGAGGAGGACCTCGCCGAGGCTGAAGCGATGCACGACCTGGCCCGCCGGTCGTTGGCGCAGCGCGACCGGGACTACCTGGTGGCCGAGCTCACCAGGGCCGTAGGTCTCGGTGGCCGAGCTCGTACGGTCGGAGGCACGTCCGAGCGAGCGCGCAGCAGCGTCACGCGCTCCCTCCGCTACGCACTGAGCAAGCTCAAGGCTTCCCACAGCGAGCTCGGCGCCCATCTGGGCCGCACGGTGCGCACCGGTACGTACTGCAGCTACGAGCCGGACCCACTCGCACCCGTGTTGTGGGACCTCGGCTCGCCACCGACACCTGCTTCACCAGAAGCCCGTACCGCGAGGAGTGGCTCGCAGCGATCGACTGTCCTGTGATCCGGGTCGACACGTCTCGCCCCGCCCGGTTGACGAGCTGCTGGTCGTCCTGACGTGGAGTGAAAAATCCATCGGGCGGTGGTGTCGTATCGACCTCGACGCGTTCGTAGTAGGGGTGAGAGGCCGCCCAGCAGGGGTCGCCCGCAGCCGATGGGGATGACCGACATGCACTACCTCCTTTCCGTGATCGACGACTCCGCCAACCCGAGCCCGGCCGACGAGCCCGGTGCGGTCGACACCTTCAACCAGCAGCTCAAGGACGACGGCTACTGGGTCTTCGCCGGAGGTCTCGAGCGGCTCGACGCCTCGACGGTCGTCGACGCCCGCTCGGGCGAGACCGCGATCACCGACGGTCCGTTCGCCGAGACCAAGGAGTTCCTGGCCGGCTTCTGGGTCATCGAGGCCGACGACCTCGACGTCGCGCTCGAGCTGGCGGCGGGCGGGTCGAAGGCGTGCCACCGCAAGATCGAGGTCCGGCCCTTCGACGGGATCGCGTGAGCGACGTCGACGAGGTCATCGCCCGGGTCCACCGCGACGAGTGGGCCCGGGTCGTGGCCACCATCGCCCGGCGGTTCGGCGACCTCGACATCGCCGAGGACGCGGCGGCCGAGGCGTTCGCGACCGCCGTCGAGCGCTGGCCCGCCGACGGCGTACCTCCCCATCCCGGCGGCTGGCTCACCACGACCGCGGGCAACAAGGCCCTCGACCGCGTACGCCGGGAGGGCCGCCGCGACGCGAAGCAGCAGGAGGCGCAGATGCTCACCGACCAGCTCGCCGGACCCCCCGAACCGGTCGGCGCCATCGACGACGACCGGCTCCGGATGCTCTTCACCTGCGCGCACCCCGCCCTCGCGGTGGAGGCCCGGGTCGCGCTGACGCTGCGGATGGTCGGTGGCCTGACGGTCGCCGAGATCGCGCACGCCTTCCTCGTGCAGGAGACGACGATGGCCCAGCGGATCACCCGCGCGAAGGCCAAGATCAAGGCCGCCGGCATCCCGTACCGCGTGCCGGCGACCGCCGACCTGCCGTCGCGGGTCGCGGGCGTCCTGGCCGTGCTCTACCTCGTCTTCAACGAGGGCTACCTCGCCACCGGCGAGGACACCGATGCCGTCCGCGCCGACCTCACCGCCGAGGCGATCCGACTCACCCGCCTGGTGCGCGAGCTGCTGCCCGACGACGGCGAGGTGGTCGGGCTCCTCGCGCTGATGCTGCTCACCGAGGCCCGACGCCCCGCCCGCGTGTCCGCCGTCGGCGAGCTGGTGACGCTCGACCAGCAGGACCGCGGCGCGTGGGACTCCCGTCTCATCGCCGAGGGGCACGTGCTCGTCCGGGAGCGGCTCTCCTCTGGGCAGGCGCCCGGCCGCTACCAGGTGCTGGCAGCAATCAACGCCGTGCACACCGACGCGCGGGACGCCCGCGACACCGACTGGTCGCAAGTCGTCGCGCTGTACGACCAGCTCGTCCGGCTCGACCCCTCGCCGGTCGTCGCGCTCAACCGGGCCGTCGCGGTCGCCGAGCTCGACGGACCGCACGTCGCACTTGCGCTGGTCGACCCGCTGTCGCTCGACGGCTACCACGCCTTCCACGCGACGCGCGCCGACCTGCTGCGCCGACTCGGCCGCAGCGCCGAGGCGCGGGAGGCGTACGACCGGGCGATCGCGCTCGCCGGCAACACAGCCGAGACGGCGTACCTCACCCGACGGCGCGACGAGCTGGTGCGCTGAGCGTCGGCGACCGGGTGGCTGGGACAATCGAGGCGTGACCGCCCCCCGCCGACCCGGCCTGCTGACCGACCTCGGCGCGGCGGCCCTGACCCTCGTGCTGGTCGGCATCGCGGGCGCGCTCGGTCTGTGGCAGTACGACGCGTGGCAGGCGCACCGCGACGCCGAGGCCCGCGACCTGACCGGCACCGCCCCCGTGCCGCTGGACGACGTGATGGGCAGCGACGACCCGTTCCCCGGCCAGGACGTGGGCCGACCGGTCGAGCTGTCGGGCACCTGGATCGACGGCGGGTTCTGGGTGAGGGACCGCGCGCTCGGTGACCGGCCGGGCTACTGGGCCGTCGCACCCCTGCAGGTCGGCGACGCCGCGCTGCTCGTCGTACGCGGGTGGGCGCCCGAGCCCGACCCCGCGCTGCTCGCCGCGAGCGGCGACGCCGACGTCACCGGCTGGCTCCAGGCGCCCGAGGGCAGCATGGCCACCGACGACGACCCGGAGGACGACGTGTTCCCGGAGATCCGGGTCGCCGACGCCATCCAGCGCGTCGACGTCGACCTCTACTCCGCGTACGCCGTGAGCCAGGAACCGGCCGCCGGGCTGGAGGCCGCGGAGCTCGAGGCGCTGCCGAGCCCGAGCCGGTTCACCGGGGTCCGCAACCTGCTCTACGCCATCGAGTGGTGGATCTTCGGGGCCTTCGCCGCGTTCATCTGGTGGCGCTGGCGACAGGACGCGACGGCACCCCAGGTCGCCCCGCTCGGGCAACCGGTCGACGGATAGGCAGTGCCCGATAAGTTGGCGAGCGTGTCCCGCAACCTCACCGCCTACCGCGTGATGGCCACGATCGTCGGCGTCCTGCTCGTGGTCCTGATCCTCGTCGGCGTCCCGCTCGCCAACTTCGACGGCTCGCCCATGTGGGGCGTCTTCGACAGCACCCCGGCGTGGGTGACGACCGGCTCCGACGTCAACGACCTCGGCGAGCTGATCACGACCTACCTCGGCGTCGCGCACGGCTGGCTCTACATGATCTTCCTGCTGAGCGCCTTCCTGCTCTCGCGTCGCGCCGGCTGGGACCTGCCCTTCACGCTCGTCACGCTGGTCTGCGGCACCATCCCGCTGCTGTCCTTCTGGGCCGAGCACCGCGCGACGCAGCGGGTGCGCGCCGAGCACCCCGAGCTGGTGTAGGTCCGTGACCACCGCCTTCGTGCTCGGTGGCGGAGGCGTCCTCGGTGCGGTCGAGGTCGGCATGCTGCGCGCGCTCCTCGAGCGCGACATCGTCCCCGACCTCGTGCTCGGCACCAGCGTCGGCGCCCTCAACGGCGCGATGGTGGCCCGCCAGCCCGACCTCGCGGTGGTCGAGCGCCTCACCGACCTGTGGGTCGCGACCGCGCGCAGCCGCGACGTGTACGGCGACCGCCCGCTGCGTACGGTGCGCCGGGCCGTGTCGACCGGCACCCACATCTACTCCTCCAGGCCCCTGCGGACGCGGCTCGAGGAGGAGTTCGGCGACAGCCGGTTCGAGGACCTGCCGGTGCGGCTGGGCGTCTGCGCGGCGAGCATCGAGCGGGCCGCCGAGCACTGGTTCACCACCGGGCCCATCGTGCCGGCGATCCTGGCGAGCGCCGCCGTCCCCGGGCTGCTGCCGCCGGCCGAGATCGACGGCGAGCACTTCCTCGACGGCGGCCTGGTGAACTCCGTGCCCGTCGGTCGCGCGGTCGAGCTCGGCGCCACCCGCGTCTTCGTCCTGCAGGTCGGCCGCATCGATCGCCCGCTCACTCCGCCGAAGCGGCCCTGGGAGGTCGCCCGGGTCAGCTTCGAGGTCGCGCGCCGGCACCGGTTCATGCGCGACATGGCCACCATCCCCGACGGCGTCGAGGCCCACGTGCTGCCCGCCGGCGGCACCTCGTCGCGCGACGACTCCCTGCTGGCACACCGGGACTTCAGCGGCGTACAGGCCCGCATCGACGCGACGTACGTCGCCTCGCGTGCCTATCTCGACGACGCTCTCGGCCGGTCGTGAACCACCCCGCCGTCTGGGCGCTGCGCCGCCTGGTCGTCGCGCCGGCCGTGATCGGGCTGACCATCGCCCTCTGGGTGACGTTCCCGCTGTGGCTGCTCACCGCGGCCGCCCTGTCGCCGCTGCTGCCGGGGCGGTGGCGGGCGCTCCGGCTGCTGTGGGTCCTGGTCGTCTACCTGACCTTCGAGACGCTGCTCCTGGCCGTGATGCTGGGTCTGTGGCTCGCCAGCGGGTTCGGCTGGCGGATCCGTTCGCCGTACTTCGCCGGCATCCACTACGACCTGGTGCAGGGGACGCTGCTGGTCTTCTTCCGCGAGGCACGGCGCGTCCTGGCGCTGCGGATCCGCACCGACGGCCCCCACCCGCCGCGGGTGCCCGCGGGTCCGGTGCTGGTGATGTGCCGCCACGCGGGGCCCGGCGACTCGTTCATCCTGATGTACGCACTCCTCCACTGGTACGCCCGCGAGCCGCGGGTGGTCCTCAAGAACACGCTCGCCTGGGACCCGGCGATCGACGTCGTCCTGCGGCGGATCCCGGCCCGCTTCATCTCGCCCAACCCGGAGGCCGGCGAGGACCTCGAGTCGCAGATCGCGCACCTGGCGACGGGCCTCGACCACAACGACGCCTTCGTGATCTTCCCCGAGGGCGGCAACTTCACGGCCGCGCGCCGCGAGAAGGCCATCGCGCGGCTGCGCAGGCTCGGCCTCGAGCGGATGGCGGTGCGCGCCGAGGACATGACCCACGTGCTGGCGCCGCGCCCGGGCGGCGTACTGGCAGCGCTGGACGCCGCACCCGACGCCGACGTGCTGATGGTCGCGCACACCGGCCTCGACCACCTGGTGACGGTGAGCGACCTGTGGCGCGAGCTGCCGATGGACAAGCAGATCACCATGCGGTGGTGGCAGGTCTCCCGCGACGAGATCCCCGAGGGCCGCGACGAGCGGATCGAGTGGCTCTACGGCTGGTGGGAGCAAGTCGATGCGTGGATCGAGGAGAACCGCGTCGACTCCTGAGCGGTGGTCCAGCCACACTCTGCGCGCCGGGACAGTGGGTGGACCACCGCCACGACCGTGAACGCAACTCGAGCGGTGGCCCAGCCACATCTCGTACGCCGAAAGTGTGGGTGGACCACCGCTCGAGGCAGGGGTGCGTGCGGGGGGCTACTTCTTCTTCGGGACGTCCTCGATGTCGATGATCTCGGCGGGCTCGTCGGGAGTGGTCGCGTCGTGCGCGCCCTCGACTGCGTCGCTGATCGCCTCACCGGGGGCGCCGCCACCGATGTCGTCGGTGGCCGGCGGGTCGGCGGTCACCACGTCGTCGGCGGTGACCTCCTCGATCGGGTCGTTGAGCGGGTCGGCGTTCGGGTCGACCGACGTCGTGGCCGGGGTCACCGGCGCTGCCGGGGCGGCCGGCTTCGGCGGGGCCGGCGGGACGTACGTCGACTGCCAGTTGGCGCTCTCGTCCTGCTTGCCCTTGAGCTTGCTGAAGATCACGCCGCCGATGGCGAGGAGGCCGCCGAGCAGCAGCACCTTCTTGAGCTTGCCGCCCTTGGGCTCGGGCTCGATGCCACGCAGCTCGTTGGCCCTGGCGATCGCGGCGTCACGGCCGGAGGCCGCCCGCTCGGCGGCGATCGCGGCGCCGGCGGAGGCCTTCTCGGCGGCGCTGGCGCGGTAGTCGGCCAGCAGCGGTGCGGCCTTCTCGCGGGCCTCGGTGGCCTTGGCGGCGGCAACCGCGGCGCCGGCAGTGGCGGCCTCGGCGGCGCGCGCGCGGCCCTCCTCGATGAGGGGCGTCGCCTTGTCGCGCGCGTCGGTGAGGGCCGGCCCGGCCTTGTCCACGGCCTGCTCCCACGCCGACTCCAGCTGGGGGATGACGGTCTCCGTGAGCTGGTCCGTGAGCTGGTCGACGTAGTCGTGGGCGCGGTCCATGAGGGACTTCTTGCGGCCGAAAGGCATGCCTGACCTCCTAAGTCTGTGAGCCTCCATCTCACCATGCCCACCCTGAGCCGACCAGCCCCGTCCGGGTGGGGGGACCCGGCACCGGCTGGGGCACGGGCCGGAGCGTGGGTGCCGCGTGGCAGGATCGAGGCGCACGCTCGGCGTGCACCCAGACCCAGCAGTTGACCCACATGCGAGAGGCACATCCCATGGCCGACCAGAAGGCGACCCTCAAGACCAACCGGGGCGACATCGTCATCAACCTCTTCCCGAACCACGCCCCCGAGACCGTCGACAACTTCGTCGGCCTCGCCGAGGGCACCAAGGACTACCGCGACGACGCGGGCCGCAGCGGGGAGAAGTACTACGACGGGCTCGGCTTCCACCGGGTGATCGACGGGTTCATGATCCAGGGCGGGTGCCCGCTCGGCACCGGCACCGGCGGCCCGGGCTACACGTTCAAGGACGAGGTCCACCCCGAGCTCGTCTTCGACAAGCCCTACCTGCTCGCGATGGCCAACGCCGGCCCCGGCACCAACGGCTCGCAGTTCTTCATCACCCTCGGCGCCACCCCGTGGCTCAACCGCAAGCACACGATCTTCGGTGAGGTGGCCGACCAGTCCAGCCGCGACGTGGTCGACGCCATCGGCACCACCGCGACCGGTGCGATGGACCGTCCCGCCGAGCCCGTGGTGATCGAGTCCGTCACCATCGAGCGCTGACCGACCACCCACCGCCCCCGAGCCACTGACGCCGTGACCGAACCGACCGAGGGCGTGCCCGCGACCGGGGTGCCGACCTGTTACCGGCACCCCGATCGCGAGACCTGGATCCGCTGCCAGCGCTGCGACAAGCCGATCTGCCCCGACTGCATGCGCGACGCAGCCGTCGGCTTCCACTGCCCCGACTGCGTCAAGGCGGCCAGCAAGGGCTCGCGCCAGAACCGGGCGATGTACGGCGGCGAGCGCAGCGCCGACCCGCGCCTGACGACGTACGTGCTGATCGGCATCAACGCCGTGGTGTGGCTCGTGATCGCGGCCACGGGCGGTGGAGCCTCACGACTCGCCAACCTGTTCTCGCTGGCACCGACAGGGCTGTGCGAGCTGTCCGACGGGTCGGGTCGCTTCTACCCGGACGTGACGGACCGGGCCACGTGCTCGACGCTCCCCATCACCGAGTGGCACGCGGGCGTCGCCGACGGCGCCTGGTGGCAGCTGATCACCAGCAACTTCACCCACGTGGAGATCTGGCACGTCGCGCTGAACCTGTTCGCGCTGTACATCTTCGGTCCCGCCCTCGAAGGGATCATCGGACGGGCGAGGTTCCTCGCCGTCTACCTGATCGGCGGGCTGGCCTCGTCGGTGCTGGTGCTCTTCCTCAGCGGTGAGCACAGCTCGACCCTCGGGGCGTCCGGGGCGTTGTTCGCGTTGCTCGGCGCGCTGCTGGTGACGGCCCGCAAGGCCCGGCTCAACTCGCAGTGGCTGGTGCAGAACCTGACCCTCGGCGTGATCATCACCGTCGTCGGCTGGCGGATGATCTCGTGGCAGGGGCACCTCGGCGGGTTCCTCGGCGGCCTGGCCGCGGCGGCGATCATCGCGTACGCGCCGAAGTCGAACCGTTCGGTCGTCCAGTGGAGTGGGCTGGCCGTCCTCACGGGCGTCCTGCTCGTCCTCACCGGCCTCCGGATCAGCATGCTCGCCTGAGCGAGATCGATCTCCGGCCGGATCCCCCGCACCGCGTCGTACGACGGTGGTGGCGGGGGCTCTGTCGTCGGCGGAGTTACCCACAGGTGTGTACACAGCTGTGGATAACTACACGCGTGTAATTCTCCACAGGAGTTGTCCACAGTGTGGAAATCCGAACGCCTGCACGAGCGGTGCGTGAGGCGGCCTCCGAGCGCGCGGAAGCCGCCTCACGCACCGCTCCCGGTGCGGCGTACGCCCGAAATCGACTCGAGCGGTGAGAGAGACGCCTTCCCTTCCCCAGGAAGGCGCCTCACTCACCGCTCGAGGCGCGGGGCCCGTTCAGCGGGCCGAGGGAGAACCTACTCCCACTTGGTCGCGAAGCTGAACCCGACCGCCATGAACGCGATGCCGACGACGAGGTTCCACTGGCCGAGGTCGTTGAAGAGCCACAGGCTGGAGAGGTCGTCGGAGAACACGTAGAAGGTGCAGATCCACAGCAGGCCGATGAGGAAGCAGGCCAGCATGCCGATGACGACGCCGCGGCCACGGCCGAGCGGGGTCGAGGGGTGCGCGGAGACGATCAGGCCGAGCATGAGCAGCCCGAAGCCGATGGCGTAGTTCCAGTCGCCGAGGTCGGCGACGGCCTTGGGCGAACCCTCGACCGGCGGGAAGGCGAGCGGGTTGCCGCGGGCCTGGGTGTAGTAGAAGACGAGCCAGGCGATGCCGGCGACGACCAGCAGCAGGCTGATCAGGAACCTGACGGTGAAGAGCGTGCTCTTCTCCTCGGTGGTGATCGCGCTGGACTTCGACACTGCTGCTCCTGTGGTTCGACGAGTGTGGTGGGCGAGGGTGCACGCCGTGGCGCGCCGCTCCGGGGCGCCGGAGCGCCCGCCGGGGGGTTAGCGTAGTCGGCATGTCGCCGGAGCCCCATTCATCCCCCGGACGTCGCCGCGTCTGGCGGGTGGCGACGCCGCTGGTCGTGCTGATGAGCGGGACCCTGTTCGGGGTGAGCGCTGAGCAGAGCGACGGGCTCGACCTGAGGGGCGGCAGGCTGACCGACCTGGCGTCGGTCGTACGCGCCGAGCGTGATCGGGCGGGCGACCTGACCGCCCAGGCCGCCGACCTCAACGCCGAGGTCGAGGACCTCAGCACCCAGCTCGGCGACCGCTCGGTCTCCCGGGTGCAGGACGAGATCGCCACGCTGGTCGACCCGGCCGGGCTGACGGAGAAGTCGGGGTCGGCGATCCAGGTCACCCTGGACGACGCGTCGTTCGAGGTGCGCGAGGCGTACGAGGACAATCCCAACGACCTCGTCGTCCACCAGCAGGACATCCAGGCGGTGGCCAACGCGATGTGGAGCGCGGGCGCGACGGCGGTGACGATCCAGGGCCAGCGGCTGATCTCCACGACCGGCATCAAGTGCGAGGGCAACCAGGTGACCCTCCACGGGCTGCCCTACTCCCCGCCCTACGTCATCGTGGGCATCGGGGACCAGGCGCGGCTCGAGGCCGAGCTGATCACGGACCCGATCCTCGCGACCTATCGCGACTACACCGACATCCCGGGCGGTGGCGTGTCCTGGGACATGACGGCCCTGGACTCCGCGGTCGCGCCGGCCTACGCCGGACTGCTCGACCTCACCTACGCGACCCCGATCCCGGAGTGACCCGCCCGCTCGGCGTGGTCGGCGGCTCGGTCGGGACCACCGGCGTCGTGGGCGTCTCGGTGGGGGTCTCCGTCGGCGTCTCCGTGGGAATGACCGGCTCCTCGTAGGCCGACACGAAGATCACGATCGTCGTCCCCTGGTCCTCAGTGCCGCCGGCCGGGATCTGGTCGACGACCGTCCCCTTGGGCTCGACGGAGGTCGCGTCGGTGCGTACGTCCGGCACGAAGCCGGCCTCGCGGATCGTCCGCTCGGCCTCGCCCTGCTTGAGGCCGCGGACGTCCGGGACCTGCTCGGGACCGTCGGAGTAGGTGAGCACGATCGTGGTGCCCTCCGCGACGGCAGTGCCGGCGGTGGGGGTGGTGGCCAGGACCTGGAACTTCTCCTCGTCGGAGTCCTCCTCCTCGAAGCGCACCTTGAGGTCGGCGGCGAGCATCAGCTCGCGCGCCTCCTTGCGGGGCCGGCCCACGACGAAGGGGACCTCGACCTCGGGCTTGCCCAACGAGAGGACGAAGTCGATCGACGTCCCGGGCTCCTGGAACGTGTCGCGGTCGGGGTCCTGCGACATGACGGTGTCGGCGGGGACGGTGTCGGAGGTGTCGCGGGTGACCCGTCCGACGTCGAAGCCGCTCTCCACGATCGCGAGTCCGGCCTCCTCCTCGGTCATGCCGACCAGGTTGGGCACGGCCTCGCGGGTGGGCGCGTCGTCGAACAGGGCGTCGTTCATGAAGTAGGCGCCCGCGAGCAGCAGGGCGACCACCAGGAGGCCACCGAAGAGCCACCAGCCGGCGCGGCTGCGATGCGGCTCGTCCCGGCCCGGGGGCGGGGCGCCGACGGCGGCCGCGGCCATCGTGGTCGTCGCGTCGGCAGGCGGAGGGGCGTACGTCGTCTCCTCGACCGGGACCACGGCCGGGGCCTGGATCGGGTGGCCCGCGAGGTAGCGCTCGATGTCGGCCTTCATCGCCGCGGCGCTCTGGTAACGGTCCTCCACGCGCTTGGCGAGGGACTTCATCACGATCGCGTCGATCTCGGCGTCGAGCTGGTCGTCGAGGTCGGACGGCGGCGGGGCCTGCTCGCGGACGTGCTGGTAGGCCACGGCGACCGGGCTGTCGCCGACGAAGGGCGGGCGGCCGGTGAGCAGCTCGTACAGGAGGCAGCCGGTGGAGTAGACGTCGGAGCGCGAGTCGACGGTCTCGCCGCGCGCCTGCTCGGGGGAGAGGTACTGCGCGGTGCCGACGACGGCCGCGGTCTGGGTCATCGTGGACGAGGCGTCGGAGATCGCGCGGGCGATGCCGAAGTCCATCACCTTGACGTCGCCGGACGGCGTGAGCATCACGTTGCCGGGCTTGATGTCGCGGTGGATGATGCCGGCGCGGTGGCTGTAGTCGAGTGCCGACAGCACGCCCGCGGTGATCTCCAGGGCCCGCTCGGGCAGGATCCTGCGGCCCTCGCGGACGATGTCGCGCAACGTGCGTCCCTCGACACACTCCATGACGATGTACGGCTGCGCGACGCCGGAGCCGTCGGTCGCCATCTCCTCGCCCGTGTCGTACGTCGAGACGATGGCGGGGTGGTTCAGCGAGGCCGACGACTGCGCCTCGCGTCGGAAGCGGGCCTGGAACGTCGCGTCGCTCGCGAGGTCGGTGCGCAGTCGCTTGACCGCCACCGTGCGGCCGAGCCGCAGGTCCTTGCCCTTGCGGACCTCGGCCATGCCGCCGCGGCCCAGGGTCTCGCCGAGCTCGTAGCGGCCACCGATCAGGGTCGGCTCCGGCTGCGTCATCCTGCCTCGCCTCCTTCCTCGTCCTTCTGCCCGGGCGGGACCTTGCTCCAGTAGCTGACGGTCACCGAGTCGCCCTCCTGCAACGTGCCCGACGGCTCCACGGACTCCACGATGCCGTCCGGCTGGTCACCGGGGTTCTCCAGCTCCACGGGGACCGGCTCGAGGCCCAGCTCGCGCAGCTCCTTCTCGACGTCCTTGCGGTCGCGCCCGACGTAGGACGCGGGATCCACCTCGACGGTTGCCGCCTCGGGCTCGGTCGGCGTCTCACTGGGCGTCTCCGACGGAGTCTCGCTCGGCGTGTCCGAGGGGGTCTCGGAGGGGGTCTCACTGGCCGACCGGCTGGGCGTCTGCGCCGGCTCGTCCGTGCCGGACGTCTGCTCGGTGTCGCGGGAGCCGAGCCAGACGGCCACCAGCACCGCGAGGAGCACGGCGGCGATGCCGAGCACCAGGGGCCAGGGCACCGCGGACGGCGTACGTCGCTCGCGCGGGGCCGGGGCGGGAGCTGGGGTCGGCCGGGCGGCCGGAGCCACCGGCATCACCTGGGTGCCGTCGGCGGCGACCGGGGCCACGGCGGGTGCGGCGACGGTCGTCGCGGCCGCCGCCGATCCCGGGTCACGCAGCGCCTGGGCGAAGGCCGCGCCGTCGGCGAACCGGTCGCCGGGCGCCTTGGACAGGGCGCGGCGTACGACCGCGGCGAGGTCGCCGGGCACGCTGTCGGGCAGCTCGGGGACGGGGTTGCGCAGGTGGGCGATCGCGGTGGCGACCGGGCTGTCGGCGACGAAGGGCTTGGCGCCGACCAGGCACTCGTAGGCGACGACCCCGAGGGCGTACACGTCGGAGGCGGCGGTGGCCGTCCCACCCTCGGCCTGCTCGGGCGAGATGTAGGCGGGCGTGCCCATCACCTCGCCGGTCTGCGTGAGCCCCATGCCCTCGGCCGCGCGGGCGATGCCGAAGTCGGTGACCTTGACGCGACGGTCGGGCGTGACGAGCAGGTTGGCCGGCTTGACGTCGCGGTGCACGATGCCGGCGGCGTGCGCGACGCCGAGGGCGGTGGCCGCCTGGGCGACCAGGTCGCGGGCCACGTCGGGGTCGAGCGGGGCACCGGGTCGCAGGAGGGCGGAGAGCGGCTGGCCCTCGACGAGCTCCATCACCAGGTAGGGCCGCGGCGTCGACGACCCGTCGTCGAGCGAGCTCGCGCCGTAGTCGTAGACGGAGGCGATGCCCGGGTGCTGGAGGGCCGCGGCGTGCCGTGCCTCGATCTCGAACCGCTGCCGGAAGAGCGGGTCGTCGGCGTACTCGGTCTTGAGCACCTTCACCGCGACCGGCCGGTTGAGCACCGTGTCGCGCGCCGACCAGACCTCGCCCATCCCGCCGGTGGCGATGCGCGACTCCAGGACGTAGCGGCGGGCCTCGTCGACGTGTCCCCCCGGCGTGAGCGCGGTCACGGGGTGATCACCGCCTCCATGATCGCCTTGGCGATCGGCCCGCCGAGCGCACCGCCGCCGATCTCGTCGGGGGAAGTGTCGCTCGACTGCACGAGCACCGCGACGGCGACCTTGGGGTCGTCGGCCGGGGCGAACGAGACGAACCACGCGTACGGCGGGCGGTCGCCCGAGGACTGGGCCGTGCCGGTCTTGCCCGCGACGTCGACGCCCGGGATCTGCGCGGGGGCGGCCGTGCCGTCGGCGACGGTGGCCACGAGCATCTTGGTCAGCTCGTCGGCGGTGGTGCTGGAGATGGCCTTGCTGATGCTCTGCGTGTCGGTGCGGTCGAGCACGGACAGGTTGGGGGCGCGGACCTCGTCGACGACGTACGGGCGCATCACGTCGCCGTCGTTGGCGATGGCGGCGGCGACCATCGCCATCTGCAGCGGCGTCGCGGTGACGCTCGACTGGCCGATGCCGGACATCGCGGTCTGCGGGGCGTCCATGTCGCGCGGGTAGAGCGACTGCGCCTGCCCGGCGAGGTCCTCGAGCGAGGTGTCGTTGAAGCCGAACTTCTCGGCCTGCTCGGCCATCGCGTCGTTGCCCAGCTCGTTGGCGAGCGTCAGGAAGGTGACGTTGCAGGAGACCTGGAGGGCCTGGGTCAGGGTGATCCGGCGGCCGCCGCAGTTGCCGTCGTCGTAGTTGCCGATGGTCGTGTCGGACTGCGGCAGCTGGAACCGGTAGCCGCCCGGCACCATCGAGTCGGCGTCGTAGTTGCCCGACTCGATCGCCGCGGCCGCGGTGACGAGCTTGAACGTCGACCCCGGCGGGAGCGTGGTGCCGATGGCACGGTTGATCAACGGTTCGCGCTCGTCGGCGTTGAGCAACTTGCCGAGGTCGGAGACCGCGGTGAAGTCGTGGGAGGCGAAGCCGTTGGGGTCGAACGTCGGGGTGGAGGCCATGGCCAGCACCCGGCCCGTCGTCGGCTCGAGCGCGACCACGGCGCCCTGCGCGTCGCCCGGAAGGTTCTCCAGGCCGGCCCAGGCGGCGTCCTGCGCAGCGGCGTTGATCGTGAGCAGGACGTTGCCGCCCTTGGGGTCGGTGTTGCTCAGCAGGTCGACGAGGCGGGTGACGAAGAGGCGCGAGTCGTCGCCGGCGAGCACGGAGTTCTGCGAGCGCTCCACCCCGGTCTGGCTGTACCAGGAGAAGTAGCCGGTGATCGGGGCGTACTTGAACGGCTCGGAGTAGGTGCGCTGGAACTTGTACTTGTCGTTCGAGGGCACGCTGCGGGCGATGGCCTCCTTGCCGACGAGGATCGCCCCGCGCTCGCGGGAGAACGTCGCGGTGATGATCCGTCGGTTGCGCGGGTCGTCGGACAGCCCGTCCGCGCGGACGTACATCAGGTAGGTCGCGTTGACCATGAGCGCGAGGAACAGCACCAGGCAGAAGACGGACACGACTCGGATCGGCTTGTTCATCGGAGCTTCACCACCTGGGTCGTCTCGCTGTCGTCGGAGGCGTCGTCGGCCGGTTCCAGCCGTGGCGCGGGGCGGCGGGCCTGGTCGGAGATCCGCAGCAGCAGGGCGATGATCACCCAGTTGGCGACCAGCGAGGAGCCGCCGTAGGACAGGAACGGGGTGGTGAGGCCGGTCAGCGGGATCAGTCCGGTCACGCCGCCGATGACGACGAAGACCTGCAGCGCGACGATCGAGCCGAGCCCGACCGCGAGCAGCTTGCCGAAGCCGTCGCGCGAGATCAGCGCGATGCGCAGCGCGCGCTCCACGATGAGGCCGTAGCAGACGATGATCGCCATGACTGCCGTCAGGCCGAGCTCCTCGCCGATGGTGGCGAGGATGAAGTCGGAGTACGCGAACGGCACCCGCTCGGGGAAGCCGTTGCCGAGGCCGCGGCCGATCAGCCCGCCCCAGCCCATGCCGAACAGGGCCTCGACCGGCTGGTAGCTCACGCCGGGGTAGTAGTCCATCGGGTGCAGCCAGATGTCGAAGCGGTTCTGCACGTTGCCGACGAACGTGTACGCCGCCAGCGCCCCGGCCCCGAACAGCAGGCCGCCGACGACCAGCCAGCCGGCGCGCTCGGTGGAGACGTAGAGCATGGCGAGGAAGAGGCCGAAGAACAGGAGCGACGACCCGAGGTCGTTCTGCAGGACCAGGATCATCATCGAGACGCCGAACATCGCCATGATCGGGCCGAGGTCGCGCCCGCGCGGGAGGTCGACGAAGACCACGCGCCGTCCGGCCAGGGCCAGGGCGTCGCGGTGGAGGACGAGGTAGCCGGAGAACGCGATCACCAGCATCACCTTGGCGACCTCGCCGGGCTGGAACGAGAACCCGGCGACGTTGATCCAGATCCGGGCGCCGTTGATCTTGTTGCCGATCACGGGCAGGAAGGGGAGGACCAGCAGCAGGATGCCGATCAGGCCGGCGGTGTAGGTGAACCGCTGGAGCACGCGGTGGTCGCGCAGCAGGAACAGTGCACCGATGAAGAGCACCACCCCGAGGGTCATCCAGGTCAGCTGCTGGCGCGCGAAGGTGTGCTGGTCCTCCCCGAGCGCCTCGTACGTCAGGTCGAGGCGGTGGATGACCGCGAGGCCGAGCCCGTTGAGCGCGGCGACGAGCGGCAGCAGCACCGGGTCGGCGTACGGCGCGACGATGCGGACCGTCACGTGGGCGGCGACGATCAGCCCGGTGAGCCAGCCGCCGTAGCCGACGAGGTCGGTCGGCACGGCTCCCTCGACGCCGAGGCCGACCGCGGCGTACGCGCCGATCCCGACCGCGAGCGCCAGGACGAGCAGGAACAGCTCCGCACCCCGGCGACGCCGGTGCACGAAGCCCATGAGGGATCCGGTCTGACTCATCGCAGCCCGCCCGTCACTCCGCCTCGACGTCCTGGATCGCGGCGTAGTTGTCCACGGTCGAGCGGGCGTCGTCGAGGTCGTCGGCGTCGATGCCCTCGCGCACGGTCTCGGCGTCGATGTCGCTGAGCCGGTCGAGCGAGACGTCGGAGACCTCGTACGCGTGGGAGAGGGAGAGGCCCGGGAGGTCTGCGTCGATGCCGCGGAAGATCACTACGTTGCCGTCGACCTCGCCGACGTAGAACTGCTGCTGGCTCCACGACCAGCCGGCCGCGAGGACGACCCAGGCCAGGCCGAGCAGGAAAGCGGCGACCATCAGCCGACGCAGCCACGTGTAGCGGCCGGGGGGACGCGGTGCGTAGCGCATCGCCTCCGGGTCGATCGGGTCACCCGCGAAGGCGCCGGGAGGTACGTCGCTGGGCACGGGCGGGATCTCGCCGGTGTCGCCCGAGCGGTGGCCGCGGAAGAGGCCGCCGACGGCGCCGGAGAGCGGCATCCGGCGGGGCAGGTCGGCCGCGGCGCCGACGAGCAGCGGCTGGAGGTCCTCGGGTGGCGCCTCCTCGGCGACCTCGGCGACGATGCAGGTGACGTTGTCGGTGCTGCCGGCCTCGAGGCTCGCGCGGACCAGCTCGACGGCCGCGAAGTCGGGGCTGCCGCTGCCGAGGATGTCGGCCATCCGGGCGTCGGTCAGCGTCCCGCAGGCGCCGTCGCTGCAGACGAAGACCCGGTCGCCGACCTCGGCGGGGAACTCGAAGAGGTCGGGCTCCTCGTGGCGGATGCCGTCGAGTGCCTTGAGGATGAGGTTGCGGTGCGGGTGGGTCCGCGCCTGCTCCTCGGTGATGCGGCCCTCGTCGATGAGCGACTGGACGAAGGTGTGGTCGTGGGTGAGCTGCCGCATCTCGCCGCGGCGGTAGAGATACGCGCGGCTGTCGCCGATGTGCCCGACGCCGAAGCGGGTGCCGTCGAAGAGCACGACCGTGGCCGTGGTGGACGTGCCGTTGAGGGCCGGGTCCTCCTCGACGAGCTCGGCGATGCGGTCGTCGGCGCGGTGCACCGCACCCGCGACCTGGCCGAGGAGGTCCTCGTCAGGCTGCTGGTCGAGCTTGCGCAGGGCCTGCACCGCGGTGCTCGAGGCGAGGTCGCCGCGGACCGCGCCGCCGACGCCGTCGCAGACCGTGAGCAGCCACGGACCGGCGTACCCGCTGTCCTGGTTCTCCCGGCGTACGCGTCCGACGTCGGAGATCGCGGAGTAGTGGAGGTACATCACTTCCGCAGCTCCAGGATCGTCTTGCCGACGCGGACCTGGACCCCGAGGCCGATGGTGGTGGGCTGGGTGATGCGGACCGGGCCGACGTAGGTGCCGTTGGTCGAGCCGAGGTCCTCGACGAACCAGTCGTCGCCGCTGGCGGCGATGCGGGCGTGGCGGGTGGAGACGTAGTCGTCGTCGAGCTTGATCGCGGCGTCGCTGCCGCGGCCGATGAGCAGCGGTGCGTCGGTGAGCTCGGCGCGGGTGCCGGGGTTCTCGCCCTCGACCACGAGGAGGTGGGTGGGTGCGCCACGTCGGGGCTTCTTGTTGGCCTTGGCGCTCTTGCGGCGCTCGGGCACGGGGGCGGCACCGCGGGCGGTCTCGGGCACGCGCGCGCCGAACATGTCGGAGCGGATCACCGAGATCGCGGAGAGCACGAAGATCCAGAGGATCGCGAGGAACGCCGCGCGGATCAGGAACAGGGTCAGCTCAGACATTCCAGCCCCCGGCCTCGTCGCGGCCGCCGTCGATGCGGACCGTCATCTCGGTGTGCCCGATCTTGATGGTGGAGCCGTCGCGCAGGCGCGCCCGACGGACCTTGGTGCCGTCGACCAGGATCCCGTTCGTCGAGCCCAGGTCGACCGCCTCGACGCCGTCGATGGTGACCTCGAGCTCGAGGTGGCGCCGGCTCACGCCCGGGTCGTTGATCCGGAGGTCGGCCTCGGTGCCGCGGCCGATCACCAGGCCGGGCGGGCGTAGCGGGTGGCGGGTGCCGTTGACCTCGAGGGTCGCGTGCGACGAACGCGTACGTGTGCGCTGGTCGTTGTCGGTGACGCTGGCCTGCGCCTTGCTGCGGATCCGGAAGCGACCGGTGGTGAGGTCGTCGGCGGCCTCGAAGGCCACCGAGATCGGACCCGTGAAGACGTAGCCCTGCGCGTCGGCGTGGTCCTGCAGCTGGTCGACCAGGTCCTGCTCGAGCGCGCGGCCGAGGCCGAGCATCCGGTCGAGGTCGGTTGGGGACATCTCAACGTGGAAGTCGTTGGGCACCAGGCGGCGCTGGCGGCTGAGCACCTGGGCGTTGTTGTCGCACTCGCGCTGGAGCGCGGCGGCGATCTCGACCGGCTGCACGGCGCTGCGGAAGGCCCGCGCGAAGACACCGGAGATCACCGACTCGAGGCGCTGCTCGAAGCGTTGCAGGGCGTTCACGCCGGTCCTCCTCTCCTCGCGCTCGGATCTTTGTCTGGTCGGGGCTCGTGGTGGGCAGGCCTCACACACCGCCCGGCCGGTGCCGACGAGCGTACCGGCCGGTCGCCGTCGTACGACGGTGCCGCCCCGCCGTTGGGGTGGCCGTGCCTTCGCTGTCGGTTTCCCCGGGTACCCGGGGAAACTGGAGCCTCCACCCCGAAGTTTCGGGGGTGAGGCTCCAGTTTGGGACAGGAAGCCCCGGGCACCCTCAGCCGATTGGGAAGGCCCGAAACCCTTGGGGTAACCTGAGCCCGCTTCTTGCGCGAGTGGCGGAACGGCAGACGCGCTGCGTTCAGGTCGCAGTGTCCGAAAGGGCGTGGGGGTTCAAATCCCCCCTCGCGCACAGCGACGAAGGCCCCGGATCTCCGGGGCCTTCGTGCATTTCGTGGACCGACTACTTCGGGATCCGGATCTTCTGACCGGGGAAGATCAGGTCCGGGTTGTCGATGTTGTTGACCCGCGCGAGCACGTGGTAGTCCACGCCGTGGCGGGCACCGATCTCGGACAGGGTGTCGCCGGACTTCACGGTGTAGACGTCGTCGGCATGGGCCGCCTCACGGGCGTCCTGTCGGGCTTCCTGCCGCTCCTCCTGCCGCTCCTCGCGGGCCTCCTGGCGGGCTTCCTGACGCTTCTCCTTGCGGGCGTTGGCCTTCTCGAGTGCGCGCTGGGCGCGCTCGTCCGCCTTGCGGTCGGCCTCGGCGGACTCCTCCTGGGCCTTCTGTGCCTCTGCCTCGGCATCCTGGCGAGCCTGGTCGGCCTGCGCCTTCTCCTCGTCCGTAGCGGTCGGGAGACCGGCCTTGTTGGCCGCCTCGTCTGCCTTGCGGCGCGCCTCGTCGGCACGGGCCTGGGCCTCGACCTTGGCCTTGTCGGCCTCGGCCTGTGCCTGCTCGGCCTCCTGCTGCGCCTCCGCCGCCGCCTCAGCGTCGTCGGTCGTGAGCGCGTCCTTGATCTTGTCCCACACAGACATCAGGTGGTCCTCTCGTTGCGGCCCGACGGGGTGGTCCCCGTCGCGTGGGCCGTCCTCGAACCTAGGTCGCCGCGAGAGGTGCCACCACGCACCGACAGGTGAGGTGGACCCGCGTAGTCCGGCATCGCTAATCAGCAACAATGACTTGTCGCATGACAACGACCCTTGCAGTCCGTCACGGTCTGCGGTTGACTCGCCCCAAGCCGATCGGAGGAGTCCCCGTGCCAGATCCCCAGCTCGACAGGTGGTTCACCAGCGGTGCCGTGCTCACCGCGCGTCCCGCGTCCGGACCGGCCGGCCTCTGCCTCGTCGTGGAGGACGGCGCCGAGCATGGAATCGGCCGGGTCCTCGACCTGCGCACGCTCGAGCTCGGCCCGGTCCTGCCCTTCGAGGTGGGCTTCGACTCCCTGCTCTCGCCCGACGGCAGCTGGGTCGTCGGGCTCGACGACGACGGCGGCAGCGAGGTGGGCGCCCTCGTCGTACGGCACGTCGACGGCACCCGGGTGCAGACCCTCACCGACCGACCGCCCTTCGTCCTGCGCGGCCTGGAGTACGCCGCCGACGGGACTCACCTGCTCGCCACGATCGTCGACGAGGGTGGCCACCACCTCCTCCACGTGCCGGTGACCGACCCGACTGCTGCCTCGGTGCTGTTCAGCTCGCCCGAGGAGAGCTGGTACGGCCACCTGTCCGCCGACGGCACGCTCGCCTGCGCCGACACGACCGACCACGTGCCCGGCGTACGACTCCCGGCGGTGACGGTGATCGACGTGGTCACCCGCGCGGTGGTCGCCGTCGCCGACGACCTCCCGGACGGCGGACCCGTGCGGGCGGTGCGCTTCTCGCCCGCACCCGGCGACCCCCGGGTGCTGCTGGCCACCGAGCGCAGCGGCTTCGCGAGGCCAGCGCTGTGGAACCCGCTGACGGGCGAGCGGCGCGACTACGAGCTGCCCGAGCTGGAGGCGGACGCGATCGTCCTCGACTGGCACGCAGGCGCCGGAACGATCCTCGTCGTCGATGCGCTCCCGGGCCGGCACCGACTGCTCGCCGTCGACGAGCACACCAGCGAGATCCGGGTGCTGCGCGACGTGGGCGGCAGCGCCTGCGAGCCCGACGTCGCATCGGTCTTCCCGCACTACGCCCAGTCCTTCCTGGCCCCCGATGGTCGCGCGGTCGTGCTCGCGTCCGGCTGGACCACGCCCCTGCACCTCCAGGTCACCGACGGCACGGACACCCACGTCGTGCTGCCGACGGTCGACGTCCCTCGCGGGATCCCGCTCGAGTCACAGCTCGTCGTGAGTGCCGACGGGACGCCCGTGCAGCTCTGGTGGGCCGTGCCCGACGGTCCTCCGCGCGGCACGATCCTGCAGGTCCACGGGGGGCCGAACCTCGTCACCCTGGACCGCTACCACCCCGACGTGCAGGCCTGGCTGGCGAGCGGCTTCGCCGTCGGCTGCCTCAACTACCGCGGATCGGTGACCTTCGGCCGCACCTTCCGCGAAGGGTTCTGGGGCGTCGGCGGCGACCGCGAGATCGAGGACGTCGAGGCCGCGCTCGACTGGCTGCGTGCGCGCGGGCTCGCCGACCCCGCGTCGACGTTCATCACGGGCGCGTCGTACGGCGGCCACATGAGCCTGCTGTCCGTGGGGCGGTTGCCCGACCGTTTCGCCGGTGCGCTCGCGATCGTCGCGATGGCTGACTGGGAGTCCGCCTGGGACGAGATGAACCCCGCCCTTCGCAAGACCTGGACCAGCTTCATGTCGCTCGCACCCGACGGGTCGTTCGACTCCTCGCGGATCACCGAGACGCTCAAGCGGTTCTCCTCGATCAACTACGTCGACCGGGTGCGGGCCTCGGTCTGGCTGCACCAGGGCAGTCGCGACACCCGCACCCCACCTGCGCAGGCGCGCAGCTACGGCGACAAGCTGCGGGCGGCAGGCGGCGACGTGCTGGTCGAGTGGTTCGACGCGGGCCACGAGCCGACCGGCAGCGAGGCGGCCCTGCACGAGTGCACGCGGCTGCTGGAGCTCGTCGAGGCACGGCTGGACGGCACTCCGTGGCGCAACCTCGGAGCGACCGATGGCTGAGCCCGGCACCGACATCGGCATCGCCGGTCTCGAGCACCGGCGCCTCGAGCGCGACGGCGTCGGGATCGCCACCTGGGCGGGCGGCAGCGGCAGCACGGTCGTGCTGCTGCACGGCTATCCGCAGACCTCCCACATGTGGCGCCACCTGGTCCCGGCGCTGCTCGAGGACCATCACGTCGTGCTCGCCGACCTCCGCGGCTACGGCCGCTCCGATGCGCCGGAGCCGGGCCCCCTCGACGCGACGTACGCCAAGCGCGAGATGGCCGCCGACGTCGCCCTCGTGCTCGACTCGCTGGGCATCGACTCGGCCCACGTCGTCGGCCACGACCGCGGCGCCCGGGTGGTCCACCGCTTCTGCCTCGACTTCCCCGAGCTGGTGGCGAGCGCCGCAGTGCTCGACATCGTGCCGACGCTGCACATGTTCGACCACGTCGACCGCGCGATGGCCGAGGCCTACTTCCACTGGTTCTTCCTCACCCGTGACCGCGGGTTGCCGGAGACGCTGCTGCGCGCCGACCCGGACGCCTGGATCCGCAGCAGGTTCGACGGCCGGCACCGCGACGGCTTCGCGTTCGAGCCGAGCGCGATCAAGGCGTACGCCGACGCCTTCCGGCGCCCGGGCGTCGTCGAGGCGACCTGCGCCGACTACCGCGCAGCCGCGGGGATCGATCTCGAGCACGACCGTACGGACCGGACGTCGGGTCGCACGGTGGCGCGACCGCTGCTCGTCGGTTGGGGCACGAACGGCTACGTCGGGCGGTCGTTCGACGTCGCGGCCGTCTGGCGGGAGTACGCCGCCGACGTACGCCCCGTGGCGATCGAGGCGGACCACTACGTCGCCGAGGAGAACCCCGCAGCGACCCTCGCGGCGCTCCGTGACTTCTGGGCGTCGGTTCAGTGACGGTCGGGGCAGGGCGCGCGCTGGAGCGGCTGGAGCGGCTGGTCTCGATGGAGACGCCGTCGAGCGACGCGACCCGGCTGGACGCGGTGCACGACGTGGTCGCCGGATGGGGCGCCGAGGTGCTCGGACGCGACCCGGAGCGGGTCGTCGTCGACGGCGTGCCCCACCTGCTGTGGCGTACGGAGGAGGCGCCGGCCGTGCTCCTGCTCGGCCACCTCGACACCGTCTTCGCGGCGGGCACCATCGACCGGCGTCCCTTCCGGGTCGCCGACGGCCGTGCGACCGGACCGGGGGTCTTCGACATGAAGGCCGGGGTGGTGACCGCTCTCGAGGCGCTCGACGGGGTGGCGCGCCCCGAGCGCGTCGCCCTGCTGCTCACCGGCGACGAGGAGGTCGGCTCGATCACCTCGCGAGCCCTCATCGAGGAGGTCGCCCGGTCCGCGGGTGCCGTCCTGGTGCTGGAACCGAGCCTCGGCGGAGCCCTCAAGGTGGGCCGCAAGGGCGGGAGCTTCTACCACCTCGACTTCCACGGCCGGGCCGCCCACGCAGGCCTGGAGCCGGAGCGCGGGCGCAACGCGCTGCTCGAGCTGGCGAGGTGGGCGCTCGAGCTGCCGGCGCTCGCCGACCCGGCTCGCGGCACGACCGTGACGCCGACGGTCGCGTCGGCCGGCACCACCGTCAACGTCGTGCCCGACCGCGCCACGCTCACCGTCGACGTACGCGCCACGACGCTCGCGGAGCAGACCCGCGTCGACGAGGCGGTGCGCGCGATGGTCGCGCGGCACGACGGCGCCGACGGCGTGGTCGTCCGGGTGGACGGGGGCATCAACCGGCCGCCGCTCGAGACGTCGGGTTCCGAGGCCCTGGTCGCGTTGTGCCGCGGCGAGGCCCGACGCCTCGGCCTCGACGAGCCGGAGACCGCGTCGGTGGGTGGGGCGTCCGACGGCAACTTCACCGCCGCGCTCGGCATCCCCACGCTCGACGGCCTCGGCCCCAACGGCGACGGCGCCCACGCCGAGCACGAGTGGGTGGAGGTCGCCTCGATCGCCGAGCGCGCCGCGATCGTCGCCGGGATGGTCGCCGTGCTCACCGGCGCCCGGGAGTGAGCCTCACACCTGTGTGTCGGAGAGTCCCGTGCCGGCCTGGATCCGCGAGACCACCGAGTCGATCAGCATCTCGACACCGAGGTCGAACAGGCGCGGGTCGCCGAGGCTGAGCAGCTTGTCGGACGTGCGTGCGATGTTGGGGAACTCCTCCGCGGTGAGCTGGCGGTACTCCACGGTCCACGACAGCTCGTCCATCGTGCGGGTCTTCTCGGGCAGCGCCTGCAGGGATGCCTCGAGGGCCGAGACGGCGCGGGTGAAGTTGCCGAAGACGCGCGTCGCGACCACGGCCGACTCGTCGTCGAGTCCGGCGCGGCGGAACGCGTCGAGGGCGAACTCGACGTTCTTGAACTCGGTGGGACGGCGGGTCGTGCGGGCGGCCATCTGCAGCGCGAGCCCGGGGTAGCGGAGGTAGTGCTCGTGGATCAACCGCGAGATCAGCCGGAGGTCCTCGCGCCAGTCACCGGTCGAGACCAGGTCGGCGCCGTAGGACTTCGCGCGCAGCGAGTCGATGAGCTCCAGGACGAGCTCGTCCTTGTCGCGGAAGTGCCGGTAGATCGACGTCGAGTGCGCCTGGAGCTCCTCGCCGAGCGCACCGAAGGTGAGGCCCTCGAGCCCGTCGCGCTCCGCGATCTTCTCGGCGGCCGCGATGATCACGGTCCTGCTGAGGCTGTCCCGTGGACGACGCTTCTTGGGCGTCGCGTCGCGGGAGGGCTTTGCGCTCGTCATAGCACCCGTCTCTTCTCTGGCTGGACCCGCCGAGCGTAACTCACGCTCGCAGTCAGTGGCATTGACTATCAATGTGCCTACAACCCTTGCTAACCGGCGGCGGACCGTCCTAGCATGCCGTTGTCCGGCGGATCAGAGCCCGCCGCTCCACCCAGGAGGTGCGCATGTCGCGCAACCCATGTCCTTCGGTTGGTCAGCAGGCGCGCGGCACGCGGCGGGCTCCGGCCCTCGCAGTCGCCCTGGCGGCGATGCTCGTGAGCGCCTGCTCCAGCGGCGGCTCCGGCGCGCCGCAGCAGGACTCGGCCGACGTCCCGGTGGCCGACGGCGGCGAGATCGTCATCGGCGCCGAGCAGGAGCCCGACTGCGCCGACTGGCTCGGCACCTGCTCGGGGTCCATCTGGGGCTCGTACATCATGCAGATCACCACGGTGCCGGTGGCGTTCAACACCCGCCGCGAGGGCGAGGACTGGGTGCCGGCCGCGTCGTCACTGCTCGCCTCCGAGCCCACCACGGAGGTCACGGACGGCGCGCAGGTGATCACCTACGAGATCAACCCCGACGCGGTGTGGTCCGACGGCACCCCGATCACCTCGGCCGACTTCGCGTACACCGCGCTCGAGATCCGCGACGGCAAGGACATCCTCGACAAGACTGGCTACGAGAAGATCGAGAAGGTCGAGACCCCGGACGACGCCACCGTGGTGGTCACCCTCGACGAGCCGTACGCCTCGTGGAAGCAGCTGTTCAGCTCCTCGTACGGCGTCCTGCCCTCGCACCTGCTGGAGGGCAAGGACCGCGGTGCCCTGATGAAGGACGGCTACGACTGGAGCGGCGGCCCGTGGCTGATCGACGACTGGACGCGCGGCACCTCGGTCACCCTCGTCCCGAATCCCGAGTGGTGGGGCGAGGCCCCGAAGCTCGACAAGGTGACCTTCCAGTTCATCGGTGACACCGCTGCGGCCTTCCAGGCGCTCAAGAGCGGACAGGTCGACGCGCTCTACCCGAGCCCCCAGCTCGACGTGATGAGCCAGATCGACGCCGGCATTCCCGGCACCCGGTCCGAGGCGGACGCGCAGACCGGCAACCTGGAGGCGATCTGGCTGAACAACACCGCGTTCCCGTTCGACTCGCAGGCGGTCCGGCAGTCGCTGGCCTACTCCATCGACCGCAAGGCCATCGTGACGCGCCTGTTCGGCTCACTGGACGTCACCGAGCCGGCGCAGTCGTTCTTCACGCCGCTGCTGAGCACCTTCGCCTCCTCCGACTTCGACGCCTACGTCCTCGACCTCGACAAGGTCGACGAGCTGATGACCGGCGACGGCTGGAGCAAGGACTCCTCGGGTGTGTGGAGCAAGGACGGCCGCACCGCGTCGTTCGCCATCGAGACCCTCGCCGGCAACAAGCGGCGCGACCTCACCCTGCAGATCCTGCAGGAGCAGCTCGCCACGGCCGGCTTCGAGATGACGATCAACGCCACCACGCCGGCCGACCTGTTCGGCAAGGCCGCCCCCAACGGCGACTTCCAGGCGGCGCTCTACACGCTGATCGACACCTTCCCGGAGCCGCTCAACCTGTCGTCCACCCTGAAGTCGACCAACGCGCCCTCGGAGGCCAACGGCTTCTCCGGCATCAACTTCGGGCGGGTCGACATCCCCGGGCTCGACGACGTGCTCGACGCGATCGACCGGGAGACCGACGAGTCGGCCCGGGTGGCGGCCGCACACGAGGCAGACGCCCTGATCGCCGAGGCCGTCCCCGCGGTCCCCATGGTGGCCGTGCCCAACGTCCTGCTGTGGAGCGAGAAGCTCGCCGGGCCGATCGCCATCAACCCCTCGGAGGGTCCGTTCTGGAACCTCGAGGCCTGGGGCCTGGCCGAGCAGTGACGGGTCGGGACGAGACGATGCGGGGACACGGAGGGGGCCGAGCGTGATCGCGTACGTCGTGCGGCGCCTGCTGCTCTCCGTCCCGATCGTCCTCGTCGCGTCGTTCGTGCTCTTCCTCGCGGTGCGCGAGACGTTCGACCCGCTGGCCAAGCTGCGGCAGTCGCGCGACCCCGGGGTGCTCGAGCGGGAGACGGTCCGACTCGGCCTCGACCGGAGCGTGCCGGAGCAGTACGTCCTCTGGCTCAAGGGCTTCCTCACCGGCAACTGGGGCGTGAGCTCGCGCACCGGCGAGGACGTCCGCACGGTGATCTTCGCCGCCCTCGGTCCGACCCTCCAGCTGATCACGTGGGGCGTCCTGTTCGCCGTGGTGATCGCCGGCGCGATCTCGGTCTACTCCGCGACCAAGCAGTACTCCGCGGGCGACCACGTGCTGACGACGCTGAGCTACATCGGCATCGCGCTGCCGGCGTTCTGGTTCGGCCTGGTGCTCATCCAGCTGCTCGCGGTGCTGCCCCGACAGTGGTTCGGCCTCGACGAGCCACCCCTCTACTTCGTCGGCCTCCACTCACCGGGCCGGACCGGCTTCGACCTCGACTACCTGCGCCACCTCGTGCTGCCGGTCCTCACCCTCACCATCACCCTCGTCGCGTCGTGGAGCCGCTTCGGGCGAGCGTCGATGCTCGACGCCCTCTCCAGCGACTACGTACGCACGGCCCGCGCCAAGGGTGTGCCGCGCCGGCAGGTGATCCTGCGCCATGCGGCCCGCAACTCGCTGGCGCCGTTCGTCACCGTCGTCGCACTCGACGGGGCGCTGCTGTTCGGTGGGCTCATCGTCACCGAGCAGATCTACTCCATCCCCGGCATGGGCCGCCTCTTCCTCGACTCCCTGCTGACCGGCGACGTGTTCGTCCTCCTGCCGTGGATGCTGGTCGTCGCCGTGGCAGTCGTCCTCTGCAACCTGCTGGCCGACGTGGGCTACGCACTGCTCGACCCGAGGGTGAGGCTGCGATGAGCGCGGACATGGGCACGGTCGCCCAGATGGCCGAGGTCGCACCGGCGCAGGTGTCCGGGACGCGCGAGGTGCTGCGCCGATTCGTACGCCACAGGTTGGCCGCGATCGGCACCGTGGTCCTGCTCCTGCTCGTCGTGGCCTGCTTCGGTGCCAGCTGGATCGCTCCCTACGAGAAGGGTGCGCAGGACCTGCTGATCGGTCCGACCGGCCCGTCCGCCCAGCACCCCCTCGGCACGGACGAGCTCGGTCGCGACTACCTCACCGAGCTGCTCTTCGCCGGTCGCATCTCGCTGGCCATCGGCTTCTTCGTCGCGGTCTTCGCCACCGTCCTGGGCACGGCGGTCGGTGCGATCGCCGGATACCGCGGCGGGGCGCTCGGCGAGCTGATCATGCGGGTCACCGACCTGTTCCTCATCGTCCCGGGCGTGGCGATCCTCGCCCTGGCGCTGGAGGGACTGGGCTCGTCACCGACGACGATCGTGCTCGTGCTGGCCGGCATCAGCTGGACCTACATCGCCCGCGTGGTCCGTTCGCAGGTGCTGTCGCTGCGCGAGAAGGAGTTCGTCGAGGCAGCGCGGGTCGTCGGCGCGTCGACCACCCGGATCCTGGTCCGCCACCTGTTGCCCAACCTGGCCGGACTGATCGTCGTCAACATCTCCCTCGCCACGGCGACGGCGATCATCGTCGAGTCCACGCTGAGCTTCCTCGGCTTCGGCGTGCAGCCACCGCGCACGAGCTGGGGCAACATGCTCAGCCAGGCCGCCGGCCTCGTCGGCACCGAGCAGGTCTACCTCCTCTACTTCCCCGGCCTCTTCATCCTCGTCACCGTGCTCGCGGTGAACTTCGTCGGCGACGGCCTGCGCGACGCGCTCGACCCGCAGGGGAAGCAGCTGTGAGCGCCCCGGTCCTCGCCGTGGACGCCCTCGGCGTGGTCTTCGAGACCGACCGCGGGCCGGCCGTGACGGTCGACGGTGTCAGCTTCGAGGTGGCCGCGGGCGAGACCGTCGGGATCGTCGGCGAGTCGGGCTCAGGCAAGAGCACCACCTCGCTCGCCGTGATGGGGCTGCTCCCGCGCAACGCACGGGTCACCGGGTCGATCAAGCTGCAGGGCGAGGAGCTCGTGGGCCGCCCCGACACGGAGATGCGCGAGCTGCGCGGCAAGCAGGTCGCGATGGTCTTCCAGGACTCGCTGGCCGCGCTCAACCCGGTGGTCACCGTCGGCGACCAGCTCGCCGAGGCGGTCCGCGTCCACCACCCCGGAACCCGGTCCTCGGTCCTGCGCGGCCGAGCGATCGAGCTGCTCGAGCTCGTCGGGATCCCCTCGCCGCACACGCGCGTCGACCGCTACCCGCACGGGTTCTCGGGCGGCATGCGCCAGCGAGCCGTCATCGCGATGGCGGTGGCCAACGAGCCGAGCCTGATCATCGCCGACGAGCCCACCACAGCCCTGGACGTGACCGTGCAGGCGCAGATCCTCCAGGTCCTGCGCACCGTCCAGGACGAGACCGGGACGGCGATCATGCTGATCACCCACGACCTCGGGGTGGTCGCCGGCGTGGCCGACCGCGTGCTCGTGATGTACGCCGGCGGGCTGGTCGAGCAGGGCTCGGTCGAGCAGGCCTTCTACGAGCCCAGCCACCCCTACACCCGCGGCCTGCTCGCCTCGCTGCCGCGGACCGACCGCCGCAGCCGCGACGATCGCCTCTTCCAGATCGCCGGCCAGCCGCCACGCCCGACCGACCTGCCGCCGGGCTGCCGCTTCGGCCCGCGCTGCGAGTTCTTCGAGGCCGACCCCTGCTCGGTCACGGCGCCTCCGGCCGCAGAGGTCGGGCCGGGGCACCTCGCCGCCTGCCACTTCGTCGACAAGGTCGTCGCGTCGTCGCTCGACGCGGGGGAGCGGGGCACCGGTGACTGACGCACTGGTGATCGACAACCTGGTCACGGAGTACCCGATCCGCGCCGGCGTGCTCGGCCGCACCGTCGGTGCGGTGCAGGCCGTCGCCGGCGTCTCCCTCCGGATCGGGCAGGGGCGCACCTTCGGCCTGGTCGGCGAGACCGGCTGCGGCAAGAGCAGCCTGGGGCGCAGCGTCGTACGCCTGGTGGAGCCGACGTCGGGCCGCGTGCTCCTCGGCGGCGACGACATCACCGCGCTGGGCGAGCGCGGCTTCCGGGCCGTACGCCGCCGGGTCCAGCTCGTCTTCCAGGACCCGTACGCCTCGCTCAACCCCCGCATGACGGTCGGGGCGATCGTGGCCGAGCCGCTGGTGATCCACGGCCTGCGGCGAGGTGCCCGTGCGGAGCGGGTCACGGAGCTGCTCGAGCTGGTCGGGCTCGACGCGGGCCATGCGACCCGGCACCCGCACGAGTTCTCCGGGGGCCAGCGCCAGCGCATCGGCATCGCCCGGGCGCTGGCGGTCGAGCCGGAGGTGCTGGTGCTCGACGAGCCGGTCAGCGCGCTGGACGTCAGCGTCCAGGCCGGCGTGCTCAACCTGCTCGACGACCTCCAGCGCGAGCTCGGCCTGACCTACCTCTTCATCGCCCACGACCTCGGCGTCGTACGCCACCTGAGCCACGAGGTCGGCGTGATGTACCTCGGTCGCATCGTCGAGCAGGGTCCGGTCGACGCACTCTACGAGCGGCCGCTCCACCCCTACACGCAGGCGCTGCTCTCCGCCGTGCCGATCCCGGACCCGCGCATCGAGCGCACGCGCGAGCGGATCGTGCTGACCGGCGACGTGCCGAGCCCGGTCGACCCACCGTCGGGCTGCCGTTTCCGCACCCGCTGCTGGAAGGCCACCGAGCTGTGCGCCGAGGTGGTGCCGGAGCCACGGCTCATCGACGAGCGCCTGGTCGCCTGCCACCACGTCGACACCCCCTGACCCGCATCGCTTCCCGAGGAGACCCCCATGGCCCGGCCGCACCGCATCGCCGTCATCCCCGGCGACGGCATCGGGCAGGAGGTGGTGCCCGAGGGACTGCGCGTGCTGCGCGCGGCCGCCGGCCGGTTCGACGTGCCCCTCGAGATCGAGGAGTTCGACTTCGCCTGCGCCGACCACTACGTCCGTACGGGCGCGATGCTGCCCGACGACTGGTTCGAGACGCTGTCCGGCTTCGACGCCATCTTCTTCGGCGCCGTCGGGTGGCCCGAGGTGGTTCCGGACCACGTGTCGCTCTGGGGCTCGCTGCTCCAGTTCCGCCGGCGGTTCGACCAGTACGTCAACCTCCGCCCGTGCCGCCTCGTCCCCGGTGTGCCCAGCCCGCTCGCGGGACGCGAGCCCGGTGACATCGACTTCCTCGTCGTCCGCGAGAACACCGAGGGCGAGTACTCCAGCATCGGCGGCCGGATCTTCGAGGGCACCGACCGCGAGGTCGTGGTGCAGGAGACGGTCATGACACGGGTCGGCGTCGACCGCGTGCTGGAGTACGCCTTCGAGCTCGCGCGGTCACGTCCCGCGCGGCACCTCACGTCCGCGACGAAGAGCAACGGCATCTCCATCTCGATGCCCTACTGGGACGAACGGTTCGCCGAGGTCGGTGCGCGGTATCCCGATGTCCTCCGCGACCAGTTCCACATCGACATCCTGGCCGCCAACTTCGTCCTCAAGCCGGACCACTTCGACGTGGTGGTCGCGAGCAACCTCTTCGGCGACATCCTCTCCGACCTCGGCCCGGCGTGCACCGGGACGATCGGTATCGCGCCGAGCGCCAACATCAACCCGTCGAGGGAGTTCCCCAGCCTCTTCGAGCCGGTGCACGGGTCGGCGCCCGACATCGCGGGACGTGGCATCGCCAACCCGGTCGGCCAGATCTGGTCGGCCGCGATGATGCTCGAGCACCTCGGGCACCCCGAGGCCGGCGCCGCGGTGGTCGTCGCCATCGAGGACGTGCTAGCCCGCGGTCCGCAGGGTGCACCGCTGACCCCCGACATGGGCGGCTCCGCGACCACCGTCCACCTGGGCGCGGCGATCGCCGCCGAGGTGGCCAGAGCCGGCTGAGGTCAGCTCTGACATTCTCGGGACGTGGCCCCGACCGACGACGACAAGTGGCTCGTCGTCGACGGCCGCCGCTGGCGGCGTACGGACCCGGCCATCCCGCCTGACGCACTCGCCCGGCTGAAGTCCCACCTCGGCCGCGGCCGATCAGGCGTCCGCACCGCCGACTCCGACGCCGAGCTCGCGGCGACCCGGCACCGCACCCAGCTCGCTAAGGTCGGGCTCGGCGAGCGCGGCACGGCGTGGTGGGAGCAGACCGACGACGAGCGACGGGAGCGCTGGGAGTCGGCGCTGGCCGAGCTCGACGCGCTCGACCGGGGGGACGGCTGATGGACGTCGAGGACTACCGCGTTGCGCGCCATCGGCGGCTCGTCGAGATCGCGATCGAGCTCGGCGTGCCGACGGACCGTGCTGCGGGCGTGGTCGACCGGGTGATCGAGGACCAGCGACGTCGCATCCTCCGGGCCGCAGACCCCGACGAGGTGGTGGTCCCCGCACTCCGCGAGGAGGTGCTCGGCGGGAGGTCTCGCGGTCCCTCGCTCGCCGTCGCCGCCCTGGTCGCCGTCGTCGCGGCGGCGTTCGCAGTCCCTCTCCTGACCGGTCCCCCCGACCGCGAGGAGGTTGAGCGGAAGGTTGCGACGATCCCCTCGCTGGTGGGCCTCACCTCCACCGAGGCAGTGCGTGCGCTGGGTCGTGCCGGCATCGCGACACGAGTCGATCCGGTGCCCCAGTGCGACCCGGCCGGGCAGGTGCTCGGGTCCGTACCTCCGTCCGGTGACACGGTCCGGCCCGACGAGGTGGTGACCGTCGTCGCGACAGCGGCGCCGACCTGGAGCTGTCCGGCCGACGCCGCCGGACGCGTCCAGGCGTGGGCGTTCCTTCGCTTCCTCGTCTCCGGTTCGGGCCGCCCGCGCCTGGCTCCCGAGGTGCGGCTGTACGTCGACGGCGAGGCGGCCGGGACGGCCGACGGGACCCAGCCGGCCACGTCGTCCGACTGGCGCTGGCGCGTGCGCGATCCGGTCGTGGCGTACGCCGTGCGCCCGGTGGCCAACGACCTCGGGCAGCCAGTCGTCTCGATCACGCGGGGACCACTGCCGGCCACCACGTGCGGACTTCCCACGCCGATGCCGTCCGGCGTCGCGGCGGCGCCCACCCGGGTCGTGCTCACGATCGACAGCGCGGGACCGGAGCACGCGTGCCAGCTGACGATCGACCTCTACGAGGACGACGACGGAGCAATCGCGGTGGTCTCCGTGATCCTTCCCGGCGGCACAGGTCTCGGGCCGCCCCCCTGGGTACGCACCCGCGACGACCTCGACGACCTCGACGACTGACCCACTGGCATGCTCGCCGGGTGACCGACCCCGCGCACGAGCAGGCACCCCGACCGTCGGCCGAGGGCCTCGCGGAGCCGATGCGCTCGCGCTGGAGCGCCAGCGTGTACGACGACCGCCACCGGTTGGGCGAGGCCGAGATCGAGACCCTGCTGCATGCCGCGCAGTGGGCGCCGAGCGCCGGCAACAGCCAGCCGTGGCTGTTCTTCGTGTGCGTCCCCGGGACGCCCAACCACGACCGGCTGGTCGCTACGCTGAGCCGGGGCAACTCCGGGTGGGTGCCGCGGGCCTCGGTCGTCTTCCTCACCGCCGCGCACGTACGCACCGGCGAGGAGCCCGACGCGCCGGCGTTCAGCGACTACGCGTTGCACGACGTCGGCCAGGCCGCGGCCCACCTGACCCTGCAGGCGCGGGCGATGGGGTTGCACGCCCACCAGTTCGCGGGCTTCGACCACGACGCCCTCGCTGCGGCCCTCGGCGTACCGCCCACCCACCAGCTGCTCACCGGCATCGCCGTCGGCGCACCGGGCGACCCGGCCGATGTCGACGAGCGCACGGCGGCCCGCGACCACCGCGACCGGGTGCGCAAGCCGCTGGCGGAGTGGGCGTTCTGGGGAGGGTTCGGCGAGGGTCAGGTGGCAGACTCGGAGGCATGACTTCTCTCAACGACTTCTCGGCGCCCGCGATCGACGGCACGGACACCGACCTCTCGCAGTACGACGGCAAGGTCGTGCTCGTGGTCAACACCGCCTCGCAGTGCGGCTTCACCGGCCAGTACAAGGGCCTGCAGCAGCTCCACGACACCTACGAGGACCAGGGCCTCGTCGTGCTCGGGTTTCCCTGCGACCAGTTCGGCAACCAGGAGCCGGGCAACGAGTCGGAGATCTCCGACTTCTGCGAGCGCAACTTCGGCGTGACGTTCCCGCTGTTCTCCAAGGTCGACGTCAACGGCGACGAGGCGCACCCGCTGTTCGACTGGCTGAAGGACTCCAAGGGCGGCCTGCTCGGCAGCAAGATCAAGTGGAACTTCACCAAGTTCCTCGTCGGTCGCGACGGCCAGGTCATCAGCCGCTACGCCCCGACCACCGAGCCGGAGAAGCTGAGCAAGGACATCGAGAAGGCGCTGTGATCCGCGCCGGGGTCCTGGCCGCGGCGCTCCTCGCCGCGACGGTGACCTCGGCGCCCACTGCGTACGCGGACACGGTGGTCGGCAGCGGCACCCCGGCGTCGTGCACCTCGCAGGCGGTCGTACGCGCCGTCGCCGCCGGTGGTCTGATCTCCTTCGACTGCGGCCCGGAGCCGGTCACCATCGCGATGAAGCGGACGGCGAAGGTCGTCAACACCTCCGCACGGGTCGTCCTCGACGGCGGCGGGCTCGTCACCCTGAGCGGCCAGGGGGAGCGGCGCATCCTCTACCTGAACACGTGCGACCGCGCGCAGGTCTGGACGACGTCGCACTGCAACGACCAGGCAGAGCCGCGCCTCGTCGTACGCCGGATGCGCTTCGTCGACGGCAACGCGACCGGCGAGACGACCGACGGCGGCGGGGGCGGCGCGCTCTTCGTGCGGGGTGGCCGGCTGAAGATCATCGACTCGCACTTCGCCGACAACCGGTGCGACCGCACCGGCCCGGACGTCGGCGGGGGCGCCGTACGCGTGCTCGACCAGCACCGCGACCGGCCCGTCGTCGTCCGCCGCTCGAGCTTCACCGGCGGCCGGTGCAGCAACGGCTCGGCGCTGAGCAGCATCGGGGTGTCGTGGCGGATCGTGTCGTCGACGTTCACCGACAATGCGGCGATCGGCCGCGGCGCCAACCCCGCGCGGTCCGGCACGCCGGGCGGCGGCTCGGGAGGTGCCATCTACCTGGACGGCAACGACATCCACCTGACCGTCGAGGACTCGACGATCACCGGCAACCACGCACGCGAGGGCGGCGGCGCGATCCTCTTCGTCTCCAACGACCGCACAGGCACCCTCACCATCGACGGCTCGCGGCTGATCGACAACCCGAGTGACGGCTTCGAGACCCTGCCGGGCATCTTCTTCCTCGGCGCGAGCCGGACGATCACCGACAGCGTCGTCCGCTAAAGCGTCGGCGCGTCGGGCCCGACCCGTTCGGCCAGCCACTCCGCGACCTGCGCCTCGCTGGGAGCGAGCCCGTCGCTGATGACGTGCGGAGCGACCCGCGAGAAGAAGTCGGTGACCATGCCGTCGGACTCGCGCACCAGCATCCCGGCGGCCTCGCCGTCAACGATCCACGATCCGAGCACCACGCGATTGCCTTCGAAGCTCGGCAGGTCGGTGTAGGCCTGGTAGACCCAGCCCTCGTCGCCGTAGCCGCCCGTCATCACGACGTCCTCGATCATGTCGTCGAGGTGGATGCGGATGTTGTCGCCCTCGCGCCCGTGCAGCGGCTTGGCGACCCAGCGCTCGAGGTCGCGCGGCTCGTCGAAGTACGCCGGCAACAGCAGGCGGTGGCGCGGGTAGAGCTCCCACAGCACCGGCAGCAGCGCCTTGGTGCTGAGCAGCGCCTTCCACGGCGGCTCGATCCACCGGGCCGGTCTCGCCTCGGCCCGGTCGACGATCATCCGGCCGAACGGCTCGGCGAGCATCTCCTCCCAGGCGTAGAGCTTGAAGGCGTTGCGGATCGGCTCGTCGTGCACGTCGCGGTACTCGCGCGCGTCGGGGTTCCAGCCCACCTCGGCCATCGGGTGCGCGAGGGCGAGCCACCCGGCCTGGACGGCCGTGTCCATCAGGTAGTGGACAGTCATCTCCATCTCGCCGCCGTCGTAGGCGTCGGCCTCGCCGAGGTCGTAGAGGAAGTGCATGCGGTCCCCGTCGAAGTGCCCCGAGCGACGCAGCCGGCGCCAGCCCGCCACGAGCCGGTCGTGGACCGAGTTCCACTGGTCCATCTCCGGCATCACGTCCTCCATCCAGCGCCACTGGACGACGCCGGTCTCGACGAGGCCGGTCGGGGTGTCACCGTTGATCTCGAGCATCTTGATCGAGCCGTCGGCGCCGTAGGCGAGGTCGAAGCGCGCGTAGAGCGCCGGGTCGCCGGCCTCCACCGAGCGGCGTACGACGCCGAGCGAGCCGGGCGGCAGCCCGAGCCGCTCGGCGGTCATCGTCGTGGCCATGTGGGAGACGGCCGCCAGGCACATCGCCCACAGCTCCTCGGTGGCGACCTCGAGGGCCTCCACCTCCTCCGTCGTCACCTCGTACCAGGCGTCCTCGTTCCAGTAGGGGAGCTCGGAGCCGTCCGGCATCTTCGTGGTCGGGAAGACCAGTCCCTGCTCGACGACGGTGTCGCGCCAGCCCTCACGGGCCTTCGAGCGGTGCCGCCACATCAGGCGATGCTGGCGCAGACGATGGCGCCCACCGAGAGCGCGACCGACGCGGCGACGTAGGCCAGCGGCCGCACGGGGCCGGGCTCGGTGATGATCCGGCGCAGGTCGCCGGGAGTGATCGCCTCGACGGCGAAGAACATCAGCGTGTTGAGCGCGATGCCGAGCGCGCCGAAGGACACGGTCCAGGCGAGCGCCCAGCCCAGCGAGGTCTCGCCGTTGGTCCAGATCGCGGTGAAGAGCACGGCCGCGTTGGAGACCAGCCACGCCGAGGTGACCACGCCGGCCGAGCGCGAGTGCGCGTGCACCGACTCCAGGCCGTTCTCGTCCACGCCGCGTAGGTGGGTCCCGAGGTGGCCGGGGGTGGCCAGGTCGAGGACGTAGTAGGCCGCGACGAGCATGGCGCCGCCGATGAGGGCGTAGGCGACGGCGTGGAACAGGGCGTTGAGCAGGTCGGTCACGGGGTCTCCTGTGGCGCGGGATCGTGCGGGCGTACGGCGGTCATGGGTGCGGGCGCGGGCTCATCCACCGAAGCTGCGGTTGCTCCCGCCGAACCCGCCCTTGGTCGTGCTGGATCGCACCGTCGAACCGCCGGTGGTGGGCAGGCCGCCGCGCTGGACGGACCCGTTGAGCGTGGTGCCACGGAAGGTCCCGCCACTGACGGTCGAACCGACGCCGGGCACCACCGCCCGCGCGGCGAGGTAGTACCAGAAGAAGCCGGTGCCGGTGCCGTTGTAGTCCGAGTCGTCATCACACTGGTCGTCCTCGACCCGCTGCTCGGTGTCGGGGTCGACGCACACGGCCGCGTAGTCGGCGCTGGTGGCGCACCCGGTGAGGGTGGAGGCCATGACGGCGGTGATGCCGAGCGAGATGCTCGCCGACCGCATCCGGCGGCGTGCGGTGGTGGTCGTGGTGGTCATGGGCCCTCCGTGGCGACGAGGTCGGCGTACTCCGGGTGCTTCTCGATGTACGACGCCACGTAGGGGCAGGTCGGCACGACGCGCAGCCCGCGTGACCGGGCGTCGTCGAGCGCACCGCCGGCGAGGACGGCCGCATAGCCGTGGCCGCTGTGGGCCGAGCCGACCTCGGTGTGCACGAGGGTGATCACGTCGCCGTCGAGGTGGTAGGCCACGATGCCGATCAGCTCGTCGGGCGAGCGGAGCTCGTAGCGGTGCCGGTCGGGAGCGTCGGCGAACTCTATGTCCACAACCCCGAGCGTAGACGCAGGTGACTTGTGCGTAACCCCGGCGGAGGGGGAGGGTGCGGACATGGCAGCAACCGCGTCGTCGTACTCGATCACCATGCGGTTGTACACCGCGCCCGACCACGGCGTCGTCGGCGCGGTCGCGACCCAGATCGCCGCGTCGGGGGGTGTGGTGACCGCGATCGACGTCACGGAGTCGCGTCACGACCGGCTCGTGGTCGACGTGACGTGCTCGGCGTCCGACGCCCCGCACTCCGAGGAGCTCGTCGCCGCGGTCGCCGCGGTCGAGGGCGTGACGGTGCACAAGGTCAGCGACCGGACGTTCCTGCTGCACCTCGGCGGCAAGATCTCGGTGCAGTCCAAGGTGCCGCTGCGTACGCGCGACGACCTGTCGATGGCGTACACGCCCGGGGTCGGCCGCGTGTCGATGGCGATCTACAACAACCCCGAGGACGTCCGCAAGCTCACCATCAAGGGCAACTCGGTCGCCGTCGTGACCGACGGCTCCGCCGTGCTCGGACTCGGCAACATCGGCCCCGGCGCCGCGCTGCCGGTGATGGAGGGCAAGGCCGCGCTGTTCAAGCGGTTCGCCGACATCGACGCCTGGCCCATCTGCCTGGCCACCCAGGACACCGACGAGATCGTGCGCGCCGTCGAGATGATCGCGCCGGGCTTCGGCGGCATCAACCTCGAGGACATCGCCGCCCCGCGCTGCTTCGAGATCGAGCGGCGGCTGCGCGAGTCGCTCGACATCCCCGTCTTCCACGACGACCAGCACGGCACCGCGATCGTCGTGCTGGCGGCGCTCACCAACGCGCTGCGCTGCGTCACCAAGGAGCTGGCCGACGTCAGGATCGTGGTCTCCGGCGCGGGCGCCGCGGGCACCGCAATCGTCACCCTGCTGCTCGCGGCCGGCGCCGTCGACGTCGTGGTCGTCGACCGCGAGGGTGCGCTGTCGGCGGACGACGGCTCGCTCTCGTCGGCTCACTCCGAGCTCGCAGCCGCGACCAACCCGCGCCGGGTGACGGGCTCGCTGCAGGACGTCCTGGTCGACGCCGACGTCTTCGTCGGCGTCTCCGCTCCGGGCATCCTCGACGCCGAGTGGATCCCGTCGATGGCCCCCAAGCCGGTCGTCTTCGCGCTCGCCAACCCCGACCCGGAGGTCGACCCGGCCGAGGCCGGCAAGTACGCCGCGGTCGTTGCATCGGGCCGCTCCGATTACCCCAACCAGATCAACAACGTGCTGGCCTTCCCCGGCGTCTTCCGCGGGCTCCTCGACGCCGGCGCCGAGGACGTCACCATCGACATGCTGCTCCGCGCCGCCAAGGCGATCGCCGACACGGTGAGCGCCGAGGAGCTGCACCCGGCCTTCATCATCCCGAGCGTCTTCCACCCCGACGTGACCAAGCGGGTGGCGGCCGCGATCAGCGGGCCGATCGGCGGCCCGTCCGGTCGCAAGGACGGCTGAGGCCGGCCACTCCTGGGGGAAGTCTTGCGCGATGGGGCCGTTGCAACGGCCGATCCGCGCAGGAGTCCCCGCTGAGGCGGTGACTCCTGCAGGGGGCTAGCCGGTCACCTTCCGCGGCCACCAGAACTTCTCGTCGAGGGTCAGGGCGAGGGCGGGCACCAGCACCGTGCGTACGACGAGGGTGTCGAGCAGCACGCCGACGAAGATGATCGCGCCGAGCTGGGCGAGCACGACGAGCGGCAGCACGCCGAGCACGGCGAAGACCGCCGCCAGCAGGATGCCGGCGCTGGTGATCACCCCGCCGGTCGCGGTGAGCGCCCGCAGCATCCCCTTCCGGGTGCCGTGCTCGCGCGCCTCCTCGCCGGCCCGGGTGACGAGGAAGATGTTGTAGTCGACGCCGAGTGCGACGAGGAAGAGGAACGCCAGCAGCGGCACACCGGTGTCCATCGCCTCGAAGCCGAAGACGCCCTGGAACAGCCACCACGACGCGCCCATGCTCGCGGCGTAGGTCCCGACGACGGTCGCCACCAGCAGCAGCGGCGCCACGATCGAGCGCAGGAGCAGGAGCAGCGCGCCCAGCACCAGCAGCAGGATCAGCGGCAGGATGAGGAGCCGGTCCTTGGCGGCGTAGTCCTTGGCGTCGAGCGCCTCGGCGTCACCGCCGCCGACGTGGGTGTCGGTGAAGTCCGCGACCGCCGCGCGTACGTCCACGACGATGGCCTGCGCCGCGTCGCTGCCGGGGTCCGCGTCGGGTACGGCGTCGATGCGGGCGATGCCGTCGCCGGTGGTCGTGATCCGCGCCGAGTCGACTCCCTCGACCGCCTCGACGGCCGACAGCACCTGCTCGGACGTGTCGCGGGTGACGACCTGGACCGGGTCGCTGGTACCGGCGGGGAAGGACTCGCCGAGCCGCTCGGCGGCGGAGATCGCCTCGGGCTTCTGGAGGAACTGGTCGGCCGGGTCGAGACCGGTGGTGATGCCCAGCGTGCCGCTGGCGAGCACGGCCAGGGCGAGGACGGTGCCGACCACGAAGGTGCGCGGCCGGCGGGCGACGGCGTCGCCGACCCGGTGCCACAGCGAGGAGTCGGAGTCGACCAGGACGGTGTCGCCGACGTGGGGCACCTTGGGCCAGAAGACCCAGCGGCCGAAGAGCACCAGCGCGGCGGGGAGCACGACGAGCGCGAACGTCGCGGCGATGACCACACCGACCGCGCAGGCCAGGCCCAGGCCGCGGGTCGTGGGGATCGCCGACAGCAGCAGGGTCAGCAGGCCGAGCACGACGGTGATCGAGCTCGAGGCGACCGCCTCGGCCGTACGGGAGACCGCGCGCGCCATCGCCAGGTGGCGCGAGTCCTCCCGCTTGAGCTCGTCGCGGTAGCGCGAGATCAGCAGCAGGGCGTAGTCGGTGCCGGCGCCGAAGACGAGCACGCTGAGGATGCCGATCGTGGACTCGTCCCATGCCACGCCGGTGGCCTGCAGGACGTTGGTCGCGACGATGGCGGACAGGCGGTCGGCGATGCCGACGACGGTGAGCGGCACCAGCCAGAGGACCGGGCTGCGGTAGGTGATGATCAGCAGCAGGGCCACGACGCCGGCGGTCGAGAGCAGCAGGCGCAGGTTGGCGCCGTCGAAGACCTTGCCGAGGTCGGCCTGGATGCCCGCAGGCCCGGTCACCTGGACCTCGAGGCCGTCGGGGGCGTCGTCGCGCAGCTGCTGGCGCAGGTCCTCGACCTTGTCGATGTTGTCGGTCGCGGAGATCGAGGTGACCGGGATGGCGGCGAAGGCGGCCGTACGGTCCTCCGACACCACGACCGGGCCGGTCTGCCCGTCGGCGGGTTGGCCACCCTGGTCCGGCTGGCCGCCCTCGGCGCCGCCCTCCTGCGAGAGGAGCTCGATCGCCTGGGCGTCGAGGTCCTGCTGGGCGGCCTGGTCGATCTCGCCGGTGGCGGCCGTCCAGAGGACGATCGCGACCTGGCCGTCGTCCTCGGGGAGCTGCTCGGCGAGCTCGACGGCGAAGGTGCTGTCGGCGCCCGCGGGAAGGGAGTCGACGGCACTGGTGTCCCGCTCACCCTCGGGGACCAGCGCGATGATGGCGAGCGCGAGGAGGATGGGCACGAGTGCCACGAGCCACGCCGTACGACGTCCGGACACGAAGCGGGCAGGAGCGGGGGGCTGGTGACCGGGCACGTGAGTTCCTAGGCTGTGGTGGCTAACGGAGTAGATTGCTAAGTAAGTTAGCGATCATCGCCGCCCGACGCAAGACGAGAGGACGACCGTGACCCCACCGGAGCAGCCGACCCAGGGCTGGGACACGTCCGGCAGTCTCGAGGCGCTGCGCGAGCTGGTCACGACCGGCGCCCGGGTCAACCACGTCGTCGCGCGGCGGGCCGGCATCAGCGACACCGAGCTGGTGACGCTCGAGCACCTGGCGCGCGAGCAGATCGGACCGGCCGAGGTGGCGCGCCGGCTCGAGGTGTCCACCGCCGCGGCGACCGGGATCGTCGACCGCCTCGTCTCGCGCGGGCACGTCGAGCGCCGCCCCCACGCGGCCGACCGGCGGCGTACGGAGCTCGTGCTGACGGAGTCGGGTCGTGGCGAGGTGGTGGGCCACCTGCTGCCGATGTTCATCGCGCTCGACCAGCTCGACCGCGGCTTCACCGCCGAGGAGCGAGAGGTCGTGGAGCGCTACCTCCGCGGCGCGATCGCAGCGTTCGAGCGCGTGCTGGAGCCGTAGCCCTCAGTCCTCCTGGCCGGCCTTGCGGTGCGCGACGAGGGCGGCGCCGACGATGCCGGCGCGGTTCTCGAGCTTGGCGGGGATGATCTCGGTGTCGATCTCGATGAGGTGGCCGAACTTCTCCCACGACTTGCTGACGCCGCCGCCGACCACGAAGAGGTCGGGGGTGAAGAGCCGCTCGAGGTGGCGGAAGTACGCGGTGAGCCGCTCCGACCAGTCCCCCCAGCTGAGGCCCTCGCGCTCACGGGCGCTGGTGGCCGCCCGCGACTCGGCGAGGACGCCGTCGAGCTCGAGGTGACCCATCTCGGAGTTGGGCACCAGCACGCCGTCGTAGATCATCGCGGAGCCGATGCCGGTGCCGAGGGTGATGACCATGACGAGTCCCTTGCGCCCCTTGGCCGCGCCGTACTCCGACTCGGCCAGGCCCGCAGCATCGGCGTCGTTGACGACGTGCACCTCGCGGCCGAGGGCCTTGGTGAAGATCGCGTCGGCGTCCTCGCCGATCCACGACTTGTCGATGTTGGCGGCGGAGAGCACCACGCCGCGCTGGACGATGCCGGGCACCGTCACGCCGACCGGCGTGGTGGAGGTGGGGAACGTGTCGACGATCTGCTGGAAGACCGTGGCGACGGACTGGGGATCGGCGGGCTTGGGGGTGTCGATGCGGACCCGGTCCTGCGCGAAGTCGCCGCGCGCGAGGTCCACGGGTGCGCCCTTGATGCCCGTGCCGCCGAAGTCGATGCCGATGGGGTGCTCCATGGGGCCCGAGACTAGCGGCCCGGTGACGGTGCCTGCACGGCGCTCCGACAGCCGAAACTGCGCATTTGACAAAGCGGGGGGTCTTGTCAACGAAGTTTACAGATCGTATGGTCATGTAAACCCCACGGCAGGAGGTCACACCATGGCCGGCTACCCCACGAAGATTCCCAGTCGACTCGCTCCCAGCGGCACGGTGCCCGAGGGCACGACCGCGATCTGGCGAGACCAGAAGCGCTACCTCTGGCTCATCGGCCTCGTCGTGCCGAGCCTGGCGTTCGTCGCCTTCGGCGGCTACGTCACGACGGGCTTGAGCGCGTGGTTCTGGGTCGGCCCGATCGTGATCCTCGGCATCGTCCCGGCGATCGACCTGGTCGCCGGCCTCGACCGGTCGAACCCGCCCGACGACGTGATCGAGGCGCTGGAGCAGGACCGCTACTACCGCTGGATCACCTACCTCTTCCTGCCCATCCAGTACGTCGGGTTCCTCGGCGCGATGGCCGTGGTCGGCGGGTGGGACGTGTTCGGCGTGCTGGCCGACCAGCCGCTCGACACGATCGACAAGGTCGGCCTCGCGGTCTCGATCGGCTGCATCGGCGGCATCGGCATCAACACCGCTCACGAGCTCGGCCACAAGAAGGAGGCCAACGAGCGCTGGCTGTCCAAGATCGCGCTGGCGCAGGTCTTCTACGGCCACTTCTACATCGAGCACAACCGCGGCCACCACGTCCGTGTCGCCACCCCGGAGGACCCGGCGAGCGCCCGGCTCGGCGAGAACTTCTACCAGTTCTGGCCGCGCACGGTCGGCGGCTCGGTGAGGTCCGCGTGGCGGCTGGAGAAGCGCCGCCTGGCCCGACGCAAGCAGCGCCCGTGGCGCCTCGACAACGACGTCCTCAACGCGTGGCTGATGTCGCTCGCCCTGTGGGCGGTGGTCCTCGCGGCGTTCGGCCTCGAGGTGGCGCCGTACCTCGTGATCCAGGCGGTCGTGGGCTTCTCGCTCCTCGAGGTCGTCAACTTCATGGAGCACTACGGCATGCTCCGCCAGAAGGTCGGCGAGGGCGAGCGCCAGCGCTACGAGCGCGTGCTGCCCGGCCACAGCTGGAACTCCAACAACATCGCGACCAACGTGCTGCTCTACCACCTGCAGCGGCACAGCGACCACCACGCCAACCCGACCCGGCGCTACCAGACGCTGCGCGACTTCGAGGAGAGCCCGGTCCTGCCCACGGGCTACGCCGGGATGATCGTCCTCGCCATCGTCCCCGCCGTCTGGCGTCGCGTCATGGACCGGCGCGTGGTCGACCACTTCGGCGGCGACGTGACGCTCGCCAACATCAGCCCACGCAAGCGGGAGACGTACCTCGCCCGCTACGCCGCGTCGAGTCGAGTGCGCGGCTCCGTGGCCGATACGACCGCGAGCGCACTCGACCCGCGCGCCGAGGTGCTGGCCGCGCGATGCCCGAGCTGCGAGTACGTCTACGAGGTCGCCGCCGGCGACGAGCACGAGGGCTTCGCGGCCGGCACGGCGTGGGCGGACATCCCCGCCGACTGGTGCTGCCCCGACTGCGGCGTGCGCGAGAAGGTCGACTTCGTGCCGTACGAGCCCGAGCGGTCGGTCGCCTGACCACCGGCCTGAGCACCACGTCCGTCCCTGTGCGGGCGCTCCCTAGACTCGTGGGCATGCCCGAGACGACCCGCGACCGCATCATCGACGCGGCCGTCCGCCTCACCACCTCGTCGGGCTGGGCAGCGGTCACGATGTCCCGCCTCGCCGACGAGGTCGGGGTGAGCCGGCAGACGGTCTACAACGAGGTCGGGTCCAAGCCGGCACTGGCCGAGACGATGATCCTCGAGGAGCTGGCCCGGTTCCTGCAGGTCGTCGACCAGGCCTTCGACGCCGAGCCCGACGACCTGACCCGCGCCATCGAGCGCTCGGTCATAGACGTCCTCACCTATGCCAGCGCCAACAAGCTCCTCCACGCGGTCGTCAGCGCCACCCACGGCGCCGACACCGAGCTGCTGCCGCTCCTGACGACCAACGCCGGCTCGCTGCTCGACGCGGCGAAGGGGGTCGTCCTCGCCCGCGTCGCGCCGTACGCCCCGGGCATCGAGGTGGCGCACCTCGAGCCGGCCGCCGACATGGTCGTACGGGTGGTGCTGAGCCACGTGATGCAGCCCTCCGCGTCGCCCCAGCAGACGGGCGCGGACATCGCCTGGCTCGCCGGCCGGGTGCTCGAGCACTGAGCGCGGCGGCCGCTGACGGACCGGGCGCCTAGCCTGTGCCCATGGCCGCAGTCGTGTGGGGTACGCCGCAGGGCCGCGGCATCATCGCGGCCGCGACCCTCGGGTCCGGGCTCACCCTGCTCGACGGCTCGGTGGTCAACGTCGCGCTGCGCACCATCGGCACCGACCTCGACGCCTCGCTCGTCCAGCTGCAGTGGGTGGTCAACGGCTACTTCCTCTCCCTGGCGTCCCTGATCCTGCTGGGCGGATCGCTCGGCGACCGCTTCGGCCGGCGGCGGATCTTCGTGATCGGCACGATCTGGTTCGCCGCGGCGTCCCTGCTCTGCGGGATCGCGCCGACCGCCGAGGTGCTGATCGCCGCGCGCGTGCTCCAGGGCATCGGCGGCGCACTGCTCACGCCCGGCAGCCTGGCGATGATCCAGGGTGCCTTCGCGGCCGAGGACCGTGGCCGCGCGATCGGCGCCTGGTCGGGCCTCGGCGGGATCGCGGCCGCCATCGGCCCGTTGGTCGGGGGGCTGCTGGTCGACCACGCCTCGTGGCGCTGGATCTTCCTCATCAACCTGCCGCTCGCTGCACTGACCGTCTGGCTGGCCCAGCGCTTCGTGCCCGAGACGCGCGACCCCCGTACGCACGGCGGCTTCGACGTGCCCGGAGCCGTCCTCGCCTCGCTCACGCTGGCCGCACTGACCTTCGCCCTCACTGACTGGCACAACCCCCTGATGCCGTACGCCCTGGGCGTCGCCGCCCTCAGTGGCGTGGCGTTCTACGTCACCGAGCGGCGCGGGTCGGAGCCGATGGTCCCGCTCGGGCTCTTCGCCGACCGCACGTTCAGCGCCGCCAACGCGATGACGCTCGTCGTGTACGCCGCGCTCGGCGCGATCCTGTTCTTCCTCGTCCTGCAGCTCCAGACCGTCGCGGGCTACACCGCGCTCGAGGCAGGCCTCGCCACGCTCCCGGTCACGATCGTGATGCTCGCCCTCGCGGCCCGCGGAGGAGCGCTCGGCCAGCGGATCGGCCCCCGCATCCCGATGTCCGTCGGCCCGGCCGTGATGGCCGCCGGCACGATCTGGTTGATGGTGGTCGGCCCGGACGTCATCTGGTGGCGCGACGTGCTGCCGGGACTGACGGTGTTCGCCCTCGGCCTGGCCCTCATGGTCGCCCCGCTCACGGCCACCGTCATGGCCGCCGCCCCCGACGACAGCGCCGGGATCGCCAGCGGCATCAACAACGCCGTCGCCCGGGCCGGCTCGCTCCTCGCCGTCGCCGCGCTGCCGGTCGCGGTGGGACTCGGCGGCAACGACTACGCCGACCCGGCGGTCTTCGACTCGGCGTACGACTCCGCGATGGTGGTGTGTGCTGGCCTGCTCCTGCTGGGCGGCGCGGTCTCGTGGGTGACCATTCCCCACCGGATCCTCACACCTCCCGCCTAGGGTCTCTCCCATGCGCGTACGACGGGGACCGGGGGTGGCGGCCGCGGCTGCCCTCACCCTGCTCCTCGGCGCGTGCAGTGGCGAGGGCGGAGCCGAGCCCGACCCGACCCCCGCAGCCGGGAAGTCCGACCGGCCGAGCGCGAAGCCGCAGAAGCCCGAGAAGTCCGACGCGACCGTCGTCCCCGTCGCCGACCCCGACCACGCCGTCGACCCGCCCGGCAAGCGCGACGGCCGGCTCTGGAGCGCCGACATCCTCATCCAGTGGGACAAGACGATCGACGACGACCTGCTGAAGCAGATCGAGAAGCTCAAGGGCGTCGCCCACACCGAGCGGATCGGCCTGGGCCAGGTCAGCCTGGAGAACCGGGTGCTGACGGTCGCGGCCGTCGACCCCGGTGGCTATCGCAACTTCACGACAGTCGAGGTTGCCGACTCCCAGGTCACGTGGGACCGCGTCGCGGGTGGTGAGCTGGCGATTGACCAGAAGGACGCCAAGCGCCTCGCCGACAAGGACGGGATGATCCGCCTGGGCTCGCCGGACGACGACGCGCCGAGCCTGCACGTCGGGGCGTACGTCCCCCAGATCCCCACCGTCGACATGGTGGTCAACACCGCGTGGGCCGACGACATCGAGATGGCCACCGACAACGGCCTGCTGATCTCCACGGACAACATCACGCCGGCCACGATCCGCAAGCCGCTGGAGAAGCTCGTCGGCAAGGACGCGTCGGTCCAGATGCTCGACGTGGCCTCCGTCCTCGGCCTCGACCCCGACGCCCGGCTCACCGCGATCCCGACCGGCGGCAGCATCGGCAGCGTCGTCGGCACCTATCGCTACCGGGTCATCGGTGGCGGCCGGATCGCGCCGGAGTCGTCGTGGGTCGCGGCCAACATCCGCACCGAGGTGGTGCCGATCCTGGGCAGCGTTACCTGTCACCGGGACCTCTTCCCCCAGTTGCGCGCAGCCCTGCTGGAGATCCAGCAGTCCGGGCTGGCCGCGGAGATCCACCCCGACGAGTACGCCGGCTGCTACTACCCGCGCTTCATCGCCAACACCACGAGCCTGTCCAACCACTCCTTCGGGCTCGCCCTGGACCTCAACGTGCCCGGCAACGGCCGCGGCACGGTCGGCGAGATGAACCGCGCGGTCGTCGCGATCTTCGAGAAGTGGGGCTTCGCCTGGGGCGGCGACTGGCGCTACACCGACCCGATGCACTTCGAGCTCAGCGAGATCAAGCGCGTCGGCTAGCGTGCGTCGGATGAAGGCAGTCCAGGTCGTCACGCCCACCGGTCCCGCCGACGTCGTGGTGCGTGAGGTGGATGCCCCCACGCCCGGCCCGCACGACGTCCTCGTGGAGGTGCACAGCGTCGGCGTCTCGTTCCCCGATCTGCTGCTCAGCCGCGGGGAGTACCAGTTCAAGCCCGAGCCGCCGTTCACCCTCGGCGTCGACTTCGCCGGTGTGGTCCTCGACCCCGGCGCGGCGGAGTCGAGCGGGTTCCAGGTCGGCCAGCGGGTCGCGGGGGTCAACCTCCACGGCGGCGCCGCCGAGCAGGTCGCCAACCCGGTGATCTTCACCTTCCCGCTGCCCGACGAGGTGTCGTACGACGAGGGCGCGGCGCTGCCGATGAACTACCTCACCGTCCTCTTCGCGCTCGAGGAGCGTGGCGGCCTCCGCGACCGCGAGACGGTGCTCGTGCACGGGGCGGCGGGAGGCGTCGGCACCGCCACCTTGCAGGTCGCCAAGGGCCTCGGCGCCCGTACGATCGCGGTAGTCAGCACCCAGGAGAAGGCCGACTTCGCCCGGGCCGCGGGGGCCGACGAGGTCGTGATCGGGCCGGACTTCCGCGACGCCGTCAAGGAGCTGACCGGCGGCAAGGGCGTCGACGTGGTGCTCGACGTCGTGGGCGGGGACGCCTTCACCGACTCGCTGCGCTGCCTCGCCGAGAAGGGCCGCGTGCTGGTCGTCGGCTTCGCCGCCGGCCAGGGCATCCCCCAGGTCAAGGTCAACCGGCTGCTGCTCGGAAACACCGACGTCCGCGGCGTCGGCTGGGGCGCGTACGCCATGACCCGGCCGGGCTACATGCAGAAGCAGTGGCACCGCCTCGCCCCGATGATCGAGGCGGGCGTCATCAAGCCGCCGATCGGCGCGACCTACGACCTCGCCGACTTCGGTGCGGCGCTCGTCGACTTGGCCGAGCGCCGCACCCTTGGCAAGTCAGTCGTGCGGATGCGCTGACCCTCAGCGCCGTACGGTCAGCCTGACCGTTGCCTCGTCGTACCCCGTCTTCGTGGCCCGTGCCGCTACCCGACCGGGTCGCCTCGCGGCGAACCGGATCGTGCACCGGCCCGCACCGTTGGTGGTGCACCGCTCCCCGCCGGCGCGCACCCGGGCCCGGGCGACGCCGCCGTCGACGTCGGTGACCGTGAAGACCACCGTCTGCGCACGGCCGCTCGCCCACCGCCGCGGGGTGGCCTTGAGCACCAGCTGTGCGGCGACCGAGCGGGCGTTGAGCTGGATCGGGTCGCCGTTGTCGTTGCCGATCATCAGCATCTCGGCCCGCAGCGCCGTCGAAGCGGACACCGAGACCCCGAAGCTGTTGACCATGTCGGGCAGCAGCGTCGGTCGCCGGTCGACGTTCCAGCCGCGTGCCGCGACGCGGGAGGCCCGCGGCGCGTAGCCGATCGGGCCGACCGCGGCCACCCACAGGTGACCGTCGGGCAGCACGGCCAGCTCGGGCGCGCTCGCCCCGCCCATGCCGCGGACCCGGTGGACCTGGTTGGCCAGCACGTCCCAGAGCACGACCTCGTCGTCGAGCATGTACGCCGCCACCGGACCGACGCCCGGCCGGTTGACCACGGCCATCGGCTGACCGGGGTTGGTGAAGCCGCCGGGCGCGCGGATCGCGGCGCCGAGCGAGGGCCAGACCTGACGGGCGTAGACCCCGTCGCCGCGGATGCTCTGGTAGAGCACGTAGACCGCGGACCCGGTGCTGATCAGCGCAGCCGCGCCGGCGTCGTGGTCGGTGAACTCGGAGTTGGTCGTGGTCGGCTCCGCCGCCTCGGAGATGGTGCCGACGTGCCAGTGGAAGCCACCGGTGTCGCCGAAACCGCCGAGGATGCTGCCGTCGGGCAGGTTGACGAACGTGCTCCCGCCGCCGCTGGCGTCGGTCACGGCGAGCACCTCGCGCGGCACCGCCCACGTGGCGCCGCCGTCGGTCGAGACCGCGGAGTAGACGCCGCGGTAGGTGAAGAAGTTGGAGCTGTCGCCGTCCGGAGTGCCCCTGAAGGACATCCGCAGCACGCCCGCGGCGTCGGCCTCGAGGTCGACGGGCGTGCTCAGCTGGCCCCACGTCGTCGGCAGGACCCGGGTCACCGCGCCCTGCCGGCCGTTGGCGTCGATGGTCGTGTGGAAGTAGTTGGCGCCGCCCGGCTCGTCCACGATCCACACGACGTGCTGGAGGCCGTCCGCCGCACGGACCGCGCTGGCCTGGGCGAAGTTGGGCGTGGAGGCCGGCGCGAGCGAGGTCCACGCGCGGCTCGTCACGCGCGGGTCTGCGCCGCGTGCGCTGCCGGGCGGTGCCGCCAGCGCGGCGGTCACCGCGACCGTGAGGAGGACCGTGGCGGACCTCGTGAACAACCCTGTGGTGGATCTCGGTGCAGCGCGCATGGTCGTGAGCTCCCTACTTCTTGACCTTGACGACGTCCTTGCCGGCGCCGTAGCCACCCTCGGTGGCGACGAAGGCGAGGTTCCCGGCCTTCTTCGGGGTGACCGACAGCGAGCAGGTGCCGTTGGCCTTGGTCGTGCAGGAGTCGCCGCCGCCGCTGACCTTCACGCCCTGGAGCGCGGTCCCGGCGTCGGTGACCTTGACCTTCACCGATCCCGACACCCGGGCCCGGAGGCGCCCGGACGCGGTGAGCGTGAGTCCGGGCTTGACCGTCCGGAGCGAGATCCGCCGGGCGGTCGAGTCGTTGACCAGCACCGTGCCCTGGTCGAGCGAGGCGTCGACGGCGATGCTCCAGATCGCGGACGACCGCGCCGGGCTGCCGAGGTCCTGGACGGCGCCGAGGCCGAAGCCGGTGGGTGCGGTCCGCAGGGCGTACGCCGTGTTGCCGTCGGTCGACCAGGCGAGCCACATCCGGCCCGTGGCGCCGGTGTCGAGGGCGATCAGGTCGGCCCCCTTGCTCCCCGGGACCTTGACGACCTTGCTCGTGCCGACCTGCCAGAGGCCGATCGCGGTGGTGGTCGGGTAGCCGAGCTTGTACGCCAGCACCACGCCGCCGCCGGGCCGGGCGACCATCGCGATCGCCTGGTCGCTGCTGAGCGAGTCGCCGCCGACGCTGGACCCCGGTGCCTTGACGACGGCGCCGACGCTCGGGTGGACCTGCTGGACGAACACGCCGCTGGTCGCCTCGCTGCCGCCGTTGGCGTACCAGGCCATCCAGACCGAGTCGCCGGAGTTGACCAGCTGGGTGTCGTACAGGCAGCACGCCGGGCTGGTGTAGACGCCGTCGTCGGGCGCCGCGGACACGGTGCCCTGGTCGGTCGTGGCGATGTCGCCGACCCGGTAGGAGATCGACGAGTTGAGGGTCCCGGCCGTCACCGGGGTGCCGTTGGAGAGGGTGGTCGCGCCGAGGCCGTAGCCGGAGTAGACGGCGCCGAACTTCGTCAGCGCGTGAGGCTGGAGGCCCCACGCTGCGCCGGAGATGTCGCTCGTCGTGTCGTAGGCGTAGCCGTGGGAGTAGAAGTTCCCCGTGTCGGTGTCCTGGAGGCCGCTGAACACCAGGCGCAGGCCGCCGGTCTGCGAGCGCAGCAGCTCGGGGTTGTGGACGAGGGCACCCCAGGTGCCGACCGGCTTGCTGCGCGCGACGACCGTCCCCGCGGTGGAGATGGCGGCGTGCTCGTACTCGTCGGAGGTCCCGACGTCCTGCACGTAGACCGCGTGGAGCACGCCGTCCGCCGTCCGGGCGAGGGTGATCTCCGAGAGCGTGTCGACGGCACCGGAGGAGACCTGCTTCCAGCCGCCCGCCAGCCGCTGTTGCGTCGGCGCGGGCCGGTCGACGGCGCCCCCTTCCGCGGCGCCGGCGACGGTGGTCGGAGCCAGCGCGGCGACGGCGAGCCCGCCCGCCGCGAGCAGGGTGAGTAAGCGAGCGCGTACGAACATGGGATCCCCCCGGGACAGATGCAGTTCGGACCTCCAGACTCACGCACCCGAAAGGCCACGTCAGTGGTGCCAGCACGTGGTCTGGACCGGTCTGGACCGCTGCCACGTCGAACCCCAGGGATGTGTGCGGAATCCGCGGTAGGTGCCCGGGGTTAGGGTCGGGCGCGTGACAATCCTCGACGCTGCCCGCGAGGGCATGAACCCCGACATCCGTCCCCAGGACGACCTCTTCGGCCACGTCAACGGACGCTGGCTCGACGACACCGAGATCCCGCAGGACAAGTCGAGCTGGGGCGCGTTCATCGCGCTGGCCGACGCCGCGGAGCAGCAGGTGCGCGACATCATCACCGACCTCGCCGACCGCCCGCGCGACGAGCTCGACGAGGACGAGCGCAAGGTGGGCGACCTCTACGCGTCGTTCATGGACACCGACACCATCGAGGCCAAGGGCCTGCAGCCCGTCCAGGGGCTGCTCGACCGGGCGCGTGCGGTGGGCGACCTCACCGACCTCGCGGCCTTCCTCGGCGTCTTCGAGCGGATCGGCGGCCCCGGCCTCTTCGGCTCCTACATCACCCCCGACCGCGGCGACGCGTCGAAGAACATCGTCTACCTCGCCCAGGGCGGCCTCGGCCTGCCCGACGAGTCCTACTACCGCGACGACAAGTTCGCCGAGATCCGCGAGAAGTACGTCGCCTACCTCACCACCCTGCTCACGCTGAGCAAGCACGACGACCCGGCCGGCGCCGCCGCCCGCGTGCTGGCGTACGAGACCCGGGTGGCCGAGGGCCACTGGGAGGCCGCCGAGACGCGCGACGTCCAGAAGACCACCAACCACAAGACCCTCGACGAGCTCCGCGAGCTGTGCCCGGCCTTCGACTGGGTCACGTACGTCACCGGCCTCGGCGGCACCGAGGAGACGCTGCGCACCACGATCGTGATGCAGCCCGACTTCTTCTCGCACCTCTCCACGGTGCTCGAGGAGACGCCGCTGGACACGTGGCGCGACGTGCTGCACCTGCGCATCATCCGCAGCTCGGCTCCCTACCTGCCCGACGAGTTCGTCCAGGCCAACTTCGACTTCTACGGCCGCACCCTCAACGGCACCCCCGAGCTGCGCGCCCGCTGGAAGCGCGGCGTCGACTTCGTCGAGGGCTCGATCGGCGAGGCGGTCGGCAAGGTCTACGTCTCGCGCCACTTCCCGCCGACGTCGAAGGCGATGATGGACGACCTCGTCGCCAACCTCGTCACGGCCTACCGCCGCTCGATCGAGACGCTCGACTGGATGGGCGAGGACACCAAGCAGAAGGCGTACGACAAGCTCGACCGCTTCTACCCGAAGATCGGCTACCCGCAGGAGTTCCGCGACTACTCCGCGCTCACGATCTCGGCCGACGACCTGATGGCCAACGTCAACGCCGCGTCGGCCTTCGAGACCGACCGGCAGCTCGAGAAGGTGGGGCAGCCGGTCGACCGCGACGAGTGGCTGATGCTGCCGCAGACCGTCAACGCCTACTACCACCCGGGCACCAACGAGATCTGCTTTCCGGCCGCGATCCTGCAGCCGCCGTTCTTCAGCCCCGACGCTGAGGAGGCGGAGAACTACGGCGGCATCGGCGCGGTCATCGGCCACGAGCTCGGGCACGGCTTCGACGACCAGGGCGCGCAGTACGACGGCGACGGCAACCTCCACGACTGGTGGACCGCCGCCGACAAGACCGCCTTCGAGGCCAAGTCGCAGGCGCTCGTCAAGCAGTACGACGAGTTCGAGCCGCGCACCCTGCCCGGCGAGCACGTCAACGGCAGCCTCACCGTCGGCGAGAACATCGGCGACCTCGGCGGCCTCACCATCGCCCACAAGGCGTACGTCATCAGTCGTGACGGTGACGCCTCGCTCGACGAGCGCCGCACCCTGTTCCTCAACTGGGCGCACGTGTGGCGCACCAAGCGCCGCAAGGAGCAGGAGCTCCAGTACCTCACCATCGACCCGCACAGCCCGGCCGAGTTCCGCGCCAACATCGTGCGCAACCTCGACGAGTTCCACGAGGTCTTCGGCACCGAGCCCGGCGACGGACTCTGGCTCGAGCCCGAGGGTCGCGTCCGGATCTGGTAACTCGTTACCGGACAGTCGTGTCCTGATCGGCGTCGCTGGCGACACGACTGTCCGGTAACGGCGGACCTGTGGAGAGTGCCAGCAGGCGTACGCCGATCTGGTGCACGCTGCGACCGTGGCCAGGCACCGATGGGATCCCGTCGCGCCTCGGGTCTCCGTGGTGCATCCGCGGCGACTCGAGGACGGTCTGACGCCCGGTCAGGCCCGGGGTCCGCGGTGGGTCCGGACGGGCTCCGGGCTCTTCGTCCCGAGCGAGGTCAATCGCACCCTGACCCAGCAGCGCATCGTGGAGTGGGCCGCCCGGATGCCGCCGTACGCCGCCCTGACCGGATGGGCCGCCTGCCTCCTCCACGGGGCCGCCTTCCTCGACGGTCGTGACGTGGACGGCACGACCGAGCTGCCGGTCGGCATCGTGGTCGGGCACCGCGGTTCGATGCGCCGCGCCGCTGCGATCGCCGTCTCCTTCGAGGCGCTGCACGAGTGGGAGGTCGTCACGCGCTACGGCGTGCGGACTGTGGTCCCGGAGCGAGCCGTGTTCGACGAGATGCGGCGCCACGACGAACGGGAGGCGCTCGTCGTGCTCGAGTCGGCGCTGGCGGGCCGGATCACGTCGCTGCCTCGTGTCGCCGCCCTTGCCCGTGCTCGTCGCAGCGCGCGCAGGGACGGGGTGGTCGGGTGGGCACTGGCGCGGGCACGCGGACGCGTCCGCTCGCCGATGGAGGTCCGGGCGCGTACGGTCGCCGAGGAGGACGCGGGCTGGCCGCGTCTGCTCGTCAACCGGGTGGTGCTCGCCTCGGACGGCACACGCATCGGCGAGGTGGACCTCATCGACGAAGAGGCGGAGGCGGCCATCGAGGTCGACGGCGCCGACCACCGCGGTGCTGAGCGGCAGGCGTGGGACATCACCAAGGAGGAGGCCCTTCGGCAGGTCGGGTTCGAGGTGGCCCGGGTGACGGGACGCCAGGCGATGAAGCCGAGCACACTGGCGCCCCGGCTGGTCGCCGTACGGGCGCGGGCGCTGGAACGCCCTTCGAGCGTCAGGCGCTGGCGCTTGGCCCCGGTCGAGGATGATCTCGAGGCATGGCTGGCGGACCGCGAGGAGGCGACGGCGTACTACGAGAACCTTCCAGACCCCCGCGGACTCACTGCCGGCTGATCGTTACCGGACAGTCGTGTCGCGACCAGCGTTGCTGACGACACGACTGTCCGGTAACGCGGCGATCAGCTCGGGACGGTCGCGCAGACCACGTCCAGCGTGAGCGTCTGCGCAGTGCCGAGCAGGTTGTAGCCGGAGGCACTGAAGGCGGTCGGGCTGGTCCGGGTGACCTGGCTGAACAGGCTCGCGAGCAGGTTGGCCGGTGCCGAGGCGTACGACGACGTCGCGGAGATCGCCTGCTTGCCGGCCGGGCACGCGCCCGCGACGGAACCGGTGCCGAGGATCCCCGGGATGGGCACGGTCTGCGTGATGACCTCCAGGCCGCTGAGGCCCGGCAGGCCGGGCAGGCCCTGGAGGCCCTGGAGGCCCTGGAGGCCCTGGAGTCCGGGCAGGCCCGACGAGCCGGCGGCGCCCGCCGGTCCGACCGGTCCGGCCGGTCCGGCGGGACCGCGCGCGCCGGCGGGGCCGGTCGCGCCCTTGAGCTTGGTCTTCGCCTTGGTCGAGAGGTCCTTGACCTTGAGGCTGCGGTTCTTGATGTCGCTGCTCGTGACCGAGCCGTCCTTGATCTGCTTGCCCGTGATCAGCAGTGAGGCGGTGGCACCCGTTCCGGCGGCGAGCATGAGGGCGAGTGCGGCGACGACGATGGTCATGGCCGTCCGGGGTGTTCCCTTCACAATGACTCCTGTGGGCATGGTGTGGATGTTCGTTGGATGTCGAGAGTAGGTCGCGGGTCGGGTCCCGCACCGGCTTTTCGCCGAATCCGCACCCGCCGCCCGCGCGCAGTTCCCGATCCCTCCGGGCGGGTTGTTGAATGAGTCCGTGACACTGCCCGGCCACGACCAGTCCGCCTCCCGGATCCGCATGGAGTGGGGGCCGACGGGCGCGACGGCCGTGCCGGCCGACTACGCCGTCGTGGTCGACGTGCTCTCGTTCACCACCACCCTGAGCGTCGCGATCGAGCGCGGCATCGAGGTCTTCCCGTTCCGCTGGCGCGACTCGCGGGCCGCCGAGCACGCGATGCGCCACGGCGCGACGCTGGCGGTCGGTCGTTTCGAGGCGCTCTCGCGCGGCGACGCCCGGCACGTCTCGCTCTCGCCCGCCAGCCTGTCGGAGGTCGAGGGCATCGAACGGCTGGTGCTGCCGTCTCCCAACGGCTCGACCATCTCCTTCGCGCTCGCCGACTCCGGGGCGCAGGTCGTCGGCGCCTGCCTGCGCAACGCCGGCGCCGTCGCTCGATGGCTCGCGCCCAGGGTCGCCGAGGGTGCCAGCGTCGTGGTCGTACCTGGCGGCGAGCGGTGGTACGACGACACGCTCCGCCCGGCGGTCGAAGACCTGTGGGGCGCGGGCGCCGTCCTCGCCGGCCTCATCGACGACGACGCGGCACTCGAGGGGAGCGCGAGCCCCGAGGCCCGGATGGCCGTTGCGGCCTGGCGCGCGGCACGCCTGCCGGACGACCTCCTGCACTGCGCGAGTGGCGTCGAGCTGACCGAGGTGGGCTTCGTCGCCGACGTCGAGATCGCCGCACAGCACGACGTCAGCGAGGTCGTGCCGCTGCTGGTGGACGAGTCCTTCCGCGACGCGAGCGTGCTGCGACCGGCCGCGCCACGGCTGCGCCGCGTCGACCCCTGAGGCGACGAGACCGACCGATCGGTCTGGTGACGGGACCCCGGTTGTCCCTACTGTGAGCGTGGCCACACTCGGGTGGCCACACTCTCGGAGGACTCACAGATGACTCGTACGTCTCGCTTCGCGCTGCTCGGCACGGCCCTCGCCGGCCTGATCGCCCCGCTCCTCGTTCAGCCCGCGCAGGCCGCTGCGCCGGCGTACGTCGCGCTCGGCGACTCCTACGCGTCCGGCACCGGCACCCGGTCGTACATCGCCGACGGCACCAGCTGCCAGCGCTCCACCGCGGCCTACCCCAGCCTGATCGCCGCGGCCCGCGGCTACGCGCTCAACTTCCGCGCGTGCTCGGGCGCCACGGTCGCCGACGTCACCAACACCCAGCTCTCGGCGCTGACCACCGCGACCAACTACGTCTCGATCTCGGTCGGCGGCAACGACGCGGGCTTCGCCGACGTGCTGACCGAGTGCGCCCAGCCCGGCTGGATGAGCAACTGCGACGGCGCGATCAACACCGCCCAGTCCTTCATCAACGCGACCCTCCCCTCGCGGCTGGGCACCCTCTACTCCGGCATCCGCAGCCGCGCGCCAGGGTGGTCGTGGTCGGCTACCCGCGGATCTTCATGGGCGAGGACTGCAACGCCTTCACCTGGTTCTCGCCGGCCGAGGAGGCGCGCCTCAACCAGACCGCCGACCTGCTCAACAGCCGCCTCGCCTCGGCGGCGTCGGCTGCCGGCTTCTCCTTCGCCAACCCGACGAACAGCTTCCTCGGGCACGCGGTCTGCGACGCCGACGAGTGGATCAACGGCCTCTCGAACCCGATCAGCGAGAGCTACCACCCCAAGGCCAACGGTCACGCCGGCGGCTACACGCCGACCGTGAGCCCGCTGCTCACCGGTGCCGCCGTCGCGGTCACGGCGCAGGTCGCCGCCGACTCGGCCGCGAGCGCCGACAGCCAGGCCGCGCTCCAGCAGCAGTACGCCGACGCCGACCGCACGATCGAGCCGGAGGTCTTCGTCACCCCCGACTTGACCACGCCGCAGGCGCGTCGCGCGGCACGCCGGGCGGGCGTCGACATCGACCGCTTCGTGGAGAACAGCAGGCGTTGACGGGCGCAGCGTGACAACCTCCGGGGATGCTGGGACGTCGAGGGGACATGAGTCCTGAGACCGACCTGCTGACCCGGCTCGACCGCGAGCTCGACGCCCTGCCCGCCGTCCCGGCGACGACGTACCTCCTCGAGGGACGGCGGGCACGTCGCCGGCGCCGGGTCGCGGCCGCGGTGACGGCGCCGGCTGCTGCGGCCGCCGCGCTGGCCCTCGTGGCCGCGCTCGGCCAGGGCGGTGCGGGGGACGAGGCGCAGCTCGCGCAGGAGCCGACCTCCGTCCCCGAGCTCACCAACACGCCGACGATCGACTACTCGGCCGACCCGGACTTCGTCGCCCCGCTGCCCAACAACCCCCTGGAGGCGCAGGACGGTCTCGACGGCATCGACTGGTTCACCACCGACGCGATCCCGTCCTGGGCGCAGGAGTACGGCAACCACGGGCCGGTCGCGATGTCCCCCGAGGGCCGGCTCTGGGTGGCGCCCGATGCCGCGGTGCGCCGCGTCATCGTCGATCCGTTCACCTACGGGGAAGCGGGCACGGCGAGGTCGTACGCGGTCGAGGCGACGTGCGCCTGCGCCCCGGAGCAGATGACCGACGGCATCGTGTGGGTCTGGCTGTCTGCGGACGGTTCGGGCGTGATGGACATCCCGGGGCGGTGGACCGACGACTTCGAGCTGTGGGTCGACGACGCGACGGCCAGTCAGCAGGGCCGCCCGTCGTTCGCCGAGCGGCTCGTGCAGTTCGCCGACGACACCACCAGCGAGGTCAGGTCCGGCTCGCCCGACGTCCGCATCGTGCGCAGCGAGCTCGACCCGGAGCTCGGGCCCGACTGGGTCCAGCACCGCCGCGCCGCAGCCGTCGAGGTCGTGTCCGGGGGCCAGACCTGGTACGCCGTCGCCGTCGACCCCGGGGACGGTGGGCCGTGGTCGCAGGCCTACCGGGCCGATGTCGCCCCCGACTTCGAGGGCTTCCTCGACCTCATCGCGCAGGGCTACCTGTGAGGGCCTACGACGACGACTTCGTCGAGTTCGTCGAGGCCCGGCAGGCCACGCTGCGCCGGATCGCGTATGCCGTGTGTCGCGACGACGCCCGCGCCGAGGACGTGCTGCAGGAGGCGCTGGTCAAGCTCTACCTGGCCTGGTCGCGGGTGGGCGGCTCGGGCCGCGAGGAGGCGTACGCCCGGCGCATCATCGTGAACGCCGACCTCGACCAGCGCCGTCGCCCGTGGCACCGGCGCCGCTCGTCGGTGCCGGTCGAGCTGCTCGACGTGCCTGCCCGCGGTGGCGCGACGACCGAGGACCGGCTCGAGCTGCTCGCCGAGCTCCGCCGCCTGCCGGCCATGCAGCGGCGGACCGTGGTGCTCCGCTACTGGCTGGGCTTCTCGGTCGAGGCGACCGCCCACGAGCTGTCGATCAGCGAGGGCACGGTCAAGAGCCACGCGTCCCGCGGGCTCGCCACGCTGCGCGCGCGGCTGGGCGAGGAGGTCGGGGCAGGCTGACGGGTCAGTCCAGGTCGCCCCACGTCGTGGAGAGCTCGGGCCGGTCGCGCACGACCGGTTCGAGCCGGTCGAGGAGCGGCTGGAGGCTGGTGACCCGCGCCGTCGTCACCTCGACCGCCACGCGATCACCTGTGGGCGTACGACCCGTGAGCCGGACGTAGTCGTCCGACCAGCCGGGCGTGAGCGGGCCGAGGCTGCCCTTCTGCCCCACCTCGACGGAGGTGAGGTCGGCGAAGTCGAGGCCGGTCCGGACGTCCCCGAGCCGGGTGGTCTCGATGCGGGTGTCGGACACGCGTACGCCACTGGTGCCGGCGTCGGCGGCCAGGGCCAGCGGTGCGCCGACGAGGAGCAGCGTGCATCCCACGGCGGTCAGCAGGGCGAGGCCGCGGCGGTCCCGAGCCGTCCGCCAGGCGCGCCACGTACGCCACGTGGGCCAGGCGCACAGGGCCGCGACCACCAGGGATCCCACGACGAGCGCCAGGCGCGGCTCGAGCGCGACCCAGGCGCTGGAGTGCTCAGCCGCGCTGGGTCCCACGGCCCGGCCCCAGGTCGTGGACGTACTCCTCGAAGAGCGTGCGGTGGACGTCGTGCGGCAGCAGGTCCGGTCGCCGCGCCACCGCGGGCGCGAGGGCGAGGAGCAGCGGGTCGATGCTCTCGACGGTCTGGGCGGACACCTTGAGCCCGCGTCGCTTGCCGTCGCTCGTACGACCGAGGAGGGTCACCGACTTGTTCCAGAACTCGGGAGTGGCCGCACCCGCCGAACCGTCGACGCCCGGACGGATCTCGATCAGGTCGTCGAAGGCGAAGGTGCGCACCTCCCGCTCCCCCCGGCGTAGGACGACGCGGTCGGGGTGGACGACGATCGTGCGGCCGTGGGTCCACCACACGGCCCACAGCGGCAGCACGACCATCACCAGCGCGACCCCCACCGTGGAGAGCAGCCGCTGCGGTCCGCCAGCGGCCCAGACGGCCGGCGTGAGGGCGATCCCGATCACGAGCACCCCGAGCGCGAGGTTGCGCAGGAGCGGGCGGGGAGTCAGGACGGTGGTCGGCTGTGACGCGCCGGAAGGGCTCTCCATGTTTGCCCACCCTAGGGCGGGGAAGATGCACGAGGCACCACGACATCCCAGGAGGACGACCAGATGAGCACACGGCTCGATGCCTACCTGGCTGCGATGAACGAGTCGTTCGACGCAGCCGAGGCCCGAATCGACCAGGCTGAGGCCCTGGCCTCGACCACGGCGCAGATGCGGGTCCAGGGCGAGTCGACCGACCGCCTCGTCACCGTGACCGTCGACGGCAACGGCCAGATGGTCGACCTGCACCTCGACGACCAGTTCACCCGCCTCGACGCCGGACAGCTGGCGCACGGCGTCCTCGAGGCGCACGCGCAGGCCAAGCGCCGACTGAGCTTCGAGGTCGAGCAGGCCGCCCGCGAGATCTACGGCGGCGACGTGGCCGCGGCGGCGGCGATCACCGGCTCCTACCGGAGCACCTTCGGCTACGAGGAGTACGCGCGATGACTCTCGACGTCTCCCTCTCCGCGATGCGGAGCCACGCCGGCAAGGTCGACACCCTCAAGGGACAGGCCGACAAGGCCGTGCAGGCCGCCGACTCCGTGTCCTTCCGGCCCGACACCTTCGGCAAGATCGGCGCGGCGCTGGTCTACCCCCTGATCGCGCCGCTCGAGGTCGCGGGCGTCGGCGCCACCCGCGCCGCCAGCGGCTCGCTGGCCGCCACCGCCACCGGCATGCGCGCCGCGGCCGACCTGTTCCAGCTGGTCGACGAGACCGTCGCCGAGCTCAACGAAGCGTTCCAGAAGGCCCTGTCATGAACGACCTCATCGCCCAGGTCGACCGCAACCCGGGCTTCAACGACATGACCGACGGCCTCAAGATGATCGACGGCGCCGCCGACTCCGCCGAGGCCTTCGGTCGCGGCGACTGGATCGAGGGCTCGGTCAACGGGCTGAGCGCCGGCCTCGACATGGTCGGCGCGGCGATCGACCCGATCGGAACGATCGGCTCGATGTTCGCCGGATGGCTGATCTCCCACATCGGCCCCGTCCAGGACGCCCTCGACGAGCTGCTCGGCGACCCCGCGACTATCGAGTCCTTCGCCCAGACCTGGCAGAACTGCGCCACCCACCTCGGCGGGCTCGCCGACGACTACCGCGGGGCCGTCGCCGGCGACCTGGCCGGGCTGCGTGGGGTCACCATGGACGCCTACCGTGAGTTCGCCGAGGTCGAGGAGTCGCTCGTCCGCGGGATGGGCAACGTCTGCACCGGCGTCGGCGCGGGCGTGGCACTCGGCGGCACCGTGCTGGCCGGGGTCCGCGAGTTCATCGTCCAGATCATGTCGGACGCCATCGGCCAGATCATCAAGCTGCTCGGGGAGGCCGCGGCCACCCTCGGCATCATGGCTCCCCATGCGCTCACGACCGCGGCCAACAAGGCGCGCCAGCTGATCCAGCGCACCCGCGAGCTGATGACCGACCTGGCGAGGTCGCTCGACCGGTTCGCCGACCTGGTCTCCGACATCTCGCCGGCCCTGGAGACGGCGTCGAGCGCGCTGGCCAAGGCCTCGCGCTACGCCTCCCAGATGAACGAGACCGAGCTGACCGCCCTCACCCAGCTGATCAAGTCCGCGTCGCAGGTCGACAACTACCGCGACCCACAGCCTGCCTAGCCAGTGGCGCGTGCCGTCGGTGGCGGTTGGTAGACAGGAGCCATGACAACCACCACGGCCGTCCCGGACGACGTACGACGCTCCGCGCGCGAGGCGGCCGAGCGGCACCTCACGGCCCTGGTGGGACGCGACGACGCGGTGCTCCGCGAGGACCAGTGGGCGGCCATCGAGGCGCTCGCCGTCGACGCGCGGCGCGCCCTGGTCGTGCAGCGCACCGGGTGGGGCAAGTCGGCCGTCTACTTCGTCGCCACCAAGCTGCTGCGGGAGGCCGGGGCGGGGCCGACCGTCATCGTGAGTCCGCTGCTCGCGCTGATGCGCAACCAGATCGCGGCCGCCGAGCGTGCCGGCATCCGCGCGGTCACGATCAACTCCACCAACATCGACCAGTGGCAGCCGATCCAGGACCAGATCCAGTCCGGTGAGGTCGACGTCCTGCTGGTGAGCCCCGAGCGGCTCAACAACCCCGGCTTCCGCGACGAGGTGCTGCCGCGCCTGGCCGCGACGTGCGGGCTGCTCGTGGTCGACGAGGCGCACTGCATCTCGGACTGGGGCCACGACTTCCGTCCCGACTACCGCCGCCTCCGCACGCTCCTCGCCGAGCTGCCGGCCGGCATCCCCGTGCTGGCGACGACGGCCACCGCCAACGCCCGGGTCACCGACGACGTCGCCGAGCAGCTCGGGGTCCACGCCGACGGGGCCGACGATGCCGGCGTCCTCGTCCAGCGCGGCACCCTCGACCGCGAGTCGCTGCGCCTCGGCGTCGTGAACCTGAGGACCCCGCAGCAGCGGCTGGCCTGGCTGGCTGACCACATGGCCGAGCAGCCGGGGTCGGGCATCGTCTACTGCCTCACCGTCGCCGCGACCCAGGAGGTCGCGGGCTACCTCCGGGACCGGGGCCTCGAGGTCGCGGCCTACTCCGGCCAGACCGATCCCGACGAGCGGCACGCGCTGGAGCAGGCACTCGTCGACGGCCGGGTGAAGGCCCTGATCGCCACCAGCGCGCTCGGCATGGGCTTCGACGCCAGCCTCGGCTTCGTGATCAACCTCGGCGCGCCGCAGTCGCCCGTCGCCTACTACCAGCAGGTCGGCCGCGCCGGGCGCGGCACCGACGAGGCGACCGTCGTGCTGCTGCCGCAGATCGAGGACCGCGACATCTGGGCCTACTTCGCCTCGCTCGGGTTCCCCCGCGAGGAGCAGGTGCGCGAGACCCTGGCCGCGCTCGCCGGGTCCGAGCGGCCGATGTCGACCGCGACCCTCGAGACGCGGGTCGAGCTCGGCCGCAACCGGCTCGAGTCGATGCTCAAGGTGCTCGACGTCGACGGCGCCGTCCAGCGCGTGCAGGGCGGCTGGGTCGCGACCGGACGGTCGTGGGACTACGACGCCGAGCGCTATGCCCGGGTGTCCGAGGCGCGCGAGCGCGAGCAGCAGGCGATGCTCGAGTACCTCCGCACCGACCAGTGCCGGATGCGGTTCCTGCGCGAACAGCTCGACGACCCCGAAGCCGCCGACTGCGGCCGCTGCGACAACTGCGGCGGGCTGTCGCTGTCCACCGACGTCAGCGAGGCCGCGGTGGCCGAGGCCGGCGAGCGGCTCTCCCGCCCCGGCGTGGTCGTCGAGCCGCGCAAGATGTGGCCGACCGCGCTGACCAACCTCGGCCTCGACCTCAAGGGCAAGATCGCCGAGGGTGCGGAGACGGGCCGGGCGGTCGCGCGGCTCACCGACCTCGGCCACGGCCAGGCGCTGCGCGCGCTCTTCCGCGAGGACACCCCCGACGGACCGGTGCCGCCCGCGCTCGCGCAGGCCGTGATGGACGTGATGAAGGACTGGGCGCCGGAGTGGTCGTCGCGTCCCGACGCCATCGTCGTCGTCGAGTCCGCGACCCGGCCCACCCTGACCCGCGACCTGGCCGACGGCCTCGCCCGCGTCATGCAGCTGCCGGTCGTCGGCACGTGGGCGATCCGCGACTCGTCCGTCCCGCCGCGGGCCGGCCAGACCAACTCCGCGCAGCGCGTCGCTGCCGTACGCCGCCGGGGCGGCCTCGCCGCCGAGGTGCCGCCGGGCGCAACGGTGCTGCTCGTCGACGACCAGGTCGCCACCGGCTGGACCCTCACGGTCGCGGCCGCCGCGATCCGCGAGGCCGGCGCGAGCGCGGTGCTCCCGCTGGTGCTGGCCACGCAGGGCTGAGCCCGGCGCCCTCAGGTCCCGTCGTCCAGCGGGCGGCGGTGGAGCCGGGTGGTCAGCAGCCTGCGCTCGGCGTCGTTGGTCGTCAGCTCGAGCGCCCGACGGTTGGCGTGTGCGGCCTCGTCGTCGCGGCCGAGGTCGCTCAGCAGCTGCGCCCGCGTGGCGTGGAAGAGGTGGTAGCCGGCCAGCGGCTCGGCCAGCGACTCGAGCCCGGCGAGGGCGTCCGCAGCACCGACGACCTGCGCGCGGGCCACCACCTGGTTGAGCCGGACGACCGGGGAGGGGTCGAACCGCGCCAGCTCGTCGTACAGGAGCGCGATCTGCAGCCAGTCCGTCTCCTCCCAGCTCGAGCCCGTCGCGTGGACGGCGGCGATCGCGGCCTGGAGCTGGTAGGGACCGGGACGTCGCAGCGACGCGGCCCGCTCGATGAGCCGCTCGCCGTCGGCGATGGCGTCCACATCCCACAGGGTGCGGTCCTGGTCACGCAGGAGGATCAGGTCGCCGTCGGAGAACCGGGCGCGGCTGCGCGCGTGCTGGATGGTGAGGAGCGCGGCCAGCCCCCACGCCTCCGCCTCACCGGGCAGCGCGGTCGCGACCACGTCCGCGAGCCAGACCGCGTCGGCGGCGAGGTCGCGGTCCTGGGTGGCGCCGGTGGAGGACACGAACCCCTCGTTGAACATCACGTAGACGACCGCCAGCACGTCGCCCAGCCGCTCGGACAGGTCCGCCTCGGCGGGCACGGTGAGGGCGATGTGGGCCGCGACGATCTTGCGCTTGGCGCGGACGATGCGCTGGGCCAGCGTGCTCTCGTGGACGAGGAAGGCCCGCGCGATCTGCGGCGTGGTCAGGCCGACGACCGCACGCAGGGTCAGCGCCAACCGCGCGTCGGGGGCGAGCGCCGGGTGGCAGCACGCGAAGAGCAGGGCGAGCCGGTCGTCGGTGCCGCCGCGCTCGTCGTCGACGGGCGGTGCGACAGCCCGTACGGCGAGCGCACGCTGCCGGTCGCGCAGGCGCAGCCCGTCCATCGCGTTGCGGTCGGCGGCGACCTGGAGCCAGGCACCGGGTCGCTGGGGCGGCCCGTCGCGACGCCACGAGGACAGCGCCTCGACCACCGCGCCCTGGACGGCCTCCTCGGCCAGGTCGAAGTCGCCGAAGCGCCGGGAGAGCCGGGCCACCAGCGGCCCGGCCTCCGCGCGCAGTGTCTGCGCGAGGAGGTCGTCCGGGCTGGTCATGTGCAGGTTGTCCGGCTTCTCGTCATCAGGCCATGTGGGAGTAGTCCTCGACCATCGGCCGGATCTCGACCGCGATCCCGGGCATCTCGAGCAGCGGCCAGGTCTTCACGACGGCGATGGCGGCGTCCATGTCGGCCACGTCGATCACGCTGAACCCGCCGATCACTTCCTTGGCCTCGTTGAACGGGCCGTCGACGACGACCGCACCGTCGGACCCGTGGCGCACCGTCGTCGCGGTCTCGACGCCGAGCAGCTCGGCGCCCGAGTCGGCCATCACGCCAGCGTTCTCGCCGAACCACTCGTAGACCCGCTTGTAGACGAGCTGGGCGGCCTCGGGGTCGGCACCCGCGGCCAGGTCGGGGCGGGAGGTGTACATCAGGACGTACTTCATGGTGGTGCCTCTCGTGCTGCGACCCCGCCTGTCGGGGTCGATCATCACCTCGTCGCCGCCCGATGCCCGAAATCGACAGGCCGCAGAAGTATTTCTGCAGCCCATCATGCTCCCTGCGAGTCGGTCAGTGACCCATCATCGCGGCCGGGTCGACCGGCGCGACCTTGGTGCGCGGCAGGAAGGCGGCCGGGATCAGGCAGCAGCAGACCAGGATCGTCGCGACGATGAAGACCGTCGCGAACGAGTCGGCGAGTGCGACCTGACCGGACGCGGCCAGCGCGGTGAACTGGTCGAGCGGCAGCCCGAGCTGCTCCGCGATGGCGGCCAGGGCCGACTGGTCGCCCTGGGCCGAGCGCGACGCGAGGTAGGCGCCGGCGGTGTCGCTGCCCTTGATCTGGTTGGTGAGGATCACGGAGAAGAGCGCCGTGCCGATCGAGGCCGCGACCTGCTGGGTGATGTTGAGCAGCGTGGAGCCGCGGGCGACGTTGTGCGCCGTGAGGGTCGCGAGCGCCGCGGTCATGATCGGCATCATCGTGCCGCCCATGCCGAGGCCCATGACGAAGAGCGCACTCAGCATGTAGGTGTACGAGGTGTCGGCGCCGATCTGGGTGAACATCGCCATGCCGACGGTGATCACGGTGATGCCGGCGAGCACGATCTTGCCGGGGCCGATCCTGTCGGCCAGGATCCCGGCGATCGGCATCGTGATCATCGCGCCGACGCCCTGCGGGGCGAGCAGCAGGCCGGCGCCGAGGGCGTCCTCGCCGCGGACCTGAATGAAGTAGAGCGGGAAGAGGAGCGAGGCGCCGAAGAACGCGATCGCGAACAGCATCATCGCGATGATCGCCACGGTCATGTTGCGGTTCTTGAACAGCCGCAGCTCGACCAGCGGGTGGATGTTGCGCTTCGCCAGGGCCCACGGCACGAAGGCGACGATCAGCGCGACGCCCAGAACGGCCGGCAGCCAGACCTCGGCGGCGGTGACGGTGCCGTGCTCCGGGATGGAGCTGACGCCGTAGAGGAACGCGGCCAGACCGGGGGACAGCAGCACCATCCCGAGCCAGTCGAACGTCTCCGACGGCTCGACCTCGTCCGAGGGCAGCACGATCCAGGCGTAGACGATGGCGCCGATGCCGATCGGCAGGTTGATCAGGAAGATCCAGTGCCACGAGGCGCTGTCGATCAGGGCGCCGCCGAGGATCGGGCCGAAGATCGGGCCGAGCAGCATCGGGATGCCGAGCACGGCCATCACGCGACCGACGCGCTCCGGGCCGGCCGCGCGCGTCAGGATCGTCATGCCGAGCGGCATGAGCATGCCGCCGCCGAGGCCCTGGAGCACCCGGAACAGCACGAGCATCTCCAGCGAGGTGGCGGTCGCGCACAGCACGGAGCCGGCGGTGAAGAGCAGCACGGCCAGGAGGTAGAGGCGTTTGGTGCCGAAGCGGTCGGCGGCCCAGCCGGTGAGCGGGATGACGCTGGCGAGCGCGAGGGTGTAGCCGGTCATCGTCCACGCGACCTCGGCCGCGGTGGCGTCGAACTCGCGCTGGAAGGTCTCGAGCGCGACGGAGACGACGGTGATGTCGAGGATCGACATGATCGCGCCGAGGACGACCACGCCGGCCACCATCAGGACGCTCTTGTCGAGCTTGTCGGAGTGGTCCGGCTGCGTCTCGCCGGACTGGAGCTGGGTGTCGGTCACCGCTGGAGGATATTGGTTGCGTCCGACAACGACCCAATCCTTTTCGCCGTGGGCTGCGTCACCTCGGGACTACGTGGCGCGTACGCCGCCGAGGTCCTCGATCCGGGCCAGGCTCGGCCCGCGCCGAGCCTGGATCTCCCGGGCTGCGGACCCCACCTCGCGCATCACCCGCAGGGTGTTGCGACAGGTCAGCCGGGACAGGTCGTCGGCCGACCAGCCCCGGTCCGCGAGCGCGCCGAAGAGTGCCGGATAGGTGGAGACGTCCTCGAGCCCGACGGGCAGCGCCACGACGCCGTCGTAGTCGCCGCCGAGGCCGATGTGGTCGATCCCGGCGACCTCGCGTACGTGCTCGCAGTGCGCCACCACGTCGGCGAGGGTGGCCGTGGGGCTCGGGTGGTCAACGAGCCACTCGTCCTCGAAGGCTGCGAACCGGGGCCCGTCCGCCTCGGCGATGCCCTGCTCCGCCGCGGCGGCCACCGTCTCGCGGTGCGCGTCGGCGCACGCGGTGTTCACGAACTTCGGCACGAAGGTCACCATGCAGACCCCGCCGCCGCGCGCCGCCTGCTCGAGCACGTCGTCGGGCACGTTGCGCGGACTGTCGGTGACCGCACGTGCCGAGCTGTGGCTGAAGATCACCGGCGCCTCGCTGACCTCGAGCGCGGCGCGCATCGTGTCGGCCGAGACGTGCGACAGGTCGACCATCATCCCGACCCGGTTCATCTCCCGCACCACCTCGCGACCGAAGGCGGTCAGCCCGCCGGCGACCGGCCGGTCCGTCGCCGAGTCGGCCCAGGGCGTGTTGGCGTTGTGGGTCAGCGTCAGGTAGCGCACCCCGAGCTCGTGCAGCTGGCGCAGGGTGCCGAGCGAGCGGTTGATCGAGTGGCCGCCCTCCGCGCCCATGAGCGACGCCATGCGACCGGCGGCCCAGGCCTGCTCGATCTCGTCGGCCGTGGTCGCCCACGCCAGCTGGTCGGCGTACGTCGTGGTGAGGAGGCGGGCTGCGTCGACCTGCTCGAGGGTGGCGCTCACCGCGTCGTCGCCGGTCAGTCGGGTCGGCACGTAGACCGACCAGAACTGCGCGCCCATCCCGCCGGCCCGCATCCGCGGGAGGTCGGTGTGGGTGGGGGTGCCGCCGGCACCCACGTCGAGGCGGGTGAAGTCGTACGCCACTTGCGCCCGGGCCTCCCACAGCAGGTCGTTGTGGCCGTCGATCACGGGATGGTCCGCGAGCAGCTGGGTGAGGTCCATGGCGACCGACCGTAGCGGGTGGGGAACTCGGTGTCGGTCCCAGGCGTTAGCGTCCTGTCGACCACTGCGGTCGGACGGTCTGGAGGTCGTGCATGAGCTTTGTCCCGGTCACCGGCCCCGCCAGGTTGCTGGTGGGGGAGCCGCCCCGGGACGGCTCGATCGAGTTCACCGACGAGCGCCGCACGATCGTGATGCCGATCCGCGGCGCGCTGCCGGTGCTGGGCAAGGTGCGCGACCAGGCCGACCTCCACCCGTCGGTGGCCCTGCTGGCGGGCGCCGCGCTGATGGGCCTGCAGCTGGTGGCGTCGGGCCGGTTCGCGCCGGACCCGGACGGATGGCACTGGCAGGTCGCCGGCCTCGATCCGGCCGACGAGCGACGGATCACCGACCTGGCCCGCTCGCGCGCTGCCGACGGCTTCGACGAGGCCACGGCCGAGCACATGGTCCGCGGGCTGCTCGAGGCCGTCGTCGACACGATGCCGCGCACCACGCCCGGCCGGTCGCGCCACGGGTCGCGCCTGCCGCCCGGTCGCCCCGTGCCGCGACCGTCCAGCCCCGACGACTTCAGTGACCAGCTCCAGCAGCGCATCGCGCGGATCCGGTCGCGCGGTCGCGACGACCGCCCCCAGTTGGTGTCCATCTCGTTCCGGATCGAGGCCGACGAGGAGGAGCTGATCGCCGGGGCCGTACGCCTCGTGCTGCAGGTGCACGCGGTCGACAACGCCGGGCACATGGCCGACGCGTCCGAGCTGTGGGCCGACGCCGGGCCCGACGCGGCGCACGGGTTCGGCGAGCGCGCCCGCACGCACGCGGCGATCGCGCTGCGCTCGGCCGCCGACGCGTGGCCGGTGCTCGACCGGCTGCTCGACCTGCGGGTGCCCGACGAGATCGTCCTCGACTCCGACGAGATCCTGTCGCTGCTCGACGGGGGCGCCGCGGCGCTGACCGAGGCCGGGCACCCCGTGATGTGGCCGAAGTACCTCGACCGCGAGGTGACCCAGCGCGTCGAGCTCGGCCGGCAGCGGGCAAAGGGCACCCGCGACGAGCCGCTGCAGGACGGCCTCTTCGGACCGCAAGCGCTCTTCGGCTTCGAGTGGCAGCTCTCCCTGCACGGCGAGGAGCTCACCGACGACGAGATGGACGAGCTGTCCCGGGCCACCAGCCCGATCATCAAGCTGCGTGACAACTGGGTCGCCGTCGACTCCTCGGTGATCAAGCGCGCGCGCAAGCGGCTGATCCGGACGATCACCCCGGTGCAGGCGCTCGCGGTCACGCTGACCGGGGTGGTCGACGTCGAGGACGTCCCCTACGAGGCGATCGTCGGCGCCAGCCTGCTCAAGGTCCGCGACCGGCTCCGGGACGCCGCGACCGCGGAGCCGGTCGCCGTCCCCGCCGGGCTGCAGGCCGAGCTCCGCGACTACCAGCACCGCGGGCTCGGCTGGCTGGCCGAGCTCACCTCGCTCGGCCTCGGTGCCTGCCTCGCCGACGACATGGGCCTCGGCAAGACGATCACGCTGATCGCGCTGCACCTGCACCGCCAGGACCTCGACGGCGCCGGGGGACCGACCCTCGTGGTCTGCCCGGCATCCCTGCTCGGCAACTGGGAGGCCGAGATCCGCCGCTTCGCACCGGGCGTCGACGTACGCCGTCACCACGGCAGTGCCCGCGACCTCGACGGCGTGACCGGGGGTTTCGTGCTCACGACCTACGGCACGATGCGCAACGACGCCGCGATCCTTACGGAGGTGCCGTGGGACCTCGTCGTCGCCGACGAGGCGCAGCACATCAAGAACTCCCGCTCGTCCGCCGCGCGCGCCCTGCGCACCATCCCCAGCGCCGCGCGGGTCGCGCTCACCGGCACGCCGGTCGAGAACGACCTCACCGAGCTGTGGTCGATCCTCGACTGGGCGATCCCCGGGCTGCTCGGCAGCCGCAACGCCTTCCGCAAGGTGTGGGCCGCGCCGATCGAGTCGGGGCTCGAGCCCACCAAGGCCCGGCAGTTCGCCGACCTCATCGGCCCGTTCCTGCTGCGGCGGCGCAAGTCCGACCCGGGGATCGCGCCCGAGCTGCCGGCGAAGACCGAGACCGACCACATCCTCGGGCTGACGCGGGAGCAGGTCGTGCTCTACGAGACGCTCGTGCGCGAGTCGATGCGCCGCATCGAGGAGGCCGACGAGGAGACCCGCCGCGGCCTCGTGCTCAAGCTGCTGACCGGCCTCAAGCAGATCTGCAACCACCCGGCCCACTACCTGCGCCAGCCCAACCCCAAGCTGCGCGGCCGGTCGGAGAAGCTCGAGCTGCTCGACGAGCTCGTCGGCACGGTGATCGCCGAGGACGGCGCGGTCCTCGTCTTCACCCAGTACGTCGCGATGGCGGACCTGCTCGTACGCCACCTGGGCACGACCGGTGTCCCCCACCAGCTCCTGCACGGGGGCACCCCGGTGCGGGCGCGCGACGCGATGGTCACCCGGTTCCAGGCCGGCGAGGTCCCGGTCTTCCTGCTGTCCCTCAAGGCCGGCGGCACCGGCCTCAACCTCACCCGCGCCGACCACGTCATCCACTTCGACCGCTGGTGGAACCCGGCCGTCGAGGACCAGGCGACCGACCGCGCCTACCGGATCGGGCAGACCAAGCCGGTGCAGGTGCACCGCTTCGTCACCCAGGGCACGATCGAGGAGAAGATCGCCGAGCTGCTCACCCGCAAGCGCTCCATCGCCGACTCGGTCCTCGCCCGCGGCGAGACGGCCCTGACCGAGCTGTCCGACTCCGAGCTCCGCGACCTCGTCGAGCTCAGACGATGAACGGCACCGAGGCCCCCGGCACCACGCACCCGCGGCTGCCGGCCCGGCGGGGCGGAGGCACCGGCACGTGGTGGAGCAAGGCGGTGCTGCGTGCCGTCGAGGAGGCGGCGTTCAGCGCGGCCGACCTACGGACGGGCCGCGCGCTGGCCCGAGCCGGCGCGGTCGGCTCCATCACGGTGAGCGACGGTGGCGCGCTCGCCGCGGTCACTGACGGCCACGACGCGTACACGGTGGAGGTGACCGTGCCGGTGCTCGACACCCCGGACGCGGCGGCCTTCACCGAGCTGGTCGCCGCCGAGTCCGGCCGGGTCGCTGCGCTGCTCGCCGGCCAGTTGCCCCACGCCCTGGTTGAGGCGGTCGAGGAGGCCGGCGTCGAGCTGCTGCCGTACGGCGGTGAGCTGGGCTCGGCCTGCACCTGCCAGGCCTGGCTCGACCCGTGTCCCCACGCGCTGGCGGTGCTGACCCAGCTCGCGTGGCTGATCCAGGCCGACCCGTTCGTGCTCACCCACCTGCGCGGGCTATCCCGCGACCGGGTGCTGCGCGACCTGCACCGCATCACCCAGCCCGCTCCCGGTCAGGAGCGCACGACGGACGCCGGCGACGCCGACGAGGTCGACGACCTCGCTGTTGCTGAGGATGCGGCAGTCCGGGCGGCGCGGGTGGTGGATCTGCTGCTCGAGGGCGGGATGCCGGATGACTTCTGAGGTCGATGGGTATGCGTCGAACCGCCGCCAACGACCGTCTGAAGCCCTCGGAGAATCGGCGATGAGACCGAGCAATCTGCGGGTCCTCACCAGCCCCACGGAAGGGAAGCATCACGACCGACAGCACCGATCCTGTACATCATGCCGATGTGAGGCTGCTGGATGTGGTCCGGGGGCCACCCCTGTTCGTTATGTTTGCGGAACGCTAACCTGCGGACCAACGCTCGGGCGCCCACTCGACGACGAGGACGCGTGACGACCATGCCTGATCTGGACCCCTCCGAGCTGGTCGGGTCTCTTGCCGAGGGCTACGTGGGCTCTCGATGTCTGCACGTGGTCGCGAGCCTTGGCGTGGCAGACGTCATCGGTGATGAGCAGCGCAGCGTGGCCGAGATCGCCCGCGAACTCGGTGTCGATGCGTCGTCCTTGGGCAGAGTGGTCAGGCACCTGGCGTCCCTGGGAATCTTCGCGATGAGCGGAGACGACGTGTCGCACAACGAGGCGTCTCGGCTGTTGCGGCATGACCACCCAGAGGGTCTGCTCCCCCTGACCCGCCTTCTGGGAATGCCGATCATCTGGGACTCTTTCAAGAGCCTCGAGGAGGCGGTCAGGACGGGCCGACCCGGAACGAACTTCCACGACCCCAACGGCTTCTTCTCCTACCTCGACGCCCACCCAGAGGAGTCCGAGGTCTACGACCAGGGCATGACCGCCATGACCACCCGCCGGATCTCCAAGGTGGTGCCCTGCTACGACTTCTCCCAGTTCGACGTGATCGCCGACATCGGAGGTGGGCGCGGACATCTGCTGCGCGCCGTGCTCGACCAGACTCCGGGTGCACAAGGTGTGCTGTTCGACCGGGCTCAGGTCGCGAGCGAACTGGGAAGCCTAGATCGGATCTCGGTACAGGCCGGAAGCTTCTTCACCGATGCACTCCCAGCCGCAGACTGCTACATGCTCTCCAATGTCATCCACGACTGGTCCGACGCCGATGCCGTCGCCATCCTGACTGCAGTGCGCACAGCCGCCGCACCGACGTCGACCCTGCTCCTCTTCGAGTGGGTCATCCCCGACGATGCTGGACAGTTCGAGGCCAGCGACATCGATGTGTACATGCTGGCACTGGTTGGCGGTCGCGAACGCACACTCGACGAGTACACCCACCTGCTCGCGGCCAGTGGCTGGCGCATCCAGCGAACGGTCTCGACCCCAAGCCAGGACATCCTGGAAGCCGTCCCGACCAGCCCCTGAACGGACCCTGCACACGCCTTGAAGGGGCGTCAGGCCTGTAGACAAGACCAGGCAACGATCATCCGGTTCAGCGGCGATCGCACGTTCTCAGACCTGCCCCATTCCGCTGCCATTGCCCTACGGCACCACCCCGATCTAGGCCGGGGGGACTGTGGATTTAACGGTGTTTCCGGCCTGACGCGCTGACGAGTGTCAGCGGGGAAGGTGCCGTGATGACCACGA